>DASXOB010000017.1:0-142351 GCA_036494545.1 Chthoniobacterales bacterium
CAACTGCACAAACCTGGCGCAGTCCATGTCGTCGGCGAAAATCCTTCGCCGTGCATTGCCACGGCCAGTCAAATGATAGAGCGCCCCTTCAAACTCCACCCGCAAAGGCCTCGCCATAACAGCGAGAGCTTCACGTCCTCCGCTCCGCTATGTCAAATGTGAAGATCAGACCCCATATGCAGAACCTCAGAGGTCACCAGAAATTTTCGTGGCATTGGATAAACTAGAGATTAACCGGATATTGCTTTAGCATCCGGTTCGAGTTTGTTTATTCGACTGAGAAAGCTGGCGTGCCGCCGGAGAATTGCACCCACTCGTCTCCCAGATTTACCCCAAGTTGGGCATTGTTTGACCCGTGCCATCTAGCATCAAGGTTAGCTTGTGCCGCAGTTGTTGTCGCTACGACCCAATATTTTATTCCCTTTGTGAGTGATGGTGAATGTTGAAGCTTGGCCACTGCCAGGTCAGGCGCCTCAAGCGGCACGCTTGCTTGTCCAGAAACGAGCGGCGTTCCTGGCGTGCCTTCGCAGTCATTATCCGTGTAAAGACTTAGCGTCACCTTGTTGTATGTACAGAACGCCGGGTCATAGAGGGTAATCGCAGCCGAAATGCGCCGCGGAATACCTGTTCGTGCGGCGATGAATGGAACCGCGGCCCATCTGGTCGATCCTTCTGTCGTACAATTTTCTGGCCCGCGCACCTCAAGGCCTCCATCCGGTTCGTACTCCAATCCGTTACACGGATCCAAGAGCAGGTTTCCTCCAAACATTTGACCTTGAGCATTGGACTCTGTCCTCCCCAATAAAGAATTTGAGCCTTGTACGCTGAAGCCTGGCGTAATCCCATTAGACGGTATCCAGACGCCCTCTTGATTGGCCGCATATCCTGCCGTATTGGATGGATGCCATCTCGAATCAAGTGCAACCTGGGCTGCGCTAGTTGTCGCAGTGATCCAATACTTGGTTCCTTGAGTCAAGGAAGGTGCGCCGGCCAACTTCGCGATAGTTAGCCCGCATGTCGCCTCAGCCACGGTCGCGTTCGCCTGCGCCAATAATGTCCCTGGACCATCTCCGCAGGTGTCGGTGTAAAGCCCCAGAGTTACTGTGTCGGTCGGACAATTCGCCGGGTCGTTCAGGATAATGGAAGTAGAAATGTGGCTCGGAGTTCCGTCCGCCGCGGCAATGAAGGGCACCGCCACTGCCTGAATGTCTCCGGGTGAAGTGCAGTTGTCCCGTCCCCAGACAAAATAGCCGCTTAGGGGATTGGAGTTGTATTTACACGTCTGACAGGGATCGGCCACAAAGTTGGTCCCAAAGGTGATCCGCGCCGCCGCATCTGCCCCGGTTTGATCGCGTCCTTTGTCTGCTTCCTGCGCCATGACCGCACCGCAAACCGCCATGACCAGAATCGTCAGTCCAAATTTCGTAGATATTCCTTCGCGCATGAGCTTATTGCCCCATTTCCAAAGCAATCTGTCAACGCCGCGCGCCGTGGCGCCATTGCGATCAGAAGGCCCGGACGATGCTGTCGTCGACCGAAGGCTACTCGAGCTTTGTCTCTAAAGCGCTGTTGCCCAAGTCCCGTTTCGAAAAGCAACTATCGAATAGTTATTGAAAACCGTGGCGATAACACCACGAACCTGCCACCAGCGTCAGCCTCACCAAATGATAGAGCGCCCCTTCAAACTCCACCCGCAAAGGCCTCGCCATAACAGCGAGAGCTTCACGTCCTCCGCGCCGCTATGTCAAATGTGAAGATCAGACCCCATTTGTAGCTGAGACCCCATTTGTAGCTGAGCCTAACATTCGTAGGGCCGTGCACTATCCTAACCGCCGCGCACTTAAAAGCTTGCGTGGTGGGTTTAGGATTGAATCCGAAGATGCTATTCTACTAAGAATGCTGGTGTACCAGTGCTGGACTGTATCCAGCCGATACCAAGATCTACCGCATACTGCCCGCTATTCGATGCATACCACGTCGCGTCAAGTCCGGCCTGCTCAGGCGTCGTCGTCGCAACGGCCCAATATTTTTGGCCTTTTACTAACGAGGGAGAACTTCGGAGTTTCGCAACTGCTAGCTCGCATGGAGTCAACGGAACTGTCGCCTTTGCGGAAACAAGCGGCGTATCGGGGACTCCTGCACAGTTCTTATCGCTGTACAGGCTGAGCGTGACTTTGTTAGCAGGGCAGCTTCTTGGGTTGTGAAGGATGATCGCAGCCGAAATACGTTTTGGAACACCGCTCCTTTGCGCGACGAATGGCACGGCAAGCGATGCGGTTTGTCCAGGCGACGTGCAATTTTCTGAACCGCGGACGTCAAAACCGCCAGAAGCAGAGTCGTAGTTACATCCAGTGCAGGGATCGACAAACAAGTTGCCGCCAAAAGCCGGATGCGCCGCCGCCGTTGCTGCCTTGTCTGAGATCGTTCCGGGACCTTGGATCGCGAAGGCGGGCGTCGTGCCATTGGAGGCCTGCCAACCTTCGCCAAGATCAAATGCGTAAAGCGCATTGTTGGAAGCATACCACCTGGAGTCGAGACCCGTTTGCGCCGCTGTGGTGGTCGCAGTGATCCAATACTTAGTTCCCTGGGTTATGGCAGGTGCAGCCGTGAGCTTGGCGATAGTGAGTTCACAGGCCGCGCCGGCCACGGTCGCGTCGGCCTGAGCCAGCAATGTTCCCGGACCATCTCCGCAGGTGTCGGTGTACAGACCCAGAGTTACCGTATTGGTCGGGCAATTCGCCGGGTCGTTCAGAATAATGGAAGTTAAGATGCGGTTGGGAATGCCGTCCGCCGCGGCAATGAACGGCACCGCGACTGACTGAAGGTCCCCAGGCGAGGTGCAGTTATCTCGTCCCCAAACAAAATAGCCGCTTAGCGGATTGGAGTTGTATTTGCAGGTCTGACAGGGATCGGCCACGAAGTTACTGCCAAAGGTAATCCGCGCCGCCGCATCTGTTCCGATTTCACCGCGCCCTTTGCTTACTTCCTGTCCCATGACCGCACCGCAAGCCGCCAACGCCAGAATCGCCAGTCCAATTTTCACAGATATTCCTTCGCGCATGAGCTTATTGCCCCATTTCCAAAGCAATCTGTCAACGCCGCGCGCCGTGGCGCCATTGCGATCAGAAAGCCCGAACGATTGCTGTCGTCGACCGAAGATTAACCGAGCTTTGTCTCTAAAGCGCTGTTGCCCAAGTCCCGCTTCGAAAAAGCGAACTATCCAATAGCTATTGAGAACCGTGGCGATAACACCACGAACTTGCCACGAGCGTCAGCCTCACCAGCTTGAGAGCGTTGCGGCAAATCACGGCCGCTGGAGCTACCTTTGCTCTTGGTGCCACGAATCCGCGCCGCGTCCCATGACGCAGGGCGAGTTGCCTACGGTCCTGCAGAGCTAGCGGGACAACCTCGCCATGTGCGAGAAACTCGCGCGGAAGGATTCAAGGGCTTTTCGAAGCTTCATGGCTAACCCTGCAGAGGAAATCGGAAGGAAAGCAGAAAAGAAAAGGCGCGTAACGCAGCGAGGTCGAGTGTCGAAAGGGTATCAAACGAGGGTCCGTAACCCCGCAAAAAGTCAAAAAATCGGATCGGTTCTTGCCTTGATTTTCGGCCGATGTCAAAAAGGTTCCAAATGGTCCCATTCAGGGGCTCCGGCGCACAAGAATACTGGTCACGAGGGGAGAAACAGCGGGATGCACCCCGGCTTTTTTATCTAGGTCTGCGCTGGCATGAATGGTGCCAGCAAAACGCAAACGCAGACAACCGAGTGACAAGAAAATGCGCATACTTTTGAAGCAACGAAGCACAAATGAAAAACAAGAATTGATCCTGAGCGGCTATTTTGACCGAGTCCGGCATAGGCTCAGCCGGCTGTGCCAGTAGAATAAGATTTACTCTTGTCCTTACAATCCCATATTCTGCAACGGTGAGAGCGATCCCCGGCACCTTGCAGGACGGCGGAGCCTGTTTTCGTACGACTCATTGGAGCCTGATCGCTGATTGCACGCTTGGCGGCCGGAATGGGCTAGAGGCCCTCGCGCAACTTTGTCGCGACTATTGGCCACCGCTTTATAGCTTCGTGCGCCGACGGGGTTACTCTCGCAGTGATGCACAGGACCTGGTCCAGGGATTCTTCGCTTCTTTTTTGCGAAGTCAGTCCTACGCGGAGACAGCTCCCAATAAAGGTAAGTTTCGAAGTTACATCTTAATGTCGCTCAAGCACTACCTGGCAAACGAGTGGGACCGGGAGCATGCGCGCAAGCGCGGGGGCGATTATGAGTTTGTCTTTCTCGAGGAGGAAATGGAGGCGGCCGAAACCCTTTACGCAGCCCAACCGTCCAGCGGAGTGCTGGATGAGGAACGGCACTATGAACATTGTTGGGCAAATGCACTTGTGAAATGTGCGCTGACCCGCCTCGGCGCAGAGTTTAGCGATGGGCAGAAGGCGCGTCTCTTTGAGGAGTTAAAGCCGTTTCTTTGCGGTGGCGCAGGTCTTCCAAGTCAGGAAAGGATTGCCTGTCGTCTTGGGATACCGATCAGCACTTTGCGGAGTCACCTTTCCCGCTTGCGTGGGCGTTACGGCGAACTGCTGCGTGAGGAAGTCGCCCGCACCATCGGAAGAAATGACGACCTGGAGGAGGAGTTGCGTCATTTTCGTAACCTGCTGGCGGAATGCTGGGAGTTTAAACAAGATCAGAAAACCACGGCTTCAATTTAGCACCGTTGCACACACGAGAGAGGTAAATCGCCCAAAGCCCTAGAGGTTAATCCGTATACCTACATTCAAAAATCAGACCTCTTATTGCGACCTGTGTGGCGCACCGCTTGAAAGTGGTACGTCAGGCCTCGGCTGTCTCAATTGCCTGCTCCTAGGTGGCCCTAACGACTCTAGTCAGGCGACGCGGACCTTTCAGCACTACGAGATTTGTCTCCGCGACGATGGCATTACTTTCGACGAACTCGGCCGCGGAGCAATGGGAATCACCTACCGTGCTCTGGACAGCAACCTCGGCTCTCTCGTCGCGCTCAAGGTCATCAGTGCCAGATACTCCGGAGACTCGAAAGCGCGCGAGCGTTTCCATCGCGAAGCCCGGGTAGCTGCTCAACTAAGACATCGTCACGTCGCGAACGTCTTTCACTTCGGCGAGACTGCCACAGGGCAATGCTTCTATGCGATGGAGTTAATCGAAGGCGGCACACTCGAGGCACGAGTTCGCCGCGATGGGCCGCTCACGGTGCCAGTTGCCCTCGAGGTCGTCACCCAGGTCGCGCGCGCACTTCAGGCGGCGGAAGCGCACGGGTTAGTCCACCGCGATCTTAAGCCCAGTAACCTGATGGTTTTGGGCTACGATCATTCCGGGACCGACGCTTTAGTCATTAAGGTAATTGATTTCGGCCTGGCGAAGCCTGTGACCGCAATCGCGGGAAACGCTGCCCCGGCGCACCGCGGCTTTTCGGGTACGCCAGACTTTGCCAGCCCGGAACAGTTTGGCAACGAGCTCTCGCTGGATGTGCGCTCCGACATATTTTCGTTAGGCGCGACGCTTTGGTATTTGCTGTCTGGGCAGTCACCTTTTTCCGGCCGCATCGTCGGCGAGACGCCGGACCGGCCTCTTCCATTGCAGCAGCTCATCGCGGCAAAGGTTCCGGAACCTGTGATAACCCTTCTCCGCTCTATGCTGGCAACCGACCCCGCCAAGCGTCCACAGTCGGCACAGGAGCTCTTAGGTTTGCTTCAACGCTGCCGCACGGCCGTAGAAGCCCGTTCACGCCGTCGCGCTCAGCTAAGACTCTCCCTAGTCACTCTCGGCCTGTTGCTCGTCAGCGCATTAAGTCTAACCACTTACCTTTCGGATCGGCAGCGCGCCCGTGGCCGCGCGCCTGCCACCGGTCTACCGGAGAAAAACGCGCAGGATATCGTGGCACACAGGCAAGTCGCGCAAAAGTTAATGGATCGCATCAACGCTAACGATTACCTGGGCATTGAAGCGTTGTTCAATGCAGAGATGGCTAAGGCGCTGCCGCTCGCCAAAACCACGTCGTTCTTCCAGGGCGTTATGCAGCAATACGGCAAGCTGCAAAAGCTTGATCAAGGAAAGAGACTCGCCGGCACGGTGGTTTTCCCGGCGCACTTCGAGCGTGGCGAACTGGATTTGCAAATCGCTTTGGACCCGGAGGCAAGAATCGCCGGGCTGTTTCTCAAGCCAGATTCCGCACAGGACATCACGCTGCATCGGGCGGTCGCGCAGGAGTTGATGGACCGCATCAATGCCGCCGATTACCCGGGCATCGAAGCGTTGTTCAATGCGGAGATGGCTAAGGCGCTGCCGCTCGCCAAAACGAAGTTGTTCTTCGAGGACGTCAGGCAACAATGCGGCAAGCTTCAGGCGCTGGATCAAGGAGAGCGACTCGTCCCCGCGGTGGTCGTTTTCCCGGCGCACTTCGAGCACTGCGTGTGGGATTTGCAAATCGCTTTGGACTTGGAAGGAAAAATCGCCGGGCTGTTTTTCAAGCCGCATTCCGGCACCACCAAATCCGCACCTGTGGAGCATCAGGCTGAACTTTCTTCCTGTTTCACGGGGGCTGTTTCGTCGCGCCGAAAGACAGGTTGGGCTGACACGCCAATCTGTCTGTAGTCGACAACCCCGCCCCGTCCTCCGTTCCGATCTCGCTTGGGTCGTTTTTTCCAGTTAACCGCATTTTTTCTGCAATCATGTCGGTTTTTTTCTTCTGTAAGGAAGTGAAGACAAGAATCACTCAACCATACTAAGAATCCGCCAAAAATATGTATCACTTAACTCAGCTAATGTCTGCGATGAATCCAACAAGCCGCTTCACGACGAGCCGAACGTTCTTTAACCGTCGTAAGACCGCCTCCATGCTCAAGCTCATTCAAGTCGCTCTTGCTCTTTTCAGTGTCGTCCTTGCCGCGAACGGGCAAGACATTCCGGCGCATAGGACGGTCGCGCAGAAATTGATGGACCGCATCAACGCTGGCGATTACCCGGGCATCGAAGCGTTGTTCAATGCGGAGATGGCTAAGGCTCTGCCGCTCGCCAAAACCACGTCGTTCTTCGAGGGCGTTATGCGGCAATACGGCAAACTGCAAAAGCTTGATCAAGGAAAGCGACTCGCCGGCACTGTAGTTTTCCCGGCGCACTTCGAGCGTGGCCTACTGGATTTGCAAATCGCTTTGGACCCGGAGGGAAAAATCGCCGGGCTGTTTCTCAAGCCGCATTCGGGCACCACCAAATCCGCGCCGGTTAAGCATCAGACTGAACTCTGCCATTTCACGGAGGCTGGCTCGTGTTCTGGGGCGACACCCAAACAGTTAGATCAACCTTGCGTCCTTTGGCCGTCGTAAAACCTCCGCCATGGCCAAGCTCATTCAAGTCGCGCTTGCTCTTTTGACTGTCTTCTTTGCCGCGAATGCCCAGGACGTCACGGCGCACAGGGAAGTCGCGCAGAAATTGATGGATCGCATCAATGTCGCCGATTACCCGGGCATCGAAGCGTTGTTCAATGCGGAGATGGCTAAGGAGCTACCGCTGGACAAGACGAAGTCGGTATTCGAGGGGGTCGCGCAACAATACGGTAAGCTTCAGAAGCTTGATCAAGGACAGCGACTCGCCGGCATGGCAGTTGTTTTCCCGGCGCACTTCGCGGGCGGCATGCTGGATTTGCAACTCGCTTTGGACCCAGAGGGAAAAATCACCGGGCTGTTTCTTAAGCCGCATTCCGGCAGCACTAAACCCGCGCCAGAGCGGCATCAGACTGAACTCTCTTTGCCGTTTCGCGGGCACTGGCTCGTGGTATGGGGCGGCGACACTAGAGCGTTGAATTATCATCACGATACGCCGAACCAGCGGTTTGCCTTCGATCTGATTGGCGTTGGCGATGATGGCAAAACACATCGCGGCGAAGGTGCAAAGAATGAGGACTATTACGCGTTTGGCCGCGAAGTCCTCGCCCCGGCCGACGGCAAAGTCATCGAAGCCATCGAAGGCGTGCGCGACAACGCGCCCGGTTCCATGAATCCATATTCAGCCCTTGGCAATTGTGTGGTGATTCAGCATCGCGAGGACGAAGTTTCATTGCTAGCGCATTTGAAGCAAGGCAGTAGCAAAGTGAAAGCCGGCGACACCGTGAAGCGTGGGCAGGTCCTGGGGTTGTGCGGCAATTCCGGGAACTCATCCGAGCCCCATATTCATTATCATTTGCAGCACTCACCGATTATTCAGGACGGGCTCGGCATTAGATGCGTGTTTCAGAGAGTCATCGTGACGAAGAACGACAAAACGGAGATCCATACGAATTATTCGCCAGTTAAAGGCGAGATCATCAGTCCGGAATAGGGAGGCGATCCCCTTCACAGCCTCGAGCGCGTGTCCGTTTAACAACTCGACGAATGTCCCGTTCAATCAAGACGTGACTATCAAGCGGACTAGCGGTCTCGATTCCTTTGGACGAGCTCGACCTGGCCTGTTACCTACGATTATTATGGGAGCGCTTGGGGGAGTCCGCAGACTTTGGTAGTCGCAAATCTGCCCTCGCCGCAGTACTTTCTGCCTGCGGCTCGTTGCAGGCGGCTACTCCTTATGGTTGGCATGTGATCGTTAGGCCTGCGGATAACTCTCGGGTCCTCCGTACACGGCTTCCTCGTGCAATTGCCATTTTACGACAGCCTTTGCGTCGTATTACACCATCTTCACGTCCCAAATCTCCACTACCATTGTAGCTGCAACTAACTATGAAGTCGGACTCAATTCATGAACAGGGTTACAGGAAATTTATGGTCAGCCCGCGGGAGCTTTCCCTAAGATCCAGGAGAAATGCGGCATCGAGATTTCCTCGATTAGTGTATCTGTTTCGAAGGATCACTCGCTTCCGAAGTAGGTCGTATTGTGGATCACTTTGATAGCACTCGTGCGGTAATGTGGCACTTCTGAGAAACCCTTTCGGAGGTCACCGATTACTGGGGCGGTGCCGGCGCATTCATTGAACGTTGCAGGTTGAGCAAAGCGTGTTTGACCCCACTTTTAAAACTCGTTGTTGTGGTCTGTCTAGATCGGCTATGAGTCCAATGATGGCGGAAAGAGCGAACGCGACGGCCAAACCGGCGAGCGTCCTGCTCACTCCCGCGAGGCCAGCGTGATATTCCATTGCGGCAAGAGAAACGATGGCGACAGGGATGAGAACAAACCAGATGGCCGCGGGAACTCGATTTCTTATACCGAATTGCAGCCTATTGCTGTGTAGGTCGTCCAAAACCTATCGCTTCCGAGGGCGTAGTTCCGGCCCGTGAGTCACGGGCCACGATTTTGGCGCGCCCGAAATTATATCCGCGTTGCGATCAGTTAGCGATGCAATTCCAGCCACGTTGCTGCATGCATTGCAATTGGACGTTTGGCGGACCGATAAGAAAAGGTTGTTTCGTCGCCACTTCGCAGATTCGCTGATTGCTGAGCAACTAGCCAGATTAATCAAGCTATCCGCCCATGGGGGTAATGTTATAGCAGCGGGCGAGGTCATTGATACTCGCGCGCAAAGCAGTCCAGAGACGTCCTACCTGCGAGTCATTCTTGTTCTTCGCCACGACCTGGTTAACCCGGCGGGCGCTGTCCATGACCTGCTCCATTTGTACTTTGGTCTCCAGGTAATTCGCCATTGGGTCGAACTTGCGTCGCAAACGGTTGGTGGTGCGATTCAGATCATCCATCGCGTCCTGGAGATCATCTTTTGATTGCTTGGCCTGATCCTTCCGCGCATCTTTGTTCGCCGCGTTTTCTCCCTGTCGACGGTTTGTGCCTCCGCTGTTCTTCGCCGATCCCGCCTTATTGCCGGCGTTTTCCCCGCGAGTGCTGAGATACTTCTCGAAGTCATCCACGCCGTTTTCCACTTTGCGGATGCGGTCACCCACCTGGGCCTTGTTAAAATGAGTTGTCTCAGCAAACGTGATGCTGAAAAAGCCGACCGCGGAAACGATCGCTGTGCAGCAAACTAAGTTTTGGAATATCGAGCGCATATTTGAACCTCCTGGTTAGAGTTAATCGTTAGTCCGTTTGTATTCGGCCTAACCTGATGATGTCAATCCGCATAATTGCGACAAAGCAATCGAGGCATTTTTCGAAGCTCTCTTCGAGGTGGCCACCACGTGAGATTATCGGATCGTCCAGGTCTGCGTCATTTCGCTGCGGTGCCCGTGATCATCCTCAACCGCGAGGTGAATATTGTAAGTCCCGGAGGGAACTTGCGCTTCCGGCACATTAATTCTACCGGCTGTGAGATACGGTTTACTGACGATACCGTTTTCGGCGCAAGAGGAACAAGCGTCCTTGTCACAGGAAATGGAACCGTCGTTTACAACGGAACAGCGGTTTATCAAGGGGTCGTAAAGGTCAACAATGCGAATTTCAAAGTGACGGAGAGATCGATGCAGCATCGATCTTCGTCTGTCGCAACCTTGACCTTAGTCCGCAAAGGGGAACGGTGAGCGGGATTGCAAGGTTGACCGAAGATGTCTTTGTCAATTCCGGAACGATCTTTCCAGACAGCGGAGGGACTCTTACTCTCGGCAGTTTGGCCCTAAATCCAGCAGATCCGGCTAGCAACACCCTCGGAAGCCTTGTCCGCATCGGGATCAATTCCAGCAGCGCACCTTCCGTCGTTGCTGTCACTGGACCCGCCTCGTTAGCAGGTACCTTGGAGATCGACCTGGATCCAAACGCCCAGCCTTGGTCGTACAAAATTCTCACTTCATCTGGTATCACAGGAACCTTTGATTCGGTCACATTTGGGGGCGCAACTCCGAATTATTCGCTCTCTTATCTACCGGAAGGAGCTCCTACATATGTGCAATCTGATCTCAAAGTGCCTACTCCAACACCAACGCCGACCCACACCACGACCGGTGTAGCTCTAGTCGAGACTTATCAGTTGGACAACTGAGAACTTTCCCTTCGCGAGAGGGTAAAAGCGTTTGAGGGGTTTGAGCTGGATGATCGACAGGATAATTAATTCTCGGCTAGCGCGACGGTGGGATTCAATCGGGCAGCGCGCCGGGCCGGTAAGTAACAAGCAATTAGAGAAACAAAGATGAGCAGCAGAGCGATCGCGATGAACGTCGTCGGATCGTTCGCCGCGACGCCGAAGAGCAGGTTCGCGATCACACGCGTGAGCGCGAATGCGCCGGCCAGGCCGGCAATGACGCCGATCAAGGTCAGTGTCATGCCTTGCCTAACCACAAGTCGGAGGATATCCGATTTCTGCGCGCCGAGCGCCATGCGGATGCCGATTTCCTGGGTGCGTTGCGTAACCGAGTAAGCCATCACGCCGTAAATGCCAACGGCCGCGAGAAGAAGCGCGGCGCAGGCGAAGACCGCAAAGAGCTGCATCGAGACCCGGCGCGTGCCTAACGAGTTCGCAACCACGTCGTCCATCGTGCGGACGTTGTAGATCGGCTGGTCCTTGTCGAGCGCCTGTACTTCGTGTCGCAGGGTGCCGGCGAAGGCGGCAGGGTCGCCGGCGGTTCGAATCACCAGCCCCATGAAATTCCACTGAGAGTCCTGGGCGTGCGGAACGTAGATTTGCAGGCCGCCCTCTCCGGTGAGAGAACCCGTCTTCGTGTCGCCGACCACACCGATGATTTCGCGCATGTATTTTTTTTCGTCGTGCCCACGAAATCCCGCCCAGATGGAAAGGCGTTTGCCGATCGCGGCTGTGGGCGAACCGAAGTGACGCTTTGCGATGGTTTCGTTAATGATTACCACCTTCGGTCCGTCAGCGTTGTCGCGAGGTTCGAAGGTGCGTCCTGAAAGTAGCGGAATTTGCAGGGCGCGAAAATAATCGCCCGTGATGGTGGAGAACATCGCATCCTTCGCTTCGTCCACCGTGAGCGGCCGGCCTTCCGGAATAAACCCGCGTCCAATCGCATAACCACTGGCGTTGAGCGGAAGATTGACGCTGCCTCCCGCCGCTTGCACGCCCGGCACCGCTTCCAGCCGTTCTTTTAACTGTCGGAAAAATTCCACGCACCGCTGGTCATCTTTGTATTTCGGACCCTGCAACGACAGGTTGGCGATGAGGACGTTGTGCGCATTAAAGCCCGGCCGAACCTCCTGAAGTCGGAGGAAGCTTTTGATGAGCAATCCAGCGCCGACCAGCAGCATAAGCGAAAGGGCGACCTCACCGATCAACAGGAGGCTGCGCGCACTGGTCCGCCGATGTCCTTCGCCGCTGCGTCCGCCTTCTTTCAATGCGCTGGTGACGTCGAGCTTCGAGGCTTGGAGCGCGGGGACGATGCCGAAGAGAATGCCAGTAAGGGCCGAGACGCCGAGAGCGAACGTCAGGACGCGATAATCAATCCCGACCTGCTCGATTCGTGGTGCGCCTTCGGGCAACATCGACATCAGCAGCTCGGTTAACCAAATGCTGAGGAAGAGCCCTACAACCCCGCCGATCACCGAGAGCAGAATGCTCTCCGTCAGCATCTGTCGCAGAACGCGCGAGCGGCTTGCGCCCATCGCGGCCCGGATCGCAATTTCCTTTTGCCGCGCGGCGCTGCGGGCGAGGAGGAGATTGGCTACGTTCGCGCAGGCAATCAGGAGCACGAATCCGACGGCGCCAAGGAGCGCGAGAAGGGACGGTTTTACCTCCCGAACGAGCCGTTCCTGGAGCGTAGAAACAAACACATCCCAACCTTTGTTCGTCTCGTGAAACTGCTTGGCGAGCTGCGCATTGATCGCGCTGAGACGAGTTTGTGCCTGCTTCAGATCGATACCGGTATTCAGACGCGCGATCGCCGACCACACGCGGTTGTCGCGCGGTTCGTCCCTGAGATTGACCGCGGTCGGTACCCAAACCTGGGTTTGCTCCGGGTATTCAAACCCCGGCGGCATTACGCCGATGATCGTGAGGGGCCATGAGCTCATCTGGACCTGTTTCCCGACGATGTCCGGATCAGATCCGAAGCGGCGCTTCCATAAGCCGTGGCTGATGATCGCGACGGTTTGCGGCCACCCTTTGTCGTCTTTGGGAACGAACGCCCGCCCGAGAACAGGCTGGACTCCGAGCACGGAGAAGAACCCGCTCGTCACACCGGCGCGCGGCACGCGTTCCGGCTCCGCTCCATCCGCGCCAAATTGGGCGTTTCCGGTCCAGTAGGCGGCGGTGCTCGTGAAGAGATCGGTTTGTTGCGACCAATCAGTAAAGTCGAGAAACGAGATGTTGCTCTCGCTAATGCCCGCCGCAGGGTTTTTGCCTTCGAGGTAGATGATGTGTTCGGCGTCCGGAAACGGAAGCGGACGCAGGAGAACGCCATTCACCAGGCTGAAGATCGCGGTGTTGGCTCCGATGCCGAGTCCGAGCGTCGTGACCGCGACAACGGTGAAGCCCGGCCTTTTTAGCAGCATGCGCAAGCCAAAACGCACGTCTCGAAACAGGGCCTCCAAACTATAGCCGACCCTGAACTCTCGAATCTCTTCCTTCAGTTGCTCAACGCCACCCAATTCAATCGCGGCCAAACGTCGCGCTTCCGATGTCGATCTGCCGTCGCGGATTTTGGTTTCGACAAGAAACTCGAAAGCCTGCGCCAGTTCGTCCGAAAGCTCTTGCTCGACCTTTGTCCGCCTAAACAGGTTTCGGCAAAGAGCCAGAATCCGATTGACGAAGCCTGGCATTTGTTAGGCCGTTCTGAGCGCGGCTGCGATCGCGCTCGAAACTCTGCGCCAATCGCTCGTTTCCTTTTCCAATTGACGGAGGCCGGCCTTCGTCAGTCGATAAAATTTCGCTTTACGGCCGTTTTGCGATTCGCCCCATGACGCGACCAGCCAACTCGCTTCTTCCATTCCGTGCAAAGCCGGGAAAAGGGAACCCGGTTTCACTTCAAAGGCGCCGTTTGTAATCTGCTCGATTCGATGCGCGATGGCCAGCCCGTGCAGCGAGCCATGCGCGAGCGCCTTGAGAATGAGTAAATCTAAAGTGCCTTGTAGCAATTCCGTCGGCCTGTTTCTTCGTATAGACATTCTGTATCACAGAATACCGGGATACGTATAGACTGTCAATAGGAACCCCGCGCAAGAGTTCTCCTGCAACTTACCAAGGAAACTTACCACAATTGCTGCTTGCGAAGGCCTGTGAACCGTCTTCGCAGGCCGTGTCAAAAGGCTGAAAAGCCCTCAAATGACAAAAGGGAACCGGACCGTGTAGGCTCCACGGTTTTGTGTTACAAAATCAGTTGCTCGTTAGGCCTTAAGGCTCATCCATTCTATAGAAGTCGCTTTCTACACTCTTTCTAAGTCTTAACCCCGCGCCCACCTGGCGCCTTAGGTTGTGGCGCAGGTGACGTAGTTGCTCTCTGACGTGCACCATGCCTCTCGGGCATGCTGAGGGAAGAAACATAGTCTTTCACCAGCAGCTACATGCGGTCGGATGATATCAGCATGAGCAAAACGATCAAAGCAATTGAGCGTCACCTGATAATGCCGGTCCGGCTCGAACGGCAAACCAAAGTTCTGTCTGTCCGGTCCACCGATTGGACGGGCTGGTCCGGTAGCGGCTTCGAGCTTCCATCTCGCGACTCAACGCTCGTCGCCGAATGGCAGCAACGCGGACCAGAGACACTTTCCGGATACGCATCTCGAAAGTTGCGGCTGGCCTTTGCGCCGGCGGAGGCAGTGATCACGGCGAGTGCCACCAGTTAGGCGATTCAGCCATGGTTACAATGTCTATTTTTTGGTGCCTGGTAATCGGGCTCTTTAGAATCAAACCCGAGGAGCCTGACAAAAGGAGACGATCACGATGAAGGCGGTCTTCGAAGATGCCATTTACGCAGACCTCCAACGAGAGATTCACGATGCTCTGTTGGCGCAGCACCCGGACTGGATTCTACCGAATGGCGATTCTCCTACCTGTGACTCTTATGACGCGCGCTTCGCGGAACTGCTCATTCAATCGGTCCCAGCAAGGCGGAGCGGACTGAAGCAAAGCAACACTCATCAATTTCAACACGAATTCCAACACCCTACACGCGTCGGCACGACGCATTACACACTATGAAGAAGACGAACATCATCATTGCAGGCGGCGGATTCGCCGGGCTCTACGCGGCAAAATATCTAGACAAACATCTGGCGCGGCGTCCAGACATCGAAGTAACGCTGATCGCGCGGGAGAATTTTATTCTCTTTACGCCGATGTTGCATGAAGTCGCGGCGGGCGATCTGGCACCTGGCGACATTGTGAATCCCCTGCGGCGCATTCTGCGCCATGTCACTGTGATCGAAGCCGACGTGGAAGATGTCGATCTTAGCGCGAGGAAAGTTCGATGCGCACATGGGCTCGACCGGACTGAGCTCGAGCTCGACTTCGATCATTTGCTGCTCGCGCTCGGTTCAGAGACGAACTTCTTCGACAACGCCGGCATTCGTGATTGGGCGGTGACGATGAAGAATCTGAGCGACGCGGCGCTGCTGCGAAATCGAGTCGTGGCGTTCTTGGAAGAAGCAATCCTGGAGAAGGACGCAGCCGCGCGCCGGCAATGGCTCACGTTCGTCATCGCGGGCGGGGGATTTGCCGGCGCGGAAACAGCCGGCGCGGTCAACGATTTCGTACGCGAGACAGCGAAGTTCTATCCGCGTTTCGGAGACGAAGAGATTCGCGTCGTGGTGATTCATCCGGGCGATTATTTGTTACCCGAGCTAGGCGAAGATCTCGGTCGTTATGCCGAAGGGAAGATGCGCGAGCGCAAAGTGGAAGTGATCAAAGGCGCGCGCGTGGCCAGTTACGATGGATGGGTCGTGACGCTGAATAACGGCATAGCGATTCCTGCTGCGACACTTATTTGGACTGCAGGAGTGAAACCCAGCCCGGTGGTCGCGGCTTTGCCGTGCCCAAAGGAGAAAGGACGAATCGTTGCAGACGAGTATCTCCAGGTTCCTGGATTCACCGGACTATGGGCTGCGGGGGATTGTGCGGCCGTTCCGGATGGCTACGAAACGGGAATCTTTTTCCCACCCACCGCGCAGCACGGAATGCGTGAGGCGCTAACCGCGGCGAAAAACATTGAGCGCACGATTCTCGATCAACCACTAAAGCCGTTTCGATATCGAACCATGGGCATGCTCGCGAGCATCGGCCATCGCACCGGCGTGGCGAGCATGTTCGGATTCAAGTTCTCCGGTTTCATCGCGTGGTGGATGTGGCGCTCGGTTTATCTCGCGAAGCTGCCGCGCCTGGTGAAGAAACTGCGTGTGGTGATGGCGTGGACGCTCGATCTTTTGTTCGGCCGCGACATCGAACAAATGATCACGTTGCGCGATGTCGAAGAGCTGAGTGACCAGTGGGCACGTCATTCAACTCGGCAAAAGAGTCTCGCTCACGAAGCGGGACATTCGCCTGTTGCCGTAAACTAACGCATTCCTGCGAACGCTTCTTTGGCGCATTGGCAGAATTTCTCCGCGGCCGGACCAAGTTTTCCTTTTCGCGTCAGGATTCCGATTACGGCGCGTTTGGGCTCGGGCGTTAGGCGCAGGAGTTTGATCCGATCGCCGAAGATATGGCCACTGAACGCGTCGGCGGCCAAGGCGACGCCCGTGCCGGCACTGACGTCGGAAAAAACACCGGACCAACCGTCATGCTCCTCCACGATGTGCGGTTTATCATTCACGCGCGCAAAAATCGCGGCGAGGTATTCCCGGTAACGAGGGTAATCGTCATGAATGAGCCCAATGAATGGTTCGCGCGCTGCGTCTGCCAGCGAAACCGACTGTTTTCTCGCAAATGGATGATCCCGCGAGACCGCCAGACAAACGCGCGCAGTCGCCAGTTGCTCGAAGCGGAGTTCCTCGAGCGCGTTTGCTTTGAGCGGAGGAAGGAGGATCGCAAGCTGCAGCCGGCCATCACGGACGCCGGCGATGTTCTTCTCGACGGGCCAATCGTGGAGCTTCACCCGAACATTCGGCATCGCTTTTTGATAGGCACGAAGGAGCTGGGGCATGATGTCCGCCGTCGAGAGCGGCCAATCACCGACGTGCACCTCCGTCTCGCCCTTACCGGCAATCGCGCGCACTTTTCCCACCGCGTCATCGGTGTGCTTCAGAATCGCGCGAGCTTCATCAAGAAAGGCGCGGCCGGCGTCGGTGAGGCGAACCGACTTAGAGGTTCGCTCGAGTAACCGCACACCAATTTCATCCTCTAGATCGCGAATCTGCCGGCTCAACGACGGCTGCGAGACATGTAATCGTTGCATCGCGGCGCGCGAGACATTTTCCATCTCGGCCACGGCGACGAAGTAGCGCAGGTGCCGCAGTTCCACGGTCGATGAGTCTATGCCTGCCAGGCATGCCGAGGCAAGAAACATAGTCTTTCACAAAGCCGGCCGCGCGGCGCGATCGTCTCCTTAACAAACGAGAGGAAAATATGATCAAGAAAACTAAACAGAACGCGGCGAAGTATTCGTCGATCCTTATGCTCCTGCTGCTTGGGTTTAGCAGCTGTTCGCGGAAGTCGGCGGAAGTCGGCCCACCACCCCCGGAAGTAGTCGTGGCTACGGTGATGGCGCAGGATATTCCGGTGGAGCGCGAAGGCGTGGCGACACTAGAGGGTTTCATCACTGCGACCATCAATGCGCAGGTGCAGGGTTATCTCATTTCGCGGGATTACAGGGAAGGCGGTGTCGTTAAGAAGGGCGACCTCCTTTTTCAAATTGATCCACGTCCATATGAAGCCGCCCTTGCCCAGACGCAGGGTAACCTGGCCACCGCGCAAGCCAACAACCTGAAATCGGAAGCCGATGTAAAACGCGCTATCCGCTTGTTTGAACGAAAAGTGATTAGCGAACAGGAACGGGACACCTACATCAATGCTGCCTCTGTAGGTAACGGGAATGTCCAATCAGCGGAAGCAGCGGTAAGACAAGCAGAGATCAACCTTGGTTATACAAAAATCACTGCCCCGATCGATGGGATCGTCGGTATTGCGAAAGCACAGGTTGGCGATCTGGTCGGCCCGGGCACTATAGCATTAACGACCATTTCTCAGCTCGATCCGATCAAGGCCGTGATAAACCTCGGCGAGCAGTCGTTCACCGAATTTCTAACTAATCATCCGGATGCGGACGAACGCGAGCGCTACCTGAAAGGACTGCAGTTCGACCTTATCCTTGGAAATGAAACTCTCTTCCCACATAAAGGCGAGTTCTACGCGGAAGATCGAAATCTCGACGCACAGACAGGTGCGATCCGGATCGAATTGACCTTCCCTAATCCTGGGAACCTTCTGCGGCCTGGCCAGTTTGGAAAGGTCCGCGCTGTCATCGAACAGCAGCGAGGTGCTCTGGTTATTCCACAGGAAGCGGTTACTGAAGTCCAGGGCAATCAGACGGTCGCGATTGTTGGTAACGACGGCACCATAAGCATCCGCCAGGTCGCGATGGGTGAGCGCGCAGGCGGAATGTGGCAAGTCACCAAAGGTTTGAAGCCGGGCGAAAAGGTCGTGGTCAAGGGAATGCAGAAAACCCAGCCCGGTAGCCCGGTGCGAGTCACTGAGTGGTCGCCGTCAGGCGAGCAGCTGGCCTCTACGGAGTCCGCGCAGATAAAGGAGGACTAAGCCATGTCAGGATTTTTCGTCAGACGCCCAATCGTGGCAATTGTGATCGCCGCTTTGATGGTGCTGATCGGCGCCATTTGCCTCACCATTCTGCCCGTCTCGCAGTATCCCGAAATCGTCCCGCCCGAGATCCAGGTGACCACCCATTACACCGGCGCGGATGCAGTCATGATTGAGCAATCAGTCGCAGCGCCACTCGAGCAGAAGATGAGTGGGGTCGATAAGATGAACTACATGTATTCGACTAACGCCAATAATGGCGACATGCGGTTGATTGTGAATTTTGACCTCGGCACCGATGTAAATATCGATCAGGTTCTCACGCAGCTACGTGTTTCACAGGCGCAGTCGCAGTTACCCCAAGACGTCAATAATTTCGGCGTAGCAACCCAGAAATCGGTCACAGCGCCGCTCATGCTCGTGGCAGTGACTTCTCCCAACAGTAGCTACGACGATATTTTCCTGGCTAACTACGCTTACATTAACCTGGTTGATCCACTCCTGCGCTTGCCCGGAGTTGGCAACGTCCAGGTATTCGGCGCCGGCCAATACGCCATGCGAATGTGGGTCAAGCCCGATCAGTTAGCCAGGTTAGGCTTGACCGTGCCGGACATTATCGGCGCGGTGCAAAAACAGAACAATGTCAATCCCTCCGGTCAGATCGGCGGTGCCCCTATTCCAAAAGGCCAGAAGTTTACTTACACGGTTCGCGCGCAAGGTCGTCTCAGTACGCCTGAGGAGTTTGGTAACATTGTCTTGCGGGCTAACAAAGATGGCTCTTACGTGCGGGTAAAGGATGTCGCGCGAATCGAGCTTGGCGCACAGACTTATCAAACGAAAAGCCGTTTAAATGGCAAGCCCATCGCGCTGCTTGGCATTTACCAACTGCCGGGTAGCAATGCGCTTGAGACGGCCAAAGCCGTTCGCCAATACATGGAGGAAGCAAAGCAGCGCTTTCCGCCCGACATGGATTACGTCGTCTCACTCGACCAGACACTTTCGGTCACCGAAGGCATGGATGAGATCGTTAAGACACTGATCGAAGCGATCGTGCTCGTCGTTATCGTTGTTTTCGTTTTCCTGCAAAACTGGCGCGCAACGATTATCCCACTTTGTGCCGTGCCGGTTTCGTTAATCGGAACCTTTGTCCTGTTCCCGCTATTCGGCTTCTCGATTAACACGCTGTCATTATTTGGCCTTGTCCTGGCCATAGGTCTGGTGGTGGACGATGCCATCGTCGTAGTGGAAGCAGTGGAACATCACATTGGGCAAGGCAAGTCGCCACGGGACGCGACGTTGCAGGCCATGCGTGAAGTATCCGGGCCGGTTATAGGTGTAGCCTGCGTGCTCGCAGCTGTCTTTATCCCGACGGCTTTCCTGCCAGGAATAACCGGCCGGCTGTATCAGCAGTTCGCACTTACTATCGCCATCTCGGTTATCTTCTCCGCCTTTAATGCGCTCTCGCTCAGTCCGGCGCTCTCCGCCCTGCTGCTGCGGCCGCGGAAGCAACTGGGTGGGCCACTTGGCTGGTTTTTTGGCTGGTTCAACCGCATTTTTGGCAGCCTGACGAATGGTTATGTGACTTGCTCACGGCATGCAATTCGCAAGACTGTGATGAGTCTCGCCCTGCTCGCGCTCTTCTTTGTCGGCGCCGGTTGGTTTGGGAAAAAGCTGCCCAGCGCCTTCATGCCGGAGGAAGACCAGGGCTATTTTTACATGGCCTTGCAGTTACCGGACGCCGCGTCGCTCGAGCGCACGGACGAAGCCGTGCACAAGATCGAAGATCTCCTTAGTAAGACACCTGGTGTGGAATACGCCACCAGTGTAGTCGGGTTCAATCTGCTTAGCTTCGTCCAGACAACTTATAGCGGGTTCTTTTTCGTCACGTTGAAGCCATGGAGTGAACGAACCAAGCCGGAAGAGCAATTTGAAGCGATCAAGCTGCGTCTGAATCAACAGCTCTACGGCCTAACTGACGGGATTGCCTTTGCTTTCTCGCCGCCGGCGATTCCCGGCGTCGGCACCTCTGGGGGTTACACCTTGATGTTGGAGGACCGCTCGGGGAAAGACATTAAGTTCCTGGCTGATAACGTGCAGAAGTTTATGGAGGCAGCGCACAAACGTCCCGAGTTAGGCATGATGTTTACAACCCTTCTGCCAAATGTGCCGCAACTCTTTGTCGACGTAGACCGCGACAAGGTGCTCAAACAGGGGGTCGACATCAGCCAGGTGTATCAGACTCTGCAGAGTTTCATGGGCGGCTACTTCGTTAACTACTTCAACCGCTTTGGACGCACCTGGCAGGTTTACGTTGAGGCAGAAGGCGATTACCGCACCGATCCGATCAATATGCGTCAATTCTATGTCCGCAATTCGAACAACGAAGCCGTCCCGCTCGATGCCCTGACGACGATCCGGAACGATGTCGGGCCAGAGTTCACGACGCGTTACAACGCTTATCGTTGCGCGCAGATCAACGGCGCCCCTGCGCCCGGCTATAGCTCTGCCCAGGCGATGAGAGCGTTGGAAGAAGTTTATCAGCAAACCATGCCGCGAGAGATGGGCTACGACTGGATGGGCATGTCCTTTCAGGAAAAGAAGGCAGCGAAAGGTGTTTCGCCGCTCGCTGTTTTCGGCCTGTCGCTCATTTTTGTCTTTCTTATCCTGGCGGCGCTATATGAAAGCTGGTCATTGCCGTTTGCCGTCCTGCTTAGCACGCCGGTCGCGATCTTCGGTGCCTTCCTTAGCTTGTTTTTGCGGCATATGGAGAACGATGTCTATGCGCAGATAGGTCTGGTTATGTTGATTGGTCTGGCAGCTAAGAACGCCATCCTAATTGTCGAATTTGCCAAGACCGAACACGAGAAAGGCAAATCGCTGCTTGACGCCGCCTTGGAAGGCGCGCGCCTGCGCTTGCGTCCTATCCTCATGACCTCATTCGCCTTTATCTTTGGTTGCTTACCTTTGTGGTTCGCGAGTGGCGCCGGCGCAGTAGCCCGGCGTGTGCTTGGCTCGACCGTTATCGGCGGAATGCTCGCGGCCTCAGGCATCGCAATTTTCCTCATTCCGGTGACGTTTTATGTGGTTGAGCGCATCGCAACCGGACGCAAATCGGTTAAAGCAGAGAGGGCGGCGCTGCCTGCTGGTGAGCCAGTGACCGTCTAAAAGGAGCTATTCGCGCTACTCAGCGATCATGCCATGGACACAGTCATCGTTACTGCATTAACAGGTATTTTCGGTTCACTGTTGGGCGGCTCTGCAAGCGTGGCGACTGCGTGGGTCGGACAAAGAGCATCAAACAAGCGCAAAGAATTGCACGCTGCCCTAACCAGGCGCGAATCGCTCTACGGCCAGTTCATCAACGAATGCTCGGCACGCGCGCTGCATTCGTTTGAGAACACTCTTGATAAGAGCGAAACGTTGTTGTCAACCTACGCGCTGCTTAACCGTATCAGGCTCTGTGCGTCAGACGCAGTTCTGAGTGAGGCGGAACGAGCGTTGACGGCAATCGCCGACCAATATTTCAGGCCGAATCTTTCGCTCCAACAGCTGCGCGCGTTGATTCGCGATGGCGCCAGCGCCGATCCGCTCAAGTCATTCGCAGAAGCTTGTCGAGCCGAACTCAGATCGATGCAGAAAGCTCTGTAGTCGCCGATTCGCCGGACACCAAAGCGCGAGAATCTGAACAAAATTTGAATAACACGAAATGGGTGTGACTATCACAACTGGATAAATGCTTGCAGCGCGACGCTTGTAGTAAAGACACGATCAAAGCGGTGAACAGAAACATTTTTCTCTTTGTGTTGGTGGTTTTTATGGCGTTGTGGGCCAAAGGCCAGACGGTGCCTCCAGCGATATTCCCGAAACTCGCAGACAACACTCCACTCGAATGGAAGGCAAGAGCGGTTGATGGGTCGGAGATCGACCTCTCGAAATTGCGCGGCAAAGTTGTGCTGCTCGATTTTTGGGCGACGCGATGCCCTCCGTGCGTCGAGGAATTGCCGAACGTTTTAGCGACCTACAAGAAGTTTCACGACAAGGGGTTTGAGATCATCGGTATCTCTAGCGACGAGAATGAGGAGATCCTCCTTAGGTTTGTCAAAGCGCGGGGAATCACATGGCCGCAGTATCTTGATGACTATACCCAAATCAGTCAGCACTGGAAGATCAATGGGTTGCCGAGCATGTGGTTGATCAACAAGAAGGGATTGGTTGCGAACAAGAATGCGCGGCCTGACCTGGAAGGCGAGGTGGCGAGGCTCCTGGCCGAGTAACCCAGGAGTTAGCAGTTGCTCCAGGCTTCAGACGGACGCGCGACCCATAGCAGTCTCAGTAACTTATTCGACCTGATAACAGCGGATCTCAGCCTGTTGCGAACTACGCCGATGAAATTCCAGCAAACAGCTCCAGCTCGAGACCGACATGTCGCTCCGTCATTCGGCGAAGCGTTCAAGTTTTGGCTTAAACTGGGATTCATTTCTTTTGGCGGACCGACCGGGCAGATCGCGATCATGCAAACGGAGCTGGTCGACAAGAAACGATGGATCAGTCAGGCGCGATTTCTACACGCGCTCAATTACTGCATGCTTCTTCCGGGACCGGAGGCACAGCAGCTCGCCACCTACGTTGGCTGGCTGCTGCACAAGACCTGGGGCGGTATTGTCGCCGGTGCCCTGTTTGTCATCCCATCGATCTTCATCCTTTGGGGACTGAGTTTTGTCTACGCGGCCTATGGGAATCTCACCTGGATCGCCGCAATCTTTTACGGATTGAAACCGGCAGTGATGGCAATCGTCGCCGTCGCGGTCATTCGCATCGGGCGAAGAGCGCTTAAGAACGAAGTGATGTGGGTCGTGGCCGCGCTGGCTTTTGTTGCGATCTACTTTTTCACAGTACCCTTTCCGCTCATTATTCTTGGCGCGGGCTTGATTGGATTTCTCGGCGGCTATTTCTGGAAGTCGAAATTCGACGTCGTCAGGAGTCACCGCAAGGCTGGCAACACTTCGGTGCTTGACGATGAAATGGAGTCGCCGCCGCACACGCAGCCATCGCTCGCGCGTTCGATAAAAGTTACTCTTATCTGGCTTACACTCTGGCTCACGCCAGTGATTGGCATCGGATTATGGTTAGGCTGGAATCACACGTTGTTCAGGGAAGGCGTTTTCTTTAGCAAAGCAGCCGTGGTCACCTTCGGCGGCGCCTACGCCGTCTTACCCTACGTCGCGCAACAAGCCTTATTTCATTACGGATGGTTGAAACCGGGACAGATGATGGATGGACTTGGGTTGGCGGAAACGACCCCTGGCCCGCTCATCATGGTGTTACAGTTTGTCGGCTTTATGGGCGGGTGGCAGCACCCGCAAGGTCTTTCTCCACTGCTTGCTGCCACCCTCGGTGCGTTACTTACCATCTGGACCACTTTCACGCCCTGTTTTTTGTGGATTTTCCTGGGCGGCCCCTACATCGAGAAATTGCGCGGCAACGTGAGACTGACAACTGCTCTTTCCCCGGTTACCGCCGCGGTTGTGGGTGTCGTGCTGAATCTAGCCGTCTGGTTTGGCCTCAATGTGCTCTTTCCGAATCACGGGGCTC
Source organism: Chthoniobacterales bacterium (assembly GCA_036494545.1). Classification (GTDB taxonomy): domain Bacteria; phylum Verrucomicrobiota; class Verrucomicrobiia; order Chthoniobacterales; family UBA10450; genus JAICXG01. The sequence continues at coordinate 24,196 of DASXOB010000017.1, forward strand.
TCGACTGGTTCGCGCTTGCCCTCACCATCGTGGCCTTCATTGGAATGCTGAAATGGAAGTGGGAGGTTATTCCGGTCGTGCTGGGCGCTGGTTTGGTGGGACTGCTCTACCGAGTCTTGATCTAAGTTGCTTCTGAGATCTGCTTTGCCTAACGAGTGAAGAACTTTTTCGCGTCGATGCCGCGCCAGGCGTTCGCGTCGGCGAGGCTTACCCCTTCAGCAAGGGTGAGAGGTGATCGCTCCCCAGTGGTCAACCAACCGCTCGACTTCAAGTAGTAACTTCGCGATCCTGACTCTCGATGAACCAAGTTTCAGCCAAACCGGTTCGCTGGCTCAACCGCACAGTTGTTGGCATCGGTTTCGCCAGCCTGTTCAGCGATTGGTCCCATGAGATTGCCACGACCTTGATGCCGACGTTTCTGGCGACGATGGGCGTTGCTGCCGCGTGGCTCGGACTCATCGAAGGGGTTTCGGACGGGCTGTCGAGTTTTGCAAAAATGGCCTCTGGCTTCTACACCGACCGGCTTCGGCAACGAAAGCCGGTCGCAGTTGCCGGATATTTGGCTACCTCGTTAGGCACAGCCGCGTTTGCTCTCGCCACGAGCGCTTGGCACGTTTTGCTGGCCCGTGCCTTTGCATGGTTTGGACGCGGGTTGCGGACGCCTGTGCGGAAGGCGTTGCTTGCCGGCTCGGTCACGAAAGATACCTACGGTCGTGCCTTCGGGTTTGAGCGCATGATGGACACGCTCGGCGCAATCGCCGGTCCGGCCACGGCGTTTCTCCTCATACAGACGCTAAATCGCAACTATTCCGTATTGTTCGCGCTCACGCTCATTCCGGGACTGATGGCGGTCGCAGTCATGGCCTTCGTTGTAAAGGAGAAGGACAGGACGCCAGTTCCACACGTCTCGTTCGGAGAAAGCCTGCGCGCATTGCCAGCCCGTTTCCGAAAGTTTCTCGTGGCGGTTGGGCTTTTTGGTGCCGGCGACTTCGCTCATACCATGCTAATCCTGCTCGCGACCCAGCAGCTGACGCCAACACTCGGTGTCGCGAGAGCCGCTAGCATCGGAACGGGTCTTTATGTCCTGCATAATGTTTTTTACGCCACCTTTTCGATAATCGCCGGCTGGTTGGCCGATCGATTGAACAAGGGAAGACTGCTCGCTGGCGGCTATTTTCTTGCCGCGCTCATGGCACTGGCGATCATTTTACTCCCGGTAACGGTTTGGAGCCTGACGCTGGTGTTTGTTCTCGGTGGCATTTACGTTGCCATTGAGGAGACGCTTGAAGATTCGTTCTGCGCCGAACTCGTCCCGGAACAACACCACGGAATGGCATTTGGGAGCCTCGCGACAGTTAACGGGATCGGTGATTTCGTTTCAAGTCTTGTGGTTGGCCTGCTCTGGTCCACGGTCGGAATCGTGGCAGCCTTCGGATATTGTGGTGTCCTTTTCGTAGTCGGCGGCACGGCCGTGTGGCGAACAGCAAACGCTCGCAGCTAACAAGGCTTTCCCGGTTTCGGCTCGGGAGAAACGACGGATAAGGACGGGCAGGCATGGCGAGCTGAGCACAAGGAGCGTGCCGAGAACCTAATCTGGCTCTTCGACACGCTGGCGATTTTGAGCGCGACAGGTCTCGTCATCCCTATCAAATGGCCGCGCGCGTCCTTTCCTCTTGCCATTGCGATTCTGCTCCTCGGCGTGATTTGTCTCGGAACGGGCGGCTATATTTCCTACGCCGGAGGAAGGGTGAGACACCGGGTTAGCCAACCCAGTTACAGCCGAAGCCACACCTGCTGTTTCGCCCGGCGGCAGTGTCGCGCCGGCGGCGGCGCAGGTCAGCATCCGCGATCTCAAGTATTCGCCGGAAACAATTGAAATTAAGAAAGGCCAAACGATCGAATGGGTGAACGACGATCTAACTCCACACATGTTACATCCGAAGGCGCCGATAAGTTTGACTCCGGTTCCATTGATGCCGGGTCGTCCTGGAGTCACACGTTCTCTCAGGCTGGTACGGTTCCCTATTCGTGCACCTTTCATTCCGAAATAAAGGGTTCGGTCATTGTAAGATAGCGAACACCTGCGTCCAGGAGTGAAGAAGGTTGATCGCGGAAGCTAATTGCCGCTCCTAGCCCACACGCGGCAGGAATTCCTCGCGGACGATCTTGCCATTCCTGGTCGTATAGAAGCCAACTTCGGTGACCGTGCGGCGTTCGCCGGTTTTCTTGTCGGTCACATCGGCGTCGTATTGAACGACGAATCGGTCTCGCGCCACAAACGGTTGGCTGGCTTTGAAGCTGTGCACTTCCATGGCGTCCACCCACCAATCTATCTTGCCGCGCACGCCTTCTTTGCCACACGTCTCGGGCGTGGTCGCTTCCACGCTAACAATGTTGTCGTCATAAAGCGTGTCGAGCGCTTCGTACCAAGCTTGCTTGCGGACAAGATCGACAACCTTTCGAGCTAGCTCTTCGGTGTTCATGTTTTTCTTTCTTTAAGGTTCGGTTACTTGTTGATGAATTTTTCCATCCGATCGAGAACGCTGTTCCAACCCTCGTTGTGACGATCGCGTGACTCCTCACTCGGCAGTTGCTCGTGTACCAGTCGAACTTCTGTGCCACCGTCGCTATCCGAAAACTCGACAGTTACAATACTGTTCCGAGCTTCCCATGCCTCGTCATCATCCCATTTCCAGGTAAAGACGATTTTCTTTCCCGGAACAAGCTCCCGATACTCACCAAACACAACCATTTCTTCACCTTCGGAAGTGACGAGCTCCCAGCGATACTTACCGCCCACCCGGACGTCGCCAATCAAATTGGTCGTCCGAACGCTCTCCGGGCCCCACCATTCCCTCAACTGCGCCGGATCGGTCCATGCCTTGTAAACGCGATCCCGCGGGGCGTGGATAACTCGTTTGATCTCAAGTGATGTCTTTTCGCCTGCTGTCTTCATATCTCAGTGATCTAACCTGGGTTTAATACTTATCGTGCCGTTTCACCCAATCCATCGTTGAGTCCGGATTTTCGTCGCGTCCTTTCGGGACGAGATCGAGGAAGTTGTAGGTCCCAACCAAGAGATCGAGGCCGCGCGCGTAGGTGGAGTAGGTGTGAAAGACATCGCCGGTCTCATCCTGGTAAAAAACGCTCAGACCGGGAAGCTCTTCCATCTGAAACCCCGTGGTCGTGTAGTTATAGTAGACTTCGTTCTCTCTTTCCTGAGCTTCGGTGAAAGAGACACAGTAGTCGTAGTTAAAATCGCTCCCGTGTGACGAAACCCATTTGAAACGCCAGCCCATGCGTTTCCTGTAGGAAGTAATGTCTGCTAATGGCGCTCGCGAAACCGCGACCAGCGTTACATCGCGGTGCGGCAGGTGCCAGTTGGCACCATCGAAATGGTCGGCCAGAAGCGAACAAGCGCGACAGCCTTCCTCCCATCCCGGGGCCAACATGAAGTGATAGACGATAAGCTGACTGCGGCCGTCGAATAAGTCGGCCAGCGTTTCTTTGCCATGCGGGCCGTCAAAAACGTATGACTTATCGATCTTTACCATCGGCAAAGCGCGTCGGGCCGCGTTCAGCGAATCCCGTTGCCGGGTGAATTCCTTTTCCCGTGTCAGCAAATCTTCCCTGGCGATCAGCCATTCAGCTTCTGACACGATCTCTCGTTTCAATTCTGGTTCTGCTAGTTTCATTTTCTCCTTTGAGTTTGTGACTTAGTTTGTTCCGGCAAAGTTTGTTCAGAACGAGGGCGGCCAAACCGCCCCCGGAGCTTGCTCCGGCGGCGGTCAATGCAATGTAGAAGAGACAAACCGGACACATCAGCGGTTCCCTTTCGTGCTGACAGCTTGATCCGTTTCTTCCAGATACGCGGCCAGGCGATCGAGCGAGCCTTCCCAAAACTTGCGATATTGCTCGACCCACGCGGCGGCCTGTTGCAGAGGCCTCGCTTGGAGTTCCATTTCATGCACGCGGCCATAACGGCGGCGTCGAAGCAGCCCGGCGTTCTCGAGGACACGGAGATGTTTGGAAACCGCCGGCAGCGACATGGCATGCGGCTGGGCAAGGTCAGTGACTCGTTGAGAGCCGCGGGCCAGATGGGCGAGGATCCGTCGGCGGGTCGGGTCTGCCAGGGCGGCAAAAGTTCGGTCCAGTGTCTTCGTCGAATATTTAACCATCTGGTTAACTATTTAGCACGGCGGAGGAAGCGCGCAAGAGAAATTTTTCGACCGGTCCTGTTCCAATCTTCCCAGGCTAACTGGCGATGACCCACTCCGTAAGTGGGCGCGCTGCCGCGCTCCCAGGCAGGCAACGCCCCGCTCTTCCTTAAAAGAAAATCGGAATGATGAGAATGGCGACGATGTTCGCCACCTTGATCATGGGGTTGATCGCCGGGCCGGCGGTATCTTTATAAGGATCGCCCACCGTATCACCGGTAATTGATGCGGCGTGAGCGAAGGAACCTTTTCCGCCGTAGTTACCCTCTTCAATGAACTTTTTTGCGTTATCCCAGGCGCCGCCGCCGGAGGTCATGGCGATGGCAACGAAGAGACCAGTCACAATTGTGCCGACGAGCAACCCGCCAAGAACGACCGGCCCGAGTGGTTTGATAACCGCGACAGCTACGACGAACGCGACCGGCAAAAGTGCCGGGATGATCATTTCGCGCAGGGCCGCTTTGGTCACGATGTCGACGCAGGTACCGTAATCGGGAGTGTCTTCGCCGCGCAGGATGCCTGGCTTGGCCGTGAGTTGGCGGCGTACCTCACGCACCACGGAGCCAGCCGCCTTGCCCACCGCGTCCATGCTAAAGGCGGTGAAAATAAACGGCAGTAAGCCGCCGATGAAGAGACCGATAATGACCTTCGGCTCCGTGAGCGAAAAGTGGAAGGTAAACGGACGCCCGCTGGCCGCGAAATGCGCGCGTAACTCCTCCACATAAGAGCCGAAAAGCACCAGAGCGGCGAGACCGGCCGAAGCGATGGCGTAGCCTTTCGTGACCGCTTTCATGGTGTTACCGACAGCATCGAGTTCGTCGGTTACTTCGCGGACTTCTTTTGGTAGATTGCTCATGACCGCGATGCCGCCGGCGTTATCGGTGATGGGTCCAAAAGCATCGAGCGAGATGATGATTCCCGCCATCGAGAGCATGCTCATAACGGCGATCGCGATTCCGTAGAGGCCGGCGTAATGAAAGCTGAACAGGATAGCCAGCCCGATAAAACCAACCGGCAGCGCCGTCGCGTGCTGACCAATGGCAAGACCCGCAATGATATTGGTGGCGTGGCCTGTCTCGGAAGCCTTGGCGATCTTGCGCACCGGACCGAAAGCCGTCGATGTGTAGTAATTGGTGATGACAACCACCACACCGGTCATGAGCAGGCCGACGAGTGAGGCAAGGTAAAGATCGTTAGCCGAACGCAGCGCATCGGCAATCATAACGCCGTCCGGAAAGAGATTGTGTGTTGCCGGCCAAAACAGGATGGCGGAAACGATCCCGCTCGTGAGCACGCCTCCCATGAGAGCGTTAGCAGGTTTGATCGCGACCAGGTTCACAAAAAGGATACCGCAGATTGCGCCGAGCACCGAGATGCCGCCAAGGATGAAAGGATAAATGATCGCCGCCGGCGTGTTGGCGAGGGTGAGTGCACCGACCAGAATCGCGCCGATCAGGCTAACGGCATAAGTTTCAAAAACGTCTGCCGCCATGCCCGCGCAATCACCCACGTTATCGCCCACGTTGTCGGCGATTGTGGCCGGGTTACGTGGGTCGTCTTCCTCCAGTCCGCTCTCGATTTTACCCACGAGATCGGCGCCTACGTCAGCCGCCTTGGTGTAGATGCCACCGCCAAGTCGCGCAAAGACACTGATCAAGCTGGCCCCGAGCGCCAACCCGATGAGACTGCTAATGGCTGGGTTGTGGCCGATTATTTTGCTCGCAACGGTATAAAAAATTCCGACTGATAAGAGCGCCAGCCCAACGACTAGAAGTCCGGTCACGGCGCCGCCGTTAAAGGCGATCCGCATGGCGGCGGTGCGCGATTTCGTCGCGGCCTCGGTCGTGCGCGTGTTTGCCAGGACGGCGATGCGCATTCCGATAAAGCCGGCAGCGAGTGAGCAGGCCGAGCCGATAAGGAAACCAATCGCCGTGGCGTGATCTTTAAAAATAAAGAGAAGGATGAAGATTAGAATGGCGATCGCGCTGATCGTGATAACCTGGCGATTGAGGTATGCCTTCGCGCCTTCCTGAATTGCGCCGGCGATTTCCTTCATGCGCGCATTGCCAGCGGAAGCTTTCTTGACTGTGAGGATGAGACCAATGGCGAACGCAAGGCCGATGACGGCGCAAACCATCGAGAGCGAAACGCCGGAGGTAAGAAAAGATAACGCAATAGGAGTCATAAGGTACTTCCCCGACGCGGGGAAGTCGCAGGACTTTAGAAGGGTTTTCCCTGGTGGCAACCGGTTTAATCCGAAGCCGCAAGCAGGGAAACTGACAGGAGCTTCAGTCCTTGCCGCCCCGGTGAGGAGGTCTTAGCCACTCCTCGGCGTAGCGTGAAGTGAAGACCCGCCTATCTAAGCGAGGCGGCGAACACCGCCAGCTATAGTTCGAATACTGAGCGCAGGCGGCGCAGAAACGTGGCCCGATATTCACGCGCTTTGGTCTCCTCGGCGACGCTGCGAGCAGCGTCCTTGAGCAGGCCTTCGGTTTCCATCTTTCGCGCCGCGAGCAATTCACTCAACTGCACCACGCACTCCGGCGAATCTCGCAGCACCGTGGCCATCGCCTGCTTGGCGATTTCGATCACTTCGCAATCTTCCTCCGCCCGCACCGTCGCCGTCCGCCGTTCGCCCGTAAGAAGCGACATTTCCCCGAAGCAATCTCCCATCCGCAGTCCGCCGACCCGAATCAGGCTGCCGTTCTGCGAGACCGCAACACTCGCCGAGCCGTGGAGAAGGACAAACATCGACGTGCCATCCGCACCTTGCTCGATGATTCTCTCACCACGGCCGAACCGAGCAGTGCGCGATCCGTGCAGGAGCGAATCGAGCTGCTCGCTCGTCAGGCAATTAAAGAGTGGTTCGCCTTCCAAAATAGCCCGGGCACGACTCCGTTCCTCCTGCGGCTCCAAAGTGCGCCGGCGAGTGAGTTCCACGGTGCGAATGGGGAAGGGAATGGTGATTTTTTGCCGCCTGAACTCGTACCAGATGTTGGTCCGGATGGCGTCGCAGACGTTGTTATAGTCCTGGTGATTGAGCATGTAGAACTTGATCTCATAGAAGATCGCGAAATCGCCGAACTCCTTTAAGAAGACCTTCGGCTCGGGATCCTTTTGCACCCACTCCGCATGAAGCGTGGCGTGGAGGATGGCGTCCTTCACCTTGTTGGGCGGCGTGTTGTAATCCACCCCCACCACGATCCGCATGGCGTGTAACTCGGATGGGTAATGCAAATTGACGATGGTTTGCCTGACGATCTCGTTGTTTGGGATATCGAGGTAGATGGCGTCGTTCGTTCGCAGACGCGTCGAGCGCCAGTTGATCTCCATCACTTCCGCAAAGCGCTCTCCTACCTGGAGCCAGTCACCGACCTTGTAGGGGCGATTGATTTGGAGCGACATGCCAGCGACAACGCCGCCGAGCAGGTTCTGCGTGGCAAAGGCAAGAATGATCGCCGCCGCGCCGGAAGTAGCGAGCAGACCGCGCAGCTCGCGTTCCGCGTGATAGCCAATGCTTAGGACGAGGAGAAGCGCGATAAGGAAAATGAGAAGCGCCCCCAACTCACGAAGAAACTTCGGAATTACCGTCTGGCGGCGTTGCTCGAAATAAAGATCCCAAAGATAACGATCGACCAGCGCGATGACGACCGCGGTGCTGAGGAGGACGACCGCCGCTCCGACATGATTACGCCAGCGCAGATCGAGCCCATAAACCCAGGCGCTGGCATACGTGCCCAGAGTAAGGGCAAAGAGCTGAAAGAAGAGGCCAAACCGCACGCCGGCCCGCCGCTTCAGCAGACGCCCGAGTGCGAGCGTGACGAGAAAGGTCGCGAGAAAAACCGCGACCGTCGCGACGTCTCGTTGGGCTTCAGCGAGAGCAAGCATTCGTTAGGCAGCTAAGATAGCAGAAGCCGGGCCTGCGTCACCAGCCAGTTATGACGCTTCAACTGATGATACCCACAACCCCGGCGTGCATGGAGAATATCCAAACCCGCGTGTGAGTGCCGCGCTGGCGAACATCAATCCCAAGCTTGATCGCGTTCTGGCCGCCATTAAACTGGCAGCAGGTTTCATCGAGTGAGGACAACTCAGTGTTTACATGACACTTATTCATAAAGTGCGGGTGAGCTTAACAACCTGCCCGCACTCCTACATGTCATCTAAGCGCTGGAGCGAGTAACGGGCGACGATCAAGGCATTTCACCCTTCGATGATTCTTTTCGATGACTCGGCGACGCGGCTTGTCGGACTCGTGACAGAAGGTGGTGACCTGGTGGCTCGCGGCGACGATCCACAAGTCGTTCTCAAGCCGACTCGTCCGATCCCGACAGGCTGGTGCCATTTTCAATTGGAGGTGGAAGGTGCGCTCCGCAACCCACGCGTTTATTTAAATTTCGGGAGAGGATTTGGCGAGTCCTGGTCGGTCGACCTCCATCCGGACAGGGAACGACGGACCTATCGCGGGATGACATTTCTGAGCGGGCCATTAAAAGGGTTTCGGCTCGATCCAAGCGATGAGCCCGCCCGTTTTCGTTTAATTGGTTTCCGGGTTGATGCCGTCGGCGCTGATTGTCTGCCGCATGCTTTTTTGCGGTCGCTCCTCAAAGGCCTTCTCCCCGACCCGCCGTTAGTGGAAAGGTGTCGGCGTTTTTGGAATGGACTGGCGGGAAGGTGGACATTGGCACGCCAGGGTGACAGGCAATTGGCTAATGGGAGCGTCGTATTTTCGACACGCTCTCACTTATCTGGAGTGAGTGTGCGGCTCAATCTGGGCGGACACGATCAAGGCGTGGTCAAAATAGCGCTGCACGAGCTCAAAGTGCATGGGCTGCGCGCGCTCCGCACCGCAGAGACCAAGATCGTCAACCTCGAGCCCGGAGAGTTGGAACACTTTTATTGGGAGCCGGTGGAGACATCGCAACATCGTTTTTTCATCTTGCGCGCGTGGCTTTCTCAAACCGGCAAGGACCGGTCAGCGTGCGCGATTCCGCTCCTGGCCGAAGCAAGCCTGATCTACTCATCGCCGCAGGCTTATGATTCAATTCCGCAAGCCATTCAATTCAGTCCGGTAAGTCAGTGTAACCTCAACTGCACTCACTGTATTTCGCGACCTACACGGGCGCGGTTACGTTTTGCGTCGGAGTCGGTATGGGACGCGGTGCGGGATGTAACTCGCGGCCGAAGGTTCGTCCACTTGGGAACCGATTACAGCGGAGATATCCTCTTTGATGAGCGACGCTATCCGGGAACCTTGGCTCGACTCATTGCTTTGGAGGCGAGCTTCAGGATCGACACCAATGCTAATTGCCTCGACGACGATATTATCGAAATGCTGCTCGCTTCCCGGCTGAAGGAAATCAATTTCTCGATCGATAGCATGGACCCGGCCGTCTATAGCGCCGTGCGGCGTGGCAGCCTTCCTCTCTCCGAGGTGTTGGGGAAAATCGCGCGCTTCATGTCGCGAAAGAGAGAGGCGCAGAAAGTGATTCACACAATCATCTCCTTTGTGCTCATGAAATCGAACGCCGCCACGATTAAGCCGGCTCTTGCCTTTGCCCGCGAGCACGGCATCGACCATGTACTGATCACGCCGCTGATGGCATTTACCGAGGACATGGTGAAGGAAATTTTCGTCTGGGATGAGATCGCCTTCGCCGCCTTGCGCGAAGAACTCACCACCGAAGCCGCCCGACTCGGAGTCGCGCTGGCCATGGATGCGCCAGTGACCCGCTGGCGGGAGGACGACATTCATGCGCCCTGCGAAGTTCCGTGGGCGACTGCGGTCTTCACCGCCAACGGCGATATTATGGCGTGCTGCATGCCCGGGACAGTGATGGGAAACCTTAACGAGCAGAGCCTGGACGAGATTTGGAACGGACCTAAGTTCGCGGCTTTTCGGATGCGAGTGAACTCGACGAACCCGCCCGCGTCTTGCCGAAATTGCGGAATGTTGCGCGTGCGAAACAATCGCAAGGCCTACGCTCCGGTGCATCATGCCCTACCACCGCGCTTTTGATCAGCCCGGTTCTCGGATCGGTGCTGCTTGCGAACGAATTCTTTTTTGTGTTCGCCAGCCCGAATGGAGAAGAGTCCTGACGCATTGTCTCTATTGCTGGTAACGCCAGTTATCTAACCATACATCTGAGATAATCCGTCAAGGTTTTTGGAGGAGTTGATTGTCCCCCACAAGAAAGGTGCGATAAGAAATTCCACTCCAGCACGAGCTGAGCCAAAAACACGGTGCAATGCGAACACGGCGAGTATGTGCGTTGCTTGAACCATCTGTCATTATGCTCGTTAGGCTGCAGTGAAGCACCAGTCATTTTATTCCGCCCTTTGAAGGGCCAGACTGTATTGTAGGTTTGGAGCTTGTGTTCAGTCTGCGGGCAAGCTCGGCAGAATTCTCTCTCCATCTGTACTCGGGATCCGTTGTAACCCGGCCATAGATGAGGTGCCCTTCATAGCGCCAGTTATCCAGAAGTATGCCCTTCTCGAAAGCTTGGCCCCTTGCGGTCACGACGATCACATTGTGTTCGGACACTGTTGCCGCATAGGATTCTGCCCAGTGAAGATCCAGTGTTTCCAGCCTTAGCGCGTTCAATCGGATCAAGAGTTCGCTTGCCCATTGAAAACAGAGCCCTCCCTTTCGGGCTCCGATGTTAACGAGAAAATTCTGAACGCCCGGGACCGAAACAACTCGCCATTCACGGGCCAGTTCTCGTCCAGTCGTGTAGGCGCAGCGCGCGACACACTCCGCTTCATTTGGACGAACCGCAGGCGAGAGTGCAAGTAGTCGCCTGCGAAGGGCCAGATCATCGCCTGACGTGGCGCGGACAAGTGCTTCGGTCGGACGAACGTTATTGAACCAGGGAACGCTATCGGCAACCGCGAGTCCAGGAGCCAGAACGTAACAACCAATTCCTATTGCGAAAGAAACCAGGGCTGTGTGTGCATTTTGGACCAGGCGAGTAGAAGCAATAATCACGGCTGGCTTTGATATCACATCAAGTGCTATGGCGCTCGAGACGATGCAAGTATAAAGCGTCGACATCCAACCACATCAAAGGGCTAACCAAGAGCCTCAGCTGTCCGCTGTGGTAAGTTACGCTGATTTTACGAAACAGCTCAAGGCGTTTGCTGCGCTCGCCTCCCTGGGTAATTAGAAGGCTCGTGCGCAAGACCGCTTTTTTCTGTCTGGGGATATGGGCCGGAGGCAATCTGCTGCTGGCCATTGGAATAGTGGCGGCTATGCTTCTTTTTGGCACCAACGCTCCATCGTTATTCATCTTGTTTTCCAAGCCCGAAATCGCGGCACTAGATCCGAAAGCTCTCGCGACGATTAATGGTTTGGCAGTCTTTGCCAACGCGTGCGCGGCGGCGTTTTGTGTCATGGCACTGGCTTTGATCTGGCGGGCACTGTGTCATGGGGAAATCTGGTGTATCAGATTGCTGGTGGCTTGTGCTATCCCCTTACAAGGACTGGGGTTTGCCTCTGACATTTATTTTCGGCACAAAGATCTTCCAGCGAACGTAATTTCATCGGTCATCCTCCTGCTTGGACTATTTGCCGCGCGAACGTCCATGACTCGCAACGGGGCTGATTCCCCGAAAAGAGGTGCAGTAACCCGGACCGATTTCGCGAAGGAATGACTCAGTCGCACATTCGCGGACAGATAGCCAGCGCTTGATCACCTTGCGAGCGGACGTAGACTCACCGTCTCACACTTCAGATCCAAATTAATCAAATAATGAAATCCATTTTGCAATTTCGCTTCGACCTTTCTCGACTCGGCCGCTTTGGCGGCTTCGCCGCTGCCCTTTGCATGTTCGCCTTATCTGCGCAGGCGAGTTACACGGAAGAAAAGGTCACCGCGAGCGATGGGACCGCGAATAGTTACTTTGGCTCGGCGGCGGCGCTCAATGGATCAACTGCGCTTATCGGCGCGGATGGAGAGAACAGCTTTCAGGGTGCAGCCTATATATTTAACGAGGTCTCTGGCGTTTGGAGTGAAAGCCAAAAGCTAACGGCAAGTGATGGTCTCGCCGGCGATGAGTTTGGGTACCGAGTCGCCCTACGCCCGGGAGCAGCCGTCATGACAGCTTTTAGTGCGACGGTGAATGGAGTGGTCGCCCAGGGGGCAGCGTACCTCTTTACCAAAGCAGGTGATAACTGGAGCGAAAGCCAGAAGCTGACGGCGAGCGACGGTGGATTGTTTGATAATTTCGGCGCGTCGGTCGCGATTTCGTCCGAGGCGATTGCGATCGGAGCAAACGGCGCGACGGTAGGCCAAAATCCGGCGCAGGGTGCGGTGTATGTCTTCACCAGGTCCGGTGATACCTGGGTGCAAACACAGAAGCTGGTAGCGAATGATGGCGCCGCCTTTGATAACTTTGGACTCTCGGTGGCGATGGAAGGTCCAATAATCATCGTCGGCTCACCGGTGGCGATGATCGATGGTAAATTCGGCCAGGGTGCGGTTTATCGCTTCGCGAGAATCAATGGGACTTGGACGCAGGTGCAAAAGTTAGTGGCGGATGACGGCGCGGCCAGTGATAACTTTGGCGAGTCGGTTGCGCTGAACAATCGAGTCGCGGTCATAGGTGCATACAACGCGGCGGTAAATGGTCACTTTGGCCAGGGTGCGGCGTATATTTTCACGCGCTCGGCTGAGATGCTGGTGCAAAATCAGAAGCTGACCGCAAGCGACGGTGCTTCCTTCGTTAACTTTGGCAATGCAGTGGCGCTCTATGGCAATCGAGCGCTGGTCGGCGCGGATGTCGCGACGGTCGACGGTCACACGTCGCAAGGTAAGGCTTATCTCTTTACGATATCAGCCGGAAGTTGGACCCAGGCAGAGACATTTGTTTCGAGCGACGGCACAACGGACGACTTCTTTGGCGCAGCGCTAGCCCTCGAACCGGGAACGGCATTGATAGCTACGCCGCATCCGACCATCGATGGCAATTCGTGGCAAGGCGCAGCCTATTTCGACAGTAACCCGCGCAGTGATACGCCGTAGGACTGCGAGACGATCGAGTTAGCTTGTCGTTAGGCCGCGTCTAATAACCCGGCTCTGCCTATAAGCCGAGATCGGACAGTCCAGGATGATCATCCGGCCGTCGGCCGAGTGGCCAGTGATACTTCCGGTCTGCTTCCGTGATTGGCAGGTCGTTGATACTGGCGATGCGGCGGCGCATGAAACCATGCTTATCGAACTCCCAGTTCTCGTTGCCATAAGACCGAAACCAGTGGCCTGAGTCGTCGTGCCATTCGTAGGCAAAGCGGACCGCAATCCGGTTACCCTGAAAGGCCCAAAGCTCTTTGATCAGGCGATAGTCGAGTTCCTTGTTCCACTTTCGAATGAGGAATTGCACGATCGCTTCTCTGCCGGCAAGGAACTCGGCGCGATTGCGCCAGACACTGTCGATTGTGTAGGCAAGAGCTACTCGCTGCGGTTCGCGCGTATTCCACGCGTCCTCCGCCATCCGCACCTTTTTTGCCGCCGACTCGGCGTCAAATGGAGGGAAAGGCGGCCGTGGAGTTACGATGTCACTCATGGTTTGCCTAACGAGAGGTTTTTTCGTTCTGCCGTGTAATGCCACCATGGCCGCGCCGGTGCACCTTCCATAAAGCGAACTACGGAGATGAAAGTGTCCAGCACGCAGGGATCCTGGCGCTGACCGGTACGCTGACAAAGCTTCAGGTAAAGCTTTTGCGGGTCGCGACCGACCAGCTGTTGCGGACGGTTGATGCCGATCGAGCGCAGATCACGCGCAATGGATGCCCCGACATTTGGGATCGCTTCGAGTGATGTTGCGCTTCGCGCGTCAGCGGCTTTAGCAGAGTTACGATCTCCCACAGGTCTCAAAAGCTTGAACTCACGACGAGTGAGTTGTCAATCGGCGGTTAGCTTTTCGTTAGGCCGCGAATGACGGAGCCGATGACCGCGCCTGCGCCGACGTCGGCGACTTCGCGTTCGGCGGTTGGAAGGTAAGGGGCGAGGGCGTGAGCGAAGTTGGCCACCGTAAGGGTTTGCAACCAGACGCGACCCGGGCCGGTGAGGGTGGCGAGAAAGATGCCATCGCCACCGAAGAGCATATTGCGAATGCCAGTGATGCGGGTGATGTCGAACTGCACCTGCGTTTCAAACATGCCGACGTGGCCGGGATGGACGCGCAAGGTCTCGCCAGGACTTAGCTCGTAGTTGACGATTTCGCCACCCAGCTCGACGAAAGCGTGACATTCGCCTTCGAGTTTTTGCAGGAGAAAACCTTCGCCGCCAAAGATGCCGGCGCCCAGGGATTGTTGAAAGCCGACTCCCAACTCGACTCCCGGCGTGGCGCAAAGGAAGCCATGGCGATGAAGCATGTAGCTCTGCCCGCGAGTGACTTCGACCGGCAGAATGTGGCCTGGCAATTTTGTGGCAAACGCAACTGAGCCGGGGCCGCCGACAGCTTTGTATTCGGTCATGAAGAGGGAACCGCCGCCGACTACGCGCTTGAACGCCCCAAGAAAGCCGCCCCCGCCGCCGAATTGGGTGGTGGTAGAGAGCGAGATGGTGCTCGTCATCCAGGATAGTTCGCCGGAGACCGCGATGACGCTTTCACCAGGCGAGAGCTGCATTTCGAGCACTGGCATGGTGCTACCAACAATCTGATGTTGCATGGAGCGGATGTAGGACGAGAGAGGTCGCGAGTCAAAAAGACTGTCGCGGAGAAGCGTTCCAGCCGAAGGGCGCTCCGATGAACAACAAAAAGTGATCTCGGCCCTCCGCTTGAGTGCGACTAGGTTGGAGGGCGAATGATGAGCCAAAGCCACCCGGCAAGAAAACAAAGGCCGCCAATCGGAGTCACGGCGCCAAGCCATCTTATATTCGTTAGGGCAAGTAGATAAAGACTGCCGCTGAAAAGGACGATGCCAGCCACGAGAAAGCTCGCGGCAAGGCGGTTAGTCACTGGGAGGACGGCAAGGAGGAGCAGGGCGAGGGCATGAATGAAATGATAGAGCACCGCGGTTTTCCAGACGTCGGTGGTTTCGTTGGTTGCGAGGGTTGTCTTCAAGGCGTGCGCGCCGAACGCTCCCAATGCGACCCCGAGAAAGGCGAGCGTGGCGGCGAGGCGGAAGAGCGAGACGTTCATGCCGTCGAAGCTGCGTGCGAAAATCATCGATCGCAACCCGGCAACGAATCAATCAACTTGAAATTCGTTAGGCGCGGTATTCTGCGGTCTACGGCCGCTCTTTTTCTTCGCGCATGCGGCGGACCTGTTCGATCGCTTCATGCGTGCGGTCGATCGAATTCTTGGCCCAACTCTGTGCCGAGGCCGCAGCGGGCGCCGGAGTCGCCACCAGCTTCGGGGAAGCATTTGGCGCACTCGTTTCTCCAGGATTGTTGCCACGCTGCCAGACGAAGAGGGCGACAACGGTCAGAACCAGGACCATGAACGTTTTCATCGGTTCTCTTGAAAGAGCAGCCAGCGGGCCAGCAAGAGTTTACGGTGAATAAGAAAGAAGCGGCATCCGTCGATGGAGTTTGGTCCGAACCTAGTTTACCGCCTTCTTCGGGAGAGGACGGGCAGGGAATTAGTCAAACCATTCTAAAACTCCACATGAAAAAACTACTGTTTACACTCGCGACCGCTGCGGCGGCTCTTTTTGCCCTCGCCGATCAAGCATCGGCTGGAATGCTCACCCTCGATGATGGAAGTCCGGCCTACACACCTCCCGGCTCTTTCACCAACAACACGATCGTGGTCGACACAACGATTGGCGACGGCTCTCTCATCCACCTCTCGGGTGGAGTGACCGTAACACCCGACGCGACCAACTTGGCGACGATCGCGGTCAGCGGCACATACGCCGCAGATGCCGGCGATCAGTTTTCTGTCGCCTACAAGTTCGCGAGTGATCTCGCGACCGATACCTCAATCGCGTATACCCTTACTTTGAACGTCAACGGGATAGATTTGCCACCCCAAAGCGGTACGATCGACCCCGGGCTTCATGAGTATGAGGGAACTGCCGCGGTTCCCGTTGTCCTGGCCTTGACCGGTACTTTTTCCGGCACTCTCACGCTCGACTTCAGCTCTCCGGGAGCCAACGCTGCGATTGCCGTTCCAGGCAGCCTCGACCTCACTGTGCAGCAGCTCGATTTCATGCTCGATCCGACCGCCGTAACAGTCACTCCGGCTTCGGTGCAACAAAATATTTCGACGCGGCTCGATGTCGGCACCGGAGACGATGTGCTTATCGGCGGCTTCATCATTACCGGGACCGATACCGATCGGAAGTTGGTTGTGCTGCGGGGTCTCGGGCCTTCGCTTAATGGTAAGATCGGTGCGGCATCCTTCCTCCCAGATCCGGTGATTGAGCTGCACGATTCGACCGGTGCGGTTGTCGCGACAAACGATAACTGGATGGACTTGAGCGCTGATGATCAGACGGTCCTGACCGACAATGATCTCGCCCCGGGTGATCCGAGTGAGTCGGCTCTCGTCGAAACACTCGCTCCCGACAGTTATACCGTCATCATGAGCGGAGCGAACGGCGGTACCGGCGTCGGCTTGGTTGAAGCTTACGACCTAGATAATGGCACGACTGACTCGAAGCTGGCCAACATCAGTACGCGCGGATCGGTGGATTCGGGCGACAACGTCATGATTGGCGGTTTCATCATCGGCGGTGGCGGGCTCTCGCAAATCGTTGTGCGCGGCCTTGGGCCCTCGCTCTCCGATCAAGTGAGCGGGGCACTCGCGGACCCGGTGATCCAGGTGGCCAATGGAGACGGCGATATTATCGACACAAACGATAACTGGATGGACGATCCCAACAGCCAAACTGTCTCGGACTTCGGGCTGGCGCCAACCGATCCTAACGAATCGGCGCTTTACGAGATACTCGAACCCGGTAATTACACCGTGCTCTTGAGCGGCTCGGGTGGTACCTCGGGAATTGGCTTGGTCGAATCCTATAACGTCGACGGCCAATAACTGATTCAACTTCACGACAACGCCCGGCTGGGAATCCCTGGCCGGGCGTTTGTTTTCCACGGGCCGCGTTTGCGGACTCCCGCCGCTGCGCTCTTGTTCACCTTCGTGCGGCACTCGGCAAAGATTGGAGGTCTGCTCGGTCTGCTTTGCCTAACGACTATGGGAGGCTGCTCGAGCAGAGAGCCACTTCAGGAACAAGCCGAGCAGTTTTTCTCCCTGCCGCTCGATGGTTCAATTTCGGTCGAGAACGGTGATGGTGCGCTGCGTGTCGTGGGTTGGTATGAGCCACGGGTACGGGTCGCAACCTTGCGCAAGGCGTACACCGCAGCGCGGCTGCGGCAAATCGGTGTCGTGACCAAGACAGAGTCGAACGCGCTCGCAGTGCGGACCGAGGTTCTCCCAGCGCGTGGTTTTTTCGCCGACCGTTCCGGCACGGTCGAATACACCATCAATGCGCCTGAAACATCACACCTGACCCTGCGACTCACCAATGGCGAGATTAGCCTGCAAGGTTTGCGCGGAGGCGCGGCGAAGGTGGATCTCGCCAACGGCCGCCTCACAGTCATCAATTGTTTCGCGACGATCGAAGCAAGCTCCGCGAGCGGTGTCATGGAATGCTTCTTCGACTGGTGGGAAAAACTTCCAGCCTCGATTAATTTTGCACTTGGCCACGGACGAATTGGCGTCCGCCTGCCGGTCAACGCACGGTTTCGAGTCAACGCTCAAACCGCCAGTGGACGCATCGGTAATGGTTTTGGTTTCACGTCCTCGGATCGTGGGCCGGGTCAGAGTCTCGCTGGCGGCACCGCGTCGCAGCCCCTGGTTTCGTTAGGCTTGCACACCGGAAATGGCAACATCGCGATTGATGCCATTCGTTAGGCAAAGCTCGCTGATTTACGGCGTCTTTCTTGGCGGCACGCCAAATTGCTCCAGCGCTTTGTGGTCGTCCTCCGCCTTCGCCAGCAAGCCCATCTTGCGATAACACTCCTCGCGTTTCGTCAGGGCAGCAGCCGTTTGATTGATCGAGAGCGCGTGTGTCAGGGAATCGATTGCCGCGTTGTAATCGTCCCGTTGCATTTCCAGTTCACCCCGATATTGCCAGGCGGTCGCAAGCGTTGGATCGAGTTCGGTGGCGCGTCCAATTTCTCCGTAGGCCTCTGTTTTGCGCTGCAACTTTGCCAGGGCATAGCCCGCTTCTGCGCATGCGTCGGCCGATTTTGGCTCTGCCGCCAGAGCGCTTCTTGCATCCGCGAGGGCAAGCTGCGCCTGGCCGATCTCGTTCAAATGCCAGGCGCGGTTCGTGAGTAATTCCGCATCCTTCGGCTCGGCGGCAATCTCCACGTCAAGCCGACTGATGACTTGCAGGAACTCCGGGGACAAAGTTTCCACTCTAAGCCCGGGAAGTACCGTTGCCTCCGCCTCGCGGCCAAGCGCCCGCGCCGCCAGCGCGCAAAAGAGCTTCGGGCGCACCGCGCTCGGCGCCAGTTGCGCCGCGCGCTTCGCGTCATCGAGGGCAAGGGCGGGATCGCCCGCTCTCAGGAAAAGCAGAGCGCGGTCGCCGAGGAGCCCGGCATCGTCAGGCAAGGTCTGTAACTGCCTGTCCAGCTCACGCACTTCCTGGAGGAATTTTCCCAATCGATTGAAGCGCGTGAGTTCCTGCCTAACGAGTGCGTCCTGCGGGGCAAGTTCTTGGGCGCGCTGCAAATCCACTCGCACCGCCTCCCACTTATGGAGATGCCGATAACAAGTTGCCCGGTTCACCAAATATCCTGGGTCGTCGGCCCCCTTCGTTGCTTGCATCCAGGCGGGGGCAGCCTGGGACCAGTTTTCCTGCTCTTGTTCCAGTCGCGCGATCCTGGCCCAAACCCGCGTCTTCCCAGTCTCCTCGGCCGCAGCTTGTCGCCAGGCGGCGATTGCTTCCGTCGGCCGTCCGTTTGCCACGGCAAGCTCGCCGCGATACTCATCGTATTTTGACGAGGGCGTTTTTGTCGCCGCGCGCCAGTTCGCCAACGTCGTTTCCAGACCGGTGAAGTCGCGAGCTCCGCACTGTGCCTGCGCCAGACGCTGCCAGGCGCCGTCATCGTGAGGGGAAAATTGCAGCACCTGGCGAGCGAGCGGGATGGCGTGGGTAAATTGATGAGCGCGCAACGCCTGCCGCAGTTCACTACGGACATTTTTTTCCTCCTGCGAAAGACGGCGTGCACAGCCGCTTGTTCCTATGGCAAAGGCGAGCGCAGGGACAAGGAGGAGACGTGAGCAGTCGGAAAAATTCATTGGCGCGAAAGAGGAAATGCGGAAGATAACGAGAGCGTCTCCATCTCATTCCGCAATCCGCATTCCACGCTCCGTCGTTCGCCATGCCTTCTTTCGATATCGTTTCCGAAGTGGACAAACAGGAAATCGACAACGCCCTCAACCAGGCGCGCAAGGAGCTCGCCACGCGCTTCGATTTCAAAGGTTCGAGGGCGGAGATCCAGTCCGAGAAAGAGAAGATCATTCTGACGGCAGAGGATGGGGCGCGCTTGCGCGGCTTGCGCGAAATTGTCATCGGCAAGTTGTCGAAACGCGGCGTCGACCTGCGCAACATCGCGCAGGAGGAACCGGCCATTTCTTCGATGGGCCACGCGCGCCAGGAGCTAAAAATTCAGCAGGGACTCGAAGGCGAGAAGGCGAAGGAAATCATTCAGGCAATCAAAGCCGGCGGCTTCAAGGTTCAGAACCAGCTGCAAGACCGCCAGATTCGCGTCACTGGGAAGAAGCGCGACGAACTGCAGGAAGTGATCGCTTTCGTCCGGAGCAAAGACTTTGGCGTGGCGACGAGCTTCAAAAACTTCCGCGATTAGGCGAACAAAGTTTCCAAGCTGGAATTTTTTAACCGCCCTGGACGGGTGGCATCAGCGCGACCTGATCGTTTGGCTGGAGAACTTGCTCGCGGTCGACAAAATCGACTCCAATGCCGAGGAGAAGATTGGCATCCCATTTTTCGAGGCCCGGAAAGCGTCGATAAAGCTGGGCAAGCAAATCGCCCACGGTTGCACCTTCTGGCATTTCGATGCTTATCTCGCCGTGGCCGACGATCTCCCTGAGCTGGGAAAAGAATTGTGTCGTGTGTTGCAATTTCGTTAGTCGTTAGGCATCGTTAGGCGAGGGGAGAAGCTTCTCTTGTCGCAAGACGCCGATGCACGGCAGGTTGCGATAGTGCTCCATATAGTCGAGCCCGTAACCGACGACGAATTCATCGCCGATATTGAAACCGATATAGTCGGCTTCCACCGGTCGCAGGCGCGGCTTGAGCTTGCGCAGGAGCACACAGATTCTGACGCTTGATGGATTCTTGCTCTCCAGCTTGTCGCGAATCGCTCCCAGGGTGACGCCGCTATCGAGAATGTCGTCGAGGATAAGGATGTGCCGGCCTGCGACATCGGGTAGCGCGATCTGGTTAAAGATGATTTCACCGCTCGGCTTGGTACTGCCGTGGTAACTCGCAACGCTAAGGCAATCGAGTTTCAGCGGTAGCGGAATGCGTCGCAGCAGATCGGCCATGAGAATAATGCTGCCGTTGAGGACCGCGATCACCGTCAGTTCGCGATCGCGATATTCGGACGAAATCTCCGCGGCCAGGTCGTCGAGCCGGCGCAGGATGGTGGCTTCATCGAACAGCACCCGTTCCAGATCCTCCTGCATCTGGAGAATCTAGTCAGAAGAGGAGCGAGGTGAAGGATGGTTCACCTTCACGACCCCGCGAGCGCCTGGCGGATCTCACTCATGAGGTGAGGATCGCCGTTGATCGTTAGTCCGCGCTGCCACAGTTCGATGGCGCGCTGCTTCTCCCCGGCGCGTTGTGCCGCCAGCCCGGCGTTGAGGTAGAGAAGCTGACGATCGAAAGAGCCCAGGCGCGCGGGCTCCTTTTCAACGAGCGCCACCAGTTCATCGAATTCAGTTCGGGCTATTTGCCGCCGGCCAAGAATGGCGGGGAAAGCTTCATTCGTCACCGCGCGTTGCAGCAGAACTCGGCAGTCGTCAGGCGCACCCGCCGCTGCTTCGTCCATGAGTGTGATTCCCTTTCGCAGGGCGGAAAGTTTAGCAAAACCCATCGACAGATCGCGGCTGCGCAAAGTCCAGGCGCTTCCGAGGTAGACGCGCGCCAGTTGGTCGTTAGGTTCATGTGCGAGCCGTGCTTCCAAAGCGGCGATGCAATCCACCACCGCCTGCTTGTCGCCGCGCAGCCCGCGCGCATAAAGATCCGCGATGCCATTATCTTCAAGAGCGTTCACGCCTGACGAAAACGTGAGCAGCGCGAGGAGAGCGAGAAGCGCGCATCGCATAGCAAACAATGACTAAATCGTCTGCCGAAGACAAACCTGCCCCGCGCTTTCCCCGGCGTGTGCTTGGCAGGCTCTTGCCAGGAAAAGCGCGTCGCCCGGGGCGTAATGTCATCGCCTTCACCACCCACAAAGCGGGTTCGATGGTTTTGCATCGCGTCCTGAAAGACATCTGCGAGTTAAATCGCATCCAATACTATTCCTCGAGCAGGTCGCAGTTACCCTTCGAGCGCCTGTTTGCCGGGGAAGATTTCATCGCCAAACGAAGCGGGTGCTTCGGCCCGGTGCGTTTCTTCGTGCCGACGCGTGCATTGGACGAGGCAAGTATCATTCTCCACCTCCGCGATCCGCGCGACGTGCTGGTCTCGATGTTTTACAGCTATTGCTACATGCACGCGGGAGAAATCGAGGCCCATACCGGTTATCGCAAGAAAGTGGCCGAGGCGGGGATCGACAAGTTCGTCCTCGACATGGTGGGCGCGGGGTTTGATGAGTACCGCGGCGACTACGGCATCGGCTCGCGCTACAAAGAACATGTCGGCAATGTGCGCGATCGCTACGAGCGTTACCTTGTTGAACTCTGCGACCGACCAAACACGATCGTTCTTTCCTACGAAGAGATGGTGCTCGCGTTTCCGAGTTGGCTGGACAAACTCCTTGCCGCCTTTAGCCTAACGAATCCGGAAGAAACGTTCGCGGTCGTGGAAGCGCGTCACGCCAACAGTGTATCGGCGGGTGAAGAGGAAGACATCTGGGCACACAAGCGCAAGGTCACGCCTGGCGATCACCGCGAAAAACTTCAACCCGGGACGATCCGGCGATTGGACGAGATTTTTGCGCCGGTTTTGTATCGTCTCGGATACTTGAACGCTGCCTACGCCGCGACCGGTATTCCGCAGCAACCTGGTCGCCAGGGAGACGGCCGCGCTCGTGGTTAGCCTCGTCAGGGGAATTCGTGCACCAACTGGTCCGCGGTGGTGAACTTCGGTTCGATATCCACCGGAATGCCCGCCATTTTGCTCAGCATCTGAGTTAGTTCCGGTTTAATGGAGCCGGCGTTTGGCAGAAGCGCCTTGGCTTTCTCATAATTCCCCTCCGCTTGCACCGTCATGATTTCGCGGGTCAAACCTTCCACTGCGCTTTTGATCTTCTCCATGTTAACGGAAAAGGTGCCGTCTGGATTGGCGACAAAGCCCCCGTGTTCGAGGATGTAATTGAACTGCACGATCATGCCGCGACCGTGCGCTTCGGTCGTTCCGAAGCGAATGGTACGAAAACTGGAGGCGAGGTAAGTCACGTAAAGCGGGCGCTCGAGCGACTTCGGCAATGCGCCTTTGTCGATCAGGTATTGAAGAGCAAAGAGGGCCGAGATGTCCGCTTTCGCCTCTTCCAGCGCGCTGTAGGTATCCTTGAGCTCTTCCCGCACGGTGGACTTGCGGCCGTTGATCGTCACGTCGTGCGGGCCAAGGCCGTGCATCAGCTCGTGCACCACGATATGGGTGAAGAAGGCATCGAATGAAAGGTTCTTCTGGTCGTTAGGCGAAAGCACGACCTTCGAAATCGGCACAAGTGTCTTGGCAAATTTCGCGTCCTGCACATTCTTCAGCATGACCCGTTTCGATCCTTTCTCGCGGGTCACCCTTTCATCGTTAGGCAAATTATAGGCTGCAGTCTGAACGCCATGGTTCGCGTCGCCCGCGCAGAATATTTCGTTCACCACCACCATGGGCGATAGCGCGCCGAGCTTCGGGTTCCGATACTTCGGATCGATCGGGAGATGGTTCTCGATGTCCTGGAGCTGACCGGAAAATTTCTTCAGTTTCGCACTCTCCGCTTCATCCTGCACGGTAATGAAGGCTTCGAAGGCGGCTTTGTAGTTGAACCATTCGTCGTTATAAACCTCGTAGGGGCCGATGGTCGGCTCGATTGCGCTCGTCAATTCCATCCAGGCGACGTCGCTCGCGTAATAGTCGTTGCTCAGGAAGGCGTCAGCCCGCGTCGCCAGGAAATGCTTCAGGGTGGGCTCGCTCGCCGCCTTGGCCGCGTCGCGGAGCAGTTGAGCGGCGCGAATCAGCTCGCCCTGGTACTCGATGTTGTAAGGAATGAGAGTGAGCTTCCGCTCGGCATCTCGCCTAACGACCGTGAAAAATCCCTTCGCGCGCTCCTGTTCGTCCGCCGGCAGAGAGGAAATCCATTTCTCGATTTCCGGCTTGGTCGCGTCCAGCGGGTAAAAGTTTGCACCCATCGGTTTTTGCGGCGCTCCAAAAACGAAAGGCGCGTCGTGATCGAGATTGGACCACGGGCCTTTGTTGAGGAGAAAGTAATGCAGCCGCGCGCGGCCGTCCGCGCTTTGGTCGCCTGCCAGGTCGAGCAGCATGGAAGGGTTCTCCGACCAAATCTGACGAAGGAAGATTCCATCGATGATGCGGGAAGCCTCAACCAGTTTGGCCAGGACTTTTCGGTCGTTAGGCGAAAACTTTGAAAGGTCCACCTTGATTTCAGTGGGAGCAAAACGAGACATCAACTTCTCCAGTCTCGCCTGACTGAGTTGAGGTCCCAGTTGTGCCTGAGTCAGGGCAGCGGTTGTGGCCAGGACCGCGAACAGAATTACAGGAATTTTCATCGGCGTGAGGAAGTGTATCCGCATAAACCGAATCGGATGCGAGCGAAAATGTCTTTCAGCCGGTCGACGATTTCGATTCAGACCGTGCCGCTGTCTTAGCGTCTTCGAATCTTATATCACGCCGGAAATCGGCTTGGCTTTTGCGCGGCCGAGCGGGCGGACCGGTGAAATCTTGACAACGTTGTCTGGATCGTAGTCGATCAGCTTGAGCCAATCTTCTACGATGTCAGTCGCGGGCAGGATTTCGTTTTCGAGATACTCCGCATTGAAGGCGACCTGCAAATCGGTCTCGCTGATGCCTTCGTCATTCCCGCTCGCGATGGAACGCTTGATTGCCATGCCTTTTGCCCGTTCGACGACCGAAGCAATGATGGCGCCGCTGATGACGTCGCTGCGGTAAAGCGCTTCCTTGCGGCCGCTGCGTAGCGTTACCTCGAGGAGACGATTCTCTTCGCGCTCGGCAAACTGACTTGCAAGCAGCCGATCGATCAGCCGATCGATCGCGGCCTCAATCGACTCATGACCTTCCCGGATCGCCTGGTCGTAGGGCAAATCGTTCGTCAGGTAAATGTGATAAATTTCTTCGGCGCCCAGTTTGTTAGGTCGGCGCACCTTGATCTTGCGGTCGATCCGGCCCGGTCGCAGGATGGCGGGATCAATCAGATCTGCGCGATTCGAGGCCAGAATGATCACGACCTCGTTGAGCGAATTGATTCCGTCCATCTCAGTACAAAACATCGGCACAAGCGTGGAAAGGATGTTCGAGTAACGCGAAGCGCGACGCGTCCCGAGAATGCTTTCCGCCTCGTCGATAAAGAGAAACGGCATGTAACCTTCGCGCCGCTTCTCGCGCGCCGTGGCAAAAATCTCTCGCACCATTCGCTCTGATTCGCCGACCCACATGTTGAGAATCTCGGGGCCCTTGATGTGCATGAAATATTCCCGCATGTCGGCGCCGGTTTTATCGCGCAACTG
This sequence comes from Chthoniobacterales bacterium, assembly GCA_036494545.1. Classification (GTDB taxonomy): domain Bacteria; phylum Verrucomicrobiota; class Verrucomicrobiia; order Chthoniobacterales; family UBA10450; genus JAICXG01. Next base: position 49,323 of record DASXOB010000017.1, read on the forward strand.
TTTCGTCAGGTTATAGGCGGTGGCTTTACCGATTAGCGTCTTGCCACAGCCCGGCGGCCCGTAAAGGAGAAAGCCTTTCGGAGTGGCGTGCTGGAATTTCTTGAATAGCTCGTCGTGCAAGAGCGGCAGCTCAATCGCATCGCGAATCGCCTGCAACGCTTCGTCCTGGCCCCCCACTTTTTCCCACGGCAGCTCCGGCACGTCATCAAGGTAATGATCGCGCGCTTGTGGCGTGGCGAGCAGCTCGAGTGCGACGCGGTAGTTGCCGTCCACTCGAACGTCGTCGCCCGCCTTCAGCGGTGTCTTGGCCAGCTTGGCCGAGCGTTGCAGGACTAACGACTGCAGCCCATGCTCCGCGCCGACGCGCAGCCGATCATCACCCAGCACTTCCGCGATTTTGGTTACCGGCCCGGCCGTTTCAAAACCCAGATCGCCCACGATGACGTAGGCTTCGTTGACGAGCACGCGCGTACCCTTTTGTAATTTCGCCAGGCTGATGCGCGGATCGACGTTGCAATAATAGTCCGCACCACCGACCACAATCTGTGCGGTATCACGCGCCGGGCTGCCGAGAAACGTGCCGATGCGATTGGCCGGCGAGGTGACCTTTTTGATCACCTGCTCGAGCTTCTCGATCATCTCACGCGCGTCGCCCACCATTTGCTCCTGCGCCTCGATCTCAGAGCGCAGGACGAGCAACCGCTCCCGTGCAAAATCGCCCGGCGCCAATAGCGCGACTGCGCGATCGAAAGCCTCGAGCAGGCCGATCTGCTCGTCGTCGTTAGGCAAGTCATCCCTCTTTGGCCGCTGATTCCATTCGTCGCTCATTCCCCTTTTCCCCTTGTTCTGATTATTTAGAAAATAATACGCGCGCAGGTTTCGGGCCGCAATTGAGGCGCCGATCAGCCGCGCACGTGCTCACGCGAGCCCCGCCCGATATGATGAAATCCCAATCAGAGGAAAGCTTCTGCAACTGAATCAGCCAGGAAAAGGCCAGCCGGCGTCAAAGCATAACGTCCGGCCAGAGGTGCCATCAAACCCAGCCTAACGAATTCTTCGATTTCGTCAGGCCGATTTTTCAGCCAGGCAGCCGGTACACCGTGGTTCGTACGCAGGGAGAGGGCGATTGCCTCCGCGCGCTTCATCTCCGGAGTGAGAATCTCATCGCCAGTGGAAGGCGATTCTGCGCCCAAGACGCGATCGGTGTAGAGCCGATAATCGGAAATATTCTGCCACCGGCGCAGCCCGCAGGTAGAAACTGCGCTCGGACCAAGACCAAGATAATCCTCGCCTCGCCAGTAGGCGCGATTATGCACCGACTCGAACCCCGGCTGCGCATAATTTGAGATCTCATAATGCTCAAAACCGGCCGCGCCCAGCACTTCAGCAGCCAGGGCAAAGAATTCGGCGTCCGCTTCTGGGTCATCTCGAAATTCGCCGCGCGTATGGCGGAGAAAAAATTCAGTGTCCTCCTCGTAAGTCAGGCAGTAGGCGGAGATATGATCCGGCTGGAGTTCCGTCGCGCGTTGCAGGGTCGTCTTCCACTGCGCGAGCGTCTGGCCCGGCAAACCGAACATTAGATCGACGTTCAGATTTCGGAATCCCGCCCGGCGCAACAAATCAAGCGACTCTTCCGCTTGCGCCGCCGAATGCTCGCGTCCGAGCAACTCGAGCAGTCCATCATCAAACGATTGGATCCCGAGGCTGATCCGATTCACGCCCGTGTCCCGCAGTAGGCGAGCCTTCCGCTCGGAAACGCTCCCCGGATTTGCTTCGACAGTCCATTCCCTCAGTTCCGACAGGTCGAGGCGCGCATGGAATCCATCCAGGAGAGTTTCAAGCTGAGCGGTCGTTAGGGCGGTGGGCGTTCCGCCGCCAAAAAAAATGGTCTCCGGGCAGACACCAGATCCCGCAGTCGCCGTGGAAAGTTCGGCCAGAATCGCGTCGCAAAAACGTGTCGCCTGCGCGGGATCAGCTCGCTCTTTATAGAACGCGCAGTATGGGCAAATGCGGGCACAAAAGGGAATGTGCACATAAATGTGTTGGGCGGCACCGCGCGCCTCAGAGTTGTCAATCGCCCCCTCACCCATAGAGTCCCACCATCGTCGCTCGACTCACTCGCTCAATCGCTTTTCTTCCTGCCCTGGCAGCCTGCCTCGGCTCCCTGGTTGCGCAGGGTTTGCCTGTGCCGCCGCCACCGCCTCAGCCAACATCTTCCGTCGTTTACCGCGCAAGTAACCCCGAAGCGATTCGAGATTACAAGGTCAACCCGGAGCTCGTTAGGCGCATGACCAATGCTCTGGTTCTTGCCGTCGCACATCAGTCCGACATCGCAGGCGCCTGGCGGTCGCTCGTCCGGCCCAACGATCGCATCGGAATCAAAATCTCCGCGGCGGGCGGCGAGCTGTTCACCACCCATCGCGAGATCGTGAACACGATCGTCGACGGTCTGGTCGCGGCTGGTCATTCGCGCGAGAGCATCATCGTTTGGGATCGTTCGTTAGGCGGAATCAAGGAGGCCGGCTATCACGGCACGGAAGGCTACCAGCTGCGTTCCATCCCGCCGCGCGACGGTTACGATGCCAAAGCGACCTTTTCCGCGCCCTTCCTCGGGAACCTGATCTGGGGCGACTTCGAATACATCGGGAACCGCGGCGAGATGCCGCTTCTGAGCGAAACCGAAAACACGAGCAGTATCAGTCATTTTTCCAAGATCGTGGCCAACGAAGTTACCAAGATCATTAACCTGCCGGTCCTGAGCGACAATGTGCGCAATGGTCTCGCCGGTTGCCTCTACAACGTCACCATTCCAAATATGGACAACTGGCGGCGCTTTGGCGTGCCACCGGATTTCGGCGCTTCAAGCATTCCGGAGATTTACGCCGATCCGCGCATCCGACCAAAGGTCATCCTCAATCTCATGGATGGATTGCTTGCGCAATACGCCGGTGGCCCCCAGTCGCAGCCGGGCTACGCGTTTCCCTTCGCCACCCTCTACGCGAGTAAGGATCCGGTGGCGATTGATGCCATTGCGCTCCGGCAGCTCGAGGAATGGCGCAAGAAGCGCAGGGTGCCGCCTATTAAACGTCTCGGCGCCCATGTGCAGGTCGCGGACCAGATGGGGTTGGGTAATGGGCAGCTTTCCCGGATCGAAATCCGCGATGTCGGTCCGTGAAAGCAATCCTCAAGTCGGTCTCACGATCGTTTTATCTCACGATCCGCTTTCTGCCCCGCCCGCTGCGCGAACCGGTCGCCCTGGCTTATCTCCTTGCCCGTGCGACCGACACGATCGCTGACACCGCCACGATTCCAGGGAACGCGCGCCTGACGACTCTGCGGGATTTGGCGAGAGTCATCGCTGGCGAGCTGGACTTCTCCGCGCTCGAGGCTTCCCTGCGCGAATTTGCCCAGCAGCAGCGTCAGCCCAACGAACGCCGGTTAATCGAAAATTTGCACTCCTGTTTCGAATGGCTGGGGCGGCTCAGTGCCGATGATCGCCAGGATATTCGAGCGGTCCTGCAAACAATCGTCAGGGGACAGCAGCTCGACCTCGAGCGTTTCGGCGATCCGACAAAAGTTGCCCCTCTCCGCAGCTCGGCTGAGCTGGACGAATACACATGGCTGGTGGCAGGTTGTGTCGGAGAATTCTGGACCAGACTTGGGTTCCGCCTTTTGCCGCCTTTCGCCAATCGCTCGCCGGAAGAAATGACGAAACTAGGAATCGATTACGGGAAAGGCTTGCAGCTGATCAACGTTTTGCGCGATCGACCCGTCGACCTGACCAACGGCCGCGACTACCTGCCGGCGGATGAGTTAGCCGCGGCGCCGCTTCAGGTGGTATTTTCGAATTGGTTGGAACGAGCGGAAGACCAAATCGGCCAAGGAATCGAGTACTGCGTTCGCCTGACGAATTGGCGAGTGCGCTTCGCCACTGTCCTCCCCGCGCTGCTCGGCAAGCGCACGCTCATACTCTTGCGCGAAGCCGGGCCTGAGAAGGCAAACATAAAGATCGCGCGGAAAGAAGTGCGAAGAATCACGTTCGCTGCCGTTCTCGCCAGCATTTCGCCAATCGCCCTTCGAACGTTATTCGATCGATTGTAGAATTCTGCTCTCTCGAGCAGCGACATCTTAAGAATCCGTTACCTAGTTTGCGTTGTAGGCTTTGCTGCTTGGTGCGAACTGAGAGAAACCACACTACCTGAATGAATATTCGCCTGCTTCTTGTCCCCTACGATTCTGGTCAGCGTAACGTGCGCATGGGGGCTGGGCCCGAGCGCTTGCGCAGCGCGGGCCTGGCACAATATCTTGCCGACCGCGGGCACGATGTTGATGTAAGCGTGATTGAACCGGCTTCGCTGCATTGGCGGGCGGAAGTGCAAACAAGCTTCGAATTGATGCGCGCGGTCGCGGAGGAGATCCGTGCCGCGCGGAAAGCTCAACGCTTCCCGCTGGTTCTCGCTGGCAACTGCCTGTCGGCGGTGGGCGTGATCGCGGGCTTGGGCGAAGGCACAGGCGTGATCTGGATCGATGCCCACGGAGATTTTAACACGCCGCAAACCACCATGAGCGGGTTCCTTGATGGGATGACACTGGCGACGGCCACTGGACGTTGTTGGGTGGAGCTCGCGCGCAGCATCGAGGGCTTTGCGTCTGTGCCCGAAAAAGCCGTTGTCATGTTCGGGGTGCGTGATCTCGACCCGGGCGAGGAAGCGGCTCTGACAAAATCGCCGATCGTTAGGCTGACGGCCGACGCCGCCTCTGACGAGATCGAGAAGATGCTTCATGCGCTCGGGCCGACCATGCAGCGCTTTTATATTCATCTCGATCTCGACGCGCTCGATCCTACCGAAGGTCGTGCCAACGGATACGCGGTGCGCGGCGGATTTCGACGCGAGGCTTTGGAAAAGCTTCTGGCGAGGATTGCCAGTCATCTGCCGATCGAGGCGATGACGATCGCGGGATACGACCCGAGTTATGATGCCGAAGGGAAGGTTTGTACGACAGCCTTCGCAGCTGCAAGCGAGGTCGTCGGGAAACTGTAGGACTTGCTCGGCGAAACCAGCCTTTACCTCAACTCCGGCAGCTCGCGTTTGACTTCGTTAGGCGATTTGTCTTCGCGGAGACCGAGGAAAACTGGCGCGCGCAATTTCGCGTCGCGGGTCCACTCGGCGAATTTCACCTGGCAAACGAAAACCGGATTGATCCAGCTGATCTTGCGCATCATCCCGGGAGTGATGCCTTGCGTCCACTTGCCTTCGGACTTCGAAGGCAGATCGGCGAAAGGGCAATCATCACGTGCTTTGGTCTGAAATTTCTGGTGCAGGCTAGCGAGCATTTTGCTGTCGAAGCCAGTCCCAACTTTGCCGGCGAAAAGCAGTTTTTTATTTTCGTAATAGCCCACCAGAAGCGCGCCGAAATGCTTGCGTGCGCCGGCTGGCGGCGTGTAGCCGCCGATGACGAATTCCTGTTCGTTAATACATTTGAGTTTGATCCACGCGCCGCTGCGCCGCCCCGCCTCGTAGACCGAATCGGCCAGCTTCCCAACAATGCCTTCGAGGCCGTGGCGTTTCACTTCCCGTAGGAGCACCTCGGGATCTTTGCCCAACTCACCGGAATAACGAATGGGATCGCCCGCCGGAGCGCACAACTGGTGCAGGGCTTCTTTGCGATTCGTTAGGGGAAGTCCGCTTAAACTTTTTCCGTCGAGTTGGAGAAGATCGAAAACGTAATAGTGAAGCGGCGCGCTGCGGTTTTCGAGCTCGTAAGTCTGCAAGAGTTGAAACGACGAATGACCTTCTTCGTCGAGCGCAACCACTTCCCCATCGATGATGCATTCGTCGCAGGGCAGAGCGGCGATGGCAGCGGCGACTCCGTCGAATTTGTTCGTTAGGTCATTCTCATTGCGCGAAAACAGTTTCACCTTTCCGCCATTCTTGACTGCGAGGATTCGAAAGCCATCAAACTTCAATTCGTAAATCCAACCGCCGCCACCTGGTGGTTTTTCGACCAGCTTCGGCTTCATCAGATCGATGAACCGCGGCTTTCCGGCGGGCAACCCATCCGGTAACCCGATGGTGTTATTTCCGATGCGGCTGGCCGGTTCAGCTTTTTTTTTTCGATTACGTTCGCCACGCACGACCGCTTTGCGAATTCTCTCACGCAAAGCATTCTTCGCGTCGTCTCTTTCGTTAGGACGATTTGATTCCCATTCCGCATCGCGGTCCTTCGCGATTTGCTTCATGGTTCGGCCGGTCTTCACCGATTCGTCGTCGCGTTTTTTCGAGATGGGCGCGACGTCAGCGTCACTCTTCAGCAGGAGCCAATTGTTTTTTCCGCCGGCGATGCGAGTGCGGATCAGTGCCCAATCGCCGATCGCTTTTTCGCCTTCGAGCACGAGATGGATCCGGCCTTCCTCCAGCGCCTGGAGCGGCTTTTCGCCATGCACATAATAATTGCCGCGATCCCAGACCATCACCGTGCCGCCACCGTAGTTGCCTTGCGGGATGACGCCCTCGAAGTCTTCGTAATCGATCGGATGGTCTTCGACCTCGACCGCGAGGTGTTTCTCGCCGCGCTTCCAGGGAAGGCCTTTGGGCACCGCCCAGGATTTGAGCACGCCCTCCATCTCGAGGCGGAAGTCGTAATGCAGGCGGCTGGCATCGTGCTTTTGAATGACGAAGCGCGAAGCGCCCGCGACTCGCTTCGGGCGCGGCTTCTTTGCACCGCTCGGTTCGGAGGTAACAGAGAAATCGCGCTTGCGTTTGTATTCTTTCAGTCCCATCTGCCGATACGTTCCCATCCCGGAAACGAAAACGCCACCGCGATCGGACGGATCACGGTGGCGATGTCTTCGAGTACGAAGCAGTCCTTCGGGAACTTCGCCTAACGACGAGATCTGCTCCCCGTTGCTGGCTCCTCGGCCTCTTCAGCTTCTTCGTTTACGATGCTCTCGGCGATTTCGGTCAGCTTTTCGTCAGCTGCGCCTTCCTCATCGAGAGTCTGCTGGAGCAGGTCTTCGGCTTCGTCTTCCCCGAGGATGGAGGCAAAGGTGCGCGCGGCGCCATAGCCTGCCATCTCGTAATGCTCAACTCGCTGCGCGGCGGCAATGAGGCCGGCGTCGATGACAGAGTCGGGTCCATCTTCATTCATCATCTCGGAGCCTTCCTCAATCAGACCCTCCATTGCTTTACAGGTCTTGCCGCTGGGTTTTTTGCCAAGGCCCTGGAAGATTTCGTCCAGGCGCTCGACATGAGTTTCCGTTTCGTCGAGATGGCTCTCAAAGGCCTCTTTCAGCTCGGAGGTGCTGGCCCTTTTCGCCATTTTTGGCAGGGCCTTCACGAGCTGCTTTTCAGCATTATAGAGATCACGCATCTCCTCGATCCATAGGGTTCGAAGTGAGTCTAATTTCATAAGTTTTTTCCTTTGGTTTGGGTTGTGTTAGGACTCGCCCGCGGGCGAGGCGGACCGTCTTTCGCCAATGCAAAAGAAGCGGCGCAAGTGTGACAACGGATCAATAGTCCGCCTTGCGTGTGGGACTCCTGCCCTAATGCAACATCCGTATTTTTCCGGACAACGCGCTGCTCAATCCCAGATTTCCACCAGCACCATCGCGCCCGCGTCGAGCGTTTCGCCGCGGTCAACTCGAAGAAGCGCGTTCGCCCGGCTCAAGCCGAAAAGGGCGTGAGATTCCTGTCGCCCAATGGGATTGAAGAAGCCGTCCTGCAAGCGGCCGCGCAGATAATGCGGTCGATCGCCTTCATTGGAAATTTTGACGCTCAGTCGCGCGGGAACTCTCCGCAGATGAAATTGATCTTCGGCCGCGCCGCTCATTTTCAAGAGGGCAGGCCGGACAAATTTCAAGAAGGTCACGAAAGCCGAGACTGGATTTCCCGGCAGACCAAAAACGAAAGCCGCCTCCGCCCGGCCGAAAAGGAAAGGCTTGCCTGGCTTGATCGCCACGCGCCAGAGGTCGATCTCCACGCCGAGGTCGCGGAGAGCTGGCTTCACGAGGTCACGGTCTCCGACGGAGACGCCGCCGCTAACGATGAGGGCGTCGGTTTTCAAAGCTCGCCGGAAGAGCGAAATCAGCTGGTCGAGATCATCCGGAGAATGCTCGACCAGGGCGACATCTGCACCAGCGGAGCGCGCGAGGGCGTGTAGCATGAGCGAGTTGCTTTCAAAAATCTGGCCGGCCCGCGGCGCGCTGCCAGCAGGCGTGAGTTCGTCGCCCGTCGAGACGATCGCTACTCTCGGCCGGCCGCCCACGTCAATTTCCCCAATTCCTTGCGAAGCCAGAAGCGCCACAGTCTGCACGGCGATTGGCTCGCCACGGGTGAGGATTCTTTGACCTTGAGCGAGATCTACGCCCTTTCGCCTAACAAATTCGCCTGATCCAACGTCGCATTGCGCGACGATCGTTGACCCCTCGCGCGTCACCTCTTCCTGCATGACGACCGCGTCCGCCCCCGCCGGCATCGGCGCACCGGTGAAAATACGGATTGCCTCGCCTGCTTGAATCGTTAGGCAACGATCGGCTCCGGCGGGCTGTTCGCCGGTGACGCGCAATTTCGCGCCGGCGCGGTACGAGGCCGACTGCACCGCGTAGCCGTCCATGGCAGAATTATCAAATGGGGGCAACGGTCGCTGCGCCCAAACATCGCCGGCGGCAAAACAGCCTAACGAATCGAGCAATGCCGCCTTTCTGGGGGAAAGCGCGCGCACTTTTTCCAGAACGGCCGCAAGCGCTTCTTTTTCGCTAATCATCGCTCTACCCGATCGCCGACCGCTGGATTGCCGTCGAGGATATCGGCGGCGACGAAAGGCCGCTTCTGCTCCGCCCCTGCTTTCAAGTGCGCTGTCCTCCCGATAGGTGAGACAGAAATCAAAAGTACCCCCTGCGGCGGGACATAGAGATTCGATTCGAGATCGATAAGGACAAAATGCTGTTCTTCATTCACGAGCGCAATCTCTCCTACGTTGATTCGCGGGTGGAGATTCGCGGCAGGTTGGGCGGATTGCGGCCGATCAACCGCCGCGCAACCCTCAAGAATAAGAAAGACCATGTCGGCGGCGACTGTCGTTAGGCAAGACAATCGAGTCAGTGGAACAAGGCGCATGACGAAGCGGGGGCGGTTGACGAGCTTCGAGCGCTTCCGATATTCTGCAACTTCGATTCCGCCCGGATTGGTGAGGTGGCTGAGTGGTCGAAAGCAGCGCTTTGCTAAAGCGCCGTACCTCAAAAGGGTACCGAGGGTTCGAATCCCTCCCTCACCGGATTAACTGAGATGGCCAACCGGCGTTGAATCGTTCGTCTTCAATTCGGCGATGAATTGCGCAAAATGCTGCAAGCCTCGCCCGAGCTTGTCAGGTTCACCGACGGAGAGCCGCGTTCAACCTTTACTCGTTAGGGCGCTTTGTCCGCTTCGACGTCGATGGAGATCGTGACTTCTTCGCCCACGACAGCGGTTCCCTCAACCGCTTTGCTCCAGTTCAGGCCGTAGTCGGCTCGCTTAATCGGATCGGCCGTGACTTGCCAGCCGCTGATTGCTTTGCCGCCCATTCCTTTGCCTTTCCCGAGGAACTTGGCGTGGAGCGTGATCTCCTTTGTCACCCCATGCATCGTGAGGTTGCCAACGATGTCGCCACTTTCAGTGCCGGTCTTCTTCACACTCTTGCTCTTGAAGGTGATCGTCGGGTATTTCGCCACTTCGAAAAAATCCGGACTGCGCAGGTCTTCATCGCGTTTGTCGTTTTTTGTGTCGATGCTGGCCACGTCGATCGTCGCGGAGACAGAGGATTTCTCGGGATGATCCATGTCCACATGGATCGTGCCTTCGAATCTCTTGAAGTCGCCCGTCACATAACTGAAGAAATGCCGCACTTTAAAACTGATGGAGGAATGGACCGAATCGATTTTGTAAGTCTCATCCGCGGACGCGCTCAAGGCGCCGGCGAGTATTACTGCCCCGACTAACCCCAGAATCTTTTTCATTGCGCCAGATGTTAACCGCCGGTCGCGCGGTGACCAGAGATTTTGCTCGGCAAAAGATTAGGTGAGTGCGCGCAGCAAAGCAGCCCGGCCACGCGGTAGTCGGCCGAACAGGGCGCCGAGCGCCGATGCGGGATCGCCTTTTAGGGCGGCGCTGTCATGTACGCCAGTGACGCGCGCCAGCTCCGTTTCAAAATGCCGAATGGCCTGCCGCGTTGGGTCGTGCCCATCGAGAAAACCGAACGCGCGCTGCAGGAGATGGAACAACTCAGGCGCGGGATGTTCTGGTTCGGTCGCGATCTCGATGAGTTCGACGAAATAAGAAGCGGCCTGGGTCCGGAAATAATTTTCGCGGATCCCAACATAGGCATTTTGCAAAACAACTTCAGTGAGGGTGTGAAGATTGGAACGGCGACTCCGGCTGATTTGAATCTCAGCCTGAAAAAAAAGATCGAGCTTTCCCGCGAAGGGGCTTTTCGGCCGACGCGCTCCTTTGGCTGCGGTATCCATTTTGCCTAACGATTCCGCGTACCACGAGACGATCAGGCTCGTGTCACTCAGCTTGCGTTTGCGCAAGAGAATCGCGCGCGACGTTTCCATCTGTTGTTTTCCGCCACCTCCTTTCTCCGACGTTTTCCAAGGCTTCGCTGGGAAAAATTCGGCGTGAACGGTTGATCATCAATTATTGCCTTGGGTTGAATGATGTCGACCGATTGGTATTCGCTGGGTCTGAATGAAGTCTTACGATGTGCGCGAGAGGCATCCCGCCCTGCGCCTGGCGCCGTACAAAACGCTTGTTTGCACTGCGAGCCTCTGAGATGAATTGGCGCCACCACCATGCCAACCGTTCTGCTGATTGAGGACGATTCCGAAAGCCGGCGCACAACCGCCGAGCTTTTCGGGCGCGAAAACTGGGAAATTCTGGAAGCCGGCGACGGCGAAGCCGGGATTCACCTCGCACTTAAACATCGGCCAGAGCTGATCCTTTGCGATTTGCTCATGCCGAAGGCTAATGGTTTCCAAGTTTGCCGAAGCCTCCGGCAACTTTTGCAGCGGACGAAAATTATTATTGTTTCCGGCCGCGACTACGGCGTTGATCGCAAGAGCGCGCTTGAAGCCGGCGCTGATGAGTACCTCGTAAAACCGATTCGCTGGGAAAACCTGCATGAAGTCATCGAGCGCGTTCTTCTTCCGGCCGACATTCAGCCAAGCGGCCCGGTGCCGGATTTCGTCCCGCCTTCCACGCGAGTGAAATTCTGGGGGGTACGCGGCTCTATTCCCGTTCCCGGTTCGTCGACGGTCGGTTACGGTGGCAACACCAGTTGTGTGGAAGTCCGTGCCGATGGGGAAATCATCATTCTTGACGCTGGCTCCGGCCTGCGGGAGCTGGGGATCGAGCTGGAAGCGGAGTTTGGCGGCCAGCCAATTCGCCCCACGCTTCTCATTTCCCATACCCATTGGGATCACATCCAGGGTCTGCCATTTTTTCTCCCCGTTTATAGCCAGAAGAATTCTCTGCGCGTTCTCGGTTACGAAGGCGCGCGTGCTGGTCTGGCGACAGTGCTCGCCGGTCAGATGGAGACTTCCTTTTTTCCCGTCAGCCTGCGGGATGTGCCGAGCGCGATCTCCATCGATGAACTGAAAGATATGGAGTTCACGATTGGAAAAGTGAAAGTGACCGCGCGCTTTCTCAATCATCCCGGAATCTGCGTCGGCTATCGCCTAACGACGAGCAATGGCTCGATCGCTTTTTTACCCGATAACGAGCCGTACGATGTTTTGAAACTCAATCAGGCCGGACCCGACAAGGCGAGCTTCGCCGAGGCGCGCGCCTATGCTGCCGATGCCCGCACCAAGCTGGTCGAATTCCTGCAGCAGACCGACATTCTCATCATCGATGCGCAATACACCGACGAGGAATACGCGGAAAAGGTCGGGTGGGGTCATGGTTCGCTCAGTAGCGTGGTCTCGCTCGCAGTCGATGCCCGGGTGCGCAAACTGTTCCTTTTCCACCATGACCCCAATCATGACGACCGGAAGATTGACGAGATGGTGGAAGCAGCTCGCACCCTGGTGCTGGAAAGCGGCAGACCAGTCGAAGTGGAAGCCGCCCGTGAAGGTGCGGAGGTCTGGTTAGGCGCGAAGACGGCTAGCGTCGCCTAACAAAACTGACCTAACGACGCAGGGCATTGGTAAAGCGAATCAGCTCGCCCGCGACCTGTTCAATCCGTTGCAGCACTTTCTGATCGGAAACAGTCTCGTCATCGAACGAGTCAGTCGTTGCATAGACAAAGCGCGGAATGATGACGCAGCGAAAATCGAGCATAAGGCTGTTGGCATAAGCCATCACTGACATATAGCTGCTCATTCCGCCTGCCGCGCAAAGGAAGCCGACGATTTTATCCTCCCACGAACTGCCGGTGAGCTCGATCATGTTTTTGGCCGACGCACTCACGTCGTAGTTGTAGACCGGCGCCGCCACCAGGACGCCTTTGGCCGACTCGACTGCGCTATCAAGCTTGCGCGCTGCCGGATGTGCGTAACAGGCGTCGGCGTCGCACAGCGGAAGATCCAATGCCGCAAGATCAATCCACTCGCAATTCACGTTTTGCTCGCGCAAAAAGTCATAGGCCACCTTGCCCATCTTCCGGCTGTTACTCTCCGGATTTCCACTTGTGCTGACGACCAGATATTCCGACATGCCCCGCAATCATGGCACGGCGTGAACAGCTCTGCGAATCCGCCGTCGCGGGCCGCATCAAAGCCAGCGGCGCTTCTTAAAGTACAGAAGCTGACCGATGGCCACGGTCGCCATGGCGAGCAGGCAGGCGTAATAACCCCAGGGCTGCTGCAACTCCGGCATATGGCTAAAGTTCATTCCATATACGCCAGCGATGAAGGTCAGTGGGATAAAGATCACAGTTATAACAGTTAGCACCCGCATGATTTCGTTCGTGCGCAGACCAATACTCGAGATATGAATCTCGGTCAGACCGGATAAGACATCTCGATAACTCTCGACCACATCCATTAACTGCACACTGTGATCATAGCAGTCTCTCAAATAGATTTTGGTTTCGGGACGAATCAACCCCGGGTCTTCGTGCAAAAGCAGATTGGTGACATCTCGCAGCGGCCAGACCATGCGGCGAATTTGCGTGAGCGTTCGCTTGTGTTCGTGCAAACTCCCCACCGGGCGGCTCAGCGGGTTATCCACCAGGCTGTCCTCGATCGCGTCGATCTCTGCGCCAATGGACTCCAGCACCGGATAGTAATGATCGATAATCGCGTCGAGCAAAGCATAAGCCAGATAATCCGGCGCGGCTCCGCGAATCCGTCCTTTCCCGCTGCGGATGCGGGCGCGCACCGGTTCGAAAACATCAAATTCGGCTTCCTCCTGGAGAGTTATGAGAAAGGTCTTGCCTAGAAACATGCTAACTTGTTCGGCTCCGATATTCTTATTCCCACCGAGATAGATCATCTTCGCAACGATAAAGAGATAGTCATCGTATTGCTCTACCTTCGGTCGCTGAGTTATATCAAGGACGTCTTCCAATGCCAAAGGATGCAAATGGAAGCGCTGTCCCAAAGTTCGCAGAACGGTCAGGTCGCCGAAGCCATCGATGTTGATCCAGGTGACTAACTCATTATCCAGGTGGACAAGTAACTCTTCGCAGTCAACGTTTCTGCGTTCTTCGAAAGAGTCCGGCCCATACTCGATGAGAGTGATGACAGGCGCTTCCTGCGGGGAATCATTTAAATCACTAAGCGAGCCGGGAGCTTCGCCGGGAATGACATGACGTCGAATGAACATGCCGCCATCGTGCGCTCAAAGCCCGTTCCAGGGCAAGCGCGAAGCGCCGGAGGTCAGCCTCTAAACCCGGCCTGGCGACAGTGACGTGCTTTGTCGTTAGGCAACAATCCAGTCGAATGATGCAATTCGAGGCAGCGGATTATTGTTTGGCCAGAGCGTAATCCAGCGCCTTCTCAAAATCGAAGCTCTTCACCTGGGCGACGAGCGATGGATCGTTCAGCGCGTTGATCAACTTCGGATTTTGCAGGAGGTCGAGATAACGTTGCTGCTCAATAAGCTCAATGATCTCGGGATCGTTGCGCAACGCGACGAGGCGCGGATTCTCTGTCAGCTCACGAGCGCCCGGATAGTGGAGGAAGCGTTCCGCGCTGCGTGGATTCGAGACCACATCTCCGAGCTTGCCTAACGTATCGTAGGTTCGCGTCGGAACGACGTCGGCGATCTTGACGGTTTTGCCTAACGAGCCTTGCTCAATCGAGCTTTTCAGCTGGTGAAGCGAATCGAGTGCCGGCGGTCGGCGCGCGATCTTTGTTTTCGATTCCGCGCCAGCGATCGCGCCGAGCGAGCGGATGGCGACCACCATCAGCCAGACGCTGAAGAGCCCAAAGAAAATTCCCAGCACGCCGCCGCAGAACCCGTAGAGAAATCGAATCATCCCTGCCGGTTGCTGCGCGGTGCGTTTGAAAAGAATCGCACCGAGGGTGTTGATCAATGCATAGACAACCAGGCCGAGCAGCAATCCGGAAAAGGCCGAGATGATGAAATCAGGCAAGAGAATCATGGGTCGCAGAACGGGAAGCAAAGCACGCCCACCGAAAAGCGCGCTCGCGTAAGCAACGACCAAGGCAAGCAATCGAACGAGTTGTCTAACCACGCCACGCCGCCAGCCCCGGACGATTTCGAACAAGACCAGAACGGCGGCGAAGGAAACGAATGCGAGCTGCCAGCCAGAGGATGGCGCGCTCACGGAGTCGAGATTGCGCGTTGACGCAGGGCATGGTCGCACAGGACCAGCGCGGCCATCGCTTCAACCATCGGCACTGCACGGGGCAGCACACAAGGATCATGGCGGCCACGCATTTTGAGCGCGGTCGTGTCGCCGCTGCTGGTCACAGTCTGTTGCTCGCGCGCGATGGAGGCGGTCGGTTTGAAGGCGACGCGAAAGACAATATTCTCGCCGTTGCTGATCCCGCCCTGCACTCCGCCAGAATGGTTGCTCGTCGTTCGCACTTTGCCGTCGCGAATCTCAAAAGGATCGTTGTGCTCGGAACCTTTCATGGCCGTAGCGGCGAAGCCGGAGCCGATCTCAAAACCTTTGGTCGCGGGCAAACTGAGCATTGCCTTTGCCAGATCGGCTTCGAGCTTGTCGAAAACCGGTTCGCCCAGGCCCGCGGGCACGCCCCGCACGAGACACTCAATAATTCCGCCTAACGAATCGCCTTCCGCGCGCGCGGCTTCGATGCGTGCGATCATCTTCTCGGCCGCGATCGGATCGGG
The DNA here is from genome assembly GCA_036494545.1 of Chthoniobacterales bacterium. Lineage (GTDB taxonomy): Bacteria > Verrucomicrobiota > Verrucomicrobiia > Chthoniobacterales > UBA10450 > JAICXG01. The sequence continues at coordinate 64,622 of DASXOB010000017.1, forward strand.
CGTGCGCATGATGCTGGCATCAATCGCCGAAGCGGTAATAGTTGCGTGGTCGATCGTCGCACGGAGCTCGTGGACACGCACGACGTAGGCAAGCAGCTCGAATCCCGGAAAGGCCTGTGCCAGGACCTTGCGCGCGATCGCACCCGCGGCGACGCGGCCGATCGTCTCGCGCGCGGAAGCTCGACCGCCGCCCTGCCAGTCGCGGGTCCCGTATTTCGCCTGGTAGGTGAAATCAGCATGCGACGGACGAAAAGTCTCCTTGATTTCTCGATAGGCTTCGGGACGCGCGTTGTGGTTACGGACGAGAATGGCGATCGGTGTGCCCAGGGTCTCGCCCTCGAAAACTCCGGAAAGAATTTCGCAGCGATCCGGCTCGCTTCGCTGCGAGACGATCTTGCTTTGGCCGGGTCGGCGACGATCCAGCTCGTGCTGGATATCCGCTTCGCCTAACGAAATCCTGGGCGGACAACCATCGACCACCACCCCAACGCCACCACCATGAGATTCGCCGAAGGTGGTGATGCGGAAAAGTTGGCCAAAGCTGCTGCCCATGGGCGCAGCTTAACGAATGGTGATGACTTGAAAAGGCGGGAGACGATTGTGCGGCGCCTCGATTGGGCAAGGCCTTTGCGCGCCAAAGAGGCGGAGCGCCAGCTCTTGCAAATCAGCCTAGATTGCTTCGAGCGCGCGGCGCAAATCGTCGCGCAGATCTTCCACATCTTCCACGCCGACGGAGAGCCTAACGAGTGACTCGGTGATGCCGAGCGCAATCCGGGTTTCCTCCGGGATCGCGCCGTGCGTCATGATCGGTGGATAATTGACCAGGCTTTCCACGCCGCCAAGGCTTTCAGCGAGCGCGAAAAGGTGCGTGTTCTCGAGAAAACGCCGCGTGCCGGCAAGGTCTGTTTCGAGGATCACCGTGATCATGCCGCCAAATCTTCCCTGCATCTGTCGCTGGGCCAGCTCGTGCTGCGGATGGCTCGTTAGGCCAGGATAGTGAACCTTGCGCACTTTCGGCTGCTTCTCCAGCCATTGCGCCAACTCGAGGGCGTTTTGGCAATGCCGCTCCATTCGCAAGGCGAGCGTTTTCAATCCGCGCATGGCGAGAAAGCTGTCGAACGGACCCGCGATCGCACCGACAGAATTTTGCAGGAACTGCATCTGGTCGCCGAGCGCCTTGTTTTCCCCGACGACCGCGACGCCGCCGACCATGTCGGAGTGGCCGTTGAGATACTTGGTGGCGGAATGAATCACCATATCGAATCCCAGCTCGATCGGCCGCTGAATCCAAGGACTGGCAAATGTATTATCAGAAACCGAAATCGCGTTATGCTTGCGCGCGAGTTGCGCAACGGCCTCGAGGTCGATCAGCTTGAGAAGCGGATTACTCGGTGTTTCCACCCAGACCATGCGCGTGTTGGGCTTAAAGGCGTTCTCGATTTCCCCGACGTTGCTCATGTCGATGAAAGTGAAATCGAGATTAGCCGAGCGCCGTCGCACCTTTTCGAAAAGTCGATAGGTGCCTCCGTAAAGATCGTCGCTCGACAGGACATGTGCGCCGCTGTCAATCGTTTCGAGTGCCGTCGACATTGCGGCAAGGCCGGAAGCAAAGGCCCAACCGCGCGTGCCGCTCTCAAGATCCGCGACGCAGCGTTCGTAGGCGCTGCGGGTCGGATTGATCGAGCGCGCGTAGTCGTAGCCTTTGTGCCGGCCGGGACTTTCCTGCTGATAAGTCGAAGTGGCGTAAATCGGCGTCATGACCGCGCCGGTCGTGGGATCGGGCGATTGGCCGGCGTGGATCACGCGGGTAGCGAGGTGATGCTTTTTCATGGAAGATTTTCGAGAGGAAATTTAGAAACCTGGAAGCCAGAAAGAGTTTCCATGGTTTTGATCCCGGTTCGTCCTTCCTGGTTTTATGGTTTCCAATTCTCTTCCTTACTTGGGCATATGAAGCCGGAGGAAGGAGAGCAAATCCGTGCGCGTGATCAGGCCGAGGAATCGGTTGCCTTCCATCATGATGGCAACGCGGCCGCGATCGAACACGCCTAACAAGTCCGTGATGCTGGCTGACGGCGATAAAGTCTCGAGGCGATCAGTCATGGCTGTTTTCACAAGATCGTTAAATCTGGCCGGGTCACGATGCACTTTCACGAGCAAATCGGATTCGTCGATGATCCCAACCGCGCGGCCGTCACCATTCAGAACGGGAAGCTGTGAAATATCGCCGGTGCGCATGCGTTTAAACGCAGTGAGCAAGGTGTCGTCAGGCCCAACGGAAACAACTTCGCCTTTTTCCGCGCGATGGGAAATGAGATCGCGCAGGTCACCTTCGACGGGTCGTTCGACAAAGCCCTGCTCGGCCATCCAAAAGTCGTTATACATTTTGGATAGGTATTTGTTGCCGGTATCACAGACCAAAGTCACCACGCGCTTCTTCGTTTTCTGCTGCCGGCAATAACGAAGCGCACCGCCGAGCAACGTGCCGGTCGAGGATCCAGCGAGGATACCTTCCTTGCGCAACAGTTCTCGCGCGACCGCAAAACTCTCCGCGTCGTCGATTTCAAAAGCGTCCTTTACGAGTGTCATGTCGGCGATCTCGGGAATGAAATCCTCACCGATTCCTTCGACCGCCCAGCTCCCGGCTTTCTCCAGCTTGCCAGTCTTGACCCATTCGTAGAGGATGGAACCAGTTGGATCGGACAGAATCATCTCCACATCCGGTTTCACCTTCTTGAAGAAGCGTCCAAGTCCGGTGAGCGTGCCGCCGGAACCGACCCCGACCACGACCGCATCAAGATCGTGCTGCATCTGTTCCCAAATCTCCGGGCCGGTGGTGGTCTCGTGCGCGAGCGGGTTCGCAGGATTCCCGAATTGATTGGCATAAAACGCGCCGGGGATCTCGCTCGTTAGGCGTGCCGCTACGTCCTGGTAATATTCGGGATGGCCCCGAGTCACGTCACTTCTCGTAAGGCGGACTTCCGCCCCCAAGGCGCGGACGTGGGCGATCTTTTCCTGCGACATCTTGTCGGGAATAACGAGAATGATGCGATAACCTTTCGCGCCCGCGATGAGAGCGAGGCCGAGGCCCGTGTTGCCGGCGGTCGCTTCGATAACGGTGCCACCCGGCTTCAATTTGCCCTCGCGTTCTGCTGTTTCGATCATGGCCAGCGCCACGCGATCCTTAATCGAGCCGGTGGGATTCTGGTTTTCCAGCTTCACAAAAAGCTGGCACGGCCCCGTATCGATGCGCGTGATCTCGACCAATGGTGTATGGCCGATGAGGGAAAGAATGGCGGGCGGTTCGTCAGGCGATTGAGGCGAGCTGGTCATGCAGAAAAAGGCGGCGCGGCAGCGCGCCGCGGGCACACCTATGCAACACTCTGCTTTAAAATCGTCAATGAATTTCGGCCCGCGCTCTTGTCGTCGAAGGGCGGACAATCGCAACTGCGAAAAATCATTCGCGGCGATCGCGTGGTGAGTCTCGCGCTTCTTATCAGGTGCCGGCGATGCCTAACGAGTGTAAGTCATAGCGAAGAAAATTTCGCTCAGGAGTCCGGTCCGCTTTTTGCACCGCAAGCCTTCACCAATTTCGAGCCGGTTCTCAAAATTCCGATCAAGGCCGTCTCGCGGGGAAGATTGACGGCGCAACGGAAATGCGGTTCATCGTTATTCCGATGACTCGGATTCTGATTGCGGACGATCAACCTGACGTGCTCGAGGCGTTACGCATTTTACTCAAGGGCGAAGGTTATCAAACCGATGCGGTGACGTCGTTAGGCGCACTCAGGAACTCGCTCGAAAAGCGCACCTATTCGCTCCTCATGATGGATCTCAACTACACCCGTGACACGACCTCGGGTCAGGAGGGGCTCGCGAGCATTCCGCGCATTCAGTCGCTGGACGAGAACCTGCCGATCGTCGTCATGACCGCGTGGGCGACGGTCGATCTCGCAGTCGAGGCAATGAAACTGGGCGCGCGTGATTTCGTGACGAAGCCATGGGATAACGACCGCGTTCTCGCCATTGTCCGAACGCAAATCGCGCTTGGTAACGCGCTGCGAAAGAGTCAGCAACTCGAGGCGAAGAGCGAACTGCTGCGCGGCAAAATGCCGAACATCATTTCCGATTCGCCGCGCATGAAGCCAGTCATGGAACTGATCTCACGCGTTGCGCCCTCCGAAGCGAACATTCTCATCACGGGCGAGAACGGGACCGGCAAAGGTCTTGTCGCTCAGGCGATTCACTCGCTTTCGCCGCGTGCGAGCAAAATCATGATCACCGTCAACATGGGCGGACTCTCGGAAGGCGTTTTCGAGAGCGAACTTTTCGGTCACGTGAAAGGCGCCTTCACCGATGCAAAGACGGATCGCGCCGGACGGTTTGAGCTGGCCGATGAGAGCACGCTCTTTCTCGATGAAATTGCCAATCTGCCGATGAGTCAGCAGGCAAAATTATTGCGTGTTATCGAGACGGGCGAGTTTGAGCGTGTCGGTTCTTCCCGCACCTTGCATGCGAACGTGCGGATCATTTCCGCGACGAACGCCAACCTGCACGACGAGGTCGGGGCGGGACGTTTCCGGCAGGACTTGCTCTTTCGACTGAACACGATCGAGGTTGCGCTCCCGCCATTGCGCGAACGCCGTGAAGATATCGCGCCGCTGGCAGCGCATTTCCTGCGGCAACACGCCGAGCGTTATCGCAAAAAACTGGCGGGACTCGAGCCGGCTGCGCACGAGGCGCTCATGCGCCACGAATGGCCAGGCAATGTGCGTGAGCTGGATCACGTGATTGAGCGAGCTGTCCTCATGTCGCCGGGCAGTACAATCAAGCCTAACGATCTTGGCCTAACGACCGCGAGCGACGGCTCACCGCATCTCGAGGAAATGAGCCTGGAGGAGGTGGAAGCGTTTCTCATAAAAAAAGCGCTCGCCCGGCACGATGGCAACGCACGCAAGGCAGCCGAGTCGTTAGGCCTGAGCCGGAGTGCCTTTTACCGGCGGCTTCAGCATTATGGTCTGTGAAAGACGAAGCCAAAAATCCAGTCCGAAAAGATGATCGCATGAGGAACCACGAAACTGCGACGACTACGCAGAGGCTCTTGAGTTGTCTTCGTGGACGAGTTTTCTGCATTCGTTTTTCGGATTTGGTCGGTCATCATTGTTCGTAGCGGCCCGTGCCAGCTCCAGTCCATTCCCGGCATCGCAGGCGGCTTTCGCACGAAGGACGCCTTACCTGGTTGACCCTTGGGGCGGTGGGGCCCGCGCTCATCGTTGCGCTTGCTTTGCTTTGGTTCGGCGATTTCAGCCCCAAAGTCTTCTGGACGCTGGTGCTTTTCATGGGCGTTTGTGCTCTGGGTTTTATCGCCAGTTCGCGCGATCACATCGTGCGGCCGTTGCAAACCATGAGCAATCTGCTGGCCGCTCTGCGCGAAGGCGATTATTCGATTCGCGCTCGCGGCGCCCGACCGGAAGATGCGCTCGGCGAAGTTTTGCTCGAGATCAACCAGCTGGGCGAAACGTTGCGTGTGCAACGGCTCGGCGCCTTTGAAGCGACCGCACTTCTGCGCACGATCATGGCTGAAATCGAGGTCGCCGTTTTCACTTTTGATCCCGACCGGCGATTGCGGCTGGTGAATCGCGCAGGTGAGAATCTGCTCCGCCAACCGATTGACAAGTTGTTAGGCCGGCGCGCGAGCGACCTTGGATTGGCCGTTTGTCTTGATGCCGATGAAGATCAGCCGCTCACGCTTACCTTTCCCGGAGGCTCAGGGCGATGGGGCATCCGCAAGAGTAACTTTCGCGAACATGGCTTGCCGCATGAGCTGCTGGTCCTGACCGATCTGAGTCGCACTTTACGTGAAGAGGAGCGCATCGCCTGGCAGCGACTCGTCAGGGTGCTCGGTCACGAGATGAATAACTCGCTCGCTCCGATCAAATCGGTTGCGGGCAGCCTGGAGAATTTGCTCAAGCGCGATCCGCCGCCGCCCGATTGGCGCGACGATGCTCGGAGCGGTCTAAATGTGATCGCCTCACGCGCAGAGTCGCTCAGCCGTTTCATGCAGGCGTATGCGCGGCTCGCTCGCCTGCCGCCGCCGCAAAAGCAGCGAATCAGCCTTGGTGAACTCGTCAGGCGAGTGGTCGGCTTGGAAACGCGTCTGCCGGTTCGCCTTGCACAGGGCCCTGAGATCAGTGTCTCGGCAGACGCGGCACAGATTGAGCAGTTGCTCATCAACATATTGCATAACGCAGTCGACGCATCGCTGGAGACTGGCGGCCAGGTTGTTGCGGGCTGGCGTTCGGTGGGCGATTGCGCGGAGGTTTTCGTGCGCGATGAAGGCCCGGGAATCATGAATCCGAGCAACCTCTTTGTCCCATTCTTCACCACCAAACCGGGTGGCTCAGGAATTGGCCTGACCTTGAGCCGTCAAATTGCCGAAGCGCACGGTGGCTCGCTCACGCTTGCCAATCGCCTCGATCGCGCCGGGGGCGAAGCCCTTCTTCGTCTGCCCTGCTGAGCGCAATGAAGTCTCGGCATGTCGCGCAGTTACTGATTTTTGTCCTGACCGTTCTGCTGGTGCCGCTGGCCCTCAATCATTGGCTGCCGAGCAAGCGACCGTTCAACCGGCAGCCACTCGAACGGCTGCGCACAGACCGGCCAAGCATTGTGCTGATTGGCGATTCGCTTGTGCATGCCGCGATCGATCCGCAGTTACTGCAAGAAGAGTTGGGCGACGGCAAGGTCGATATGATCTGGCGGGGAGGCGCTTCATCCGCTGCCTGGTATCTGAGCTTAAAGAATTACGTCATTTCCTCGGGTGTTAAGCCGCGCTGGGTTTGCATCTTTTTTACTTACGATTTGCTGACTAATGCGGCTTTTCGGACCACCGCGACTTATCGCGCATTTCTCGAGTCTCTCATGGATGGAGAAGATCCCGTTTATCAGGCAGTGCTCGGCGATGAATCGCGCCGCGAAACTTTCCTGCAACGAATTGCCAGTCGGCTTTATCCGTTGAACGACCGCCGGCATCATTATCAGGAAAAAATAAGTCGGTTCGCCTTCAAGACCGAGACTCTGACCGGCCCAAAGATAAAGGGATTGCCGCGGCGGGTGAACGAAATCTTCGACGTTGCGAGGTTGCGCCAGGAGACTTTGCCGCAGACCCCGGAAGCACTTGCGGCGCGTTCGTTGGTCTTTAGTCCCGATCCCAAGAGAAATTTCCTGCCCCATATCGTGCAGGCGGCGAAGCAGGCCGATATTCCGCTTTGTTTCGTTAGGGTGCGACCGAATCCCGGGCCAGAGAATGAGTTTCAAGAGACTGAGGAATTGCGGGCTTACATCTCACAACTGCGGGTGTGGATTGAGAGTCAAGGCTGCGCCTTCCTCGACACGGCCGCGAACAAGAATTTCACGCCTGACATGTATCTGCGGCCCGACGACGACCATATAGGGCCCTGGGCGAAAGAGCGCGCGACCAAAATTTACGCCGGCGCGCTGCGCCCGATCCTGCTGACGCGATGATCTTTCATTCGTTAGTCTATCTCGTCTTTCTGGTCGTCGTCCTTGCCATCTATTGGTCGCTCCCGCGGCGCGGCCAGAATTTTTTCATTATCGTCGCGAGCTATGTCTTCTATGGATGGGAACATTCCTGGTTTCTCTTGCCGCTGTGGGCTTCGACGCTGATTGATTGGCTGTGCGCTCTCGGGATGGAACGCTGGCCGCTGCGTCGTCGCGTCTTTTTGCTCATCAGTATCTGCTTCAGCCTCGCGCTCCTCGGCACCTTCAAATACGCGAACTTCGCCCTCGATAATCTTGACACGGTTCTCATCGGTGCGGGCGCGAATCCATGGCACGTTGCTCTGCGCCTCGCCTTACCGGTGGGGATTTCGTTCTACACTTTTCAATCCATCGGTTACGTGGTCGATGTTTACCGGCGGCAAATCCCGGCTGAGCGCAGCCTTTTGCAATACGCGCTATACGTAACGTTTTTTCCGCAACTGGTCGCGGGGCCGATCGAGCGCGCAAGCCATATGCTGCCGCAGTATGCCTCGCAACGCGTCTTCGATGCGGAACTGTGGCGAAATGCACTCGGTCTCATGCTGTGGGGATTTTTCAAGAAAGTCGTCATTGCCGATAACACCGCAATCATTGCCAACAAGATCTTTGCGCTTTCGTCGCCTTCGTTTCCCGTTCTCTGGGCTGGGGTGCTCGCCTTTACGGTGCAGATTTACGCCGACTTTTCGGCCTACACCGATATCGCGCGCGGCACGGCACGATTGTTAGGGTTTGAGCTCATGCGGAATTTCTGGCACCCTTATCTGGCGACTTCGCCAGCTGATTTCTGGCGACGCTGGCATATCTCCCTTTCCACGTGGATGAGGGATTACCTTTACATTTCGTTAGGCGGCAGCCGCTGTAACGTTGCGCGCAATTCCTTTAACCTTCTGGCGACCTTCGCCATCAGCGGCCTTTGGCATGGTGCATCTTGGAATTTCGTTCTGTGGGGCTTCTACTGGGGATTTTTGCTCTTGTTCGAGCGCATGCTCGTCGCTCTGGGTTTCGGCAAACGGATTCCCTGGGTGGTGAAGGTTGGATTTACTTTCCTGCTCGCCTGCATTGGCTGGCTCATGTTTCGCGAACGAGACATTGCCCAACTGATCCGTGATCTCACCCTTTCGCCGTTTGGCTGGTCGCGCCGCGACTGGGCAATGGGAATCTATTTTGGCGAGCTGGTTTGCATCTATTCGCTGCCGCTTGCGATTCACATGCTTTGCTCCGGAGTGTTTCCCCGCTGGAATCTGGAGTTCGAATTGCCAGCGCGCGCGCGCTTTGTTTTCGAGACGGCTATGGGAGTAATTCTCTTCATGGGAATTCTCACGCTTCGCAGCCTAACGACTTCAGACTTTATCTACTTCCAGTTTTAGGCGCCCGCTCTCCCTTTCCCGCAATCGGGACAGCCCAATCCCAAGCGTGAGGCACAAAGAATAGATTGCGAAAATAGACCTTAATTATAAATCTTTCATTTTAAGGTAGTTATAAAATAATTCCCTCCGTGGCACAGCCATTGCAATAGCTTGCCACGCCTTCGAAAAATTCCTGAATCCAAACGAGACGCTTATCGCATCTCACAGGAACAAGAACGCAGAACAAAATGAAAAACACACCTCACATCCAGCAGCTCAGTCGGCGGCACGCGTCGGAAGCCTGCATCACCTGCGGCGACCGGGCTTTTCCGCAGACAGAACATCATTATCGAACCTCGCAGTTGCAGGGTTCCTGCGGAACGCCGGCTCAATTTCATCGCCCAGCTTTTTTCGAGATTAGCAGTCGCTATTTCGCAGAGGAAGAGGCTCGCGGTTTCGCGGTCGACGCGGCGGTTTTCGCCGCCCTCATTGGCACTGCCCTTTTGCCGATCGTTAACGGTGTTTTGGCCGTTGCAACCCTCATCCACACTGGCGGTACTTTTTAGGCGTGGGCGCTACCAACCTATCATGCAGCGAAGCTTTGAAGTGATTGCCGGAGGCGAACAACCCGCGAGGCCTTCGGGCTTCACGCCTGTCACTTCCTCGATGGACGTGGCGCGTCCGGACCTGGCCCGCAAGAAGAAGAAACGCCGACTGATCATCATCGGCAGTTCGCTGCTCGCGCTGGTGGTGATTGGCGTAATCGTTTCGCGCCTCAAACCGGCAGCTATCAGCGTCGATCGCGCCTCGGTTTGGGTTGATACGGTCAAGCGCGGGCCAATGCTGCGCCAAGTGCGCGGCCTCGGCACACTCGTCCCAGAGGACATTCGCTGGATCGCAGCGAGCAAGGAAGGCCGGGTGGAAAAGATTATTATTCGGCCAGGCGCGCAGGTGAAACCCGAGACAACGATTCTGGAGCTTTCCAGCCCCGATCTTGAGCAGGCTGCAAGCGATGCCAATCTCAAGGAAAAAGCTGCGGAAGCTGAATTAACGACTCTGCGCGCGACGTTGCAGCGCGAGTTGCTCGATCAGGAATCTACGACCGCTCAGGTTCACTCAGACTTTCAACAGGCGAAGATGGAGGCCGAGACGAATGAAAACCTGAAAAAGAACGGCCTCATCGCAGATCTTGCCTACAAGACTTCCATCATTAAACGCGACCAATTGGAAAATCGCGATCAGATCGAGCAGAAGCGCCTCAGTTTTGCCCGCGATTCAATCGAGCCACAGCTCACAGCCAAGCAATCCGCTGTCGATCAGTTAAAGGCTTCAGCCCAGCTGGCTGCGCGAGAGGTTGAAAACCTGCACGTCAAGGCGGGCATGACCGGCGTCCTGCAACAATTGCCAGTCGAGGTGGGTCAGCGCGTACTTGCCGGAACCAACCTCGCCCGCGTCGCGGACCCGGCGAAACTTAAAGCCCAGGTCAAAATTGCCGAGACCCAGGCCAAGGATATTCAAATCAATCAGCCAGCCTCGATCGATACGCGCAACGGCGTCGCTGCCGGACACGTCATCCGAGTCGATCCGGCGGTTGAGCAAGGCACGGTCACGGTCGACGTCGCTCTCGATGGCGAATTGCCAAAGGGCGTGCGACCGGATTTGAGCGTTGATGGAACGATCGAGCTTGAGCGACTAAACAATGTCCTTTACGTCGGCCGTCCGGCATTTGCGCAGGACGGCGCGACTGTCGGCGTCTTCAAGTTGACGAGCAACGGCGAAGCCACTCGCACTCCCGTTCATTTCGGCCGCAGCTCGGTCAACACGATCGAAATTCTGAGCGGCCTGAAAGAAGGGGATCAGGTCATCCTTTCCGACACCAGTGCCTACGACTCGCACGACCGCATTCAACTGAACTGAGGCGAGACCAAATTCAGTAAAAGCCTTCTGGCAAAAAATCTCCAAACAACCACGACCTAACCACTCAAAAAATGAACAACGGAAACCACACCCTGATTCACCTCGACAGCGTCACCAAGGTTTTTCTGACCGATGAGGTCGAAACGCACGCGCTCTCGGGCATTCACCTCGACATTCGCTCCGGCGAATACATTTCCATCGCCGGCCCATCCGGCTGCGGGAAATCGACGCTGCTCTCGATTCTGGGCCTGCTCGACACACCTTCGGGTGGAAGCTATTCGCTGAAGGGCGGCGAAGTTGCCAACCTTTCGTTCCCGGAGCGCGCTCGCATTCGCAACCGTGAAATTGGCTTCATCTTCCAAAGCTTCAATCTTATCGGCGACCTGACCGTCTACGAAAATGTTGAGTTACCGCTGACCTATCGCGGAATGGGATCGGGCGAGCGAAAGGCTTTCGTCAATGAAGCGCTGGAGCGCGTTGGCATGGCGCATCGCTCCAAACATCTCCCCAGCCAGCTTTCCGGTGGCCAGCAACAGCGCGTCGCCGTGGCGCGCGCCCTTGCTGGGAAACCTGCCATCCTGCTTGCCGACGAACCGACCGGCAACCTCGACTCCCGCAACGGCGAAGCGGTCATGGATCTTTTGAAAGAGCTTCACGCCGGTGGCGCCACGATCTGCATGGTGACGCATGACCAGCGTTTTGCACAACATGCGGATCGTACCGTCCATCTTTTCGATGGCCGGATTGTGGAAGATAAAATGGCGGCCTGAGCCTAACTAGGAGCAAGCGAGATGCGCCGCACGGATCGAAACAAGTACTCGATCAAGGTGCTCATTATTCTCGCCTTGCTTGCCGGAAACATCGTGGTGGCCCTCCCGCGCCATCGCGCTCCGCGGCCCAGACCGTCTACGGCCGGGCCAACTGCGCCTTTTACTGGCCGCATGCACCAGGCCATTCCTGTCGAAAAGAACCTTTCGTCCCTAACGAACTAGCGATCAGATGCTGCAGGATATCCGTCATTCGCTTCGCCTGCTCGCTAAGAATCCGCTCTTCGCTCTTGTCGGCATTGTTACTCTCGCCCTCGGCATCGGGGCGACGACGGCGGTTTTCACCCTCGTCAATGCGCTCCTGATCAAGCCGCTGCCGTACACCGATCCGTCGCGCCTTGTCCTGCTCTTTGAACATTTTCGCGACCAGCATCTCGACGCAATCCCGGTTTCGCCGCCGGAATTCCTCGAATACAAGGCGGAGTTGAAGAGCTTCGACAAGTTCGCCGCCTTTAACACTACGACCTTCAACCTCTCGGAGGGCGAGCTGCCCGAACGCATCTTCGGCGCGACCGTTTCGGCTGATCTTTTCCCATTGTTAGGCGTGCAGCCGATTCGCGGCCGCACCTTTCGAGCGGAAGAAAATGCTGTGGGCCGTGACGATGTGATCGTCATCAGTGAGCGGCTCTGGCGGCGGAAGTACGATCGCGATCCTCGTGTCCTCGGAAGGAAGATTGTCGCCGACGGCCGCGCCTTCACCGTTGTGGGAATCATGCCCGCGAGCTTCGAGTTTCCCCTTCCGCTTTTTAACATCACCGGAGGGCAATTCGGCGAGCAGGTCGACATCTGGCAGCCGCTCGGTTTCACCGAAAAGGAAATGAAAGAGCGCGGCTCGCGGAGTTACGGGGTAATCGGCCGTCTCGCGTTCCATGTTTCTCCGGCGCAAGCCCAGGCGGAAATCGAGAATGTCGTTAGGGGAATGCGTCGGCGCTATCAAGATAACTACCCGCAGACCGACAGCTTTGGCGCGACAGTTTTCCCGCTCAAGCAAACCGTCATCGGCGGGATGCAGCCTTTGCTTCTCATTCTTTCCGGGGCGGTTGGACTCGTCCTTCTCATCGCCTGCGCGAATCTCGCCACGATGCTTCTCGCTCGCGCGGCGGTCCGGGAGCGAGAAATGGCAATCCGGGTCGCGGTTGGCGCGAGCCGATTGCGCTTACTTCGCCAAGGCCTGACGGAAAGCATTGTGCTTGCAGTCCTGGGCGCGGCGGCCGGGACATTTCTGGCGATGTGGGCCATCGATCTCGTGCGATCGCTCGGCACCCAGACAATCCCGCGGTTGAGTGAGGTGCACATCGATCAAACCGTCCTGCTGGTTACGCTCGCGATCGCCGTCGGCACCGGAATCGCTTTCGGCCTTGTTCCTGGATTGGCGGGCAGCAAACTCGATCTCACCGAATCGCTCAAGGAAGGCGGGCGCGGCTCGACTACCGGCCGTCGCCACAATCGACTTCGCAACGCTCTCGTGATTACCGAAGTCGCCCTTGCTCTCGTCCTTCTCACCGGCGCCGGGTTGCTGCTCAAGAGTTTCGTTAGGCTGGGGAACGTCGATCCCGGCTTCCATCCGGAACACGTCCTGACCGCAGAACTTTCCTTGCCTGCTCTGCGCTATCCGGACAATCGGGCGCAAGCCAATTTCTTTGCCGAGCTCGATCGCCGGGTTCGCGCTTTGCCTGGGATCACCCACGCTGGTCTCACCACCATTCTACCGATGAGCGGAATCAATAGCGATTGTTCCTTCACAATCGAAGGCCAACCGATGGACAAGAACCGTCCCGGCCCGGATGAAGAAGATCGCTTCGTCTCGCCGGATTATTTTCAAACCCTGCAAATACCGCTCTTGCGCGGACGCTTCTTTACCGCAGCCGATAAGATCGGCGGCCCGCTGGTCGTCATCATCAATCAGGCCCTCGCGCAACGTTACTGGCCTACCGGAGATCCAATCGGCAAACGAATTCGTGTTCCGTTCACCGGACCGGGCTGGTCGACCATCGTCGGAGTCGTCGGCGACGTTCATCACCGCGGTCTCGATCAACCGGTCAAGCCGGAGTTCTACCTTCCGGTCGCGCAGGTGCCGTATTCATCGATGATTCTTGCCGTCCGCGGCCTACAGGATCCGCTCAGCCTGACCAGTGCTCTCCGGCGTGAAGTGGAGGCGATCGATGCCAGCGTGCCAATCGCACACGTGCGAACGCTCGAACAGGTGATCGCGGATTCGATCGCGCCACGCCGGCTCTCGGTCGTGCTCCTGACCGTTTTTGCCGGCCTCGCGCTCGTTCTCGCCTCGGTTGGCATTTATGGCGTTATGTCTTTTCTGGTTGTGCAACGGACACACGAGATTGGCGTCCGGATGGCGCTTGGCGCGCAACGTTCCGACGTTCTTCGGCTCGTCATCTCCCGCGCCGGACTGCTGATCGGCGCCGGGACAATCATCGGCTTGGTGGTCGCTTTTCTAAGCACGTCGCTCTTGCGCTCCGTGCTTTACGCCACGAGCGCACTCGACCTCGCAACCTTTCTGTTCGTGACGCTAACGCTTGGGTTGGTCGCGTTGCTGGCCAGCTACATCCCCGCACATCGCGCAACCCGGGCTGATCCCATGATCGCACTTGGCAGAGGTTAAGATGAATCTTGGACCGCTGATCAAGCTCCAACACATTGAACGCTCTTATCCGTTAGGTAAGCAGCAGTTCTTTTACGTCCTGCGCGACATCAATCTCGAAGTCGAGGAAGGTGATTTCGTTTCGGTGATGGGACCCTCTGGCGCCGGCAAGTCGACGCTCCTTCATTTGTTAGGCATGCATGACTTCGGCTGGGAGGGTGAGTACTATCTCGACGAAACAGCTGTTCATCGTCTCAAACCCAAGGAACGCACCCAGCTGCGTAATGAGCAGATCGGTTTCGTTTTCCAGAATTACAATCTCCTCGACGACCTGACGGTCTACGAGAATCTCGACATCCCACTCTCCTATCGCCGTTACAGCAAGTCGGAACGCACGGCACTGGTCGCCGATACACTCGACCGCTTCTCCATCGTCGGAAAAAAAGACCTCTACCCCCGCCAGCTTTCCGGCGGGCAGCAACAGCTCGTCAGTATTGCGCGCGCCATCATCGCCAAGCCGAAACTCATCCTTGCCGACGAGCCGACAGGGAACCTCCACTCCAGTCAGGCGGAGGAAATCATGCAGCTTTTTAAACGACTCAACTCCGAAGGCACGACCATCGTCCAGGTTACGCACTCGGAAACCAACGCCACCTACGGCAATCGCCTGATTCAACTGCGCGACGGCTGGATCGTCGACAGCAACCGAGCTACAACATCATGATTCTAGAATCGTTTCGGCAGGATGTCCGTGTCGGACTCCGCGTCCTTATGAAGGACAAAGTTTTTTGCCTTCTCTCCATCCTCGTCTTCGCACTCGGTATTGGTGGCGCGATGACGCAGTTCACAGTGGTCAACGCGATTGTGCTTCGCGGCTTTTCTTTTCCTCATCCGGAGCAACTGGTCAGCGTCGGATTAATCGATCCCAAAGCCAGCGATCAGAACAACAACTTCGGCGTCGGCAACATTCCCTCCGCGCAGGATTACGAGGACATCAAGGCAGCACAGCATTCCTTCGCCATGACGGCGGGTTATCTCAACGGCTCGACCATCAACGTCACCTACAAAGGCAATCCGCAACGTTACACTGGCGCCTACGTCACTGAAGAGATCTTCAAAATGATTGGCGTGTCGCCGGTGCTCGGTCGTGATTTTAACGCCGAAGATAACAAGCCCGGCTCACCAAAAACCGCAATTCTCGGCGATGAAATCTGGCGCCGCGATTTTAACGCCGACCCAAAGATCGTCGGGCAGAACGTCACCATTAACGGGAAGGCGGCGACGATCATCGGCGTGATGCCGCCGGGATTTAAGTTTCCGATTTCGGAGGAACTTTGGACACCGCTCTACAATGAGTGGCCGCCGACGCCGCGCGGCGAGCTCTTTCTCGGCGCCAACAGTCGAGCCCCCGCGGTCATGGGCCGCTTGAAGCCGAACGTAACGCTCGACCAGGCGAACGCGGAGCTGATTACGATCGCGCGCAACATCGCGAGCGACAATCCGAAGACGAATCAGAATTTCACTTCCGCGAGTGTAACGCCATTACTCAATGCCTTCACCGGTGTGCAACTGCGCCAGATCGTTTGGGCGATGCTTGGTGCGGTCGTCTTCGTTCTGCTTATCGCCTGCGTCAATGTGATGAATATGCAGTTTGGTCGCGCCGCCCTGCGGTCGAAAGAACTCGCCATCCGCGGTGCGCTCGGCGCGACGCGCTGGCGGCTCGTTAGGCAAATGCTCACCGAAAGCCTCGTCATCGCTGTCTGCGGCGCGATCGCGGGCTCGCTCGTCGCCTATTGGGGTGTGGATTTGTTCGACAAAGTGGTAAAGGCCGCGCCGTTTCCGCCACCGTATTGGTGGCGATTTGCAATCGACGGGCGCGTTCTTCTCTTCGCTCTTGCCATCACTCTGCTCGCAACCGTCGTTTCCGGCTTGCTTCCTGCCTTCCTCAGCTCGCGCGGCAACGCGGCGGAGCTGATGAAAGAAGGCGGGCGTGGTAACAGCAGCCGTCTCGTCAATGTCATCACCCGCGTGCTGGTGGTTGGCCAAATTGCGCTCACCGCCGCGCTGCTCATCGTCGCTTCGTTGCAGATCAAATCAATCCGCAACCAGACAAAGCTCGATTATGGCTACGACGAGAACGGCGTCTATGCCGCGCGGCTCGCCTTGATGGAAGGCACGTATCCGACCGAAGATTCGCGTCGCGACTTTTTCAAGAACGCCGTCCGCACACTGCGAACAAATCCGCAGTTCGAGGCCGCGGCCATGACCGATCGCTTTCGGATGACCTTTGCGCCTGCCGGGCAATACGAGATCGATGGCCAGAAATATTTGACTGATCGTGATCGCCCGCGCTGCAACTTTGAATCCGTCTCCGACGGTTACTTCACCACGCTCGGTCTCAAGGTCCTTGAGGGTCGCGATTTCACAATCGACGACAGCGACTCGAAGCAACCGGTTGCGATTGTGAACGCGACCTTCGCACGCAAACATTGGGGCAATCAGAGCGCGCTCGGACATCAGGTGCGTATTTTCAATCCCGGCAAAGAACAGCCGTGGCGCACCATCGTCGGCGTTGTGCCCGACACCCTGATGCAGGGCCCATTCGATCAGCAGACCGACGCAGCCGGATTCTACATGCCGCTCCTTGGCGCATCGCCTGCCACCCAGTTTGCGACTGTGCTCGTTAGGCCGCGTGTCGGGGTCCGCGCCGACACGCTTGGGCCGGTTTTGAGCAAGGCGGTTGCCGCTCTGGATTCAAATCTGCCGACGTATTTCCCCGGCACGCCTGCACAGTTTCACAACGACATCCTTTCCGGCAACCGCGTCATCGCGACACTTTTCACCATCTTCGGCATCGTCGCGTTCATTCTTTCCGGGGTTGGCCTTTACGGCGTGATGAGCTTTTCGGTTAATCAACGCACCCAGGAGTTCGGCATCCGAATGGCGCTTGGCGCGGACGCGATTCGCATTTTGCGCATGGTTATGAGCCAGGGCGCGTGGCAACTCGCGATTGGTTTGGCGCTTGGCGCCGGCGGCGTCGCGTTGCTCCTCGGTGTTGTCGCCGCCGCCGCGCTAAAAAACATTCTTTTCAAAGTCAATCCTCTCGACCCGACGATCTACTTTGAGGTAACCGGACTGCTCACTCTCGTCGCCGCCCTGTCCTGTTTTCTACCGGCGCGTCGCGCCACGCGCGTCGACCCAATGATCGCCCTCCGCTGCGAATGAAAGTCTCTGGCTTATCTGCTGACCTTCTAAAATCAACCACATACCTAACGAACAAAGTTCCAATTATGAAGAAACTACTCACCATCTCCGCGCTCTTCGTCATCAGTGTGCTCGGCGCTCGCGCCGCCACGGAGGAGAACAAACACGAAACCCGCCCAGCCAAGCCCGGCGGCAGACTCGTCGTCGATGTCGACTTCGGTTCGATCGATGTCGCACCCGGCGATAGCGACAAGGTCGTGATCGACGCGCATCGGAAAGTCGAGATGTCGTCGAAGGAAAAGGAACAGGAATATCTCGCCGCTGCGCCAATCACAATCACGACCGAAGGCGACAAAGTCATCCTCCGTGCCATCCACAAGCACGAGTCGTTAGGCATACAGTTCTGGCATGCATTCGGACATTCGCGGACTGAAGGGCATTACACAGTCAAGGTGCCGGCAAGTTTCAATCTCGATCTCGATACTGCCGGCGGCGATATCTCTGCCCAGGGCATCAGCGGGAATGTCAAAGTCGACACGAGCGGAGGCGATCTCACTTTCGGCCGGATCCACGGCGACATCCATGCCGATACGAGCGGTGGCGAAATCACCGCCAAAGATTGCGACGGTAAAACCAATCTCGATACGAGCGGCGGGCGGATCGAGGTAACCGGTGGTCGCGGAAACTTGAATGTCGATACTTCAGGCGGAAACGTTACCGTCCTCAACCGCATCGGAGATACGAAGGTCGACAGCAGCGGTGGCAAACTGCGTCTCGGCAACATTAGTGGAATGCTGAAGGCGGAAACTTCCGGTGGCTCGGTCTCAGCCATCCTTCCTTCGCCGGTGGCTGGCGACGTCCACCTCGAAACTTCTGGTGGCAACATCACCGTCGCCACTCCTTCAAGTGCCGCCCTAACGATCGACGCCGAGACCAGTGCGGGCGGAATTCATAGCGATCTGCCGATCACGCGACTTAGCTCTGATGAGGATTCTCTCAAGGGCACAATCAACGGTGGTGGAACGAAGCTTGTGCTGCGCAGCAGCGCAGGTTCGATCCAGATCGTCTCTGCTGATAAAGAGACAGCTCAGCAATAGGGCTGGCCTAACGAGAATAAGTCAATGCTTCCGGACTTTCGCTATGCCTTTCGCCAGCTCACTAAGAGTCCGGGCTTTGCCGCGGTCGCGATTCTCACTCTTGCCCTGGGAATCGGCGCCTGCACCGCCATCTTCTCGTTAGTCGATACGGTCTTACTCCGACCGCTTCCCTATCCGGAGGCGGACCGGATCATGGTCTTGAAGCAGAAGTTTAAAGGCGAGCAGGACATCCCGTTCTCCTGGCCAAACTTCCAGGACGTTCGGCGTGACAGTCGCAGCTTCGATGCGCTCGCCATCACGCAACGCGGGCAATACACCATCTCTGGCCGTGGGGTGGCGGAGAAGGTCAACGGTGCGCTCGTCTCGAGTGATTTCTTCCGCGTGCTCGGCGTGCCCATGATCGTCGGGCGTCCTTTCACGGCAAAGGAAGACCAGATCGGCGGCGAGAAAGTCGTCGTCATTCGCGCGTCACTTTGGCAGCGCAAACTGGGCGGCAAAGCGGACGCTGTCGGCCAGCCGCTCATGATTAACAGCGTGCCTTACACGGTGGTGGGTGTTTTACCGGATGACGTCATCACTCCCAGCCAGTCGGAGTTCTGGCTTCCGATTGCGCCGTTTTCGACCGACGCCAGTTGGCAAAGACGTGGCAACCAACCGGGTCTTTTTGCTTACGGCCGGTTGGCAAAGGGCGTTAGTCTCGAGCGGGCGCGGGTCGACTTAAGCGCGATTGGCCAGCGCCTCGAAGCTCAATATCCCGCGGAGAATGCCGAAACGGGCTTTTCGGTCACGCCTTTGCTCGACGCGCTCGTCTCCAATTATCGGCAGGCGCTTTGGATGTTGCTTGGAGCGGTTGGGCTTCTCCTGGCGATTGCCTGCGCGAATGTTGGCAGCCTGCAACTCGCGCGCACGCTCGCTCGGACGCGGGAGTTTTCCATTCGGGCCGCACTCGGTTCGAGTCGCGTGCAACTGACTCGTCAGATTCTAGTCGAAAATGCGGTTCTTTTTCTGCTCGGCGGCGGTCTGGGTGTTTTCCTTGCGCTGTGGTCACTCGATTGGATCAAAGCCTTCAGTCCGGCCAGCGTGCGCTTTCAGAATCTCTCGATCAACGGTGCAGTCCTCCTTTTCTCGTTAGGCACGACGTTACTCACAGCTTTGTTCTTTGGTCTCTGGCCGGCCTTGCGCGCGGCACGAGTTGACTTGCGCGAAGCACTTCAATCCGCCGGTCGCGGTACCATCGGCAGCTCATCGCAATGGACCCGCCAGATCATGGTGGCAGCGCAGGTGGCCTTGACGGTGATGCTGGTCGCGGGTGCAGGCTTGTTTGTTCGCAGTCTCGCAGAGATTCAGCGGTTCTCTTTTGGCTTCGATCCGCACAACCTGCTCGTTTTTTCCGTGAGCGTACCGGAGGAAGGCACCGCCTACCGCAAGCCGCAGGAGCGTGTCGCTCTCTTCAACTCAATCCGCAGAGAGCTCGAGGGCATTCCCGGTGTCGGTGCGGTCGGAATGAACTTCAGCCTCCCTCTGCACACGCAATGGTCCACCTACTTCGACGTGGCAGATCGCGCGCCTTATCCGCCAGGGCACGAACCCGCCATGGAAATGGGAGTGATCGACGAGCAATATTTTGGCGCGCTCGGTTTGCCTGTTTTACGTGGACGCAACTTCAACGCCAACGATCGTCCGGACTCCGGCCCAAAGATCATTATCGATGAACGCATGGCGCGAACGATCTGGCCCGGCCAGGACCCGATCGGCAAGGTTCTTTACCGTGGTCGGGCCGCTAATCGCACGCCCAGCGACCGGCACGGCGCGGAAGTCATTGGCGTCGTGCCAAGGGTCGCGCTTTACGGCATTGATGGTGGCCCCGAAAATTATTTTCAAGGATATCTCGCCCAATCGCAGGAAGCATTTAACGAAATGAATTTCGTCCTGCGCACGTCCCTGCCGCCGCTCAGTTTGGAGCCGGCAGTCCGTCAGGCAGTGGCCGCAATTGATCCCGAGGTTCCGCTCTATGGGCTCAAGACCATGGAGCAAATGATCGCGGCCGATCACGCCACCCAGTCGTTGTACTCGCGACTGCTGGGGTTCTTCGCCGCCGTCGCCCTTTTACTCGCCGGCCTTGGTTTGCACGGCGTTGTCGCGCACGCCATGGCCACGCGCCGTCGCGAGCTCGGCATTCGTCTCGCACTCGGCGCGCTGCAACGCCAGCTCGTGCTGCTTGTTTTTCGTCAGGGTGCGCTGCCGCTCGTCATCGGCGCGGCCATCGGCCTGGCGGGTGCAATCGCGGTTGGGCGCTTAATCGCCAGCCTGCTCTATCACGTTTCGCCCTACGACTTCACCACGCTCAGTTTCAGCGTCGGTGTGCTTCTCGCGATTGGGTTGTTTGCACTTTGGCTACCCGCGCGTCGTGCCACGCGAATCGACCCGATGATCGCCCTGCGCGCCGAGTAACAACTTATGAATGATTTCCGGTACGCCTTCCGCCAGTTAGTCAAAAATCCCGGCTTTGCCGCGGTCGCGATCCTTACTCTCGCTTTGGGGATCGGTGCCTGCACCGCGATCTTTTCGGTCGTGAATGGCGTTCTCCTCCGCCCTCTCGACTATCCACATCCGGATCGCATTGCCCTCATCCGTGAAACCGACATCCCGCAATTTCCGGAGTTTTCGGTTTCGCCGCCTAACTATCTCGATTGGGTTAAGCAAACCAAGTCATGGCAATATCTCGCCGCCTATACTGGGACGCAGATCAATCTCACTGGCGAAGGCGAACCGAAGAGACTTATTGGAGTTAGAGCGACGGCTCATTACTTCGATGTCTACGGTATCCAGCCAATTCTCGGACGAGTCTTCACGCAAGAAGAAGACGCGGCGGGTAAGAACCATGTCGGGGTTCTAAGTTACTCCTTTTGGCAGCGCGTCTTTGGCGGAGAACGCAACGTCATTGGGCGCTCGATTCAATATAACGGCGAGCCATACACAGTCATCGGCGTCGCTCCGCCACACTTTGGCGAAGCGAGCAAAGTGGATACGTGGGTCCCGATGGCTTTCAAGCCGGATGAAACTTCTGCCGACGCGCGCGGCGCGCACTTTCTCACAGTTATCGGGCGCCTGCGACCGGATGTAACTTTGGCCCAGGCCAGGGCGGAATTGGAAGTGCTGGCCGCCCAGCTCGCGCGCCAATATCCCGACTCTAACAAAGGCTGGGGTGTCACCATGTCTCCCATCCTCGATTACATGGTCCGGGATGTACGAACCGTCCTTTACACTTTGCTTGGAGCGGTCGGTTGCGTGCTTCTTATTGCTTGCGCCAACATCGCCAACCTGCTGCTGGCTCGCGCGACGGCACGGCACCGGGAGATTTCCATTCGGACAGCGCTCGGCGCGAGCCGACTTAGACTCGTTAGGCAACTTCTCACAGAAAGTGTCGTTCTCGCCCTTGCCGGTGGAATGCTGGGCATGGTTTTCGCTCGCTGGGGACTTGATCTGTTACTTGCCCTCGCGCCTTCTTCTCTGCCGCGCACGCTCGACATTCATCTCGATTCGACCGTTCTCATTTTTTCCCTTCTTCTCAGCCTGATGACCGGCGTCGTTTTTGGCATCGCTCCGGCCTTGCTCGCCGCTCACATCGATGTGCACGAAGGATTGAAACAAGGCGCGCGCGGGTCGAGTGACGCCCGAGGGCGCTTGCGCGGTGCGCTCGTCATTGCCGAAGTCGCCTTTGCTCTTGTTCTCCTCGGCGGTGCGGGCTTGCTAGCCCGCAGCTTCATGCGCCTGACGAATGTCGATCCTGGTTTCGTGCCCGCCCACGCCACCGTTATGCGACTGGCTTTGCCGGAGAAGAAATACGAGAAACCGGAGCAGCAAACCGCTTTTGTCGATTCGCTTCTTGCCCGCCTCCGAGCTTTGCCGGACGTGCAGGCTGTTGGGCTGACTCATTCACTGCCTTTAATCAGCGATTGGGTGCTCGGCTTCAAAATCGAAGGCCGACCTGAGGTCGCACCGGCCGATATGCCGAACACCAATTACTACTCAGTCACGCCGGATTACTTCCGCGCCATGGGCATCCGGCTGATGCGCGGTCGGGTCTTTGATGCGCACGATGATGTGCGCTCGCCGCGCGTTGCTGTCATCAACGAAACGCTTGCCCGCCAGTATTTCCCTAACGAGGATCCACTTGGCAAGCGCATCCTGGTTACGAATGGTCCCGACGCCTGGCGTCAGATTGTCGGCATCGTAGCTGACATCAAGCAGTATGGCGTGGACAAGCCTGCGCCCAGCGAGACCTACGAGCCCTTTGCCCAGGCTCCCTTTAGCTCGCTCAACGTCATCCTGCGCACGACTGGTTCTACCGCCGCGATCTCCGGCAACTTACGGCCGGTGGTGTACGCGGTGGACAAGGATCAGCCGGTCGGAACGATTCAGTCCCTGGAGGAAATCCTCGGCGACACGATCGCCAAACAGCGTTTTGCCATGCTGCTCCTGATGGTTTTTTCGGCGGTGGCGCTGGTGATCGCGGCCGTCGGCATCTACGGCGTGATGGCTTACAGCGTTGTGCAGCGCATGGGCGAGTTTGGTATTCGGATGGCACTTGGCGCGCAGCGCAGCGATGTGCTGCGGCTCGTGCTCGTCTCCGGGGGCCGGCTCGTTGGCCTTGGGCTTCTCATCGGTTTGGGCGCAACTCTCGCGGCCGGCCGAGTCATGAGCTCGCTACTTTTCGAGACTAACGAATACGATCCGCTTACTGTTGGCCTAACGATTGTCCTGCTCGCCGCCGTTGCTCTCGCCGCCTGTCTTTTCCCCGCGCGCCGTGCCACGCGGGTGAATCCAATTGAGGCTCTGCGCGCCGAGTAATTCCCCATGGTCGAAACAAGGAAAATATCCCGAGGGGCAGACGTCGCCTGCGAGGGTAGCGCAGGTTGCCGCCTTGCCTCTTACCGCTGCCTGAGGCGCAGAGTTTTTTCCCTAACGAACAAATCCTTTTTCGCACCCTCTGTGTTCGGGTTACGCCTATGAACGACTTTCGCTTCGCTTTTCGCCAACTCCGCAAATCGCCTGGCTTTACGATCGCGGCAGCGTTTGTCCTGGCTTTCGGGATCGGGGCAAACACCGCTATCTTTAGTCTTCTCGATACGCTGCTTTTCCAGCCGGCGTCCTTTTTCCAACCGCACGAGATCGTGCAGCTCTTTTCGCAGGACAAGAAGGAGCCAACCAGCTTCCATAGCTTTTCCTATCCGACCTATACCGACATTCGCGATCAGAACACGGTCTTCTCCGGAGTGATGGCACACAACCTAGCGATGGTCGGTCTCGGCGAAGAAGGAAACACCCGTCGCGCCTTTGTTGATATCGTCTCAGCCAATTACTTCTCCGTCCTTGGCGTCGAACCCCTCCGGGGTCGCGGCTTTATGCCTAACGAGGAAAGGCCAGGCAGCGATGCGACCGTCGCCGTCGTGAGTTACAGCTACTGGAACAGGCACGGCCAACAGGCCGCTCTGCTGGGTTCGACTATCACGATTAATGCCCGGCCCTTCACGATCGTCGGCATCATGCCGGAGGGATTTAGCGGAACGATGCAAGTTGCGGCTCCGGAAGTGTGGGTGCCACTCGGAGTGCACGATCAGTTGGTCAATGATTTCCAGACGAGCGATCACGCGACACTGGACGATCGCAACGGTCACCAGCTCTTGCTTGTCGCGCGCTTGAAACCGGGAATGACTGCGCCCGCGTCTGGGCCGGCACTCAAGACATTGGCCGCAAATCTCGAACGCGCCTATCCGGTGGCGCAGAAAAATCAGACCTTCATCACCGCGCCGCTCTCGCGTTTCTCGACCAGCTCCAGACCGATGGACGATCGTCAGGTAAAAGCACTTGCCCCGCTTCTCATGGGAATGGCGAGTGTCGTTTTACTGGTTGCCTGCCTCAATCTCGCCAACATGCTTCTTGCGCGCGGCGCCGCCCGAAGGAAAGAAATCGCGATCCGGCTTGCCGTGGGTGCGAGCCGTTGGCGGATCGTGCGTCAGTTGCTGAGCGAAGGCTTTGTCCTTGCTCTTGTTGGAAGCACAGGTGGGTTGGTCCTCGGGCTTTGGTCGTCCGATTTTCTGGTCGCGTCGCTACGGAGCAAGGTGCCGATTGATTTGGTTTGGAAAAGCGGACCGAGCGCCTCCGTCCTCCTCGCCACCGTCGGCTTCTGCTTTCTTAGCACGATCGCGTTCGCGCTTGGGCCGGCGATGAAACTCTCGCGCTCAAGCGCCCTGACCAACTTAAAGGAAAATGCAGGCGAAGACGTCATCAGGCGGCGCTGGAAATTTCTCCCACGCAATCCGTTGGTTGTTATTCAGATTGCATTTTCGCTCGCCCTTCTCACCATCGCCGCGCTTTTCGTGCATGGCGCTCGCCAGGCCGCAAACGTCGATACCGGTCTGGAGACGAGCCGGAATTACCTCCTCGAATTGGATACGAGCTTGGCGGGCTACGATCAAAAGCGCGCCCAAAGTCTCTATCGAACGCTCGAGGAGCGGTTGCGCGCCCTGCCGGGGGTCGAGCACGACAGCATTTCCACGACGGTTCCTTTTGGAATGTTGTCGTTAGGCAAAATGGTCCAGCGCGCGGGGGTGAATCGGGCACCCGGTTCTCAGTCGGCGACAGCGGCTGCCGGTCGCGCGTTCGATACGCATTGGAACAGCGTGGGAGCGGATTATTTCTCGACCGTGGGCCTGCGCCTCTTGCGTGGCCGCGGTTTCACTGCCGCCGAGGCAACCCAGGCCGGCGTGGCGCGCGTCGCGATCATCGACGATGTGCTCGCGAAACAGCTCTGGCCGGAGGGCGATGCGCTCGGCAAACAGATCCAGTTTGCGGCGGATCGCCCGGCTCGCGCCAAAGGCGACGGGCAAACAAAGAGTGGATCCACCACCGACGCGAAACAGCTGGTCGAGGTCGTCGGAATCGTCCCGCACGCGAGAGATAATCTCATCCAGGAAGACACAGTGGGTGCGCTTTATCTCCCGTTTGCCGGAGGTTTCCAAAGCAATGCTTTCTTTCACATTCGTTTCGCGCCCGGCGGCGGAACTGATCCCGCCGCTACGACAGACCTGATTCGACGAGCCGTTCGAGAGGTCGATCCCGCGCTGCCGATTCTCACCCTCCGCACCTTTGCGGAACATCTCGACGCCAATCTCCAACTCTGGGTTGTCCGCGCCGGCGCGATGCTCTTCAGTATTTTCGGCCTCGTTGCGCTCGGCCTCGCTTTCGTCGGAGTCTACGGCGTCGCAGCGTATTCGATTGCGCGTCGTACGCGCGAGATCGGCATTCGCGTTGCACTCGGTGCGCAACCTGGCGCGGTGCAATGGATGTTCCTGCGCGACGGCTTCGCCGTTTTCGCAGCCGGCTTGATCCTCGGTCTGGTTCTCGCCTTCGGAAGCGGAAGAGTGGTGAGCAGCCTGCTCTTTCAGGTCAGCGCACTCGACCCCTTTGCCTTCATCATCGCTCCGCTGATTCTGGCGACGGCGACGTTACTCGCAACCTGGCTCCCGACTCGTCGCGCATTGGGAATCAGCCCACTCACTGCGTTGCGCACGGAGTGAATCGCTTATGAACACGCCGGTCATCGCGCTTCGCTCGGAGACAATCCAGGCTTTGCCTAACGAATCGACAAATTGATGAACGATCTGCGCTTCGCTTTTCGCCAACTTTTCAAAGAACCGCGCTTTACGATTGTTGCGGTTCTGGCTCTTGCCATCGGCATTGGCGCGAACACCGCCATCTTTAGCGTAGTCAACGCCGTTCTCCTCAAACCGCTGCCGTTTCCGCAGCCGGAGCAACTGGTCGCCTGGGGCTCGATCAATAATCGTCCTGCGAGTGATACTGAACTTAGCTCTGTTAGCTATCCGGACTTCTACGATTTTCGCGCTGAGAACAAGAGCTTCGATCACCTCGCCGTTTATCGCCTGGAGAACCTCGCTCTTGTCGCGCAGGGTCCACCAGAGAGCCTGCGCGCCGAGAAAGTTTCGAGCGACTTTTTCGACGTGTTTGGAGTGCGCCCACTGCTTGGTCGCACCTTTCAGCGCGACGAGGAGAAGGCGGGCGGTGGTTCGCGCGGACTGGCGGTCATTCTCAGTCACGCCTTTTGGGAGACTCACTTCAGAGGTGACCGCTCAATAATTGGAAAGCCGGTCACGCTCGATAATCGCCCTTTCACTGTGGTCGGAGTTTTGCCGGCTGACTTTTCGTTCCCTCTCGATTCCGATCCGGCCCAAGTCTTTGTTACCAGTGCGCTCGATGCCAGCACTCTCGACGGGACCAAACCGCAAACCGACCAACGCGGAAATCACAGCCTGCAAGGCATTGGGCGGCTGAAACCAGGCGTGACGGCTATCCAAGCCGACACGGAGCTGCGCACGATTGCTGCCGCGCTCGCGCGGCAATATCCAGACTCGAACACTCAATTCAGTGCCGGGGCTGCGCCGCTGCGCGAAAACCTCGTGGGCGACGTTGCGCGGGGACTTTACGTTTTGTTCGGCGCGGTTGGTTGTGTGCTTCTGATCGCCAGCGCCAACGTCGCTAATCTTCTTCTCGCGCGTGCTACCGTTCGGCGAAAGGAAATCGCAGTCCGGGCTGCGCTCGGGGCCAGTCGTGGACGGATCGTTAGGCAACTGCTCAGCGAAAGTCTCCTTCTCGCCATCCTCGGCGGCTTCTGTGGGTTGGTTCTCGCTGTTTGGGGCACCGATTTTCTTGTCTCGTTAGTCCCGAAAAGTATTCCGCGCGCGCAACACATCGGGCTCGATGGTGCGGTCCTCGCTTTTACATTTCTCGCATCGTTAGGCACAGGCGTTCTTTTTGGGCTGATGCCGGCGTGGCAAAGTTCGCGCCTCGATTTGCGGGGGGCATTGAATGATAGCGCGCGTGGTTCGAGCGGCAGTCATCACCGCCTGCGCAACGCCCTCGTGGTGAGCGAAGTCGCGCTCGCGTTGCTCCTGTTGACCGGCGCCGGGTTGCTCCTGCAAAGTTTTGCCCATCTCAGTCGGGTAAATCCCGGCGTCCAGCCGGAGAGGCTTTTCACTGCCACGATCGTCCTGCCGGACGCGGCGTATCCAAAGCCCGAGAAGATCGTGGCCTTCGAGGATCAACTCCTCACTGCCCTGCGCGCGCTTCCCGGCGTCCAGAGTGCAAGCACGGTCTTCCCGCTCCCGCTCAGCGGGAGCAACATGACTACTTCCTTCGACCTCGAGGAACATCCAAAACCGGAGGGCAAACGCGATGCGAGTCCGACACGGCTGGTGGGAAGCGACTATTTCCACGCCATGGGCGTGTCCTTAGTCCGGGGCCGGCTTTTCGACACTTCGGATCGGCTCGACTCGAAGCCGGCGATCATCGTCAACGAGCGCTTTGCGCAAGAATATTTCCCTAACGAAAACCCGCTTGGCCGGCGTCTTCGTCCGGGCATGTCGCTCACCGATGCTGATGGTCCGATGCGCGAGATCGTGGGCGTGGTCACGAACGTGAAGCATCAATCCTTGCGCGGCGAATTTACTCCCGAGATGTACATCCCCGCCTCTCAGATTCCGATCGATATTTTTTCCCTCGTTGTTCGGGCCAACACTTCACGCCCGGCGGCGCTCACGGGTTCAATCCGCGAAGTGTTACGCCAGGTCGATCCCGGCCTGCCGCTCACGCGGGTAAAAATGTTCGAGGATTACATCTCGGATTCACTCGCTCGACCGCGTTTCAACGCTTTTCTTCTTTCGCTCTTTGCCGGCGTGGCCTTGCTGCTCACCGCCATCGGCATCTACGGCGTGATGGCATACTCGGTGGCACAACGGCGACACGAGATCGGTATTCGGATGGCGCTTGGCGCACAGAAAAGCGATGTTTTGCGTCTGGTTGTGGGAGGTGGCATGCGCCTCACCGCGTTTGGCGTGGTCATCGGGGTCGCGGCGGCCTTTGCCCTAACGAGACTGCTCGGAAACCTCCTTTATGGCGTGGGGGCGTTCGACGGCCTGACTTTCGGCGCCGTCGCGCTGCTTCTCGCTGGCATCGCGCTTGTCGCCTGTTGGCTGCCGGCCCAGCGCGCCACTGCGGTGAGTCCCTTGGTTGCCTTACGCACGGAATGAAGGTCGATCCCATCGTCGCACTTCGATATGAGTGAACTGCGTTACGCCTTCAGGGTGCTGTTGAAATCGCCCGCATTTTCCGCGATCGCGATCTTGACGCTGGCGCTCGGGATCGGTGCGAACACCGCAATTTTTTCGGTCGTCGAAAGCACGCTCTTGCGTCCGCTGCCATTTCCGCACGCGGAACGACTCGTTCGAATTTTCGAAGCGCAAAACGAAGCGGGCGCCCGGGCCGCTTCGCTCAATCTGAGCGATCGCACGCTGCAACGCTTCCGGGATTTCGGTCGCGATATTTTCCAAGATATCGCCGGTGGGACCGGCGGTGTGGCAATCGTCGGCTTCCACGATGGCTCGCCGGTGCAAACCGTTCCGGCAGCGCGCATCACGACGAATTTCTTTTCCGTGCTCGGTTTGCCGCCGGCACAAGGTCGAAACTTCACTGACGGAGAAGGTCGCGCCGGTCACGCGGCGGTCGCGATCATCAGCGACGATTTTTGGCGCGGTAAACTCAATGCGCGCCGGGATGTGCTCGGCAGCACGCTCATTCTTGACGGTGCGCCGTACACAATCATCGGCGTGATGCCGAAACATTTCCGTCATCCGTACCGGGCCGACATCTGGCTCCCGCTCGTGCTCGAGCCGAACAATCTCGCCGCGATCAACAATCACTATTTGTACGGCGTTGGCCGATTGCGTGCGGGCATAACGCCCGCCCAAGCCGAAGCCGCGGCGCAACGAATGTTCACCGGGATCAATCGCGAAGATCCAAATCCCGCGAATGCCCACGCCGCTTACCTGCCGCCGTTGCGGGAGAGCTTCGTCATGGATTTGCGCCCGAAGATCCTCGTTATCGTCGGCGCGGCGGTGTGCGTCCTGTTAATTGCCGCGGCGAATTTTGCCGGACTCCTGCTGTCGCGCGTAATCGAACGCGAAGGTGAATTCGCCTTGCGTTCCGCACTCGGCGCCAGTCGGCAACGACTCGTTAGGCAACAACTGGTCCAGGCGCTCTTGCTCGCGCTAGTCGGAACTGCGCTCGGTCTTCTCGTCGCCTCATGGGCGACACCGCTTCTGCTCGCCATAAGCCCGGAAGGTGCGGACGCGACCGGCAGCGCGATGCGCGAATTCGATTACATTCCGCGGCTCGACCTTCCTGTCTTCGCATTCGCGGCCGGTATGATGGCGTTGGTCGCGCTCGGTTTTGGTTTGCTTCCGGCATTGCGCGCGTCGCGCACCGATTTACGGAGCGCGCTAAACGCCACTGCGCGCGGCGCCACACTCGACCGCAACGCGCGCCGCTTACTCAGCTCTTTGGTCGTCATTGAGCTCGCGGTCGCCGCCGCGCTCCTGACGGCGAGCGTTACGGCCACGCAATATTTTCGCAGGCTGGTCGATGAACCGTGGGGCTTTGAAACGCGCGATCGCATGGTAGTGAACATTTCGCTCCCCGAGCAATTTTTCCCCGACGCCGTCGCGAAACAGCACGCGCTCGATGCTTCGCTCGCGCAACTACGCGCCTTGCCGGGCGTGCAATCCGCCACCGTCGTTTCGCCGTCGCCGATGGACGCATCGTGGACGCTGATGCTTTTCAATCCAGAGAACGCGCCCGCCCCAGAACCGGCCGGCACCTACGCGGCGTATTCGCGCCTGACCGTTCCGGGATATTTCCGCGATATCGGACAACCGCTCTTGCAGGGCCGCGATTTTTCGGAGAGCGACGAAGCCGACTCGCAGTTTGTCTGCATCGTCAGTCAAAGTATCGCGAAACGTTTTTGGCCTAACGAGTCCTCGATTGGAAAACGCATCCGCTGGGGACGAATGGATGGGACCCGTCCATGGTTCACGATTGTCGGCGTGGTTGGCGACGTGAAGGCGATCGCCGATCCGCGGGATGGGGAGGTTCTGGGGATGATCGCACGGCCGATGGCGCAGATGCTCGCGCACGCCACCGCGCCGCTCGAGGACATCACCTTCGTCCTGCACACCAACCGCCTGACTAACGCTGAAGCAACGGTTCGTGCCGCGCTCGCCCGCGCCAACTCCCAACTTGCGGCCTACAACTTCGTTTCGTTAGGCGAGCTGGCCGCGCAATCGCGCACCACCGAGCGTTTCATCTTCGTTCTTGTCTCCTCCTTCGGCGCACTCGGACTAGTTCTGGCCGCGGTTGGACTTTACGGATTGCTATCTTTGCAAGTCGCGCGACGCGAGCGCGAATTCGGAATTCGCAGCGCTCTCGGCGCAACCGCGGCGCAGATCATTCAGCTCGTTGCCGGGCAAGGGATGCGTTTGCTCGCGATCGGTTTCGCGGGTGGCGCGCTCCTCACGCTTGGCCTTTTTCGTCTCGTGCAGAATCAATGGGCTGAAATGCCCGCGCCGAATTTGATCGCATGGATCGGCGGCGGTGCCGTCCTGGCGGCGACAGTTGCGGTAGCCTGCTGGCTGCCGGCGAGGCGCGCGACTCGCGTTGATCCCGTAAGAGCGCTGCGCGCGGAGTGAGATGAAAATTTCGCTCGCCATCAATCAAGCGCGCAGGGAAGTCGAGGTCGATGACGACATGCCGCTCGTCTGGATATTGCGCGACTCGTTAGGCATGACCGGCACCAAGTTCGGTTGCGGGGTCGGCGTGTGCGGTTCGTGCACGGTTTTGGAAAACGGAAAGGCGGTGCGGTCGTGTCAGATTCCGGCGCACGAAGCGAAGGAGCGCAGTTTCACCACGATCGAAGGCTTGTCGCCCGATGGAGATCATCCGTGCCAGCGCGCGTGGCTGGAAGGAGACGTCGCGCAATGCGGTTATTGCCAGCCGGGAATGATCATGAACGCCTGCGCGCTGTTGCGTGAAAATCCGAACCCGAGCGATGAAACAATCGATGCCGTGATGTCGGAATCGGTTTGCCGTTGCGGCACCTATCCGCGCATGCGCAAGGCAATCAGACGCGCCGCGGAACTGATGAAGGCATGATCACTTCGCGTCGCACTTTCTTGAAAACGACCGTGCTGAGCGGTGCGTCGCTGATTGTCGGTTTCAATTGCACACGGATTTGTGCGGCCGACGTGCCTAACGAGTTCAAGCCGAACGGCTGGGTAAAAATCGATCCTGACGGCACAGTCTGGTTGACGATTGGCAAATCGGAAATGGGCCAGGGCGTGCGCACTTCGCTCGCCATGATGCTGGCGGAAGAACTGGATGCGGATTTCTCGCGAATCAAACTGACCCAGGCAAAGCCGGGTCCCGGCTATGAGGATCTCGGGACGGGCGGCAGCGGCAGTATGGAAGATGGCTGGGCGATGTTACGCCAGGCCGGTGCGGCGGCGCGGGCAATGTTGATTACCGCCGCTGCGAAACAATGGAACATTTCGCCTAACGAATGCAGGACGGAGCGCGGTACAGTTGTGCATCCCGCGAAAGGCCGACTGGAGTTTGGAAGACTCGTTTCCGCCGCCGCGAAACTGCAAGTTCCGAAGGAAGCGAAGCCGAAAGCGCGATCGGATTACAAGATTATCGGTCAACCTACCGCGCGCATCGACGGTCACGACATCGTGAGCGGCCGTGCGCATTACGGCATCGATACAAAAATTCCCGGAATGCTGCATGTCTCGGTGGAGCGTCCGCCCTTCGTGGGCGCGAAGGCGGAGAAGATGGATGAAGAAAAAGCGCGCGCGGTTCGCGGCCTGCGTTCGATTTTGCGCGGAGATTTCGGCGTCGCGGTTGTCGCGGAAAATAGCTGGGCCGCGATCAAAGGTCGCAGCGCGCTGGCGGTGAAGTGGAGCAACCCGCCGGCGGATGCATTCGATTCCGAGGCGCACGCGAAGAAGTTGGAAACCGCGGCGCGCGAGAAAGGAAATGTGACGCGGCACGAAGTTGCGCCTAACGACGCCAACCCCATCGCCCGCACGATCGAAGCGATTTATTCCTATCCCTTTTACGCGCACGCCCCGGTCGAGACGATGAACTGCACCGCGCACGTAACAGGCGATCGCTGCACACTCTGGGTTCCGACGCAGGCGCCAAATCGGGTGCAAAAACGCGTCGCGGAATCACTCGGCACCACGCCAGATAAAGTGGAGGTGAACGTGACTTTGATCGGCGGCGGATTCGGCCGGCGACTTGCGGCGGATTACGCGCTTGAAGCCGCCGCCATTTCCCGCGCCGCCAAAGCGCCGGTGCAGGTGCTTTGGTCGCGCCCGGACGACATGAAGCACGGGCATTTCCAGGCCGCCTCGGCGCATTATCTCGCCGCGGGTTTGGATTCGTTAGGCAAAGTCGTTTCCTGGAAACACACCAAGGCTGGCTCGTTTCACAATCTCTCCGCGCTCGAGCCTGAGGCCGAGCGGAACGATGCCTGGTATCGCGGCTGGTCCTGGGGCGTTTACGATGTGCCGTACAACATTCCCGCGATCGAGACCGCTTATGTGCCGGTTGATTTGCCGGTGAAACACGGTCCGTGGCGTTCGGTCTTCGCGCCTTCGAGTGTTTTCGCGCGCGAATCTTTCATCGACGAACTCGCGCACGAAAGCGGTGCTGATCCGCTCGCGTTTCGTCTCGAACTCTTGCAGGGGCCCGACACGTTTAAGATCGGCCGTGAAACTTACGATCGGCGCCGCCTGCGGCGCGTGCTCGAAGTTGTGCGGGAGAAATCCAGCTGGGGCGAAACCGTGGCCAGGCCGCGCGGCCGCGGAGTCGCCTGCAACATGTATGATGGCCGCACCCACATCGCGTATGTCGTCGACGTCCACGTCGATAAAAGCGGCAACGTCAAAGTCGAGCGCGTGGTTGCGGCGGTCGACTGCGGCTTGGTGATCAATCCCATCGGCGTCGAGCAACAAACCGAAGGTGGAGTCATCTGGGGGATTTCCTCCGCGCTGAAAGGTTGCATCACTTTCAAGAGCGGCGCGGCC
This sequence comes from Chthoniobacterales bacterium, assembly GCA_036494545.1. GTDB lineage: Bacteria > Verrucomicrobiota > Verrucomicrobiia > Chthoniobacterales > UBA10450 > JAICXG01. The sequence continues at coordinate 98,165 of DASXOB010000017.1, forward strand.
CAGCAATCGACTTACAACGATTTTGGTGTCGCGCGGATGAAGGACGCGCCCGTGATCGAAGTTCATCTTGTCGGCGCGGATGCGAAGGAGCCATCGGGAATCGGCGAACCGCCCGTGCCGCCAAGCGTGCCCGCGATCGTCAACGCCATTTTCGCCGCCACCGGCAAACGCATTCGGAAGCTTCCAATTACGCCTGATGAATTGGCCTAACGAATAGTTGAAATATGATCACCAATTTCAGATACGCGCTGCGGATGTTGCTCAAGACACCCGCGTTCACCGCCATCGCCGTGATCACGCTCGCGCTCGGGATCGGCGCGAACAGCGCCATCTTCAGCGTCGTCGATACCATCCTGCTCCGGCCGTTGCCGTTCCCGAAATCGGACGAGCTGGTCATGATCTGGAGCAATAATCTCAAGGACGAGCCGAACGGTCGTTACACATCGTCGTTCCCGAACTTCCACGATTATCGTGCGCAGAGCCGCAGCTTCACCGGCATGGCCGCATACACCGGCGCGGGTGCGGTCCTCACCGGAGTCGGGGAGGCGCAGGAGCTGACCGGCGTCGCGGTCGACGGCGACTTTTTCGATGTCCTCGGTGTGCAGCCGGTGATTGGGCGCGGCTTCACGGCGGAGGAAGCGAAAGTTGGGGCGCCGTATGTGGTGGTGCTCAGCTACGACACGTGGCAGCACGCATTTGCCGGCAACGCGAGCATCGTCGGGCAACAGATCGGACTGTCCAGCCGCAGCTACACTGTGCTTGGGGTGATGCCGCGCGGCTGGAAGTTCCCGGTCGATTTCCAACGCAGCGAATACATCACGCCGCTGCAACCGATCACGCCGCAGGAAGTGCCGCGGCGCGGTTCGAGCTTTCTGAAACTCATCGCGCGTTTGCAACCTGGCGTGTCGCCAAAGCAAGCGGAAGCGGAGATGGCGCCGATTGCTGCGCGGCTGGCGAAGCAATATCCTGATTACAATCTCGATCGCGGTATTCGTATCGTGCCGTTACTGGAGGATGTTGTCGGCAATGTGCGGCCGGCGCTCCTGGTCTTGTTAGGCGCGGTCGCGCTCGTGTTGCTGATCGCGTGCGCGAATGTCGCGAATCTGCTGCTGGCACGCGCCGCAGCGCGCAGTCGCGAGATTGGAATTCGCACTGCGCTGGGTGCCAGTCGCGTTCTAATCGTCAGGCAACTTCTCGCCGAAAGCTTCCTGCTCGCGTTGCTCGGTGGCGCGGGCGGTTTGTTGCTCGCGTGGTGGGGCGTGGATGTGTTGAGCGCGCTCGGGCCGCGGGACGTGCCGCGTCTTAGCGAGATTCACATCAACGCCATGGTGGGTGCATTCACCTTTGGCCTCGCCGTACTCAGCACGATCGCGTTCGGTCTAGTCCCGGCATTGCAAATCTCGCGCGCGAATGTCAGCGAGTCGTTGCAGCAAGGCTCGAAGGGCTCGACCGGCGGATTGCACGGCGCGCGCGTGCGCGCGTTCCTCGTCATCTCGCAGGTGTCGCTTTCGCTTCTGCTGCTGGCGGGCGCAGGCCTGCTCATCAAGAGTTTCTTTAATCTGCGCGCGACCAGTCCCGGTTTCGATCCCACGCGCCTCCTCGTTCTTGATCAAGTCATATCCCGCACGCATTATCCGGAGGCGGATCAGCAGCGCCGTTTCTACGACCAGCTGATGCCGAAGATCGCCGCGCTTCCTGGAGTGGAAGCGGTCAGCGGGGCGAACCCCTTGCCCTTCAGCGGCAATGACAGCAACTCGTCGTTCACCATCGCCGGCGGTCCGCCGATCGCGCCCGGCAATCACCCCGATGCATCGAACCTGACGGTGATGCCGGGTTACTTTCGAAGCATGAAGGTTCCGTTGCGGAGCGGCCGGGACTTTGATGCGCGTGACAACGAGACGACGGCGAAGGTCGCGATGGTTAACGAGACATTCGTTAGGCGATTTTTGCCGAAGGTGAATCCGATTGGACAAGGTATCCTGCTCGATCAAGCGGACGGCGCCAAAGCGATCCCGCTTGAGGTAATCGCCGTCGTCGCGGACACGAAACAAAACGAACTCGGCGTGCCGAGCCAGCCGGAGTTCTACCAGCCGTTCGCGCAAAGCCCCGCCCGTCGCATCTGGCTTGTCATCCGCAGCGCGAGCAAAGGCAGCGGCGCGCTCCAAACCGCGCTCGCGCATGCGGTGCACGAGGTCGATCCGGAAGTATTCGTAAGCGAGCTGATGCCGATGCAGGACTTGTTAGGCAAACAGCTTGCCCGGCCGAAGTTCAACATGATGCTGCTCGGCGTCTTTGCCGGCGTGGCGATGGTGCTGGCGGCGATTGGCATCTACGGCGTCATCGCCTACAGCGTTGCGCAACGCACGCGCGAAATCGGCATACGGATGGCGCTGGGCGCTCAGCGTACGCAAATGCTGCGAATGATTTTGCGGCAAAGTCTCAGCGTGGTTGCGATTGGCCTAACGATTGGTTTGCTCGTTGCCTTCGGAACGACGCGATTGCTCGCCAGTCTCCTCTACGGCGTCGGCGCGAACGACATCGTGACCTATGCGAGCGTGGTCTTTTTGTTAGGCGGCGCGGCTTTGCTTGCCAGCTACATCCCGGCGCGTCGCGCCATGAAAGTCGATCCGATGATCGCGCTCCGTTATGAATGACCTGCGTGGCGCATTGCGCATGCTGCTGAAGTCGCCCGCCTTCAGCCTCATCGCCATCGCAACGCTTGCGCTCGGCATTGGCGCGAACACCGCCATCTTCACGATCGTCCACGCCGTTTTCCTCGAGCAATTGCCCTACCGCGACGCCAATCGCATCGTCGCCATCTGGGAGACGAACGCCCAGCGGCCCGGCAAATCTAACACCGTCGCGCCGGCCAATTTTCTTCGCTGGCAGGAGCGCGCGACTTCCTTCGCCAGCCTCGCTGGCTACGCCGAGACGCGCGCCAACCTCACCGGCAGCGGCAATCCGGAAGAGCTTGTCGCGCAGAATGTGACCGAGAAATATTTCTCGGTCATCGGGGTCGAGCCGTTTCTCGGACGCACCTTCACCGCGGCGGAAAGCGCCGATCCCAAATCTGCCGCGGTTATTCTTACCCACGAATTGTGGGAACGGCGTTTTGGTTCCGATCCCGCGATCATCGGCCGTTCGATTCAACTCAATGGCAAACCGCAAACCGTCGTCGGGGTCATGCCCGCAGGGGTTCGCCTCTTCATGAAAACCGGCTCGCTCGTGGACAAGCCGGTCGATTTCTGGTGGCCCTTTGCGCTCGGACCGGAACAGCGCGAACCGCACGGCCGCTATCTCTCCGTTGTGGCCCGCCTCAAGCCGGGTGTGACACTCGAGGCGGCGCGCGCTGAGATGAAGGCGATCGCCACTAGCCTAACGAACGAGCTACCGAACTTCGATACCGGCTGGGGAGTAAAAGTCTTGCCGTTGCGCGAGGAATTGTCCGGCGAGATTCGGCCGGCGCTCCTCCTTCTCTCGGGCGCGGTTGCCTTCGTTCTCCTCATCGCCTGTGCGAACGTCGCCAACCTGCTTCTCGCCCGCGGGGCGGCCCGTCGGCATGAGATTGCGATCCGCGTCGCCCTAGGCGCAACCCGCGGACGGATCGTTAGGCAACTTCTTGGCGAAACGCTCCTCCTCGGCGTGCTCGGTGGTTTCCTCAGCCTGCTCATCGCACAATGGAGTCTGGCGCTGCTCGGGGCCCTCAGCCCGGTCGACCTTGCGAGCACGCACGGGCTTTCGCTCAATTATCCGGTCCTGGCCTTCACTGGGGCGATTTCGATTCTGACCGCGCTCGCTTGCGGAATGGTCGCCGCGTGGAGCGGCTCCCGACCGGACGTGCAGCAAGCGCTGGTCGAAGGCGGGCGGCAAATCGGCGTCAATCTTCGGCATCGCCGGTTGCGCCATGCCTTTGTCGTGGCGGAGATCGCGCTCGCCGTTGTGCTCCTGGTCGGCGCCGGGCTGATGTTGCGGAGTTTCGCCGCGATGCGCGAGGTCGATCCGGGTTTCGATCCGCACCATGTCCTGACGCTGCGGATGCAATTGCCGCGCGCGAAATATCCCGACGAGCCGGCACGGATCCGCTTTTTCAGCGAAGTCACAGCGCGGGTCGCGAACATCTCCGGGGTGGAGGCGGTGGGCGCGGTGAGTTATCTGCCGATGGCCGGCCTGGGCGCGGCGACGGACTTCGCCATCCAAGGTCAACCCTCAAGCGCACCCGGCCAGGAGAAGGTCACGGCGGTGACGGTTTGCGACGACGGATTTTTCCGCGCGCTCAAGATTCCGCTTCTCCGCGGCCGGCTTTTCAGTGCGCGGGAAATGGTGGAAAAACGCAACGTCGTCCTCATCAACGAAGCCTTCGCGCGGCAATACTTCCCTAACGAGAACCCGATCGGCCAACGGGTCACGATCGAGATGAATGATCCGATCGTGCCGACCGAAATCATCGGCATCGTCGGCGACACCCAGGCGATCGATCTCGTGACGCCGGCGAAACCGATGGCCTTCTGGCCGCATCCGCAACTCGCTTATAACCTGATGACGCTGACCGTCCGCACGGCGGGGGACCCGCTCGGCGCGGCGCAAGCGGTCGGCGCGCAAATCCACGCGCTCGATAAGGATCAACCCGTCTCCGATGTGCAGACGATGGAGCAATGGGTGGCAAAATCGCTCGCCCAAACACGCTTCAGCTTCCTCCTCCTGATGGTTTTTGCCGGCCTCGCGCTCGTCCTCGCGGCGGTCGGCATTTACGGCGTGATGTCTTACGCGGTTAGTCAGCGGACCGCGGAGATCGGCGTGCGCCTCGCCATCGGGGCGGAGGAGAAGGACATCCTCCGAATGATTGTGGCGGACGGCGCGCGCCTCGCGGGATTGGGCCTGGCGATTGGACTTTTGCTCGCCGTCGTCCTGAGCCGCAGCCTAACGAGTTTGCTTTTCGAAACCGTGGCGGCCGATCCGCTGACCTACGGGTTGGTCAGTGCTCTTCTAGGCGTCGTCGCGCTCCTCGCCTGCTATTTGCCGGCGCGCCGGGCCGCGCGGGTTAATCCGCTTATAGCTCTACGCGCCGAATGAATCTGCCTAACGAACTATGATCACTGATCTTCGCTATGCGCTTCGTCAGCTTCTGAAATCGCCCGCGTTTACCCTGACTGCGGTGCTGACGCTGGCGCTCGGCATCGGCGCCAACACCGCCATCTTCACTGTCGTCAACGGACTTCTCCTGCGCCCGTTGCCCTATCCAGAAGCAGAGCGACTTGTGACGCTGCGTTCGAATCAATCCGCGCCGGAAATCGCGGATGTGCAGAGGCAAAGCAAAGCGTTCTCCGCCGTCGGCGGATTGAGCGTGCAGGCGGCGGACTATTCCGGCGGCGCCGAGCCAATCCAGGTTTCCATGGGTTTGGTCACGGGCGATTTCTTTTCCGTGCTCGGCACGCATCCCGCGCTCGGGCGGCTTCTGACATCGGCTGACGATTCGTTAGGCGCCGGACACGCTCTGGTTCTTGCTCACAGCTTTTGGAAAAGCGCGCTGGGTGGTGATGCAAACATCGTTGGGCGCGCCATCGTCTTTGCCGGTCAAACTTATACGATCATCGGCGTAACGGCGCCGGATTTCCGTGCGCCAAGTGGCGACATTGAAGCGTTTGCGCCTGTATCCATTTTTTATCCGGAGGCGGCGACGGCGCGCGGCGCGCACCTGTTTCGCGCCTACGGAAAACTGCGCAACGGCGTCAGTCACGAGCAGGCGCAAAGCGAGTTGCGCGTCATCGATCGACGCATGGCGTTGGCCAATCCGGATGAAAACAAAAACCGCGAAACGACTTTGCTCTCCCTGCAGGAGCAAATGGTTGGCGATGTGCGCCCGGCTTTGCTCGTGCTTTTCGCCGCGGTCGGTTTGGTCTTGCTCATCGCCTGCGCGAATTTCGCCAATCTGCTCCTCGCGCGCATGGCTTCACGCGCGCAGGAATTAAGTATTCGCGCGGCGCTCGGCGCGGGACGCAGTCGTTTGATCGGACAAGTTCTTCTCGAAAGCACACTGCTTGGGTTGTCGGGGGGAGCGACGGGTTTGCTTCTGGGCAGCTGGGGCGTGGACGCGCTGCTTGCCTTGCGGCCCGAGGATCTTCCCCGCGCGGAAAATATTCATCTCGATCCGCGTGTGCTCGCTTTTACTTTCGGATTGTCGCTCCTGACCGGTTTGATTTTTGGAATTCTGCCTGCCTGGCAAGCTACGCGCCTCGATGGAAAAGCGGCACTGAGTCCAAGTGGTCGTCGCATTACCGCGGCGCGTTCGCGTTTGCGTGATGCACTCGTGGTTTCCGAGCTCGCGCTCGCGCTTGTTCTCCTCGCCGGCGGCGGATTGCTCACGAAAACATTCTGGCGTCTCACCCACGTCGCGCCCGGTTTCGATCAGCGCGATCTGACGACGCTGCGTGTGGAACTACCCGAAGCGCGCTATCGCGAGGTCGAAACGCAAACGCGTTTTCGCAATCAGGTTCTCGATAGCCTCAACAATCTTCCCGGAGTCCGCGCCGCGATGGTCAGCGAATTGCCACTGAGCGGAAGTGCCATCGATCACAATTTCATCATTGAGGGCCGCACGCCGCTCGCGAAAGGCGACGAGCCGGAACTGTATTCGCGCACCGTGGCCGGTGATTATTTTTCCGTTCTCGCAATTCCGCTGCGCAAAGGTCGCGCACTTACGCGCGAGGATCGCGCCAATACACCGCTCGTGGGCGTGATCAACGAAAGCATGGCCCAGGAGTATTTTCCGAATCAGGATCCACTCGGCGCGCGCATTCGTTGGGCGCGCGAGGAAGGCGTTTCGTGGATCACGATTGTTGGGGTGGTTGGTGATGTGCGCCATTTCGGTTTGGGTCGCGCGGAAGAGCCGGCCATCTACACGCCTTACGCCCAATCGCGCCAATCGTGGAAACGCTGGAGCGAAATTGTCGTGCGCAGTTCTGCAAGCGTGCCGTCGCTCACGCAATTGAAGCAGGCAATCTGGAAGGTCGATCCGCTCATTCCCGTCGCGAAAGTGCGTTCGATGTCGGAAGTCATGTCGGCGTCGGTAAGCGAACTGCGTTTCAACACCGTGCTTCTCATCGCTTTCGCGGCCGCCGCGATCGCGCTTGCCGGCATCGGTTTGTATGGCGTGATTTCGTATCTCGTTTCGCAACGCACGCACGAAATCGGAGTGCGCGTCGCCCTCGGCGCCCAGCACTCCCATCTGCTCAAACTCGTGCTCGGCCATGGATTCAGACTCGCTCTCTGCGGTGCGGTCGTGGGAATTTTGATTTCGTTAGGGGCATCGCGTTTTCTTTCCAGTCTGCTTTACGGCGCGCAACCCTCTGATCCGCTCACCTTCGCGAGCGTTGCGTTTCTGCTTCTGGTCGTCGCTTTGTTCGCCAGTTACATCCCGGCGCGCCGGGCCATGCGCGTCGATCCGATCGTGGCCCTTCACTATGAATGACCTTCGTTTCGCCGTTCGACAATTGTTGAAGTCGCCGGGTTTCACCTGCATCGCCTTGCTCACGCTCTCGTTAGGCATCGGTGCGAATACGGCGATCTTCAGTGTGGTCGACGCCATTCTGCTGCGGCCACTGCCATTTCCAAAGTCCGAGCAATTGGTCGCAGTTTGGGAAACGAACCCACAATCGGCGCAGCCGGCACAGGATCGCAACGAAGTCGCGGCTGGAAATTTCTTCGATTGGTGCGCGCACGGCGAATGGTTCGACGGCCTTTCAGCTCTCTATTACACCAGCCTTAATTTCACGGGAACGAACGAGCCAGAGAGAATTCAGGGCGCGTTTGTCACGACCGATTTATTTCAAACCCTGGGCGTGCAGCCGGTGCTTGGCCGCAACTTTTCCAGCGAGGAAAAAAATATCGGAGCCGCGCGGGTGGCGATTATCAGCGATGCATTGTGGAAGCGACGCTTCGGCTCAGACGCGAAGATCGTGGGGAAAAGCGTTCTGCTGAGCGGCAATCCAACCACGGTCGTCGGCGTTCTGCCGGCGAATTTTAAACTGCAATTTCCGGCGAAAATGCAGGTCGACATTTGGGTGCCAATGCGGCTCGACGCGGCGAACTCCGCGGATCGTAAGTCGCATTACCTTTACGTTTTGGGCCGACTGAAAAGCGGCGTCTCCATTGCCGCGGCGCAAACGGGAATGAGCGAAATCGCCGCGCAGCTGCAAACGCGTTACTCCGAGACTAACGCAGGGTGGGGTGTTCGGCTCGTTTCGTTGCACGAGCAAATCGTCGGCAAAATGCAGCGGTATCTCTATGTCCTTTTCGGCGCGGTCGGCCTCGTGCTTTTGATCGCGTGCGCGAACGTCGCTAATCTCCTTCTCGTTCGCGCCGTCTCGCGACGACGAGAGATCGGCCTGCGGATAGCTCTGGGCGCAAGTCGTGCGCGTCTCATTCGCCAGTTTCTCAGTGAAAGCATTTTGCTCTCGCTCCTCGGCGGTTCGTTAGGCCTGCTCGTCGCGCGTTGGAGCGTTGATGTTTTGGTCGCGTTGAGTCCGGCGGATATTCCGGATCTCAGTCATGTCGGACTGCAAACGCCCGTGTTGATTTGGGCTTTAGTCGTCGGCCTTGCCACCGGCGTTTTCATGGGTCTCGCACCGGCGTGGCAAGTAACCAAGCCCGAGATCAACGACGTTCTGAAAGAGAGCGGAGGACGGAGTGTGCAAAGCGCGGGCCACCGCAGTCTCTATCTTTTTGTCATGGGCGAAGTCGGACTCGCGCTCGTCCTCCTCATCGGTGCGGGTCTCATGCTGCGGACGGTGGCTCATCTGCAACAAGTCAATCCCGGCTTCGACGCGAAGAACCTCCTGACGATGAACCTTTCGCTGCCGCGGCAGAAATATCACACCGGCGCGCAGACGAACCTTTTCTTCGAACAACTTCTGGCGCGTGCTCGCGCGTTGCCGGGGATCGAATCGGCCGGCGGTGTCGATCCTTTACCCTTGAGCAACAGCAATGGCAGCACCGGTTTTGTCATTGAAGGAAGCGCAATCCTCTCAACCGCCAATCGGCCGGAAGCCGATCAGCGAACGGTCATTGGCGACTATTTCGCTGCCATGCGCATCCCGATTTTGCACGGACGCGTTTTCACCGAAGACGATCGAGCCGATGCGCCGCGGCGCGTTGTGATTAACGAATCTTTCGCTCGCCGCTACTGGCCGAACGGTGGTGCCGTCGGGAAACGCCTCGGCTTCGACGACGGCCCGCAACAGAGTTGGTGGGAAATCATCGGCGTTATCGGCGACGTAAAACATGAGCGGCTCGATGTCGCAACGAAGCCGGAAGTCTATTTCGTCGCGGCGCAGTCTCCCACCAACTTCATCACTCTGGTCGTGCGGACCGCGACGGATCCAACGCCGATGATCGCGGCTATGCGGCGGCAAGTCCTGGCCGTCGATCCCGATCAACCGGTCTTCGACATCATGACCATGGAACAGCGAATCGCCGCCGCGATCGCACAAAGCCGCTTTGTCACGTTGTTGCTCAGCATCTTTGCCGGATTGGCGGCATTGCTCGCTGCGATCGGAATTTATGGCGTGATGGTATACGTCGTCGCACAACGCACACGCGAGATTGGCATTCGCATGGCGCTCGGCGCTCAGCGCGCGCAGGTGCTCGCGCTGGTTTTGCGTCAAAGCCTGACCGTTGTGCTGATCGGTCTCGCAATCGGACTGATCGCCGCGTTCGCCTCAACGCGGTTGCTCGCGAGCTTACTCTTTGGCGTCGGTGCGAACGATGTTTCCACTTACGCGATTGTCTCCTTCTTGTTAGGCGGGGCGGCTTTCCTCGCCAGTTACATCCCGGCGCGCCGCGCCATGCGCGTCGATCCCATCGTCGCACTTCGAAATGAATAATCTTCGCCACGCCTTTCGCATGTTGCTGAAGTCGCCCGGCTTCAGCCTGATCGCCATTGCCACACTCGCGCTCGGCATCGGCGCCAACAGCGCCATTTTTAGCGTGGTCGACGCATTCCTGCTCCGGCCGCTGCCGTTCAAGAATCCGGACGAGATTGTCTTGGTCTGGGCTCGCTACGCGAATGATAGCGGGCCGGTACGGGGCAACGTTCATTCCTATCCCGACTTCGTCGATCTGCGCGACCAAAGTCAGAGCATCGCACTGGGTGCCTACGCCCGGGCGGAGACCCTCCTTAAGTACGGCGACCAAGACGTGAAGGACATCAACGGCGTCGCCATCACTCCGGAAGTGTTCGATGTCCTGGGCGTGTCGCCCTTCCTTGGCCGCGCCTTTACCAGGGATGATGTCAAGAACGACCGCGTTGTGGTTCTAACCTATCCGTTTTGGAAGAGCGCGTTTGCCGGTGATCCGAAAATTATTGGCCAGCAGGTCATGATGTCGGGGCGACCGTACACCGTCATCGGCGTGATGCCGCCGGGGTGGAAACTCCCGGTCGAAGATGAGCATATCGATTACGCGCTGCCGCTCGAGTATTTGCACGCGCAAGAGCTGGATAATCGCGGCTCGCATTATCTCAATGTCGTTGGCCGTTTGAAACCGGGCGTGCAGCTAAAAACAGCTGAAGCGGAACTGACCGCGATCGCGAGCCGGCTTTCGAAGCAGTATCCCGAAACCAACTTGAATTTCACCAGCTGCGCCGTGGTCACGTTGCACTCCGACGTCGTGGGTGACGTGCGTCCGGCGTTGCTCGTTCTTTTCGGCGCGGTCGCGCTGGTGCTTTTGATCGCGTGCGCGAACGTCGCGAATCTTCTTCTTGCCCGGGCGGCGGCGCGCAGCCGCGAGATCGCGATTCGGACTGCGCTGGGGGCGAACCGCGCACAACTCGTTAGGCAACTGCTTTGCGAGAGCCTGCTCCTTGCCATTGTCGGCGGCAGCGCGGGCTTGCTGCTGGCGTGGTGGGGACTCGACCTCTTGAATTCGTTAGGCGTGAACGGTCTGCCGCATCTCGGCGCGATTCGCATCAACACTTCCGTCTGCGCCTTCACCTTTGTCGCGGCCATGGCCAGTACGCTGCTCTTTGGGCTCGCGCCTGCGCTGCAAATCTCGGGTTCCGATGTGAACGAAGCGTTGCAAAGTAGTAGCAAAGGAAACGCCGGCGGTTTGCGCATGAGTCGCACGCGTGCACTGCTCGTCGTCTCGCAGGTTTCGCTCTCGCTTCTTTTACTCGTGGGCGCCGGTTTGCTGATCAAGAGTTTTCTCAACCTGCGCGCGACCGATCCCGGGTTTGATTCGACTCGGCTCATGACGATTTCGATCGATCTGCTGCGCATTCGTTATCCCGAAATCGATCAGCAGATCCGCGCGTGGGACGCGATCATGCAAAAGCTCGCGGCCATTCACAGCGTGGAATCAGTTGGCGGAGCGACTCCGCTTCCGCTCGGTCCAAGCAGCTGGAGCAAAGCGTTCATGGTCAGCGGAGCGGCTCCGCGCGCGCCCGGCGACCACCCGCGCGCCGGTTGTCTGCTGGTTGAGCCAGATTACTTCAAGACGATGAGGATTCCGGTGTTGCAAGGCCGCGCCTTTACCAACGTCGACACAAAAGATTCGCCGCTGGTAGTGATGATTAACCAATCCTTCGCCCGGAAATTTTTTCCCAACCGCAATCCGATCGGACAGCAGGTGATGGTTGATCAGAATGAGAACAACGTGGCGGTGGCGGCGCGTGAGGTTGTCGGCATCGTGGCCGATACCCGACACGACGCACTGGCCGCGCCGCCAGCACCGGAACTCTATGTTCCGCTTTCGCAGGACGCCAATCGCAGCCTCGACATCGTCTTGCGGGTCGCCTCGTCGGATTTGGCCAGCCTCAACGCCGATGTGAAACGCGCCCTCCACGAAGTCGATAAGGATCTTTACGTTCCTCCGCTCGAGCCGATGTCGAGCATTCTCGGAAGGCATCTGACCACACCACGGTTCAACATGATGCTGCTCGCAATCTTCGCCGGCGTGGCAATGCTCCTGGCCGCCATTGGCATTTACGGCGTTATCGCCTACACCGTCACCCAGCGCACTCGCGAGATCGGGATCCGAATGGCGCTCGGCGCGCAACGCAGGCAGATGTTGCAAATGATTTTGCGGCAAAGCCTAACGCTGGTCGCGATCGGACTAACGAGTGGTTTTATCATCGCGCTCGCCGCCACCCGCGTGATGCGAACGCTCCTGTACGGCGTCGGTGCGAACGACGTTTCCACCTACGCGACCGTTTTCCTGTTGTTAGGCGGCGCGGCGTTGCTTGCCAGCTACATCCCGGCGCGTCGCGCCATGAAAGTCGATCCAATGATTGCATTGCGTTATGAATGATTTCCGTCTTGCTTTCCGTCAGCTCGCCAAATCGCCCGGCTTCGCCTGCGTCGCTGTCCTCACCCTCGCTCTCGGAATCGGAGCGAACACGACCATCTTTTCCGTCATAAACGCCGTTCTCCTGCGGCCGCTTCCATACCCGGATTCCGATCGCCTCGTTGTGCTGGAGGAGAGTGATGCCAACCAGCCGGAGATCTCCGTCTCTTTTCCCGATTATCTCGACTGGAAGAAAGACAATCACGTTTTCACCCATCTCGCCGTCTCGCAGCGTAACTCCTATAGCTTGAGCGGCGTGCCGGGGCGTCAGGCGGAACAGGTTTCCGGAGCGCTCGTCACCGCGAACTTTTTTGAAGCCATCGGTCTTAAGGCTGAGATTGGCCGAGTTTTCAACGAAGCGGAAGATCGGGTCGGCGGTCCCGCGCTGGCAGTGATCAGCGATCAATTGTGGGAACGCGTTTTCCAGCGCGACCCGCATGTGCTCGGACGTTCGCTCAACTTCAGTGGAGAGCTTGCCACTGTTGTTGGCGTAATGCCGCCACAGATGTTTTCACCGCGCACGGTCGAGGTTTGGTTGCCGCTCCTGCGCCACTCCAATCAAATGAGCTGGCAGACGCGAGACAATCATCCCGGCTTATTTGGTTGGGGGCGCTTGAAACCCGGGATCACGATCGAGCAGGCGCAGGCCGACATGAACACGATCGCGGCCCGGCTCGAAAAAGCCTATCCGAAATCGAACAGCAAAGTCGGGGCACACGTTGTCGAGTTGCTTGAGAATCAGGTCGGGCAATATCGGCAAAGTCTGCGCCTGCTCTTCGCTGCGGTGGCGGTGGTATTGCTCATCGCTTGCGCCAATCTCGCCAATCTTCTCGCGGCGCGTGGGGCAGGGCGCTCACGCGAGTTCGCGATCCGGATCGCGATTGGCGCAAGCCGTTGGCAAATCGTTAGGCAACTCCTGATCGAAAGTCTCGTTCTCGCGCTCCTCGGTGGATTCCTCGGGCTTTGCCTGGCTGCCTGGGGTCGCGACTTCCTGGGGCTGTTGTTACCGCACGATTCAAAACGTTTCAGCGAGACCCGGCTCGATGGTTGGGTGTTGCTTTTCACCGGTCTGCTTGCGGTCGTGACCAGTGTCGTTTTTGGCCTCTGGCCGGCTTGGAATGCGTCGCGCTCCAATGCGCAAATGGCGCTCAAAGCCGGTGCGCACGGCAGTTCCGACGCGCCCGCTGCGCGGCGTTCGCGTGAACTGCTTATCGTCGCGGAAGTCGCACTCACCTTGATGTTGCTGAGCGCGGCGGCGCTGGTTCTGCAGAGCTTCAAGAAGGCGACGTCACTGTCGTTAGGCTATGAGGCACAGCATCTCCTGACTGCGCGCGTTGAGCTGCCCGATGCGGATTACAACACTCCGAAAGCGCTCAACTTTTCCACCAGCGTGCTCGAGAAGCTGCGCGCCATTCCTGGCGTGCAGCGGGCGACGATCGCGACCAACCCGCCGCTAATGACCGGCTGGCAAACCGGCTTTCTCCCCGAAGGCATGGCTGAGCCTCCACCCGGACAGTTGCCCTCGTTCGAAATGAGCGTGATCGAAGGCGATTATTTCGCGACGTTAGGCACGCCGATTTTGCGCGGGCGGACTTTCACTCCAGAGGATAACAAGAACGCTCCGCGCGTTCTGATCGTCGATCAGCTTTTCGCCGAGCGTTATTTCCCCGGGAAGGACCCATTGGGTAAACGCGTCCGCATGCAGACCGATGAGCATGGACGAAATATGCTCACCATCGTCGGCGTCGTGCCGCACTTGAAGGTTTACGGCTTTGAGGAGCCAGTCGGACTTCCGCAGGCCTACGTTCCGCAACGGCAAATCGCGCAAACCAGTCTCGTCCTCCTGCTACGGAGTTCGTTAGGCGAGAAAGGCCTCGAGCGCACGATTCATCAAGTCGTCGCATCGGTCGATCCAACCCAGCCAGTCTTTGAATTTCGCACCATGGAGACGCGCGTCGCGGAAACCTGGACAACGCCGCGTCTCATGGCTTTTCTTCTCGCGATTTTTTCCGGACTCGCGCTCGTTCTGGCGATCGTTGGCATTTACGGGGTGATGGCTTACAACGGCCAGCGCCGGACCCGCGAAATCGGCGTCCGCCTCGCGCTCGGTGCGCGTCGTCGCCAGATCACAGGCATGATGTTAGGGCAGGGAGCCCGGTTGCTGGGCTTTGGCCTAACGATTGGCCTGATCGGGATGTTGGCCGTCTCGCGCGTCATGCGCAGCCTGCTTTTCGAAGTCAACGTCGCGAACCCAGCCATCTATCTTGCCGTCGGCATTGTCCTGGCCGGCGCCACGCTCGTCGCCTGCTGGATCCCGGCGCATCGCGCCTCGCGCGTCGATCCGATCGTCACCTTGCGCACGGAATGAAAGCCAACGCCTAACGACACCAGAAATATGTTAACTGCTCCACCTTATGAATGATCTCCGCTACGGCACGCGCCTGCTGGTCAAGTCCCCCGGTTTCACCACCGTCGCGGTCCTGGCGCTCGCCCTCGGGATTGGCGCCAACACCGCCATGTTCAGCGTGGTGAACGCCATCCTTCTTCGTCCGCTTCCTTTTCCGGAGAGCAACCGCCTAACGATGGTTTGGCAAACCAATTCGGCGGTCGCGAAAATGGGTTTCCCGCTCGCGCCCACGAGTGTGCCTGATTTCCAGGATTGGCGGACGCAGGGCAAGAGTTTCGAGGCGCTCTCCGCGCTCGAAGGTTGGTCGTCCAATCTCACCGGTCTGGACGAAGCCAAGCGCATCGATGGCGCACGAGTTTCGGCAAACCTTTTCTCGCTTCTCCGCGTCCAGCCGCTTCTCGGACGCGCCTTCGTCGCGGGGGAAGATCAACTCGGGAAAAACCACGTCGTCCTGCTAAGCTATTCTCTCTGGCAGACGCGCTTCGGCGGCGATCGCGCGATCCTCGGACGCAAGCTGATCCTTGACCAGGAGCCGTACACCGTCGTGGGCGTCATGCCGCCGGAGTTCAATTTCCCGAGCGAGACTGGCGCGCCCGCCTACATGGGATTTGGACCGCGCTGTGAAGCCTGGACGCCTTTCGCCCCCGATGCAGAGCGAGTGAGAAATCGGGGGGCGCACAATCTCGCCGTCATCGCCCGACTGAAATCTGGCGTGAGCGTGACGACAGGGCAGGCCGAGATGCACACGCTGGCGGCACGTTTCGGCCAGCAGTTTCCAGCCACGAACAAGGATTGGGATATCCAGCTGGTTTCGCTGCAAAAACAGGCCGCCGCCGGAAGCGAGCGCACGCTCACCGTCCTGATGGGTGCAGTTGGCTGCATCCTGCTCATCGCCTGCGCCAACGTGGCCAACCTGCTTCTGGCCCGGGGACTCGGCCGTCAGAAGGAGATCGCCATCCGGCGCGCTCTCGGGGCCAGCCGCTGGCGAATCCTGCGTCAACTTCTCAGCGAAAGTATTCTCCTTGCGCTCGGCGGCGGTTTGTTAGGCATTTTCTTCGCCATTTGGGGAAGCGATCTACTCCTCGCTCTCGCGCCCGCGAGCCTGCCGCGCCTTGGCGAAGCCCGCATCGACGGCAGCGTTCTTCTTTTCACTTTCCTCGTCTCGCTCGCGACTGGTTTGCTCTTCGGCCTTGCTCCCGCATTGCAATCCTCGCGGGTTGGTCTGAGCGATAAGCTCAAGGAAGGCGATCGAGGCTCGACCGCCGGGCACGCGCGTTTGCGCAATAGCCTGATCGTTTCCGAAGTCGCGCTCGCCCTCATGCTCCTGATCGCGGCCGGACTTTTGATCGAAAGTTTCGCGCAGCTCATGCGCGTCCGTCCTGGCTTCAACCCCGACAAGGTTCTCACCTTCAACATCGCGCTGCCCGATAATCCCTATCGCGATCACAAAAAAGCCGCCTCCTTTTTCGCCGACGTCGTTAGGCGAATCAAAGATCTTCCCGGCGTGAAATCGGTCTCGGCGAGCAACGCCCTGCCTTTAAGCGGCGCGGAAGAAGTAGACGAATTTGCCATCGAGGGCCATCCCGCGCCCAAGGCCGGCGAAACGCGAACCGCCAACTTCCGCTGGGTGACGCCGGAGTATTTCGAAACACTGCAAATTCCGTTGCAACATGGACGGAACTTCAACGAGCGCGACAAATGGGGCGCGCCGTCGGTGGCGATCATCGACCGAACCATGGCGCGTCTCTATTTCCGGGGGGCAAATCCGATCGGCCAGCGTTTCAAAGGCCGAAACGAAAGGAAAGAGCCGATCCTGCGCGAGATCGTCGGGATCGTCGGCGACGTGCGGCACAGCGCGCTCGATGCGAAACCTGCACCGCATATTTATTTTCCTGAAGCGCAGGAAGGCGTTGGCCTCATGACGCTCGCGGTGCGCAGCGCCGGCACCGAACCCGTCGCGCTTCTCCAGATGGTGCGCCGCGAAATCGCAAGCGTCGATCCTAACGTGCCGATCGCAGATGTTCGCACGATGGAAAAAATGGTTGCCGCTTCGGTGGCGCCGTGGCGTTTTACGATGGTACTGCTCAGCACCTTCGCGGTCGTAGCGCTTCTTCTCGCGAGTGTCGGTATCTACGGCGTCCTGGCTTATTCGGTGAATCAACGGCGCCGGGAGATAGGGATTCGGATGTCGTTAGGCGCGCAACGGCGCGACGTCTTGCAACTTTTCCTCAGCCAGGGAATGGCGATGACATTGTTAGGCATTGCCCTGGGATTGGGTGGAGCGTGGGCCGCGACGCGCGTCATGCGCAGCCTGCTCTATTCCGTCAGCCCGACGGATCCGTTCGTTTTTCTTGCCGTCCCGCTGACTTTCGCGTCCGTCGCCTTGCTTGCGAGTTTTTTTCCCGCGCACAAAGCGGCGCGGTTGAATCCAATCAGCGCCCTGCGCAGCGAATGAAAACGCGTAAGGCAAGGCAAACGGGGGGTAGGGCGAGTTCGCGGCTCGCGGGGTTGATCCTTTTTTCCGCCGAACAAGACCGAGAATGCTGCAACTCCGAGGCTGGTGCTAGCTCATGAGTGATCTCCGCTACGCCGTTCGCCAGCTCTTCAAGTCCCCTGGATTCACCGCGGTTGCCGTTCTCACCCTGTCCTTAGGCATCGGCGCCAACAGCGCCATCTTCAGCGTGATCAACGCCGTTCTGCTTAAGGCGCTGCCTTATCCGCAGGCGGATCGCATCGTTCTTGTCTGGGGCGACGCGTCTAAGCAAGGTCTCCATCGCGGTCAGGTTTCGTCTACCGATGTCGCGGACTGGCGCGCGCGGAGCCATGCTTTTGCCGCAATCTCGACCTACGCAAATTTCCGTCCGATTCTCGTTGGGCAGGGCGAACCGGAACGGGTTGCCGGCGCGCAGGTAGGCGACGATTTTTTCAAGGTAATGGGCGCGCGGCCGCTGCTCGGCCGAGTGTTCGACGCCGAAGAGCAGGAAGAGGGAAAAGACAATGTTGCCGTTCTCTCCTACGGAATGTGGCAGCGTCGCCTGGGCGGCGTGAGGGATGTGATTGGCCGGAAAATTTCTCTCAGCGGACATCCCTACACCGTGATTGGCGTGATGCCGGAGAATTTCCGCTCGCTCCCTGCCGGTCTGCTCGAGCGTCCAGCCGAATTTTACCGGCCGGTAGCCGAGCCGCCTAACGAGAAGGAAAGGTCGGGCCGCCATCTCCGCGCCATCGCGCGCCTTAAGTCGGGCGTGACCTTCGCGCAGGCTCAAACCGAAATGACGCTCATCGCGCGCCAGCTGGAGCAAGAACATCCAGAGTCCAACACCGCAACCGGCGTGCGTCTGGTTTCATTGCGCGATGATCTCGTCGGTCCGGTGCGGCCAGTGCTGGTTCTGCTCTTCGGAGCTGTCGGTTTTCTCCTGCTCATCGCCTGCGCCAACGTGGGCAATCTTCTCCTCGCCCGCACCATGGGACGACAAAGAGAGGTGGCCATTCGCGCGGCTCTGGGTGCCAGCCGTGGCGATCTCGCGCGGCAATTTCTGACGGAAGGCGTGCTGCTGACTTCGTTAGGCGGGGCACTCGGCCTGCTCATCGCGGCCTGGAGCACGACCTTGCTCGAACACATTGGGGCGCGCTTTTTTCCGCACCTCGGCGGGATTCCCGTGGATGCGAGAGTGCTCGTCTTCACCTTCGGCATCTCGTTAGGCGCGGGGGTTTTTCTCGGTCTGGTCGCGGCCTGGCGCGCTGGCCGGGGCGATTTAAGCCGAGCGCTGAACGATGCCGGACGTTCGCCCGGCGCGGTCTCGACTCGCAGCTCTTTGCGCAGCTCGCTCGTGGTCATTGAAGTAGCACTGGCCATGGTGCTGCTCATCGGCGCCGGCCTCTTGCTCAAGAGCATGCGGCGTCTGCAGCAGGTCGATCCCGGTTTTGACCCCGCGCATCTGCTTACGATGAATGTCTGGCTCCCGGCTGCAAAGTATCCGCGAACGGCGGATTACCTCGCGTTTTATCAGCGACTGGGGCAGCGGCTGCAAATGCTCCCAGGAATCGCGGCCGCCGGCCTAACCAGCGTGCTCCCGGCGAGCGATAATTTCGATCGCCGGACAATTCAGATCGAAGGTCAACCGCAGCGACCGGGGGAACAGCCAGAGGTAGATAATTATGCCGTGACGCCGAATTACCTCCGCGCCCTGGCGGTGCCGTTGCGTGCCGGCCGGATCTTGAGCGAGCGCGATCACTCGGACTCGCCGTTCGTCGTGCTCGTGAGCGAGAGCCTGGCGAGGAGGTTTTGGCCTAACGAGAGCGCTGTCGGCAAACGCGTCCGGTTGGATCGCAATGAAGCGCAAGAGCCCTGGCGCATGATCGTCGGGGTGGTCGGCGACGTGAAACAATACGGTCTCGACCGGCCTGGAACGATGGCGCTCTACGAGCCGCTCCCGCAGTTTCCCTCTTCGGCGATGACGCTTGTCGTCCGGACGCAAAGCGATCCCGGGAAGATGATCAACACTGTTCGTCATCAAATTCTGGCGCTCGATCCAGAGCAGGCCCCGTTCAAGATCGCCACCATGGAGCAGCTGCTCAGCGACTCGACGGCGCTGCGCCGCTTCGCCCTTTTTCTCCTTGGCGTTTTCGCCGGTCTGGCGGTTCTCCTTGCCACGATCGGGCTCTACGGCGTGATTTCCTATTCGGTTGCGCAACGAACACGCGAGTTGGGCATTCGGCTCGCTCTTGGTGCGCAACGCCGCGACCTCCTCAACCTTGTCGTCCGCGAAGGAATGCGCTTCGTCTTCATCGGAGTGGCGACCGGTCTGGTCGCTTCAATCGCGTTTACCCGAGTGATGGCGAGTCTCCTTTTTGGAGTGAGCACAACCGATCCTTTCACTTTTGTCGCCTGGTCGCTCGCGCTCGGCGTGGTCGCGCTGCTCGCCTGCGTCGTACCCGCGCGGAGAGCGAGCAGCCTGGAACCGATGACCGCATTGCGTGCCGATTAACCTTATGAACGATTTTACCTTTGCCATTCGCCAGCTCTTCAAATCCCCCGGATTCACCGCGGTAGCAGTCCTCACCCTGTCGCTCGGCATCGGCGCCAACAGCGCCATCTTCAGTGTGATCAATGCGGTCCTCCTGCGCCCCCTCCCATTTCCGGAAGCAAACAAGATCGTTTACCTCAACGAAACGGATTCGACCCAGCCTTTCATCTCCATCTCGTGGTTCGATTTTCTTGACTGGCAACGACTCAACACCGTTTTCGAGCAGCTTGCCGTCAGCCGGCGCGAGTCGTTTAACCTGAGCGGAATCGAGGGTCGCGAAGCGGAACGGGTTTCGGGCGCCGTCGTGTCGGCCAACTTCTTCCGGGTCATCGGGCTGATGCCGGAAATCGGCCGCGTTTTTAACGAGCAGGAAGACCGGCGTGGCGGTCCGGCGCTGGTCGTGATTAGCGACGGCCTGTGGCAGCGCGCATTTCAGCGTTCGCCGGCGGTGCTGGGCCGCTCGATCAACCTGCACAACCAACTCTACGAGGTCATCGGGGTGATGCCGTCGCAGATGTCGGCGCCGACCGAAGTCGACGTTTGGGTGCCGTTCATGAGACGCGTCCCGAGCGGCTGGGATCGGATGAGCCACCCCGGTCTCTATGCCTGGGGCAGGTTAAAAAAAGGCATCACGGTCGAACAGGCTCGCGGGCAAATGAGAGCGATCGCCGCCGATCTTGCGAAAAAATTTCCCGAGACCAATACCTCGGTCGGCGCGGCGGTCACTCCTTTGCTCGAAAATCGCGTCGGATCGTACCGCGAAAATCTCGTTCTTCTCCTCGGCGCGGTTGGGCTTGTGCTGCTCATCGCCTGCGCAAACCTGGCTAACCTGCTCGCGGCCCGGGGCGCCGGTCGGGCACGAGAGTTTGCTGTCCGGGCGGCGCTCGGCGCGAGCCGTTCCCAAATCGTTAGGCAGCTTCTTGTGGAAAGCCTTGCTCTTGCTCTTCTCGGTGGGTTCGGCGGATTCCTTGTCGCGTTCTGGGGTCGGGACGCCATCATTGCGCTCAGCCCCCAGCAAATTCCGCGACTCGATGAGGTGCGGGTCGACGGATGGGTTTTGCTTTTCACGCTCGGGCTTGCGCTCGGCACGAATTTTCTCTTTGGCCTTTGGCCAGCACGCCTCGCGGCAAAGGCAGACGTGCAGCTCGCCCTCAATGCTGGGGCGCGGGGCAGCTCCGATTCCCGCGGCGCGCGACGCACGCGCAACTGGCTCATCGTTGGCGAAATCGCCCTCACGCTCATGCTCCTGAGCGCCGCTGGCCTCGTTCTGAAAAGTTTCGCCCACGCGCAATCCATCTCCCTCGGCTATGAGCCGCGCGGTGTGTTGACTGCGCGCCTCGATCTGCCGTTTCGCGTCTACTCGAGCAAAGAGAAAGTGGTCCAATTTTCCGATCGCCTCCTCGAGCGCGTCCGCGCGCTTCCGGGAGTGACGGCTGCGGCGCTGAGCTCGAATCCACCGATGATGGCCGGGTGGCAAACCAACATCTTGCGTGAAGGCGCGCCCGAACCACCGCCGGGTCAGGAAATTTCGGCCGATACCGAGATCGTTAGGGGAGATTATTTTGCGACGCTCAAAGGCACTCTCTTGCGCGGGCGTGTTTTCGATCGACGCGACACCGCAGCTTCGCCTTTGGTCGTGATTGTCGATCAATCCGTCGCGGAACAGTTTTTCCCCGGGGAAAATCCGATCGGCAAACGCCTGCGAATCGATCCGGACGATCTCGGCAAGCCGCGTTTTTTCCAAATCGTCGGCGTGGTCGCGCGGATGAAACTGCGCGGCTTCGATCAGATCTCGTCCCTTCCAATCGCCTATTTTCCGCAGACGCAGGTCGAGCGAACCAACTTCGTCCTGCTTGTGCGAAGCACGGTTGCGCCCGCCTCGCTCGCGGAATCAATTCGGCGCGCCGTCGCGTCCGTCGATCCGGTTCAGCCGGTTTACGAGATTCGCTCGATGGTCGATCGAGTCGCCGAAACCTGGGCGGCTTCGCGTTTCATCAGCACGCTGCTGTTTATCTTTGCGGGATTGGCACTGCTGCTTTCGATGGTGGGCCTTTACGGTGTGCTTTCCTACAGCGCGCTGCGGCGGTTGCGCGAAATTGGAATTCGCCTCGCGCTCGGCGCGCCGCGCTCCCATATTCGCAAGCTCATCCTCAGCCAGGGAATGGGACTTCTGCTCGTTGGCCTGGCAATCGGTCTTGCCGGCGCCCTCCTGGTCTCGCGTCTGCTGCGCAGTTTTCTCTTTGAAACCAGCGGACTCGATCCCGCGATCTATTTGAGCGTGACCGGTCTTCTGGCGCTGACCGCGCTTGGCGCCTGCTGGATTCCGGCACGCCGCGCTTCCCGGGTCGATCCCATCACCATCTTGCATGCCGAATGATGAGCACGATGCCTAACGAATTGCAAAATAGAGTGCGCGTCCAGTTTGAGCGCGACCGTTCATTTTTTCTGCCTAACGAGAATCCACCTTCCGCCACGCTGCCAACGCATTCTGGTTTATGACCGATCTCCGCTACGCCATTCGCATGCTGATCAAGTCTCCGGCTTTTAGTATCATCGCCATCGTCGCTCTTGCCCTCGGCATCGGCGCCAATACCGCGATTTTCAGCGTCATCGAAGCCGTGCTGCTGCGCCCCTTGCCCTATCCCGAGCCGGACCGTCTCATTCTTCTGCGCGAAAAAATGCCGATCTTCGATTCCGGCTCGGTCAGTTATCCGAACTATCTCGATTGGCGCGCGCAACAGCAGACCTTCACCGATCTCGCGCTCTATCGACGTGACGCGGTCAACTTATCGAGCCCGGGCAACGCGAGCCCGCCGGAGCGCGTCAACTCCGGCCTGATGACTTGGAATACGGTGCGTGTTCTCGGATTGAGACCAATCCTCGGCCGCGATTTTAGTGAAAGGGACGATGTGCCGGGGGGGCCGAAGGTCGCGCTCATCAGCGAAAGCCTCTGGCACCGGCGGTTTGGCGGCTCACCGAAAGTGCTCGGGCAACAACTGGTGGTCGATACTGTGCCGCGGGAAATCGTGGGGGTTTTGCCTAACGACATGCAGCTCATGCGCACCGCGCACGTTTTCATTCCGTTAGGCGATCTGCGCAAGGATAAGTTCGTCTTGCAGCGCGATAATCACCCCGGGTTTTCCGCGCTCGGCCGGTTGAAAAGCGACGCGACACTCGAGCAAGCCCGGGCTGATCTCGGCACTGTGGCAGGCCGACTAACGAGTCGTTATCCCGCAACGAATTCCGGCCGCTCCATCAACGCCAAACCGCTACTTGAAGCGACGATCGGCGAATATCGATCAAGTCTGAACCTGCTCCTGGCCGCGGTCGCCTGTGTGCTTCTCATCGCCTGCGCGAATGTTGCCAACCTGCAATTGGCCCGCGCACTTTCGCGCGGGAAAGAATTGGCAGTCCGCGCGGCGATGGGTGCGAGCCGTTGGCGGTTGATGCGACTGCTTCTCATCGAAAGTACGCTACTTGGGCTGGCCGGCGGTGCGGCCGGCCTGCTCATCGCGGTCTGGAGCATCGACCTGATTCATGCCCTGAGTCCGCAGCACGTTTTACGTTTTCAACAGACAAGACTCGATATTTCAACGCTGCTTTTTGCCAGCGCAGTTGCGTTGTTTTCGGGGGTTCTCGTCGGCGTCTGGCCCGCCTGGCGGGTTTCAAGGCTCGCCACCCTGTCGGGCGACTTAAATGAAGCGGGCAGCCGCGGCGGCAGCGACAGTGCAGGCCGACAGCGCGCGCGGAGTGCGCTTGTCATCACGCAGGTTGCGCTCGCTCTCATCCTGCTCGCGGGTGCCGGCCTGACGTTGAAAAGCTTCTGGCGATCGGAGAATGCGCCGCTCGGTTTCGAGCCCAAAAACGTCCTCGTGATGAGTCTTTCGCTGCCCGAAGCGCGTTACAATTCGAGCGACAAACGCCGGACGTTTTGGGAGCAAATGATCGAGCGCGTCCGTGCTGTGCCGGGTGTCGCCCTGGCGGCGGTAGGCGAGAACATTCCCTTTGATAACAACGAGTGGGACAGCACCTTTCACCTCACCGGGACACCGCCGAGCAAACCTGGACACGAACCTTCTGCCGAGGTCAACATCGTCTCGCGGGATTACTTCAAGCTCATGAAAATGCCGCTCCTGCGCGGCCGCGATTTTACAGCGGAAGATAAGCCGCATCAGCCGCACGCAGTGATCATCGACGAGAGTTTCGCGAGGCGCTATTTCCCGAATCAAGACGCGATCGGTCGTCACATCGACGATAACCAAAACGAAGCGGACAATGCACCTCCCCTAACGATTGTCGGCGTGGTGCCCTGGGTGCGCAGCGATACCCCGGGGGATGATTTCGATCGGCTCGCCTTGCCGCAGCAATATTTTGTGGTCGATCAGGTTGTCCCGACCGACAACAACCTCCTTGTTCGCACTTCGCTCGCGGATCCGGCGGCGCTCGCGCCTGCGATCGTGAAGGCAATTCAAAGCCTCGATCCTGATCAACCCGTGGCGGCGATTGCGACCATGGAACAAAACATCGGCGACGCGCTCGCGACACGCCGCCTAACGATGACGTTGCTCGGAGCCTTCGCCGCGCTCGCCCTTGTTCTGGCCAGCGTCGGCCTTTATGGCGTGATGGCGATCGCAGTCACCCAGCGGACGCGCGAGTTTGGGATTCGTCTCGCGCTCGGTGCGCCGCGGGAAAATGTTTTTCGACTCGCTCTCGGACGAGGATTGGCGCTGGTCGGGATCGGGATGTTGTTAGGCTTCCTTGGCGCGATTGGAGTGGGCCGCGCGCTGACGAGCCTGCTCTACGATGTCAGCGGCCTTGATCTCGCGGCGTTGCTGACGGCTTTCGCTGCGCTTGCCGTCGTCACTCTGGTTGCCTGCTGGTTCCCGGCGCGGCGGGCCACTCGGGTCGATCCAATTGTGGCCCTGCGCTACGAATGAGTTTTGCCTAACGAATGACAGATCAACGAAATCTCCGAAATGATACCTAACGATCTTCGCTACGCCTTTCGCATTCTCTTCAAGACACCCGGTTTCAGCCTGGTTGCGATTCTTACCCTCGCGCTCGGGATTGCTGCGAGCACGGCCATCTTCAGCGTGATCGACGGCGTCCTTTTGCATCCTCTGCCTTATCCGAAGTCCGAAGAAATTCTCACCGTCACGCAAACGACTCGCAGCACTGGTATTTCGCAGGAAGCCTCCTCGCCCGCTAATTATCTCGATTGGCGCGCGCAGAACGATGTTTTTTCCGAGATGGCTGCTGCTTCGGGCGCACAAGCGGACATTACCGGCGGCGATCAACCTGAGCGCATTCGAGTCACGCACACGACCGCAAATTTCTTTCGTCTTTTCCAAGTGCACCCACTGCTTGGGCGCACCCTTCTGCCCTCGGATGACACGTTGGCGGGCGATCACGTTGTGGTCCTTGGTGCGCAATTGTGGGCGCGCCGCTATGGATCGGAGAAAGCGATTATCGGCCGCGAGCTCATGCTCGATGGCGAACCGCGCACAATCGTGGGCGTAATGCCGTCGAATTTTTCGCCGGACGATTACGGTGAGGTTTGGGTGCCTTCGCCCTTCGGAGTTCCACCAAACTCGCTGCGGCTTCATCAAGATCCGCGCCTTATCCGTGACAGCACGTACCTTGACGTTTGGGCGCGGCTGAAGCACGGCGTCTCCCTCGAGCGAGCTGCCACGCAGCTGAATGCGATCTCGTTGCGCCTGCAAAAGCAGTACCCGGACAGCGATAACGACACGGGCATTCGACTTACACCGCTGCATGAGGACGCGATCGGTTCGCTTCGTCCGGTCTTGCTTCTCCTGGCAGCCGCAGTCGGCGCCCTTCTGCTCATCGGCTGCGTGAACGTGGCAAATCTCCTCCTGACTCGAGCCACGCTGCGTTCCCGGGAAATCTCCATTCGCGCGGCGCTGGGAGCCAGTCGCGCTCGCATCGTTAGGCAATTGCTCACCGAAAGCGTCGTCCTGGCAGTGCTCGGCGGTTCGTTAGGGGTGATGCTGGCGGGCTGGGCGATTCCGCTATTGCTCTCGATTGGCCCGCCACATCTCACCGCCTTCAAGGGCATAGGACTGAACGGCGAAGTGCTCGTCTTTAGTCTCGCAATCTCTGTTCTTACCGGAATTCTGTTCGGTCTCGCTCCAGCGTTGAGCGCTTCTTCCGCCACGCCCGCAGTTGCCTTGAATCAGGGCGAACGAGGCACGGCCAGCAGCGGTCACAGCCGCGCCATCCTCATCGCTCTGGAGGTGGCGCTCTCGCTTGTGCTGCTCATTGGAGCGGGGCTTCTCGTGCGAAGTTTTGCCAACCTCGCCGCGGTTGATCCAGGATTTCGCAGCGATCATTTGCTCATCTTCAACCTTGGTGCGCCGGCGCGATGGCCGGCGGAGCGACAGGCTGCCTTTTACGAGCAGACGCTCGCGCGTTTGCGCGAAATGCCGGGAGCGAAAAATGTCGGTGCGGTAAGCCGGCTTCCACTCTCAGGTGGTAACAGCGCGCGCTCATTTCGTATCGGCGGTGGCAAGTCGGATTACGACGCCGACATTCGCATCGCGACGCCGGATTATTTTAAAACGCTCGGCATTCCGCTTTTGCGCGGCCGGAACTTCGATGCGCACGATGTGAAGGACGCGCCTTTGGTCGCGATCATCAACGAAGCGGCGGCGCGCGCCTTTTTCCCAGGGGAAGATCCGCTCGGCAAAGTGATCACCAACTTCGGGCCGAACAGCATTTCGATGCAGATCGTCGGCGTAGTCGGCAATGTGCGGCACTTCGCGCTCGATCGTCAGCCGCGTCCGGAGATCTACCAGCCGTTGGGCCAGGGCATGTGGCCAAGCGTCTTCGTCGGGATCCGGACCGAGCTGGAGGATCCGCTCGTGCTCCTGTCGAATGCGCGGAAAGCAGTCTCGAGCGTGGACCGCAATGTCCCACTCGGCCAGCCGCGCACGATGCAGGATTTTATTGATCGCTCGCTGCAGCAAAGGCGTTTCACTGTGGTGTTGCTGGCGATTTTTGCCGGTGTCGCTTTGGTATTGGCAACTGTCGGTTTGTACGGCGTGATCTCATACTCGGTCGCGCAGCGGACACGCGAACTTGGAATCCGCCTGGCGCTCGGTGCGCAACGACGGGATGTGCTTCGCCTCGTTGTGCAGGAAGGGATGCGCTTTGTCGCGCTCGGGATCGGTGCAGGTCTGGCCGGTGCCTTCGCTCTCACCCGTCTGATGAAAAGTTTGCTCTATGGCGTGGGTACGGCCGATCCGCCAACGTTCGCCGCCCTTACAGTTGTCCTCGGCAGCGTGGCATTGATTGCATGCCTCATCCCGGCATTCCGCGCCACGCAAGTCAACCCAATCGAAGCGCTGCGTCACGAATGACCATGATGCAGGGTCGGCGTTGCGAATTTATCTGCCTAACAATCCTATGAATGATCTCCGTTATGCATTCCGGCAATTGCTCAAGTCGCCTGCGTTCACTCTCGTTGCGCTTGCCACGCTCGCTCTCGGGATAGGCGCGAATTCGGCCATCTTCAGCGTTATCGAGACAGTCCTCCTGCGGTCGCTGCCCTTTCCTCAGGCCGATCGACTAACGATGGTCTGGGAGACCGCGCCGCAGCATCCCGGAGAGGAGCGGCAGGTGCACTCGTATCCCGATTACCTCGATCTGCGCGCTCAGAATCACACCTTCGCGGGGATAGCGGCGTACTCCGACGCCTCCGTTATCTGGGGAACGGGCGACGAATCGGAGGATGTTCCAGGGCTCGCTGTGACCTCAGATATCTTTTCAGTGCTCGGGACGCCACCGTTTTTTGGTCGCGGATTTTCGCGCGCTGATGAAAAGCCCGAGGCAGAGCGCGTGGTCGTGCTGAGTTATTCGTTTTGGCAGCGCCGTTTCGCAGCCGATCCGCATGTGCTGGGGAAAAGGGTCACAGTATCCGGTCATCCTGCCACAATCACCGGCGTCATGCCCCGGGGTTGGAAATTTCCCGTCCAAGCCGAGAAGGTGGATTATCTCGCTCCGCTTCCGCAGCTTTACCCCGAACCGATCTTGCGCCGAGGTTCGCACTTTCTCTCGATAGTCGGCTGCCTGAAACCCGGGGTAAACTTGCGCACGGCCAGGGCGGATTTAGGGACGATCGCCGCTCAACTGGCTCGTCAATATCCTGACACGAATTCCGGCCGCACCGAGCGCGTGGTTGATCTCCAGGCGGATGTGGTTGGCGACGTGCGGCCAGCGTTACTCGTGCTCAGCGCGGCGGTCGCTCTCGTGCTGCTGATTGCCTGCGCGAATGTGGCGAATCTTTTCCTCGCCCGCGGCGCAATCCGCGAGCGCGAGATCGCGATTCGAGCTGCGCTGGGGGCGAGCCGATTTCAAATCGTTAGGCAGCTTCTCCTGGAGACGCTGCTTCTCGCGCTCCTCGGCGGCGGCGCGGGGTTAGTCCTCGCCTCGTGGTGCACGGAAGCGCTCGTCGCGCTGGGGCCGTCGGATCTGCCACGGTTGAAAGAGATCGGCGTAAACGGCGTCGTTGTTGCGTTCACGTTCGGCATCGCGCTCCTCACCAGTCTGGTTTTTGGGCTTGTCCCGGCGATGCAGGTGTCGCGTCCGCAGGTCGAGCAATCGCTCAAGGAGGCCGCGCGAGGATCCACCACCGGCAAGCGCAGTCATCGGCTCCGCGCCGCGTTTGTGGTCTCGCAATTTGCGCTTTCGTTGGTCCTTTTGGTGGGTGCCGGTTTGCTCATGCGCAGCTTTGCGGAATTGCGCGGAGTACAACCAGGGTTTGAACCGCGCGGAGTGCTCACTTTCTGGCAGTCGCTGCCAAAGGCACGCTACGGTGAGCCGACGCAACAGATCCAATTCTTCGACAAACTTTTGTCGAGACTTGCTTCCCTTCCCGGAGTCCAGGATGTCGGAATGGTTTCGCCTGTACCGTTCAGCGAGAACAGCCAAAGCACGAGTTTCGCAATCATTGGGCAGCCTGCGGCGGCGCCGGGAATGGAACCCAGCGCGTCGCACCTGACGATCGATGGAAATTATTTTCGCACAATGCGCATTCCGCTGCTGCGCGGCCGCACCTTCAACGAGCGCGACCAGGCGGATTCGCCGCCAGTCATCATGGTGAACGAGGCGTTCGCGAAGGGCTATTTGGGAAAGGGAAATCCGCTCGGGCAGCGGGTAAGAATTGGCTCCGGAAAAACCATTCGCGAGATCGTTGGCGTAGTCGGAAGCTCAAAACACGACAGCCTCGCGGAACCGCCCAGGGCGGAATTTTACATTCCCTTCGCGCAAGATCCGGACCGTTATATGGACATTGTCGTGCGCACGCGTGAACCTGCGCCTAACGAAATCGAGAACGCGATTCGCCGTGTCGTGCGTGCGGTCGACGCGCAGCAGTTCGTCCCGATAATCACGCCACTTCCGCAACTGCTCGGCCGCACGCTCGCGCAGGCACGCTTCAACACCCTGCTTCTCGGGGCCTTTGCCACGGTTGCCATCCTGCTTGCTGCCATCGGCATCTATGGCGTGATCGCGTATAACGTCACCCAGCGAACAAAAGAAATTGGCATCCGTATGGCACTCGGGGCACAGCAACGCCAGATGCTGACGATGATCCTGCGCCAAAGCCTGGCAATGGCGACGATCGGCATCGGGATCGGAGTTTTTTGTGCCTTCGGCGCGACTCGCCTGCTCAGTGCGCTACTTTTCGGCGTCGGCACAAGCGACCTGATCACCTATGCCGCAGTGATTTTACTTCTTGCTGGCGCGGCACTTCTCGCGGCCTTCGTGCCGGCGCGTCGGGCCATGAAGATCAACCCCGTGATTGCCCTTCACTATGAATAGCCATTTCGCCTAACGAACATACTGCGACGATGAACGACTTCCGCTTCGCTTTTCGTCAACTCCTGAAGTCTCCCGGCTTCAGTCTCCTTGCCATCATCACGCTCGCACTCGGGATCGGTGTGAACACGGCGATCTTCAGCCTGATCGACGCTCTTTTTCTGCACGGTCTGGCGTTCGAAAATCCAGATCGCCTGGTTGTCATCGAGGCGGAAGCGAAGGAACGAAACCTTGAACACCTGTCGATGTCGGTGCCCCGCTTCTGGCATTTTCGCGATAGCCAGACCATTTTTTCCAACATCGCGGCCGACACCGGTACAACCTATATCCTCACCGGCGCGGGCGATCCGCTACAGGTTTTTGGTGGCCATCTTACCGCGAACTATTTCCAAACGTTAGGCATTCAACCGATTCTCGGCCGGTACTTTCGTCCCGAGGAAGAAGAGAAAGGCGACGTCGCAATTATCACCGATGCCTTTTGGCGTAAGCAACTGGGGTCGGATCCCAATGTCATCGGTCGCAGCCTGACCTTGAATGGTCTTCCTACGACAGTCGTGGGAGTGATTCGCAAACCACCTGTTGCCTGGTTTGGACCGGACGCGGCAATTTTTACAACCAAGCCCTTCGAACTCCAAGGCTACCCGCGCGAACGACTCATGCGTGGCCTCAGTTATTTGCGCGTTGTCGGCCGCCTCAAGCCCGGCCTAACGATGGCACAGGCGGGCGCCGCGATGCCGATCCTCGCGCAAAGCTATCGCGCGCAGTGGCCGGATAATGCGGATAACACTTGGGCACCCGTTCTTGTCACCGCGTCGCAAAATGCACTCGGCACGTTGCGTGATCCCTTTGTCCTTCTGCTCGCGGCAGTCGCGGCGGTCTTACTCATCGCCTGTAGCAATGTGGCCAATCTCTTGCTCGTTCGTTTCAGCGGACGTCGCCGCGAGATCGCTCTCCGCATGGCCCTGGGCGCGTCGCGCCCCGGAGTCGTTAGGCTATTTGTTTTTGAAAGCATGCTCGTCAGCCTGATTGCCGGTGTCGTCGGCATCGCCCTGGCCCTTTGGCTTGTCTCCGCAGTGCCAAACCTGGCGGCCGATGCTTTGCCTGTGGAAAAATCGCTCGGACTCAATGCCCCAGTTCTCATTTTTACTGTCGCCCTCTCGCTTCTTACTGGATTTCTTATGGGTCTATATCCGGCCTGGCAAAGTTCCCGCGCTGATCTGGTCGGCGGCTTGAAGGAAGGCGGTCGCGCGGTGAGTGGGAGTAAAAATCAGCACCGTTTTCGCCGCGGACTAGTTGCAGCGCAGGTTGGTTTGTCTGTCGTGTTGTTGGCGGGCGCCGCCTTGCTCATCGCAAGTTTCATTCGCCTGAGTAATCAAGAAGCCGGCTTCAATCCAAAAGGCTTATGGAGTGCGATTGTTGGTCTTCCGGGCACGCGTTACACGGACAGCGCAGCGATCGCACGCTTCGCGGAACGCCTTCAAAACGAGCTGCGAACCACACCCGGTGTCGAAGCCGCCGCTCTTACGGATGGTCTGCCCTTGACCGGTTCGTCGAGCGAGTCGCCCTACTCGCGAACGGACGGCAATCCGCTTCCCATGAATCAACGCCCGCTTGGCCTAACGAGGGCGGTGAGCCCGGGGCTCTTGCAGATCCTTGGTATTCCGCTGCTGGCCGGACGCGATTTCAACGAGCATGATGGAATCGACAAACCACCGGTCGTTATTCTGAGTAAATCGACCGCGCGCCGTCTTTTCTCTAACGAAAACCCAATCGGGAAATCGATGCTCTTCGGGACTGACAACAACATGGGCGTCCGGACCGAGATTATAGGCGTGGCTGGGGACGTTCGCTCGCTCCGACTCGACCAAACGAACGACGTGGAGTTTTACCGAGCCTTCGCGCAACGCACCTCGCCCTACATGTTTGCGGTAGTACGAAGTCACGGTTCGATCGAGGCGACGACGCGTTTGGTGAAGAACGCACTCAGTCGGATTGATGGCGGCTTGCCGCTCATCCAGCCCAACAGCGTGGAAACGATCGTCGATCAATCGTTAGGCCAGCGCCGCCTGACGATGGCTTTGCTCGGAGGGTTCGCCGCCATCGCGTTCCTTCTCGCGACGGTTGGCATTTACGGCGCAGTCGCTTATACGGTCGAACAGCGCACGAGCGAGATCGGGGTCCGCATGGCGCTCGGCGCGCAGACCCGCGACGTGCTCGGCCTGGTCGTCAGGCAGGGAATGGCGCCGGTGGTGCTTGGGCTCCTCGTGGGGCTCGCGGCCGCACTCTTCCTCGGGCGTTTAATGGCCACCCAACTCTATGAAGTTTCTGCTACCAATCCGCTCTTTCTCGCCGGCACCGCCGCGTTGCTCGGGATTGTCGGCCTTATCGCCTGTCTCCTGCCAGCGCGACGCGCCATGCTCGTGAATCCAATCGACGCTCTTCGTGCCGAGTGATCGTTATGCCCAGCGATTTTCGTTATGCCATTCGACAACTCTGGAAATCGCCCAGCTTCACCTTCGCTGCCGTCATTGTGCTCACCTTTGGAATCGGCGTGACCACGGCGATGTTCGGGGTCTTTTACGGCTTTCTCCTCCGTCCTTTACCTTACAGGAATCCGGAGCAGCTCGTACAATTGCAATCCCGCCAGGCGCATTCTGGTGCGGATCTCGGCGTCAATTATTTCGATTTTGAAGATTGGCGCGAGCAGGCGCGCAGCTTCTCCGATTTGGCCTATTTCAATCTGCGCTGGAACGGCAACCTCGAGGCCAGCCGCGGGCCGATCGAGACGCTCAAGACCACTTTTACAACCTGGAATCTCTTCGCTATCCTCGGTGTTGATCCGGTTCTCGGCCGTGGCCTAACGAGCTCGGACGATGATCCAGGCGCGCCGCGCGTCATGCTCATCAGTCATCGGCTTTGGGAGCGTGACTTCGGGAGTGACTCGAGCGTTATCGGTCGCGTCGTCAGGCTGGACGGCGAACCGCGTACGGTCGTCGGAGTGATGCCTCCCGGCTTTCAATTTCCCTCGCAATCCGACATTTGGATTCCGATGGCACCCTTCTTTGGCAAAGCCGGCGGGCGCGCCTGGCGAGCAGATCAGGCGATCGCGCGGCTCAACCCAAGGGTGACGATAGCCCAGGCGCAAGCGGAGATGCAGATCATCGCGGCACGGCTCGCACAAAAATATCCAGAGGCAAACCACGAGGTTGTTAGTGCGGTCGTGCCGTTGCGTGCGCCGTGGACGGGCGACGTGCAGTCATCGTTAGTCTTATTGCTCGCGGCCTGTGGTGGCATTCTTCTTCTCGGTTGTCTCAACGTCAGCCAGCTCCTTCTCACCCGCGCTACGACGCGTGAGCGCGAATTGGCCATTCGCTCGGCCCTGGGCGCGAGTCGGGCACAACTGGCCCGGCAACTTTTCACAGAGAGCGCTCTTCTTACTTTGGTTGGCGCGGGAGCGGGTGCGGCACTGGCGTTTTGGCTCACCGATCTCATTCGGCGTCTCATTCCCATTGAGCTGCCATTCTGGGTGCATTTTGACGTCAATGGTGTGGTGCTGCTCGCGAGCCTAGTCGTTACGACGGCTGCCGCGCTGCTCGCCGGATTTTTGCCGGCGCGAAAAGCAATGGGCGCGGATGCAACTCATGCCTTAAAGACAGGCGGAGTTCGCACGAGTAGCGACCGGGCTGGTGCCCAGACCCGCGAATTCCTGACCATTTTGCAGGTGGCACTCTCTCTTACGCTTCTCATCAGCGCCGGCCTTGTTCTGCGCAGCCTAACGAAATTGAGCGAGGTAAATCCGGGTTTCGATCCGCATCGTGTTCTGATGATGGAGATCAACCCAACCTGGGATAGCGGCGAATCGGCCCAAACCAGAATCGACCGTTATCAGCGCATCATCGATCGCATCGCAGCGCTCCCCTCGGTCGACGCGGTGGCGGCAAACAACAGTCCGCCGTTCATCGCGCAGCATCCGTGGAATCGGATTGAATTTACCGGCGAAGGTCAGTCCGCCACGGAGCAGAGTCTCAATTCACGCGCGAATTTTCAGACGGTAAGTGCGGATTACTTTCGCCTCCTCCGCATTCCGCTCTTGCGCGGCCGGGTGTTCGATACGCGCGACCATCTCGGGGCGCCGCTCGTTTGCGTTATCAGCCAGGAGCTCGCGCGAACCCTTTGGCCCGGGCGCGATCCGATCGGGCGCAAGATACGTTTTGGCGCCTTCAGCAACGACGACCACGAAGAATGGATGACGATTATCGGCGTGGTCGGCAACATCCGTCACCAATCGCTTGCCACGCAGCCCGGTCCCGATATTTACAAACCAACACTTCAACTTGCCTGGAAGCAGATGCATTACCTCGTGCGGCTGCGGCCAGAAGCCGAGGAAAATCCCCTTAGCTTTTTCCCGACGCTGCGCCACGAGATCGCCATGGTCGCGCCGGAGGTTGGGGTATTTAACGCGGTCTCGCTTGAAGACGGACTGGCTGATTCTCTCTGGCAACCGCGTCTTCGCGCATGGCTGCTCGGCTTTTTCTCCTGCTTTGCACTGCTCTTGGCGGCGTCAGGCTTGTATGGCGTGGTTGCCTTTGGCGTTGCGCAAAGAATGCGGGAAATCGGCATTCGCCTGGCACTGGGCGCAACGCCGGGCGGCGTTCTCAGTCTTGTCGTTAGGCAAGGAATGCGTGCGGTTGTCATTGGCCTGATGCTCGGGGTGCTGGCGGCCTGGTCTTTGGCCCGGGCACTTGAAGCGACGCTCTATGGCATCGGTCGCACGGATCCGTGGAGCTACGGCGGCGCGTCTCTTCTCCTCTTTACCGCGGCGCTCGTGGCCTGCTGGCTTCCTGCGCGGCGGGCAGCGCATCTCAACCCTGGTGAAGCTTTGCGAATGGAATGATTCGTTAGGCGAAAGTGACTACTTTTGAGATTCGTTATGCCGTACGTTCGCTGCTCAAGCAGCCGGGATTTACCGTTGTCGCGATTCTGACTCTCGCGCTCGGGCTCGGCGCGGCGACCGCGACCTTCAGTGTGGTCGATGCCGTTCTGCTGCGACCTGCACCATTTCCAAACCCGGATCGACTGGTCGAAATTCGCGAGCTTGACGAGCGCGGCCACGGAATGCCGGTGTGCGAACCCAACTACAACGATCTCGCGGCGCGCAATCACAGCTTCGACGCGATTGCGCGTGACGCGGTTTGGACGCAGGCGATCGCGGGCGGGAATGAACCGCAGCGCGTCAATGCTTCACCGGTCTCGGGTGATTTCTTCCGCACCCTCGGTGTGCAACCGGTGCGCGGTCGCTTTTTCCCGGGCGCAAACGTTGGCGGTGTTGCGGTAGTCAGTTACGGATTCTGGAAACGTCAGCTCGGCGCGGCTGAGAGTCTCGACGGAAAAACACTACGTTTCGCGAATCGTAGCTTCTCCGTCATCGGTGTCATGCCGCCAGGAACAGAATATCCGAGCGGCGTGGATGTTTGGTATCCGGCGGAAATGTATCCTGCCAACACATCGCGCAGTGGTCACAACTGGTGTGTGGTCGCGCGGCTAAAAACGGACGTGACGCTCGACCAGGCGTGCGCGGACATCGCGACGATCGGTCAGCAATTGAAACGGACATACGGGCGCGAGATCGATGCGGTGAGTTTTGCGGCATTGCCGTTGCGGGAGCGCAGTGTGCAGGACGTGCGGCGCATTTTGTTTGTGTCGTGCGGTGCCGTGGGCGTGTTGCTCCTCATTGCGGTGTCGAACGTCGGCAATCTCCTGCTCGTTAGGGCGACTGTCCGCCGGAAGGAGACCGCGTTGCGTGCCGCGCTCGGCGCCTCGAGGACGCAATTGGCGCGACAGTTCATCCTCGAAGCACTCCTGCTCACGCTCGGCGGCGCCGCTCTGGGCGCGGTGCTGTCAATCTGGGGTGTCGATCTGATTGTCGGCTTGTATCACGGAAATCTTCCGCAGGTGGGTCGCATCGGCATTAATGCGAGGGTCCTCTTCTTTTCGTTAGGCATTGCGCTCGTTCTTGGCATTGCGCTCGGCCTCGTGCCGGCGATCCACACCTCGCGCTATCAATTGCAGAACGATTTGCAGGAGGCGGGTCGAAGCGGATCCACGGGTCGAGCGAATCGCCGCATGCGCAACGGACTCATCATCGGGCAGATCGCGCTCACTTTGATCCTGCTCGTTGGCGCGGGCTTACTGGGCCGCAGTTTTCAACAACTCCTCGCGGTCAATCCTGGATTCATTCCGCAGAGTTCAGTGGCGATGACGATTTCACTGCCCGATACGGATGACGCGTCGGCGCAGCGAAAACGCGCCCAATTTTGTCAGCGACTACTCGTTAGGCTGGAAAGTATTCCCGGCGTGAGCAGCGTTGGCGCCATCGACGCTTTGCCCATGAGTGGCGACGGATCGAACGGCCGTTTTATGATCGAAGAGGGTGGCGTGACGGTGAGCTCGATGGAGGAGTTCTCGAAAAAAATGGCCACGCTTCTCGGGACCGATCGCGTCGGTGACGCTCAGCACCGTGTGATAAGCGGCGGCTATTTTGCGACGATGCAAATTCCGCTGCTGCGTGGACGCACGTTCCAGGAAAGCGATGGGCCGGATGATCCGCACGTGGCCGTGATCAGCGAATCGCTTGCGCGCCGTTATTTTCCAAATGCCGACCCACTCGGGAAGCAGATTCAGTTTGGAAACATGGATGGCGATCTGCATTTGCTGAACGTCGTTGGTGTCGTGGGTGACGTGCGCGACAAAACACTCGATGCGATTCCGCAGCCGACCGTTTACGTGAACTATTTCCAGCGCGGTTCGTTATCGGATTTTTCCTATGTCGTGCGGGCACGGAGTGAAGCGAACGCGTTGATCAGCGCGATACGGCGCGAGGTGCAAGCGGCGAATCCCGAGATGCCAACTAAGTTCGAAACGCTCGAGCAACTCATCTCGTCCTCGCTCGATGACCGGCGTTTCAGCATCGTGATGGTTGGCGTTTTTGCGGGTGCTGCGCTCCTGCTTGCGATGGTTGGACTCTACGGCGTGATGGCTTTTCTCACCTCGCAACGCACGCGCGAGATCGGCATTCGGATGGCGTTAGGCGCTCAACGCAGCGCGATGATCGGGTTGATCTTGCGACAAAGTTTTGGGCTCGTTCTCGCTGGGGTTGCGATTGGAATTTTTGGAGCGCTGACCGGCACACATTTGCTCGCCTCGCTCCTTTACGGCGTGAGCACGACTGATCTCGCAACTTATCTGGCGGTCGCCCTGCTTCTTTCGGCCAGCGCTTTCCTCGCCAGCTTCGTTCCTGCGCGACGTGCGACGAAGGTCAATCCCATCGAAGCGTTGCGCGCGGAATGACTCGTTAGGCCTTCTTCTCGGTGAAGCGGGCGAGCAGCCAGCACAGATCGGAGAGACGATTGAGGTAGCGCAGAATTTCGTTATTCGTCTGCTTCGATTGATCAAGGGACGCTACTTTGCGCTCGGCGCGGCGGCAGACAGTGCGGGCAAAATCGAGCGCGGCGCCGACTGGAATATTCCCCGGCATAACCCAGCCTTTGCCGTAAAGGGATTTATCTTTTTCCAAGTCTTCGACCCATGCCGTCAGCCGATCGACCATCGCCGAGGTCGTTAGGCCGAAGCCGTCCCTTTGGTAGCGCGGCAAATCCTCTGGTGCGGTCGCCAGCTCGCCCATAACGGTGATCAGCTCCTTCTGGATCGACAAAATCTGCTCGGAAACGAGTGACTCGTTGTCGGCTGCTCGAGCCAGGCCAAGAGCGGCATTCAGCTCGTCGATGCAACCGTAGGCTGCGACCCGCGGATCTGTCTTAGACACACGCCGCCCATACATGAGCGAAGTCTCGCCGGCATCACCGGTTTTCGTCGCGATCGACAAGGCTAGCTGCGGTAGTCGCCAGGGTAGCCGACGGCATCGTGGCGATGGCGGAGGTGTTGCAAGTTGAGCATGAGGCTTTATCCCGCCTTCACGCGGCGTGGTCAAAAGGAAAACGCCGGACCATCTCGCGACAGCCCGGCGTTTCGGAAAGCCTTGTCTCGTTAAGCCAGTATTAGCCGAGAGCGGGCTGAACTTCCGGTTCTTCCATCAGCGGCGCGCCCACATGTTCGCCAAGTTCGACGAGTTTGATCTCGCGATGACCCGGAAAACCGGTGCCGGCCGGAATCAAGTGACCCATGATGACGTTTTCCTTGAAGCCGCGCAGCCTATCGACCTTGCCCAGCGTGGCCGCTTCCGTAAGAACACGAGTGGTGTCCTGGAACGAGGCAGCGCTGATGAAGCTGTCGGTTTCGAGCGAGGCTTTGGTGATGCCTAACAATACCGGCGTTGCTTCCGCCGGCTTGCCGCCCTGATCGACAACGCGTTTGTTTTCCGCTTCGAAGTCGAGGCGGTCGATCTGATCGCCCCAAAGAAGCGAAGTGTCGCCCGGATCGGTGATCCGTACCTTGCGCAGCATTTGCCTAACGATGATCTCGATGTGCTTGTCGTTAATCTCCACACCTTGGAGGCGGTAAACCTCCTGCACTTCATTTACGAGGTGCTCCTGCAAATCCTGCGGTCCGCAAACCTCGAGGATTTCGTGCGGCACGATTGGACCTTCGGTCAGCTGCTGGCCTTTTCGGACAAAGTCGCCCTTAAAGACGATGATGTGTTTGACGAGCGGGATGAGGTGTTCTTCTTCATTGCCCGTCTCCGCATCCTTGAGAATGAGTTTGCGTTTGCCGCGGACGGTTCCGCCCATCTCGACAATGCCGTCGATCTTGGCGATTTCGGCTGCGTCTTTCGGGCGGCGCGCCTCGAAGAGCTCCGCGACGCGCGGCAGACCGCCGGTGATATCTTTGGTCTTCGCAACTTTCCGCGGCGTCTTGGCAAGCAACGCGCCGGCGCGAATCTTCTGATTCGGTTCGACGATGACGTGCGCTCCCGCGGGGATGGAATAGCTCGCGGCGACTTCGCCGTCATCACCCACGATGACGATCTGCGGATGCAAGTCTTCCTTATGCTCAATGATGACCGTGCCCATGAGACCGGTCGCTTCGTCCACCTCGCGTTTGATCGTAACGCCCGCAATCATGTCACGAAAGTCGACCTTGCCGCTTTTCTCAGTGAGGATTGGGACGTTGTAAGGATCCCATTGCACGAAAGTCTCGCCCTTCTTCACTTTGGCGCCGTCGGCCACAGAAATGACGGAGCCGATCACGATGTTGTAGCGCTCGATCTCGCGGCCTTCATCGTTATGCAATGTGATCGAAGCATTCTTGTTAAGCGCGATCCAGTTGCCGTCGAGTGATTGCACGGTGCGCAGATCGTTGAATTGCACGGTGGCATCGTTCTTCGCCTTGATGATCGGCTGTTTGAAAGTCTGGCTCGCCGTGCCTCCAATGTGGAAGGTCCGCATTGTTAACTGCGTTCCGGGTTCACCAATCGATTGCGCGGCAATGATGCCAACCGCTTCGCCGAGCTTCACGAATTGACCAGTCGCGAGGTTGCGTCCGTAGCAATGGGCGCAGACGCCGCGGCCGCATTCGCAGGTGAGAACGGAGCGGATCTTGAGTTGTTCGACGCCGACCTTTTCGATGGCGCCGGCAATTTGTTCGTCAATGAGCTGGTTTGCCTTGACGACTTTCTTTTTTGTCACCGGGTCGATCACGGTTTCGCAGCTCACGCGACCAACAATGCGCGATGCGAGATCGACGACTTCTTCATCGCCCTCGTAGATGGAACGCACGGTGATGCCGTTGACTGTGCCACAATCGATCTCGTTGATGATCACGTCCTGCGAGGCGTCGACCAGTTTTCTCGTCAGGTAACCGGAGTCGGCGGTCTTGAGTGCGGTATCAGCCAACCCTTTGCGGGCGCCGTGAGTAGAAATGAAGTACTCGAGCACGGTGAGGCCTTCACGGAAGTTGGAGGTGATCGGACGCTCAATAATTTCACCGGAGGGCTTTGCCATCAAACCGCGCATGCCAGCGAGCTGCTTTACCTGCTGGCGATTACCGCGCGCGCCGGAATCGACCATGAGGTAAACCGGGTTCAATTCCTTGCGACCGTCGTTATGCTCGAGGGTGCGGAACATGACGTTGGAGATTTCGTCACCGGCGTGCGTCCAGATATCGATGATTTTGTTGTAACGCTCGCCATCGGTGATGATTCCCTTGCGGTATTGCTGCTCGACCTGCTTGATCTGCTTATAGGCGTTAGCGAGCTGAAGCTCTTTCTCCTTCGGAATGATCATGTCGGAAATGCCGATGGAGACGCCGGCCTTGGTCGCTTCGCGGAAGCCGAGCTCTTTCAGACGGTCGAGTGTCTCGACTGTGCCTTGCTGTCCGGCAACCTGGTAGCAACGCCAAATGATGTCGCTGAGTTGTTTCTTGCCAGCAGCCCTGTTGAAGAAGCCAAGGCCCTGCGGCCAAATCTGATTGAAGATGACACGGCCTGCGGTGGTCTCGATCACGCGCGTTTCCTTGTCGCCATAGACGGTGTCTTTGCCGAAGTCAGGATTCTTAAAGCGAATGCGGTCGTGTGTTTTGATCGCCCCGTCCGCCATCGCAAACTCGACTTCTGTCGGGTTATCGAAAAGCGGGAGGCGCGACTCAGCCGCAGCACCGGCGGCACGACGTGGATTTTGCGTGAGATAATAGCAGCCCAGGGTGATGTCCTGCGAAGGAGTGGTGATCGGTTTGCCGCTCGAAGGCGAAAAGATGTTGTTCGGCGCGAGCATGAGCATGCGCGCTTCCATTTGCGCCTCGACCGACAGCGGGACGTGCACTGCCATCTGGTCGCCGTCAAAGTCGGCATTGTAAGCGGTGCAGACGAGTGGGTGAATACGGATCGCTTCGCCCTCAATCAGAAGGGGCTCGAACGCCTGAATCGACAGGCGGTGCAGAGTCGGTGCGCGGTTCAGCAGAACCGGATGACCCTTCGTCACTTCTTCAAGAATGTCCCAGACCTCTGGCGTCTGGCGCTCGATCATTTTCTTCGCGCTGCGCACGGTGTGGACGTAGCCGCGATCCTTCAGCTGCCGAATGATGAAAGGCTCGAACAATACGAGCGCCATCTTCTTTGGCAGACCGCACTGATGCAGTTTGAGTTCTGGACCGATGACGATGACGGAACGTCCGGAATAATCGACGCGTTTGCCCAATAAATTCTGACGGAAACGTCCGCCTTTACCCTTGAGCATGTCGCTGAGCGATTTGAGCGGACGATTGCCCGCGCCGGTGACCGCGCGGCCATGACGGCCATTGTCGAAAAGTGCATCAACCGCTTCCTGCAACATACGCTTCTCGTTGCGGATGATGACATCCGGCGTCTTGAGCTGGAGGAGATTCTTAAGCCGGTTGTTCCGGTTAATGACGCGACGATAGAGATCGTTAAGGTCGGAGGTGGCGAAGCGTCCGCCTTCCAGCGGAACGAGCGGGCGCAGGTCCGGCGGAATGACCGGGAGCACTTCCAGAACCATCCATTCGGGGCGCGAGTGGGAATTTTGGAAGCCCTGCACCAGTTTCAAACGCTTCGCCAGTTTCTTGCGAATCTGTTTGCTCTTGGTGTTGCCCATCGCTTCCTCGAGCTCCTTGTTCAGCTTGGCGAGATCGATTTCGCTGAGGAGCGTCTTGACCGCATCGGCCCCCATGCCGGCTTTGAAATCTTCTCCGTATTGCTCCTGGGCCTCACGGAATTCCACTTCTGTCAGGAGCTGAGTTTTCGTCAGGGGCGTGTTGCCCGGATCGATCACGATGTAGTCCTCGTAATAGATGACGCGCTCCAGTTGGCGGGCGCTCATGTCGAGCATGAGGCCGAGGCGCGACGGCATGCATTTGTAGAACCAAATGTGGGAGACTGGCACTGCCAGCTCGATGTGACCCATGCGTTCGCGGCGGACGCGGGCGAGCGTCACTTCGACGCCGCAACGATCGCAAATCACGCCTTTGTGTTTGATTCGCTTGTATTTGCCGCAGGAGCATTCCCAGTCGCGGGTGGGGCCAAAAATGCGTTCGCAGAAAAGTCCGCCTTTCTCCGGTTTAAAGGTGCGATAATTGATTGTCTCGGGGTTTTTGACTTCGCCTTTGCTCCAGGAACGCATCGTGTCGCTTGAGGCGACGCCAATCGCGACCTGATCGAAGCCGACGGGGCGCTCTTCGCCCACTAACTCACGCCAGGAATGTTCGTTCATAAATTGTTTCTAAGAATTGTTCAGCTGCGGTTTGGTTAGGCGACATTCTCCAGGAAGGTCGGCGCCTGGCCTCCGACTTTGACGTCGAGGCCTAACGACTGCATTTCCTTGATTAGAACATTGAATGATTCCGGTGTTCCGGCTTCGAGCGAGTTGTCGCCTTTCACGATCGATTCATAGATGCGAGTGCGGCCCTGCACGTCATCGGACTTCACCGTGAGGAGCTCCTGCAAGGTGTAAGCCGCGCCGTAAGCCTCGAGCGCCCAGACTTCCATTTCGCCGAAACGCTGACCGCCGTACTGCGCCTTTCCGCCGAGCGGTTGCTGCGTGACTAACGAATACGGTCCGACCGCGCGAGCGTGAATCTTGTCCGCCACGAGATGGCCAAGCTTCATCATGTAAATGTAGCCGACAACGACTTCCTGATCGAAAGCATCTCCAGTGCGTCCGTCGAAGAGACGAGCCTTGCCGTTTTCCTGAACCCAGGTAAACCCATCGATCTTTTTCGCATCCTCGAGGTAACTGC
The DNA here is from genome assembly GCA_036494545.1 of Chthoniobacterales bacterium. Classification (GTDB taxonomy): domain Bacteria; phylum Verrucomicrobiota; class Verrucomicrobiia; order Chthoniobacterales; family UBA10450; genus JAICXG01. The sequence continues at coordinate 140,477 of DASXOB010000017.1, forward strand.
GGATCTTGCTCTCTGCGATTCCATCGAAGACTGGGGTCGCGACCTTAAAGCCGAGCGCCTTGGCCGCGACGCCGAGGTGCGTTTCGAGCACCTGGCCCACATTCATACGGCTAGGCACACCTAACGGGTTGAGTACGATCTCGACTGGAGTGCCATCAGGCAGAAACGGCATGTCTTCCTCGGGCACGATACGGGCCACGACGCCCTTATTCCCGTGGCGGCCAGCCATCTTGTCGCCCACGCTCAGCTTGCGTTTGCTCGCGATGAAAACCTTTACCTGCTTGATAATGCCAGGGTCGATGTCGTCGCCGCTCTCGACACGATCCATTGAGCGCTCCCGCTCCAGTTCCAGCTCGGCGAACTTGTGTTCGTACTGGGCGATGATTTCGCGGATCTTGTTACGGATGGGCGAGGGGTCGATTTCAATGTGGTCATAAGCCACCGCCAGTTTGCGCAAGAGCGTCTTGGTGATCTTTCGATTCGCCGGGATAATGATTTCGCCGGTCTGTGCATTGACGACATCGAGCGGGATCTTCTCGCCTAACAAGACATTGGAGAGGGTGTCGGTCAGTTGCTCGGTGAGCTCGTCTTTTTTCTTGCGGTTGTCTTCCGCGATCGCTTTGAGCTGGCGTTTGGTTTCTGCGGGAGTGAGTTTTTCCCGCGCCACTTCGCGACGGGAAGAGACTTTCACGTCCATTACGATGCCGTAAGTGCCGGACGGAACGGTGAGTGAGGTGTCCTTCACGTCGGCTGCCTTTTCGCCGAAAATGGCACGGAGCAGGCGCTCTTCGGGCGCAAGTTCGGTTTCGCTCTTCGGTGTGATTTTGCCAACGAGAATGTCGCCCGGCTTCACTTCCGCACCGACACGGATGACACCATCGGAACCGAGGTTGCGCAGAGCCTCTTCGCTTACATTTGGGATGTCGCGCGTGATCTCTTCCGGACCCAGTTTGGTGTCCCGAGCGCCGATCTCAAATTCGTCGATATGGATGGAAGTGTAGATGTCCTCCTTCACCACCTTCTCCGAGATCATGATGGCGTCTTCGAAGTTGTAACCGTTCCAAGGCATAAAGGCGACAAGCACGTTGCGGCCGAGGGCAAGCTCGCCGTTCTGGGTATTAGGACCGTCGGCGATAACCTGCGCCTTCTTCACGTGCTGGCCTTTCTTCACGATCGGCTTCTGATTCACGCAGGTGCCGGCGTTGGAACGCATGAATTTGCGCAGTTCGTAAACGTGAACGCCGGCCTCAATATCGGTCTTGAGCTTCTTGCGGCTTTCCGGCATTTCGCCGTCTTTCGTGATGATGATTTGGTCCGCAGTCACGGAAGCGACGCGGCCGGGCTCGGTCGCGATCACGACCGCGCGTGAATCGCGCGCGACTTTCGACTCGAGACCGGTGCCGACGAGGGGCGCTTCGGAAACGATCAACGGTACGCCTTGGCGTTGCATGTTGGAACCCATGAGCGCGCGGTTGGCGTCGTCGTGTTCGAGGAATGGAATGAGACCAGCGGCGACGGAAACGAGCTGCTTCGGCGAGACGTCCATATAATGGACCTTTGAAGGCTCAACTTCGAGGAAGTCGCCACGGTAGCGGACAGAAACCTTTTCGCCGGTGAAACGACCTTTGTCGTCCATGGGCGCATTCGCTTGCGCGACTATGAAATTTTCTTCGCGATCGCCAGTCAGATAATCGACCTGGTCGCTGACGCGGCCGTTCTCGACTTTACGGTAAGGCGTTTCGATAAAACCGAATTCGTTGATCCGGGCAAAGGTGCTCATCGAACTGATGAGACCGATGTTGGGGCCTTCCGGCGTTTCGATGGGGCAAATCCGGCCGTAGTGCGACGGATGGACGTCGCGCACTTCGAACCCGG
>DASXOB010000018.1:0-125311 GCA_036494545.1 Chthoniobacterales bacterium
CGGCAGCGCGCTCTTCGCTGCGATTGAAGTGGATTGGCCGAGCGGCTTGGTCGACAACCTTACCTCCGTTCCGGCTAACTCGACCCTGACGATCATTGAAGGCTCCGCAGCACCGGCCGCGCATGCGGAGAACATTTCTACCCGTCTCGATGTAAAGACCGGCGCTCAAGTAGGGATTGACGGCTTCATCGTGACCGGGACAGGTCCCACACAAGTGCTCGTGCGTGGTATCGGTCCTTCCCTCGCTGCTTCCGGTGTGGAGGGTATTCTCGCCGATCCAGTCTTGGAGCTGCACAAACCGGACGGGACAGTCTTAACGAATGACAATTGGCGAGACACTCAGGAGTTGGAAATCGAAGCTGCCGAACTCGCGCCGACCAACGATGCTGAATCGGCCTTGGTTGCTGAACTCGCGCCCGGCGCCTATACAGTCATTCTAAGTGGTAAGGATGGCGGCACGGGCATTGGTCTAGTGGAAGCGTTCGATCTGGGTCGCGGTGTTGTATCGCAACTTGCGAACGTGAGTACGCGTGGGTTCGTTGGGACGGATGAAGATGTGCTCATCGGAGGCATCATCATAGGCCCCAGCGATGGCTCGACCACAGACACAGTCGTGCGTGCTATTGGTCCAAGTCTTGCGCAATCAGGTATCACTGGTCCGTTGATCAATCCATTCTTGGAATTACACAATGGAACCGGCGAGTTGATTGCGAGCAATGATGACTGGCAGGATGACCCCACGCAAGCCGCGGAGCTGACTGCTCTCAACCTCGGCCCAACGGATCCACGCGAAAGCGCGCTAAAAGTAACCTTGGATCCAGGGAGCTACACGGCCATTGTTTCCGGAACGAATGGCGGCACTGGTGTTGGGTTGGTTGAGGTTTACGAAGTCCATTAGACATCACGGCTTGTTATGAAAACTCTTAGCTCTTTAGCAGACAGGATTGGAACCATGACACCTCCGCTCGGAAACCATGTGGAGTGCGGTCGGCCTTTGGCTTCGATCAGCGCTATGCGACACGGATAGACAATCGACGGCTGGCGAGGTGGCGTGTCGCCGCGTTTCCATGAAAAGTGAGGTGCCGCCGACTCGCGGAACTTTTTAGCAAGGTAGCAATGGCTTTTGCATGTTTTTCAAAACATGACTGCAAACCGATTGCAAATCGTTGCGAAGTCGTCTGAAAGAGTGTCGAGGGTCCAAATAGAGGGTTGCGGTTGAGTTGTTCCACTTTGGGGCTTCCAGAGTTCCAAATCGCAGTCAAACGATGCCGCGTTGCCGACGCAACACATTGTTCTCGTGTCCCTGACGCTGGCTGCTATTCCCAGAGTTGCTCGCGCAGCGCGGTATTTTGACAAAGCTCGAGGAGCGAGGCGGTTCTCAGTCTGCGCAAAAGGTCTGGGTCCCACCCGGCCTATGGAGCAGAAGTAAAGGTCGGATGCGGCGGCTCCGGCAACTGATCAGCTTGTCATTAACCCTTACGGCAAGGTATGACCCTTGTTGGCTATGACCGACTGGGAGTCCGGTCGATTTACTTTGCCGCTCAGATCGATGTCATCGCGGAAGTTGCCGGCATTGACCGTCTGATTCAGATCGGCTTGGATCTGAGTCTTGTCCGGCCCATCGACCCTGCGATTGCCAGTGACGTCGGCCATGAGGAAGCCAAACGGAACATCGTTGCCACCGCCACCACCGTTGATGTTCGAGGTGTGCAAAACGACCGTCTGGATATCGGTGACTCCCGTGAGAGAGGCTATCATCTCGTTACCGCTAAAGGTAATCGCGCCGACGGTCGCCGTGCCACTGGAGACTGTCACCGAACCTGAAGTCACTGGTGCGTCGAAGGTGAAGACGGCGTTGTAGATGCTCGAGCTGCGATCTTCTACTCCAGAGGTGCCGGTGAGCGGCATATCGATGTCGAAGTCTCCGGCTGACTTGTGAGTCAGGCGCGACGCTGCGTTGACCAGGTTGGGGCCACAGCCATCTGGAGTGGGTGCCTGGATAACGACGGTGATGGGCGTTCCGGTCTTGAAAAAGCCGACGGTGGCATTCGCCGTCTGCGGTGGCCGATTCGAATCAAAGCGAAAATTGTACAAGGTTCCCCAGCGGATCGCGTTTGCATTCTGGTCTTGAGCGAAAGTCTTGCAGGCCCAACTGAGGGTGTTGGTGGTTTGGCGGGGAGTCCACGGTGTGCTGCTGTACCCTGCGCTATTCAACGTTCCGTCATTCGCCCAGCCGGGATGTTGAGGTGGCGCATGGAAATCCAGATTGCTCGCCGTAATTCCGCAGCCCAAAGGAACACTGAAAGACTGAATAGAGCGATCGAGGTTCTGGTTATAGACCGCGTACTCATAGTGCCAGACGCCAGCGCTCGGGTTTGTCACCTTGTAAGCCACGAAGCCGATGCCGTCGTTCCCCGGGTCGGGTTCGAGGCGACTAACCGTCGCTCCCGTCCACGCGTAAATGGCGGGAATGGTTTGCACCGTGGCGCCGACGGGAGCAAAGCTAAACTTAGTATCGTCTGAAACAGTGAACTGACGATACGACACGTTGTTATACATGTTGCATTGCCCCGGATTAGCCTGGCACCACGTCCACTCGTGTGGAGTGACGTACTGACCTTCGCCGTAGTAGGTCGCCCCGGTATTCAAGGAGGGGGTCAGGTCATCAATGCTGACCAGAATCCGGTGGGAAGTGACGTCGTGAACGTGGCCGGTGTGACTGGCTGGATTAGGGTTGACTGGGAAGGCGCCGGTAAAGGGATTAACCCAGGCCCGTGAACCCAGGCCGCTTTGGGTTCCGTTAAGGCTCGCCGTATAAATATCGGAACATCCATCGCACAGGTGCGTACCCGTCACGCATCCGTGGGTGTTGCAGCCCAGATCGCATTCGTCTTCCTCCGTTGCAAAGAAGGCATGCTTCAGCCACGATTGCCCAATTTGCTCGAAGCGGTCGTTGTTCGCGGTACCGCCACTCATTCGATAAAGATTTTGCGGAATGACAGGGTGATCGTTCGAGTCGGGTAACGCCATCCAGTCCAAGGGCTGATTCCCGTTATTGCAGGAGGTGGTGCCTAGAGACAGGCCCACGAAACCGTCCACGCTTCCGGCATGTGGCTGGACTAACGCAGGCAAATCACCCACGATGACATCAGGGCCTGCGACCAAGGCTGAGTGACTACCACTCCCTGCACCGGCGCCCGACCGAGCCGAGGGTAGCTCGTCCGATACCACGATGTCGTTGTTATACTTGGTTACTTCAATTGGGTCCATCGTCGCGGTAATCGCGATCTTTCCGACGACCGCTGGGGCCTGCGCCGGGCGCCCAAGCTTTCTGGCAAATTCTTCCGAGACCGCCAGCGTGCCGCCATCGATCTTGAGCAAACGGTTAGTAGAGTCGTAGGCGTATTCGCCCCCTTCGATGTTGAAGAAGATGAAACCGGTTTTGCCATCACGGATGACAAGATCGAATACTCCTTCTTGAGGGGTCTTCTCGACGATCAGCTGTTTGAAAGATGGGCCGAACAACTTTGCAAGGCTCGGCGAATTTTGCGGAACAAGGCCAAGCGAACCTGGCAACGTTGCCCGGAAAACATCGTTAAAAACCAACACTGTGAAAAAGGAACTGGACGCGACTCCGAAATCTGTTGTCTCTAATCCGGGCTTTTCTTTGGCCGATGGGCCTTCGAGACTGTTCAGATCAAGAGCGATTGAGACTTTCCCATTCGTCGCAATCATTTTTTCGAGAACTGCAGTCCCAATGGAAAACTGGACCCCAGAATCTCCAGGCGTCTGGCCGGCGAACAACAGCAGCGGAAGCGCGATACAAACGTATATTTTTCTTACCATGTGATAACTCTCGGGTGGCTGCATATGTAACTATCTCGTGTTAGTCGAGCTTTTTATGATGTTTTTATCATGAACAATGGATTGCAAATCGGGGACTTATGAAGACCGGCTGCGAGGACCATCGCTTAGCACTACCGGGGGCAATCCAGGGAACCGCCCCTCGGAAGAACGCCATTCGCAAGTCAAGAACCAGCCGTTGGCGCGCGGCCGTGCTCATCCTCGTGAATCTGTTGATGGTGGCTCACTTCATCCAATGGCGCGCTACCGGCCGGACCATCTCACCCATCGAGCCGTCCGAGACGATCTACACACTCCAGCAGGGCGCGATTAACGCCGGCTTTATCTTTTTCGCGTTGGCCATCTTGACGACTCTTGTCTTCGGACGGTTCGTTTGCGGCTGGGGCTGTCACATTCTCGCTCTCCAGGATTTCTGCGGGTGGATCCTGAAGAAAATTGGCCTCAGGCCGCAGCCTTTTCGGTCGCGGCTCCTGGTTTATATCCCACTCCTTGCCGCTCTCTACATGTTTATTTGGCCTACGGTTCGGCGGTTCCTATTCAGCGCGGAACCGGGACCGCTGATCCCGAGATTTACGAACCATCTTACGACCGATAACTTTTGGGAGACTTTCCCTTCCGTCGGGGTCGCGATCCCTTTTCTTTTTATCTGCGGGTTCCTCATCGTCTATTTTTTGGGGCAAAAGGGTTTCTGCACTTACGCCTGCCCCTACGGCGGATTCTTTGGCCTGGCCGATAAGCTGGCGCCGTTGAGGATCCGGGTTACCGATGCCTGCAATCAATGTGGGCATTGCACCGCAACCTGCACCTCGAACGTCCTGGTCCATGCGGAAGTGAAAGCGCACAAGATGGTGGTCGATGCGGGTTGTATGAAATGCATGGATTGCGTCAGCGTTTGCCCGAACGACGCTCTATATCTTGGTTTTGGAAAACCCGCCTTCGCGGCTTCCAAGTCGGCCAAGTCTGCCAGGCACTACTCGATTTCGTGGACCGAAGAAATTCTCGGGGCCGTGGTGTTTCTCGGCAGTCTCCTCGCGCTGCGAGGTGTTTATGGGCTTGTTCCATTTCTGATGGCGCTGGGTTGCGCCGCGGTCACGACGTTTCTCGCTCTCAAGATCGGGCGCTTGCTTGGGAAGAACGATGTCTTCTTTCATCGTTTCGCGCTCAAGTCCAGAGGCAGGATTCAAACAGCGGGATGGGCTTTTCTTATTTGCACCGTGGGCTGGCTCGGCCTGAACGCGCACAGCGGCTGGATTCGCTATCACGAATTTGCGGGCACTCGGGCGTTTCAGAATATCCGGATCCCGGATGAGCTGGCGCTCGCAGATATCAGCCCAGCTCCCTGGCTTGGGGCAGTCGAAAGGGAGGATGTGCTGGCGGGCAAAAATCATCTTCAAACGGCTTTGAATTTTGGGTTATTCACCAACCCCGATCTCTTTGCCAAACTGGCCTGGTTTGAATACCTCTCAGGCGCCGCCGAGCGCTCAGTTCGGCTTCTCAGCCAGGCGGCCGAAGGCCAAAAGGCGCAGGCTCGAGCTTTGAGCCTCTACTATCGCGGGGCGATCCTGAATCGGCTCGGTCGTTACCAGGAAGCGAGCGAAAGTCTCAACCAAGCGCTGGCGGAGCGGGAAGATTTGATTCTCGCCCGCGAGCAAGAAGGCGAATCCCTCTGGCAGTTGGGCCGCAAAGAAGAGGCCATTGCAGTCTGGAGCGGTGCGCTTGAGCGCAATCCGCGTCTTGCGCTCACCGGCAATTTTCTCGCAGGTGCGGAGCGATCGCTGGGCAAAGTGGAGGAAGCCGCGGTCTACGAAAAACAGGCGGACGAAGCCACGCCTAACGACGCGCTCTACCATGAGATGGTTGCTTTGCGCCTGGAACACGTCGGTATGCGAGAACTTGCCGCGAAACACTTCCAGCGAGCGACCGAGCTCGGTAGCCCAGTGATTCGTTAGGCCGGTTCAATTGGGTGGGCGACATCGTCTGGGAGATCGATTGGAGCGGCTATTTCCAGCCGTGAATTATGCCGCCAATAATCAAACCGCCGATTACGCCACCGATGAGGATAGGCGGATATTTATGGGTAATGATCGCATCCGGAAGGCTGATAAGCAGGCCAAACAAGAGGCCGACAAGCCAACCCGGCCACGGTAGCTGAACGCAACCGATCACGAATCCGATTGCGAAGCGGCTAGTAAACGCGCCCAATAGTGCCGTGTCCTTGTCGGGGAACGTCATCGGCAGCATCAGCCCGACATCGAGCGCGCCGAAGACCAAGCCGCAAATTAATCCGAGCATCACTTTTGACATGGGGTGACCGAATGACAATTCCTAGCCGTGCGGTCAAGCCTCTAATTACCATACTCAATCAGGCCCAACACCAATCTGTGGGTGTTGGGCCTGATTGAGTATGGTAATTAAAAACTCGCGGTTTTGCTCGCAATTGAGCAGCCTGTCAGGCGTTGAACTCGAAGGAGATCGCCTAGTGCGCCAGATTTATGCGGACGAAAGCGGTGTTTCGCCAAATGATGACGTTGTTCTGGTCGCTGGAATCGTCATCAACGCCGACAAACAATGGCGATTTGTCGCTGACTACGTCGCTCAATTGACTGAGGAATACATTCCACCGGCTTTCAGGTGGAAACGCGGATTTCACGCTAAAGATATGTTCCACCATACGGGCTCTGTTTTTGGGGGTCAGTATCCCCGCGAGCGCGCTTTCGAAGCATTGAAGAAATTGGTTTTCAGCATACCAAAATTCGAGATTCCGGTAGTTTGGGGCTGCGCACGAAAGATCGAAAGATCGCAAATTAATAAGCTAAAATCAAAGCATCGAAGCAAAGCTTGGCATTCCTATGCCTTTGCGATGTTCGTGGCTGAAGCCGAGTGCACGATGAAAGCCTTTCCAGATGAGTCTGCTCAAATCTTCGCGGAGAGTCACCAATCGCATTTCAAATCGCTCAAACAGGTACATAAAATTCTACAAGGTAAATTCGGCCCAATTGAGCAATATCTTCCAGAGCTGGCCCCAGAAGTTTTGGCGCATCTGCCTACTAGACAAATCCAAGACTGTGTTGCCGAGCAAGCAAAGGACGATGCTATTCTCCTACAAGTGGCTGACGCGTGCGCATTTCTGTTGCATCGGTGGGCATCTGGAAAGACTGATTGGCATACGCAGGAACTGCTTAAAGAATTTACGGCTCACTCTCCTCCTATATTGGATGTTCTGAAGCCATTGCCCGAAGGACAGCTATTTCGCCACGGCACGTTTATTTTCAGGGTACCGACTTGCGCATCTGAGTCCGCTGTAGCAAAATCCCCGACGACAATGGATACTAATCAAGAAGCCCTCAAAGCAGTCGAGAAGATTACAGGCTCGGATCCTGTAAAGGGCGAGGATTTGGTCCAGAGCGAAGAATTAAAGCAAAAGTTTCGCGAGGCAAAGGAACGGTTAGAATCAGAATCCGGTTCAGCCGAGCCAGAGCGCGAGTAATTCGTCCAGCAGTCGCGACAGATTTCCTTCGCGCTTCTTTGCCCGTTCCACGTTGGCCTCTGTCAACGACACAGAATAAGGACGTTTCCCTTCGGGCTTACGTCCTGAACCTTTTCGCTTTCCTCCCCATCTCGAAATAATATTATGTTTTCTTGTTGCCACTATCTTGATTCTATCATATCATATTATTAAATCAAGATTTGACTTATGCCTAACAAAAGAATCAGCACAGAAAAGCGCAGTTTAGTTTTGATGGCTCTTTGCGAAGGAATGCCAGTTCGAGCCTGCGCCCGAATGTTCAAGACGGGCAAAGGCACGATCACCCGCGTTATTCGTGAGACTGGCGAAGCACTCGCCGACTACATGGACAAGAACTTTCGCGAACTATCCTGCGCGCGCATCGAGCTTGATGAACAGTGGCAATATGTCGGCGCGCACGCCGGACGGTTGCCTAAAGACGATAAGACAGAGCGCGGCGACTATTGGCTTTGGGCGGCTTGCGATAGCGATTCAAAACTCGTTTTCTCTCACAAGATTGGGAAGCGCGACTGGATTACTGGTTACACATTCGTTGAAGATGTGAGCAAACGAGTAAGGAAGCCCGTCCAGATCGCGACAGACAGCCTGCCAGCATACCCGTCCCACATCCGCACCCATTTCGGTTACGACGCTTACACCTACGGAACAGAGACAAAGATTTTCGGCGAGCCAAAACTACTAGACGGCTCTCTTGTGCCAATGGGCACAATCGCGCGCAACGCAGGCATCCGTAAAATGATCGCAGCGCAGCGCAGAGCGGTGGTTGGCTCGCCGGACTTAGATATGCTCACGACTTCGCACATTGAGCGGTTCTTTCTGACCGTTCGCCAAGAGTTGAAACGGTTTCAACGTCGCGGGCTAGGCTACTCCAAAGACCTCGCCACGCATAAGGCCGCGATTGCGCTGCAATTCGGAGTTTACAATCTGGTTCGCGTGCACAAGAGCCTTGGCACAACGCCAGCAGTGGCCGCAGGAATAGAGGAAAAGCCGTGGGGCTTAGAACGAGTCGTGCAGATCACGGAAGAACATCTTCGGGCAAAGGAGGATGCGGTTTTCGCGGCGGCATTCAGTAAGGCTTAGCCCGATGAATCCTCACTGGGCTTCTCTATTTTATCATGGACATCCAGTATACGATATAGGGCTGGCTTGCCTCGTATCGTTTCTACGGCTAGGTCCACTACGTACGCGTGAGTAAATGGATTGTCGGTGTCCAATAGCATTTTCGTCTTGATACTCTCGTTCGAGAAAACAGCCTTCACTGGGCCGCGATAAACGCTTTCGACAATAGCCTTGTCGCCAGCTTGGCTTCTAGGGTCATTTCTAGCCTGATACCAATAAAGCAAGGCCTGTTCTTTAACTCCTGTCACCGGCTCTTGTAGTTTCTCTATCTCACGTTTGGCGGCGTTTTGAGCGGCATTTGCCTCCAGGGAACTGAGATTAAATTGGATGACTGGGTTATTAAGTGTTAGCGCACCTATGTTTAGTTGTGATCCGTTGTCCTTTGCGACTGGCTCAACGATATTAGTTAGGGCTTGAAAATCAATCTTTTCAAGTTGCTGCGGCTTATCTTTGCGCTTGCCGAGCAGAAATTCATAAGCGGTGTGCAAAAATTTACAGAACTCCACTAGTGAATTGGCGTGTTCGACGAAGAGCGGCAACATCGCCGGGGTTGCCGCTACCAGCTCCGCGATAATGCTGCCGGTTTTGATTTCGCTAACGTAGAGCTTCATCTCGTCAGCTTCAGCTGGCGGCAGTCCAGCAGCCGAAAACCGCTTATATTCTTCCGCTATACCGAAAAGACTTTTATTAAGATCGAGCAGCTCAATGGGCTGAGCGTTCTTAATTTCGATATGGAGGCGGGTGTCGTCCGGCATTTTTCCGCAACGTAGTACCCTTATACCGACTGTCAAACCACTTAGGGGAAATGACCTACTGAGATTGAAATGGCGAGGGAGTGTCCGAGGGAAACCCGCCTCGCCATTCCGGTTGGTACCCGTGGCTAAATCGGAGCGAGCTTGCACTCGGCTGCAAACGTTTGCAAACTAGATCACCGGAGAACGTTTCGGACGTTTCAGTCGGGGACGGGCGCAAGCTCGGTGCATCGGACGCTCCGGCCTCTAAAAACCATAACGAATCAGGCCCAACACCCACAGATTTTATATGACATATAGTACATTGTTCCTTTTTTTTGCCCTCTTCGACCAGGGCACCCGGAACAAAGTCATCCAGTTCGTGCACAGTGTCCCAAAACGCACCGCGTAAATCACGCACTACGAACCCGGCCAAAGCACTCGCGAACGGGCGATACGCCAAGGGTTTACGCGGCTTCTGATAAACCTTCGAGAAGTGCCTAGATAATTCCATAAAAGAACCGATCCGGAACCTGGTCGGAATACGATCGGTAATCCGAAAAACAGCGCAGAAACGCTTCCTCGAAGAGGGCCGCACACACTCCCGCCGCGATAGCCAGGCATCCAACGCCAACATTCCACCAGGTCGGATAACAACAGACGAAGCTAGCGACGATGACCAGCTCGCACGCGGCCAGCGGGTGTTTAACGAAGCGATACGGACCACTCGACACAACGCCCTGGTAGACCGGAACACCCACAGAAACGAAATGCCAAAGATACAACCGCAACGCCACCTGGCCCACACAAGCGAGTGCCAGTAAACAACCGGCCAGCACTGGCACCACATGCCCCGCCACCGGCCGCAAACACAATGGCATGACATAGAAGACCGGAACCAAGAACGACAGCGGACCACCACACAACACACCACGCCATAGCCCTCGGACAGTGAAAGCAAGCGACAGAGCTTCCGAAACGGCAAACATGCCGCCTACAACAGTTCCCACCCGGGCCATCGCAACAACCAACCCGATCCGCGCCCCTACAAACAAAAGGGACCACGCGATGCCCGCGAGCGCTAGCACTTGATCCTGTCGATCGTCGCTCATCGCAACCCCCGCCACTGACGAATCCATCGAACGACGACACTGACAACAACACGGACAACGATCAGCATTGCAACCAAATAAATCCAATGACGCATACCTTATTTCTCCGGTTGAACGTTAGGCACCACATTTAGGCCCACCGGCAAACCATTGTGATAAGCAGGAGCTAGAACAGGTGTAGAAGTGGGCGAAGCGGAAGGCAGTGAATGTGACTCTTGCCACGCTTTTCGACGTGAATCCTCGGCTACTACAATCGAACCAGGTGACGGACTTGGAGATGGCGCACCAGCCACGGTCTTATTCTCACCAGGATACTCACCAGCTATCACCCAGGCCGTTCTACCCGCCGGAGTCGCTACCTTGGCGCGTCTAGCTGATACAGCAGTCACAAACCCGTGTGGCGACATTTCGCCCAACTGATACCAACCGCCCTCGTGGGTTTGTAACGATCGCGCTGGTTCGTTCCACGCTGCGAAATGCTCAGCGTAAATATCATAAGCCCCCTGATCCGATGACGTGCCGGGCAATACGCCTTTCGCGTGATCCTGGGCGACGCTTGTTACCTTCGTCATAACTGACTTACCCGCACTCGTGGCGATCGGAGCGTCAGGTTTCCGAAAGTTCCGACCTATAAGCCAGAACGCAATCACACCTACGACAATCGCAAGCGGAATGAGAACTTTAACCACCATACCTTTTTCCTTTTCTACGCGCTTCAGTGTGCGCTTTGTTTGTATCCCTTCGAGTCGGGGAAACTCTTTAAGGAGTGAATTTGTCCTGTAGAGGGAGAAAATGCGGCGATCCTTCCGAATAAATGACCGAGACATGATGGTTTTGCCGTCATAGTCGTATTGAACCGCCAACAGCTGTTTGATAGGCCACCGCACACCGAGACCTGGCATAGTCCACTTCTCCAGGTCACGGAAACGCCAAATGAACTGGACCAGCCGCATGAACTGCTTGTCCATATTAAGCACGCTCTGCGAAATGAAAACAACGTCAGTGTGAACTTTCCTGGACTGAGTAAGAAACGTGAGCGTTTCACGGTAAAGCTTATCAGTCTGAGCAAAGTCCCGAGAGTTAAAGTATAGGTGTGCTTCGTCAATAACCACCAGAACCGGCATCTCAGGTGTGCCAGATGGTGTGAACCGGTGAAAAAGCCTGACCTGGTCCTCAGAAAGTGTAAGAAACTGGCTGTCCTCGACGTGCACGCCATACCGTTCCGCGACATAGGCGCGTAACTCCGGCCACACAAGCTCCACGTTGGTGCATACCGTTCCACCCTGAGCAAGATGCGCCACAATCCTAACAGCCGCGCTATACGTCTTCCCGGCACCCAGCCTTCCTTCCAATAGCTCAACCATTGCCCCCTTAACTCACAGTAGGAATCCAGCTCTTCACGAACCGATAAGTCATGCCCGCGAGCATGACCACCGACCATGCTGACACCAACGTCAAAGCCTCAGACAACGGGAAAAAAGTGTTAGTGATAGTTAACCAGCTTCCGGCAGTCCCAACATGACTATTCGGGTCTAACCCAGTCACACTTAGGACTCCCACCGCATCCGCCGCCTGGGCCACAGCACTAACAACGAAATCGCACACGTGCTGTTGAATCGCAATGAAACCCACGATCGTTGCAACAATCCACGTCCAGGAAGCAACGCAAAAATTCCAGACAGCTTGCCAAATCCATTTTAACGCAGCCCACTGAGCCGACAGATAGTTAATGAGTCCAGTGAACATAACTTAAGCAATAGCTCGCTGAATTGTGTGAGCCGTGAACACCCACCATTGGAGATACAAGAAACAGAGACACAGGTCCCGGAAAATGCCGATGATGGTAGAGAACGGTGCCAGATCGATCGAAACTGGCACGTCCAGCAACGGAAACGTGAACTCATACAACATCTGACTACCAGTCACCGTCGGCACCTGCATAGCGTGCGACGAGCTAAAGTTATCTTTGCCCGCTGCAATGATCGAGTTAGCGCCATCAATCGCTGTGTCCACGTCATCCGAAAGACTATCCGTAGCACCATCAGTGGCCGTATTGGTGCCAACCTTAAAGTCATTGGATATCGGCCCACCAGCTGACGTATCCTGGTTACCCGCATCGTCCAATGCCTGGCGAACATCGGAATACACATCTCCGTAGCGAGTTTCTGCAGGTCCACCATCACCGACCGGTGGAGGTGTTGTATCAGGAGGCTGTGGCGGACCTGGATCACCAGGAGGAGGAGTTAATCCAGGAGTGGCAGTAGGAAACGGCGTGGGAGTAGGAAAAGGCGTAAGCGTCGGAGTAGGCGTAGGAGTCGGAGTAGGACTCGTGAAGGTATGCCAGTGAGCAGAAATGGAAATACTAACCGTTCCCGCTGTAGTGGGACATACACCAGACGAAGGGCTTATATCTAAGTCCACCTGGCGCGATACGTGAGTCAGCGGATCGATACCATACAACGTCGGTGGCGTGTAAGTCAACGACCACGCAGACCCACCTACTAAAGCAACTGAAGTCGATGAGCTAACACCGCCAGGAAGGTTGAATGGCAGTTCATAATCGCCCCCAGCGGCCGTGATCGTAGCAACAGCCTGGTCCCCGCCAGAATTTGTGAAGTCAAGATTCGTCCCATTGGCGTGATACGTGGCTGTGAACGTGATAGCCGGAGGAGGCCCAGCAGAGATATGAACGTTGATGTGATCCCCGCCATCGCTATAGCTCGCAGACGTTCCACAAGTCGAACACGCTCCAGTGAGCGTTCCGCTACTTCCCGTGATCGACCAGGTGCCATCATCCGCAGCACCCGTGAAACTTATAGACGCTTCAAAAGGAGTAGGGTGATTCTCGAAAATCCCAATCGTGCCAAGATTGGTGATCGTAAACTCATCACCATCACTCCGGCCGCCTGGATCCCAATTCGTTACCACCAACGGCCAGCTTCCAGGAACACCAGGCCCCGAAACCGTAACCGTAACGGTGCCAGTATGACCAGAGGAGATCGATCCCCCGGAAATGATCCCATGAACTGGGAAATTCGTCTGCGCGATCGCTGCGCCTGAAATCGCAAAAAAAAGAGCGGCGATCGCGAGAAACCTCACAGTCCAACCCCCCGTAAAATAACTTGCATCGACACGAGACCGCACAAGCAGCCAAGAGCGATCAGAACTAACCGACGCATCTCAACGACTTCAAGCCGCAGTGCTACAGACTCACCTAACAATGTAGTTTGCTCGTTAGTCCAGAAATCCGAGTCGTAACTCGAAAGGTCTGGCAAATCAGAAGGAGCCACCAACGGCCCGAAATTCACAGCAGCCGATGGATTGCGAAAGAGCCCACTGCCTGAGTCATCGCTAGGAAACCCACTTATGGACCAGTTCAGCGACCACAGGTCAACACCATTATTCAACCCATGCACAGCAGCGGCGTCGGAACCACCATTGCGAAAGTAATCATTCTCAACGGCCACAGCCGATGAAATAGCCACGGCCAGGAGCAAGACAGTCAGCGCAAACTTACTCACTGGCCGTGGGCTAACACTCATTCGCCGTTAGGCTACTTAACTGCGCGGAACGCCCTGACGATCATGCGGAGACCGTAGAGAGCACCGAACACGCCCACAGCTGCGAGTCCACCCTCACCAATGTAGGTGACGATGCTGGTGCCAGTCGCCGTTAGGTCGATTGGTCCGGTCGCAGTCGCAAACGTGCTCATGACCGGCGACAAGCCGACCACAAGAGCAGCGATTTTGATCTTTTTCATATTGGTTTGTTGGTCGCGGGAGATGTCAGCTATCGGAAGGGGCTACGATCCGGAATGCCTTGAAGATCACTCCGACGCCCCAGGCCGTGAAGTAAACCCCAAGACCCAAAGCGAACCCTGCACCCCAATCCAATAAGAAGTCAGCACCCATCGAACGACCGCCATTATCCCAACAGGTCCGGCTTATACGAACCGATGTTTTCAACTATTTTTTTAGAGAGTTTTATAAATCATAGACAGTCTATAACTCATAGAAACTGTCCGAGACAGATCACTACCACTGAGAAGAGAACGGTAGTTCGTAGCCAGGGGGAAGAAAGACAACGTCCAACGCAGTTAACCCGCCAGCACGTCCCCAAAGCGCCCGGCGCGCTGTCATGTTAACTGCGAGGCGTTGTCTTTCCGCCTTCGGCTGGACGCTTGCCGACGTGCTTCGCCGACGTGCGCGAGGTGTTAGCTGGTCGCACAGCGACCCTCAGTTTGACCTGTTTTTTTCATGGGAGGCAGCAAAGAAAATGAAAAAAACAGATCAAACTTCGGGCGTTGCCAGTTTTAAGAAAGCTAATGACACTGAGTATGTCATCTATCTCGCGAGTCTTAAGAGCTACGTTGCCACCTGGACGCGCAATGGATGGAACGCGACACTCACTCCTGACATTAACGCAGCTTGTAAGTTCCCGGCTATGACTACGGCCGTTCTAATAGGCTTTTGCCTGGGTTTCGGTTCCGGCATGGAGGTGAAACTCACCAAGGGTCAAACGCAGCTTCCACTGTGAAATGAAAACACATCGCTTACCGAAGCGCTACGCGACAGAACAAGAAGCACGAGCGGCCGCAGGGATCTTCCATCAGAAAGAGTATGTGGCCATCATATACTCACCTGACACCCTGAACGAATCAGAGAAGCCAATCGTTCTCGAACTATCAGCACCCGGAGTCTCCATCCGGTCATGGGAAACACTCCTATTCGAAGGCAAGGGACTAAGGGCTTAACTATGCACAACCAGCAGCTAACGTTCACCCTCATGAACGCAACCCAACCACCAGACACAGAAAACCCCTGGCTCGTCGAGACAAAGCACATCCTCAGGGACCTGGACACCGTAAGAGAATTAATACTGAAAATCCCGCTCCACGCTGACACATATCTACCGGCGCAGACTGCGATCGATGCGATCTGGAATCTCCGTTACTCGATCCAATTCATGGCCGCCATCCGTTCAGAACAGCGAAGGGCGGGGGAGATCAAGACATAGTTCCATCCAAGGAACCCGCGGCCGCGCCCTGACGGGCGCGGCGCTGCGGGGCCAGGAGAACGCGATCGGGTCTAAACCGCTCGGCTAACAGTTGTGGACTGCCGGCGTTCACCAAACGAGCGAGCACGGAGCATCTCCATGCGTGCCATTGGGCTCACGTAGACAGCGTCAGAGCTTCCGAATTTGCGTAGCTCATACTGATTCCCAGCGTTGTAATCGCTAAGACCGTCAGTGATATACGCGACCCCTGCTAGATCAGGCCGAAAAGGTTTCACGACCGCATTCCCCGCGATTTCCTTCCACCAACCGATGTAAGCGAAACACGAGTGCGATCCCGCACCTTTCCTCGGTAGTCGTGACATTAACATATGGATATGAGGACGCCCCGTTAACTCTCCGTTCTCAAAGCGAATGACGAACGCGAGATCATCCTCCGACACCTTGTAGTAGCTGGCAATCCGCCTAACCAATCGTTTAGCATCATCGAACCGTGTTTGAATAGACGGCACCAATTTTCGGAACGAAAGGTGAAAGAACACTTGCCAAGGGACAAGGTTCAGCTGGAATTGCCAGGCGGTCTCCATCAGGAAATCGCTACTTGCTTCCGACCGGGACAACCATAGCCCGGACTCTGAGTCGCTCTTTCCAGAACGCAACTTCTGTGACATCCAACGTAAGGCGCTGTCCAGCGGCCTTCCCGACAGCGACGGGAAAGTCATCTGGCGCTGCCCATTCGATGAATTGTGAGAGTTTCGGTCCTTCCGATGCATCTAAGCACCTGAGCATCCGCCTACTGACGGATTGCCCCTTCTTATTAATGTAAGCGTCGTTCGCTTCCTCGTGAACTAATACTGTGATCCTCATGAGCAGTCTTTATACCTTTCTTGTTTTTTGTTGTTTGCGCTCGAACGTTGCCAAACCAACCAGTGTTAACTGATGCACGATCTCTGAATCAGACACGCGTAACGGCAGCGCTAGCGTCTTGTGAACGGCGCGAATCCGCAGCATGTCCTCACCGGTAAACCGAGAAGACACTTGATGTGGCCTGGCCTCAACGAGTTTTTCGTTTTCTTTCATGACCGCCAATTAGAGCACAGATTTTATATGACATATATTGTATGATGTTATTTGAATGGAGGAGATCCCGTTAGCCGCTCCCTTTAGGGTTTTCCCTCCTTCCCGTTCCAATTTAAGGTTCGCCTGTGGACTCAAGTTCATCGAAGATCGTCAGTCCGAAAAGCGAGCCCGATTGGGAGCGCTATTTTGATCTTCGCTGGCGCGTGTTGCGGGCGCCGTGGCGGCAGCCGCGTGGCTCGGAGAAGGACGATCGCGAGGATGACAGCCAGCATTTGATGATCTGCGACGAGCAAGACGCAGAGCCACTGGCGATCGGGCGTTTGCATTTCAATTCTCCCACCGAAGCTCAGGTCCGTTTCATGGCCGTCGATCCTTCAGCACAAGGACGTGGCTTTGGCAGCGTCATTTTGCAGGAGCTCGAGCGTCGTGCGCGCGACGGAGGTGCCAATTCCATCGTGCTCAATGCCCGCGAGGACGCCCAGCACTTCTATGACAAACATGGTTTCAGCGTTGTCGGCCCTGCGCCGACGATCTTTGACGCCGTCAAGCATGTCCGGATGCGTAAGGAACTTTGATTGCTACCTAACTGTAACCGGCGCCGCGTTCACTCAGGGTCGCGGACCCGGCAGAGTTTTCTTCGTTAGGCAGTCGTTAGGTTCACTCGTTAGGCGGAGGTTGGCTGTGGAGCACTTTGGCGCCGGGCGAGGCCGAAAGCGGCATGAGTTGCCCGGGCGGCGGGCTCAAGCTCCTCTTCCCCGATCACGACCGCGATCTTGATCTCCGAAGTCGAGATGAGCTGAATGTTCACGCCCGCGTCGCCGAGACAGGCAAAAAGCCGTGAGGCAACGCCGGCATGCGAACGCATCCCGATACCAACCACGCTGAGCTTCGCGACACCTGTCTTCGAAGTCATGGCGCTCGCGCCAATCTTCGGGACGAGCGGTTTCAACATCTCCTCCGCACGCGCGAGATCGTCCTTGTGCAGAGTGAATGACAGATCGGTTGCGCCGGTGCTGGCAGCGTTTTGCACGATCATGTCGACACTGAGATTGGCAGAGGCCAGCGCAGAGAAAATCTTCCCGGCACAACCCGGCCGGTCTGGCACATTTTGGATGGTCACCTTAGCTTGGTTGCGCTCCAGGCTTACGCCCCGTACCACGACGTCTTCCATGTTGGCTGGTGCAGGTCGCGCTTTGGTTCCGGGTTCATCGCTCAAGCTCGAACGCACTTCAAAACCGACTCCGAATTTCTTGGCAAACTCGACCGCACGCGATTGCATGACCTTCGAGCCGGCGCCCGCCATTTCGAGTAACTCGTCATAAGCAATCTCGTCGATCTTGCTCGCCTCGGGCACACTCCGTGGGTCGCTCGTGTAGACTCCGTCGACATCGGTGAAAATCTGGCAATCATCCGCCTTCAAAGCGGCTGCGAGTGCGATCGCCGTCAGGTCCGAACCACCGCGCCCTAACGTTGTCGTCGCTCCTTTCGGGCTCTGGCCCTGGAAACCGGCTACGACTACAATGAAATCCTCCGCGAGCAGCTCGTGAATCTGGCGCGGCGAAATGTGCGCGATTTTCGCCTTCGTATGCACGCCGTCGGTCACGATTCCGGCGGCGGCCCCCGTCAAGGAAACCGCTTTCCCGCCGAGTGCGTTTACTGCCATGGCTATCAACGCGCTCGCCCCCTGTTCACCAGTGGCGAGGAGCGCGTCCATTTCGCGTTCGCTCGGTTGCGGCGAAATTTCGCGGGCGAGCTTGATCAAATTGTCGGTCACGCCGGCCATGGCAGAGATGACCGCAACGACCTCGTGACCGGCCAATTTCGTCGCGATCAAACGCGCCGCGACTTTGCGAATTCGCTCGACCGTTCCAACCGAGGTGCCGCCGTATTTTTGAACGATTAAACCCATGATGAGCCGCGCCCCGTTTTCCCTATTCTGTGGAAACTGTCAACCCTGTGTGCGGTCGAGGGCGCGCAGGACCGCCGACTCGTTAGGCGCGACCGGCACTGGCGTCGGCACGGCAATGATTTGCGGATCCTTCAAGCCGTGACCGGTGACTGTGCAAACGATGCGGCAGCCTTCGCCAATGGCTGCGGTCGAAAACCGCGCTTCATTACCCGCCTCGCAGACGCGCAACAAACCGGCGATTGGCGCGGCGCTCGCCGGCTCGACAAAAATGCCTTCTTCCCTCGCCAGCCACCTTTGCGCAGACAGAATCTGTTCGTCGGTCACGGCATCAACCACGCCGCCAGACTCCTCGACGGCGCGGTTTGCCTGCGACCAGCTCGCGGGATTGCCAATCCGAATCGCGGTCGCGACCGTTTCCGGCCTAACGACGACTTCACCGTGAACGATCGGCGCGGCGCCGGCCGCTTGAAATCCGATCATGCGCGGCCGCCTCGTCATTTTTCCGGCGGTCAGATATTCCTGATAGCCGCTCCAATGAGCGGTGATGCTCCCGGCATTTCCCACCGGTAACAGGTGCAGGTCCGGTGCTTCGCCTAATTCATCCACAATCTCGAAGGCGGCTGTCTTTTGCCCGGCGATCCGATGGGGATTGATTGAGTTGACGATTGCGAAGTCATTGCGCTGGCCAAGCTGCCTGACGATCTCCAGAGCCTGATCGAAATTCCCTTCGATCGCCACGATCTGTGCGCCGTAGGCAAAAGCTTGCAAGAGTTTCCCACGCGCAATTTTGCCCGCAGGCAAAATGACGGCGCAACGGATTCCAGCGCGCGCGGCATAAGCGGCCGCCGAGGCGGACGTGTTGCCAGTCGAGGCGCAGATCAGGGTTTGCGCGCCCCCCTCGACTGCCTTCGAGACCGCGACGGTCATGCCGCGATCCTTGAACGAACCTGTCGGGTTCAAGCCTTCGTACTTAATGAAGACTTCGCAGCCTCGACCGACTTTTTGACTTAGTCGCGGCGAAGGAATGAGCGGCGTTCCGCCTTCGCCTAACGATACCACCGGCGTTGTTTGCGTCACCGGGAGATGCGGCCGATAGCGGCCAATCACACCGCGGCGACCGAGCGCTGTGGCAGCCGGATTCATTCTTTTCTCCCCTGCCCCGCCATGTTAGAGTCGTTAGGCATTGTTAGGCCAACACTTTTTGTCTTCCTAGGTCATTGTCACTTTGTCGGCTCCTCCGCGGCGGCCGCTTCCAGCCAGGGCAAGAATGACATCGGTCTTGGCAAGACTGCCCACGAGGCGATGCGCGCCTTGATCACTCACCACCGGCAATCTTTCCCCGACGTGGCGAGTAAAACGATCCAGCGCTTCATTCAAAGTCGCGTTCGGTTCGATGGTTGGGATATCCTCATGTACGATATCTCCCGCGATGACTAACTGTGCCAGTTCCGGTGCATTGAGATAGTTCTTGATGTCATGTAGCGAGACTGCGCCCACAAACCTTCCCTCGTCAGCGACATAGAGATAACTGAACCGATTCGCGATGAACTTTTCCCCAATCTCGGCAAAGCGCGCCGTCGGAGGTACAGTCAGTGGGTTGGGTTTCATGAGATCGCGCACGTGTAGCTCCGCCAGTTGGTGGCGGTAATCCCCTGCTCCCTTGCGTTTCAGCGCCTCACTATAAATCGAGCGTTTCTCGATGCTCACGGAAGTGTAATAACCAATCACACAAGCCAGCATAAGTGGCACGATGATTTGATATTCGAGAGTTAGCTCAAAGATCATAATGATGGCCATGATTGGTGCATGAGTCGTCGCAGCCAGAAATGCCCCCATTCCGACAATGGCAAAGGCGCTGGGATTGCTCGTGAGGCCGAGCGGCAGGTGACCGCTTGCCACGCCAAAGAGATAGCCGAGGCTGGCGCCAACAAAGAGCGTGGGCGTAAAGACACCGCCGACCGCGCCCGAGCCGAAAGTCGCAGCCGTCGCCAGCACTTTGCACAGCAGGATCACTCCGACGATTTGCCAGGCCCATTGACCAGCGAGAATGCTGCTCGCTGCGCTGTAGCCGTTGCCGCAAACCTCCGGGTAAAAAATAGCGAGCGCGCCGACGATTGCACCGCCGGCAAACATTTTAAGAAACACCGGCACGGAGAGACGACCTGCGAGCTGTTGGCTCACGTTGAGCAACCGCAGAAACCACGGAGCGACCAGTCCGGCAAAAAGGCCCAGCACCATATAGGGCAGCAATTCCCAGTTGGACCGGACCTGAAAATGCGGAATGGCGTAAATGGGCTCATTCCCGATAAAGGTGCGCACGGTCACGGTCGCCATGACGGAAGCAAAAACGAGCGGACCAAAAATCTCCATCGCAACCGAGCCGAGGACGATCTCGGCGATAAAGAGTGCGCCGGCGATGGGCGCGTTATAAGCCGACGCGATGCCCGCTGCCGCGCCGCACCCGACGAGCAAACGCAGTCGCGGTGTGGACCAACCGCGCCAGCGCCCCGCGCTTGAAGCAACGAGCGAAGACAATTGCACCAGCGGACCTTCGCGTCCGATCGATCCACCAGAGGCGATGGTGAACATGGCGGAAAGACATTTCACCACACTGCGCCGGGTGGAGATCTTGCCATCACCCAGCACGACCGCCTCCATATAGTCTGAGGTCGTGACTCCACCATGCCACCGCATTCCCAGAAAAAGGACCAGACCGGCAAAGAAACCACCGATCGCCGGAATCGTTAGGCGTTGCCACCAGGAGAGAGCGATAAAGCTTTCCACAAGTCCCGGCGTCGAACTGCCGGTCATCAGCTTATGCAGCTCGCTTGTCAGATAACGAAAACCGATTGAAGTGAGCGCGCCGCCACAGCCGATCGCCCCTGCCCAGGCCAGGGTGATTTGCAGATCGCTCGGATGCGCGATTTCCTTGAACCAGACCCACCACTTGAGCCGGCGAAGAAAGCCGAGATGCAGTGATGGCGCGCCCTCCGGCGCATCTTCGGTCGACACGCTAACGACCTGACTCCATCCGCTGCCTGCGTCAACTCTCTGCTTGGGCCGGGAAGTGTGCGACCTGAACGGCTTCGTTCGCCAAAGCGCCAACCAGTTTCTCTTTTACAACAATCCCGATGAAGAGTTCCGATCACCGTTTTAAAAGACGTAAATAGCTTGGGTCTTAGTTCCGGTTATTTTGAGCATCGCGCGTGGAGAATTGCACCGCTTTATTGCGCGCATTAGTCGCCAGTCGCGAAGACTGCCAGCTGGGGTCGTTACGTAGGCGCGGGCATGGTCATTGTAACCACGGAGCGTGCCTAACGACGCAAAGCACATGTTATCCCCTTACTCGTTATGCTCCGCCTGCGATAGCGAAACCGAATTAGCAGTTATAGCTAGGAAATAAGTAGAGAATCCGAGGACGGCCTGACAGCTTCCCGGTACGCAAAGACCCCGCCGGAGAGCTGTCCAACGGGGTCTCGCAATTAACTACGCTGCTGTCTTATTCTCCGCAGCAACTCAACTGAAACATGCAGCACGCGCCGCCCGTGCAGCAGTCAGCCGCGCGCGAAGTTGCGCTGGCCGTGCTGACGAGAGCTGTCGCCGCAAGAATCAACAATAGGTATTTCATTAGAATCCTCCTGTTAGATTTCCGTTCTCTCTCGCCCACGATGCGAGCGAGCCGACGCGAATCAAGCGGTCGCGCGACGCGGCGGTGGCACAGGTGGACGCTCGGACCGGCTGGCTGCTCTGACCGATAGATCAGGCAGCTCCCGGCCAAAACCCAAAGTACAAAACGGCGAGCTTGCCGGAGTAGAAATGCTCAGGGGCAGCGAACAGGCCGGGCAACACGGCGACCCCACCGGTCGCATCGGCACAGAGCGATCATGGTCGTGGTGCGACGTTCCGTCAGTCTGACAACACGACATCTGCCTCGCGGGCGTGGTCGCAGCGACCAATCCCGGATAGCCCAGCGAAAGAAGCGCTAACACCAACACCCCGATAAACGCAAACCTGCCGACCACTACCATCACAGCCCCGACGATAAAGCAGCATCCCTTCAAATCAAGAAACGATGTCTGGCGGCCACGATGCTGCAGACCCCCGGGTAAGCCGGTTTGCATCGAAGAAATAGTGCGCGTTTGGTGCCAATCGCCCAATCGACCCACCCACATGCCATTCACGTGAGTTCGCGGAGCGCTGGTGGCCTCAGGTCGCGCTGCGAAAGCAACAGGCAGGCGACACTAGTCTTAATGCGAATTGTTATCCATATATAAACGTGGTATTTACGCAAGATACTCCGTTGATATCATATTATCAAGGGGTTCAGCCGGATGACTTTTTACACATCTGATCGAAGAGCTTTTTCTCCGATTACCAAGCGTCTCCCCCGGTCGCGGGCGCAATAGATACGTTTTTCTGAGAGGCTAAGTCTCATGCTGCTCGACACCATTCACGGCATCATCGATCGGCGAATCCTCCTCAATTACCAGATCGAGCCTGAGCCGCTGCGACTCGGGAGGAGGGACATTATCATGGGATAGAACTGCGGAGCTTGGATTGGAGCATCGCCCCAATGGAGGCTGAGGACGAACACAGAAGCTTCTTTTCGGATTGCTCGCGCTTTCCCGAGGGCAGCGTTGAGCTAGACTGTGCTTTAATCATGCGTGGTATCGAGCATGAGCGGCATAGCAGGCCAGGCCTTTATTATGACCCCCAGAAGGAGCGCCTGTCTGTGCGTCGCACGACTTTCTGACAATGCGACGGAGGATGGCAGGACGGTCTCTTCTCCATCCAATGCTCCCGCCAAAGCGGGGCATGGCGAACTGGCTAAGACTCGACCGACCGAAATAATTAAACCAGAACCACACTCTCAACTCACTTCCCAATGACCGCCATCCCTGCGCACCTCTCACATAAGCGAACGGCGGACTGCCGTATTCTCCGCTTTTGAGATGCCTTTCACACTTTGATATGGTGGCTCCGCTCCCATACCCTACCGGGCCAACGTCTATGTCGTGGCTTGACAGTCCATTCCATTCACTCCGAGCGACGCGCACACCTTGCAAGCGGTCGCTGGTTTTGTGTCTCGTTGAACGATAAATGCTAACTCATAACACCATAGCTGGATGAAATATCCCTTCACCTTACTCGTCGTCGCGACCGTGATGCTCCTCGTGGGCGTTGGGATTCGCATGCATGCAGATTGGAAATATACCAACAAGATGTATTACCATACTGTCGACTCAACGTTGTACACGTTCGAGGACGTATTCGCCGAACGCAAGGTCGGGGACACTCTTCAGTTCTGGTCGGTTGTTGCAGGGGTCGCAGGAGGTTCTTGGTTCGTTGTCGTGAAAATCAATCGTGATCCTAAGCGTTCATGAACCGCCGATGATCACTTCCTGATGGACATCGAGTCCAAGATAGAGTTCTTTTTTCATCGGTGTGTTTGCTTGTTCGAGTTGTTTAGACTTCGAATGCTCCGAAACATTTGTGTTCCGGCCGTTCGTGCGGCTCTGCTCCCTTAAGGGGAGTAGCCCGCGAGAAAATATGAACGGCAAACACACTCTCTTTTTCAACCCCATGCTCACACCCTCACCTCGCCCGCAGCCATAAGGTCTAGATGGTCTCGACAGAATTCGATCTAAGACTTGAGTTCCTTCCCCCATTAACGCCTGACGATGGGATTCTAACTGAATAAGCTGAAGAGTCGGATCGCTTGAAAACCGAAGGCAATTACATTCTGGGTCAATCGGAGTATGAGTATGAGCGGTTGACATTTCAGGCCAAGATTCTTCGCCCGTTCACCGACAAGTTCTTCCGATTTGCCGGAGTTAGCCAAGGAATGCGCGTCCTCGATATCGGCTCAGGAATGGGTGACGTAGCGTTCCTCGCAGGCGAGATCGTCGGACCAGGAGGGTGGGTGCTGGGAGTTGATCAGGATACCGCGGGACTGGAGAAGGCGCGCGAGCGCAGTCGTCAGCAAGGTTGTTCTTCGTGGGTTTCCTTCGAGGCCAGCAACCTTTCCGAGTTCGATACCGCAGATCAGTTCGACGCAATCGTGGGCCGTTACATTTTACTTTACCAGCAAGATCCCGGAGCCATCATCCGTCGTCTGCTCAAATTTTTGAAACCTGGCGGCATCGTTGTATTCCACGAAATGGATTTTGCCAACACTCAATCGAGCGATCCTCCATGCCCGTTTTGGGACGAGATTTATGGACTACTCAGCGAAGCATTCCGCCGTGCCGGAAATCCACCTGATTACGGTCGCCGCGTGGCCGGGGCATTTCTTGACGCCGGCTTGCCATTTCCCATTGTCCTTGCCGAATCGGTCGCCGGCGGCGGGCACGATTCATGTCTGTATCGCTGGATAGCGAACACGCTGATTAGTGTCAGTCCGCGCCTCGAGCAACTTGAACTTGCGCTGCCTGAAGGGGTCGCCGCTGATGAGACACTCGCAAAACGCTTAGAAGACGAAGTGGTAGCTGCCGGAAGCCAAATCCTAGGGCCGATCCAATTTGGTGCATGGACGCGAAAGTGTCTCTATAGCTGAATCAGATGGTTCATTTAACTTCGTCTCGTTAGGCTATTCGACCACACCATGCTAAGAATCATCAAATCTCCAACGCGCATCCAAGCCGCTGGAAACCCTCCCAAGACCATCGAGGAGTTCATCGGACCTGTCACATCCGAGACCACCGCTTTGAGCGTTGCCCGGATGGTGAGTCCGGCAGGTTGGAGCGAGTCGGGTCAGACTCCGGAGTTTGACGAGTTCACCGTCGTTTTACGTGGTCAGTTGCGAGTTGAGACACGGGATGGTGTTCACGATGTTTTTGGGGGCCAGGCTGTCGTCATCCCACGAGGACACTGGGTACGTTATAGCACGCCCAGTCCAGAGGGCGCAGAGTATGTCGCAGTATGTTCACCAGGATTTACACCACACACGGTTCACCGAGACGCACACTGAAGCAGCCTAATCATGCCATGGAGAGCGAACGGCCGCCCTGTGCGCGTTCAGATTTCGCGTGAATACATCTCCGGCACGATCGACACTCGCCCTCCGTGGCCGTCGCTCATCTTATTGTCGTTAGGCTTACAGTGGAACTACAATGAAACGCACCTGGACGATCGTCGGCGTCAGCGACGTTGCCGCTAGCTTCAGATGGTACCAGTCGCTCTTCGGCCAACCCGAGACGTCTCCGGCCCATGACTACTTTGGTCAAATCCTGGACACAGATGGAACCGTCTTGCTCTGCCTCCACCAGTGGGGCGCGCACGAGCATCCATCCTTGATGAGTCCTGACGAGGCGCCACCTGGCAACGGGCTGCTCTTGTTCTTCCGCGTTGACGATTTCGACCGGGCGCTGGCGAGGGCGCGCACCCTTGTCGTCCGGCTCGAAGAGGAGCCTCACGTGAACCCGAACACCGAAACTATGGAGTTCTCACTCCGCGATCCGGACGGGTACTACGTCACGATCAGTGCACTCTTTGCCGCCTAACCACTCACATAAGCGAGCCGAGGAACATCATTTCTAATTGATTCGCTCGCGCGCTCGCTCAGCCTCTGGATCTGCCGTTTCTGTCATGGCTTGCCAGTCCAGGCCATTGATTCACTGGCGGTAGTTAATTGGTCTCGTTAGACCCATGAACCCTAAATGCAGATTATTCTTTGTCGTAAACGGATGTGTTCGTAAACTTTTTCCCCTTCGCGTTGGTTCCGTTTAGCGTTACAACCCGGTTCTTTCCATCCGCAGACACGACGATCCGGCCTTGCGCTACGACCTTGCCGCCCTTTTTGACTGTCATATCGAGGGTTTGATCATTTACCTTCGTGTATGCCCGCGTGTCCGAAGTGGGATCGCCAGTGACCTCGTAATCTTTGCCATTGAATTTCCCTTTCCACTCGGAATGGACCGGCTTCCCGTCGCCATCGACGCCATCAGCCGTCACCGTCACCTTGTTCCGGATCAAATGATCGTCATAGACGACTTTCGTATTCTTCATGGTGCCGCGTGTCAGCTTCGATTTTGATTCGTTTAGCTTCCAGGTGCCCATCATGGGATCAGCTGCGTATAATGCCCCAGCGGCTAAGATTAATCCCAAGCTCACTGCAATGGTTTTGGTTTTCATTTCTGCATCGAGCGAAGATTTCAGGAAAAGGTCAATGCTTTTCTTTTGGACCCAACGTTCTACACGTTGTCGTGTCGCTATAGGGAACTGCCTCTCAGATCATCCCTCGCTGGCAGCAGGTCTACGCAGAGTGCGATTTCACTCTCGGTGACGAAACATTCTTCCACGCTGGGACCTGGATAGAGCCGACCGCAAAAGCCCGCAAATCCTTTGATCGGCTCAATGACCTTTTCCGCCAGTCCGGTGCGGCTGAACTTCTGAGCCCCGGCGAACCACCTTGACAGTCTCCTGGATTGATTTGATCCGAGGGAACTGCCCTACGCCTTCGCTTGTAATCAGCAGGGGCTGTTCGAGTGGATGAACCAAATTATCGGTGATCGGAATTGTGGCGACGCCGGGATCAATTAATGGCCAGGTCGTCTCGCGGAGTCGATCGAATCTCGACGTTGCGGTGGGATACGATGTCGGAATCAACTTATCGAACTGGGCCTGAATCAGAGGCTGGCCGAGATTCGAATCGTCCCCGATGGCACGTGTGCAGGCGGCCAGAAAAACAATCACGACAACGAACCACTCACGCCAGCAACGTTTGGTCATGGAACGATTGTGAGCAAAGTCAGCTCTAATGGCAACACATTCCAACTGCACTGGCAGAAACCTGGACGAGGTGAGATCCGGGGAGGTTGCAACCAACGATAAGACGCGCGATAACCAAATGGCGGCACGTATGCTATCGTGTTCGGGCAGCGAATGGGATTTCTGATGTCTGACTGTTCGCACAACTCCTTTCATTGCGAGCTGTGGAATCGGCCAAGGGTGTCAGCTCATCCTGATCTCGTTAGGCACTACCATGCGTAGACTTATTTCCAGCGGTAGTCCATATGAGCCCAGAGTGGGTATTTCACGCGCTGTGCGCGTCGGTAATCTTGTTGCCGTCTCAGGCACCGCCCCGCTTGGTCCGGACGGACGCACGGTGGGAATCGGAGATGCCGGCATCCAAGCGCGGCGGTGTCTTGAAATAATTGCCGAAGCCCTGGAGAAAGCGGGAGCTTCGCTCCAGCAGGTAATTCGTACCCGCACCCTTCTCGTGCACATCGAAGACTGGCAGGCCGTCGCCGCAGTCCATGGCGACTTCTTTGCTGAGATCCGACCGGCTAATACGATCATGCAGGTGTCGCGATTTATCGATCCAGATTGGCTTGTTGAGTTAGAAGCCGATGCGGTCATCGACGAGGAAAAGAAGTAATCGGGAGGCGGCGCCGACGTCGAGCCAGCCTCCGAACGTGATAGTCTGGTTCGACCCAAAACCTGAGGGAGAAATGACTTGCGATGGCCGCTCGTTTTGACTAGCGATACCCAGGTGGCGGGCGAGCGACAACAACCATGAAAAATGCAAAAACAGCCATGAAAAAGGGTAAGAGCGGCGCCAAGGAAGGGAAAGGAGACTCTCCCTCTCAGCTGATCGATGGGAGAATCAAGGAGCTGAATGATTGGCGAGGCAAAACGCTCGCCCGGGTTCGAAATTTCGTTAAGCAGGTCGACCCGGAAGTGGTCGAAGAGTGGAAGTGGAGAGGTGTTCCGGTGTGGTCACATTCCGGAATCATCTGCACCGGCGAGACCTATAAGAGTGTCGTGAAGCTGACCTTCGCCAAAGGCGCCTCGTTGGAAGACCCTTCGGGCCTTTTCAACTCCAGCCTCGAAGGCAATGTAAGACGTGCCATTGATATCCACGAAGGAGACAAAATTGATGAGAAGGCGTTGAAGTCCCTTATTCGTGCCGCCGTGACACTGAACACGTCAAAGGCCGCGCACGGGACGGGAACTCGAGCATAGGCGGCGCTTATCCGAGGAGAGACAAGCAATTATTCGGCCTGATCTGGCCAGCGAAGGCTATCCGAGTGAAGCGCTCTCTGTCCCTGCGCCCGTCACCGTTATCGCATATTCAGCTGCGTCATTCTGCCGGTGACGTTCCATGGCGGCCGTGATTGCCTCGTTAGGCACGCGGCGGAGTCCGTCGGCAAGGCCGAGCTTTGATAATGTCCAGATGGTCCACTTTGTAGGATCGAATTGCCAGTCCTTCACGCCGTTGCGGTAGTCGTGTTGAAACTCGTGGTGATAGTTATGATAGCCCTCGCCAAAGGTTAGCAGCGCCATCAGGGAAGAATCGCGGGCGCTGCAGCGAGTCGAGTAAGGCTGATGCCCAATTGTGTGGCAGGCGGAGTTGATAAAAAAGGTGCAATGCTGAACCAATACGACCTTAGCCACGCCCGCAATCAGCAGACCGCCGAGGGCGCCACTCCAACCATCCCAGATTGCGCCAGCCAATGCCGGTAATCCGAGACTAACAAGCACGGCGAGCAGGTGAATGTGGCGATGCTGCCACATCACGAGGGAGTCCTTCTTTAAGTCGTTCACGTTATCGAAAGGAGGTTCTGGCAGAAGCTTGAATAAGAGCCAGCCAATGTGCGCATGAAAAAAACCCTGGCTAATGTCGTAGGGGTCTTCGTCGTGATCGACATGCTTGTGATGACGGCGATGTTCGCTTGCCCAGAGCAAGACGGAGTTTTCGAACGCACCCGCGCCGAAGACCAAGACAAAAAGCCGCACGGGCCATTTGGCACGAAAGGAGAGATGCGAGAAAAGTCGATGATAACCAAGTGTAATACTAAGACCGGTGGTCACTACGAGTGTGCCAAAGAGCGCGAACTGAAACCAATCGAGCCCGAAGTGCCAAAGATAGAGTGGCACAGCCGTGAGAGTAAGAGCCAGGGTGCCGATCAGGAACGAACTGGTCGTCCAGTTGACCCGATGAAATGGAATACGAGACAGCATAGAAAATCTAAAGAATGCGAGCTGAGTTAGCGCGCGAGAATTACGTCGCCCTTCACCCATGAGTGCGCCTTATGGCAATGCGGGCAGGTGACTTTTCCCGTCTTGGTCGGTATCGCAGCCCAGAGCGGCTCGTCGACCGTTTCGCCGGTCGCGATTAGCCTGGATGTCGCAGGACAGCGAACCAGGAGGCGGCGTACTGTACAGGGCGCTTTGCGCGGCGGAGAAGGTCGACCGAAGTAGAAATTCATCAGAGCCGGTAAACGATCCGCGCTTTATCGACGTCATACGGCGACATCTCGAGCCTTACCCGGTCGCCGATGGTCAGACGAATGAACCGCTTGCGCATTCGCCCGGAAATATGAGCCAGCACGATGTGCTTGCTTGCAAGCTCGACGCGAAACATGGTTCCCGCTAGCACGGAACGGATTGTGCCTTCCAGGACGATGGCTTCTTCGGCTTTCAAATCGTTGTTCGCCAAGCCGGCGCCCGGATAAACCCGAGCGCCGGCCGTAAAAGCAAACCGGAATTACCGGCGTGAACCCGAAAACTGGCGCGGCCGTTCTTCGCGCGCACGCGCTTCATTCACGGTTAAAGCGCGGCCATGCAGTTCCTGGCCGTTGACGGCGTTCATGGCGGCGGTGGCTGAGACTTGATCGGGCATGGTGACAAAACCGAAGCCGCGTGAGCGACCAGTCATTTTGTCATTGATCAAGGCCACTTCGCTGACCTGGCCGTGTTGTTCGAAAAGATCCTGCAGATCGTTTTCCGTCGTCTCAAAAGAGAGATTACCTACGTATAGTTTCATTAATTTAGTGATTTTGTGGAGCAAACCTGTGAGCTACAGCGCCGTTCCCGAGAACCGGGTTTCAGAATCACCAAAGAGACAAGCTCAACTGACGACCTACCAAGCAACGAACCGAAACAGAACTTAATCCAACGCGCGGACTCTCGTCTATTTCTGACCAAACACAAGTGATATCTCTAATGATCGCAAAAGCGATAATTCGCGGGGAAGATTTGCAGGAATCTGCGACCACCGTCCGTAAGGGTCCCGAGCACGGTGGCCGATTGGGCCGAGCCATCACTCAGCTCCGCGTTGAGCAGACCCGCTTCCACCATTTCGCGAACATCCGAATCGTTTCTTTGCCGGCGAACCCGGAGCTGCCGACTCCCGTGCCGCTGGACTGCCAGAAGGGCCTTTTGCGCGCGCGCTATATTGATTTCACCATCTCCTTATCCACTGCCGTCCTCCGTTTCATGGGCGCACTCACAACAGTGCCACTCGATGCATCGTACTTTTTATCTGCCGCGATCAGAGCTACCCTGCCGCTGAGCCGTCCGCTGATCCGCATCATACGACGAGGAGGCTGCTTGGTCGCCGCGAGACCCAGGCGACGCGGGAAGACTCGGCGCTCGTCCGTCATTCTGTGCTGCAGGCGATACAGCGCGCCATTCTGCGTGATTGTTGCTTCCATAAAGTTATTCCTTTGTTTTCGTCGAGCTGCTTTCTAAAACCTTTTCTTGCACGATTTCTCATTTGCCGAATTTCGCACGCTGCCGCCATTGCTCGGCGGGCGACACGCTTCCACATCCATTTCTGAGCGCTGTTGTGTCGTCTCATCTCATTGAGAAATAGATCCCCTTTTGTCTGTGTATCCGGCGCAGAGAGAATGGCCGTTTCCCGGACGGTCGATCGACACTACGGAGTGTAGCAGCGGGCTAGGTTACAGCCAGAACCGGCAATCTCCTAACAGCATTTACAATTAACTTTGCCAACCAAGGACGCGACGCGTGCGTTTGTCGTTCCCAAGTTATGATCGTCCAAAGAGCTCGAGGAACTAATCGGATGCAAGACAACGGATGCGCAAAGCCATCGACAAGTTCCGCGAAAAACGACAATTTCTGCCAATCCTAGTTTCGTAGCGAAGCGCAGGCTCGCCGGGGACAAGCTCCGCAGCAACCTGGACGCTCCGGAATACAAGCACATCGTCCCCGGTTTGATCCTCCTCAAAGAGCTCAAACAAATACAAACGTGGTAATGAGGTTTACCAGTAACCTGAGGTGACGCGGTCGTTGGGAAGGTCGATCCGCCACTCGGCAGACGGATCCGGAAGCCAACTTTTTAATCGGAGCGCTTTGTCCCGGCGAACACGCTATCAAGATCCATCTTTAGCGACTCGTTCATCGCCTCTATCACCAGATCCGTTAAACCGGGCTTCACCGCAGCGGCGTTGACCGCATTCACGTTGTCCTGGTGGTTACTGAGAAGTTTGGTAATCGCCGCAGTCTTTTCTTGAGTTGTCATACAATGAACCTACTACCGATTGCGCGATGATTCTCACCGCGCGAAATGCTGTGATGGGCGTCTTGTCCCGATGCCATAAACTAGAAAAGTTGCATATCTAAACAGTCATCGCGCAAACGGCCGCAAGAGCTTTGATGAATCCGGTCTTTACCGGTCGGCCTGGCCGGATAAGTCGAGCCTGATCTTCATGCTCCATAAGTCGCAATTGTCGATCGGTATTTCTCTTAGCACATGTTACTCCGCTCCCGGCGATTTAGGCCGAGAAAGACGGTATTGTGTCAGCCTCTGGAACGTAACGAATTAGTTACGGAATAATACTTTCACAGATCAAAAAGTGGGTACTTCTTTTTGTAAAAAAAGGAACCACCAAACCCATGAAAACTTCTCTTCTTACTCTCTTGAGTCTTTGTTATTTGGCAATCCAGAGCGCCACGGGCGCGGGCTGGCAGGTTATCTCCAGCCCAAACGGGCCGCGCGGGATCAACGAGCTGCACGGCGTTTCGGCTCTGACTGAGAACGACGTCTGGGCCGTGGGTGAATCTTCTGATACCGAGCGGGTGACGTCGGTCACGCTGGTCGAGCATTGGAATGGCACCCAGTGGCTGGTTATTCCAAGCCCGAATCCCAGCTCGACTCAAAACGCGTTCAATGCGGTCGCGGCTGCGGCAGCAAACGACGTTTGGGCGGTAGGCTCTGCCTCGGTTGGGCCCAACCCAATCCTGATTGAGCATTGGAACGGCACCGCCTGGAGTGTGGTCCCCAACCCACCTAGCTCGAAGCCGATTACTGATCTTACCGCATTGGCTGTGGTATCCGCGAATGATGTTTGGGCAGTCGGCATCGGCACCGTCGAGGACGAGTTAGGAACGGCGACGCTGCACTGGGATGGCACTGCCTGGAGCGTGGTACCGAGCCCGAATGTCGTTCCAGAGGTGAATAACACTCTTGCCGGTGTTACAGCCATCGCATCCAACGATGTCTGGGCCGTCGGCACCCAGCAACCGACTTCTTTAACTGATCCGCACACTTTGATTCTCCATTGGGATGGTTCGCAATGGAGCATTGTTCCGAGTCCTAACTTTGGCGGTAGCACGGTCGGTAACCATTTGGTCGCCGCCAGCGGCGTTTCGTCCAACGATGTCTGGGCGGTGGGCAGTTCGGAAGCCGGCACTTTGACGGAACACTGGGATGGCTCTCGCTGGAGCGTAGTGGCTACGCCAGGGAACGGAAGCGAATTCCCGATCGCTCTTTACGGCGTGGTGGCGCTGGCAAGCAGTAATGTCTGGAATGTGGGCGAGCAGCTTGCCTGCTCGAGCTGCGGCTTATCGCAAACCCTGACGGAACGCTGGAATGGAAGGAAATGGGCCGTAGCCAGCAGCCCTAACGTTGGGAGCGATCACAATGAGTTGTTTGCCGTGGACGCGACGCCCGGCGGCACACTTTGGACAGTTGGGACGGTTTACCATTACCCGAAGCAACAAACCCTGATTCAGCGCAGGCTGCCATAGGTCCAGGACTGACTAGATCCTACTTGAGAGTGGTTTGACGGATTGGAGATCCGGAAACACCCCTGTCGTCTAATTTCTTGCTTGTTTCTCCTCAGGATTCTGCTCCGATGCCCGGCATGCATACCAACCCCGCAACTCCTCCAAATCCTCTTTGCTCCGTTAGGCCTGTAGGTTCTCCTATGAAAATAGCCACCGTCCTGGGGCTGATGGCACTATTCTGCATTCCGGTTTATGCCGCGCCACCGGTTAAACTTTCAGACGTTGAGTTACGCGCAAAGATCTCGGGGGTGTGGTTTGGCGAGGTGATTCTCCCACAAATGCGACACATCGGACAGCGGTCGCAATATTACCCTGACGGGAGTTTCGCTTGCGATTGCAGGCTGACCACGCCTGGCAGCGAACATTGCACCAGGAACGTGGGCACATGGAAAGTAAGTGGAGGCATCTTTTTCGAAACTACGACCCATTGCAGCGACTCACAAGATATTCCAACTCTGGTGCGTCACGTGATTGCGATGAATCATGATCATATGGTTCTGGAGACGGAGAACGGCACTCGCTTTGAAATGTGGCGCGGACCCTTCGAATTAGATACGCGGAAGCTATCGGTGTCTTCCATCGATCAAAAGAAGCTCTTAGCGCAAATGCGGACGATGCATGTGAGTGGTTTCCAAGTCGTCCCTGCCGGAAAAGGCTATTCCAGTATTCGGCTCGACACACACGCGATAGCGGAGTTTGCCAGCAAGAAGCATTGAATAGGGTGGTATCCGTTCTTGAGGTTATACGATCGAAGCACTGGCTGTGTCGATGTCCCGGTCTCGCAGTCATGAACCTTGTGACTCGTTAGGCAACAGGCCACCGCTGTGAGCAACTTTGCATTTGAACAGAGCGTGAAACTGTCCGAGCGCGAATACATCAACGCCGCCGGCCTGCTCGATTGGCACCGGCGGCCACGACGGATGGCGATCATTCTTGGCATCGCCGTGCTCTGTTTGTTTTCCACGTACACGTTAGTACTCGGCCTCGTTCTGTTATTGCTCAGTCTGCTCTGTGTCGTTATGCCACGCCTGCTGCCGATGGGCGCGGCAGCGACGTATCGCGACAGCCGCTATCTGCAACACGAGCTCACGTTTCGCGCCACTGACCTGCAGCTTTCTGTCACCAGCTCAGAACTGCAGTGCCAGTGCACGTGGAAGAACCTGAAGGTATGGCGCGAACGCAACGGATGGCTGATTCTTTCACCAGACGGCATGCCGCAGCTATTGCTATCTGTCCAGCGTTTGAAAGACGCAGGAGTTTACGATGCAGTAGTGGCCCTGGCACGCGAGAATGCAAGTGAGTTTGGCGAGCTCAAGTAATCGCCCAGGCTTTATGAATGCGGTTACCCGAGATGTTAAGCATCTACGAATGTTAGGAACCAATTATGAGCAAAGCATTCTTCTTGCCTGCTTTGTTCGTTAGTCGAGTTTTCTTGCAGTGACGGGCATTTTCGGGGCAATCGACGATCTTTATGTCGTGAAGGGTTTCGGACCGCCTGCCAGCAATTCCAAAAGTTGCCCACTTGGGGACAAGGTTGTTTTCGCTTTTGGTATCCAAGACGCTCGCAGGATGGCTTCTTTGACGGCACGGCAAACCTCTAGCAGTCTGCAAAAAGCACGCCCCTGACGGCAGGAACCGAGAAAACGGCCGCTGCTCGAAAGACAAACGTCACCGTCTCGATCGCGCTTTGCGTTTGCCCGTCCGATGTTAGCGGTTGAAAGTGCGCCCCGAGGCTGCTTCCGTCCTCGCTTCACGACAACCCATAGGCCCTGACGATGGCTCTGAGCAAAAAAGACAAACTTCGCCTTCTCACCATTCTTCTCGAAAGCCGCCACGGCGACCTGCGCGAGCAAAGCCTGAATCGGCAGGGGAAAGGTCATTTTCACGTTTCAGGAATGGGGCATGAGGCGCTTGCTGCGATCTCGATTCAGACTGAGCCCGGCGATTACATCTGCGGTTACTATCGCGATCGCGCGCTCGTCCTTGGCCGCGGCATGACCTCGGCTGAGCTGGCGCTCGATTATTTTGCGAAGCGCAGAGGGCAAAGTCACGGCCGGCAAATGCCGTCACACTATAGCTACGCGAGCAGGAACATCTGGAGCGTTCCCACTCCAACGGGCTCGCAACTCCTGCCTGCCTGCGGCATTGCCTGGGGCATCAAGCTCGACGGGAAAACAAATTTTGTCGTCGCTACCATTGGTGATGCTGCCACCCGGCAGGGTGATTTTTACGAAGCCGTTTCCTTTGCGAAGGAACGAAAGCTGCCGGTGCTTTTCGTCGTCGAAGACAACGCTTACGGCATCAGCAGTCCGACGCGAAAGATCAATCCGCTCGCTCTCGATGTTTTGCAGCCTAACGACTGGGAGCCGGTTGACGGGAGCGATGTTGCGGCGGTGCACGAGGCGGCGCGGGAAGCCATCGCGCAGATGCGCGCCGGCCAGGGCCCGGCATTTTTCTGGGTCAAAATGGAGCGGCTCTCCAGCCACACCAGCTCCGACGACCATAAACTTTATCGCAGCGCAGAAGACATTGAGAACCTGGCGAAGAGCGATCCCCTAACGAAATGGCGCGACGATCTGATCGCCGACGGCGACCTGACGGAAGCGGAGTTCACCAAGCTCGATCAGGAAGTAAAAGAGCGCATTCGGAAGGAGTTCAACGAAGCGGAACGCGAGCGCGATCCATCTGCTCACGAATTGGAGATCGAGGTGACGGGCGAGTTACCCAAACTGGACGAGGAGATTCTGCCACCGGGCAAGTACCGCATCGGCGATGTGATCAACCAGACGCTTCGTCTTGGCCTAACGAAAGACTCGCGGCGGATCATTTTCGGCGAGGACGTCGAGGATCCCAAGGGTGGCGTCTTTCGTCTTACGCAAAAACTTTCAAGCGAGTTCAAAGATCAGGTCTTCAATTCGCCGCTCGCGGAATCGACCATCGTGGGTGTTGCGTGCGGACTGGCCTCCTATGGCAAGCGGCCGGTCTTTGAGCTGCAATTCATCGATTTCATCGGTCCAGGCTGGAATCAGGTCGTGACGAATTTATGTAACTTGCGCTGGCGTTCCTTTGGCACGTGGACTTGTCCGCTCGTGATCTACGCTCCCTACGGCGCCTATCTCCCGGGTGGCAGTCTTTGGCACAGTCAGGCGAACGAAGCTCCCCTCGCCCATTATCCGGGTCTGCATGTCGTCATTCCGAGTAATCCGGCCGACGCTGCGGGACTGCTCTGGACTGCGATGCATTGCGAAGACCCAATCTTCGTTCTCGTTCCGAAGCACCTTCTCTGGGCCGAGCACGAATCGAAAGAGCCGATCCGCGCGGTGTCGTTAGGCAAAGCACGCATTCATCAACCGGGCACGGACGTGACCCTGGTAGCCTGGGGCAACACGATGGAAAAAGCGATTGAAGCCCTCGAAAAAGTGAGCACGAAGGCGAGCGTGGAATTGATCGATCTTCGTTCCATCTCGCCTTGGGATAAGGAAACGGTCGGAGCCTCTGTGCGCAAGACGGGTCGACTCATCGTTGTGCAGGAAGACACGGAGAACTGCAGCGTCGGCCAGATGATCATCTCGCATATCGCTGGCCACACCGAATTGTGGAACTCGATGATCGCGCCTCCGATTCTGGTGAGTAAAGGCAACGTCATGATCGGCTATAATCCGATCTACGAATATGCGGCGTTGCCAGATGTCGAGCGCATCGTTAGGTCGATCGAGCGCGCGCTCGAATCGCGTGCGGAGCCGTCACATCAGCGTGTCTCTGCTGCAGGCGAAACTCCTCCGTTGGAAACACACCAGCCGGTTACGCCATCATCCGCCAGGACTGCTCCGGCCAAAGGTGGCACGCGCAAGATTACCGTTCCGATCATGGGCGAAGGGATTCGTTCCGCCAAAGTTGTCGCGCTCCTGAAGCAACCGGGTGACCGGATCGAGCTGGACGACGCGCTCTGTGAAGTTGAAACCGACAAAGCCGTTTATCCAATTGAGTCGTCCTTTGTCGGCACGATGGGTGAATGGAAAACCAAGGTCGATGAAACCGTCGAGATCGGCCAGGAACTCGGTACGATCCTGACTGATGAAGCGGAGGATCTCGACGAGCAGTTAGAAGCTGCGAGCGAAGTCTCAGCGCGCGATACGAAATCCACGGCGGCTTCAGAAACCATCGCGCGTTCCCAAACCGGAGTTTGGGAACGAGGAGGAGTGCCGCGCGAGCCAGCCTTGTCCGCGACGATAACGCGCAAACTCGGGCGCGTTGTTCCGGCCAATCTCCAGATTGATGCGCGCTGGGATGCAATCCGCGAAGCGCGCGCCGCGGCAAAGAGGAGTGATGGCGAGAATGCGCCGTCTCCTTCAATCATGATCGCCTGGTCCGTCGTTAGGGCGATGGAGAAACACGCCGCCTTTCGCAGTCTCATGCTGGATGACGATCGCATCGTCGAGAGTGAAGATTTCGATCTCGGGGTGGCGGTGGCTCTTGACGACGATCGACTCGCCACCGCGGTCGTGACCAGGGCAAACGTTCTCAACTGGGAAGAATTCGTTAGGCGCTACCAGAAAACGGTTGAGGCAACGCGCGGCGGACGTGTCGACGCGATGAACGCGCCGGTCGTGATCAGCAGCCTGGGAGCCTTTGGTGTCAGGACCGGCGCGCCGATTGTCGTGCCGCCTTCGGTTGCGACTCTATTTGTCGGTGTGGCGCATCACGAGCTGTCGCCTAACGGAAAAAAGACGCAGAGCGTAGAAGTGATCACGCTGTCGCTCACTTTCGATCACCGCGTGGTCAACGGAGCTGGTGCGGCCAGCTTCGTCCACGACATCAAGGAAGCGATCGAGAGTTTTGCGATTCCCAAAGTAACTCATTCAGCCTGACTCGGCGAATCGAATGTCGAGCTCTTTGATCGCCGGCCAAGATATCCTAGGAAGGCCGAGTTCCGAATGCTGCGCGCGCGGCGGAAAGTCGCTGCATCTCCACGCGTTCGGCCTGTTCGACAGCGCGCGCTTCCAATCGCGCCAGATCCGTTCGCTGTAAAATTGGCGAGCTATCCTTGACCGCGATGAGCGCCTGCCAGAGCAAACTTTTTCCCGTAATCCCGACCAGGAGCGTCTCGAGCGCCTGGAAGAGCCGCAGCTTCGCGTCCTCGCCAACGGTCAACCCAATCTTGGCGCGACTCAGTTTTTCCGCCATCCAGGCGCCGGCGTTGCGCAGGCTGCTTTCCTCGAAGCCGAGAGCCTGCATGAGATTGTGAAGCTGTTCGTGATCGGCTTTGATCTCACCGTGTAGTTGACGAAAGAATTCGCCTAACGAATCGTCCGTGTGCGCCTCGATCAGGTGTTCGAGCAATTCGAGTGCCCCCACCGCCCCGGCGTAATGATCGCGTAGATAAATTTCGAGATCTTTTTTGCTCTGCCCGTCACTCATCCATCTCCTGATCGCAGCTCCGAGTCGACGAGGTCGTGTGCGTTTTTCGTAGCCTAACGAGTAAAGCCTCAAGGAAATTGGCGGAATTCGTTAGGCGAGGCCAAACTCGCCCCTACCACGGACCTCACTGGAGGTTGTAAGCCTCAACCAGCGCCACACCGGTCGTGTTGTTCTTCCCGGTCACGATCGCCGTGTAGTTACCGGCATTCAGGGTTTGGACCAGGGCGGATTCCTTGTCGTCCGTCGGCGGAACTCCTGTCCCCTCGATCTCGGATTTTTGCGTCTCCTTCCAGTTATCATTGCTGGCGATGAGCGCGCCGTTGCCATCGTGTAACTCGAGAGTTGGATCAGCCAGAGCGCTAGCCACCCCGGAAAGACTCGGACCAATCGCCCGGACGACGACGTCGGTCGGCATCCCGGCGTTAAGCACAATGAATCCGCCAATCATCACGCTATCGCCGGTCTGAACAAGACCGCGTGTCGAGATATTGGCCAGCCTGGCGGTGCCGTCCAGAGCGAACGCTTCCACCAGGCCGACACCTGTTCCACCGTTCTTGCCCCGTACAACAGCAGTGTAGGCACCGGGCGTGAGACGTTTTACAATCGCGGCTTCCTTGTCGTTGGTCGGCGGGACGGTCGTGGCGATGATTTCGTCTTGTTGAGTCGACTTCCAGCTATCGTTCGTTGCAATGATTGCGCCGCTTGAGTCATGCACTTCCAGCACTGGATCGGAGAGTGCGCCGCTGATCCCGGAATCGCTCAACGAGGGTCCGATTGCTCGTACGATAACGTTCTTGTCGCCGTCGCCAGTGACGATAAAGCCGCCGATAAGTACATTATCAGCCGTGCCGACGCTCATGCGGGTAGAAATGTTGCCGAGATCTGGAGCAAGTGGCGGCGGCAGTGCAGTGCGCGACCAGGCTGGCCGGGCAGCCCCCGATCCGCGCAAACTGTG
Source organism: Chthoniobacterales bacterium (assembly GCA_036494545.1). GTDB lineage: Bacteria > Verrucomicrobiota > Verrucomicrobiia > Chthoniobacterales > UBA10450 > JAICXG01. The sequence continues at coordinate 39,545 of DASXOB010000018.1, forward strand.
CAGGCCAGTTCCATCGACATTGACGACATCGATCTCGACCGTTTCGGGTATTGCGTTGTGCAGTGGCCCGAGCGGCCCGGTCGCCTGTTGTCCGATGTCGAAGATGAGTTGGGTGCCATCAGGGGACCAATCGACTGTCGTGATGTAAGCGCCCGGGGCAAAGCTGCTGACCTGGGTGTCAACCAACGTCGTCACATCAACGATGTGAATCGACTCGATGTAAGGATCGGGCGTGGTCTTGGAGAGGGTGAAAAAGTTTTGAAACGCACGCACGAAAGCGACGCCGCGCCCGTTAGGGGAAAACTTCGGGGCGTAATCGTGTTCGCCCCAGATATAGGCGTCGTCGTTGCCCAGCCCCACGTGACCATCGGCATGCGGGAAGGTGATTTGCTGGAAACGCCCGGCAATGACCGCGCCTGCGCTCGGGTCAATGAGATTAAGCGTGGTTACTTCCCCCGGACCGCCGCCGCTGAGAAATGAAGTGGTGCCCTCGAGTGGTGCGACGAGCACGTTCGCCGCGGGCGACCAATCCACGCCTTCGCCGCCGTGATGTGTCCCGTTGAGACCCTTATCTACATGGACCTGAAGCGGCGCCGCGCTGGTGTTGGTAAAATGCACTTCGAGTGAGGGCGTGGTGGTTTGCGTTCCGATATCGTCGGTTGTGCCTGTAAAAAGATAGGTGAAAACTGCCAGCTGACTGTTATCCGGCGAGAAGGCTTTGTAGTTAGGAAAATTGTAAATGACGGTGCCGGTGTGCTGGTCGACGAGGTCGCCGTAAAAGGTCCGCTCGCTGATTGCACCGGTCGTTAGGCTAATCGAGAAAATGTTCTGGCTCCGTTCGTTAGGCAGCGCTGGGTCTAATGCGGTGACCGCGAGCTGTGTGCCGTCGCGCGAGAAGACCGGATAATCGAAGGTTGCGAACGGGACGAAAATCGAGAGGTCGCCGCTACCGTCAGCATTAATCCGATGCATTTGCGGGCTGCCGCCGGGTTGGGGTTGCACGAAGCCGATCTGCGCGCGCAGTCTAGGCGTGAGGAGAAATGTCAGCCAGAGCACGGCTCCGATGCTCGCTCGGAGGACAAAGAGACGATGGCGGGATTTCGTGATCATGCTGTTGTTCTAGAACACGTTTCCCGGCTTCACCATTCTGCCGATCGGCAGGTATGCCGCTGGCTCGAACCTTGACAATCCGCGCCTGCTCTGGGACAACGGAATCTGGGCCAGCGATGAATTCTCTTGGAAAACGCGACTGGCTGCGCTTGCAGGAATTCCTTCTTCGCTTGCATTCTGCGCCTTCCCTCGCCGTCTTGCCGGGAACGATTCTGAGCGGGTTGCGCGCGGTGATTCCGTTCGACAGCGGAAGCGTACAAGACGATCGCGGCGGAACGCGGAATGTCCCCTGGCTTTTCGAGGAGCAATCCTGGCAACGGGAGCTTGCAGCGGGAGCCGAAGTAGGCGTGCGCATGATGTCGCACTGGGCTCCAGAGTTTACCTCCATGCGGGAGGCCTTTTTTGCCGCCAGCGCGGAGCGACATCCGCATACTGCCTACTATCTGCGCAGCGGCGACGGCCAGGCACGTCGACTTTCCGATGTCGTCTCCATGCGTGAACTCAGGAAGACGATTTTTTTTAATGAGATTTCACGCAGAAATCGGCTCGTGCGTCAGCTGACGATTTTTCTCCCCGCGACGCCGAGCGCAACGCTGGTCGTAGCATTATGCCGGGAGTCGCCGGATTTTTCTGAGCGAGATCGTGCTCAGCTCGAACTGCTGCGACCGCATATCGCGACCGTTTGGCATCGGGCCTGGGAAACCGAACGGCGACAACGGGAGATCGAGCGATTGCGCGCGCAATGGCTGTCGCTGTCTAGCGAAACCGAAGTGAGCGCAGTGGCGCGACAGCGTTTTCATCTCTCGCCGCGGGAAGCGGAAGTGATGACCTGGATCGCCCAGGGAAAGACGAATGCCGAGATCGCGGTCATTCTTGGCTTGTCGCCGGGAACGGTGAAGTTTTACGTTGAGCGAATTCTCTCCAAGATCGGTTGTGAAACCAGGACGGCGGCGGTCCGCGCAGTTTTCGAGGCGATCGCCATGGGATAGGAACGGGGCGAGCGCTTGGCGTTCTACTATCGTCCAAGCCTAACGAGTAAAGCACAAGACTTTGGATCTCGCTAGGCAAGTCCGCTGCGATCGACTCCCGTCACTGTAGGTTGTAAGCCTCAACCAACGCTACACCAGTCGTGTTATTTTTCCCAGTGACGATCGCCGTGTAGTTACCGGCATTCAGGGTTTGCACCATGGCGGACTCCTTGTCGTTCGGCGGTGGAATGGTGGTGGCTTCGATCTCGGCTTTCTGGGTGTCTTTCCAGTTATCGTTGCTCGCGATGACCGTGCCGTTGCCATCGTGTAACTCGAGCACTGGATCAGCCAGCGCGTTCGCTACGCCGGTTAGACTTGGCCCAATCGCGCGCACCAGCACATCGGTCGGCGCACCGGTATTGAAGATAATGAAGCCACCGATCATGACGTTGTCACCGGTTTGCACAAGGCCCCGGGTCGAGATGTTGGCCAGCCTGGCAGTGCCGTCGAGCCCATAGGCCTCGACCAGGCCGACTCCGGTCCCGGTCCCCTTTCCGTGCACAATCGCCGTGTAGCTCCCGGGGGTAAGTCGCTTCACGATCGCTGACTCCTTTGCGTTCGTTGGCGGAATGGTCGTGGCTTCGATCTCGGACTTCTGCGTGTCCTGCCAGTTGTCATTCGTCTGGATGAGAGCGCCGCTGCCATCGTGCAATTCCAAAACCGGATCGACGAGTGCTCCCGCGATCCCGGCATCGCCTAACGATGGCCCGATCGCTCGCACGAGCACGTTCTTGTCTCCCGTGCCGGTGATAATGAATCCGCCGATGAGAACATTGTCCGCGGTACCGACATTGAGGCGAGTCGAGATATTTGCCAGATTCGGCGCCGGAGGCGCGATTTCCCACGAAACCTGACCGGCCGGCGGCGCGAGAAATTGACGCAGGCCGCTCCCGTCGGTGTTCACGACATAGACCGAGTTAGTATCCGGCACGGCGTAGGCAAGCGGATAACCGCTACTGACGGCCTGCGGTCCAATGTCGAAAATCAACTGCGTCCCATCCGGCGACCAGGCAACGCTGGTGACGTAAAAGCCAGCCTGGAAATTGAGGATCGCCACGTCGCTCGTCCCATCAAGGCGGACGATACGCAGGGACTCGACAAACGGATCTGGTATGATTCGCAGGTTCGAGACCGATTGAAACGATCGGACGTAGGCCACCCGCGTCCCATCCGGCGAGAATTTCGGTTGATAATCGTGCTCGCCCCAAAGAAGCACTTCGCCGGTCCCGATGTTACTCGTCGAGTCAGCACGCGGGAACGTGAGTTGGTGCGCGGCGCCCGCGCCGGTTACCGGTTCGGCGGTAAAGATCGCCGTCGCCTCGCCCACTCCGCCGCCGCTGATCAATGGCGCGTCCCATTTGATTGGCGCCACCAGCAAGTCCGCATTCACCGGCGACCAATCGACGCCTTCGCCGCCATGATGAATGCCATCGAGGAAGGGATCGGCATGCACCAAGGCTAGCGAGCCGGCCGAGCCGTCACTCGGAAAAATTTGGAGAATGGGGGTGCCGGTCTCGCTCGCACCGCCTCCACCCGAGCGGTAATAGGAATTTACTGCGACCTTCGTTCCGTCAGGGGAGAATGCTTTATAGAAGGCATAGACATATGTGTAAGTGTTGTCGCCGTTAACGTTATCGAGAAAATTACTGGCATTATGGAATTCGCCTGTCGCCCGGTTAACGGTAAAAACATTCCGACTAAGCTGACTCGGCCGCGCCGGATCCACCGCCGAAACGGCGAACTGGAGCCCGTCCGGTGACGCGACCGGACCAATCACATCAGGAAAGGGAACGTTAACCGCCGTGTCCCCGGTGCCGTCTGCATTAATTTGCCGCAACTGGCCAACCTGCTGTGCCCCGGTGCCGACAGGCTTAACGTAAAGTATCTGTGCCTGAGTTGATAGCGCGGTGACGATAACTGCGAAAATGGCCAGTAATCTGCGAGGACAATAACGAGGGATCGAATTTAACATGGGATTGGCGAAATTTGCTCCGATCCCTTGCTATCAAATTCCGATGAGAAAGGACAGCGCTAAATCTAGCCGTGCTGAAGCGGCAACACCTGCCAAAGACCAAACAAGAGACTGAGAAGAAGGCCAATCCCGCAGGCTACGATCCCGATGATCTGCGCTACCATTCGCCCAAGATAAGGTCGCGAGAGCATGATCCGGCTGCGCGACAAATCGGCGCCCGCTTGCAGGCCAAGGACGCGCACAAGATAAACCCCGGGCCGCGCCATCTCGATGCGCCCAATCGGAACCCGCATGGTTGTTACTCCATAGACCGCACCTTGCGCGCGAAGAAAGTTGTAACTTAGGCTCGTAACTCTGCCCGTCGCCCTTTCGACGACTTGAAACTCAAGGTCGCGAAAACCAGACCCAAGACGCGGCACCTCTACGATGAGAAGAAGCGGTTGCGCTTCTTTTAATTCAAACTCCTGCTCTTTAACGAACGGCCCCGTGCCTACTATCTGTCGGCGGTTGCTCCGGACGAGAGACGTTATAACTGTGATGAGCAAGAAACCGAAAACAACAAAACCACTGCTCGCTGTGATCAGCAACGGCCAGGACTTAACGTCCAGGGCAACAATGTCGAAGCCTTGGAAATAGCTAGCCATGTCTGTCTACATGCAAATCCTATCTGCGAGCGGCAAGCACCACTTGCCTAACGAGTTCGGTCCGACTGTCTGACTGCAATTGCCCGTGCGCCTTACGGGAACAAACCCCGGGTGTGCTTGGCCTTCATGACGCGTTCGACGCCAATGGCCATCGCGGCGGTACGGTGAGAGATCTTGTCCTTGCGTGCGCGCCTGATCACATGGGTGAAGGAATGCTCCATGATACGAAAGAGCTTGTCGGTCACTTCGGTCTCACTCCACATGAAGGCCTGCAAACCCTGCACCCATTCGAAGTAGGAAACGATCACGCCACCGGCGTTACATAAGATATCGGGAATGACGAAGACTTCGTCCCAGCGTTTATCGAGCATCTTATCAGCTTCTGGCGATGTAGGTCCGTTGGCGCCTTCGGCCAGGATGCGGCATTTGATTTTGTCCGCGTTCTTCTCGTTGATGACGCGATCGATTGCACACGGCGCGAGAATGTCGCAGGGCAATTCAAGGAGTTCGTTAGGATCGACTCGATCACCTTCGTCAAAGGCGCGCAGATGGCCTTTCTTCGCCACATGCTGCTCGGCGGACTTCACATCGATCCCTTTCGGATTGTAAATCGCCGAAGTGTGATCGCTGATGCCAACCACTTTCACTCCGCTCTTTAAGGCTAACGAAAGCGCCGCGACCGATCCAACGTTACCAAAGCCCTGGATGACGGCGGTCGATTTTTCCGGGTCCATCTTCAGCATGTCCATCGCACGCTCGATGAGATAAACGACGCCGCGTCCCGTGGCTTCGCGCCGTCCTTCGGTGCCGCCGATCGAGACAGGTTTCCCGGTGACAATCTCATTCACGGCATATCCCTGATGCATCGAATAGGTATCCATGAACCAGGCCATCACCTGTTCGTTAGTCCCCATGTCGGGACCCATGATGTCGGTCTTCGGTCCGACGAAGGGAATCATCTCCTGCATGTATCGGCGCGACACGCCTTCCAACTCGCGCCGGGAAAGCTTGGTCACGTCGCAAGCCACGCCGCCTTTTGCGCCGCCGTAGGGCAAATTATTGAGCGCGCATTTCCAGCTCATCCACATGGCAAGCGCGGCCGTTTCACCCATGGAAAGGTTGGGCGCGAAACGCGTCCCGCCTTTGGTCGGCCCGAGGGTCAGATGATGTTGTACGCGATAGCCTTGGAAAGTCTTGGTGCTGCCATCGTCCATGTGCACTGGCAAAGTGACGGCCATGGAGCGTTTCGGGAACATGAGGCGGTCGCGATTGTTCTTGTCGATGTCGAGATAATCGGCGATCACCCCGAATTGATCGCAGGCCATTTTGAAGACTTCGTCGTCGTAGATATGCATATGAGGCAGGGCCGGGAAATTATAACGAACCGGCCGTTAGTGCAGGTGGTTTTTCCGCTGGAGCGAGGATGGCGTCAAATCCAAAACGCGAGAGACCTGCGCTCCAGATGCCGCACGTCGACTAACGCCGGCACCTTTCGCCGATTGGCACTCATGAATTCGCTGTTCTACTCTTCGCCAAATCATGTCCGAGCCTGACTTCTCCAAATGGCATCCCGAGACCATCGCCGTCCACGCCGGACGCAAGGTAGATTCGGCCACCGGCGCGGTCGCTGCCCCGATCCATCTCTCAACCACCTTTGAACGCGCGACCGATGGTTCGTTCCCGAGCGGATTCGACTACGCCCGGAGCAATAATCCAAATCGCGCCACGCTCGAAAAAGCTCTCGCGCTTCTCGAGGGCGGCACAGTCGCGGCGGCTTTCGCTTCCGGGAGCGCGGCTGCGAGCGCGGTCTTTCAGAGTCTCTCGCCTAACGATCACGTTCTTGCTCCGCTCGAGGCTTACCATGGCATTCTGCGTTTGCTCCGCAGCCAATTCCAACGCTGGAATCTGGCGGTCGATTTTGTCGACATGACCGATCTGAATCTCGTTAGGCGAGCGATGCGGCCCACAACCAAAATCGTTTGGGCCGAGACGCCCTCCAATCCCACCCTGAAGCTAACCGATCTTGCCGCTGTCGCCCAAATTGCGCACGCCGGCGGGGCCTTGTTCGCCTGCGACAACACCTGGACGCCATTGATTCAGCAGCCATTCGCACTTGGCGCCGATCTGGTCATGCATTCCACGACCAAGTATTTCGGCGGTCACAGCGACGTCCTGAGCGGCGCGTTGATCGCTCGCGAAGACAACGAATTCTTTCAACGCATTCGCGAAGTGCAGAAGTTGGCCGGCGCAATCCCCGGGCCTTTCGATTGCTGGCTGGTGCATCGCGGAATGCATACCCTGCCCTGGCGGATGCGCGCGCATTGTGAAAACGCCCAGCGCGTGGCGCAATTTCTCGAGCCGCATCCACGAGTGACGCGCGTGCATTATCCCGGCTTGAAATCGCATCCGCAGCACGAGCTGGCGCGACGGCAGATGAGTTCGTTTGGCGGCATGCTTTCGATTGAGTTAAGAGGCGATCGCGCTGCCGCGATGCAATTGCCTAACGAACTCAGGATTTTTACCCGCGCCACCAGCCTCGGCGGGGTCGAGAGCCTGATCGAACATCGTCATTCGATCGAAGGTTCGGATACGCTCACGCCTGAGACGCTTCTGCGAATTTCGATCGGCCTGGAGCATCCTGATGACTTGATCGCCGATCTCGCACAAGCTCTCGCCTAACGACTTTCCGCGGGCGAATCGACAGTCGCTAGGCGCAAGAAAGATCGCTGGGTGCTATCTTCCCAGCCGACGCCTGACGACCATCACGACGTCGTGTACCTCGGCGACGCGCAGCAGATAGGTCGTGCCGAAAAAGGCTCCCGCTCCCAGCGCGATGGTTACGATCAATCCACCGATCAACCACAGCTCACTGCCTCGCCTTTCCCCGGCAAACAGGAAGTGCTCCGCGAGCAGGCAAATCCCGGCGAGCAGCGCGCCGGCAATCGCAATCTTGCCTAGCGACGCCAGGAGCGCGCCCGTTTCGAGGCGTCCGGTGTGCCGGCGCATCATGGCATAGAGAAGCAGAAAATTCGTCATCGCCACCAGACTGGTCGAGAGCGCGAGCCCGCGGTGACCAAGCCCGAGATGAAAAGTGAAAAGCCAGTTGAGCCCGAAATTGACTCCGATGGAAATGAGACTAACGACCATCGGGAGGTGCCGCTTGTCGAGCGCGTAGAAAGCGGGCGCGAGCACTTTCACGCCCGCGTATCCGGCCAGTCCGATCGAATAGAAACGCAAAGCCGCCGCTGTCTGCAGGGTCGAATTCACGCTGAACCGGCCGTGTTGATAAATCACCGCAATGATCGGTTCGGCCAAAATCATGAGACCGATCGCGGACGGAATGGTGAGGAGCATAACGAGCCGCATGGAATGGGCGAGCGCGCCGCGAAACTCGCTCGTGTTACCGAGCGCCGCGCTGCGCGAAACGAGCGGCAAAGTCACGGTCGCGACGGCCACACCAAAGACGCCGAGGGGCAGTTGCATGAGACGAAACGCGATGTTGAGCCAGCTGATGGGCCCGTTGCCTAACGACGACGCGAAGCCGCTGTTCACGGCCACGTTTACCTGCACCGCGCTGGCCGCGATCGTCGCCGGCGCCATGAGCGCGAGAATCGTGCGCACGCCCGGATCGCGCCAGTTGAAGTCGAAACGAAATCGAAAACCAACCCGCGATGCCGCGGGAAACTGGACGACCAGTTGGAGGAATCCCCCGAGGAGCGTGCCAATCGCCAGCCCCATCAGCCCACGTTCGCCGAAATGCGGATGCCGCCAGTTCGTTTGCGGATCGAGCCAGTAACAGAGCGCGACGCCGCCGATGATCGAGCCTAGATTGAAAAAGCTCGAAGCCATCGCCGGCACGCCGAAGACATTCTTCGCGTTCAGCATTCCCATCACGAGCGCGGCCAGCGATACGAGGAGGATAAACGGGAACATAATCCGCGTGAGTTGGATCGTTAGGGCCGCTTTCTCCGCTGGAAATCCGGGAGCGAGAATGGTGATGACCGCAGGCGCAAAGAGGATCCCGAGGAGCGTGATCGCGCTCATGAAAACGAGCGTGAGAGTCGCGACCTTGCTCGCCAGCCGCCAGGCCGATTGATCGCCCTCAGTCGCGATCCGGCGCGAGAAAGTGGTGACAAAAGCAGTCGAGAGCGCGCCTTCGGCAAAAAGATCGCGCAACATATTGGGCGCGCGGAAAGCGGTCAGATACGCGTCCATGTTGCGCGACGCACCAAACAGTCCAGCGATCACCGTCTCGCGAATGAGCCCGAGGACGCGACTGCAAAGCACAGCCAGCCCGACGACAGTGGTCGCCTTGGTGCTGACGCGCTTCTCTTCCGGCTCCGACATGGGCAAGAAAGAACAGCAGGTCGCGAGGATTACGCAAGCCCGCAGCCAGCCGCCTAACAGGAACGCTGGGCAGCGCCTTCGTTTTTTGGCACAGGATTAACAGTTTTTTTGCATTGTGACGGGGAACGCAAGGCATCGCCTGCGCACGAGAACCAGTCCAGACCAACAAGTCGAAGCCAGACCCGACGGCTTTAAGGGAAAAAAGGCCAACAACCGCGAAGCCCTTGACGGTGGACTACCGCGGGTGACCAGACGAACCTGCGAAATATGCAAAAGAGGCTTGATATCCTGCAAGGTAAGAGATGGCTAATCATTATCGCTGGAGTAGGACTTGGACTGGTGCTCATTGGCGGCCCGGCCCGGGTCGCTCAGACAGCGCCTGAGGTAACGCTCATCGCTATCGTTCAGAATCAGCAATGCGCGAGCAGCGAGTTCGTTAACGTAGCCTTGACCGCGACGTTGTCACCGCAGCAGCGCAACGTCCGCTATAGCTGGGACTTCAATAATGATGGGATCTTCGACACCGCTCCGAGCCGTAATCCCAGCGTAACTCATTTCTATCCCGATGGGACAAACCAGGTCGCCACGGTAAAAGTCACCAAGGAAACGAAGAGCCTGACCGCCTCGGTCGACTTCGATGCGCTTCAGTGCGCCAACTAATTGACTACTGTGGTTCGATCGAGCCGGGTGCCATCACTTACCCTGGCCCATGCGGAGTTCACCGCCGCCCGACAATCAGTCAGCATTGCCGCTATCATAAACAGCGCCCACTCGTGATTCCTGTTTTTTAGTTTTCAAATTTCCTTTTTTTGCCTTTCACTATCACCGGCGCGACCGGCGTGGGCGCAGGCATGTTGTCCGAAGCTGGGTGATAACTTACTGTCGATATCAGAGCGGCCGCCGGTAACGCTCATCTTCCTGTGTGTTCAACAGTCTTGTGCTGTGGATGGCCAGTGTGGGAATGATCAGATAGACCTGGAGAAACTCTTCACGAGCACGGATCCTCACGCCCAAATCAAATCAGATTTTGATCAGCCCAGTTATACAAGGCAACAGCTCATCAGCCAATTGGTGAGTATTTTACAATGCTATCAACCCGACGTAGTGCGGACACAGGATCACGGGAATGGTCATATCGTCGACTACGGTTCGGCTACGACAATTGGGTCTGCCTCAAACGGTCAAACATACCCCAGCCTACCATTAACATAACTTCTACTGCCCGAATTCCGCGAAGTGGCCAAGTCCCAATAATCGTAGATGGAGGTCCTACCGTTGTTACTTATGAGTGCGGGTGCAACGTCAAGCGCGGCGATTTACTGGGGGGCGACGTGATGTGCTTCCCGTCAGCCGCGTCCCGGCCTATGAGCAGTATCTTTCACGAAAACCCGTCCCTGCCGTCAATTCGACTTCGGCATGCGTTGCGTGCGCCAGGCTTCCAAGCCTTGTGCTCCCAAAGCCAGTAGGCCGAGGGAACCGGGAACCGAGTTTGCATTGGCCGGTTGAAGAGAGTGCGTTTGCCCAGTCAAGATAGCGTCGCCCACATCGCCCCAGGCGTAATCTTTAATTAGATCATGAATGTGATGGTGGTTATCGTCTCTCGTTTGTATTCGCGCCCAGCCGTATTGCAGGCCGTTACCGGTGCTGAATCGGAAACCAACAAAACCTCGGAGCCGTTCAAACTCGGGTGGTGAAAATTGGCCATCCGACCAATCGCTAATTAAGACGCCCCAAGGAGGGTTGCCGGCGACAGACGAAAACTTGCCGGCAGAGACAGCCTCTCCCGAAGGCAGATTGGATAGGAAGGGGATACCGAAACCATAAGAGCGTCCGCGGGCGGACCCGGAGGTTGCCCCTTTGATTAAGAATTCGAACCATTGGACGAAGGTGCTTCCCCGGAAAATGTTTTTGAAGACAAGAGATGCGCCGTTGCTGAGTGGAAGACTGGCCTGAGCGTTACCGGTAAGTTTGATAAACACATTGCCAGAGTAATGGATCTCGGCCTCCGCACTTGAGGAAAGGCCGAATGCGCCCGCGACGCCAGCGGTGGCGTACGCAAGCCATCTTGTCTCCGAGAGAGCAATCGACTTAATTTGGCGAATCGCTTTCATAAATCGAGACTACAAAGATCAGGAATGGCGGGTCAATTCCAAATATTCCACGACACAGTGCTTTGTAGTTCAGCGTGCGAACGTCAGTTCTCGCTGATTGGCTCGCGCCGCCCTGGCTGAGCTTCGGCCTGGAGTCGATCTCCTTGGCTAAGTTTTACTCCCAGTCGTCAGGTCCTTAAAGGTAACAACTGCGTAACCTTTCGCGGAAGGCTAGCCGGGGGCCGGTACGCGAACCTGCGGCATATGAAAAAACTGTTTAATATCGTGCAAGATAGGAGATGGCTAACCATCATCGGCGGAGTAGGACTCGGGTTGGCGCTCATTGCCGCGCCGGCCCAGGTCGCCCAGACAGCGCCGAATGCAACGCTCACCGCGCTCGTTCAGGACCAGCAGTGCCAGGGGGGCGACTTCGTCAACGTGACCCTGACTGCGACCCTGTCGCCGCAGCAGCGGAACGTCCGCTATAGCTGGGACTTCAACAACGACGGGATCTTCGATACCGCGCCGAGCCGAAATCCCACCGTTACTCATCTCTATCCCGATGAGACGAACCAGACCGCTACGGTGAAAGTCACCAGGGGCACAAGAAGTGTGACTGATTCAGTCGCCTTCAGCACGCTCGAGTGTGACAACTAACTAATGCCGTTCCATCAGCCGGGCCGGGGTGAGGCACTCACCCCGGCCCGTGCCGACTCAGATTGGCCAGTGTAGGAATTCCCAGCCCTGGCGGTTTTCTCCGGCTTTGAAGGCCTCAGTCGGTTGTTTCGCAATTCGTTGCGGCTCGTTTGCAAATGGTCCGTCTCCCAGCTTTTGAATCCCTCTTGCTTCCCGGCTTTAAAATTGCGCTTGCCTCTTTTCGTCGGATTTGCCAAATCTTGTGCGATGACCTCCTTAATCTCCCAGCAATTCGCAGTTCCGACCGTGTTAGATGTAACGTTTTTCGCGCTACATTGCGAGCTTTCATCTAGTCCTCACAGGTCAACGCACTATTGAGCCAACAAATATGATTGAAAAAATTGAATACAGTGATTTGGAGCCTTCTCCTGGAGACCTTCTCCGCGTTACGGTCATTGGCTCAGGCAGATTCGAGCTTTCAGTGTCCTGCTTTATAGACAATCCACCACCGCCTCGTTTTGCTCCTTGTGACGAATGCAGAACGAAATCCGTGCGTGCAGGCGAGGCGTTCGAGATGATTGTCCCGAGCGATCTCGAGGGCCGGTCACAAGGACTCCAGTTTGACGTTCGCGACTTGGAAACCTCCCAGACAATTACTCAGCGCATTCAGATAAAACAGCAAGGCAACGAACGCGGCAGAATGATGGCGAGCGCTTAGCCATGAATACGCCGCTTACAAGCAATCGAACATTACTGGAATCTGATATTGACCGACTCTATCAACGGCTCTATTCCGTTCAGAAACGCGGATTACGTTATTCGCTTATCCGGCGTGGGCTCGCTTACTTACTCAAAGCCACTGTCGTTTTGGGAAGTGTCGCAGTCGCGTCTCAGCGATTCCCAGAGTATGACCAAGTATTCGGGATAGCAACGTTAGCAGCATATGGAGCTGACTCGGTGACTTCCAATCTCAAACGGTTGGTCGCAATGGTCGAGGCGGGATACGCTGCCAAGGCGAATGCTCTTTCTGTGTCTTCCAGCTATAATCGCGAGCTTGGCGTATCCATTGAGCAACTCAACCAGAAGACAATCACACAGCAGGAGTTCGACGCGAAGAAGCTGCTACTGCAAAACAGCACGCACACCACATTGGAAGGGGCACTAAAGGAGATTGAACAACGAATAGCGGCAAACGATGTCGAGGCGCTGCGCCAACTGAAAATCGAAGCCGAAGCAAAGCAACAATAAGCGCTAAAACACTCGCAGTGCCCACCTTGTTCTCGTTAGGCATTGAACCTCAATTGGATGAACGATGACCATGTCCCGCCGGCCTAGCCAGGCGACGGAGCCGACCGCGAACCGTCCTTAAGCCTAGTTTTGAGAGCATGCGAACATCGTTTCTCGCTCGCGCGGTCGCTGATCTTGTGTCTCGTTAGGTCTTGTAATCTCGCAGGAAGATATTGCGGCCACCTGCTGGCGTGATGCGAAAGTGTTTCGCATCGTTGAGAACGCGACTGCAAAGCACAGCCAGCCCAACGACACTGGTCGCCTTGGTGCTGACGCGTTTCTCCTCCGGCTCCGGCATGGGCAAGAAAGAACAGCAGGTCATAAGGATTGAGCAAGCCTGCAGGTTGCTGTTTACAAACAACGCTGCCAGTGCGCCGTTTGCTGGCCGGCATCGGGAATTGCCCTTTCTTCCAAACGATCACAAACTCAAAATGCGGCTAAAGACAAGAGTTTCGACGCCGCATTTGCTGATCGAATCGAGCGATGGTAACAAGCGCGTGACCTTCTAAGAGGCTTAGTCAAGGTGACGGAACGGACCTGCGGCACATGAAAACGAGCATCCTGCAAAATACGAAATCGCTAACCCAAATTAGTGGAGTGGGACTCGGGTTGGTGCTCATTGCCGCGCCGGCCCAGGTCGCCAAACAGAGAGAATGACAATACTAAACTGAGAGTGGCAAATGCCATGACGCCACGGGATCGACGAAGAGATAAGGTTTTCATAGGGTTATTGGGTTCTTTGCTTGGTTCGAAAAAGGTAATTTTTGTGGGCGGAGCGTATTAGTAACGGAACTTACGTGCCGCTCTTTGCCTCGGAGCGAAGAATCAGGTGAGCAGAACAAAAATGGTTACAGCAATTCCCGCTAAACTAGCTGGATCGTCTCATCGCCTCCGTTGAACGGTAGTTGAAAGCATCGCGGGACAAGCGAAAGTTCAGAGGTGAAGAAAAAGAAGAAGGGAAAGAAAGCTCAGCGTGATACAACCGTATCGCCGTTTCGAGACAGACTTTGGCAATTATTTGCCGATCTGGCGCATGGGATGGATGGCGCTGACGTGGTGGCTGCGCTCAAGCAGGCTGGCGAGGAAATTTGGGCGGTCGGAATCGACGATAGTTATAGCAACATGACTCAGGCGGACCAGGACGCCGAGCCACTGGGGAATGCTTTTGACATAACCTGGCTGACCGTTGTTTGTATCAAGCTGAAAGAAATGAAGCAGGGCAGAAAGCCTACCGTGCGCATCAAACCCTAGTGATTCCTTCGATTATTCGACCGCTAATGCCTGACGAAGATCAACGTGATCTAGCGAGTCTATCGCTATCACTTTACTTTGCGACTCTACTTCTTTTGTAAGAGCGCCAGGTAGGATTCGTAGCCGACATTTTTCATATCCTCGCTTGCAATGAAGTGCAGGGCTGCCGATTGAATCGAGTAGCGCTTTCCGGTAGGCGACTTCGGATCGTCGAAAACGTGACCGAGATGGGCATCGCTCCGTTTTGCGCGCACCTCTGTGCGGTGCATGTCTTCTGAATTATCAGCTTTCTCGACAAGAAGATCTTTCGAGATGGGTTTGCTAAAAGCGGGAATGCCGAGACCGCTGTCGTATTTGTCGAGCGAAGTAAAGAGAGGCTCACCAGTGATCACATCCACGTAGATACCTGTTCGCGCATTATTCCAGAACTCGTTCTGAAACGGTGTCTGGCTGCCATTTTCCCGCACTACGGAATATTCCTCTGGCTTCAGGCGGTCGCGCAAGACAGCATCACTGGGCACCGGCCGATTCGCGTCAAAGCCTCGAGTTTCGCTTTTCTCTTTCTGCGCCTGGAAGAAAAAGAAGAGTGCACCGGCGGTAAGGAGGACGGCGACCGCCACTCCAGCGTACGTGCTGAGACTCGATTTTTCCTCACTTGTGATTCGACCTCCGTTCATCAGGCTGCGCTCCGATCTCTACTAGATATATCATGCCCGCCAATCTTTCTTCAAGAGCGGATTCACGGGGGCTTGCCCTGGCAAAGCCGGGTCGGGCGATCAAACCGAATGCGAATTTGGGCTGGAACGCGTGGCAAGATGGACCACGACGCCACGGTTCTAAGTCATCGAACCAAGGCGTTGATTCTTACTGCTAAAGTCGCTCACCCGAAAAGACAGGTTGATCCCAGCGTTGCTGGACTTCCTGGCCCGCATCCTTCCTGGAGCTGATATCGGTCGAGATTCCACACAGACCGTACGGTTCGCCCGCTCCGTCGAGCAGAGGCACCTTTACCGAGATAAAAGTTAAGATCTTGCCATCGCGTACCATTTGCTCTTCAAACTGTGCCGGTTTGCGCGACTCGATGACCTTAAGATCATTCGCCCGTAAGGCACTTCCGATCTCTTTGCCGAATAACTCCACCGGGGAACGACCAATGATTTGTCCAGACTTAAAACCAAATGCGCGCTCATATTGGGCATTGACGAGAACGAAGCGACTTTCCAGGTCTTTGATATAAACAATGGCGGTCGTATTATCGACAATGGCGCGAAGCTGTGCCTCACTCGCCCTGAGTTCGCGAGTGCGGCCGGCAATGATTTCGCTCGTCCGCTCTAACTCGGCTTGCAGTTGCCCTATTTCATCCCTGTCTTTCTCACTCGCGACCAAGGGCATTTCGGTTCGCAGCGCTCGGGCCGCGAGCTGAAGTTGCTTCATCCGTCGCCGGATGAAGGCGATAAAAAGGAGCAGGCTTCCTACAATGGAAAGCAGGGCCATGCTGATAGTGATCCCTACAATCTTGATTGATTGGTCATGATCCTGTTTGGATCGGCTAAGTCGTAGCCTTTGCAGCTGATCTTCCTCGCGGTCAATCTGCTCGACTGCGGTGCGTGCGGGCTTCATGGCCGCGTCGGACGTGACAAGGATCCTATCCCATTCGGCTAAGGGTCTGGGCGTGTCGGCATCGAGGAAGGTTTCCATCCGCTTTATTTTCGTAAGAATAATTGGCCGTAACTCTGAGACGCGGGCCAATTGCAGCGGGTTGTCGGCAACCTGGCGTTCGATTTCATCCAATCGGCGCAACCCCTCTGCTTTTTCCTCGCCGAACCGGTGCTTCATCTCCGGCCGAAGACTGATCGCGTATCCTCGGGCCGCGCTCTCCATTCCAAGCAAGCTGATGAGCAGATCGCGCAAGTCGCTCCGCACAACTTCCGAATGGGCCACCCATCGTTCTGCCTCCGCCTCTTTCTCGACGTCCTCGTGGTAAAGGTTCAATCCAAACGTCAGAACGACGATCGGAAATCCGAGCGCGACGATCCCCTTGGCGATCAGCGGCAGATCGCGCCAAAGTCGTCGGACCATGAAACCCTGGCTCGAGTTTGAGCCCATCACCGGCTAGTGAAGCGGGAAACGTGCCTGAGGCTGAATTTGCGACCGGTGGGGCCGGGACGATTTCTCTTCCAGCGGCGGAATTCTTCCCTCATATTCGAGTATGTCGGTTTGGGTGGGAGCTTTTGGGAACGATGTCACGATCAACGTGCTCGCTTCTATCATTGCATCGGGCATTCTTCTCGCCGTCGGTTTTCTGTGGGGAAAGTACAAGGAGCGCCATCGCTTTGGCCGCAAGCTTGAGGAATACGATTTCTATCCCTACACGATTAACCGGGACAACTTTCCTGAGTTCAATCTAAATAACTTTCGGCTCGGGATGCACTACTTCCTCCGCAATCTTGACCCGATGGCGGCACGCCAACTGATCTTTATCGGCGAACAAAATAACGTTCGATCCAAACTCGAACTGGCGGAGCAAAAGGTTTACGCCCGGCTTTTCTCTCGTTATGATGGCAATCGTATCGCTGATGATACTCGCGAGTATCTTGAGAACTTTTCTCGGATCGCACGCTTAATCGGCAAATCTTTTCCCGATCTCGGAATTGAAGTTCTGCTGCATGACCTTTCAAACCCTTCACGCTCACTTGTCGTGCTGGAAAACAATGTTACCGGGCGTCGTCTCCACGACGGCACAACAAATCTGGTCATCGACTTAAAGAAGCGCCAGATGTCGCACGAGGAGAAGCTCAACTACGAGCTCAATCTCGGTTCGCGTAAGTTTAAGTGCACCACCGTTCCAATCATTCGACCTGAGTACGGGGTGGTTGGCGCCATCTGCATCAATGTGGACGCTAACTACCTAACTGAGGAAGTGCTGAGTTCCTCGGAAAAGGTAACGAACTTCTTCCAGACTTTTTGTCGAACGGACATGCAACTGGACGAAAACATCCTCAGCCGCGAGGAATACGCCAAAGCTTGCAAGGGCAAACGCCATTTCAAAGACTCGCGCTTCGAATCGTGATTCCTATCGGCGACTGTGCGATTCCATGTTGCCTCGAAGCGCACTCAAGCGAGATCGGCGACTTCCGACGGGGAGTCGCCCACCCAGCCAAAGTTATCCGCCAAAGGTTTGCCCCGTATCAGTGCAAGCGTTAAGGAACAAACCAATCCAGACAATCGAGGCAGCGATCGGCAGTTAACGTATTACTTCGCCTTGGCGGATCCCGATCCATCTCGTGGCAAAACACGAATGATGGCCATCATTCCGCCGTCTTCATGATCCAGGATATGGCAATGATAGACGAAGTCACCAACGTCCGGGCCGCGGAAATCCATGCGGACGCCGACACTTGGATAGGGCCCCGTCCCGGTCCAATACGGGATGTCGACCGTATCAAGCATCTGACGTTCCGCGGCAGGCACCGGTTTGCCGTTGCGTTGCAGCAGCCCGAAATGGATCTGATGCATGTGGAACTCGTGGTTTTCGTTCGCGCGATTTTGGATTATCCAATCCTCAACTGAGCCCTGAGTCGTGATAATCGCTGGAGGATCATCCATGCTGTAAGGTTTCGGGGTTTGGCCATCGACTGTAATATAGAAGTTGGTGTCGTCCTCCGAGAAATAGAGCGTTCGAGTTGTGGTCGGCTTGGCTTCGAAGAGTCCGGCAAAGCGCTGCGGCGTGGGCGGACCGGAGACGGCAGGTAACTTTCGACTTGAAGAGTCAGCCGTTGTCGAGGTTGTGATATGAAATAGCGGGCGCAGGGGATCGGGATCGCCGCCAGGTCCGGTATTCACTCGCAGAGTGACCAGACGCGCCAGTTTAGTAGTGGAGGAAGGACCCGTAACGATAAACTCTGCCCGGCCGGCCGGCGGAATCAGCAGATGGGTTTTGGTAATACTTTTGGCCTGACCTGAACCGGTCTGTGAACCGAGGGCAACGCCGTCGAGCGCGATGATTTCCATCGGCTGTGGCACACCATCATAGAATAACTGGAGATCCAGAATGGTAACTGCGGCGGAATTGACCAGCCGCCAGAACTGTTTTTCTCCCGGCTGCATGACATACTCAGCCGGAACGAAAGCAGGACTACCTACAGGAACATAATTTACAGAGAGATCCGCGGCGGCATCGTCGTCGGCGGGTTTGTGTCTCTGCCCATGACGCCGTGGCGGTGGGTTGACCGGTTGATTGTCCCGTACCACAATCAATTCCTGGGGAAGTCCCGCGACCTCAGGATTTACGTTTTCGATTCCCTCCACCACGATGACTCCGGTTGCCCCACCCTGCACTGCGGCTGTGGCAAGACCATGGATATGCGGGTGATACCAGTAAAGACCAGGCGGTTCGTTTTTTGGGAAGTGAACCTCATAGCGGAAAGTTTCGCCAGTGTTGATGATGGTACGGATGACTTCGTCCTGATGACAAATGGGCGGAGTGTTAGTGCCGTGATAGTGAAGGTTCACGGAAGCTGCGGTCATATTAAGATCTCCGCATCCGCCCTCGCCTGCTTTGGAGATTTCCATGCCGGGCATATCCGGCATTGTCCCAACATCCTCTGGAACAAGGTTGGTCAGGTTGATGATCAGTTTGTCGCCCGGTTGGACATGAAGCGTCGGCGCCTCGGAACCATCGGAATTGACAAAGCAATACTTGGGATTACCAGCGACATCTGGTGATGTCTGATAGCTGAGGTCAACTGTCAGAACGCCATCCTTGCTGTAAAGGTCTTCAGGTTCCTGAATGATACTCCCTGCCGGAAAACGTGCGCAGGGATCCTGCGCCAGAACTCCCAGTTGCGAGGCGACAAGCGCCAGCCCGGCCAATATTATTTCTTTATTTTTCATATCTCTCAAGAACTGACTTCCAAGCAGGGGACGCGCCACGGCGCCCATCTCTCAGGACGCCGTGGCTTGACTTTGACTTAAACCTTCCAACGAATGGATCACCCATCCGTTGCCATCTAACTATTGGATCATGATCTGCCTGGCACGGGATGGGATGCCGTTAGCCACTACCGTGAGTTTGGCGGCACCGGTCTCCATTCCTGCGGGGATATCCACCATTGTGGTAACGATTGCGCTACCGGTCGCTATTCCCATCGTGCTGTGGTCGTGAGTGCGGGCGTAAAAGACATGACTTGTAGCGACGTTCTGAATACGTACGATTGGGTAGTTACTGGACATTGTGCCATCATCGCCATAGTCAGCGCCCACATCGAGCCCATTGAACTGCGTGCCTGAGAGCGAGATGGTTGTGCCGCGCGTCGCATTGTGCGGCGACGAAGTAATCGTGGGCGCCCAGGCAGCGTCAGGTTTGCCTTGGGAAGTCAAGATCTCAGCATCGATCGTCTGGCCATCCGCAATCACCATCAGGACTTGACCCGAGGGCAGGAGGAGCATTCGACCCTGCCAGGATTGATGTGAACCCGAGCTTTGTGTGGCAGGAGCCGGAGTGAAGGTGATTCCATCAAAAAAGTAGAGTGTCCCAGATCCTTGGAAGACACCCGGGCTGGTATAAGCAAGGATGTTGCTATCCGGCAGGATGGCGCAAGGCGCATCCGCCATGTCGTTACCACCCGGAAAGTCCGGGCCCGCGGCCCACGTACCGGTGGCAGTGTTATAGAGAGCCGTGTGCGGGAGAGCACCAAAGGCGGCGACCGTCCCATCCGGGCGCTGCATCATCGGGCCGATCTCGAGGAAGCTCGGATCAGGCAAATGCGCGATCGTGCTCCCGGCGCTCGTCCACGTATGAGTGGTGGGGTTATAGGTTTCCGAGTTCGTGCCGTTCTCGCAGTCGACCGTCAGGAGGTTGCCATTGGGCAGCTTGCAGAAGCCTTCTTCCACAAAGGGATCGGCTTTGCCGGTGCCTACCGCTGTCCAGGTGAGGGTCGAAGAATTGAAGTTGACCTGTTTAGTGACAAATACACCAGCCTCTCCCAGGGTAAGGGTGCCATCATCCAGCACGGCGCAAGGAGCGTCGCCGATGGTTCCCCAACCCGTGGGCGGATTAACCGTCGTCCAGGTATTGGCAACCGGGTCGTAGATCGCACCCATGTTTGTCTCAACCTGTTGGAGGTGATTGTATTCTCCACCTTCCACTAATACACGGCCATCTTTGAGAACCGCGGAAGCGAAATAAAGCGGCGCATAGCTGGAAGACATGGAAGCCAACTGCGACCACGTGCCTCGGAGATAATTGCCCGTGTTATCGGGAGTGAGTCGCCACCAGTTGTTGCTATTGTACTCGTGCGTCATCACCGTGCCGTCAGTGAGAAGTAGGGATGTGTCGGTTTGAAAAGGCGGTTGGTTGGCCAATTTCTGCCATCTGGCGGCGGCGGCTTCATCATGGCCAGACATCCCGAGACGCTGGGCAGGGGCTGTTTGAACGACGGCGCACAGCAGCACCATCGTGAAGGCGCTTGCCATGACCGAGAAAACCCGGTGGCGAAACGCGTTGCAATTAAAGGAGACAGTACGTGTCATGTCCTCCAGCGTGCCCAGCTGGGGTAGTCTTGACAAGCGAAATCTGACGATCTCGTAACAATTCCCGCATTTTCGCGAAGCATCGGAACTTCGCCTTGGGCACGGGCGCTCAGAATTTAAAGGCAAAAAAGATCGCGCCTACGATGAAAAGGTACGAAACGCAGTAGTTCCACTTTACCGGCGAGCGAAACAGCAGGAACGCCACCGCGGTAAATACGACGAGGGTAACACATTCCTGCAAGATCTTGAGCTGCGGCACGGTCCATTCCTGTGAGCCGATGCGGTTAGCTGGCACTTGGAAGATGTATTCGAAAAGCGCCAGCCCCCAACTGGCAAGAATCACCAGCCAGAGCGGCTGATCTTTGAATTTGAGATGGCCATACCAGGCGAGATTCATGAACGCGTTGGAAATGATGAGCAGGAAAATCGTCTTCATGTTTGGACGAGCCGACAGTCGACTCTTCGAGCCCGCTCGCCAGCGCAATTTTAGCCTCCGGTCGGCCGTCCAGACGTAATCGTCTCGCGGGCCAGAGTAAGCTGGCAACCTCGACGCGGAGCGGTTTTGCGCCCTCCTTCTTTGCTCGTTAGGCAAGCATTGGTAACAAATGTGTTACCGTTCTCCGGTCGCTTCGAATGCGCGGAGAGGTGAAAATGCGTGCGAACCAAACAATTCATGAACTCTCGCTTTCACTATCTTCGCGCAACAGTCGCAGCCGGCGCCTTCTTTCTCCTTGTCTCGGCCGGCGCCACAACATTTACAGTCCAGGTCGGCAGCGGCGGCGACCGTTTTTCACCTTCCACCGTTACCGTGAATGAGGGCGACACGGTAGAATGGATGTGGAAAGGAAATACTCATAGCAGCACTTCGGGAACGCCCGACCACACGACCGGCCTCTGGGATTCCGGCATCAAAAATAGCGGTGCCACTTTCAGTCACACCTTTAGCGCCGCTGGAAGTTTTCCCTACTTCTGTACCGTTCATGGCAGCTGCTGCAACATGAAGGGCACCGTGGTTGTCAGCGCGTCGACGCCATCGCCAACCCCGACGCCCAGTCCAAGCCCAACTCCAACCCCGACGCCAACTCCCACACCTTCACCTACGCCACTTTTACCGCTTATTGGCCAGGGACCCGCCAAGGTTCACTTGCAGACCATCGCAAGCGGACTCACGGCGCCTAACGATCTTGTCCCATCCGACGACGGCCGCCTCTTTGTCGTCGGGCAAACTGGCCAGGTCCGCCTGATCAAGGACGGGGCGCTGGTTACGACGCCATTTCTCAATGTCTCTGCGCGGCTCGTGCCGCTCATGCCAAGTTATGACGAGCGCGGCCTGCTCGGCTTTGCTTTTCATCCGGGATTTAGTGATTCAACCAGTCCCGGTTTCAGGAAGTTCTACACCTACACCAGCGAGCCGGTTGCAGGTGCGGCCGATTTCACAGAGCCAGATCCGAGCGCTTTCGATCATCAGAGCGTAATAGCCGAGTGGCAGGTCTCCGCCACCAATCCTGACGTGGCCGACCCGGCAAGTCGCCGCGAAGTGCTACGGATCGACGAGCCGCAGTTCAATCATAACGGCGGCAAGCTGGCCTTTCGCCCCGGCGAACCTTATCTCTACATTTCGTTAGGCGACGGCGGTGCCGCCAACGACGTGGGTGATGGCCACAACACCATCACCGGCAACGGCCAGGACCTCACAGTTGTCCTGGGCAAGATCCTGCGCATCGATCCGCTTGATCCCAGCCTAACGAGCGGCAGCGCCGACCCGGCGAGCGCCAACGGCAAGTATCGCGTGCCGGCAAGCAACCCCTTTGCAGGTAGCAAAACGGCAGTCCACGAAATCTATGCCTACGGTTTGCGTAATCCTTTTCGTTTTTCCTTCGACGCCGAGAGCGATCGCCTCATCGTGGGTGACGTTGGGCAAAACAACGTCGAGGAAGTGGATTTCGTAGAGGCGGGCAAAAACTACGGCTGGAATCGCAAAGAAGGCACTTTCCTCTTTAATCCTGACGACGGTACAGTCATACCGGACCCATCGCCCGATCCTTCCCTCACTGATCCAGTCCTGGAATACAGTCACTCTGACGGCATCGCAGTGCTCGGCGGCTTCATCGATCGCGGAGCAGGAGTTCCAGCTCTCGACGGCCTCTATGTGTTCGGTGACCTTAGTGGCACGAACGCTGCCCGCCTCTTTTACAGCGATTTCACCGACGGCCTCATCCAGGAACTGCGTCTCGACGACCCGACTCGTCTCGATGGCCTTTTCCTCAAAGGTTTTGGCACAGATAACACCGGCGAAGTTTACGCGCTGATTGATTCCAACATTGGCCCCAGCGGCACTGGCGGCGAAGTCGATAAGATTGTTTCCATAACTCCTTCACCGGCCTTTGTGAATCTCTCCACGCGTCTGCTTGTTGAGACCGGCGAGAATGTCCTTATCGGCGGCTTCATCATCACAGGCAGCGATGGCGAAGATGTTGTCCTGCGTGGTATCGGTCCCTCCCTTACTGTCAACGGCCAGGCTCTTACTGGACTCTTGCCCGATCCTAAAATCGAACTCCACGACGGTAGCGGAGCGGTTATCGCCACGAACGACAACTGGATGGATGGCCCCGATAAGATGAAAATCCAGGACGACGGCCTTGCACCCAAAAACAATCTAGAGTCCGCCCTTCTTGCTCACCTGCAACCGGGTAACTATACCGTCATCCTAAGTGACGCGAAGGGGGCCTCCGGCATAGGCCTCGTCGAGCTTTACGCCGTCGAGCCGACCGCTCCAGCGAATCCAGTTAACATCTCCACGCGAGGTCTTGTTCAGACAGGCGACAATATCTTGATCGGCGGCTTCATCATCGGCGGAAGCGACAGCCGCGAGGTCGTCGTCCGCGGGATCGGCCCCTCCTTAAGCGCAGCCGGCATCAACAATCCATTGCTCGATCCCACCCTCGAACTGCATGACGGCCAGGGAATGTTGCTCATGAGTAACGACGATTGGCGCGATACCCAGGAGGCCGATATCCTCGCCACCGGCCTCGCCCCTGGTGATGACCGCGAGTCAGCCATTCTTATGACTCTTGCCGCTGGGAACTATACTGCCGTTCTGCGCGGCGCCGGTGACACAACCGGCGTTGCCCTCGTCGAAGCCTTTCAGCTCCAGTAAGCGGGAGAGCTTTAATTTCGACCAGCACCGGAGAAGTCACACCGCGCCGTGCACTTGATTTCGCTTTCTTTCTCGCTCTTGTCAGCCAGAAGTGCTTTGGTTATCCCAAAGAGACCAACTCGTCTCTCGCTCCAAATCTTTAGACTGACCATGGCTACAGAAGATAAGTGCTGCACGGTCGTTCCTTATTTTAGGATCGCGGCCGGAAAGATGGCCGAATTTAAGAGTTACTGCGACGAGTTTGTCGCCAGGACAAGAAACGAGCCGAAGTGCCTCTATTATGGCTTCAGCTTTTACGACGACCTCGCCCATTGCCGCGAAGGCTACGCCGATGCCGAGAGTCTTCTCGCGCATCTGCAAAATATCGGTGCGCTTCTGGAAGAAGCACTCAAGATCGCGGAACTGACGCGACTGGAGATCCATGGCCCGGCAGAGGAACTCGCAAAGTTGCGCGAACCGCTGGCGAGCCTGAAGCCGCAGTTCTTTGTTCTCGAATACGGCTTTCGTCGTTAGGCGTCTTCCGCTGGCAGCGTGCGAGACGCTTTCAGTCAAGACGGTGTCGTAGCTGAATTATCTTTTCCATTGCCAGCAAGAGCTCGTCCCGCTAAACAACAGCGCGAACATGCCGGCCCCGGAGGAACTCGCCCGACAAAACATCGATAAGCTGCTTATCGCATGCGGCTGGCTCATTCAGAACTACAAGAAGCTCGATCTCTCCGCCGGCCGCGGTATCGCCATTCGTGAAGTTCCACTCAAGGAAGGCCGCTGCGACTACCTTCTTCTCATCAATCGCAAGCCCCTAGGGATCAGGGAACTCCAGAGTTTATAATGTGCGAGGACTTGCGCCGGGCCTGACAGCGCGAATACTCGACTTCCTACAAGGCGCTGTCTACTGTTGGTGCAAGAACCGACCCAAAGAATGGTTTTCGCTTCAGGACTTAATGGGTGGTGAGAATTACAACTGGCAAGGAACGCCGCTCTTGCCGTTGTACGATAAACATATCGCCACCGGCGCGTCACACCCTGCCGCGGCTTCCCAGCACGCCCCAGTCACCGGCGCGCCGATCCCAGGCTCTCCGAGAGTGGTGCCCTTCATTTAGGCTGCGCTATCGCGCGGGGTAGTCATCAGCATCTATGAAATCCGGCGCGTTGGTTTGCGCTAAATGCTACGCTGCTTAGAACCCGCGCGCCTTGCTCGCCGCGCGGCGTACCGGCGCATGATGAGCCATTTGCTTGTTTTGTTTTCTCGACACGTTCTCGGCCTGCACGGTATCGCGGTTCGGGATTGAACGATTACTCTTGAATTGGGCTTTGAGTTTTTGTTTGCGCATAAGTTTATCTTTCTTTCTTTACCCCAGCTTAGCCGAAACTAGGAGTGCGTCTTCGCTTATCGAGACCGCCGTAATAAAGTCGCCGGAATGGCCCTAAAGCGTAGTTAAATGTCGAGCCCGATCCAAGCGGTGTCGGTCGGGTGTCAGATAACGCCGAGAATTCGCGGGCCTCGTAGCTACATTTCCGAAACTGATTGCTTAACCGGGAAAAAACCAGAGCTTCAGGAATGCGCAGAGCCATCCGCCCGAAACCCTTGGTCGGAGATGTAGCTCCGAAAGGGGCCGGCTCGCTTCCCGATCGTCGGATCAGGAGGTAATCCAACATCTTTCGCGCTCCCAGATCTCTAAAGATTACGAACAGGCTTTCAACGAAGCGATGGGTTTGCCGCTCAATATCCGCCCGCACGACTCGTGGTCGCCGTCGCATCATGGGAAAAAAGACCAGTACTCATTCGCCTCTATTTTGACTCGCTTCAATAAGGCGCGCTCGGCCTGCCTCAAGGCCCAAACCGATGCCTCACGCGATGCAGAATCGACCAGGCGCACGGTGACCTGGTTTGCCGGACTTTCTGAAAGTGCCGTCCCCGTGTATGCGGGCGATCACATTCTTGGCTTTCTGGAGACGGGCGAAGTGATGCTAAAGAATCCAAGCAGGAAACACTTTGCGGGCATTACTCGGCAGCTCCGCGCCTGGGGCTACAAGACCGATTGGAAACGACTGGAACGAGCTTACTTTCGGTCGTGCGTCTTATCGCCGCGCCGGTACCGGGCGATGTTGCGATTGCTCAATATTTTTGCGGAGCACCTTTCCATATTGTCGAATCAGTTGGTGGTAATGCGCGAAAAGGATGAGTCCGCTAACATGGCGCGCGCGCGGCAGTTCATCGAAACGCATCAAGCAGAACCGCTCTCGCTCGGACGGGTGGCCCGGTCGGCTAACATTAGCCGGCATTATTTTTGCAAGATGTTCAAGAAGGCGACGAAGGTGACTTTCGTCGACTATCTCTCCCGCGTGCGAGTGGAGAAAGCCAAGGCCCTTTGCTCAACCCCAATTCGCGCGTAAGCGAAGCTGCCTTCGGCAGCGGATTTCAATCCATGACGAACTTCAATCGCGCTTTCCGGCGAATTGTCGGGCGACTCCTACGCAATTCCGCAAATCGCTCCCTAGGCTGCGGCGTTCCTAAAAAGCGGCTAATTGGCGCAGGGTAAGATTTCGGCGCTCCTGGGTTTCGCCGAGAGCAAATAAGCTATCTCGAAGCACTCGCCATTTCAGCCTTTCCAGGCGGTTGTCTCGTTTTCCCGTGCGCGATCGCTGCGATCGCTTCAAGGCTAATTATTTCTGTTATAACCGCCGAAAAATTGCTCTTGGGAACACTGATTCATGTGAAGGCGACGCTGAACAAATATCACAATCGCCCCATCGCCACGCAGGAGATCATCGTTTTACTCGGCCCCATGGCGCGCCATGCCGGTCGAAGACTTCATAATCTCCGCGGCTTTTTGGTGAACAACGACGAAAAGATTGACGCCGGGCACTTCGACTGAACGCAGTTCAAAATAAAGGGTTACCATAACTCGTATGGTCTTGGAAGGCCAACCGTGCGTCACAAGCTACTCAATAGGTCGCAGCCGCAACGGATCTGTAACTGTAGGTTGCGAGCCGATGCTCTATCCGATGCGCGGGAAATGGATCTTTAGTTTATAGCAGATGAAGAGAATCAAGATCGCGCCCAGCGTGGAGAAAATGATGCCGGCGGGATGAAAACGTTCGTTGGCCGGCCGCGAAAACAAATGGGTGACCGCCCCGCCGACAATCGAACCGATTATTCCGAGTATGATTGTCCAAAAGATCGTCATGTGCACGTGCATGACCGATTTGGCAATCACACCCGCGATTAAACCCACCAGAATATACCAGATTAAATGAAACATCGTTTTTCCTCCGTCAGTTTTCTATCAACCCTGGCCAGTTTGGGCAAGCGCTTTGGGAACTACGAGGCTTTTCTGCCGTGAAATCCAAACTCGGCATCCTTTGGCTCAACGACGCGCGAACGCGCGTAACGGTCTTGTCGCCGAGATGACGGTGAGATGGATCTAAGTGGCATCGATTCCAAAGTTGCGTGATCGGCCATAGGCAACCACTTTGACATGGTTCAACGGCGGGTAGATCCGAGTCAACTGCCAAGGTTATTCGCGCTGACTGCATCCAATCCTTATGTTCAAGAACTTATTATTCGCATTCCTCATTCCCGCCCTGACCGCTTCGGTGGGTTTGGCCCAGGAAACTAAGACAGCAATCTTCGCCGGCGGATGTTTCTGGTGCATGCAACCTGAGTTCGATCACACCAGCGGCGTCATCAAGACCACTGTGGGTTATACCGGCGGGAACGCCTCCGATGCGAATTACCCGGCAGTGTCCAGTCATAAGACCAAGCACCGCGAATCGATCGAAGTCACCTATGATCCGACAAAGGTTTCTTACCAAAAACTACTCGCTGTCTATTGGAGCAATATCGATCCCACTCAGGTGGACGGCCAGTTCGCCGACATTGGCCCGAGTTATCAGGCGGCGATTTATTATGGCAACCCGGAGGAGAAGAGAATTGCGGAAGCCTCGAAGGAAGCGCTGGGCAAATCCGGCAAATATGATGCCCCGATCGTTACCCAGATTCTTCCCGCGATGAAATTCTATCCGGCGGAGGAATATCACCAGAAATATTATCTGAAGAATCCGTCCGACTACCAAGCGTATCACGTCGGGTCCGGTCGGGAGGCTTATCAGCAGAAGATGGCGGCCAAGGGTCAGGGTAGCAAGGCGTCGTCACCTCAGCCCTCACCGACTCCGTAATGGCTCGAGCGTCCTTGCCAGAATATATTTTTGGCAAACAGTTTGATGCTCCCTGACAGGACGATGATGAATCAGGTTCCTGCCAAGGACAAGAACCACCATTCCGCGACGGCGCGTGGCTACGTTGGATGAAGCAGGCGTATGGCACGGGCCCGCACTCTGGAAATTCGGAGTACGCGAGCTTATCTTCTCTCGCCATGATTGAGTCACGGGACATCGCGGTTTGGGTCGCCTCCGCGGTTCTTGCCATCGGGATCGGCTGGAGTCGCTACGCCAAGGCCAAATCGCGCAACGATCTTGTCCGTTCTTTTGCCGCGATGAATCCAGAGCAGCGCAAGAAAATGATCAGCCGCCTCAATCCTCAAATGGCAATGGAAGTGCGACAGGAATTGCTCGAACGTTTCGGAATCCTTGTCTGATTTTGCGCGGACGTGACGCTCGTTGGCCAGCGGTTTTCTGGCCCGCTCTCCTGCGACCTTTTTGTTAGGCGCGAATCAATGCCTGGGCATGAATGCCGTGCCGGCTGCGCTCGGCTGCGGTCCCGGGTTCGTGTTTACACCCGCGCCGCTGTTCGAAGGTGTCTCGTAGGAAACTTCGTCTCGGTTGGCACAACCTCCCGCACCAAGGCTCGCGAGACAAAGAAGCAGCACGATTGTCTTTTTCATCTTTCTCCTTTAATCGCATCACGCCAGCCTGCCAAGGACAGACAGCTGCTTCGGCTCTCCTTCCAAAGGTAACAAATCTGTTACCAATCGCACGTTGCTCAAGCTCCCCTGTCGCGAGATACAAAAGGAGGGGACAGCATAACATGCCAAGGAAAGCAGATGAACCGGAGCGGTTCCTCCTTTTGGACGAAAACCTGACCGTTGTCGCACGTTCAACGCAAGGAAAGCGCGTGCGGCCGTTTCGCCGCCGATCGAGGAAGCGACAAGCCTACTCGCCGCAGCTGGAAATGGCGGCGTCGCCTCCGCCCTTCGATTCCCTCATGCGCACACGCAAATTAATCATGGCCGCCGTGCGTGTCTGGGAATTGCGCAATGGAATCCACGATCCAGCTTGATGAGTTTCAGCTTTCGGTTTAGCGCCTGACGAGAAAAAGAGCTTGCCAGTACGCCGCGAGATGAGATTCAGTCGCGCATGAGCAAATTGATCACGCGCTACGGACTTATCGTCATTTTTGTTCTCTCCTCTTCCGCCCTTACTCAGGCCGCGTCACCTCGCACCTACCAGGTGACTGGTCCGGTGCTCGAGGTAACTAACGACCTGATCGTGGTGCAAAAGGGTAAAGAGCGCTGGGAGGTCGCGCGCGATGGCAACACCAAGGTTACGGGCGACATTAAGGTCGGCGCCAAGGTGACCGTCATGTACACCATGACTGCCACTGCCGTAGAGGCGAAAGGCGAGAAGCCGGCCAAGTAATCGGAAAGATTTCCGTTTTGGTGCGGGGCAAGGCCAGCGCGGAACCATCCGCGAGCGAATTTTCCGTAAAACTCGTCAGGTCGCGATCTGGCGCCGCCCGGTAGTGGCTCAGTTGCCAAATTGGGCCACTACCCGCCGGCCAGGTACGACTAAGGTCCTATGCGCGGCGTGATGAGGAAAGCTCAGTATCCTTCAAAAAAGGAAGGAAATCAGTATGAAACTGGCGGTCAAGACGATCTTTGCGCTCACGCTGCTGGCGATTGCCGGCGGTTGCGCCTCTACTACATCCACAAAAACGGATTTACTCTCCGCAGCTGGCTTTAAGCTGATGCCGGCGGATACGCCAAAGAAGCAAGAGTTGCTGCGAACTTTGCCCCCCGACAAGATAACCTTGATCACCTGGAAGGGGAAACAGTTCTACGTTCAGCCCGATACTCCTAACAATCAGGCGTATGTGGGAACGCCGAAAGAGTATCAGGCGTATCTCCAACTCCGGTTGGCCCAGCAAATGAGCAATGACCAGGTCATGGCTGCGGCGATGAACCGAGACGCCATGTATGGCTGGGGCAACGCATGGGGGCCGGGCTTCTACGGCGGCTTCTATGGCCGGCGCTGGTGATTAGCGACAAGCGTTAGCCGATGTAAAGGTAACCTTGTTTGGGTCCCCATTTTACCGAGGGAGTCGCGGCTCGCCTGTAAGAGTCGCGTCTTCACCTTGGTCGCGTCGATTCAGCAGAGTCGCCAAAGTCATCATAAGTCGACATGGCATTGCTTTGTCGATTTTCGCTCTTGTCATTCTCTCTCCTTGTGTCGTTTCAGTAGCCGGCGAACCGGGGAAGAACCAATGTGGATCGTGCAAGCCGCCTTCGCGCGTGGCGCAGCTCCTGGCCAGGAATAGCGACACCGTCTCCCCTTCCTCATCGGATTCCGCCGAACAAGCCTCCGGCCCAGGCAACACTACGCCGAAAATGGCGTGGATTCCCGGCGGTGAATTCACCATGGGGACAGATGAAACCCAAAGCTATGCACCGGAAAGGTCAACTCATCGGGTTTGGGTCGACGGATTTTGGATGGACCGGACTGAGGTGACGAACGCCGAGTTCGCGAGGTTCGTTGCAGCGACAGGCTACGTAACTACGGCCGAGCGAAAGCCCGATTGGGACGAGATCAAAAAGCAGCTACCTCCGGGCACGGCAAAACCCTCAGACGACGTCTTTGTTCCCGGTGCTTTGGTTTTCACCCGGCCCCCTGGCCCAGTGTCGTTAGGCGATGTCAGAAACTGGTGGCGCTGGACGCCAGGCGCGAATTGGCGCGCACCGAGCGGACCAGGCACCGACATTAAAGGACGAGAGAGTTATCCGGTCGTGCAGGTCTCGTGGGAAGACGCCGCGGCTTATGCCAAGTGGTCGGGCAAGAGATTGCCGACGGAAGCCGAATGGGAGTTTGCCGCGCGCAGTGGCTTGAAAGGACGCCGACAATAACAGCCGCGAAATGAGGTTGATCAATTTTCTCCGACAAACCCACCTCAACTACACACAAAATATGAAACTAAAACTTATCCACTGGATCGCTCCACTTATCGCTACGGTAATGGCGGTCTCGGCCCACGCAGCGGACAAAAAACCCAACATCGTCTTCATCATGTCCGACGATGTCGGCATCTGGAATATCGGCGCTTATCATCGCGGGATGATGGCGGCGCGAACACCGAACCTGGATGAGTTGGCCAAGGAAGGCATGCTCTTTACCGACTACTCCGCGGAAGCGAGTTGTACGGCGGGACGCGCTAACTTTATTACCGGCGAACTGCCTATTCGCACCGGCATGACCACGGTCGGCCAGGCTGGCGCCAAGATTGGCATGCCGGACGCCGCGCCAACCATCGCCACCGCGCTCAAGTCGCTGGGCTACGCGACCGGCCAATTCGGGAAGAACCACCTTGGGGATCTGAATCAGTTCCTGCCGACGGTTCATGGGTTCGACGAGTTCTTCGGCTATCTCTACCACCTCGATGCCATGGAAGATCCATGTCATCCTAACTACCCGGAATCGGCCAAGACGACGGTCGGGCCGCGGAACGTGGTCCATAGCTGGGCCACCACGACTGATGACCCCACTGTCGACGGTCGCTGGGGCAAAGTTGGTAAGCAGAAGATTGAAGATGCCGGCCCGCTCTGCCCAGAGCGCATGGAGACAGTGGACGACGAGATCCTCAGCCTCGCACTCAAGTTTACCGACAAAGCAAAAGCAGATGGCAAGCCATTCTTCCTTTGGCTCAACCCAACGCGCATGCACGTCGTTACACACCTGTCGCCGAAGTACGAGAAGATGCGCACTCCGGAAAACGGCTGGAGCATCTCCGAAGCTGGCATGGCCCAACTCGATGACATCGTTGGCGCGGTGATGAAGTATCTCAAAGACAACGGTCTTGAAGAGAACACTATCCTCGCTTTTTCCACCGACAACGGCACCGAGAACTTCACCTTCCCGGATGGTGGACAGACGCCGTTCGCCGGGGGCAAGGGCACGGCGATGGAAGGCGGATTCCGTGCGCCGGCCATGGTTCGTTGGCCCGGCCACGTCCCCGCCGATAAGATAGAGAACGGGATTTTCTCCGGCTTGGACTGGTTTCCGACCTTCGTCGCGGCGGCGGGCGACCCCAACATTACCCAGGAGCTACTGAAGGGAAAACAACTCGGGGACAAGACCTACAAAGTGCATCTCGACGGCTTTGACCAGACTGACGTGATCACCGGCAAGGGTCCGTCAAAGCGACACGAGGTTTTCTACTTCACGGAAAGCACGCTCAGCGCGGTAAGAGTGGACGACTTCAAGTACCGATTCACCGATCAGCCCAATGGCTGGTTGGGCGCCACGGTCAAAGTTGATTGGCCCATCCTGACCAACCTCCGTCTGGATCCGTTCGAGCGCACCGGCATGTTTGATGGCAAGAACGGATCAATTGCCTACTACGACTGGTTCAAATTTGAATTTTGGCGCTTCGCCTATGTGCAGCAGGTGATAGGAAAGTACGCGCCGACTTTCATTGAGTACCCGCCAATGCAGAAGGGCGCGAGCTTCAACCTGGAAGCGCTTAAGGCGGAGATGGAGAAGAAGATGGCTCAGGCAGAAGCGGCCAGCAAAGGCGGTGGCCAGTAACTCTACGCTCTGGGATGAATCTAGCGGCGATGACGAGGCACAGCTCGTTATCGCCGCGCACCTGAAAGGCCAAATATGAAATCACGAATACTCGCTTTGCTTGCCATCGTTCTTCTCCCACACGCGGCCGCGCTTGCTGGCTCGGATACTGTGGACTCCAAGTATATCGCGCCGGCGCCAACGCCTCCTACAAAGGAATGGGATCTCCGCGTCGGCATTCCTGGATGGTTATCCGGTATATCAGGCGAAAGCGGAATATTAGGAGTAGTCGACTCTGCGGATGTCAGCTTCAGCGAGATTTTCAACCATCTGACTCATGTCCCACTCGCGCTCAGCGCTGACTTTCACTACAAGCGATGGGAGCTTTTCGGAGACGGTCAGTACCTGGAGGTAGGCGCTTCTGCGACTCTGCCGGGGTTACTCTTTACCGACGCGCGCGTTCACCTGAAAGATGGATTAGCCGAAGCTTTCCTTGGTTATCGGGTGATTGATTCCGGCAAGGCGACTGTCTCTCTCTTTGCCGGTGCGCGCTACAATTACGAAGGAGTTGACCTAAGCATCGTTAACAACGGCGACCCCCGCTTTCCTCGCCTGCGCGAGCTACTCGGGATTCCCGGAAAATTGGACGTAAACGGCTCGACTGATTGGGTCGATCCCGTCGTCGGAGCTCGTGGCAAGGTGAAGCTTTGGAAGGCCATATCTCTCTATGCCGAAGGCGATGTCGGTGGGTTCGATGCCAACTCCGACCCGGCTTATGAGATACATCGCCAGGGACTGACGCTCGTCAAAACATCGAGATCAAGCGAGGATTGGAGCTATCAGGCTCAAGGTGGCCTCGAATTTCAACTTAGCCGGTGGTTCTGGACGCAGGTCGGCTGGCGCTGGCTCCGGACCGACTATGTCTCTGGCGGCTTTACAAATAAGACGGACTTGAGTGGGCCGTTTATCCAAGGGGGTGTGAATTTTTGAGGAACCAGCAAGATAGGGACTGCTGCTAACAATATGAAAACCAACCGTAGCATGATCTTCGCCGCAAGCTTTGCACTCGGCGTTGCAATCCCTTTCTCGCCGCCGGAAGAAGGCTGCGTGAGCCGAAGGCTTCGACGGAGATTGCACTAAACAGTCAACGATCGGGGAGCGCGCACTTAGCAGAGAGCCATGCGAACAATCCTCGCCATCACTCTCCTGGCACTAACATCTCATATCAGCGGCGCAGAAAAAGAATCTGATGAAGCAACGGAATTGGCGAAGCAGCTATCGAACCCTGTTGCTTCGCTCATTAGCATTCCGTTCCAAGCGAACTACGATTTTAATATCGGGCCGACCAGTAATGGCTCCAGATTCACGCTCAATATCCAGCCGGTCGTCCCGCTCTCCATTAGCAAGGACTGGAATCTTATTGTGCGGACGATCCTGCCGATCGTTAGTCAGCATGACGTCTTCTATCCGGCCATTCCACAAGATCGCACGCAGAGCGGCCTTGGCGACACAACGCAAAGTTTCTTCTTTTCTCCGAAAGCACCTGGACCAGGCGGGATCATCTGGGGTCTTGGTCCGGTCGTTTTGTATCCCACTGCCACGGATGACCTGCTCGGTAGCGAGAAGTGGGGACTTGGTCCGACAGCCGTCCTGTTGAAACAAACGGGAGGCTGGACGTATGGCGTCCTGGCAAACCAGATCTGGTCGGTCGCGGGCGATAGCCACCGCGAGAACATCAGCGCGACGTTCCTCCAGCCCTTTGTCACCTACACCACAAAGACACATACCACCTTCGGCCTGAACACCGAGTCCACTTACGATTGGGAAAACAGTCAGTGGACAGTGCCGCTCAATGCCTTCGTCAGTCAGGTCCTTAAGATTGGCAAACAGCCGATCAGCATTCAACTGGGCGCCCGTTATTATGCGGACGGCCCCAGCGGAGCGCCGGATTGGGGCCTGCGCCTTAACTTCACCTTACTCTATCCCGAGCACAAACACCCAGTCGAGCCGCCTGCCCACGAGGCCTATGCCAAATAGAGGCCGAGCGAACCTTCATCAAAATCATGAAATTGATTCCACTCACACTTAGCTCGCTAGCCGTTGTTCTCGCCGCCCTCACGACTTATGCGCGAGACCCACTGCCCTCGTGGAATGACACCCCGCCGAAAAAAGCTATCGTCGCCTTTGTTGAGAAAATAACAAAGGAAGGCTCGCCCGATTTTGTTCCACCTAACGAACGCATCGCGACCTTCGATAACGACGGCACGCTCTGGGCGGAACAGCCGATGTATTTCCAAATGATGTTTGCGCTCGAACGCGTGAAAGTCATGGCGCCACAGCATCCGGAGTGGAAGACAGAAGAGCCGTTTGCGTCATTGCTCAAGGGCGATGTGAAAGGCGCGCTCGCCGGTGGTGAACCAGCTATCGGGAAGATTGTCATGGTCACTCATTCCGGCATGACGACCGACGAATTCGACAAGATCGTGCGGGATTGGATCGCTACCGCCAGACATCCGGTGACCAAACGGCCTCTTCTCGAAATGGTCTATCAGCCAATGATCGAATTGCTCGCCTACCTGCGCGCCAACGGTTTCAAGACCTTTATCGTTTCCGGTGGCGGCGTGGAATTCATGCGCGCCTTTGCGGAGAAGACTTATGGCATCCCGCCCGAACAAGTCATCGGCAGCAGCGGCAAGCTGCAATTTAAGATGCGCGATGATCAGCCGGTGCTGATCAAGCTACCCGCGATTAACTTTATCGATGACAAGGAAGGCAAGCCGATCGGCATCCAGACTTACATCGGCCGCCGCCCCATTGCCGCATTTGGAAATTCCGATGGCGACCTGCAAATGCTGCAATGGACCGCCGCCGGTCCGGGAGCGCGCTTCTGCCTCTACGTCCATCACGACGATGCCGCGCGCGAATTTGCTTACGACCGCAAGTCGCACATCGGTACGTTCGACAAGGGCTGGGACGAAGCCGTGGTCAAAGGCTGGACGGTTGTCAGCATGAAGGATGACTGGAAAACCATCTTTCCACCAAAGGAGTAACTCATAGGTGTCTAAATTTTTGCCTTTCAAGCAACCGAGCACAGAACGGAACGACCGATGAAAATAACAAGACACATCGTCCTCGGAGAGATGATCATGACAGGCATACTGGCAGTTGCGCCAGCATTCGCCCAGCAAATCACAGGCACACCCGGTGACCCCAGCGCCACCATCACCCTCGACGGCAAACAGCTCCCGCCGCCCGACCTGAAGTTTGGCGGCGTGATCAAGGACACCGCCCCCGAATCCAAGCCGTATTGGCCACCAACCGTCGTGCCGCCCAAAGGCGCACCCAACGTGCTCCTAATCATGACCGACGACCAGGGCTATGGGGTCTGTAGCACCTTTGGCGGTGTCATTCCCACGCCCGCCATGGACCGGATCGCCAAGGCGGGATTGCGCTATACGCAATTCCACACGACCGCGCTCTGCTCTCCTACGCGCGCGGCCCTGATCACTGGGCGCAACCATCACTCGTCAGGGTTTGGGGTGATCTCAGAACAGGCGACGGGCTATCCAGGTTATGATTCCGTCCTTACAAAGGACTGCGCCACGGTCGGAGAAATCCTAAAGGACAACGGCTACGCTACCTCCTGGTTTGGCAAGAACCATAACACTCCGACCTATGTCTACAGTCTCGCTGGACCTTTCGATCAATGGCCCAGCGGAATGGGCTTTCAATACTTCTATGGCTTCATGGGCGGTGAGACGAACCAGTGGCAGCCCTATCTCTTCCAGGATCATACTCAAATCTTTCCGTGGATAGGGAAGAAGAACTACAATCTAACCACCGACATGGCAGACGAGGCGATCAAGTATATGAAGGAGTTAAATGCGGCCGCGCCGGAGAAGCCGTTCTTCCTTTACTATGTGCCGGGTGGGACGCACGCGCCACATCATCCGACCAAGGAGTGGATCGCGAAGATGAAGGGCAAGTTCGACATGGGCTGGAACGCAATGCGCGACCAGATTTTCGCCAACCAAAAGAAACTCGGCGTCATCCCGGAGAACACCAAGCTTGCTCCGTGGCCGGGGATTCTTCCGAAGTGGGACACGTTTACTCCCGCGCAGAAGAAGGTTTACGCCCACCAGGCGGAGATATTCGGCGCCTACGTCGCCTACACCGACCATGAGATCGGCCGGGTCATTCAGGAGGTGGAAGATCTGGGCAAGCTCGATAACACCCTCATCATCTATATCAGTGGCGACAATGGGACCAGCGCCGAAGGCACTGTACTCGGGACCACGTTCGATCTCGCTGCGATCCAATCCATCAACATGCCGGTCGAACTCCAGGCGAAATTCTATGACATCCTCGGTTCTGACCAGACGACCCCGCACATGTCAGTGGCGTGGTCCTGGGCGTTCGACACGCCGTTTAAATGGACCAAACAAGTGGCCTCTTTCTTCGGCGGCACCCGCAATGGCATGGTCATGTCATGGCCTAGCCACATCAAAGACGTGGGCGGCATCCGTCCTCAGTTCCACCACGTCATCGATATCGTGCCCACAATTCTCGAAGCCGCAGGTATCACGGCACCGGAGATGGTGGATGGCATTGCTCAGAAACCAATCGAGGGCGTGAGCATGGCTTACACCTTCGATAGCTCCAACGCGCAAGCGCCATCCAGGCGCGACACCCAATATTTCGAGATGTTCGGCAACCGCGCCATCTATCACGACGGCTGGATCGCCGCAACGGTTCCTCCGCAACCTCCGTGGCTCATGGGGACGGCAAAAATGCCCGACATCCTCACTGGTTACAAGTGGGAGCTTTATAACATCGCTTCCGACTATTCGGAGAATAACGATCTCGCCGCGAAAAATCCGGACAAACTGAAAGAGCTGCAGGATCTATTCATGGTCGAGGCCAGGAAATATCAAGTGCTGCCGCTGGATAATTCCATCCTCGAGCGCATCCTGACTGCGCGACCAAGCGCGACTTCCGGCCGAACCGAGTTCAGTTACTCGGGTGAGGTCTCCGGCATTCCCAGTGGCAGCGCACCAAACACACTGACCAGGTCCTACTCCATCAGTGCAGACGTGGAAGTGCCGGCGGGCGGCGGCGAAGGAATGCTTAACACACTCGGAGGTCGCTTTGGCGGCTATGGCCTCTACATACTTAAAGGCAAACCCGTCTTCACTTACGACTTCCTGGGATTAGAAAAATTCCGTTGGGAAGGCAAGGCGGCACTGGCGCCGGGTAAACACACCGTCATGTTTGACTTCAAGTATGACGGGCCCGGCATGGCTAAGGGTGGAACCGGAGTGCTCTCGGTGGACGGCAAGGAGGTCGATAACAAGAAGATCTCGCACACGTGTCCAGCGCTCATGACCATCGACGAGACCTTTGATGTCGGTATCGATACGCGCACCGGCGTGGACGATAAAGACTACCAGCCTCCGTTCCGCTTCACGGGCAAGCTCAACAAGCTAACTATCAAGCTCGGGCCGAACCAGATGTTGGCAGCGGACGAGAAGGCCAAAGCCGAAGCCCTCGCCAACGCCGATAACTAGGTCACGGCCTTAGTATCCGATTGCGAAACACGCGGGCCGCATTTGTAGAGGTGTGACCCGCGGAAGAACGATGAGCCTCTTACTCAAACTCACCGCCCTCATCGAAGCAGCTATGGGCTTCGCCTTGATCATCGTTCCGCCTCTAGTCGTCCGGCTGCTGCTGGGAAGCGATCTGCTTGGTGCAGGCATTCCACTCAGCCGCCTTGCCGGCGTGGCGCCTCTCGCGCTGGGCTTCGCCTGCTGGCTCGCATTGTTCGAGACCCAGAGTTGCGCGGCGTGCGAGATCGTCGGCGCGATGGTGCTTTATAACATCGGCGCGGTCCTTATGCTCGGTGGTACCGGCCTGAGGCCGCAACCTGTGGTAGGATCTCACTGCCGAAGCTGACTCATGACATCCTTTATTGATAACGAGTGGATCTTCATCGTTGTCACCGGTCTCGTGCTCCTCGGAGCTTCCGAGCTGGGCGTACGCACCGGCTTTCGACTTCACGTCAAACACGATGAGGCGCGAAAGAGTCAACTCGGCGGCGTGCAGGGCGCGGTACTTGGCCTGCTCGGGCTCCTCCTGGGATTCACCTTCGCCATGGCGGTGGCACGCTACGACGCGCGACGCGAGATGGTGCTTAAGGAAGCTAACGCCATTGGCACGACATGGCTTCGTGCAGGTCTTCTTCCTGGCGATCATCCGAAGCAGGTGAAAGAACTGCTGCGGCGTTACCTGAACGTCCGCTTGGAATACCGCGAATATTTCAACGATCCGTCGAAACTGGCAAAGGGCCTTCGGGCTTCCGCAGACATTGAGAACGCGATCTGGACCCACGCGGAGGCAGCGGCAAAGGAATCCCCTACCCCCGTCGTCGTCTCCTTCATCAGCGCCTTGAACGACATGATTGACACTGATGCCGATCGGATAGCCGCGGGACGCAACCACATACCCCACGGTGTTTGGGTGCTCGTCCTCTTCGTGGCGGCCTTTGGATGCTACACAAGCGCTTACAACAGCGGCGCCCAAGGTGCGCGTTCAAACTTCACCAGTCTCTTCCTTCCTTTGCTTCTCACGATTGTTATTGGCCTGATCTTTGACATCGACCACGCACTTCAGGGAACGATTGGCGTGAGTCAGCAACCGCTGTTGGAACTTAGGGAGAATATTTCCAGATGAACTAGGTATCGCTGTGTAGCACCTACGTCATCCTCGGCGAGGCTGGCGCAATACCTATCTCAATCCTAGCTGTTGCGCCCGAGGACAGTGCAAAGCATCGCTTCGAATCAAGGCCGTGTCTGGCATTCCGCTGCCCTGGCGGTCTAAAGCTTCAACGCTCTGTCGGGAGGATAACGGTATCAGACCAAAGGCCTATTCA
Source organism: Chthoniobacterales bacterium (assembly GCA_036494545.1). Classification (GTDB taxonomy): domain Bacteria; phylum Verrucomicrobiota; class Verrucomicrobiia; order Chthoniobacterales; family UBA10450; genus JAICXG01. The sequence goes on from DASXOB010000018.1 coordinate 79,262, forward strand.
ACAGCTGCTCGGACGTGAAAAGCTTTGCTATGAACAAATCCAATTCTCGGGAACTCAGCCTTCTCATCGCTACGCTCGGTCTTACCATGCTCTCAGGCTGCGGAACTACCGGCACCAGCACTTCGAGCTCGGGTCCAGCCGGGTCCACCATGAGTGCGAATTCGGGTCGGCTGGTCATCCGGAGAATGCCTGACCTTGGCACCGCGACAGTCCTCGGTGTCTCGGTCGATAACAAAAAAGTGGCGACGCTTATGGAGGGTCAAAAGTACGATGCTTCCTTGTCGGTCGGGCCTCATCTGGTAATGGTCAGTCCGGAACCGAACGTAAGAGATTCCGTCGCGCCGCAGAAGAAGCTTGCCGTCCAGCAAGGGCACACCTATGTCTTCACTGCGGCTTGGAAAAACGACGCCCTGATCCTGGAATAATGATGTGCGAAAACTGAGATGACGCGCGAACGAGCTCGGGGGCACCGAACACCACCCAACCGGTCTCGATCATGCATCTCAGTCAACAGCCGCTGCTTGGACTAGGAAGAATATTTCCAGAAAAATAAGATACCGCCGGCAATCCTCTTAACTTTGCGAGGGGTCCGGGCCGAAAGCCTGCAAAGCAACAAGCCGGTTTTGCCAAGTCGAATCGTTTCACCCGATTTTTTTCGTTACCTTAGCGCTGCGCAAAACGGTTGTCTGGCCGCGATCAGCGAACTTGCGCTGGCAGCCCGGGCTCCCGATAAGAAATTGCATCACTGCGTGCTCATGGGTTATTCCTTTGACGACCCGGTCTTGGGCAATACGATTTCTTATTCGATTCTCGACGCCAGCAGCATGGGTGCGCGCAATTGGAGTCCATGGGACATGGCAGTAGCTTTTAATTCCGCCGACGATTCTATCGGTACCCGCCAGCTCATGTCGGAGTTAGATACCTTTATAAGTACGAGCCGGTACGGCATGCTTATGTCGGCCGGTCAGGTGATCCCGGTAAGATGGCGACCATCGCTATCACTGGACCCGGGTGCCAATACCCGGAGGGAACGGACAGAAAATCTCGGAAAAGGAATTCGAAACCCATACACCGGGTAACAACAAGTATCTGGTTAACTATCAGGTCGTTCCCCGGGGAGAAGCTACGCCACCGCCAGGACTAAGGGCAGTCGAGGACCGCGCCGTCGAGGTTAACGGCGCGCACAACCTGCGTGGTCGGATGTTTTATACGAGCGAGAAGAACGACGGCCATGAACGGAAGTACTGCACCGGCGCCAATTACAATCCCGACGAGATAAAGCCCGCACGCGAAAACGAGATCTGGCGGAAATGGGAAATCGTTTACACGGGTAACGCGCGTGTTCCGTTTTGGATCGTGCGCGTGCCTAAGGATATTATTTCAGGTCATGGCGGGTTGTGGAGCGATAACTCCATCGCCTTGTTCACGGCCCTCTATCGCCTTCACTTTCCCCTTAACGGACAAGGCGTTAATCTCCTTCCTTCCTCGGCAAGCAATCCGTGAGCGCCAAATCAGCGGAAGAATCCCAAAGAACCCGATCCCCTAAAGAACGCCAAAGCTCCCTAAGCCCAGGGACCGTGCTAGGCGAGCTCGGACTGCTGCGATTTCGCAGTTGTGATTGGCCGCGTTGTCGGCGAAAACATCGCCCGGCGCGAAATCTGCCGCCGAGCCATGAGCGTGCATACACTTCATCTCATCATCGTCTTCGCGCTCGTCGTAGCGGTTTTCACCGCTTTTCTGCGCGAGTGGCTCTCGCCCGATCTCGTGGCGCTAAGCGCAATGGGCGTGTTGCTCGTCACAGGTGTGCTGACCGCGGATGAAACGCTGACTGTCTTCAGCAACAGTGCCCCGATCGCCATCAGTTCCATGTTCGTCCTGAGCGCGGCGCTGGAACGCACCGGCGCGATCGACACACTCGCACGCGGGTTCATGCGAATGGCCGGCACGACCGAACGGCGCGCCATATTTTCCCTCGCGCTTTTGACCGTGCCGCTCTCAGCCTTGGTCAACCACATGCCGGTTGTCGTGGTCTTCGTGCCCGTGGTCATGGCACTCGCGCGCAACACCGATCTCAAAGCTTCGCGCCTTCTCATCCCGCTGTCCTATTTCTCCATCCTCGGCGGCACCTGCACTCTCATCGGCACCTCGACCAATCTCCTGGTCGATGGAATTGCGCGCCGCCGCGGCCTCGCGCCCTTCGGCATTTTCGAGGTTACTCCGCTCGGGTTAATCTATGTGGCGGTCGGGATCGGTTACCTGCTCGTCTTTGCACGCAAACTCTTGCCTCGCCGGGAAACCCTCGCGGCCCTCATCGGGCCGGGAATCTCGCGGCAATTTCTCACTCAGGCGGTGATCAGTAAGGCTTCGCCGCTCGTTGGAAAGACAATTGCCGGGACGCCGCTGGTGCGGTTGCGCGAAGCAAGCATCATCCACGTCATGCGCGAGGGTGTGCGGCTCGAGACGCCGCTCGACACTTTGCGCTTTGCCGCCGGCGACCAACTCCTGATCGAAACCTCAATCGCCGGGGTTAAGGGAATCAAGGAAATGACCGGGGTGCTTTTCCAATCGGAAGCCGAACTCGAAGCCATCGGCGAGCGCGAAGCCGTCCTGATGGAAGGGATTCTCGGTAGCCGTTCCACGTTCCTGGGCAAGACGCTTCGCGACCTGAATTTTCGCCAGCGTTACGGGGTCCTCATCCTCGCGGTTCATCGTCAGGGGGAAAACCTGCGCGAACATTTCGAAGACGTGGAGTTGGCGTTTGGCGACACCCTTCTCGTACAAGGCTCGGCCGAGGCAATTCATCGCCTCATGGAAGAGCGCGATTTCCTTAGTCTCACCGAACCGAAACAACGGGCATTTCGCCGACACAAGGCATCGCTCGCCATCACCGCGATCGGCAGCGTCATCGTGCTCGGCGCATTTCATGTCCTGCCCCTCCCTGCCCTGGCCTTGATCGCCGCGATTTTTGTTGTCGTCACCCGTTGCCTCGACGTCGAAGAAGCGCGCGGGGCGATCGAATGGAGAATCCTCTACATGATTTTCGGCATGCTCGCGCTCGGTGCCGCGATGGAAAAAACCGGCGCCGCTCATCTCATCGCCAGCGGCGTAACCGGCGCGGTCGGCCGCTTTGGACCGAGCGTCACGCTTTCGGTCACGTACTTGGTTGCGACCCTGCTCACCGAGCTGATCAGCAACAACGCCGTCGCCGTCCTCTTAACGCCGATCGCTTTCGAAATTGCCGCCACTCTTGGGGTGGACGCGCGGCCGTTTGCGATCGCGGTCATGTTCGGTTGCGCGGCCAGCTTCGCCACGCCCATCGGGCACCAAACCAACACCTACGTCTTCGGCGCCGGTGGATATCGTTTTACTGATTTCCCAAAGATCGGCGCGCCACTCAACTTCATTCTCTGGATCGTGGCGAGCATCCTCATCCCAATCTTCTGGCCCTTTGTGCCTAAGCTTTAAGCGGGATAGCGCGTCATCGTATAAATCTTCCGTCCTAAGACAGAGACATAAAACTCGACCGCCTCCCCTACCTTTTGTTTCGAGCCAAAGGAACAGCGTGATCTTTTGGATGGAGAATCATCACCGCCGCTTGGAGTTGAAGTAACCCAGCAGGTGGAGCATCGAATCGCGCCGCGTTTACTTGGGGGGAATCGCACACTGGGGCCGACAATGGGACAAATGAATTGGACGCGGGCCTTTCGGAAGCCGTGAAAGTTTAGAAGCGCAGTAGATCTGACACGCGATTGCGTAGGCACTGGCGATGATTTGTTCGGAGTAGTCGCTGCGCCATTTATCTTTCGCTACTTCTCTGTCGGCGTCCTGATCGAGCGCGGCATGGTCGCCGAGAAATCCGCCGGTCAGGACAAGCTCGTCGAGCAAGCCGATGATTTGGGTGGGAGGCATGGCCAAGTTTATCCGACTGGAAGCTCCTCTTGCGCTGGACGTATCTCTTGCGAGATTCGCCGCCCATTCCATGCTCACCATTTCCAAAGTCACAAAAGCTTTCGGCGGCCGGACGCTTTTCGAAGATGCCTCGCTCCAGGTGAATCGCGGGGATCGGGTCGGTCTGGTGGGACCGAATGGCGCGGGGAAAAGCACGCTCTTTTCCCTCATCCTAGGCGAGGCAGCACCGGATGAAGGCTCGGTCGCAATCGAAAAAACGGCGTCGCTGGGTTACCTGCCACAGGAAAATGCGCCGGCCGGTGATCAGACAGTCTTACAACTGGCTTGCGGCGCCAAACGCATCATAAAGGGCGCAGAGCATGACGAGTTCGACTGGGAAATCGAGCCGAAGGCGAAACGGATTTTGGCCGGACTGGCTTTTCGTGAATCGGATTTCCAGCGACCGGCCAGGACAATGAGTGGCGGCTGGGTGATGCGAGCGCACCTGGCCCAGTTACTTGTGCAGGAGCCGGACCTGTTACTCCTCGACGAACCGACGAACCATCTCGATCTCGAATCGCTCGGCTGGTTCCAGGAATACCTGACGAATTATCCGGGAGCGATCTTGATGATTTCGCATGACCGTGAGTTTCTGAATCAGCTGGTGGGCTCAATCGTAGAGATAGCACACCGGCGGCTGGTACGTTACCGCGGCAACTGGGACAGTTATGTGGACCAGAAAGCCGCGCGCGAGAAGCAGCAGTTGGCGGCTTATAAGAACCAGCAGCGCGAGATTGCGTCGCTCCAGCTTTTTGCAGACCGCTTTCGGGCGAAAGCGAGTAAGGCTTCACAGGCCCAAAGCAAGTTGAAACAGATCGATCGAATGGAAAAGATCGACGCCCCGGCCGCGCAGGAAAAGACGGTGAAATTCCGGTTTCCGCAGCCGGCACGGAGTGGTCAGCGTGTGATCACGTTAAAGGACGTGGATCATGCTTATGACGACCTGGTCGTTTATCGCGGGCTGAACTTCGCGGCTGAACGTGGACAGCGAACGGTGTTAGTAGGACCTAACGGCGCAGGTAAGTCGACCCTGCTGAAACTACTGGCTGGCGTGCTACCGGTCAGGCAAGGCGAGCGCGACCTGGGTCACAACGTAAAGGTGGGTTACTTTTCGCAGTTTCGGGTGGAGATGTTAGACCCGGGTCAGACGGTCCTGGAAACGGCACTCGACATGCCAAACCCGGTCTCGGAGCAGACAGCACGGACAGTCCTTGGTTCGTTCCTCTTTCGCGGGGACGACGTTTTCAAGACCACCGCAGTATTGAGCGGCGGTGAGAAAACGCGGCTGGCGTTGGTAAGACTGCTGCTCGATCCGCCCAACCTGTTACTCATGGATGAGCCGACGACGCATCTGGATGTGGGCAGCATCGACGCGCTACTCGGTGCGCTGTCGCAATATGAAGGGACGCTGATTTTCATTAGTCACGATGTTTACTTCATCCGCGCGATCGCGAAGACGGTGCTGCACATCAACGCAGGAAAGCTGACGCCATACGCGGGCGACTACGATTATTACCTCGAGAAATCAAAGGCAGTTTCGGCGCGGGCCGCTTTGACGAGTGGCAACGGAGAGTTACACAATGCTCAGCCTTTACGCGAAGCTAGCCTTGAGCCAGCGAAGCCGAACAAGCCGGGCCTGCGCGAGGCGCGCGAAGAGCGGCGCGCGATCGCCGAGCAGCGCAAAGCGGAAGCCAAGGCGCAACGGGAACACGAGAAACGCGTGCAAGACCTGGAGATGCAGATCCTAACTCTGGAAGGCCGGCAAAAAGAGCTAACTGCGGAGTTAGAAAAGCCGGAGACCTACAACGCCGGCGGCCCCGCCATCCTATTGAATCGCGAACTGATGGCAGTAACAGAGGATCTGGCGCGTCTTACGCAGGAATGGGAAGCGGCAGGCACGGCAGGAAATGCCGGTTGACATACAGCCGGCTGCTTAGAATAGCAGCTGCGACGTAGCTGCGCTAAGGCTTTGGGCTTTTCCGGCGCCTCGTTTCTACCTCACAAGACTGGCCCGAGCATGGCGATGGCGTTATTCCAAAGCCGGCGCGTGATTGGCCACTGACTAACCATCTCCGCCGTCACCTCGTGCGATTGGGCCAGGTACTCATCTTGACGGCGGCGCATTTCGGTGGTGAGAGCGGAATCACAGAGCAGGATATTGTTCTCATAGTTCAAGTCAAAACTTCGCCGATCCATGTTGGCGGACCCGACCAGGGTGATCTCACCATCCAGAGTGAGAGACTTAGTGTGAAGCAGGCCACCTTCGAATTCGAAAATACGAACCCCAGCCGCTAACAAGTCAGCGTAGTAACTGCGACTGGCCGCCTGCACGATGAAAGAGTCATTTCGGGCCGGGAAGATGATGGTGGTCTCAACACCTCGATAAGCGCTGGCGCAAAGGGCGGTCTGCATTGCTTCATCGGGAACATAATACGGAGTGGTGACGAAAAGTTCGCGTCGCGCTGCATACATGAGCGATTCGAACACCTCGGGCATGGCGGAATTGCGCACCGTCGGACCGGTGCCGATCACTTGTGCGGCAAAGCCTGGCTCTCCGGGCGGTAGCGGTCGCCGCAGGAGTTCGCGAATGTCTTCGTCTTCGTGCGCCATCCAATCGGCAGCAAATAAATGTTGGTTCTGTCGTGCTATCGGACCTTCGAAACGTATCAATGCATCCACCCATGGCGCATACTTTGCCTTGATCCGAAACTCCGGGTCCGCACAGTTCTGGCTCCCGCAGTAGGTAACCCAATCGTCGATGACCACGATCTTGCGATGGTTGCGAAGGTCAATCCGACCTACTAATGGCCGCAGGAGCAGATTGCCGATCGGAAGAGCGATAGTGGCACGGACATGAGCAGCGCGCATTGCCTTCCAATGCTCTGAGTCGATCAAGATCCGCGACCCGAGAGCGTCAGCCATCACCCGGCAGGTCACCTTGCGCGCCGCCGCTCGCTTCAGCGCTTCGACGACCTTGAGCCCATTGTTATCCGGTAACCAGATATAAAAGATCAGATGCACGTGATCCCTGGCGGCATCGATGTCTGCGACAAGCGACTCAATGCTGGCGTTGGAATCCGCCAACAGCCGCCCGCGGTTACAACCCAAGGGCTCAAAACCGTTTACCGAGTGACCGACGCGGAAGAGATGCGCGTAACGCTCCGGGATTTGCGCCTCTACAGCAGGCGCCTCGGCAACAGCTGGCATGGCTGGCATGCTAGCCAGGACATCCCGAATGCGTCGCATCCGACGACGACCGATGTTGGTCTCACCGAGCAGAAGGTAAAAGATCATGCCCACCACGGGTAAGACGACGATCAGCACGATCCAGGCGATCCGCGAAGCCGGTTCCCGGTGTGGTCGCAAGATCACCCGCGCGATTACCGCGAGATGGATGAGAAAGAAAAAGAGTGCTCCCGGCGTGAGGAAAAAGGAGTATGCGGTCATACCTCCCCAACTTCTCTACCAGAGTTCTGACTAGCGCTCGAGTTCAAGACCGAAATTCGTCTAATTCATATCTTACCCCGATTTGGCGTCCGATGTCCGAAAATCACTCGCGGCGGTCTTGCAGAACCTTTGCAAGAAATGTTTGAGGCATTTTACCGAACAAGAGGGAGTTATGCCGGCGGAGGGGATCGAACCCACACACCCTTGCGAGTACTGGATTTTGAGTCCAGCGCGTCTGCCAGTTCCGCCACGCCGGCTTTCTTGAGCGGCCCAGAAGCTACGGGAATCGTCGCCCGTTGCAAGCGATCGGTCATCGAGGGAAAATTTCTGGAAAACGCTGTTATCTGCTGAGGTAAGTCGGTTCCATCAGGTCGACAGTCGGAGGGAATGCTGACAATAAGCTCTGAGCCCCGATTACGGTCCTAGTGGCTGAGCGGCTTTGCGCCCAATATACAATTCTGAGCGCGCGAGAGATTCAGCTCGCTACCTCGACCTCTCGCTAACAGCCCCCCCGAGCTTACATCGGTCGCAAATTGTCGCAGGATACTTGACGTTAACACCCCGGCGACTTCGATTCTGCCGACGATCCTACTACAGCGCGCACAACGCAGCGGTAGGCCCTCGAAAAAGAAGCAGCCTGGCTGTCGTAGGTATCTCGGATCGAGTCTCAAGAAACATACACTGGACAGACGAAGGGGGCTCGTTAAGACTCAACTAAGCCAGCCCTGATCTTAACCCGTTACATTAGTAGAGCATCAATTTACGAAAGGATCTCCCATGACCGATCAACTCGAACTAGCGAACACAACCGAAACGCAAACCGATCAAATTCCTCGATCTCCACAGTCTTCCGATAGGACTGGGTGTAAGAAGTGGAATTCCGAGGCGAAATCACTCCCTCTCTCCAATGCGCATTGGCTTGCTTATGCCACCGCGGCAATGGCGAGTGGTCTCGGCCTAACCTCGGCGGCTGAAGGCGAGATCCATTATTCAGGCATCGTCAATCTCAAAATGAGAGGTGTTCAGACGGGGACTCTTCCGCTAACCGAGGGGGCGTCGCTGCGGTTTTTTATCTATGACTTCGGCAGTGGTAGCGGCTATGCTCCAGCGACGTTTCAGATAACCGGTGCAGAATCGGCAGCTGCGCGAGAGGCTTACTTTCAGGTGGCAGATATCAAGCGCGGAAGTCGCGTCTCGATTGGGCCGTTTACTTCGGTCGGTAATCAGCAAAGATCTAACATCCGGGGACTGTATGGCGGCAGCAATTTTGGCAGCCACGGTGGGGGTTTCATTGGATTCAAGTTTAATATTGGAAACGGCACGCAATATGGTTGGGCGCGGCTTCAGGTATCGCAAGAGGTCCCTCCTCCCTTTTCGTTCCGCTATATTATTAAGGACTATGCGTGGGGTGATCCTGGTGATCCTATCGCCGCCGGGCAGAAAAAGTCGCGCGGCGAAAACGTCAGCATAACACCTGAAGCTGCTGGCTCGCTCGGTTTGCTTGCCTTAGGCGCAATCGGCCTGGATACATGGCGCGGTGCACGCGGGCAAGCACCCATGAGGAACTGACCTTCCAATCAGCGGACATCAAGGCACTGTGCACTAACTCTATTGTTTTCTTAACTAGTGCGCGTTTTATACCAGACGTTAGGCTGACGTTCTTAGTTGGGTAACGCTGCAGTCCGGGAGTCGCCTTTGTGAACTTCGGTGTGGGCGCTACCCCTTTGACCTTCTGAACCTAGAGACTCAGGACCTCTTAGAGAGACGGCTTTCGAAGCGGCGAACATTACTTGAAGAAACGCTGGCGGCTTTGCCTAACGAAATTCAGCTTTCGCCCATCCTAAAGGATGACGCCAAGACAGTCATCCAGCAGGTCGAGAGTTTGAGTTCGAGGGGGTGATCGCAAAGCGCCGCGACTCCATATACATGCCTGGAGAAACGCCCGGTACGTGGCAAAGCAGAAGACTCGGCAGAGCGACGACTTCCTAATAGGCGGCTACATTCCCGGCAGGAATGGAGTCGATGAGCTGGTTGTAGGCGAGAGGCGGGGCCGTGAGTTTTACTTCGTTGCATCGGTAAAGAACGGCTTTGTGCCTGCGACACGCCAGAGGATTTACCAAGCGATCAAGGGCCGCGAAATCAACCATGTCCTTTCATCAATTTGCCGGGAAAAAGGAGAACGCACCGGATGGGCCGCGAGAAGATAGCAACGGTGCGTTGGCTAAAATCCAAGCTCGTTTGCGAAGTCGCGTTTAACGAGCGCACTTCGCAAGGCCATTTGCGACATTCGAAGTTCTTGCGGCTACGCGATTCGGCGGACGCGCGAGCGAAGGCAACTTAGGTGTGCGCGCGCAAATTTAGACTTGGACGCCAGTTGATCTGGCGATGGTGTAAGCCTGTCTCCCCATGCGCTCCAAACACTATCAACTCTGCCGTGTTGCGAATCTGAACCCGGCATCCTCAGTGACCCGCATATTGGCCCGGTCTGTCCCGAGTGTTACGCCTGCCTCACCTTACTCCGGGTCATGCTCGCGAGGATAGGCCCGCATATCGGGATCGGGGCTTGTTCGAATGGGGTGGATAAGTGAGGCGTCGGCTAATATTTGGCTTGCTCTTGCTCGCCCGACTTGTCACGCTTTGTCCTATGAAGGCCGCGAAAAAGTTCGATGGCAAAATCAATTCAATCACCGCTAGCCGCTGGGCGGCCTACACGGCTGCGGCAGCTGCGAGCGGATTCGCGGCGACCCACACGGCTGAAGCCGCTATCCATTACAGCGGACTGGTCAATCAGCGTATCACTGACGATCAAGCCGTTATCTTTCCTCTGGATCCGGCTGGCGGTAGCTTTTTAGCCAGGCATCGTGACTGCTTTTATTCTGGGCATCACCGGTGTGGCGGGACTGCCTATTTCAATATCTACGGGGCCAAATCAGCATCCGTGATCGGAACATATAGCCCTTTGGCCCCCATCGTTTTCCCCTTCAAGCTAAATCCGGGCGAAACGATATCGGCGGGGCATTTCACTTCGCAACACCGATCTACTTTCGACCTCGTTTTGGCTTTGGATTACCTTTATACGTCACATGGTTTCGATTCGCAGTTCGGATATTTCCTCAAGCGCGGCTACGGTCTGGTTGGTTTCAAGTTTAATAACGGAGCGGGCGATCAATACGGGTGGGTTCGGTTGAAAATGCGCGGGGGTCTTATTAACACGTTTGCGGTGGTCGATTACGCCTATGGCGACCCGGGCGATGTAATCAAAGCCGGCCAAAAGACGGGCTCCGCTCCCGAGTTGGAATCCGTCGGCGGCCTCGCGCTGGGGGCGACAGGGTTGCTCGCCTGGCGCCGGCGCAGATCAGCGCCCTAAGTCTCAAACAACAAGGAAAGGCGGCACCGTTCCTGTGAGTGCGTCTACTAACCCCAGGTCAAAACTATACACTGGCTCCCCTACAAATGCGGCTACTAGGCGCGCTTGGTAGGCATGTTAGAGGGAAGTGAGTAGCTGCACAAGAAGGCATGCTGCAATGGGCTAGGCGGGGGGGCATTCTTTGTGAGACCGGCCAATGTAGACACGGAAGACTGTTGCCCAGGCGATTTCGGATCAAATTAGGAGGTGCCCACGCGACGCGAAGCGACCCGTGCTGATCAAACACTAGCTTGATCTTCTGAGGTCTTTTTGTCAACCTCCTAGTCATGAAAACCGAGACAAGGTCAGATCGCAAAATCAACTCAATCGCAACTGGCCGCTGGACGGCCTACATGGCTGCGGCAACAGCGAGCACTTTCGCTGGAGCAGGTTCCGCCGAGGCTGAGATCCATTACTCGGGCCATGTGTCTATCGAACTTACCGGTAACGCCCAGGCCACTCTTCCACTCAGCAACGGCGCATCTCTTTTCTTTGCAAACATTGACGCAGGAAGCACCTTTTGGCAGTTCTTTAACTTCTCAATCAAAGGGGCCATATCCGGGTCCGCCCGCGGGAACTCTTACTTTCCCGGTTTCAACTTTCTATCCGATCTGCCTTGGCGAGCGAACGTCCTGGCCGGCAGGTTTTATTCTGTCGCCGGAAACCCTGGTATTGGCGTCTTAATTACTAATTGGTCGGATGGCCAATTTGCACCACCCGAGTTTAGCCGGCTCCGCGGTTTTGTTGGTTTTCGATTCAACACCGGTAATGGCACCCAGTACGGCTGGGCGAGAATAGAGACGAAGGACGATAATCACCATCGCATTCATGATCTTATTAAAGATTATGCTTGGGGCGATCCTGGTGACCGAATCCGAACTGGACAGACGACCGCGGGCGAAAATCCAGTCGGAGTTGTCAGTGAGTCCGGTTCCCTCGGCCTACTGGCTTTTGGAGCACAAGGCTTGGAGGCTTGGCGCACGCAACGGACACAGAAGTCCGATTGACTACAGCAGAGCTGCCGCGCGCTATCCTCGCGGCGGAGCGGATCCTAAAAGCCGCCCCCATTCTTCGATATCGCCTCGAAACCCAAGCTCGCAGACCTGCTGCCAATTGAGCCAAGCCGAAAACGTGCACCGGCTAAAGCACAAGCTGGTTTGCGAGGTCGCGTTTAACGAGCGCACTTCGCAAGGCCGTTTGCGATATTCGAAGTTCTTGCGGCTACGCGATTCGGCGGACGCGCGAGCGAAGGCAACTTAGGTGTGCGCGCGCAAATTTAGACTTGGACGCCAGTTGATCTGGCGATGGTGTAAGCCTGTCTCCCCGTGCGCTCCAAACACTATCAACTGTGCCGTGTTGCGAATCTGAACCCGGCACTCTTGGCGATCGAATCTCGGCCCTGTTTGTGCTGACTGCTACGCGTGGCTTACCATAGCTCGGCTTATGCTGAAAAAACTAGGACCACTCGTGGGAATTGGACCTTGTTCGAATGAAGTCGATCAGCAGTGAAAAGAATCTGCTTTCGCCGCAGCTGCACGGACCCCCGGGTCAGCGTTGGCACACTGTTGACAGTACCAAGGTCCAAGATGGTCGCTGTTGGTCGCAGACGTTCGCTGATACGCGATAGAACAATATTTGTGGAGGAGCACTGCGACGGCTTTTGAGTCCAGCGCGTCTGCCAGTTCCGCCACGCCGGCTTTCTTGAGCGGCCCAGAAGCTGCGGGAATCGTCGCCCGTTGCAAGCGATCGGTCATCGGGATGTATTTCGTCGCGGCTCTGACGCCATCGCGATCCCTTGCGCGAGTTACCTTAATTTTTTCACCTCACGAGTGTCTAACTCACGATGACGAAACCTCTTTATTATAAGGCGCAACCGAAATGGCAGATCTGGACCGCGCTTGCAGGTGCGCTGGCGATCGAGTTCGCTGCTATTGGCCTCGCAAGCATTCACAAAGAAGAGAGATGCCCGACAATCCCGGTCTTAGTATCCAGGAGCCGGTTGAGGCTCTGATTACCGAAACGCCTCCCCTACCTACTCCACCGCCGGATGAGGTACCGCCGCCACTTCCGCCACCGCCGGATGACTCTAGAGAGTTTACGATTGAAGAGGCCAACCCGCCACCGCGTCCCATAGGCGCCCCGCCGCCTAAACCGACGGCTCGTGTTGCCTCAACCGTGGGTGCTGCTGCTCCGATGGGACCAGTTGCCCTCGGTTCCGCCAAGGCCAACATGGTTAGCATGCCGCATCCACCCTATCCATACGAAGCACGCCGCATGCGGCAGACTGGTAGCGGCAAGTTCCTGTTACACTTTAACGCTACTGGTGCCGTGACTAATGTCGATGTGGTGCAAAGCACGGAAAGTCCAATCCTGGATCAAACCTCTTCTTTAACTTTTCGGCGTTGGCGTTGCCGGCCAGGCGTCCTTACCAGGGTCACAGTGCCGATCACTTATACCATGGAGGGAGCGCAGCTTTAGCCTAACGAATTCATGAAGGTCGGTTCGGCGTGACAAACATGCCGCATCTCTTCGAAAAAGCTCGTTACACTTCCACGCGCGCGCATGCGCGCACGAGAGACAGGCCTAAGTTAGCTCTTTACCAGGCCTGTTACTGCACCGATCCGAACGGTTGCGAGTATCAGAGGCTTTACCGCCTAACGAGTCCAACATTCAAGCAAAACCGTCCGCCTGGGGCGAACCGTCCCTGGTAATGGAAATGACGAGGGGGAACGCCGTGGAACCGGCCCCGCCATTTCGATCTGTACCCACTGACTTCTAAAGGTCCTCGAAGCATCCGCCCAACACTCGCGTCCCTCGCTGATCAAGGCTGTAGGTTCGCAAGACAGATGTCAGGAGCGAGTGCGATTCCATAGGATTGGTTCGCCGCGTGCAATGAGAATCCGGTCCTACCCCCGCAAGCTTGCGCCTATGCGGTCAGCGGGCAAATGGACCATACCGAAGACGCTAAGGCGAGCGCTGCGCAAGGCAAGGCGCTCGCTTATGTCAGCCTGCGTCGGATCTGAGTATAAGAGGGCTTCGCGGCCAAGCCCGCTGAGCAGCACAATTTCCTAATGCATCGCGGGCGGTAAGACGCCCAAAATGGCCACCACCACGATTACAGCGCTGCCGAGAAGTAATTCCACTCGCACATTGACGCTGAGTTGTGCGGTCGTCGCCCCCAAATCTTGATCGGAAAACCCCGCGCGGGTCAGGCGGGGCTTTAGATGGAGGAGATTGACGGCCCCAATGGCTACAGCAAGGACGAAGAGGAGCAATTTAAGCAGGAGCCACCGACCATAGGGTTGCGAGAGCAGGTTAGTTACAGAGCCAACCAGAAACCAACTGTTAACGAGCCCTGTGAGAGTTAGGACCGCGACGCTCCCGAGGCTGATCGCAGAAAAACGGCGGACGAGCTTGGCGCTATCTTCCGCACCCGCCTGATCGAGCCTTCGCCGTGTCCCGTTAAACCGTAGAAGAAAGGGCAGCAACCCAGTTGGCCAGATCCCAGCGATGAGCAAATGCAGGACGTCGGCGTAGAGGTGCCAGTGTGAATCTCCCAGCCCATGGCCGGCGTAAGCAAGGCTGCCCAGCAAGGCGCCGCTGAGGATCAACTGCAGCCAGAGCAGGAATGTTTGCGTGGCGCGGTGCTGTTTTGCCAAATAGAAACCGGCCGCGCCCAGCACCGCGGCCAGCCACAAGATCAAACGCACTCTCCACGCCGCGCCGAACTCCGTTTGCAGCCAGACCGTTTTCACAATGTCGCTATGCAGCGGCTCACCGCTCATATTCATCGCGACCAGGAGTAGCCAGACAACTCCAGAGAGGAGGATGACTGGCAGCAACGTGAGATTGACGACGCAGATCCGGCGATGCTCATCGCGGCCGGTTTCCCTGCGGAGCGCCGTCAGCACGAAATGGTCAAACGCGAAAATGCCGAAGAGGAGCAGGCACGCGCCGATGTGCACCGCGCGCGCCCCGACCAACCATGCGGTCATATCTCGAGTATTACTTAAGGGTGAATTGGAAGTGTCCCTGTGTTCTATGCGTATCGACTGAAACGACATGCCAGATCACGGTATAACTGCCCGGCCTTAGCGGCGGCAGTGAGACCACTAATAATGCCTTCTCTTTCGGGTCGACATGCGCATCTTTTTTGTCCACCGCTTTCCCCTGCGCGTCCTGCACTTCCAGCTTGCTGAAGGCTGGTTCCAGATTTTGCGTGAACCAGAGTTTCACCTCAGCCGGAGACTGCGTTATCGTGCTTCCGACTTTCGGGTCGGCGTGATCGAGGAAGGCGTGCGCCTGCGCGTGTGTTTGCCAGGCGAGGAGGAGAATGAGTGTTAGACTCCGAATGCTCATTTTTTTCATGGATTGAGTTCTATCTTTAAGGTTTGTTGCCGACTAGAGGATGGCCGAAGGCTTTCGGCCAAATATCGTCGAGAAAGATTTGCACCTGCAGCGTCCCGCCGATTTCGCTTCCGGTCGCGCGATTTATCGGGATAATCAGTTCGGCGCCGACTTGGAAGTATCTCGCTTCATAAAGGAGACCGGGATTGATCGTGCCTGTAGTCTCCCCTCCGTGGCGATTCTCCGGACTTTCAAAGGAGAATTCGACCAGCGGGATCAGGTTTTTCACGGGCGCCGGCAGGCCGATGTCTTTCACCTGTTGTTGCAGATAAGGCAGGCTGTATTCGAGCGCGAACCCCCATTCCAGGCTGTCGGAATCGGTGCTATCGGGCAAGTCCTCGGCGATAACTCCGGTGACGGCTAAGGGGCGGGCAAACTTCCACGTCTCGGGCAGATCGCCGAAGCCTTTGCCGAAAAAAATCGCGGGTGAGAAGGTGCTCGCCGACTCGGCACCCACGCGCGAACTGCCGCTCCCACCAATTTCCCATTCGACGCCAACAGAGAAAATGGCTTCGTGCTCCTCGTTTTGCCACACTTGATACTTCGCGCTCAGCGTGAAGTTGTCCAAGCCGTGAGTCGACGGGCCACCGGAAGGCTTTTGGAAGAGTTCACCTCCCTCGATGCCAAGGGCAAAATTCGGGAAGATCATCTTATCAAACTCGAAGCCAACATCCGTGGTCCCGGTGGCCGGACCATCCTCGCCGGCAGGACTCTTGAAGTAAGAGATCGACGGCAATAATAACTCATCCGTCGCAAACGGGTCGTCCGTTGCGAGGGTCGGTGGGAAAAAACGGTCACCGACGAAACCGTGTGCGTGGGCGTTCACCGCGCCCAAGCCAACGGTGCTGGAGACGACCATGAGAACGCATCCAGTTTTTATAATTATCGAATCAAATTGTTTCTTCATTTCAAATCCAAAGCTGCGAGAACCCTTAAAGGCGCTCTCATCGAAAGTTCTGAGTCACGGGAAAGCCGAATGGCATTCCAAAGGTCAGGAGACTCACCGGCATCGAACACCGCGAGCGCCTAACGTTCCGATTGAATTAAACGAAGAAGCCGCGCGGCGGTTGCAGCAGCGGTTTTTGAGCGAAGGATTCTGCGGGAGAATCTTCCAAGGGGAGCAAGAGAAAACGTGAGGGCGCGATGGGAAGATTCATCGTCTTCAGCGGTGGATATACCAGTTTTTGAGATTCATAGGAAAACTCCGCTTTCTTCTCGGACTTTTTCCCGCCGGCGATGGCTTTGCAGAGTGAGCAGGGATGCTTGCCGTCGAAGGTCCTTTCCACCGCAATCTGGAGGGAACTGGAATGAAGGTTTTCCGTCAGCATTCCCGTCCAGGCGACCGATTGCAGCAGCGCCCAATGCGCACCTGTGGTCGCGAGCATGGCAACGATCATTGCCCATCTGGCAATGCGAACGAACATGGGCGTCAAGTATGAGTCCTCGTCTTGTAAGATCAAGGACAAAAATCGAAAACGCATCGCATCGCCTGACTACGTGCTTCTTGGGCGAGGCTGGGTCACGTGAACCCGACTTATTTCGCTTCGCTTGTCAGCCGCTCCGGAAATCAGGGGCAATCAGCCCAAGCTGGCGGAGCAAATGACGGATCTTACGAAGCCAGAGTCATGTTGGTAATAGCGACATAGGTCTAGTACCAAGGGCAGCGTTGACATTATGTTGACAGCACCAGCGCCCGGAAATGGTCGCTGCCGATCGCTAGCGCACCCGCAAGCGCGGTCCGGATGACTCTACCTTACCAGGGTCATGGTGCCGATCACTTATACCATGGAGGGAGCACAGCTTTAGCCTAACGAGCTCATGAGGATCGGTTCGGCGTGACCGCAGAGACATGCCGCATCTATCTTCTCGCTTCATCGCCGCCTCATTCGTTTGAAGATTCATCTACGCGCGACACTACACATCCCACGGGGGGCGCGAAAAAGCCTCTTGCTTGTCACAGGACTAGCTTCAAACAGATTGCCGGCGGCGCTCTGTCTGTTGAGTTAAATCGATTCCATCAAGTCGACAGTCGGAGGAATGTCGATAGTAAACTCTAACGCCCGGTTAGGGCCCTGAGTAGCGAATTTCAATTGTTCCGGTCACGCCGGGCATGGTTGGGATATAGCAAACCTCGCGTAAACCGCGATGACAGATGATCCCGAATCAGCGGAGTTGTTCCGTTAAGGCGATCGCCTAGAGGCCATTTGCACTGAGTCGAGCATCCAGGTCTTGTAAGCGAGTCTCCAAGCGCTCGATCTTGTCCGCCTGTTCCTCAACCTTCTTGTGTTCTTTCAAGAACTCATTCAAGAGCATCGCGTTCACTGCTTCATAGCGAACAGTGTAAGGCTTGCCCGTTTCGTCGCGCGCCACTAAGCTGGGATTGACCTTGGCTACATCCTCGGCCACGAGACCAAACTGGGGGATTGCTTTCGAATCGTACTCCTTCTTATAGCGAAAGGTGACTGGCTGAAGGTCCAATATCGCTTGACTCGAATCGGCCATGGGTTGGACCGCCTCTTTGTATCGGGCTGAGGAAGTCACTGTGCCTAAATGCCCATCGGCGCCAACGACAACAGGAATGCCGTCGGCCACCGTGACGCCGTTAATCCCAGCAAGGTATGCGTTTGTCTGGGTGCCCACAGCACCAACGCGAATCGTCTGGGATTCTCCCGCTACTCCCTGGTTTCCAACGTCAATATTGTCGCTCCCCGTCGTCAAATTGAAACCCGCAGATTGCCCTAACCCGATATTTCTCGAGCCAAGATCGTGCCGCAAAGCTGCATCTCCTATTGCCGTATTAAAACTGCCAGTCTGGTTCTGCCTTAACGCCAGATATCCAAACGCCGTATTGGTTTGGCCAGTGGTATTTGCAAAGAGCGCGTAAGCTCCTGTGGCCGTATTACTCCCACCAACGGTATTTGACTCCAGCGCATTCAGACCTACGGCGGTGTTAGTGGAGCCAGTAGTCCCGCTGATCAGTGCGCCAACGCCCACAGCAGTGTTGAAATTGCCGGTAAGATTGAAGGTCATACAGCCATTTCCGACCGCGGTATTGTCAACGCCCGTGCTATTGTTCTGGAGGGCATTGGTGCCAAATGCGGTATTGAAACTGCCAGTTGTGTTGGAGGTCAATGCCAGATAACCGGCAGCCGTATTCGCGATACCCGTCGTATCACTGAAAAGGGAATTGTAGCCGAGCGCCGTGTTGAGCCCGGCGGTTGAAATGGAATAAAGAGCGTTATGACCAATCGCAGTGTTATTAATCCCGGTTGTTAATGTGAAAAGCGCATCCTCTCCTTCAGCGGTATTTCCGTTAGGATAACCGCCATCAGGGGGTGGAGTAACAGCAAGGGCTTGGTAGCAACCGGCCAAGAGACAGGCCGTGAGGGCCGCGGTTTGACGTGACCAAAGTGAGAACAACATAAGGAACGTACTTTCTAATTCCCCGGTAGGTTAGGTTTCTGCAACCGCCCTTTATCAACCCGCCAACGGCAACGCTACCGGAGTTCAACGTCGATTCGGCCGGTTAGGGTTAGCCCGGTGAGCCTGAACGGAAAGGACAAGGATTGTCAAGGAAAATACGACGTAGTTGTCGTTGCCCGCGCTATAGCGCTTGCGACATTCATCCGAACTCTTCTGAGTAGCGAATTTCGATTGCCTTTTCATGACCACTAGCCCGGCACCCTAACGACTTTTCCGCCGCAGCTCTGCCAGTGTCGCTGGTGCTCCCGCGCGCGTCACAGGATTTCGAGCGATCGCCAGATAAAACACCGCCCGATGTAGATTCGCAGATGAACATTCTTAATGGCGTCGCGGTCGCGGCATCAAACGACGTTTGGCCTGTCGGTACCGCTCTTACGACGGCCTCGCCGGATGAGACGCTGATCGAACACTGGGATGGCGCATCGTGCCGAGCCCAAACCTTTCGGGTGCAACAGAAAATGTCCTCCAAGGGGTTGGCGTGATTTCTTCGACTGATGTGTGGACGGTCGGATACGCGCGAATCAACGACCAGTTTTTGTGTCTCAGTTTGCACTGGAATGGTTCGGCGTGGGCGGTAGTGCCAGCGCTACCTGGCGAAAACAAGTTCGAGTTCTCGCCGTTGATGGGTTGGCGGCGAATGATGTTTGGGCCGCTGGGTCGGCACCGATGACCTTACACCGTTGGCCCTTCATTGGGACGGTCGGCAATGGAGCCAAGTGCTAACCCCGATTACATTCCTGCCAAGTGGGTTCCACGCTGTCGTGGCGCTTAGCTCGAATAACGTTTGGGCGGTAGGAGCCGATGGCCGCCTTAACACTCTGAGCCTCGATTGGACCGGTACGCAATTTGTCCAGGCATGTCGCGGCTTGCCTCGACGCGCTTCCGCGTTCATTTTCATTTCATGAATCGCGCACAGACTACAAGACAAACGGAGGTGACTCGCCGCCGATTCCTTGGCCTAACGATGGGCGGCGCGGCGGGCCTGCTCACGGCCAGATCAGCCAGTTTGCGGAGCGAGCCCTCAACGGCGATGACCTCAAATCTGACCTTTACGATCGGCGGCGACCTGAAGGTGAACCGGCTTGGCTTTGGCGCCATGCGGATCACGGGCGACGGCATCTGGGGCTGGCCCAAAGATCGTGAAGAAGCCAAAAGAGTCCTTAAACGTGCGGTCGAGCTTGGGGTAGATCTGATTGATACCGCTGACGCCTACGGGCCGGAAACGAGCGAGCTACTTATTGCCGAAGCGCTTTACCCCTATCCTAAAGGTCTCGTCATCGCGACCAAAGGCGGCCATAAAAGACCCGGACCCTATCAGTGGGTTCCTGATGGTCATCCCGAATATCTGACTCAATGTGTAGAGAAGAGTCTAAAGCGACTTCGGCTGGACCGGATCGATCTCTACCAGCTTCATCGGGTCGATCCAAAAGTGCCGATGGAGGAATCTCTTGGCGCGCTGAAAAAGATGCAGGAAGCGGGAAAGATTCGGCATGTTGGGCTGTCGGAAGTCAGTCCCGAGCAAATCGATCGGGCGCGCAAGGTTCTTCCGATTGTAACTGTACAGAATCGTTATAACCTGACCGATCGAAAATGGGATGATGTGCTAGCCTACTGCGAAAAGGAGCGCCTGGGATTCATGCCCTGGTCGCCAGTAGGCGGCGGGCGTTCCCTGGGGAGCGGCGAATTGGACAAGGTAGCCAAAGCGCATAATGCCAGTGTCTACCAGATCGCGATTGCGTGGTTACTGGCGCGGTCATCAGTCATGCTACCCATTCCCGGTACGTCTTCGGTCAAGCATCTCGAGGAAAACATGTCCGCCGCCAAACTGCGACTTACTCCTGCGGAGATGGATTCGCTCGGCAAGAACGCATAGCTTCGAGTTGCCGTTTGCCGGTTGCGCGACTAAAACAAGACGGTCGCGGCGGCAAATATGATCCGCCGCGACCGTTGTAAATCCTGTCAACTGAGTATTTGGAGACTTAGTTGACCGTAATCGACACCGGCTTGGATGGGATGCCATTTGCCTCCACGACAAGCGTGCTGGCACCTGTCTCCGCGGCCGCCGGTACATCAAACCTTGTCAAAACGCTCGCGTTCCCGGTTGCAACTGCCATCGTACTATGGTCGTGCGTGCGGGCGTAGAAAACATGACCTGTAGCGGTGTTGGTAATTCTGACCAGAGGATAGTTAGTCGCAGTCTCAAACTCGTCGCCGAAGGATGCAGCCTGCGACATGCCGTTGAAGCGCTGGCCCGATATCTTGTAGGTCGAACCGCGCACGACGCTGGTCGGGACCTTTTTGATCCGCGGCGCCCATTTTTGCGAATACCTCGTATCGGCCGGCGTATAAACGCTCACTTGCGAACCATTACTCACTAACACCTGGCCGGTGGGCAGAGTCATCAAGGCACCTGGTCCAAAGAGAGTCGCAGTAAGGTTTACGCCATCAAACTCATAGAGCTTTCCACTCACGCCGAGGACGAGTGCGTTGCCGTTAGGAAGAAGAGCGGAAAAGGAATCTCCGGCATTATCGCCATTGGGGAAGTCGGGACCCACTTCCCACGTTCCTGTGCCGGAAGGCGGAGTTGGCGGAGTGTAGATCGCAGTATGTCCCGGTCCGGCAGTAGAGTTAGAGCCAGTGCAGAAAACCCGGCCGTCAGGCAATAGGATTCCGGGCCCCACCTCTCCCGGAGGGAAATAACAAAATTGCCCCTGATCACCGTAAGGCAGGCAGCCAAATGGTGATGGCGAGTGAAGATCGACAATCGAGCTCCCCGCGGTCTGCCATGTCTGGGTGTCGACGAAATAACGCTCGGAGTTAGGCGCATTCTTGACGTCGAAAGTGAAGATCGTGCCATCGGGGAGCAGGGTCCATCCTTCCTCGGCGTTGAAATCACTCTTACCGGCGCTGCCAAGCAGGGTCCAGGTAAGCGTAGCGGGATCGAGCGCGGCCATCTGCATGTCCAACTTCCGGCCAACAACAAAGCGACCATCCGGCACGACGACCGCGGGCGAATCGCCGATAAAGTCCCAACCCGGTGGAGCATTGAGCGGCGTCCAGGTGTTGGCGATGGGATCGTAGACCGCTCCGAGATTCGTTAGGGTGAACTGACCATTGTTATATTCGCCGCCGGTGATTACCAGTCGACCATCCGCCAGCACGGCGGAGGCAAAGGCATCGGGCACATAGCCCGGTTGAAGGGAAGCGAGCTTCGTCCAGGTGCCGTTTACGTAGCTACCAGTGTTATCCGGCGTTAGCTTCCACCAATCCTGTTCGCGGTTGGCCTGGCACATCACCGTGCCATCAGTAAGTTGGAACGCGAGGTTCGCACCACCGGGAGGCGGATGGACCAGTGGCGTAAGAGTCTGCGCCGGCGACACGGAGATCGCGGCGAAGAGAGCTGCAAGTATAACAGTTACCTTTTTAGTCATAGTGATAATCGGCGGCATGTTGAACGTGTTAGTCGACAAAGCGAGTGACACTCAATGCGTGCCGGAATGGCGTCAGGTTTTCGATTTGTTCGAGCGTTGTCAAGCCTATTTGGCTCATGAACAGCGATGGAGAATCGTAACGTTTCGATTACTGCATCATTACTTTCGACTGGTTTGTCCTCCGCTCGCCACCGCGGGGGACTTGGGGGCAGGATTAGTGGCAGCAGTTCGCGGCTTTACCCGGATGATTGCCATCATTCCTCCATCTTCGTGGTCAAGAATATGGCAATGGTAGACGAAGTCGCCCACGTCCGGCCCGCGGAAATCCATCCGCAAAGTTACACTTGGATACTGACCCGTCCCGGGCCAATAAGGAATATTCACTGTGTCGAGAAAGTGTTGCTCTTCCCGCTTAAGCGGATGCCCGTTCACCGCCATGGTCAGAAAATGAATTTGATGAATGTGAAATTCGTGATTCTCCAAGGCATGATTCTCGATCGTCCAGTCTTCCACCGAACCCTGGGTTGTGATAATCGATGGTGGGTCATCCATGCTAAAAGGCTTGGGAGTTTGTCCCGCGACCGTGATGTAGAAATAGGTGTCGTCCTCGGAGAAGTAGAGTTTCCGCGTCGCGGTAGGTTTCGCTTCCGCCAGACCTGCAAAGCGTTCCGCCGGCGGAGGACCGGAGACGGCGGGTAGTTTCGGCAAAACTTTGGTCGCATCGTTAGTGTTCGTCTTCTGAATGTTAAGAAGGGTTCGGGTTGGGTCGATGTCGCCGATTGGTCCGGTCGTAACCGCTTCCGTGAGAAGGCGTGCATCCACCACGTCGGCTGAAGGGCCCGTGACAATAAATTCCGCTCGACCCGCCGGCGGGATCAGGAGGTGAGGCCGACGCTGGCTCTTGCCACGGCCAGAACCGTCCTGTGAGCCGAGTGGCACAGAGTCGAGCCCGATAACTTCCAGCGGTTGTCTGATGCCATCGTAAACAACCTGCAAATCCAGAATGGTGTGCGCGCATGAATTCACGACTCGCCAAAATTCCTTGCCCCCGGGTTCCATTGTGATCTGGGCAGGGATAAAGGGTGGAGCTGCAATAACTACATAGTTAACCGAAAGGTTTGTCCCAGTGTCGTCGTCCGGCGGCGCAGGGGGCGGCGGCGGTGGCTCCTCACGAACGACCAGAACGCGTTGCGGCAATCCCGCGACCGCCGGGTTAACGTTCTCGATTCCTTCCACAATAAGGGCGCCGGAAGCTCCGCCTTGCACCGCCGCGTTCGTCAACCCGTGAATGTGGGGATGATACCAATATAACCCTGGCGGTTCGTTCTTTGGAATATGAATCTCATAGGCAAAGGTCTGGCCGGAGTTAATAATCGTATGAATCACTTCATCCTGATGGCAAATCGGCGGAGTATTCGTGCCATGATAGTGAATGTTGACCGACGATGAGGTCATGTTCAGATCTCCGCAACCACCCTCGCCCGCTTTCGCCATTTCCATTGCAGGCATGGAGCCTGTGCTTACCCGACCCTTCCGGGACGAGATTTGTCAGGGTTAACTTCAGTACGTCGCCCGGCTGCACATGCAGTGTCGGCGACTGCACGCCGTCGGAATTGACGAAGCAAAAATAGGTCTTACCAGTGTCATCCTGATAAGTCTGGTAAGTGAAGCTAACGGCCAGGACACCGTCCTTGCTATAAAGGTCTTCCGGTTCGCTCACCATACTGCCCGCGGCGTATCGCGGACATGGACTTTGAGCGAGCGCAATCCCCTGGAGAGCGAAAACCAACGCTGGCACAACCCAAACGGTTCTCTTCGTTGCGCTGGTCATTTATTGCCTCCTTTCGCGCGAACATTACGCGAATGTCATGCCTCTTAAAGCTTTCCTCGCCCTTGGTCAAGCAAATCCACTCTTAAACTTAGTTCTTAGAAACGGGGGCCCGAGAAGAGCCGCTGGGGCCTTAGATGGCGAGCGTATGAAAACCAGATTACTTTTCCGACAATTCGATAACTCCGCTCCAGCCGTCGGGTTGCGCCCCTGTGAGCTTGCTCAGTCTTCGCAGATAGAATTCCGACGGGCCATCCGAACCCCCGCGAAGATCGCAACTACGCTTCATGAAGTCAGCGGCCGCGGCAAATTCGCCTTCTCTGAATTTATCTAACCCTGCTTCAAATGCCTCGATCCACACATGCTCGCCATCTCCCGCTTCGCAGCGACATAACAGCTCATGAATCACAACGGAATGCGTCTTCCCCGCCACTTGAAATTCTCCCAAACGCCGGGTAACGAATCTATCGCCCAGCCTTTGCCGGACCGCATCGGAAATAAGCACCTGAGTCCCGAGATATTTATTAAGAGACTCGAGACGCGAAGCGAAGTTAGTTGTGTCTCCGATCATCGTGTAGTCAAAGCGAAATGAAGACCCGAGGTTTCCGGCCAACACCTTGCCGCAATGAACGCCGACCCGGGTTCGCAGTTTCTTGCCTCGCACTTCCAGCTCCGCAAGGCAGCGGAGATCGCACGCGGCTTCAACTGCGCAAATGGCATGATCTGGCTCGTCGATTGGCGCACCCCAACCTGCCATGACCGCGTCACCGACGTATTTGATGATCGTGCCCTTATTCTTTAAGACACACTTAGTCGTTTGTTCGAAGTAAGCGATGAGAATTGCCGAGACCTCGGCCGGGTCGAGATCCTCGGAAATGGTAGTAAAATTCTCCAAGTCTGTAAAAGCGACCGTAGCTTCCACCACCCTGCCGCCCGGATGCAGGTCAAAATCCGAATCGGCGATCAGGTCGGCCATTTGCGGCGAGAGATAAAAGGAAAAAGCCTTGCGCAGCTCCTTGCGTCGGCGTGATTCAAGGAGGTATTGCGCAGAAATGCCCCATGCCAGCCCAAAAGGAATCTGTATTCCGGCCGGAATAACCCACGCGAACCAGATCCTATATTGCCACACGAGATAACAGGCAAGGCAGGCGATTACGCCCGAACAGACAAATGCCAGCGGCGTAGCCAGCAACGGACGAATGGGAGTCAGTGCACCAGTCAGCAGACCGATGATCACGATCAGCGCCCACTCGCGACTACGTCCCATCCGAGTGAGCCAGTCATTGCGCAACAAATTTAAAAGGATGTTGGCATGAACTTCGGTTCCTGGAGTAAACTGATGAGTCGACCGCGAGTATGGCGTAGCGAATTCGTCCCTTCCTACCATCAGTCCTCCGAGGGCAAACTGACCGCCGACCAGCACTATTTTATCCTTGAAATAGTCTGGCGGAACGCCATTTGGCAAAAGAGCCTGCGCCATGCTTACAGCCCTGAAGCTTCCGCGCGGACCGTAGTAGTTTAGCCAGTGCGGCGCCAGGGTTTCGCGTGTTTGCCGTGTGATAGGTGCCCCCAGGATCCTGGCTGCCTCCCAGGTGGCCGTGGCGCGGACGCTGTTTCCAAAGTAGATCCGCCTGACACCATAGTCGGGGTCCATTCCTTCAAAGGCCAGCACACCCCAGCTTGCGGCCGCCTTGCGCAAGAGTCGTATCGGCGGCGAAATACTTTCCGACCTCATTCCCTGCCGCTCCTTGTGATCGAGAGCGGCGCCCAGAATCACTCGTCCGTTACGCCGAATCGCCTCGGCCAGCCCGGTATCTGCGGCCGGGTCAGGATAGGGTTGATCGAAGACGACGTCGTAAAAGACGAGTCTTGCCTTTTCCGAGGTGAGACGATCCAGCAAGCGTGCGTGCAGAGCACGGTTCCAAATGTCAAATGGTTGATCGAGTTGCTTTGCTGAATACTCATCGAGATAGACCAGGACGACGTCATGAGTTTCAATCGGGGATCGCCAAAGAAAGGGCAAATCGTAACTCAGTCGTACGATCGGTTCTGCCAGGTTATAGCTTAGGCATACAATCCCCAGGCCGGCGGCAAGCAGGCCGCCCGCGCCGGCAGTCAACCCGCGAGCCAGATGTCTTAGCTGCCGGATCTGCATGTGCCCGTAAGATAGCCTGCCTATCTCAGCCGAGTCAGAAATTCAACCGCACTCGCAAGGCAAAGGTTCGCTGTCGCGGAAGTTCATTATAATAGTTAAGCGGATTCAGCTTATAATCCTGATCGTTGATGTCGAGCAGGCCGAGGGTAATATCGCCATAGTTGCGCCGGAAACGATAGCCGGCATAAGCATTTAGCTGGAAAATCTCGTCTCCAGGAATATCCGGCGAATAACCGACATTGCTTTGAGCCGCCCAATAACCGTCAATGCGGCCAAACCACCCGGCGGGATGGTTATAGATGACAAACAGATCGCCTTGATGCAGGGTGGCCTTCTGCCGGGTATCGGCCTGCGACGAAATTGAGGTTGGAACTTCGGAGAAGACGGTTTGCAGGTCAGCAAAAGATAACTGATACTTCGCCCCCAAAGACCAGCGATCGCCCACGAGCTGGTTCAGGGTAATAAGAAAATCGTGCTCCTCATAGCCTAACTGCTCCGGTGTCGAGCTTGGAACAATGGGAGGAATGATTCGGTCGCTCTGCACCAAAGCATTAAAGGTTCCGATTTGCCGGTCGACATCGGAGCGCAAAAGGACGGCCTGGATTCCCACATAGGTTCCGGAGTCAAACTTATCCTCCAAAAGAATCCCCGCGCTCTCATATCTTGGCGCCGCCACCGAGCCAACGATAGACTCGGAAATGATATTGCGGAAAACCTGGTTGAACCCAGCCACCTGGTTCGGCTCCAACTGCACACTCTCGTCAAAGCTGACTCCGCCCAAGGCACGCGTATATGCCGCCCTAAGGACTAACTTCCCGACCGGATTCCAAATAATCCCCGCCTTTGGCGAGACGCGGGAGCGAGAACTCTCAGATCCAAGGATTGGGGAATTGCGATAATTAGATGGATACTCCAGATGATCATAACTCACACCGGCCGTAACCGATACCCTGGGCAGAGGTCGGAAAGTATCATAGATATAAACGCTCTGCCGGTTGAAGTCGGTGCTGAAATCCTGCAGCGCCGCCGGGTTGTTGAAAAATGGGACGGCAAAGTCTGGGGGATTATCCAACCGGTCGCTGGTATGAAATTCACCTGATTGGAAGCGGGCGCCCACGATCAGCGTGTTGGGTTCTGTCTCCCATATTTGATTAAACTCACCCGTATAGGTGGTAAAAGCGCTATGATAGAGAAGGTCGAGCGGCAGAACAAAGGGCGAAAGCGCGACTGACCCGTTCGCATTTCTGGGTATGATAAGAGATCGGCTGACGTTGGGGCGAATTTGCGTGTCTTCGAATTGCGCCACGTCGAGCGGACTATTCAAATCGGAAAACTGAATCTCATCCGCCAGTCGCCCGAGCAAGATAAGAGTATGGAGCCCGGGCGCCCATTCGTGATGATAACCAAGGAGTATGATACCTGGTTGCTGAAGCTCCCGAAAATGCGCTCCCCGATCGGCTAGTGTCTGATCGTAACGTTGCAGTAAGTCGCCCTGACGCGTGTCCTGATATTTCGTCTGTAAGAAGATGCTGTCCTGAGGCGTGAGCTGAAACTTGGCCTGGGCGTATGATTCGGATCGGGTGATTTCGTTGTTTGGGCGTAGACCGTTGTCATATTGAAAATCGGTATCGAGCGAGTAACTGAAATTACCGAAGATGCCATATTGCGAAGCCGTCGCGCGAATTTCGCCCGTGCTAAAGTAGGAGGACGTGGAGCTGATTCCGAGGCGATCAGCCTCGAAGAGCTTGGAGTACTCCTGCTCCGAGACGAATTGAGAAAGCGGACCACCACCGACGGGCGCGAGGAGATTGGCGAGGAGAAGTTCGTTGAACCACGGAGTTTCGTACCGCAAATTAATTCGCTCGGGATCGCGCAAGGCATTGTAACTATTGGCAAGAAACAGATGGGAAGAGGCATTGGAATAATCGGCATCAACTCCGAGGGTAGCCTCACGCACACTTAGCTCATCCATCCCGTCATCCTGGTAGATTGCCGCCAGGTTTGCGCTACGAACCGCTCGATCTTGATCAAGAAGAAACTGAGAACGATAAACCCGGCGGTTATCGTTTAGGTCAAGGGACTTTTCCAGGTCACGAACAGCTTCGTTGATCCGATTATCCTGCCGATTCTCGATTGCAGAGTAAAGCCAGGGTGTAGGATCAAGCGGATCGAGTTGTTTGGCCCGGTCCAGGTCCTGTCGCGCCTTAGTCTCATTGCCCGTATTGCTAAACGCCTTGCCAAGATAGCTATGAAAGATGGCGCGGTTCGGCTCCAGAACAACCGCCGTCTGCAGGTCTCGCCTTCCATCTTCAGGATGACCCTGCCGAATCGAGCAAAGGCCGCGGCCCAGCCAGGCGTCACCCAGTGCGCTGTCAAGAGCTATCGCTCGCTCGAAAGCCTTTCTCGCAGCGGAGATTTGGTTCTCGGCGCTAAGTAGAAATCCTTCGAGGCTATGTGCCGCCGGATTACGCGGCGCGAGCTCAAGCCCTTTAGCCAGTGCGGTCTTCGCTTGAGGGGTGCGCCCAAAACTAAATTGCAGTTCTGCCACGCGCGTCCAGGCAAAACCGAACTTGGGGTCGATGGTCGTTGCCTGTTTGGCTGCTTGCAACGCACCGACGAGATCGAGTTTTGATTGGCGATAATATGATTCGGCTAACCATTCAGTGGCAGTCTTAGGCTCCCTCGCATTGGACTTAGCCTGTAAAGTTACAGCGGCAACCAGGGTTTTGAGTGCCTCCCGGCCCGGTGTACCAAGTGGCACCGAATCCAGTGCGTGATTTGCCTTCTTGACCTGACCTACCACGAGAAAGAGTTCTGCTCGAAAGATTCGTTCGGCGGCCGAGGACGGGAGGCGATTCCTGGGATATGCCTTCAAAGCGTTAAGTAAATCGCCCTGGTTATAAGCCACCAGGGAATCTCTCAAGGCATTCTGGGCCTCGGGAGGAAGCTCTAATTCATTCAGGTCCAGGACACCGGGATAATACAGGCACCACTGGACAAGATCGACGGTAAGAATGGCTGCGGTTTTGACAGGCTTCTGGCCAGGCGTAACTTCCGCCTCCTCGCCATTCCGCACGACCACGGAGCCCTGAGGATTTGATACCTCTATCTCGCCGTCAAGCATGGTAAACCTGCTACGTCCATTGGATGCCACCTCGACCACACACTCGGTCCCGCGAATAGCGCCATTGGCCGCCGGTGTCTTGATATTGATCTCGCGTGACTTTTCTCGACTAAAGAAGTAGGCCTTGCCCTGTTGTAAGTCGAGCGTCGGCTTTGTCCCGGCGCTTATAGGGGGGAGAATCTCTCCCTCAAAGAATTCATCGACCCGAAAGATGCTGGCATCACTCAAGCGCAAGGCGGCGCGACTATCCTCGCCCGTCCGCAAGCGGTCGTGGGGAAACAACTTTTCGCCGATGGCTGCCGGTTGCCAGGGCTTGGCAGGAGCAGAAGTATCAACCGAGTTTTCCTTGGAGACAACTTCGGCTATGCTCGTGTCGCTCGCTGGTGCTTCGTTGAAAATCAGGCATGAGATTCCGCCCACGAGGACGAAGAGCGAGGATAAGCGCAGCCGATTCATGCGTCTAGTGTCACTCAGGGAAGAATGTAAACTTCAACCAGGCCCACACCATTGTTTGTGCTCTTGCTCGCCACAACCGCAGTATAGCTGCCAGCCATCAAGGTGTCATAGATGGCTGATTCTCGCGGATTGGCAGGCGCTGCATTTGTAAAAAGAATGAGTCCTTCCTGCGTCGTCTCCCAATCATCGTTTTCAGCCAGCAGATCGCCGTTGAAATTTCGCAGCTGCAGAATTGGATCTGCGATGGGGTGACTGATTCCGACTGCCGCCAATTCCGGGCCGAGTGCCCTAATCAAGACATTGGACGGCGTGTTACCTTCGACGATGAATCCGGCAATGAGCAGGTCGGTTTCCCCTGCGACAAGACCGCGGGTAGACATGTTCGCGATCATTGCGTTGCGTGAAACGTCGATGCTGGCCGTTCCTAAGTCGTAGGTTTCAAAGAGTACCAGGCCGCTGGTCTTCGACTTACTCGAGATGATCGCCGTGTAAGCCCCGGGATCGAGCGTAAGCATTGACGCCGATTCACGATCGTCCAGTGGCGAAATTCCGGTCGCGGTTATTTCCGACTCCTGATTCGTTCGCCAGTCATCGTTACTCGCGATAAGCTTTCCGAAACCGTTTCTCACTTCCAAAGTAGGATCTTGCAGGGTCCCGCTCAGCGCCTGGCCATTCTCCTCCAGGGAAGGACCCAGGGCACGAACCAGGACTTTCTTAGCCGCGCTACCCGTAACAATAAATCCTCCAATGGCCGCATCATCGCCCGAGCCGGCGAGGAGACGCGTCGATACGTTGCCGGCACCCGGAGGCGCGTCGGAGAAGAGCAAAGGAATCGTTCCTGTTCCTCGTTTGTTCTGAGCAAAGAGCTGGATATTACCTACGATATTTTGCACGCCAGCGGATAACGCTTTCCGGACAAACTGACCGGCCTTCTGCTCGGTCTGCGAATCGAATATTCCTGAGATAACTCCAGTGGCGCTATCAAACGAGAGGCCCTTTGGCAGCGTACCCGCGTACGAATAAGTGATCGGTCCCGCCGCAGGGTCCGGTGACACAGGCGCGACGATCTTGTAATTAAAAGGCTGCCCAATTGTGACATTGGCCTGGTTAGGACTTATGATAACGGGCAATGTGGGATCCGAGGTAAAACTGAGCTCAAGCGTTGAGTTGGTGACATGCCCGCCATCGCGCAAAGCAAAGGTCACCAACGAACTCGTCTCGGGCGCCGGGGCCATCGTGACCAGATCCGTTGTTGGATCTACGAGCAGTTGATTGGAAAGAACACCGGAAAGAAGCCCGGTGCTCTGATCCAGCGTCAATCCGGCAGGCATACCTACGGCGGTGATTGACGTGGTCGGATTGACACCGGCAGCCTTCAGTTGGTAGGAAAAGAAATTCCCGATCGCGCCGGCAGCACTGGCTCCGCTCACCAGATTCATCTGAGCTTCAATGGGAGGTGCCACAGTCAGAGTCAAAGTAGCGGCCGTCGTGCCCTTCGAATTGCTCGCAGTCAGTTGGACGCTAAAAGTGCCCGTCGTGCCGGGTGTACCCACGATCGCTGCGAGAGGGGCATCAAAGGCTAAACCAGGGGGCAAACCACCAGCTCCAAGTTCCGTCGCTCCATCCGTTGTAAACTGATAAGCAAACTCCTGCCCCAGCACGGCGGTAGCCGCGAGCGGACTTTCGATCACTGGCGGCGCTGGAGAAGCCTTACGAACGGTCGAGTTAACATTGTCAGTAAGAAACAACTGATTTTGGCTATTTACGGCCATACCTAAAGGCTCAAAAAAGCGGGCGCCGCTTCCGGCCCCATTGGCGCCACCCCGTCGTCCTACCAATCCGCCCAATGTCGTCACGCTAGCAGAGGGAGTGATCTTGCGCACGAGATAGTTATTCGAGTCGGCCACATAAAGGTTACCGAGGCTATCGATGGACACCCCGGATGGGCGAAAGAAAAGCGCCTCGGCGCCGATGCCATCGTCGCTTCCCTTGCTGCGTCCCACGCCAGCAAAAGTGCTGACGGAGCCACCCGACGTGATTCGGCGAATCGCATGATTGAAGGTGTCGCCGACATACAGATTACCCATTTTGTCGAGAGCAAGACCGGAAGGCTGATGGAATTGAGCAGCGAGACCCTCTCCATCGAGATAGCCGGCGACACCAGCGGTTCCGGCAATAGTAGTCACAAATCCTGCGGGGGTGACCATTCGTATCGTCTCGTTGGCCGTATCTGCCACAAAGATGTTGCCGGCTGCGTCTATGGCGAGCCCGAATGGCTCATTAAAGCGCGCCGCATCCCCGAGGCCATCTGCGCTACCCAAATTGCCCGGAGAACCCGCCAGGGTGCTCACTTCGCCAGCCGGAGTTATCTTGCGAATCGTATAATTCAAGCGATCGGAGACATAGAGGTTCCCTTTGGCGTCGGCCACGATACTTCGCGGAAAATTAAAGTGGGCAGAAGCCCCGACCCCATCGGAGTGACCTACAACTCCAACCTCGCCCGCCAAGGTCGTGACCACACCTGCCGGGGTGACTTTTCGAATCGTCTGATTTATGTTATCAACGACATAGAGGTTATCGGACCGATCAAAAGCCAGTCCGTCGGGCTTATTGAAGCGTGCTGCCGAGCCCAGCCCGTCTTCGCTGCCAATATCAGCCTTTCCAGCGAGGGTGGAGACGGCACCATCCGCTGTCACCGTTCGGATGGTGTTATTGTGAGTATCCGCGACGAATAAAGTGCCAGCACTGGTCGCACATAAACCTCGCGGCCTATTAAAGCGAGCCGCCGTTCCAATGCCATCGGAAGCTCCTCCGCCCGCTTCTCCCTCATCGGCGAAGCCAGCCAGAGTAGTCACCGACCCCGCCGGCGTTATCTTTCGGATGGTATGATTAAAAGTATCGGCCACATACACGTTTCCGCTGCCATCGACCGACACCCCAAAGGGGCTGTCGAAACGGGCTGCATTTCCGGACTGGTCAACGCTACCCTTCTTCCCTGGTGACCCAGCCAGTGTGCTAACAACTCCATCGGGAGTAATCTTGCGTATTGTGTCGTTGCCGGCGTCCGCTACGTAGAGAACAGCATCGTCTCCCGCAGCAACGGCTGTCGGAGACCGGAAGCGAGCGTCGGCTCCCATTCCATCCGTACTTCCTTTTTGTCCAGCCGACCCAGCGAGGGTAGTTACATCAGCGTCCGACGTTATCTTACGGATGGTATTATTAACGTTATCCGCCACGTAAAGGTTGCCGTCGTTATCGACCGCGATGCCGGTTGGAAAATTGAAGCGGGCCGCGGCCCCTCTGCCATCGCTCGTGCCCGTGATACCAGCCGCACCGGCGACAGTGCTTACCATTCCTTCTGAAGTAATCTTACGAATGGTGTCGTTGCCAGAATCGGCGACAAAAATATTGCCAGAGCTATCCAGAGCGACGCCTTTTGGACTGTAGAAGCGCGCGGCATTTCCCACACCATCACTTGTCCCCTCCTGGCCGGCTAGCCCGGCTATGGTGACAACAAACCCGCCCGGCGTGATTTTACGAATCGTGTCGTTATAAGAATCTACCACATAGATATTCCCAATCGCATCGACAGCCGTCGCAAATGGTCCGTCGAAACGGGCCACCCCGCTGAGTCCGTCAATGGCTCCGGGGCCATTTCCGACAAAGGTACTAAACAAGTAGGGCTCATAGGCCGAATGACCCAGCACCATTTGCATTCCCGAAAAAACGCCCGCGAATACCAACGTGGCGACCAACGAACGATCTGGACGTACGACGTCAAAAACAGACCACGACGCGAGCCCGCAATGCTGCTTCAATGCGGATGTCGGGAAGAAGAGGTTCATAGCGCGGGCCGCCTGTGAATGGGCTCTAACGCAGGGGAACCCGCGAAGTCGAGAACTTTTTTTGTTAGTCGCCCGGAGCGCAGGAATATCGGCACTCTGAACTTTGCCAGATTACGCGCCCGAGCCTATGGGCAAGAAGATCCAATGCATGGATCGCCAAAATAAGCCTCAACCAAACCAACGCCGGTGGTGTTATTCGCTCCGCTCAGGATGGCGGTGTAAGCGCCTTCTCCGACCGGCAGGGTGAGAAGAATAGCCGATTCCTTCGAGTTGGTTGGTGGAATCGTCGTCGCCATGATTGCGGTTTTCTCGGCTGGCACGGCACCCCAGTTGTCGTTCGTGACTACGGTTCCATCGGGCTTATGCAACTCGAGGACCGGATCGGCGAGAAAACCGCTTACACCTTGATCCGCTAGCGAAGGCCCTATGCCGCGAACTAAAACCTGGATCGGAACTGAGCTTTGATTGATAAAGCCACCGATCATGACATTATCACCCAACTGCACATCTCCGCGCGTCGAAATATTTGCCAGGTGCGCTTCACTTGAAAGATCGAGACTTGCCGCGCCCAGGTTATAGATCTCGACCAGGCCTACTCCGACTCCGTTGTTTACTCCCCGCATCACGGCGGTATAGGCGCCCGGCTCCAAGACACTCAGAATGGCGGATTCGAAATCTTTGGTAGGGGCCAGGCCAGTATTTTCAATGGCTAACTCCTGGCTTCCGCCACCTAGATTTACTTTCCAATTATCATTGGCTGCAATCACGGTCGCGCCGCTGTGCAATTCGAGATACGGGTTAGCCAGAAATCCCGCTACCGGCAACGATGGGCCAATCCCGCGCGCCACCAGTTGCGCCGGCGCGTTACCTTGAGTAATGAAGCCACCTATCAGAACGTTGTCACCGGTCCCCACACTTAGCCGCGTCGAGATATTGACCGCGCCAGTAGGAGTAAGAAAGAAAAGACCCTGCGCGCCACAGCCACTCGAGTTACAGGCAAAGAGCTGCACATTAGTCACTACCCCGCCGGCCAGGTCTGGCCCGATGCTTTGACGCAACAAAGGTTCGAAAACGCCTGCGATGATACCGGTAGCCTCATTCAGGCCCAGACCGGGCGGAAGTTCGCCTTCCTCAAAGTAAAGAGTCGGATCGGGAGAACCGGGTGCGGGAGCTTGAACCTGAAAGGAGAATGGCTCGCCTGCGACCAGAAAGGTGGTGTCCGAGCTGGTAATGACAGGAACATTGAGATTGGAGGTAAATGTCAGCTCGAGAGTAAAGGTGTTGGTAATACCCATGTCAGTCACGCCAAGTGTGACCAGGTAACTGCCGTCGCTCGTCACCGTCCCAGTAATGGCGCCGGTTTGCGCATCGGCTGTAAGACCTGGCGGCAGATTCGTCGCGCTCAACCGAGTCAGCGGGCTCCCACCACTGGTTACTACCTGAAAGTTAAATGGGCTGCCCGTCCTTCCCGTGGCACTCGTCGCACTCACGACCACAGGTCCGGACGCCGGCTGAGGTTGAATCGTCAGACTAAGAGTGGCCGTGGTCGTGCCCGAGCCATTCGTGGCGTTTAAGGTTACCGCAAAGGTGCCTTCTGTCGTCGGAGTGCCTACGATCGCTTGAAGATCAAAATCGTAAAATAAGCCATCAGGCAAATCCGTGACTGACAAGGAACTGGCGCCGGAAGCTATGAATTGATAACTAAATGGAAGAGTGACCGTCCCGGTGGCAATAAGTGGACTTTGAATTGCCGGCAAAGCCGGGTCATATAACTCCGTGCTTGCTAAAGTCCCAGCAGTTGAATTGAGGCCACCCGCAATAACAACTCTCCCATCGGGTAATGTGGTTCCGGTATGCGAATACCGGCCGACGGCAAGGCTGCCGGTATCGCTCCAAGCTCCGCTTGCAGGATCGTAAAGCTCAGCGGTTACTGGCTCGCTGCCCGTGTTGGCCGCTGTGCCACCCGCTACCAGCACCATGCCATTCAAGAGCAGGTTTGCCGTATGTAGTTCGCGCGCTGCTGCAAGGTTACCGGTCGCGCTCCAGGAGGCAGTGCCAGGGTTATATGTCTCGCTACTATCAAGATCGCCCAGGCCGTTGTTGTTAAATCCACCTGCGACAAGGACCGTTCCGTCGTGCAAGAGCGTCGCCGAATGATTGGCCCGGGCGGTGTCAAGATTGCCCGTTTCAGTCCAAAGTCCGGTTGCGGGGTCGTATAACTCTGCACTCG
Organism: Chthoniobacterales bacterium; assembly: GCA_036494545.1. Classification (GTDB taxonomy): domain Bacteria; phylum Verrucomicrobiota; class Verrucomicrobiia; order Chthoniobacterales; family UBA10450; genus JAICXG01. The sequence continues at coordinate 115,022 of DASXOB010000018.1, forward strand.
ACAAGGTAGCATCTTTACCCTGGCCGCCCGCGACCAGCACCTTGCCATTGGTCAGGAGTGTTGCCGTATGAGTGGTACGCGCGTCGTGAAGGTCGCCCGTAGCCGTCCAGGTTCCGGTCTGAGGATCGTAAAGCTCGCAAGATGAAAGGATCTCACTGCTAGTTGCGTTGTCACCGCCTGCCACAAGCACCTGGCCATTATTTAGTAAGGTCGCCGTATGAGCATGACGCGCGTCAGTCAAACTTCCAGTCTCACTCCACAATCCCAAACCCGGCTCATATAGCTCAGCGCTGGTAAGCTCGCCGGCATCTCCAACGCCTCCGGCGACAAGGACCATGCCATTTGATAAAAGGGTTGCAGTATGGTAATTGCGGCTGATCGGAAGTCGGCCCGTCTCTGTCCATGCCCCTTTGGATGAGTCATAGAGTTCAGAAACCGCCACTAAGAATCCATTCGAATCGAGCCCGCCTGTGACAATTACCTCGCCATCCTGCAACAAGGTAGCCGTATGAAGCTCGCGAGCTATGATAAGGTTTCCTGTCTGCTCGAAGTTACCCGGATCGGCCAGGCATTGCGGCGCGAGCGAGAAGGCCACACAAATGAAGGCCGCGCGCAAATCACTGACTGAGTGGGCGAACATTTCGGACAGCTTTTTCATGGGCTTTCACCTCTTCATGGCTGGTTGAAATTTCATACCTTTCGCCTGATTTACAAGCTTTTGTCGGAGCAAAATCGCTCGCCGGATTGATCAGAGAAAAGAGAGCAGTTGCGCCGTGCCATTATTGTGCTGACTTCACTTTTATGACTACAGCCGCTTCTCGCCAACTCCGCCTCGCGAATCGCATGACCCGCCTCGGGACCGAGACCGCTTTTGAAGTGCTGGTTCGAGCACGCGCGCTGGAAGCCAAAGGCCGCGATATCGTGCATCTCGAGATAGGCGAACCCGATTTCGACACGCCGGCCAATATCATCGAGGCCGGGAGCGATGCCATGCATAAGGGCTTTACTCATTACGGCCCTTCGGCTGGTTTGCCGCCACTCCGTGACGCGATCGCGAAATATGTGAGTGAGACGCGGGGAGTTAATGCCACGCCGGAAGAAGTCGTGGTCGTGCCGGGAGGGAAACCCATCATCTTTTTCTCCATCCTTGCCCTGGTGGAGGAAGGTGACGAAGTGATTTATCCCAACCCCGGCTTCCCAATCTATGAATCGATGATCGAGTTTCTGGGTGCAAAGGCTGTGCCCATCCAGTTACGTGAAGAGATGGAGTTTCGGTTCGACGTGAATGAGCTGGCCGGGCTCATCAATGACCGCACGAAACTGATCATCCTTAACTCTCCCCAAAATCCCACCGGCGGTGTCTTCGAAAAGAAGGACGTGGAAGATATCGCGCGCGCCATCGGCGATCGCAATATCATGATCCTGACCGACGAAATCTATAGCCGCCTCATCTTTGAAGGAGAACATCACTCCATCATGTCACTCGACGGAATGAAAGATCGATGCATTCTCCTCGATGGCTTCTCGAAGACCTATGCCATGACTGGCTGGCGGATGGGCTATGGTGTCATGCGGGCTGACCTGGCCGCTCATATCGCCCGCCTCATGACGAATTCTAACTCCTGCACAGCCAGCTTCACCCAGATCGCCGGCGTAGAGGCAATTCAAGGTCCACAGGATGCGGTAAACGAGATGTGTCAGAAATTCAAAGAACGACGGGATGTCATGGTTAAGGGCCTGAACCAGATCAAGGGTTTCTCCTGTCTATCTCCCAAAGGCGCGTTCTATGTTTTTCCCAACATCAAAGAGACCGGCTGGCCCTCCAAGAAACTGGCCGATGCCTTACTCGAAGACGCCGGCGTAGCCGCACTCTCCGGAACCGCCTTCGGCCGCTTTGGCGAAGGCTACCTGCGCTTCAGTGTCGCCAACTCCATCGAGAACATCGAAAAGGCACTCGATCGAATCGGGCATTGGGCGAAAAAGAATTTGTAAGTTACAAACTGGCGCGAGAGCTTACGGAGCGCTTTCATACTAGATGATCTAGTATTGTCCTGGCCTACTTTTGTCATCGGCAAAAAGCATCGTGAGTCTAATCAGAAGTGGTGCGTTATAACCTCCAATAATCGGGATTCCAAAACGGCCCGTCGGCAAAGTCGGCGTGATGCTGAGGATGCCATATAAGAGGAGGGTTGGGTTCATTACCGTTGAAGTCGAAGCACTTAAGAGTAATCTGGGGACGCACCTTCTCCGGAAAGTTGTGACTAGCTAAGATCGTGCTTTGGAAAATCCCAAGTCTCCGTTCATCCTCCGATGGAGGTCCGGTGAAAATGTTGTCCAGCCACACAAGCAGGCTGCCGCGGGGTGCTATGTCAAGTTTCAAATGCTGAGGCGAAAGTGCAACCTCCCCCGCCTCGCAAAGCGGGTGCAAAGATAGGTTAAAGAACTTTGTCTCATGATGATAGATCATATAGGGAATGACTTGGGCTTGGAAATCGCGAAAAGAGCACGCAGCACCCATGTAGACGATTCGACTGAAATGGAGACGTGGGTAGGCCGAGACAATGCGATTGCCCACGATCGCGCCCATGCTATGGCCCACCAAAATAATTGGGCGATTGCCGAGATCAGCATCAGCCTGTAGTCGGGAAAAGAAAATGGCCAAGGCTCCCGTCTGGTCGTTTACCACGGTCTGCTCGACAGGTGTCGGATGGCGACGCGTGCCGGTATCCGCTCGGTCAAACATAGTATCTACGTGACGAAGCATATTTTCCCAAGCTCCTACGCCGATTGAGTCAATGACGGGCAGACTCAAGGTGCGGATCGGATAAAGAAGGCCTGTTTGGACATTCTCTGCTTTGCGCTGTAGCGTCTCGGGAATCGTCGGAGTATCACTTATGTGCAGTCCGACCTCGGGGTGGCTTTTGAGATACCTAATTTCGTTCTGCATTGCTACAAACTCGCTATAGGGATATGGATCGATGGAATAGACGTCATTATGGACAAATTCCGAAAGCTCCGCGGGAAAACGGGTGAACCCTCGTCCGACATCAGCCAAGAGGTGGAAAGGCATCGTCGTTAGGGCATAAAGAGAATGACCGGTGCTTTGGCCATACCGCTCCGAGTGCCCTGCCCGAACCCAGGTTACCTGTTCAAAATATCCCGTGAAGTAGGAATCCCAACAAATGAAAATGGGATAGCCAGTGTTGCTTAAATCAAAATCGCTACCTCCACTTTCGTCATCGCTCAAAAGCCGGGCTGCACGCAAGGCAGCGCCAGAGGTAGAGTTCATCCCCCCATGGATGAAGAAAAAGATGTGGTGATTTTTGCTTTCCCGAATGCCCGCGAGAATGCCATCAATGTAAGCTTGGTAGGAATTCGGCTCGATAATTTGCCCTGCAACCGGTGTCTCACTCTTGATTTTTGCCTTAGGAAAATCGTCGAGCCTGAGCAGCTTCAATTCCCAAGCACCATTCGAGATTTTGCGACGTATAAGTACAGGACGCTTGGGTACACCTCCGCCTGCGATGACAATTATATGCTGTTGCGCTTTGGAGTAGATTTCCCATCCCTTCTCGGACGCGGGCGCCAGTCGCGTGCAACAAAGAATAGAAAGGGTAAGAGCGAGCACCAGTGTAAGCGGCCGGCACCGGACGCCGCGATAAAGCAAGAGTCGCTGCATGTTATTTCTCCCGATAGATGGTTACGTACATCTTACCGCAATTGTTCCAATAGAAGAGGGGATGGTCGTTAGCGAAGAGAAATAAGGTGCCCTGTGACTCAAACCGATGATTCCTAGGAAATTTCCTTTCCCCGATCGGGAATAATTCCTTTCGATCTCCTACTTCGCCACAAAGTACAAACCAATCGACTCTCGGAAGCCGTCTACCGCACTCCAACGGCATTTGAAGAAAAGAAGATTGATAGCCATCTGCCGTTTTGTCGCGGACAATCCAATCTGACCATCGTTGGTGCGCTGCGACAGTGAAATGGTATTCCTCACCTAGGTATACAACCAATCCTGTGTCATTGCGGTAAGCACGAGCGTAAACGTCTAAGGAAACCGATTGACCGATCTTCAAATGCTGAGACTCCAATCCGGCGGTCGGCTTCTTTTGCGGCTCCGAAGGGCAAGCGGTTTGACATCCCGTAGAGAACAGAAGGCAGACGCCTAAGGCAAGAAGTGTTAGGCGCATTCCTCGGAAAGGAGCAACTCTATGGAAGGACAGATTCTGTGTACCACGGTATTCAAACGCCACGTGGGTCAATCATGAATTTGATGGTAACTATCGGTAAAAGATATCTACTTCCCCAAATGTTGGGGAGTTATTGATTCCGCCCACCCGCTGGCCGTTGTTACTCCCGCCAGTTTCTGGCGTCCATGATAGCGCTGGATTGCCGGTAGCGGTTTGCACATTGATAGCGGTGAAAGCGGTTTCCGGACTAGCTGGGTAGTAGGAATTGTCGGCGCTCGCGCCATAACTCTCCAACGCTTCGTAGCACCACACGAGTTCATGCGCACTAGAGACACGCAGCGCAGTGGCTGGCATTCCGGCGAACTGCGCAATGTAGTTGAAACCGTTGGCGTCTTGGCTATCAAGCCTGATAACTCCGTCCAGAGTATCGCCAGGATTAACTAAGATCGCTTCGGTCGAAAATGCCGGCCCCTCTGCGGCCACATAATATGTGGCCACCGACCAAAAGCCTCCCCCGCCGCTCGGCGAGACGCCCCACTGCAGCACAGGTTGGAGAATGCCGGGATTTTGTTCGTCGGGTTCCATCCCATTGAACAAGTAGATAAGCTGATTAGTCTGCGTGCTTGGTGGCTGGGGCACCGTCCATCTGGTCCTGAATTCCGTGATTGGGTTCCCGCTCGCGTTTTGCCAATACGCATCGGCGACCCAATTCACCGCAGCGTCCGTGACCTGCTGTTGTCCTGCAAACGCCTGAGGAGATACCAATGTCCCGCGCAAGTGGGTCGCGGGGTCGCTATCCAGTTCCTGGAAGAGCACCTGATTGGTTGCGCTCTTCAATTCGGTCGAAGTCGCATTTCGACGGATAACATTTCCGCTCGCCACCATATGCACCTGACTAAAAAAGTGACGACCACCAGGGATCAAACTGCTATGGGCTAATAAAGTCGCTAGGTTCATAACTATGCTTAGCTTGGCGCGAATGTGAGAACTTTCAGGATCTTCCTACCGGTTTGTCACACTCTTAGCGGCCGTCTTCATCTTCGTCTGGTTCTTATCCAGTTGCTCTTGTTGATTCACTTGTAGCTCCGAGGTTTGACTCGAATTGATGCTGCAGGTGATATCCCCCGATATCATTCAGCATCTGAGTAACACTGTGTTCCCAGAGAGTCAGCATAAACTCCTAGGTTGCCCGAGGGTGATTGCTATTGGCAGCTCGCGCAATTCTTTATGCTCTCCGGATCAGCTATCCTTGTGCTCGCTCGTTGAGTAAGCGTAACGCGGGTTGTCACGGCAAAGGAAATCGATAAGCGGGAGCCATAATCAACCGCCATTTACCGTCGTGGGGAAAAGATGAACAAGCATAGTTCTCGTCACGGAGCCCGTGTTACGGGTGTAACTGCTGAGGTGGTGCTTCTAAAACGGCCTTGACCGCTGGTGTTAAGACAGGCGGAGTAGGAGCGGCTTGCGAAGCGGTCGCGGCGGTATTTGCGACCGGTGCCGCGACGACGGACGACGAAGTTTGCAAATTCTGTGGCAGCTTTACCTTACGTGCAGTACTCGCGGCTTTCGGTGCGTAGGTGGAGGCCCATTTGGCTGTTGGATTGCTTCGTTTACCTTTTCCTTTCTTGCCAATTTTCCCTGTTTTCGGAGTCGGGCTGGGACTGGACGTAGGTGTGGCTCCAGCCTGAGTTCCTGGCGAGGCCGACGGGCTCGGGGAAGGACTAGCTCCGCCGTTTTCCTGTGCGACGATTGCATCTTCCAGTTGCTGAAGTTTTGTGACTTGATTCTGCGCAATCGTTCCCCACTGCTTGTATGCGTCTGGATCGTTCGAGTACGCCGCGGATTTGCGTCCTTCGCACGCCGCCATGAGAGCGGAGTTTACCAATCCAAGAGTCTTCGAGACATCAGCATAGTTTTCTTGCTTCGATGCGGCCCCGAGGTTGACCGAGACTCCACTTACACCCACGGTGGGTAGCGTAATACTTTCGCTTTCACTGGTTCTTGTGATGGTCTTACTGCAGTCTCTACACACAGCCATCCCGTTCACAACGGTCTCTCCACACGGATTAGAGGTCGAAGGCCACCACGACGAACAGCCTGTGAAAAAAAACACAGACAGCAGGAGATTAGCGAGTAGTAATTTCATGTTGGGCGGAACTATGAACGTATCTTTCCACGAAATCATATCCGGGATTCGCCCGTATTTTCGGCTGGCGAAATCCCCTATTGATACATCAGGGATCGGTTAGTAGGACGCTAGGCGAGCGTCTCGTCTGAGTTCTGTAACAATCGTGTGACAAAGCTTTAACTTGATGTTCGCGTAAGGTGTTTCCACCATTTTACGGCTAATTCCACGCTCGTTGGCGATCTGACCTATGCCATAGCCCGCGGCGACGAACGCGAAGATAGCCAGCTCACAGTCAGTTAGTTCAGTTTGACGATCTCCATTTCTATGGAAGCCGTTGATGAGTTTTTGCATGGCCAGGATGCCGACGCCCGGGCTGACCCAGATTTCGCCGTTCAGGGCGGCTTGGACGGATTCGATAGCTTACGAAACCGTTGTCTTCCTCCGGTAGTGTCTTAATTTGAAAAATTAAGACACTACCCTTCCTCCAGGTGGCTGGTCATAGTTGTGAGCACTGTATATGATATACAACTTCCCGTACGGAATGATCTCGCCATTTGATTTGACATTCTCACCAAAAATTTGACCGGCGACCCGCGGTTTCGTTCTTCTTTCGCACGCAACCTACACGGCAGACAACAGCTCCGCGGAAGCTCCAGTTCCAAAGTAGCAACGAAAACTAAGGCCGAACTAGACGGCGCCGCGAAGACTCTTAATAGAATCTTCGTACCGATTCATCACTTTTTCGAAATCGCGCCGGATATCATCTTCTAGATTATCAGGGAACTCCATGCCTTCGAGATATGTCGTGCTTATCGAATATCGCTTCCAAAGGGCTCGCTGGACAAATTCCTGGCTGGCGTGCCTGAGATACTCGTAAACGCTATCGGGCATAGCAGTACCCTCAATCAGGTGGAGCTTCGACTTCAAAACCTCGGTTAACTGTCGATGCAAATGGACAAAGTATTCGTCGTGAAAAAAATCTTCAACCGTCTGTCGCTGCTCAGGAGTGAGTTTCCCATTCGCACGCTTAGAATGTAGGAGACTGAATTTTACGTCGTTGTAGATGAACAACTGATTGACCAAGTTAAAAAGGGGACCGTAGAATTGTTCAATCTGTTGTTCGGCCTGCTTGATCACGCTCTCAACAATTCGACGCCTCGTCTCCGCCCGACGCGCCAGAAAGTCAGTCACATACCAGCCTATAGCTACGACCCCGCCTCCAATAACAGCCGGAAGAATTGATTCCATTACTTATGTGGTCGAATCTCAAATGAGAGACTAATTGCAGGCCTTGCCCAACGATTCTCGCGCACCACGTCTGAGCGCGACTGCGTTATAGTAGCCCAGCTTCTCCTTGATATGGGCATAGTGTGTCTCCACCGTTTTGCGACTTATCCCCAGTTCTTTAGCGATTCTCCCGGTCCCGTGCTCCGCGGCGATGAAGGCGAAGACGGCGAGTTCGCGGTCGGTGAGTTCGACGAGGCTATCGCCGTTGCGGCGGAAGCCGTTGATGAGCTTTTCGATGGCTTGGATTCCTACTCGCGGACTGACCCAGATTTCGCCATTCAATACTGCCTCGATGGCTTCGCAGAGTTTCTCGGGACTGCCGTCTTTCATCCAGTAACCGGAGGCGCCGGCGCGCAGGATACGCTCGGCGTAAGTGCCTTCGGGATTCAATGACGCGACGAGAATTTTCGTTTCAGGATAGCGTCCGCGCATGTCTTTGATCCAGAAAAGGCCATCGCCGTTTTTGCGGAACGGTTCCACAATCATCACATGCGGGCGATGACGTTCGATGAGGTTTGGAACTTCGTCGAAGTCGCCGGTAGAAGCACAGACGAGAAGCTGGCAGAGCGACGCTAACACTTGCGCGAGACCCGCGCGGAATACTTCCATGCCGTCGACGAGCAAAACGCGACGACGGCTTGCATCCTCTGAGGCTGGCGGGGACTTCCTCATTTCTTTGTTTTCCGACGCTTTTAGCAGCCGGTGAAAAGCCGACAAGCATTTTTTTGGGATTCGAATGCAATCGTCGAGCCGGTTGATCATCGAATCGCGTCACGCCAGCTGATACTCTCGCGCGATCACAGAAGAACGACAGCTCGCGTTTTCCCTTCGCTTTTTGCCTATTGGCAAAGTGACGGGAGTCGCATTACTTATTGGCTATTCTTCCATTTATGAGCGACAAAAAACGCATTTTTGCCACCTCTCGTATCGGCGATCCAGCAGAAAATCGCCTGCGCGAACAGGGTTATGACCTCGAGGTCTTTCAAGGGCCCGACGCACCGCCGAAAGGTTTGATTATCGAGAAAGTAAAGAGTGGGATCGATGCCCTCATTACGACCTTGCGCGATCCTATCGACGCGGAGGTTTTCGAAGCGGGCAAAGACTCACTCAAGATCGTCGCGCAGATCGCGGTGGGCTTTGATAACATCAACCGAGCAGATGCCAATCGATACAAGATTCCATTTTCTCATACGGCCGATGTGCTTACGGAAGCTACAGCTGAGTTTGCCTTTTTTATGATGGGTATGCTGGCACGCAAGATGTATGCGAGTGAACTCCTGGTGCGCGAACAGCGATGGCCTTCCTGGCATCCATTTCTCCCGTTCCTGGGCGATGAGGTAACCGGTAAGACGATAGCAATTGTAGGCACCGGACGCATCGGGTTAGCCATGATCAAGAAGTGTTCCGGCTTCGACATGAATATCCTTTGCTATGACCCGGCTTATCATAACGACCAGTTTGTGGCAGCTGTTCAGGAGTTAATGGACTTCCGGCATACCAAAGGAATTCAGAAAGAGAAAACCTGGATCAAATATGTGGAACTGGAACAGGCCCTTCGTGAGGCTGACTATGTCAGTATTCATGTGCCACTCCTGCGTGAAGGTGAAACGGATAAACCCACCTTCCACCTCATCAATGAAAGGACACTCAAGCTCATGAAGCCGACGGCCTACCTCGTGAACAGCTCGCGCGGTCCGGTGGTCGACGAGCTAGCTCTCGCCCAGGCACTGAAGAACAAGGTGATCGCGGGCGCGGCCCTCGATGTTTTCGAAAAGGAGCCGCTTCCGGCCGATTCGCCACTGCTCGATCCGGAAATCGCCGATTGCACTCGAGTCTTTCATCACTTTGCCAGTGGAGGGCAAATCACGAGGCTGTCGGTCGATCCGGAGAAGGGAATGGCGGGTCGCACAGCTCAGGCTGTGATCGACGTTCTGGAAGGCAACTATGATGGTAATCCTGCCAGAATGCCTTATGTGGTAAATAAGGAAGCCTTCCAGAAATAAGGACTAAGGCAATTTTTCGCAGACGGGAAAGCTAACTGTCCCCGTTCGCGGCGAGAGCTACCAGATTTGGTAATAGACTTCGTTGACGTAAACCTTGCTAAGGTCTTTTCGAATCAAGACCAGTAGCACTGGAAAAACCGGACCTTTCGCCGGCGGAAAGCGCACCGCTAACTGCCCCGGTGGAGAGGTTGGTTCACTGTAGACAAATTTTACACAAATTATCTCGCGATCAGGCGGTGAAGCGTCCTTATAGAAGCGCCGCTTGACAAAGGGTTCTTCGTAGTCATGAAAGGCTATGTCTTTATAGCGATCGCGTAGCGCCTTTTTGGCTATCTCGATGTAGGCCTTTGGCGATAGAAGGCCAGGTTCGGTTTGCGTATAATCCCGAGCCGTAAAGCGCGATTCGTCTTCACTCGAAGTGACGTCCGCACTAAAAAGGGAACAGGTCACAAACAAGCATATTAGGAGGATGATCGACTTTCGCACTGAGGAAGGGGGTGCATATGGGGTCTGATCTTCACATTTGACATAGCGGAGGGGAGGACGTGAAGCTCTCGCTGTTATGGCGAGGCCTTTGCGGGTGGAGTTTGAAGGGGCGCTCTATCATTTGACTGGCCGTGGCAATGCACGGCGAAGGATTTTCGCCGACGACATGGACTGCGCCAGGTTTGTGCAGTTG
>DASXOB010000019.1:0-1514 GCA_036494545.1 Chthoniobacterales bacterium
TTCCTCTTCCTTGGCTTCCGGCTTCTTCTCCTTTTCTTCCTTGGGTGCTTCCTCGCCTTCACCACCGATGAAAGCGATTTTGTCGCCGACGTTTACCTTGCCGCCGTCTTCGACGTAAATTTCAGTAAGCGTTCCATCCTCAGGCGATTCCCATTCCATGGTTGCTTTATCGGTCTCGATTTCGGCCAGCACTTCGCCGGCCGAAACCCGATCGCCCTTCTTTTTCTTCCACGCGACGAGAGTGCCCTCGGTCATCGTGTCGCTCAGCTTGGGCATCTGGATTTCAGGCATAAATAGGAGTGATGAGTGACAAGTGCCGAGTGTTGAATTTTCTCATGCGTAGCAGACCTGTTTCACGGCAGCGATGAGTTTGTCGGCATTCGGGAGCACAGCGTGCTCGAGGCGCTCGTTGTACGGCATTGGAACATCTTCCTGTGATACGCGGATGATTGGCGCGTCGAGCGCATCGAAAATGTTTTTTTGAATCCTGTAACAAACTTCCGCGCCGATGCCGCAAAATGGATGGTCCTGTTCAACGATCACCGCGCGATGCGTCTTTGTTACCGAATCAAAAATCGCTTTTTCATCCAGCGGTTTGATCGAACGAAGATCGACAATTTCCGCAGAGATGTCTTCCTCTTCGAGCTGAGCCGCAACATTGAGCGCGAGTGGAACGGTCTGCGCGTAACAAATAATCGAGACGTCGCTGCCTTCGCGTTTCACGTCGGCTTTGCCGAGCGGAATCAGCAGCTCTTCATCCGGCGGCTCGACCATTCCCTTGGAGCTGTAGAGCAGCTCGGCTTCCAGAACCAGCACCGGATTGTTGTCGCGCACGGCGGTCTTCAGCAGGCCTTTTGCGTCGCGCGGCGTGGCCGGTGCGCACACTTTGAGCCCGGGCACGCTGGCGTAAAAGTTTTCCGTCGCGTGCGAATGCGTGGCGCCGAGTTGATGCGCTGGCCCGTTCGGGCCGCGAAACGTGATGGGAATATTGAATTGCCCGCCCGACATCGTGAACATGTTGGGTGCGTTGTTCACGACCTGATCGAAGGCTACGAGCGAAAAGCTGAACGTCATAAACTCAATGATCGGTCGCAGCCCGACCATTGCCGCGCCGACTCCGAGGCCGGTGAATCCATTCTCGCTAATTGGGGTGTCAATAATCCGCCGCGGCCCGAAGCGCTGAAGCAAGCCTTGGCTGACCTTGTATGCGCCCTGATATTCGGCGACTTCCTCGCCTATCAAAAAAACATTTGGATCCCGCTCGAGTTCTTCCGCGAGCGCTTCATTGAGCGCCTGACGATAAGTGATTTCTCTCACGGCTTTGCTCCATCGGCATATGTGTAATCGTAAAGTCTTTCGAGCGGCGGCTGCGGACTTTGCTCAGCAAACTTCACTGCGGCCAGAACCGTTTCCTTCGCCTGCTTGTCGAACCGGTCGAATTGTTCGTTTGTCAATTTGCCCTCGCGCGTGAGCTGAGCGCGCAAGCGCGTGATCGGATCGTCGAGGCGATATTT
>DASXOB010000020.1:0-1844 GCA_036494545.1 Chthoniobacterales bacterium
CGCCAGGAGATTCACATCATCCTCGATAATCTCTCCGCCCATAAGACCAATCAGGTGGAGCGGTTGCTGGAACAAAACACTCAGGTGAAGCTTCACTTCACCCCGACGTATTCGTCCTGGCTCAATCAGGTGGAAATCTGGTTCGCCAGGCTGGAGCGCGAAGTCATCGCCCGAGGCATCTTCACTTCGGTTCAGGATCTGTCGCGCAAACTCATGAGATACATCCGCTCCTATTCGAAAACCGCACGCCCCTTCAAATGGAAATACTCCGACGTCCGCAGGAGAATCCTTCCATGCTAACGAACTCGCTGCGACGGGCCACTAGTAAGATGTCCCGGTCATAACGTTATTGGCTCTGATCCGTCTAATAATTATGAGACGGAAACAGTTTGTGCTGGTCTTAACCGACGAACAACGCAACGAATTGCGCACCTGGGCGGCGTCACGCACGTTGGCCGCCGGTGATGTTTTTCGGGCACGCTTGATTCTGGCGCTGGCGGAAGAACAAACGTACAACCAGATCAAAACAACACTGCAAACCACCGCGCCTACGATCTCGCGCTGGAAGCAGAGATTTGAGGAAGCGGGAATGGCAGGACTCGATCCGCGCCACAAAGGCAGTCAGCCGCGTGTCGCCGATGCGAAAGTCCAAGCCCGGATCGCGCGCAAGACGCAGCAGAAGCCCGCCGATGGTTCCACGCACTGGTCGTGCAGGAAAATGGCTAAGGCGCTTGGGCTGAGCAAGTCGACGGTTCAGCGGGTGTGGGCACAAGCGCGGATCAAGCCGCATCGGTTGGACAGCTACATGGCCTCCAACGATCCACGGTTTGAGGAAAAGGCTGCTGACATCATTGGTCTCTACATGAATCCGCCGCAGCATGCTGCCGTGTTTTGCGTTGACGAGAAGACAGCGATTCAAGCCTTGGACCGGCTCGATCCAGTGCTGCCGCTGTCGCCGGGACGGGCGGAACGACACGGCTTTGAATACTATCGTCACGGCACGCTGTCGTTGTACGCCGCTCTCGATGTGAAGACTGGCCAAGTCCATGGCATGACCGCGTCGCGGCACACCGCGCAGCAATTTATCGCGTTTCTGACCGGCCTGGTGGAACGCACCGAATGGGCAAAGGAGATTCATGTGGTTCTCGACAATCTTTCGGCGCACAAGACAAAAGAGGTCGAGCACTTCCTGGCGGAGCACCCACAGGTGCGATTTCATTTCACGCCAACCTACTCGTCGTGGCTCAATCAGGTCGAGCTATGGTTCGCAAAAATCCAGCGCGACGTGATCGCACGCGGCATATTCACCTCGGTCGCCGATCTCGGCAACAAGTTGCGCAAATACATTCGAGCGTATTCCAAGTCGGCCAAACCGTTCCGCTGGACCTACACCGACCCATCCCGAAGAATTCGCGCTAACAAAATCGCCGGGACATCTTACTAGCAAGAGATCAGGCCGAAGGGGCACTTCCTTGTGCTCTACGAGACGGCGCTTGATATGATGACGTTTGCAGGCGCAATGGGGCTGCTGGCCGGCGCCGGACTCATCGCCTCGTACAGTCCTGCTCGACGTGCAATGCGGCCCGATCCGTTGGCGGCCTTGCGAGAGGATTAGCGACATCGAGGAAGAATCGGAAAAATCATGCGGATGATGCAGTTATGCGCCGTCGTCGTTCTCGCCAGAATGTTAGCCGTCGCGGCTCCCAACTATGTCGGATCGGCAGCTTGCAAGACCTGCCATCCCGCGATCTACGCGCGGTGGGAAAAGACACCAATGGCAAACATCGTGCGGGATCCACGAGACCATCCCGACGCCATCGTTCCCGACCTCTCGAGCGCAACCC
>DASXOB010000021.1:0-1601 GCA_036494545.1 Chthoniobacterales bacterium
GGCAATCAAAGCACGGCCGACTGCAACGGCGTCAGCCTGGATGCACACATTCATGCACTCTATGGATTGACGCTACAACGGCCCGGGAAAAGCGTCCTCATGATCGGCTGCGGCGGCGGCACTCTTGGCACCATGCTGGCGCGAGCAGGCAGGCGGGTTTCGATTGTTGAAATCGACCCAATCTCGTTCACGCTGGCGAAGCGGTATTTTGGCCTGCCACGGAATATCGCATGTCATGTAGATGATGGACTGGCGTTCATGCAAAGAACGCGGCGGCACTACGATGTCCTGATTATCGATGCTTTTTCCGGTGAGAATATTCCCGCGCACATGAAAGGCGCGGCATTTTTCAAGGCGGCTGGCCGCTGCCTGCGAAAGGACGGTGTGGCCTTGGTCAATGTCTGCCTGGAACGGAAATCAGATCCGACTGCCGATAGAATTGCTGCGGGATTCAAGGAAATGGGTTGGCCTGTGCGCCTTTTGGATAGCCCGGGTGGGGAGCGCAACGCCATCGTTCTGGCGGGAAAGGTGAGGAACCTGCGCCGGCCCAAGTTACTGATCCCACCTCAAGCTGGCGCGAAACAGACTGTTAAGGAACTTAGAGCCATGCGTTTCCGGAGGAGACGCACGATTTTCCGGCGAACCTAAGATCGTCTCACGCTTTTTCCCTTTTCGAAACACGAGCGACCAGCTCGTCCAATCTCGAAAACAAAAGCTTCAGGATCGGGGATTTGTTCGACTTTTTTTGTAGCCGAGGACATTAAAACAAAGCAGACCGACTGTGAGGACAAATTCAATGAACCAAACGAAACAGGAAAAAAATAAGGCACTCGTGCTCGAAGCCTCCGACACGTTATTTAACAAGCGGGACTATGAAGCCGCTGAGCGGTATTGGTCGCCCAACTACATTCAGCACAGCGCTCCGCCGCCCTATTGAGAGATGAAGACAGAGGTCACAGCTGCGAGGCGGCTAAGGTTTTAGCAACTCGGTTCGATATTTGGGCGCGAGCTCTTGCGCTTTCTTGATGAACTCTGCTTGCGCACGCTCGTCGAGTTTGGGCGGCGGCGTGGTCCGGGCAGCCACAGCAACGCCAACCTGGGCAAAGAATTCCTCTTGGCCGGCCGGTGCACAGATGCAAAGCAGCCGTACAGCTTGTTTCGAAACGTTAGTGAAGGAGTGAGGCGCATTGGCGGGAATGTTTACGGATTCACCGGAGCGCACGACCGACTTCTTACCGCGGAAGGTAGCTTCGATTTCGCCTTCGAGAATCGTAAACGACTCCTCGAAATCGTGACGGTGCGCACCGGGGCCGCCGCCCGGCGGGATCAACATATCGATCAGGCAATAGCGGCCATTGGTGTCGTTGCCCGACAGCAGGATCGTATAGGTATCTCCGACCAGGCCGATGTGAGGCAACTTCTCGTCTTCGTTAGGCTGTGCGACTGCTAATTTTCGCTGGAGATCGTCGGGTGGAATCGGCGAGATAGGCTCGGCGGTGATTGCGTGCTTGTTCATAAGTTATTTCGCTTCTGGTTACTTGTCGCGGGCCTTTCCTCTAGCAATTCGTGTTTTACTTGCCAGTTTCGGCGGCGTGCTTGCC
>DASXOB010000022.1:0-615736 GCA_036494545.1 Chthoniobacterales bacterium
AAATGCGGCGGTCATAGACCGCCGCTACAAGCGCATGTTTCGGCTCCGCTAAAATGGAGCCTAGGGGATTATCCAAACTGCGTTTGGCTCCGGCTTTAGAGCTTCGCTTTTAACCCTGCGCGTTACGCGCCCCACCGGTCGAACTGGTTCTCATCCCCAAGCGCATCAGGATCTCAGAAGCTGAATCCTGGAGCCTAGGGGATTATCCAGCGCTATCGCGTTGGCTCTGCAAATGGAGCTTCGCTTGTCTACGGCGGCTTAGCCGCTTGGCAGCCAAACCCTCCAAGGGGGTTCTCATCCCCTTCCATTTTGCTTAGCAAAATGGAGCCTAGGGGATTCGAACCCCTGACCTCCTCAATGCCATTGAGGCGCTCTACCAACTGAGCTAAGACCCCGTTTCCGCCGCTAAAATGAATCCGAAATGGATACGTTCAAATCCCATTGTCCACCAATTTTATCCGTTGAAGAGGTAGGCTCCCTGAAACTGCTGGAAATTTCACAGGGTCGGGACGGTACCCTTATCGGATATTCATCAAACGGGGTCTATTATGCCCGCATCAAGGCGCACGGCAAGGAAATCCGCTGGCCGAATGCCCCATGGGAGAGCAGTGACGTATACCCACGCATGCCACCACGGCCGACCAACACCCTGGATCGTCGCCAGGCTCGGCGTGCGATCTTCTTTTGGGGCGGTCTTACCGGGCTCTCGCACTCTGAATCGTGGAAAAGATCGCGTTCCACACGGCGCACTTCCCCATACTTAGCCACCGCGTGTTTGGCAGCTACTCTTTCGCTGCCAAGACCGGCGGCTCTGAAGCTCAGCGCGAAGTACTCGCGGAAGTGAGTTGGTCGATGGCGCGCTGGCAATCGGCGACACGCGCGGCGAATTTTTTCGGCTCATCCGCGTCAGCCGGCGGCAGGGTGCCGCTATCGCGGAGAGTGGAAAAAATCTGCCCTGCTTTTTTATAGGTCCCGAGCGCTTCCGACCAGGCGCGAGTTCTCTCCGCGGCGGGCGCCTTGGTGTCGCCGCCGGAGCGTGCAAAGGCGTCGCCGAGCCGTTCCTCGTAAATGGCGAGGTTGCGTGAATAGATAGCGTTAGTGGGATCAGCGCTTAAGAGAGCAG
This sequence comes from Chthoniobacterales bacterium, assembly GCA_036494545.1. Taxonomy (GTDB): domain Bacteria; phylum Verrucomicrobiota; class Verrucomicrobiia; order Chthoniobacterales; family UBA10450; genus JAICXG01. Next base: position 1,124 of record DASXOB010000022.1, read on the forward strand.
TCACGATTGTAATTGCCTGCCGCGCGTTCTCCACGGCCGGCACGGGATCACCCTTGGCGGTCAGGGCTTCCGCGAGGTCGACATGCGCGCTCGCGAGATCGAACCTCGCCTGGGCATTTTGCGGGTCGGCCGCGGCAAAGCTTTCCCTAATCGCGAGTGATTTTTGGAGGCTCTCGACCGCGCCGGAGTAATCCCCTGCGGCAACCTGGGTGGTGCCAAGTTGCTTGTAACCCCATCCTACTTCGCGGCGGGCGCGACCGTTATTCGGATCAGCAGCGGCAAGCGACTCAAGCACGGTGACTCCCTGGCGGAGGGAAGCGATTGCCGCGGGTTGGTGTGGATCGGACGCGCCGCCGATTTTCATCAGATTAATGGCGACTGGCCGTTTTCGCTTGGCGCTTGAGCTGTCCTGGCGAAGCAATTCTTCGCGAATGGTTAGCGACTTCCTATAATTCGACAGAATCTCGGCGCCGGCATTCGCCGTCCGTCCCAGGCCGTCGGCCAGCGTCTCATAAGCGCGAGCGAGTTCGTCCTCGATGGCGGGACTCTTCGGCTGACTCTCAGCGAGGTCGACAAATATTTGCAAGGAGCGCCGGTAATCGCGAATCATCTGCCCGATGTTTCCCTTCTGGTCCATAATATCGCCAAGCGCGCGGAAGGTGCGGCCTAACTCCATTTGTGTATCAGTAGTGATCGCGGCCGGCGGGAAGCTTTCTCGAATCTGAAGAGCTTTGCGATAACTCGTTAGAGCGCCATCTGTGTCGCCGATGTTGGCGGAATAAGGATTGCCCTGGATATCGCCGATTTTCTCGTAAGCGGTAGCTAGCTCGCGCTGCAAGGCGGAGTCGCCGCCGGCGTCGTGCGCCAGGCTGTCGAGGTACTCAAGGGCGCGACTAACGATAAGCCGGCGTGTCGGTGTTGAACCGGCCAGGTCCTTTACCGAATCGTGAATCTCAAACATCAAAGAATTGGCCAGGGCGCGCACTTCGGCGAAGTGCCGCTCGGCCAGAATGCGCTCTTCATTGGCGCGATGCGCTTCCCATGAGGCGACGATGGTCGCGCCGATAAGGAGAAGCGCCACGGCCGCAGTTACGGCCAAACCGATCTTGTGGCGACCGACGAACTTTGATGTCCGATAGGCCAGGGTATCTTTCCGCGCGATAACCGGTAGCCCCTCCAGGTAGCGCCGGATATCTTCGGAGAATTGTCCGACCGACGAGTAACGGCGTTCCGGTTCGGGCTGTAACGCCTTGGAGACAATGTTATCGAGATCGGGGCCCAGTTTTTGTAACTCGGGCTCGCCATCTTTCCTGAGTCCGGGCTTTTTTCCGGTCAGTAATTCGTAAAGGACAACTCCAAGACTGTAAACATCGCTCGCCGTCGTCATGCGATCGCCGCGCCGTTGTTCGGGGCTGGCATAACTTGGAGTCATCGCGCGCATGGTTGCCACCGTTCTGTTATCCGTCTCGGCCGTTTCCGGATCGAGCAATCGTGCAATCCCGAAATCCAGGAGCTTCGGTACGCCTTCCGCCGTGACCCGGATATTAGCCGGCTTGAGATCCCGATGTATGACCAGGTTTTGATGTGCGTAGGAAACTGCCGCGCAGACCCTGCGAAAGAGACCTAGCCGCTGTCGCAGACTCAAGACATGCTCAGCAGAGTAGGCCTCGAGCGGAATGCCCTCCACGTATTCCATCACGAAATAAGGCAGACCCTTCTGAGTCACTGCGCCGCCGTAAAGCCGGGCAATGTTAGGATGGTTGAGCGCGGCGAGGATGCGCTCCTCTTGTCGGAAATGCCTGACGAATTCTTTGGTCCCAAGGCCTTGCTTGATTAGCTTAATTGCAACCTGGCGGCCAAAGTGTGTGTCGTCGGCCAGATACACTTCGCCCATGCCTCCTTCGCCCAGCAGAGAAAGGATGCGGTAGTCACCCAACATCTCGCCCGCGCTCAGCTCGCCGGTAGTAGTGTCGTCGCCCAGGAGCTTTGCCCCAAGCTCGACGGCCGGCGCGGACATTAACTCAGCGGCACCCTTTTCTTCGCGCAAAAGCGCTTCCACTTCGGCGCGCAGTTCCACATCGCCGTCGCACGCCTGAGCAAGAAAAGCGATCCTTTCGGGGTCCGCCAGTTCGAAGGCGTGCTCGACGATTTCCGCGAGCCGTTCGACGCGCTCAGGCTGCATCTTTTCGTAACTCCCGGGAGAGCCAGAGCCGGGCAAAATTCCAGTCGCGCAAGACCGTTTTCTCCGAGACCTGGAGGACTTCGGAGATTTGCCTTGCCTCCATCCCGCCGAAAAATTTCAACTCCACCACCTTACTTTTGCGCGGATATATTTTCGTCAGGTCCTCCAGCGCATCATCGAGCGCCAGTAATTCCACGGCCGAATCGATCGGTAGCTCACCTGCTTCGGTCAGCGAAAGTCTTTGTTGGCCGGGTCCGCCGCGTTTGGCCGCGCGATGCGCCCGCGCGTGCTGGATGAGGATTTGCCGCATGAGCCGAGCGGCGATGCCATAAAAATGGGCGCGATCTTTCCAGGTCACCTGCTTGTCATCCACCAGCTGCAAGTAAGCCTCATGCACGAGCGCGGTCGCCTGAAGGGTGTGGTCGCTTCGTTCGCGCTGCAGGTAAGCGCGGGCCACGCGCCGCAGTTCTTCGTAAACGAGCGGCATTAACCTGGCGGGGGCATCCTCGTCGCTCCCACTCTGCCAGTTCAGTAACAGCGCTGTGACATCCTCAGATGAGCCTGAATTCACGCGCATGGCCTTTGTTTCCGCGGACCCAGACTGACACAGCGCGCCTGGAGCCGGTAGTGAAATCTTCAAACTCGATGTCCGTTCCGCCGGATTTTTTTCACATGTCTGGGTGAAGGCAAAAATCAAAATGAAGAAATCCATCCATCAAACCACACTCACAACGACTGCGGCGCGGGCCGCTCGTCACCTCACCATCGCAGCGTTCCTCATCGCAATCACCGTCGCCGTCCCCCGGCTGGCCTGCGCGGAAGCCGTCGAGACCACGTTGGCCAGTTTTAACGGCGACAACGGCAGTTATCCAACAACCGGCCTGGTCCTGGCGAGCGATGGCAACTTCTACGGCACCACGCCCTCCGGTGGCAGCACGACCGTCAACCCGCCGACCCGCGGTGTCGCGTATCGGATCACTCCCTCGGGCACCTTGACGCCCCTGGTCGGCTTTACCGGTGCCGTAACCGGCGAGCAACCGCTGGCGGCGCTGATCCAAGGCTCCGACGGCAATTTATACGGCACAACAGCCGGGGGTTTTGACAGTCTCTACGGCACGGTCTTCAAGCTCACGCTTGATGGAACTTTGACCACACTCTTTGTCTTTACCTACGACAGCACGACCGACACCTTCCCGGACGGCAACGCCCCCGAGGCGGCGCTTGTGGAAGGACCGGACGGCAACCTCTATGGCACGACAGCGGGCGGCGGGAGGCAGAATGGCGGCAGCTCGGCCTTAGGCACGATTTTCAAGATGTCGCCGGCGGGAGATCTATTGGGTTCGTTCCCAGTCTATGGATTTGCCGACATTTCTATCCCAAACGCGCCGCTTCTCCTTGGGCCTGACGGTGCCTTCTATAGCACGGCCTACCAATCGGGTGGCGGCCTTGGCTCCGGTGCGGTTTACCAGTTTAGCGCCGCAGGCGTGGTGACGGTGCTCCATGGCTTCAATGACACTCCCGACGGTAACGTGCCGAACGGCGGCCTTGTCCTTGGCAGCGATGGTAATTTCTACGGCACCACACAGTTTGGCGGAACAAGTCACCTCGGCACCGCTTATCGGATATCCCCGGAGGGCACCTACGAGGAGTTACTTAGTTTTGACGGTAGCAATGGCGCCCAGCCGCTCGGTCAAATGATCAAGGCCACGGATGGTAACTTCTACGGAACGACTGTGGGCGGTGGCAGTTACTCCCAAGGCACGGTGTTCCAGCTTACTCCCGCCGGTGCGCTGACGACGGTATATGACTTCACCTACAGCCAATCTGGAGATACAGACGGGGCCCAACCCAAGGGGACATTAGTTCAAGGCGCCGACGGCCGACTCTACGGCACTTCTCAGGACGGCGGCTTGTACAACATGGGAGCGGTCTTCGCGCTCGACCTGGGTCTTCCAGGCACGTTTACTCTTACGAGCGCGGCATCGATCAAGCATGGCCTCGCAATAGACCTACCGCTTACCGGCACACCTGGCGTAGAGGACCGAAGCGGAGGCCAGCAAGGCACTTATTCGATTACGATGACCTTTAGTAACAACCTGGCATCAGTCGCAAGCGTGACCTCGAGCTGCGGGACCGTGGCCCGCAGCGGAATCAGTAACACCAATCCTGATCAATTCACCGTGCGCCTCGTCGGTGTTACGTGCAATGCCGAGGACGTCACAGTCACCCTGAGTAACGTCCAGGACGACCAATCGAATACTCTGGCCTCCGCCTCTGTTACCATGGGCCTCTTACTTGGCGATGTCGACGGCGATGGGATCATAACCAAGGCTGACCTTAGTCTTGTTAAGGCCGACCTGGGACAGAAGACCGATGGAACGAACTTTCGCGAGGATGTGGATGCGAATGGAACAATCAACAGTGCGGACGTCAAAGCGGTCAAGCGCCAAAAAGGGACCTTCCTGCCCTAACGACACGTCCGGCACATGAATCACCCAATGTCCAATCAGTCGACTCGGCCAGAACCAAAACCGATAACTAATCTAACTAAAATGAATATATCACGCCAGATTCATATCCTCCGCACCGCAGTTCTTCTCCTGACAGCGGTCGTAGCTGTCCTCCCGCGGTCGGCGCGGGCGCAGACTCCGACCGTGACTGTTCTGCATGACTTCAACAAGCTGGACGGGAGTTACCCGACAAACGGTCTGCTCCCGGCCAGCGACTAGGCGAGGCAGACGTTTTTTGAATTCGATGTCCGTTATGGCGGCTCTTTTGCACATGCTTGAGTGAAGGCAAACAAAATGAAAAACACCCACCGAAATAACACCAGCTCCAACCTCGCGACCCTGGCTGGTTGGCGCTTCGCCACCATCACACTGATATTCGCGGCAAGCGTCGGCGCCCTCCCGCGACTCGCCTCTGCCCAGACCCCCACGCTAACCGTGCTCGCCGATCTCGCCGATCTCCCTAATCAAGACATAGGAAGGCCTACCACGAATTTTGGGGTAATCCTGGCCAGCGACGGCAACTTCTACGGCACCACGACATTCGGCGGCAGCGCTAACTTTGGCACAATTTTCAAGTTAACGCCCACAGGCACAATAACGACGCTGGTCAACTTCACCGGCCCCAACGGCACCTACCCAATCGGTGGGCTGATCCAAGCCAGTGACGGCAATTTGTACGGCACGACCTCAGGCGGCGGCGCGAACCCCCCGTTCGCTACACAGTATGGCACGGTTTTTAAGGTCACACTCGACGGAACCTTGACGACGATTTTTATCTTTACCTACGACGCCATGGCCGGCCGATGGCCCGATGGCTTGAGTCCCCAAGCAGCGTTGGTGCAAGGCACGGACGGCAACTTGTACGGGACCACGCTCAACGGTGGAACGGACAGCAGCGACAGCAATAATGACCTTGGCACGATCTTCAAGATGTCGACGACAGGAACACTGCTGATGTCGGTCACCGTGCATGGGGGCGCCCAGCCTCAGTATCCGCGAGCACCGCTGATCCAGGGCACGGACGGTAATTTCTATGGGACCTCCTACAAGGGAGGCGACCTCGCATTCTCTGGCGGGACAGTATTCCGGTGCACCCCCGAAGGCGTGGTGACGGTGTTGCACGGCTTCACCGACCCCGAAGGCGACAGCCCCGAGGGCGGGCTCGTCCAGGGCAGCGATGGCAGCCTGTATGGCACGACAGAAGGCGGCGGCACTGCAAACTTAGGGGCTGTTTATCGGGTGACCCTGGCGGGCGAGTTTACGGTGTTGCACCAGTTCACTGGGTTTCAACCCACTGGGCCAATTGATGGTGCGCAACCGTTTGGCGAAATGATCCTGGCCAGCGACGGCAATTTCTACGGCACGACTTCCGAAGGCGGCGCCGGCGATCTCGGCAGCATTTTCCAGCTCACGCCTGCGGGCGTGTACACAACGGTGTACAGCTTTCCCAACACGGGCATGAGCGGCGCCGGCATAACCGGCCAACAGCCAAAGGGGACATTACTCCAAACCAGCGACGGCAACTTGGTCGGCACAACCACAGGCGGTGGCGTTGGCGGCGAGGGCACGGTCTTTCGGCTCAACCTCGTCCCCCAGCCCACGCTCCTAAACATTTCCACCCGGCTGGATGTGCAGACCGGGGACAACGTGCTCATCGGCGGATTCATCATTACGGGCACGCTGCCCAAGAAAGTCATCATCCGTGCGATTGGCCCGTCGCTGGCGAAAGCAGGAGTGATCGGCGCCCTGGCTGATCCCATCCTGGAGCTACACAAATCCGACGGCACCATCGTCACCAACGACAACTGGAGGGAGACCCAGGAAGCGGACATCATCGCGACGACTGTGCCGCCCACGAATGACTTGGAATCGGCCATCGTAGCCACGCTCGATCCCGGCGCTTACACGGCGATCGTGAGCGGCAAGAACAGCAGCACTGGCATCGCCCTGGTTGAGGCTTATGACCTCGATCAGACGGTCGATTCCCAGTTGGCTAACATCAGCACACGCGGTTTTGTGGAGACGGGCGACAACGTCATGATCGGGGGCTTCATCGTTGGGGGAAACACTTCCAGCGTTGCCCTCCGCGCCATTGGACCTTCGCTCACAGCCGCCGGCGTTACTGGCGCTCTGGTCGATCCCTTCCTCGAGTTACACGATAGCAACGGCGCGGTGCTCGCTTCCAACGATAACTGGAAGGACAGCCCGGACAAACAAGTCTTCATCGACACCGGTATCGCCCCCACGAGCGACAAGGAGTCCATCATTCTCAGCACACTGGCGCCCGGAAACTATACCGCGATTGTGAGCGGAGTTGGCGGCGGCACCGGCGTAGGTCTCGTCGAGGCCTACAACCTACACTAAGGTTAGAAGCTCAGATCTGACAGAATGGTTCTCTGAAAGTTTGCACACCCGGCCGTCAGGGAGCAAATGGCCTGAAAGCAAGGTAGCGTTGTTGTTTTTTACAGCTTAGTAGGAATGTTCGCGCGGCGCGAACAAGGCGCTCTCGGAATACTCTTGCGAGATACAAATTACGAGGGAAACAGTAACTGTTTTCGAGGGGTTCCAAAGGCGCGCAAAACAGCTCGGTCTTGAGAGAAATCGTCACCATTCTGGCCGGCACTCAATGCCATTGAGGCGCTCTCTAACTGAGCTAAGACTCAGTGATTGAGAAGTTGGATCTTCTGCCTTCGCAGGCCGTCTTGCAAAAAGAATTAGCGACCATTCGTCATCCGATGACAGACTCAGGTTCACCTTGGGCTGGTGCCTCTTGCGAAGCAGGCGATTGCCTCGGAAAAACCGAGGCGAATCGTGTCCCCGCAGGTGCGCCCGTGTACGAACATCGCCTTAGCAGACGATGAGTCTCACCTGGCGAGCAGCTAACTCGCGCTACTCGACTGATCGTCCGACCGTCAGGCTTACTCAGTCTGCCAGAGCAAGAATGCGCTCCTGGTCTCGCTGCACCATATCGCTAAAGACCTCTTCCCACCGGCTTTCGCAGGATGGCTTAACCAAGTCATCTCGATCAATGACCAGCTTCTTATATCGGCGGAAATGATCGGGATGCTCAAGCATCTCAAAAAAGCTATTGAACTTATCGTAGTTTTCAAAGAAATCGCCCGACAACATATAATGTCCAGCTGCCATGGCACTCTCGTGTTCCTTATGCGCCTTACCATCCGCGCCTGCCTGAGCCCAGGTGAGACTATGCGGGTCGTAGAACAGCTTAATCATACGATGAACAAAGTTATAGGCTCCGGTTATTTGGCGATATGCGGTGCCAAGCGCCTCCTTTCCCTCGCCGGCTTCCCCCGTAAGCAGCTTGTGAATGGCCGGAGCCACCAAAGAAGAGCTCTTAATGGAAAGAAATACGCCGCTGGAGAAGATCGGATCGATGAAGCCACGCGCATCGCCAACCATGGCATAGTTGGAGCCAAAGTGGTTCTTTACCTCGTAAGAGTAATTTCCGTTAATCTGCATCGGAATCAGCATCTTACTTCCGTGCAGCAAACCACGAACGTAACCGGACCGTTCCAGTTCCTGCATGCAAAGATCGTATTTCCAATCTTTGGATCCGCTCACCTTTAGCTTGCGCTGTTGATCGCGGATATAAGAGTTCTGCGCTACAAAACCCGCGGTAATACGGTGCTCGCCGAGCGGGAAGACCCAGATCCATCCTTTCTGCTCCAGTCCCATGTAAATGATAATCGAAAGACCTTGCTCCAAGCCTCCCGTTAACTCGACGTCGCCCCAGTGCGACCAGATCGCAGTCCGATCCAGTTCTTCGCGCGGCTTGCGCCAGCCATTTTTCGCTCCGACAAAAGCCTCGCGGCCGCTCGCATCCACCAGGAAACGCGCATGATGAGTTGTCTTAGTCCCGGCCTTGTCAGCTACCACGACTCTAACCTTATCCGGCGCCTCTGTTACATCCGCCTCCACAACCGTCATTTCTTCCCGCACGTCGACTCCATTCTTTGCGGCATTCTTCAAGAGGATATGATCAAATTCGCCTCGAATGACTTGAAAAGAGAGATAGGTCTCATTCTTAATCACGTGGTGAAAACACCACGTCGTCGAGATATTCCCGTCCCGGTCAATAAAACGGACTCCCGGCTTACGGACGAAATTTTTGCGCAACTGGTCGATCACGCCTAAGTCCTCCAAGAGAGTATGGCAGAAGGGAAGGAGCGATTCTCCTACGTGCTCGCGCGGAAATTTCTCTCGCTCCAGCAGGAGTACCTTATGGCCAAAGCGGGCCAGCCATGTTCCCATTGAAGAGCCGGCTGGCCCTCCTCCGATAATAATTACATCGTGCTGAGTGTCAGTTGTCATAAAGCTAAAGGTTACGGCCACGTCCTGTCATAGATGTGGCCCGGTGATTACTTTATCGGTATATCCGTGAGCATCGGGGCGACGGCATGTCGGGGAGCCTCTGCACCGAGGTTAATGTATTTGCGCATGACGTCGTGAACCGGGACTTCGTTCATGAAATGCAAGATAGCGTAAGAGTTTGAGACCTAGCTGGTCCCAGCCGCCGGCGCGTCGGCATCGTTCGTCGTCGCCGGTTGCTTTTTCTCAAGTAACTCCGTCAACTTGCGTGCAGTCGCGAAATTTTCAGCCAGCAACTCTTCGTCCTCGATCCTTATGTTTAGGTCGCTCTCCATGAAGGAGACTAGCCGAATGAGACCGAGCGAATCGATCTGGAGAGGCTGATCCGGATCGGTCACCGGAGGCAGAGGAGCACGGGCCTCATTTAGGTAGTCCAGCAACTTGGCTGGTAAATCAATCGTTTGACTCATAAATGCTATTCGGATTCTAGCGAAACCGGCAAATTTCCTCACGCGTGTCGGCAAAACCTACCGGACGCCGTCTCGCTATATCATAGGAAGCACCGATGGTGCCATTGATGGATTCTATTAGCAAGTGAATATTACGAAACTCTAAGGTTACGATTCAATCTCCCCGCAAGACTAGCGCGCGGAGAGATCGCGGCGTTCGTTAGGCGAAGGAAGCTGGAGGGATTCCCGCAGGAGCTTCGTCAGTGCACCCCTGTCCGCGCGCAATTGCTTCACGCTGGAGGAAATCATCCAAGCCACACGTCGCCAAGGCGCTAGCATGCGAACCCAACGATTTCCATGAGAAAGAACGCGAAGCCGACCAGGGCGCTCGCGAAAACGAAGCGTTGATGGCAGCGGGCGTCGACCCGATCTCGTCCGCTTCGTTCGCGGCTTGAACCGGAGTCACCGCGTAATAGAGAGCGCGGAGCGCGATGCAGCGGTAAATGACGCCTAACGACCACCGGCTGGTTTCGTTAGGCGTAGCCCAGCGTTAGGATAAGGGCGGCGAGAAAGAGGCGAATGACGAAAAAGATCTTCCAAAAAAACGATCTCTCTTCCGCCCCTCCAGTTAGGAAGGGCCGTCCTTATTTTCTCCTTTGCCAGACAAGTAGTTCGCCTGGCAAACTCGCTAAACGATTTAGCCTAACCTAATTCCAGCCTGACTACTTTTTGACGATCTCGGCATTCTCCAGCATCGAGACACCGCCGTTGGTCGCCATCTTGCCTTTCAGGGTGACCGTCTTGCCAGCAAGCGAAGACAGTTCGTCGTTCATTGGTTTATGCTCGCCAATCACCAGATAAGCTTTCCCGTCGCTCAGGATGCCGACCGGGCCACCGTTTTTGATGCATTTCGCGGCACACTCGGCGTGCTTGGCACCTGTCGCGTTGTGATCGACATAACACATCATATCGACGATCTCGCCTGTTACCTCTTTGGTGCCTGTACCTTCGCCATGTTCGGCATCGGCGGCGAATGCAAGCGGAGAGGCTGCCAATCCGACGGCAAAAGCGGCAGTCACTGCTACTTTCATTAACTTCGGTACTCTGTCAGTGGATGAATACATAAGGCAGAATTAGCCTGATCTGCCCAGCGGTCAATTCGTTAGTCGGTCCGCGCACGAACGATTGAGATCCGCTCGAGCGCGCGCAGGCATCGGGCGGCACTGCGACGCAAACCGTGCGCACGCCTTGCTCTTCACTTGTTATGGTGGTTGATGAGCCGCCCGAACGCGGCGAAAAAGTAGCCTGCGTCATGCGGACCGGGCGCGGCTTCAGGATGATATTGCACGCTGAAAATCGGCAGCTCGCGATGCCGCATGCCTTCAACCGTACCGTCGTTGAGGTTGATATGCGTAACTTCAATTTCGTTAGGCAACGACTCGGCATCAACGGCAAAGCCGTGATTCTGCGAGGTGATCGCCACTTTGCCGGTGATGAGGTCTTTCACTGGCTGATTCCCGCCGCGATGACCAAACTTCAGTTTGAAAGTACGCCCGCCGAAAGCATGGCCGAGCATTTGATGTCCGAGGCAAATCCCAAAAATTGGCACCTTGCCCATGAGATCGCTCACCGCCTTGTGTGCATAATTGAGCACGGAAGGATCACCAGGACCGTTGGAAAGAAAGACGCCATCGGGTGAATGCGCGAGTGTTTCCTCCGCGGTGGCGGTCGCGGGCACAACGGTGACGGCAAAACCATTCTGCCTTAGCCGGCGCAGGATGTTTTCCTTTATGCCATAATCGTAAGCGACGATGCGGTGTTGGATTGGCGGGAGCGTGGGCGTTTTACTGGCCGCCGTCGCCCAAGGTAAGCTCAACTTATCGTCCGGATCCCATTGGTAGGCGTGAGGCGCGGTGACTTCGCGCACATAATCCATCCCAACAACACCCTCACCTTCCAATGCGCGTCGCACCGCTTCTTCCGGCGAAATGTTTTCGCTCGTTAGACAAGCCTTCATCGCCCCGCGCGTACGCAGGTGTCGCGTGAGAGCGCGTGTGTCCACTTCTTGCAGGCCCGGGATGTTCCAATGGCGCAAGTACTGGTCGAGCGAGATTTCCGCACGCCAGTTACTCGGCGCCTCGCTCAATTCTTCAATGACAAAACCGCGGACGTGCGGAGACCGGCTTTCGGCGTCGAGTTCATTCGTGCCGTAGTTGCCGATCAGCGGATAAGTCATGGCGACGATCTGCCCGCGATAGGAGGGGTCGGTCAGGACTTCCTGGTAACCCGTCATGGAAGTGTTGAAGCAAATCTCCCCAACGCAGCTGCCGGTTGCCCCAAAGGCTTCGCCCTTGAAAATCCGTCCATCTTCGAGAGCGAGGAGTGCGCGCATGCTGGCGCCCATTCTCCGCGCGGCCAAACAGCTTGTCGAATTGTCGGCGCCGAAGGTTCGACGGCTCAATCTTGCCTAACGATCGAGTCTCTGAACACGATAAGAAAAAACGTCGCTCCCCTCCATCGATCTGGTGGTTGTCAGGCTACCAAACAAAAAAAGCCCGAAGCGCCTACTCACGCTCCGGGCCCGAATTATTACCCCGCCTGTGCCGTTAAAGTGGATCTCCCGTTCCCTTCCGGTAACGGGCGGACGACCGTCGCGCGAGCGTCTGACTTCCAATGAAGGCCTGCCATTTTCTGCGTGCGACCCAGCCTCCTAATGCAACTGAAACATCGGTTCGGGAATCACACCTGAATCTCGAACACCGCAGGGTAAATTTGCGAAAGCTGTCGCTAGAGAGCTGAAGGTAGACACGAGAAGGTCTTTGAACCTTCAACCCTCAAGCCACAACTCTCGCATTTCTCAAAGAACTACTCGCGCAGTTCGACGCCCAGTTCGCGTTTTAATCGTTCGCGAATCCGGTCATGCGCCGCACTCACTTCATTGGCAGTGAGTGTCCGGTTTTTGTCGCGATATGTCAATGAGTACGCAAGTGATTTTCGTCCCGCGGCGATCGCTTCCGCACTCGCCCCACTGAAGAGATCGAACAATTCCACCGAAGCGAGAAGCGGTTCGGGAGTCTCTCTTATCGCCGCAAGAATTTGCCCGTGGCTCAATTCCTCCGGCGCGATGAGCGCGATGTCGCGACTGACCGATGGAAAACGTTGCGGATCGACAAACTTTCTCGCGGCCTGTCCAATGGATTCGTTAGGCAAATCGATTTCCGCGACAAAGACAGACGCTGCGGCATCTATCTGAGTGGAAGCGAGCTGACCAGCCAAACCGCAGGTTCTGTCGTCGCCTAACGAGACCTCAACTGCCAGCGTAAGCTGGTCATTCTGCGCTCGACGGAAATTGATCTCTCCCAGACCGAGCGCGGCCAAAGCGCCCTTAAGGTCGAAAAGATCGAGGCGGCGGGTAGGCTGATCGCGCCAGCTCGGTTGCGTGGCAATTTCGCCCGAAACCAACAATCCAAGCCGGCGAATCTCGCGACCGCCCGGTGCCTGGAAGGCTCGTCCCAATTCAAAGAGCCGCACGCTTTTCGCGCCGTTGCGCAGGTTGCGCTCCAGGGCCGCGATCAAGCCGGGAATTAAACTCGGGCGTAAGGCGACATGATCTTCGCTCAGAGGATTGCGCAGTTCGGCCGCTTGCCTAACGAACCCTGTGCCTAACGACTGCCGGCCGACAAGCGCGGAGGTTCGCGCTTCGAAAAAACCGCGCGCCACCAGGCGTTGGCGCAAGTGCATCTCCAAATCGTAATGCCGGTCAGCCGCGGAAACGGACGTAAAACGGCTGCGATCGGCTCCAGTCACTCGGTTGATGCCGAAGACCCGCACCACCTCTTCGATCAAATCGACTTCGCGTCGCAGATCGGAACGATAACTCGGGATCCTCCAGGTCGATTGCTCTGCGGTCGCGCCCAGTTTCTCCAAACCGAAGCCCTCCAGGATACGATCGATTTCTTCCGACGCGACGGCGGTTCCGATTAGTTGCTGACAACTCGCGTAACGCAGCGAAAAGCCCGCTGGCGGAGCAGGCAGATTTCCCGCAACCAATGTCGCCGTCGCGGGTTGTCCGCCGGCGATTTCTTGCAGCAACTGGCTCGCCCGTGCGGAAGCGCGCAAGACCATCCCAGGATCCACACCACGCTCGAAACGATAGCTGGCGTCGCTCGGCAGATTCAACTCGCGCGCCGTCCGTCGAATGCTGGCGGGCAAAAAGTAGGCCGATTCCAGAAGGATGTCGCGCGTCTTCTCGCTCACGCCGCTTTCCTCGCCACCCATGACGCCAGCGATACCGACAGCACGTTGCGAATCGGCGATCAGGAGTTCGTGGCCGCGGAAATTGTAAGTCCTCCCGTCGAGCGCCAGAAGCTTTTCGTCAGGCTGCGCCAGGCGGGCACTGATTCCTCCCGTGATCTTGTCGGCGTCAAACAGATGCAGGGGCTGGCCAGTTTCCAGCATCACAAAATTGCCGATGTCGACGATGTTGTTGATCGGCCGGATTCCGAGCGCTTCGAGACGCGCCTGGAGCCAGTTGGGACTGGGACCGACGCGCACGTTTTCAATCCGGCGTGCGGAATAAAATGGGCATTCGTTAGGCGCGGAAATTTGCACTGCGGCACCAGTGGCCGTTTGCGGCTCCGGAATTTCCAGCCGTCGCAACGGCTTCCGCGTTAAAGCCGCAATTTCGCGGGCGAGTCCGTAATGACTGAGCAAGTCCGCTCGATTCGGCGTGATCTCGAGGTCGAAAATGGTGTCCTCAGGGAAAATTTCGCCGAGTGGGGCACCGACGCGAGCCTCCGATGAAAGGATGAGCAGGCCGGCTGCATCCTCCGCCAGGTTGAGTTCTTTTGCGCTGCAAAGCATGCCTTGCGACTCAACTCCGCGCAGCTTGCTCGCTTTGATCTTGAGATCGTTAGGCAAGACGGCGCCGGGGAGGGCGAGAGGAACTTTGTCGCCGACGCGATAGTTTTTCGCCCCACAAACAATCTGGCGCAGTTGACCGCTCCCGTCATCGACCTGGCAGACGCTGAGGCGATCGGCGTTTGGATGTTGCTCCGATGTTTTGATCTGCGCCACCACCACCCCGGCATAGTTTGCGCCGCGCGATTCGATTCCCTCCGTCTCGACCCCGGCGAGGGTGAGCAGCTCCGCGAGCCCGCCAACATCGTTAGGCAACTCGACAAATTCCCTGAGCCAGTTGAGAGAAAACCTCATGGCCTAGCCTTGGCATCCCATACCGGAAACGATGCCACTACGCCAGGGAGTGACTTCTCGAAGCTGCGTTTGCTCATGCGAACTGGCGCAGAAATCGCAGATCGTTCTGCGCGAAGAGTCGAATGTCGGGAATGTCGAATAAGATCATCGCGAGCCGGTCCATTCCCAATCCAAACGCAAACCCGCTCCATTTTTCAGGATCGTAAGCCTTGTCGTCGCGTGCCTGGTTCACCGCCTCAAAAACCGCCGGATGCACCATTCCGCAACCGCAAACCTCGATCCATTTCTCGCCGCTTTTGAGCGCCTTCGATTTCACATCGATTTCAAAACTCGGCTCCGTGAAGGGAAAATAATGCGGGCGGAAACGCACCCCCGCATCGGCGCCGAAAAGTTCGTGCATGAAAAACTCGAGCGTTCCTTTCAGATCAGCCACACTCACAGCCTGATCGACATACAGTCCTTCGATCTGATGGAACTGCGCGCCATGCGTGGCATCTACCTCGTCGCGACGAAAAGCCGCACCGGGCGCGATGACGCGAATCGGCGGGGGCGCCGACTCCATCGTGCGGATTTGGACGGTCGAAGTGTGCGTGCGTAAGAGCCGCCCGTCGGAGAGGTAAAACGTGTCCTGCTCGGCCCGTGCTGGATGATCGGGCGGGGTGTTGAGCGCATCGAAACAATGCCATTCATCTTCAACGTCCGGACCTTCGGCGAGCGCGAAACCCATCCGGCGAAAAATTCCGATTGCGCGATCGAGCATTTGGGTGAGCGGATGGAGCGCACCGATTTCGTTAGGCGTGCCCGGCAGACTGATATCGATGTTCGCGAGAGCGGCAACCTCCTTGTCCGCACGAAACTTGGACACCGCAGCTTCGAGTCCGGTCGTCACCGCAGTGCGCGCTTCGTTCAGCAATTTACCGACGAGGGGCTTCTCCTCTTTTGGAAGGGAGCGTATCCTTTCGCTCCACGCCGTGATGCTACCGCTCTTCCCAAGGTAGGCGATGCGCAACGCTTCCAGCGCCTGCTCGTCTTTCGCCTCGCGAAGGTCCCGCAATGCCGACTCGCGCAATTGTTCCAGCGGATGCGTCATGGAGAGCGAACGATCCATCGACGAGCCGAACATTCAACCGTTGACTCGCAGGTGCAGACCACGCATGGCTGGAGCGTGAAGTTCTTCGGGGCCCCGGTCGAAACTGAAGGCTGGCAACAGCTCGCGCGAAAAGTGCGGTTGTTTGCTTCGCATCGTTTCATTCGCGGTCAGGGATTAGAAATTGGCGCGCTGCATGACCCGCTGCCGACATTTCATCATGCGGTCGTGCGTTACGTCGATTCGCTCGGAGCCGAGGAGCGCCGCCGCACCTATCCGGAAGTGGCCGATCAGTCGCAGGTCAAGGTCGATTTGATCGATGATATTGAAAGGCTGACCCAAATCGCAGATGCCAGCGTCGATTTCGTGATTGCCAACCATGTCCTCGAACATTGCCACAATCCGATTGCGGCCTTGCACACGATGCTTCGGGTTATTCGAAAGGACGGCGTGATTTACTTTTCTGTGCCGGACAAACGTTTCACCTTCGATCGGGAACGAGCCATCACCGCCTACCAACATCTGGTGCGCGACTTCAGGGAAGGTTCAGTCGCATACGATCGCGAACATTATCTGGAATGGTGCGCAAAAGTGCACAACCAACCTGGCGAGGCGTTGAGTGACGCGGAATTGGAGCGAGCCCATCCGAACATACATTTCCACGTTTGGACCCAGACCGAAATTCTCCAATTGCTCCTGAATGTGCGGCGTGATTTTGGACTGGCGTTCGAGGTCGAATTCTTCGCTAAGAATGGCGCCGAGGTCGTGGTCGTCCTGCGGAAGGCACCGACGATTTGTTAGGCTGCTTTCTTCTTTCCCTCGCTCGACTTCCGTTCCAACGCGCCTTTCACCTGTTCGACGATCGACTTGAACGTCGCTTCGTCGGTCACGGCGAGGTCGGCGAGTATTTTGCGATCGAGTTCGAGGCCGGCGGCTTTCAAGCCTTCAGCGAAACGGCTGTAGGTAAGGCCCTGGGCGCGACAGGCTGCATTGAGTCGCTGCACCCAAAGCATGCGAAAATTGCGTTTGCGCGTTTTGCGGTCGCGATAGGCCCAGTATTTGCCCTTCATCGTTGCGTCCTTTGCGTAACGGAACAGTTTCGATCGGCGGCCGCGATAACCTTTGGCGGATTTCAGGACGCGTTTACGGCGCTCGCGGCTGGCAGGCGCATTAGTGGCTCTTGGCATTTGTCTTCCTCGAATTGTTTCGAGGCTCCTTCTTCAGCGAATTGTTGTTTCGTTAGGCGCTCCCCGACCTCACTCGCTGTCTCGATCCATTGGGATCAGGTGGGCAGTGCGGAGGCGAACGGTAGACGCGTCGGGCAAATGCTCAACTGGAAAGTAGCCATGCAAACGCTTCCTTGTCTCTTGCAACTCAAATAACGAGTCACACTTCCCGGAGTTTCACTTTGCCGCTGCAAGAGTCTTCCCTACAATCGCTGCGTGCATTGGCTGCGCCGGCATCGCCTCCTCATTCTGACGGTAATCTGCGTTTTCTGGACGGGGTTGTTCTTGCTCGGCCAATACGTTCCGCTGCCTTTTGTTTCGACACCGTGGCGACTGGAACAGGGTTTCGAGGACGTGCTGCGCAAGGAGGGTCGCAAGACTCCCACGCGCAACGACTTTGTCTTGCTCGGGATCGATCAGTCCACTCTCGAAATGCCGGTCCTGTTGCCGGAGGAAAAAGCGAACAACCGCGCCTTCCAACTTATGTCGGAGCGCCCATTTCCCTGGTCGCGCGAAGTCTGGGCACTTCTGCTCGACAAGCTCTTCGCTTCCGGGGCACGGCTGGTCATGTTCGATCTCGTTTTCGATCCGCCTAACGATGGCGACCCGATCTTCGCCAAGGCGCTCGCGAAATATCGCGGACGTGTCGTCCTTGGCGCCAATATTGATCTCGCCCACAACGAAATCATTTGTCCGAACGGCACCCTAGTTCCGCCACCGCCGACGGGCGATCCGCGCGTTGGCTATGTGAATTTCTGGCCCGACCGCAACGACGCCAAGCTGCGTTCGGCACTCTTCACCATTTCCGAGCGTCAGCTCGCGGGTTTGCCCTCGTTCGCCGGCGACGAAGTTTTTGAATCGTTTGCCGCCCGCGGACTCGAGCAGCTCGGGCATGGCGCCGATGTCCCGCGCGATCAGCAACCGCATTTCATCCGTTTCAGCGAAATCGGCGCCTATCCGCCGCGCACGCTTTACGAGGTTTTTGATCCGCGATTTTGGCAAGCGGACTATCAGAACGGCGCGATCTTCAAGGACAAAGTCGTCGTCATCGGGGCTACGTCGCAGATTGCGCATGATGTCGTGGTAACGGCAATGAGTCCAAATGCCTCAGGTCCGGAACTTCATCTGCAAGTGATGGCTGCCGCTCTTGCCCACGAATTTCTTCGGCCGACCTCCTTTGCGTGGATGCTTGCGCTTGTCGTTGCGGCAGGCACGGGCGCCTGGCTCCTGGTGGCATTCGTTAGGCGGCCGCTCATTTGCCTGCTTGCCCTGGCGTTGGCCATGGCCGCTTACCTCGTTCTCAGCCGGGTACTCTACGACCAGCTTGGCTTTTTGCTTCTGACCGTGCCGGTGCTGGGCGCTTTTCTCAGCAGCGGTTCGTTTTCGTTAGGCTTCGAATACGTCCTGGAGCGAGTCGAGAAACTACGGACCCGGCGTACACTCGAACGCTATGTTTCCAGGAACTTGGTCCAGGAAATCCTTGATAATCCGGAAAGCTTTTACAGCAGCCTGAAGGGCGTCCGCATTCCCGCGACGGTTTTATTCTCCGACATTGTCGGATTCACCAGCCTGACGGAGCATGCCGATCCGGAAGCGCTCGTTAGGCAATTGAACGAATACCTCAGTCGAATGACTGCCGCCGTTTTTGCCAATGGCGGCACGCTCGACAAGTTTATCGGCGACGCTGTCATGGCGGTATGGGGCAATGTCCGCAGCCAGGGCTCAACGCAAGATGCGCGGATGGCGGCGCGAGCCGCGCTCGACATGCGACGCGAACTCAAAATTTTGAATCAAGACTGGCATGCCCGAGGAATTGCACCGTTTGCCATCGGCATTGGCATCAATCAGGGCGACGTCCTCTGCGGCAACATCGGTTCGCAGGAGAAGGCCGACCCGACAGTCATCGGTGATGCCGTGAACCTGGCTTCGCGTCTCGAAGGCCTAACGAGAATCTACGGCATCGACATTATCCTCGGCCCGAACGCGACCGAGTTTGTGCGCGACCAATTTCATGTTCGCTCCGTCGCGCGCGTCCAGGTGAAAGGAAAATCCCGGCCGGTAGAAATCGCAACCCTCATCGGTGAACGCACGGAAAAGATCGATCCCGATCTGTTGCGGCATCTGGAAACATATGAGGAAGGTTTTCGCAAATTTCGCGAGCGCGATTTCCGCGGAGCCAAGATTTTGCTCGGCCGCTTCCTCGAGTCTTACCCTCAGGATTTCCTTGCCAGGACTTATCTCGAGCGCTCGCTCGAATATGAAGCCACGCCGCCGGAGGAAGCATGGAATGCAGTGGAGATCTTCCAGAAAAAGTGAGGATCGCAGTCGCCTCCAGAAAATCCGTTAGGACCGCGACCCTAAAGGCACAAACTTTTCCCGGATGTCGTCAGGCGAAAGCCCCGCCGCCTGCAAGCCCGCGAAGGCTGAAAGCGTCGTGCCGTTGGCGAGACGAGTGCCTGATGAGTCCGTAACGAGTGGCTGATGGCAGAATTCCGGCGGGTCGAGCTCGAGCGCGGCGTAGAGCAAGAGTTGCCGAAAAGTGGAGCGCAAAAGATCGGCGCCACGTACAACTTCTGTGATCCGCATGCCAGCGTCGTCCACTACAACAGTCAGCTGATAAGCTGGAACATCATCTTTGCGCCAGATAACGAAGTCACCGAAATCAGTTCCCGTCGTGGCGCGTTGCACTCCGAAGAAGCGATCTTCGAATTCCATTTGCCTGCCCTCGGAAACGCGAAATCGCCAGGTAACTCCGGCAGGTTCTTGCGCGTCGAAAATCGTTAGGCCAACGGGCCGGCAGCTCCCGGGATAAATCGCTTCGTCATCTTCCACGTGCGGCGCGCTGGCGGCGCTTAAGATGTCACGACGCGAACAGGAGCATGGATAGATCAACCCGCGATCGCGCAACTTCCGCCAGGCTTCGAGATAGAAAGCGCACTGCTCGCTTTGCAGAAATGGACCTTCGTCCCAATGCAATCCAAGCCAGCGCAAATCTTCCTCGATCGCGGCGCGAAACTCCGGCCGGCAACGCACACGATCCAGATCTTCGATCCGCAGAATGAGCTTGCCATTTCGCGCACGGCAGCGCTCCTCCGCGCGCCAGAAAGTGGCGGCGTGACCCGCGTGCAAATAACCGGTGGGCGAAGGCGCGAGACGGCCGCGATAAATTTCCGAGCGCAAACCGCAGATTTCCGATTGCCGGATGAGTTTTTCAATCCGAAATCTCCGTTTTGAAAACCTCCGCTGCCAAGCGCCTGCTTCTCTTTGATATCGACGGCACGCTGATCAATTCAGCGGGCGCGGGGGTGCAGGCTTTGCGCGATGTCTTGCGCGATCAGTGCGGAATCACCGACGATTTGGATGGAATCGAAGTCGCGGGACGCACCGACGCCGGAATCGTTCACCAGATCCTGCGCAAGCAGCAAATTGAGCCTAACGAATCGAATACGGTGCGATTTCTGAATCAATATGTCGAGTTACTGGCGGATGAACTCCCGCGGCGGAAAGGCCGAGTTCTGCCAGGAGTGCGGGAGTTATTGGAGCGGCTGCAGGCAAACCCAAACATTGTCCTCGCGCTGCTCACCGGAAACGTGAAACGCGGAGCGAAATTGAAATTGGAGCATTATGGCCTCTGGGAGTTTTTCGAATTCGGCGCCTTCTCCGACGATCATTACGACCGCAACGAGTTGGGAGAGTTTGCGCGCAAGCGCGCTGAGGAAAAACACGGCCGCGAATTTACCGCGGCGGATATCGACGTGATTGGCGACACACCACACGACATCGCGTGCGGAAAGGCGATCGGCGCTCGCACGATCGCGATCGCGACCGGAAATTTTTCAGGGCAGGAATTGGCGTCGTATCAGCCAGACCGAATCTTTCAAGACCTGGCTGACACCGAGGTCGTGATGCGCGAGCTGGATTGGTAAAATCGACCGAAGGATTGACGCGGCGGGCAAGGATGACGAGTTTTGCCCGCTATCATGGCAAAGACTCCACCGGCCATCCTGCCTCTCGAAGGCGAAATTGATTTGCACGTCTCGCCGCAGGTGAGCGCGTCACTCAGCTCGATCATTGCACAGAAGCCGTCACAGGTGGTGGTCGATCTTTCAAAGGTGACTTATATCGACAGCTCGGGGCTCGCGGTTCTCATCGAGGCGATGCAAAATGTGGACAATTACGGCGGGAAGTTCGCGCTCTGCAGCTTGCAGGAGGGAGTACGTCCGATCTTCGAGATTGCCCGGCTCGATCAGGTGTTTCGGATTTTTCCTGATGAAGCGGCCGCCCTTGGCAGGTGATGGAGCACCTCCAGCGTTCGTTCGACGTTTACCGAAATGTCGAAATGAGACGCGCGTTGCTGAATGACGCGACGGGCTTCGTGCCGACGCTCGGGATCCGACCAAAAGAGCAGCGCTGCGCGAAGCTCAGCAATGTCGGAAGCGTCCTCAAGAATCGAGCCGTGAAAACCATGGTCGATGACTTCACAGAAACCATTGGCGCGAGTTGTGATGACCGGAAGGCCGGCTGCGAGCGCTTCGAGACAGGCGTTGGAGAACGGATCATAAAGGGTTGGGAGCAGGAAAATATCGGCCGCAGCGTAGAGCGCCGGCAGGTCGCGCACCGCGCCGAGCCGGCTGACATGACGTCCGCGCGCCATCCGGCTTCGGCCCCGACCAGCCACGATGAGGTGGAAGTTCTTGCCTAACGACTTCACCGCCTGGACAGCGAAGCGCAAACCTTTGCGCTCCCAACCCGAGCCAACAAAGAGCACGGCAATTTCTTCATCGTGCAGCCGCAGGATTCTTCGCCGCAAGCGGCGCGTCTCTGGGTCAGGATGAAAATCGGCCATCGGCACGCCGTTAGGCACAACATCGATTTGCGCGCTGGGGTATTTGTAGAATTGCTCGGCTTCACGCTTCACCATTTGCGAGTTGGTGATGACGTGGCGCGCCCCACCGCAAAAGAGTGCCTTCTCCAGCTCGAGGATTTCGCGATGTTTGGCATTAAATCGGTCGAGCCAGTGCCGCGGAAAACTTGAGGCCGCGGCGCGGCGCTGCAGCCAGGCCCGGTGAATCCCGTCCCCTGCGCGGTAGACATCGCACTTCCAGATGCGCTCGAGGCTGAGAAGGAGATCGCAATGCCGATGGGGCTCGGTCTTTTCCAGCTCGTCGGCAAAACGCCGCGCCGTCTCCCCACGCAAGCGCGTGATCGCTCCCCAAGGCCATTCACGCGTCGGCCAGGCCGCATCGGTGAAAAGGCGAACTGGATTCCCAGCTTCACTCAAACCGCGGGCGAGACGTTTAAGGTAGGTCTCGGCACCACCGACTTCGGAATGGCCGCGGCGAACGAGACCGATCGTCAGGCGTGGATGATTCACCGGCGCGGCCACGACTGAGTTCGATCTTTACTTGCTCGCATTCACCTACAATAATGGTGGGGCGATGGTGGGTGAAACTCTAAAAAGCCCGCCGCGCGCAGTCTCGAAAGGGTCGGCAACACGCAGGTTACCGCAGTATCTCCTTTATTCGATTTTTGCGCGTATCGGCGGCTCGGGCTTGGATACGGATGCATTTGAAACGCTCCGTGCCTCCTGGCGCGGCGGGTTTCTGGGGAAAGCAATCGCCTACGACAACCGCCAGAGCGAAATTCCGGCTGCGCGCATTCATTCGCTACGCTGGCATCCGGTGCGGCTGCTTTCTTCGCTCGATTCACCTTATTACTATGGCGCGAAAAAGAAATATCTTGATTGGATTGCCGCGCACCATCTCGCCACTGGGCGCTATGATTTGTTTCACAGCTGGTCGGGAGATTGCCTCCTTTCATTGCGCGAAGCGCGCAAACGCCAGATTCCGTCGCTCTTGGAAATTCCCACCTGGCATCGCGACCGCGGGAAAGCGAAGCGTTCCCAAGCCAGCATCGCGCCGGCAAATTCGCATCGACCCTGGTTCAAACGCTGGAAGGAAGATCTCCTTCTCGATCGCGATCGCTATCTTGAGGAGTACGACCTGGCGGATTTGATTCTCGTCCTTTCCGAAAAGGCGGCTGAGACATTTCGCGTGCAGGATTTCCCAGAGGAAAAGCTTTACTACCTTCCGCGCGGTGTGGACGTGGGACGATTCACGCCGGGGGAAAGGCCACCGCATTTTCGCGCGGTCTTTTCCGGGGCACTCATCGAGCGCAAGGGGGTGCATCACCTGCTTGAGGCCTGGACGGGGCTCAACCTGAAAGACGCGGAGCTGTGGCTGGTAGGGGCGGTCCATGGAGAGATGGAGCCATATCTGAAACAATATGCGCGGAATAACATTAAAGTGATCGGTTTCACACCCAACCCGGAGGAATATCTACGCCAGTCGACGATTCACGTTTTCCCGTCGCAATGCGAAGGCAGCGCCAAGGTCACCTACGAGGCTGCGGCTTGTGGTCTGCCGCAAATCACCACGCGTGAAGCTGGCGATGTTGTCGAAGATGGTATCCAAGGCATCATCATTCCACCGGCGAACGTCGATGCTCTCGCGGCGGCGATTCAACATCTCTACGATCATCCGGAAATTGTGGCGCGGATGAGTGTCGCAGCTCGAGAACGCGTCGTAGAGAATTTCACGTGGGACCATTTTCGTGCGCGCCTTCTCGATGCTTACGAAAAGGCGATGCGAAAGGCGTGTTAGAGCCTGCTTGAACGTCCTTTTGCTTCAACTCAAGCGCATTGGCGACTTGATCCTGACGGTCCCGGCCATTGCCGCGTTGCGGAAAGATTTCCCAGATGCGCAGATCACGCTCGCTGTCGCGTCCGGTTCCCGTGAATTACTTCCTGCAATTCCAGGCCTCAATCGCGCCCTTGTCGCGCGCGGTGGTGTGACCGATGCCGCACAATGGATCGCACTCGCCGCCGCGAAATTCGATTATTGCCTCGACTTTTCTCGCACTGATCGCTCGGCGTTTCTCACTCTCCTTTCCGGCGCTGAGAAACGCATTAGCTACGACACCATCCGCCGCGAGCCATTGCGACAATTGAGTTACAACGAATTCGTCCCTTCACAGGTACAGTTCGTTCATACAGTCGATCACCACCTTGCGCTGCTCGCACCGCTCGGCGTGCATAACGCGTCGGGCGCGATTCACCTCGCTCTACCGCAAATGGCGAAAAGCCAGGCCGCAGCTGTGGCCGAGCGAGAAGGCTTGCACGATGATTTCATTATCATTCATCCGGGTTCGGCACGGGCGGAGAAGTTTTGGCGGGCGCGGCGCTGGGCCGAAGTAGCTGACGGGATCCCTGAAAGTAAGTTTCGTATCGTACTCACTGGTGGCAGATCGCGCCTGGAACAAAGACATCTCGTGCGGATTAAGGCGCACCTTCGTCGGCCGGTTGTCGATCTTTCGGGCAAACTGGGCCTGCTTACTCTGGCGGCATTAATCGAGCGGGCGCGTCTCCTTCTGACAATCGATTCGGCTCCGATGCATTTGGCCGGTGCGATCGGCACACCGCAGGTTGCACTCTTTGGTCCAACAAATCCGTTTCATTGGCGGCCGCGGGGCGGGCCAGCGGTGATCTTGCGCGCGGGAATCGCCGAGCCAGTCCGGGAATTTGTTCCAAAACAGGCACCCCAACCGATGAAGGAAATCTCGACGAACCAGGTGATCAATGCTATGCAGAGCCTGCTGTCGACGCCGACAGCGCGCGCGATATGAGCAAGATCCCGCCTGTAGCGAAAGTTAAACAAAAGCAGCCCTTCTTGACGACCCTTCGCCAGGCGTGGGGTCCGTACAAGCGGCTCTACGGCTACGCGATGCCTTACAAGTTCCGCCTCATCGCCAGCTTGGTTTTTGGCTTCCTCACCGGCGGCATCAGTTCCTGTCTGCCATTGGTGATCGCCAAGGTCACCGGCTTCATTTTCCACGGCGCGGCACCAGCGCCGACTGCGATCATTTCCAACCCGACCGTGATGCAGAACGGCCCCAAGATCAATTCGCTGATGATCTGGTACTGTTTACTCATCCCGGCCGTCATGACCGCGCGCTGCCTCTCCGACTACGCGGAGAGTTACTACACGAACTGGGTGAGCAACAAAGTCGTGACCGATATCCGCAATGAGCTTTTCGGCAAGATGCTGAGCCATTCGATGGACTTTTTTAACCGGATGCGTTCGGGCTTTCTCATGTCGCGCATCACGAACGACACCCGGATGATGCAGACGGCACTCTCCAGCGTGAGCGCCGACATCATCAAACAGCCCGTGACGATCATCAGCGGCATCGGCGTGCTCCTTTACATGGATTGGAAATTCACGGTCGTGACGATGATCCTCTTCCCGAGCTGCCTGATTCCGCTTCGCCTCTATGGCAGGCGCGCGCGCAAAGCCGTCAAAGGAGAGCAGGAAGAACTCGGCCAAATGGTCGTAACCATGCAGGAGACCTTTGGCGGCATCCGGGTGGTCAAGTCCTTCGGCCGCGAGGAGCATCAGAAAAAATCCTTTGAACGCAGCAACCGCATCCAGTTCGACAACGCGATGCGTCTCGTCCGCTCGATACAGGCCGTTGGCCCGTTGGTCGAGATCATCGCCGCGATCGGCGTTGGCATGGCGCTCTTTTACGTCTACGTCGAGAACCTGCCGGCGGCCAAGTTCATTGCTCTCATCAGCGGCATTTTTATTCTCTACGATCCGATCAAGACCCTCAGCCGCATTCACATCACCTTGCAGCGGTCCGTGCAGGCGACGGTGGAAATCTTCCGCATCCTCGATTCGACCCCGACCGTTCTCGATCAACCGGGCGCAGTCGTGCTCCCCTCTTCCCACGGTTTGATTGAATTCGAGCGGGTGACTTTTCGTTATGCGAGCGGCGTCGCCGACGCGTTGCGCGATCTGAGCCTGCGCATCGAGCCGGGGAAGAGCTTCGCTCTCGTGGGGGCGAGCGGCGCGGGCAAGAGCACCATCCTTTCCCTTATCCTGCGCCTTTACGATCCGACGACCGGCGTGATCCGGATCGATGGACAAGACTTGCGCACTTTGACGCAGCAGTCGCTCCGCGCGCAGATCGGGCTTGTTTCACAGGATACTTTCCTTTTCCACGATACGATCTTTCAGAACATCCGGTTCGGCCGGCTCGATGCGACGCCCGATGAAGTCTATGCCGCCGCGAAGGCTGCCTATGCGCATGATTTCATCATGGCCCAGCCGGATGGCTATGAGACAATTGTGGGAGATAAAGGCTGTCTTCTTTCCGGTGGTCAACAGCAGCGCATTGCCATTGCCCGGGCATTGCTCAAGAACGCGCCGATTTTGCTCCTCGATGAAGCCACTTCGGCGCTCGACTCGGAGTCGGAGCAGCAGATCCAGATTGCGCTGGAACGACTGGCGCTCGGACGCACCGTAATTGCGATTGCGCATCGGCTCTCAACCATTCTTTCTGCCGACCAAATTGTCGTGATGGAGAAAGGCCTGATCAAAGAGATCGGTTCGCACGCAGAGCTGCTGGAAAACTCCGGCTATTATCGACGGCTTTACGATCTGCAATTTAATCGTAATCCGGAAGAGTCCGGCGCCGAAGTTGAGCTATTCGCCACGGCTACTGGGTAATTTTTCAAGAGAGTTTTCTCCCTTGCAAAAAGACTCTTACGTGGGAATCAATCGCCACCCAGGGCAAACGATCCTCCGTCCAAATTGCGACTTCTGGGGCAAAGCGTTCCGGATGATCCAGTGAAACAATTGTGACGTCGATCGTAATTGAATCTTCCTCGTCCTGAAAAAATAACGGAGTCCCGCAGCAGGCCGCGAAAGAACGAAGCCGACCGGCATATCTCACTTTTCGCAGGTCGCCTGAGAGAATCTCAAGATCCTTCAAATTCACTACGCCCCATGTCACAAACGCGGCCGCGCTTGCCCGTCGGCAATCGACGCAATGGCAGTCACCGACCCGCACTGGTGGCTCATGCAAACGATAACGCAGCCCTTCACACAAACATCCGCCCTCAACTGACCTGTTCATTTCTCGCTCCAGTAATTTTCGCAATCATTGGCGATACGCTAGCTAGCAAAGTGATGAATCATCCCAGAGCACAAAACCAATCTTCGTTTTTACTCCCCTGCCTACTCTTACCTGGGCGTCGCAAGCCAAGGCAGATTGGGAAACTCTTTACAATTTCTCTTCGCCGCGCTACCTATGCGGCCCGATTTTTTTCCACCGGAGGACCCGTTTATGAATATCATCGACACCATTTCCGACGAGCAGCAGAAGGGCAACGTGGCGGAATTCAAAGTCGGCGACGGCGTGCGTGTGCACACCCGGGTCGTTGAAGGCGACAAGGAACGGATTCAAATCTTCTCTGGAATTGTCATCGGTCGCAAAGGCAGGGGAATCAATGCGACTTTCACCGTTCGACGCATCTCGTATGGCGAAGGCGTGGAACGTGTTTTCCCGGTGCATTCGCCGCGCATCGCCAAAGTCGAAGTGGAAAAGCAAGGTAAAGCGCGTCGCGCCAAGCTTAACTACCTGCGTCACCGCAAGGGCAAAGAAGCTACTGCGGTGCGGGAATAAAGGTGGTCTCTGAATAATTGAATTGCAGCTCTCCCTTACAGATTACCCTTTCAGAAATCGCCATTTCCTGGCTGAACAGTTCGTTCGCGGCAGTCAAAAAATTCTTTAATGTCGGTACGAGATGTCTCGCCGTTGTGGATTCCGGCACGAAAAAAGATTGCGTGCGTTGGGCGTCCTCCGCATCGCCGGGATTGATGAAGCCGGTCGGGGGGCGCTGGCCGGACCTGTAGTCGCAGCCGCTGCGATTTTACCGGAGCGATTTCGGCATCGCGAGCTGAAGGATTCGAAACAACTTTCGCCGGAATTACGGGAGAAGATCTTTTGCTACCTAACGAATCATTCTGAGATCGTTTGGGCAATCGGAATCGTCGACTCGTTAGAGATTGACCGGATCAACATCCTCCGCGCCTCGCAACAGGCGATGCGAATCGCAGTTGCGGGCCTGACAATTCCGCCTGATCACGTCCTGATTGATGGACTTTCGGTCTTCCCCTTCCCACTCCCGCAAACTGCAATCATCGACGGTGATTGCCTCAGTCTCAGCATTGCTGCCGCGAGCGTAATCGCAAAGGTGACCCGCGACGCTTTAATGCGTGAATTTTGCGCGCAGTTCCCGCAGTATTGTTTCAGTCAGCACAAAGGCTACGGCACCGAACTACACCTCCAGAAACTCCATGAATACGGTCCCTGTCCGATCCATCGCCGCTCATTTGAACCGGTGGCGCAGCCGCTTTTCCCCTTCTGGCTCAGCGCATCTGCGCCTCGGCACGCGCGGCGAAAAGCTGGCCGCGCGCTACCTGCGTCGGCAAGGCTATAAGATTCTTTATCGCAACTTTCGAGGCCGACAAGGCGGTGAGATCGATCTGGTTTGCCGCGATCGCGATATGTTGGTTTTCGTGGAGGTAAAAACACGAACACGAGAAGATTTCGGACGGCCATTGGAAGCGGTCAATCCCGGCAAGCAGCGGCGCATTTCGTTAGGCGCACTCGCCTGGTTGCGATTGTTAGGCAATCCCGACATTCTCTTTCGCTTCGATATTGTCGAAGTGGTGCTGGCGGCGGGCGGGACGCCGCGCGTGGAGCTGGTCCGCGACGCTTTTCACCTGTCAGATCCCTACATATACTGAAATGTTGTAACCATTTTGTAGTGTTCTTCCGGTAAATTTTCTGCTACAGCGCAGCCTATGACAACAACGGGTAATTTCGATTTTTGCCTAACGACTTTGATCGTCGGGCGGGTGCGGCGCTTCTCGCTTCTGGTTGGTGGTGCGGCGGCTTTCCTTGTCCTCGCGCTGTGGTCCACAGTGGCCCACGGAAGTACGACCGAGATCCTCTACAGCTTCGCCGGGGATGAGGATGGCGAATATCTCGACACTGACGTCGAGATCGATGCCGCGGGTAATCTTTACGGGACTTCGGTTTTGGGTGGCGAGTTTGGCGGCGGTACCGTCTGGGAGTTATCGCCGGTCAATGGCGGTTGGGTCCATACCGTCCTTTATAGCTTCACTGGCAGCGCCGATGGCGGTGAGCCTTATAAAGGAGTAAGTCTCGACGCAGAGGGCAATCTTTATGGGACCGCCGTAACCGGTGGTTCGGGAAGTTGCGAAGGTGGGTGCGGAGTCGTTTACAAGCTGACCAAGTCTGGAGACAGCTGGACTCAGTCCGTCATTCATTCCTTCACGGGTGCAGATGGATCTGGACCAGGTGCGCGTGTAACTGTGGACACGCAGGGCAATCTTTTCGGGATGACTCCTACGGGAGGCGACTTCGGCTTGGGAACCATCTACAACCTGCATCCGAAATCTAACGGTTCATGGGCTTTTCGCGTGCTTCATTCCTTCACCGGCGGCTCGGATGGTTCCTCCGGGTCGGCGGGCCGGATGCTTCTTCGCGGCAGCCACCTTTTTGGTGCAACAACCACGGGCGGCGACAATGGCCATGGCACTATTTTCGAACTCGGGCAGGCAACATCCGGTTGGATGCTCCGCACGCTATACGCTTTCCTGGGCCAACCCGACGGAAGCTTCCCCTATGGTGCGCTGCTCTTTGGCCCCGCGGGCAGTCTCTACGGCACGACCTATTACGGAGGAACCAATGATTTGGGGACAGCTTATCAGTTGACCAGAGGCAGCGGCGGAAGCTGGACCGAGAAAGTGATCTACAGTTTTAGGTCGGGCCAGGATGGGAACAGTTCGATCAGTAACCTGGTTTCTGATTCGGCGGGCGATCTCTACGGCACGACCAGTGAAGGCGGCCTTGGGAGCGGAACAATCTTTGCGCTGTCACCGAGTCAGAGCGGCTCCTGGCACGAGACTCTGCCGCATCTTTTTGCGGGATCGCCCGATGGCGCCTTCCCTTATGCGGGCATGGTCGATGGAGGGAACGGTGTCTTTTACGGCGCGACCGTCCACGGAGGGGCCGACGGCGAAGGGGCCATCTACAAGTTTACGCCCTAACGCCTGTCATCTGATAAGCTCGGGAAAATCACGCCTCGTCGCTAGGCGCGGTTCCGCTTGCCTTTCTCTCGAGCCGATCCACCCCTACGGCGGTGAATTAGGTCCAAGGAAAGAGCGCAACTGCAAGGGTGAGGGAGCGTTATCGCGCGTCTAACGATTGTGCTGGAGCCGAAAGCAAGCCAGCATTGCTTTGAAATATGGCTCGCACTCGCTCACAGAACTGGTCTTTTACGCCGCTCGATTTTTTGCTCGTCGCGGTGCCGGTCGCAATCGCATTGCGGTATGTCACGGCGTGGCACAACGACAGCCTGCTTTTTTTCGTCGCCGCCATCGCAATCGTGCCTCTCGCGGGCTGGATGGGCCGCGCTACCGAGCAGCTGGCGACTCGTTCTGGCGCTGGCCTCGGCGGGTTTCTCAATGCTACTTTTGGAAATGCAGCCGAGTTAATCATTGCATTGGTGGCATTAGGCAAAGGACTGACGGGCGTTGTTAAGGCCTCGATCACAGGATCGATTATCGGTAATCTTCTGCTTGTCCTCGGCGCGTCGATTCTCGTCGGTGGGATGCGCTATCCAAAGCAAACCTTCAATCAGACGGCGGCGCGTATTTCGTCTACGTCATTAGGCTTGAGCGCCATTGCACTGCTCATCCCAACCGTCTTTCATCGCGCGGCGGCTGCGCGACCCGGCGGATGGTCCGAGGAGGCGGAACAAAAACTTTCGCTCGCCATCGTGGTCGTTCTCTTCGTCACTTACTTCTGTTCGCTCTTTTTCCATCTCTTCACCCATCGCGAACTCTTTGCTGGTCCGACTGAGAAAAGCGAGGCCGAAGACCATTGGCCGCTTTGGCAATCAATTGCCGCCCTGACTATCGCGACCGCGTTCGTCGCATGGCTGAGCGAGTTTCTCGTCGGTTCGATTGAATCCGCCCGCCGATCTCTCGGGCTTACCGAGACCTTTGTTGGAGTGGTAGTCGTGGCGTTGGTCGGCAACGCGGCGGAACATTCGACGGCTGTCTATACAGCCTGGAAAAACAAGATGGACCTAAGCCTTAGCATCGCGACTGGCTCGAGTTTGCAAATGGCGCTGTTCGTTACGCCGGTGCTGATCTTCAGTTCCTATGCGCTGGGAGATCCAATGACTCTTGAATTTTCGTTGCCCGAAATCGTCGCCATTGTCCTCTCGGTCTGGATCGTCGGACAGATCAGCGGCGATGGCGAGAGTAACTGGCTGGAAGGTGTGCAGCTGCTTTCCGTCTACGGAATTATTGGCATCCTCTTCTATTTTCTTCCGGCGATACCGCATCATTGACGCGACAACCATTGGGCGACGCGGAGCCGTTTCAGAAGTGATGGCTGAATCCGACGACCTTGGGCGAGAAAGCCTTTCTTCCTCGCTGTCGATCGAATAAGTTAATAGCGGTAGTGATCGGACTTGTAAGGACCTTCTACCGGCACCCCGAGATAATCTGCTTGCTTTTCCGTGAGCTGGGTCAGCTTCACTCCGATCTTATTCAAGTGCAGGCGGGCGACCTCTTCGTCCAGCTTCTTCGTCAGGACATAAACGCCAACCTTATACGTATCCTTGTTTTTCCAAAGATCGAGCTGAGCCAGCACCTGGTTGGAAAACGAATTCGACATAACAAAGCTTGGATGACCCGTAGCACAGCCAAGGTTTACAAGCCGGCCCTCCGCGAGCAGGAAAATCTCATGGCCGTCGGCGAAAGTGTACTTGTCCACCTGTGCCTTGATATTAGTCCGCTTAACATCTTTAGCTTCGTTCAGGCGATCGACCTGAATCTCATTGTCGAAGTGGCCAATGTTCGCCACCACCGCCTGATCTTTCATGCGCGACATATGATCGAACGTGATCACGTCCAGGTTACCGGTCGTTGTAACGTAGATGTCGCCGCGCCCTAATGTGTCCTCCAAGGTTGTTACCTCAAAACCCTCCATTGCTGCCTGCAGGGCATTGATCGGATCGATCTCGGTGATGACAACGCGCGCGCCCTGGCCGCGAAGCGACTGTGCACAACCTTTACCAACATCGCCATAACCACAAACAACCGCCACCTTGCCTGCGATCATGACATCGAGGGCGCGATTCAAACCATCAACCAGCGAATGCCGGCAACCATAAAGATTGTCGAACTTGGACTTTGTTACTGAGTCATTCACGTTGATGGCCGGGACGAGCAGCTGATTAAGTTGTTGCATCTTGTAAAGCCGATGCACACCAGTGGTTGTCTCTTCGGAAACTCCGCGCCACTCCTTCACCAGCTCGTGCCAGCGAAAGGGATTCTCGCGCTGTACTTCGAGGAGCAGGTCCTTGATAACTTGTTCTTCCTTGTTGGCACTCGGTGACTTTGCCCATTCACTCCCTTCTTCCAGATGATAACCCTTATGAATCAGCAGTGTTACATCTCCGCCGTCATCGACCACAAGTTGCGGACCTTTCCCATCCGGGAACGAGATCGCCTGATTGGTGCACCACCAGTATTCCTCAAGACTTTCACCCTTCCAGGCGAAAACTGGCACACCCGCTTTCGCAATCGCGGCGGCGGCGTGGTCCTGGGTGGAGAAAATATTGCAGCTCGCCCAGCGCACGCTCGCACCCAGATCGACCAGCGTCTCAATGAGCACCGCAGTCTGAATGGTCATGTGCAAGGAGCCACTTATGCGCACATCCTGAAGAGGCTTGGCCGGAGCATATTTTTCCCGGATCGCCATCAACCCGGGCATCTCCTTTTCGGCAATGCCAATTTCTCTGCGTCCCCAATCAGCCAGGCTGATATCAGCAACCTTATAGTCGTTAGTCTTGGTTTCAATAAGAGTCTTAGTAGTCATAGGATATTTCTCCAAAATTATCGGGCAGCTTTTTTCAACGCTGCGGCCTTATCTGTTTTCTCCCAGGTGATATCGGGATCATCCTTGCCGAAATGGCCGTAGTTCGTCGTCTTGGAATAAATCGGCCGGAGAAGGTCAAGCTGTTCGATGATGTCGGCTGGTTTGAAGGAAAAGACGCGATTGATTGCGCGTTCGATGATTTCTTCCGGCACGGTGTTAGTTTCAAAAGTATTGATGGCCATGCTTACCGGATCGGGATAACCGATCGCATAGGCGAACTGGATCTCGCATCGTTTCGCCAGGCCTGAGGCGACCACGTTCTTGGCTACCCAGCGACCCATGTAAGCCGCGCTACGATCCACTTTACTCGGGTCCTTACCTGAGAAGGCGCCGCCGCCATGCCGGCCCCAACCGCCATAGCTGTCCACGATAATCTTGCGACCAGTCAGCCCGGTGTCGCCCTGCGGACCGCCAATAACGAAACGCCCCG
Organism: Chthoniobacterales bacterium; assembly: GCA_036494545.1. Classification (GTDB taxonomy): domain Bacteria; phylum Verrucomicrobiota; class Verrucomicrobiia; order Chthoniobacterales; family UBA10450; genus JAICXG01. The sequence continues at coordinate 34,439 of DASXOB010000022.1, forward strand.
TGGGGTTGATGAGGAACTGGGTCACGCCATTCAGCATGGATTTGGGAAGGACCTTGCGAATGACTTTCTCGATACAGAACTTTTGAATCTCGTCGTGTTCCTTGTCCGCGGTGTGCTGAGTCGAAATGACGACGTTGGATATCCCGACCGGCTTGCCATTTTCGTAGATGACCGAGACCTGCGACTTGGCGTCGGGTCGGAGCCACTCGGCCTTGCCGCTCTTGCGGATCCGTGTCAGCTCACGCCCGAGACGATGCGCAAACATGATCGGCGCCGGCATTAACTCTTCGGTGTCGTCGCAGGCGAAACCAAACATCAATCCCTGGTCGCCGGCACCTTGTTCGGCGGTTTTCTTGCCTTTCGCCTTCTTTGCGTCGACCCCTTGGGAGATGTCACCCGATTGATCGGTGATGACGGTGTTGACGAAAATCTTGCGGGCGTGAAAGACATCGTCGTCGTGTGTGTAACCGATCTCGCGGACGGTATCGCGGACGATTTTGTTGATCGGAATGACGTCTTCGAGCTGTGAACCGTTGCGCAGATTCGGGATCGTAATCTCACCACCCACGATGACGACATTGCTCTTGGCGTAGGTCTCGCAAGCTACGCGACTCTTTGGATCCTGGCGCAGGCAGGCATCGAGGACGGCATCGGAGATGGTATCGCAAACTTTATCGGGATGACCTTCCCCGACCGATTCGGATGAAAAAATAAAACGGCGTAGCATGTGCGTGGAAGAGTTGAATGATTGAAGAATTTAAACCGGGTCGCAGTTGGATTGTTCGCGAAGCTTCAACTCCTTAGCGCCGGAACGAATTCAACATATTGACCAATCATGATACGTCGATATATCGTTTCTTGTTCTCATGGCGTCAACCATTAATTTCCTCCGCCTGCTGGCTGACCCTACCCGGCTGCGCCTGATTTCCCTCCTGGAAGAAGAGGAGCTCTCGGTCGCGGAACTGCAGGATATTTTGGGAATGGGCCAGTCGCGAATTTCAAGTCATCTCGCACAACTGAAACGCGCCGGCGTGGTGGAGGATCGACGCGCCGGCAAGAACGTCTATTATGGCCTAACGAATGGCGCGAAGCTCGATCCGCGGCGCGCCAAGGTGAGCGAGCTGACTCGAACCCTCGCGCGCGAGATGCCGGAGACCCGCCGCGACCGCACCGCGCTAAGAATCGTTCTGCGGAAACGACAGGACAAGGCGCGTGAATATTTCGACCAGCTTGCGGGACGCTTCGGTCGCAGCTACTGCCCGGGCCGATCCTGGCAGGCCCTGGCGCATACCATGATTGCGATGCTGCCGCCGCTGGTGGTGGCCGATCTCGGCGCGGGCGAGGGAACGCTCTCGCAGTTGATGGCCAAAAAGGCGCGGAAAGTAATCGCAATCGACAATGCACCCAAGATGGTCGAGTTCGGTTCGCAACTGGCAAAGAAACACGGCTTCAAGAATCTCGAGTATCGCCTTGGCGACATCGAAGATCCGCCGATTAAAAAGGACTCGACCGACCTGGCAATCTTCAGTCAGGCACTGCATCACGCGATTCATCCTGAGCGCGCGATCGAGGCAGCTCATCGCATTTTGAAAACCGGTGGACGCGTTGTGGTGCTGGATCTCCTCAGTCATCGTTTTGAAAAAGCGCGCGAGCTTTACGCCGATCACTGGCTCGGGTTCAGCGAGGCGCAGCTGCAGCAATGGCTCGAGGAGGCGGGATTCAGCGAGATTGAAGTAACGGTCGTCTCCCGCGAAAAGGAGAGCCCACACTTTCAAACCGTCTTCGCATCTGGTATCAAGTGAGTTTCGGACAAATAGCGGCTGCGTAGATTTGGCAAATTCCTTTCGTAATTGACGGCTTTACGGATTTCTGTGTGAGTTGCGGCGGCGCAAGGTCTATCGCGCAGCTGTCGGTTACGCTGTTGCAGGCTGGCTGATTATTCAGGTCGCGGTCACAATTTTCCCAGTCTTGGCGCTGCCGACATGGGCGGTTCGTCTTGTGGTTTTCGTCGTCCTGGGCGGATTCCCGGTCGCCCTGATTTCAGGTTGGTTCTTTGATCTTGGACCTGGAAGGATCCACGCTGTTCCAGAAATACCCGCAGGCGCCGAGTGTCCGCCTTCTTATCCCGGCCCCCGGGAAGAATCTCCTTGTCCTGGCGCTGGCTGGCCTAACGATTTCGATTCTGGCTGGCATCTTCGTTTTCTGGCGTGGAGGCTGGCAACCCCTGGAAAAATCAATCGCCGTCCTCCCCTTCAGCAATTTCAGCAGCGATGAGCAGAATGCCTATTTTGCTGACGGCATTCAGGACGACCCCCTTACTAACCTGGCGAAGATCAGCGACCTGAAAGTAATCTTGCGGACGTCAGTCATGCCGTTTCGCGGGCAGGCACACAATGCGCGCGAGATCGGTAAGGCACTCGACGTAGCCACCATTCTTGAGGGCAGCGTGCGGCGGGCTTGATCGGTGCGATGAAGCGGTCGCCGAAGGTAAGCGCGCCGTCGAATTATTGCCGGAAAGCCGGGATTCGTTTGACGGGCCAATTCTGGCAGTGACCCGGGCGCGGATTAGCGTCCATTGTCGTGACTATACAACCGCGCTCGATCTTATCGAACGATCGTTAGGCATTCCAGCCGGCATCACCGTCGCGGAATTGCAGCGCGACCTACCTGGAAACCTTTGTCGAACGAGCCGCGCTTTAAGCAAATGACCGACCGCTTTTAATGAACGAGTCCTCTTTGCGCCTGGTCAATCTCCACGGAGTTGCCGTCTGACTGACAGCGCGAGAAAGTCTCAGGAATGAGCGGGTTCTTTCAGGAACTGAAGCGGCGCAAGGTTTATCGCGTCGCGGTTGCTTACGTCATCGGAGCGGGTGGCATTATCCAAATCGCTTCGGCCATCTTTCCCGCCTGGGAGCTACCGAACTGGGCTTTGCGCCTTACCGTCGTTCTCTTGCTCATCGGTTTTCCGCCCGCGCTTCTTCTCGCCTGGGCGTTTGACGTGACGCCCGAGGGCATTCAAACCACGCCGTCAATTACGCCGGATCATGGTTCTGAAATTGCGCGCCGTCATCGCCGTCGCAACATCACCTTGCTCGTCGGCTCGGGCGTACTCCTTTCCGTGATCGCAGGCTTTTTCCTCCTGCCTCATGCCGCCGCCACCAAGATGGAAAAATCGATCGCAGTTTTACCGTTCGAAAATTTTTCCGACAAGACGGAGAACGCTTATTTCGCCGATGGCATTCAGGACGACATTCTGACGAATCTCTCGAAGATCGGCGACCTCAAAGTCATCTCCAGAACTTCGGTCATGCCTTATCGCGGGAAGCAGAAGAGCGTCCGCGAGATCGGCAAAGAATTAGGGGTTGGAGCGATCCTGGAGGGCAGTGTGCGACGGGAGGGTAATCGCGTTCGGGTGAACGTGCAGCTCATCAACGCCGAGAACGATCACCACATTTGGGCAGAGGACTACGATCGCGAGCTGACCGATGTTTTTGCTATCCAGACCGATCTTGCGCAAAAGATCGCGCACGAACTGCAAGCGCAGCTTTCTCCGAGCGAGAAGGCGGAAATTACCCACAAACCGACGGAAAATGGCGAGGCATATCTAGCCTTTGTCCAGGCGCACAATTTGCAGTCCTCCCTGGAGGATCAGGCGAAGTTAAAGCAGGCCGTACAGCTCTATCAGCGGGCGATTGAGCTCGATCCAAAATTTGTGCTCGCCTACGCCAATCTCTCCATCCTGCATAGCTGGATCTTTCACTACTTCGAACCCACCGATGCCGAACGGAATTTGGCGAAGAAGTACGCCGACGAGGCTCTCGACCTCGCGCCGGCTTCGCCCGAGGCCCATCTCGCGCGTGGCTATTGGCGCTACTATGGGGCGCTCGACTACGAGGGCGCGCTGGTCGATTTTGCCGTTGCGCAAAACGGATTGCCTAACGACTCGGAAGTATATCTGGTCATCGGCGCGATTCAACGACGCCAGGGCAAATGGAAAGAGTCGACGGACAATCTGGAGCGAGCGGTAAAACTCAACCCGAACGACACATGGCCGCTGCAGAATTTGTTTTTCAATTATCGCATGCAGCGACAGTTCGACGCGGCGGAGCGCGTCGTCGATCGCGCTCTGCGACTTAATCCCACCTCGACCACCATTTGGGGCTTGAAGTCACAACTTGCGGTCGCGGCCCGCGGAGATCTGACCGTCACCGAGACCTGCCTGGCCAAGTTTGAGAAAGCCCGTGCAGAGGGCCAACTCAACAATCTTGATCCATCTGTTGTCAACGAAGTCTCGATGGCGAAGGCCAACGTGCTCATGGTGCACAACAATTACCAGGAGGCGCTCGATGTCCTGAGCAATTTGCCCGTGCAAAAATCCAACCCCCATCACATGATCGAAGCCTCTCTGCAGGAGGCAATCATATACCGACGCATGGGCCAGCCGCAGAAAAGCGGGATCGCGTTGCAGAAAGCCAAAGAACAAGCCGAGGCGGCTTTGCGGGAAGCGCCTAACGAACCCTCCCGCCACGCCCTTCTCGCACGTGTCCTCGCTCAATTAGGCGAGAAAGAAAAGGCCTTGGCCGAGGCCAGACGGGCAATGGAACTGCGGCCTGAATCGGCCGACGCGTTCGAAGGACCAAACTTTTCCGCGATCCTCGCCGAAGTCTATGCGGTCAACGGCCAAAATGCCGAGGCTATTCAAGTCCTCGATCACCTCCTCACCGTTCCTAGCGAGCTGACCGTTCCGAGTCTCCGGCTCGACCCGATCTGGGAAAGCCTGCGCAACGATCCCGCCTTCCAGCAGATGCTGGCAAAGCACGAGTCCCGCGCCTAACGACACGCTGGAGTATCCCCTGGCGACTCGCCAGCAGTTGGGCCCCGGCTAGATTGCGGACGAGATGAAATACGATCTGATCGTGATTGGCGGCGGACCGGCCGGCTACGTAGGAGCGATTCGCGCCGCTCAGTTGGGCAAGCGAGTTGCGTGCGTCGAAAAGGAACGTGCCGGTGGCACCTGCCTCAATTGGGGTTGCATTCCAACGAAATCGCTCCTGCGCAACGCAGAGCTCTATTACCTCATCAAACATCGTGCGGGCGACTTCGGCTTCAAGATCGACGGCCTCTCCTTCGACTGGAGCAAAGTGATCAAGCGCTCGCGTGACGTCTCGGACAAGAACGCCGCCGGAATTGAATTTCTCTTCAAGAAAAACCAGGTCGACTACCTGCGCGGCGAGGCGTTGCTCGAGAAGCCAGGCGAAGTGTTGGTCCAGCTTAACGACGGCAACAGAGAAACACATCACGCGCCTAACATTCTCCTCGCTACCGGCGTGGTGGCGCGCGCGCTGCCCGGGCTTTCGTTCAATGGCAAGAGCGTCATTGGCAGTCGCGATGCGATGATCCTCGAGCCGCAACCGAAAAGCATGGTGATTATCGGAGCGGGTGCGATCGGGGTGGAGTTCGCCTACTTTTTCAATGCCTTTGGGACAAGGATTACACTCATCGAGATGCTGCCTCACGTCCTGCCGATCGAAGACAGCGAAGTCTCACAAGCCTTGGAGCGTGCCCTAACGAAACAAGGAATCAGAATCCTGACGGAGGCCAAAACCGCCAAAGCCGAGACGACGAAAAACGGCGTTCGTCTCAGGTTTGAAGGAAAATCACCCGAGACAATTGAGGCGGAAGTAGCATTGGTCGCGATTGGCGTGTCGCCGCTTTTGCCTACGGGAAAGCTGAAATTCGGGCTGACCGATCGTGGCTATATTCAAACAGACGATCGCTATCAAACGAACCACAAAGGAATCTACGCTGTGGGCGACATCATTGGACCACCATGGCTCGCGCATGTCGCGAGCTGGGAAGCAATTCAGGCGGTGGAAGGAATTTTCGGCCAAACCGAGCCGCGCAAAATTCGCCATTTTCCCGGCTGCACCTATTGCCAGCCGCAGGTGGCGAGCATAGGCCTCACGGAACGCGCCGCTAAAGAATCAGGTCGCAAATTCCGCATCGGGAAGTTTCCTTTCAGCGCCAGCGGCAAAGCGCGCGCGATCGGTGAAACCGATGGTTTCGTGAAATTGATCATCGGGGAACCGCATGGCGAAATTCTTGGCGCGCACATCATCGGGCCGGAAGCGACAGAGATGATTGCCGAGCTGGGTCTGGCGATAACGCTGGAAGCGACTTATGAGGAGATTGAAGCGACTATTCACGCGCACCCCACCTTGAGCGAAGCGATTCACGAAGCAGCCGGCCAGGCGTTTGGGCACGCCATCCACATCTAGCGCACCGTTGTGCGCGATTTTCTCAGACCAAGTTGCGGGCTACTTTCGGCTGCCAACAATCACCAGGACGATCCCGCCGGCAATCGCCACACCCCCTAAAATCGGGGGCATCGGAACTGTATGCGTTTCCGTGTGCCCAATCTGCACCGGACCAATGTCCACGTCTTTCTTGTGCTCTTTGAAACTAAATCCGCCATAGGCAAGGGCAACGATGCCAATGACGATAAGAATAATGCCGATGATGCCCGCCGGTTTCATGTGTCAGCGTGAGAAACGGACTATATGCCGCGCCGCCCGGAGACGAGATTAATCACCAGCACGATGATCGCGAGCACCAACAGGATGTGGATGAATCCACCAAGGGTATAAGAGCTGACTAGTCCGAGCAGCCAGAGCACGAGTAAGATAACGAATATTGTCCACAACATAGTTTTCCCTCCCAAGGTTCAGGTTTCCTGTGCTTCGTGTCGCAAGGTGCCGCCGCGCTTGTTTTTGCGAAAAAAAATTCCGTCTCTCAAAAATTTACCGAAGTTGTTCCGTCGGCGTAAAAACTACTCTCCCTCCGAAGTTCGACTCAAAAGTGCAGCAATCGCCCAAGGTGCATAAAGAACGGTGAAGAAAAACAGCGCGAGTCCTTCCAGCTGAAAGATATAAATCCAGCGTGACTCGGAGAGAAAATCGAGGATCGAATGCACCACCGGTTTGTGCAGAAGGAAGCCATAGTTCACACCGGTGAGATGATCGACGACGAGCGCCGCAACGAGATAAAGTTGCGACCAAAGAAGGGTGCGACCGACGGATCCGAGAGTGGGACGAAAGCGCCGCGCGAGTAGAAAGTAAACGACACCAGCAACGATGCCGCAGTGTGAGATAAAAAAACTAACCGCCCGAAGGTCAGGAAAATTGACCTGCAAATTCGGCGTGAGAATCGCCTGGAACGTCCCGCCGATTCCCCAAAAATATGAGACTTCCATCCAGCTGCGGCGATTGGCGATCAGCGCAACGATAACGGTTGCCATCGCCCAATCGCAGAGTTGAAATGGCAACGCCTGTTTCCAAAAAAACTGTTCGTAGTGCCAGAGATAAATAGCGTAACCGAAGTAGTTCACGAGGAGAAGCAGTGCGAGGCAACTTCCGACCGCGCGGTCGATGCGTCGCGAACCGATCAGTCGCACGGCCAAACCAAGGCCGACCGGGATGATGATCGTTAGGCCAATGACGACGAGATGCGCCGGACCGAAGACAGGAAAAACAGGAGTTGTGTCGGGCACGCCCGCGAAGTTTGTGATCTTCTCCTTGCGACGGTCAAGTGTCGTGGCGGCGGGAACTGACTAGCACTAATGTTTCGTTAGGCCAAGCGTCTCCATTGCGGAAAAGTGTGCCCATCACTTTTCGGCCATACCATCAGCGTGCCTCGATCTTGCCCGCGCCCGCGATCTTTTTCTCGACCGATTTGGGATTACCATGGTAGCTGACGTTACCCGCGCCGGTGATGGCGGCGCGCAAGAGATTCGACGCGTAAACATCGGCCTTACCGGCACCGGTAACAGAGATCTCAACATCCTGGGCCATCAGATCGTCTGCCTGCAGCTTGCTTGCGCCTGTGAGGCTGGCGAGCAGCCGATTCACCTGGCCAGCGAGCGCAACTTTGGTCGCGCCACTGGTCTCGAGCGCAAAGGTTCCGCCACTGAGCGATGTAGCACTCATTTGCAAGGCGCCACTCAGGCGTGCCCCGGTCAAAGAAGGACTGGTGATCTCGACTTTCACTCCACTCGTCGGCGAGATGGGACCATGCATTTCCAACTTCAGCACGTCCCCCTGCACCGAGGTTTTAATGTGGGAAAGAAGATTTTCGTCCGTCGTTAGGCTAAACGATACCGGACCTGGATGCCACTCGACCTTGTAATAACCGCCTGCGTCGAGGCGGCTGAAGTTCCCGAGAGAACGCTGTTCGGTCGTAACGTGGCCGTTGCCCCGAATCCCGCGCCAGTCGCAACCGGTGACGGCAAGGATCAAAAGCAAAAATGCGAGAAGGCAATGGACTCTTTTCATGGTCATCTAGTGAGATGCGGTGAGGTGCGGTTTTGGATTCAGGAAATTCCCCTAACAAGAAGTAGGCACGCGCTGGGCGAGCGCCACGCCATGTGGAATCGCGCCCATGACAAAGCCAAGACATTCCACCGCGCCAGTCGGCTTTCCTGGCAGCGCGATGACCAGCGATCGACCTACGACTGCGGCAAGATTGCGCGAAAGGATGGCATTGGCGGTGATCTTCATCGACTCCGCGCGCATCACTTCGCCGAAACCCGGCAGCTCGATCCGCATAAGACCGCGGATCGCCTCCGGCGTGATGTCACGCTCCGCGATTCCGGTACCTCCGGTCGTGAGGACCAAGCCGCAACCTTGCTCCGTAAAAGACCGGATGGTTTCCTGCAACCGCGTGAGATCATCCGGCACGACTGCTTCTGCAAGGACGTCCCAGCCGCTTTGAACGGCTACGTGTTTGAGCGCCGGTCCACCGAGATCCTCGTATTCGCCGCGGCTGGCGCGATCGGAAACGGTGATGATGCCGACGGTGATCTGCATTGGAAACAGGATTGGATATAATTAAACAGAATTTGCGGCGACTCCCCCTGCTAATCCTGTCCTGCTCTAGACTTCGTTTTTCGGAGCAACTTGATCTCACCGATCTGCATCTTCTTGTCGACCGCTTTGCACATGTCATAGATGGTAAGGAGGGCGACAGCGACGCCGGTAAGCGCCTCCATTTCCACGCCGGTCTGTGCGGTAGTGCGCGCGGTACACGTGACTTCGATAGAGATGTCGCCACTCGTTAGGCCAATTTCCACGTGGCTTAAATTCAAGGGATGACACAGCGGAATGAGCTGCGCTGTTTGTTTCGCTGCCTGAATGCCGGCAATACGCGCAGTGGCAAAAACGTTCCCCTTTGCAATCCGATCTGAGGCGATCAATTGGAGAGTCGCGGGTTGCAGCTCGATCCGGCCGCTGGCGACTGCCTCTCGGTAGCTGACGGGTTTGGCCGAAACATCGACCATCTTCGCACTGCCATCGGTCGCGATGTGGCTCAGTTGCGCCATGCGTTAGCCGCCGATCGCGACCATTTTGCGGCCGGGCTGGTAGGTGGTACGAAAATCGTGCTGCTCGGGTTTGCGCTCGACGACGTCCAAGAAAAACTGGCGCAGCTCTGCATCGCTCGCTCCTGCACGCAGCGGCGTCATGATGTCGAACTCGAGATAACTGCCGAGACAAGGACGCAACTTTCCGTCGCAGGTCAGGCGCAGTTTGTTGCAGCTTTCGCAGAAATGCAGGTTGGTCATCGCGCCAATAAAACCGATGCGCTGCGCGCGCCCCGGCACCTGGTAGTACGTGGCGGGTCCGTTGGTTTTGAATTCCGGCTGCGGAATTAGCGGACCGAATTCTTCCTCGATCGTGCGCTTCGCTTCTGCGACGGACAGAAAATTTGTTTCGGAGAGGACGTCAGTTGTGCTGACCGGCATCAGTTCGATAAAACGCAGAAGAAGATTTCGCTGGGCAGCGAACTCCACCAGACTCGTTAGGCTATTTTCGTTTCGTCCACGCATCAAGACCGAATTGATTTTCACCTGCGAAAAACCAGCCGCACGGGCGGCATCAATCCCAGCAATCACATCCGGCAAGAGATCGCGACCGGTAATGCGCGCATACTCTGCGCGATCAAGCGTATCGAGCGAAATATTGACCGATCTGAAACCGCAGGCGCGGACCGCTTCTGCCATCGTTAGGCCGGGCTCGACTTCGCGTGCCAGGAGCGTGCCGTTAGTGGAGAGCCCAAGGTCGCACAAGTTCGTCAGGCCAGGAAGCTGACGAAAAAGCTGGATCACATCGCGTCGGGTGAGCGGTTCGCCCCCCGTGACTCGCAGCTTGGTTACGCCGAGTTCACTTGCGATCCGAATGAGTCGGAGCGTTTCCTCAAAAGTGAGAATGTCCTGGCGCGGGAGCCATTCCTGCAGCTCTTGCGGCATGCAGTAGGTACAACGTTCGTTACAACGATCGGTAATCGAAACCCGCAAATACGAGATGCGGTGGCCGAAGCGATCCTCCATGAAGGCGAGGCTAACGCCGGGAGTCAGGCTGATCAAGACGTCGGAGCACACATGGGCCAGTAACAATCTCGTTACTTTTGGAATGGCCCCGTCGGGCGATCGACGTTTGACGGTTTCCGGCTCGAGTCTAGGCTTAGATATGAAGCGTCAATTGTCTTCGTGGGTATTGTTGGCGTGGTTCGCAACGAGCGCGTTGATTCTTTCTAGTTGCAGCACGGTCTCTTCACGCATCGAGGCAAACCGTCCGTCCTTCGATGCTCTTTCGCCGCAGGATCGTGCACTTGTCACCGAGGGCAAAATCCGTGGCGGCATGTCGTCGCAAGCTGTTTATCTCGCGTGGGGTGAGCCTCGGCAGAAGACGACTGGGATGGTGCACAACCAGGCGACGGAGACGTGGGTTTATACGGCGACGAGCGCGGCGTACGGACCTTACTACGGCGCCGGCTGGTATGGAGGTTGGGGCTTTGCTAATCGTGTTTCGTTTGTCGGAATCCGCCACGGTCATCGTTTTTTTGCCTACGCCGCCGATCCCTTCTGGGACCCATTCTATTATCCTTTCCCGGCGACGGTGGAGTATCCGGTAAAGACGGTATCATTCCAAAACGGCCGGGTGGTGGCATTCCAGGTCCTTGCGCCTTATTGATGAGAAGGTCCGCGGAACCTAGCCGCTCCTAACCAGTCGCCTAACGAGGTCCTCCAGAATCACAACCCCGGCAAGCTTTCTTCTTTCGTCAAAGACTGCGGCAAGGGTCAATTGCGCGGCACGTAGCCGATGAATGGTTCGGTAAGCTGACTCGGTCTCAAGCGCGGAGACAATTGGCCGGATGTAGTCGCGTAAGGCGCGGGGCGGGTTTTGGTCGAGCAGAATGTCCAAGACATTCACGAGTCCGAGAGCGCGATCGTTTTGCGCCAGGATCGGAATACGATCGATTGCCGTGTGCTGGCTAAGAGCGAGGAGGTCGGGAATGCTCGTCTCCGGTGTAGCGGCGATCATACTTCGCCGCGGGATCATCACGTCCGACACCTTCACGGTGCGGAAGTCGACCACATTGTGAATCAGCTCTCGCTCGACGGAAGTCAGCGCACCCTGGCGTTCGCTTTCCACCGTAAGCTGTTTCAAGTCTTCTCGCGCGGCGAAAAGGCGCGGACGCGCTTCGGTGCGGCGAAAAAATAACTGCCCGATGCGTGCGCCTAGTTCCAACACAGGCCAGAGCGCACACGAGGTGAAGACAAGTAAACCGGCGAGCGCGGCGAGCGCGCGATAGGGAAAGCGGCGGAAGAGCGATTTGGGCAAGACGCCGAGGAGGAAGAGATAGATCGGACCCGCAACGAGCAGCGCGACCAAATAGCCGCCCGAGCCTAACAATCGCACCAATTGTTGGGCGAGCAGGAGCAGGCCCGCGATATCGGCAAAGTTTGTGACGAGAAGGATGGTGGCCAGAAGCCGTTCCGGTTTCTTAAGCAATTGATCCAACCGGATGGCAGAAAGGTTGCGCTGCTTCACCTGATGCCGCAGTCGCACTTGATCGAGTGAGAGGAGACCAGCCTCGATACCGTTAAAAACGAACGAAACGAACCAGCAAAGAACGATGACGAACCAGCTGATCATATCTCCTCGCCAGGAGCGAAGTCGGCTTCCGCGCCGGCACCGGTTTTTTCCAAGAGCAGTTCTTCGATCCGCTTGCGGCTCACACGGCGCGTAGTGATGACAAGACGCGGAATCTCCAGGCGCGCACCCACGTTAGGCAAATAACCGAGACGATTGAAAACGTAGCCGCCGATGGTGTCGATCCCATCGGCGCTGATCTCGAAACCGAGGTGCTCGCTGAGGTCGTCCAGTCGAGCGCTCCCACTCACGACAAACCGCCCATCGTCCAACGGCTTGATGTAGAGCCCCGCGTCACCAAGCGGTGCGGCGTCGCTCAAAATCTCCTCGATGATATCGCCCAGTGTAATAATGCCTTCCGTGCCGCCGAATTCATCCACCACGATCGCGAGGCCTTGCGGGTGCGAAAGAAAACCTCGCAGCAAATCGATCGCGGGCATCGTCTCCGGAACGAATGAGGGAGGGATAAGCGTTTCGGTGTAATGCTGACTCGGATCGAGCAGAAACTGTTTCACGTCCACAAGCCCGGCGATCTGATCGGGCGTCTCGGCATAAACCGGCACGCGCCGATGCCGCCGTTGTTTGAAAAGTGCAATCGCCTCATCGTTAGGCAAATCATCCGGCACCACGAAAGTGTCGACGCGCGGCGTCATGCAATCCTTCGCCGTTTTATCTCCGAGCTTGATAATTTCCTGGATCATTTCGCCTTCTGCCTCGTGCAAAGTGCCTTCGGCTTCGCCCATCTCGACCAACGTCTCGAGTTCCTCGTCGCTCATCCGCGGTCGGACACGCAATCTCGCGGGAGTGAATCGATCGATCACGAGAGTGCTGGCGTTTTCCAGAAAATGCCCGACCCGGTCGAGCAGTGGCATCGTGAGCTTGAGAGTCGAAACGCCGAAAGCCGAGATGCGATAGGCGGTGGAGAGAGCAAGCAACTTCGGGATCAGATCACAAAGCAAAACGACGATGGCAAAAATGACGAGCGCTGCGAGCCACGACGGAATGCGATTGCCGAGCGGGCTTTCCCAAATCAGGACCAGGCAGAGAATCACGAGCGGCACATTAACCATCGTGTCGCCGAGCAGGAGGACGTTGAGGACACGACGCGGATTATCGCGAAAGGTCCGCAGAAATTCAGCGAGCGACGGATGCTGACCCTGCAGGCGCTGGATTTGGTGGCTTTTCAAAGCGAAAAGCGCCGTCTCCAGCCCAGAAAAGAGCGCCGAGCAGGCAGCCAGAAGAACGATCGCGAGAAGGAGAAAAGTGAGCCCGACCGAGGTCATCCCTCTCCGCCGCGCACGCCACAGCCCTCCGCTGGAAAAAGAAAACGTGCTGGGTTGCCGGTCATCTCCGCCACGACGAAGCTAAGCTTTTCGTGAACAAAGGCCAAAGAATTTCCGAATTCGTAGCGGAACTGAGTGGCGCGCCGCCCGGCTTTGAGCCTGATGATATCGCGGAGCATCCCTGTTATATCGGATTCTTCCGCTGTTGGAACGAGCAACGCTATTACGAAGCGCATGATGTGCTCGAGCATCTCTGGCTACGGACGAAGTCAGACGATTCCAATTATTTCAAAGGCTTGATTCAGGCGGCGGGCGGGTTTGTGCATTTGCAAAAACAACATGCGCGCCCAAACCATCCGAAGGATGGACGACGGCTGTATCCCGCCGTGCGTCTATTTCGATTGGCGGAAAAAAATCTCACGCCCTACACGCCCATGCGCCATCACTTCGATGTCGGAGGATTGCTGCGCCTGATCCGCGAGCAGGTAGAGCAGATTCTCGCGAGCAATCATCAGCGGAACCCATGGACGCCCGAAACCGCACCGAAACTCGATCTGCAATCAAGTCCCGGCGAGAATCGCTCTACCACTTTCCGCGCCTGACGATTCGGCCGCGCTCGAGGAAAATGACCTGCTGACAAAGCGCGGTCGCTTCCGTGCGATCGTGCGTCACGTAAAGCATCGGCAAGTCAAATTCCTCCGGTAGAACCTTGAGCTGATCGAGGACCGCATCGCGCAACTCGCCGTCAAGTCCCGTAAGTGGTTCGTCGAGCAGGAGCAGACGCGGCTCAGAGAGAAGTGCGCGGCCAATCGTGACCCGTTGTCGCTCGCCCCGTGAAAGCTGCCGCACGTTCCGAGCAAGGAGCGATTCGATCCGCAGGAATCGCGTCACGTGTTCGAGAGAAAACGCCGGATCAGTGGGATGCCTGGGGCGCCCGTAGAGCAAATTGCGGCGCACGTCGAAATGCGGAAAAAGCAAGTCATCCTGCGATACATAACCAATCCGTCGTCGCCTAACGAGGAGCGATGAAGAGCTGTCGGCAAAGGTGATGCCGTTGAAGCGAATCAGTTCACAATCGGCCGAGCGCAATCCAGCAATCAACTCAAGCAAAGATGTTTTTCCAGCACCGGAAGGACCGAAAATTGCCGTCGTCGGCGAAGTAATTTCAGCATCCACCTCGAGGATGAATTCGGAGAGTGGCAACCTGACCTTGCACAACTCGAGCTTCATCGCGTCTCCCTCCTGCGCAAAAGAAATTCAGCCGTAAAAACGGCGACAAATGCAATCACGATACAAACTGCCAGCAGGCGATAGGCGCTAGCATCGTGGCCAAGTTGCACCGCCTCATAAATGCGGAGCGAAAGCGTCGTCGTTTCGCCAGGGATATTTCCCGCAACCAGAATCGTCGCCCCGAACTCGCCAACGGCGCGGGCAAAGGCCAGTAGGATGCCACCAAGAATGGGACGCGCCGCCAGTGGCAGCGAAATAGTGAAAAAAACCCGCCATTCGCCCGCGCCTAACGAACGGGCCATTTGCTCGTAACGCAGATTTACCTCCTGAAAACCGACCCGCGCTGTGCGAACGAGGAGTGGGAACGACATGACCGCGGCCGCGATGACGACGGCGTGCCAGGTAAAAACAAGATCGAAATCGAAGCGCCGATGGAGAAATCCGCCTAACGAACCGCGACGTCCGAGTAGCTTGAGCAGGATAAGTCCAGTCGCGACCGGCGGCATGACCAGAGGCAGAGTGACGATGGTTTCAATCACCGATTTGCCGAACCAGCTCCGTCGCGCCAGAAGCCACGCAATGGCAAGACCGAATGGCAAGATGAAGGCCGTGCTTAGGGCGCAAGCGAGAAGCGTGAAACTTGTCGCCTGCCATTCATCGGGCGTCAGCCACATCAGGGCCGCACGACAAAACCGTAACGGGTGAAGACATCCCTCGCCGCGGGCAACTCGAGATCCTGCGGGTCGGCCTGCGCCATTTTGCGGAATTCCGCGCGACACAGATTGGGTATCTCCTTCATCGTTAGCTGAGAATCGGCCGGAGCGCCTTCAACAGTCTCGCGCTCACGCAGACTGGCGGCGGCAAAAGCGTGCAGAGCCGCCCCAGTCGCTTGAATCATTGGCAAAGTCATAAGGAGCGCGATCCGTTTTCGCATGGCCGAGTCTGCGGGGCGGGAGGCGGCAAGACAAGGAGCTTCCGCTTTCGCGCCACACGAGTTTTGCTTGTAGGTTGGAGGGTGACACCAACTCCACCGACCGTAGCGCCACCCGCGCACGTCGAACATAGCAACCGCCTCATCCACGAAAAATCGCCCTACCTCCTCCAGCACGCACATAACCCGGTCGACTGGTATCCCTGGGGAGAAGAGGCCTTCGAGAAAGCGCGTCGCGAAAAGAAGCCGATCTTTCTCTCGATCGGTTATTCGACCTGCCATTGGTGCCATGTGATGGAACGCGAGTCGTTCGAGAATGAAGAGGTGGCCGCCTTCATGAACTCACGCTTCGTCAATATCAAGGTCGATCGTGAGGAGCGGCCGGACATCGATCGTGTCTACATGATCTTCGTCCAAGCGACGACCGGCGGCGGCGGCTGGCCGCTCAACGTTTGGCTTACGCCGTCGCTCAAACCATTTGTCGGCGGCACATATTTTCCACCGGATGATCGTTATGGACAGCCGAGTTTCATGAAGGTCCTGCGACGAATCGCCGACGCCTGGGAAAACGATCACGCGAAAATCTCCGAGAGCAGCAACCAGATCATGAATGCACTGGCGCGCTCCGCTTCAACGCCCGCCGACCAAAAGGACAAGATCGACGTGAAACTGATCGATAACGCTTACCAGCAAATCGCGCGCAGTTACGACGTTGCCGAAGGCGGTTTCAGTGGAGCGCCCAAGTTTCCGCGGCCGGTCACACTGAATTTCCTTTTCCATGTCTATCATCGCTGGCCGCCGGAATCGGAGACGGGTGGCGCTGCGCTCGGGATGGCATTGTTTACTTTGCGCAAAATGGCGGCCGGCGGAATGCACGATCAGCTCGGCGGCGGTTTTCATCGTTACTCCGTCGATGGTCTTTGGCGGGTGCCGCATTTTGAAAAAATGCTTTACGACCAGGCGCAACTGGCGAGCGCTTACCTTGATGCCTATCAAATCACGGGCGACTTGCGCTATGAGTCGGTCGCGCGCGATACGCTCGATTACGTGCGACGCGACCTGACGGATCCCGGCGGTGGATTTTACTCCGCAGAAGACGCCGACAGCTTAACGAAGGCTGGAGGAAACGAGAAAGCCGAGGGCGCGTTTTATCTTTGGACGAAAAAGGCGCTCGACGATGCGCTGGGACAGTACGCGGAGTTGTTTGCATACCAATACGGAGTCGAAGAAAACGGCAATGCGCCAGAGGGAACCGATCCGCACGGAGAGTTCACGGGCAAAAACATTCTTTACGAGCGGCAGACTTTCGCCGAGACGGCGAAGCATTTCGGCCGGAGCGAGCTGGATGTCGACGAATCGATGCGTTACCGCCGAGCGACTCTATTTGAGCAGCGATCAAAACGTCCGCGTCCACATTTGGACGATAAAATCATCACGGGCTGGAACGGCCTTATGATCTCGGCGTTTGCTCGCGGGGCTCAAGTCCTGGGCGACCCGACTTACAGCGAGGCGGCGGTCAAAGCGGCGGAGTTTGTCAGACAAAAACTCTTTGACGAGAAAAACCACACCCTGCGTCGGAGCTATCGCAACGGTGCCTCAGAGGTGTCAGGGTTCGCTGAGGATTACGCTTTCTACATTCAAGGCTTGCTCGATCTTTACGAAACAACCTTTGACGTGCGTTGGCTGAAGCTGGCCGAGCAATTGCAGGCGACGCAAGACCGGCTCTTTTGGGATGAGAAAGGCGGTGGTTACTTTACGAGCAGGAGCGACGATCCCAACATCGTCCTGCGGATGAAGGAAGATAATGATAACGCCGAGCCAGCGGCCAGTTCGATCGCGGCCAGTAATCTCCTGCGCCTTGGACAAATCCGCGACTCAAAGGAGATGCGAACACGAGCGACCAAAACGATCGCCGCGTTTGCCGGGGCGCTGAACCATTTCGCCAGCGCCATGCCACAAATGCTGGTCGCGCTCGACAAGAGCCTAACGAAACCGCAACAAATCGTAGTCGCAGGCCATCCGGACTCGCCGGAGACACGCGACCTTCTCGAAGAAGTGCGTCGCCATTATCTGCCAAACACGGTCGTACTCCTGGCGGACGGAGGTGAAGGGCAAAAATATCTCGCGGAAAAATTGCAAGAGCTGAAGGGAATGGCGGCATTGGAAGGAAAAGCCGCCGCTTACGTCTGCGAAAACTTCACCTGCAAGGAGCCGGCGACATCGGTTGAACTTTTGCGGAGACAGCTCTCGCCGGCCGGAAGTCTGGTGGGAAAGCCGGCTCGCTAGGGCAAACTGCCATTGGGCGAGCCCTCCGCACCCACGGAACGCAACGGCAGAACTTTGCGACGACGTAAACGCATCCAGTTATTCCAGGTCTTGCGCACGCTGTCCTTAGGCGTGAGGTATTCCTGATTTAGCTCATTGTTCTTCACGATCTGCCCGAGGATGCCGCGAACGGAAAAGTCTTCCGTGTTCAAAATGGTGTAGGCGGTCCCAATGGCCGCGTGATGATGTGCGTCGCTCGCCGCTGTCATGGGGAGGCCGCGCATCTGGGCGTATTTGAAAGCGTAGGTGTTGTAGCGGCGCAAAGTCGTAGCCGCGTTGAAAACTTCGAGCGCGTCGATTGGCAATTTCTCCAGCGTGGAAAAGCGAATTCCTGCCCGGAACAGATCGTAAGGATGGGGCGGGATGGCGATCCCTCCGCGCTCGTGAATAAGGTCGCAAACCTCCTGCGCCGCCCGGCCCTTGAGATACGGCAGAGACGCCCCGATGCAAAGCAGATGACCTTCCGCCGTTGTCACCTCCACTCCAGGAATGATGAGGAAATTATCAACAGGCATCCCGTCTTCGCGCATGAGACCCTTTTCTAGCAGATAGGTAACGCCGTCGTCTGTGTTGTGGTCGGTCAGTGCGAAACCATGCAGTCCTTTTGCCTTAGCCGAGGCGATGTTCTCTTCCGGACTGGAGACGCCATCGCCTGAAAAGAACGAGTGCGTGTGCAGATCGATCTTGAAGGGCATGGGCGGAGCGTAGTTTGCCGCCCGCGAAATGCAAAGCATCGCTTGCAACTGAATGTCGCCGGTCTCAGGAGGGGCGGGCGAAGAAGCGGCCGGAAGAGTCCCTGTCGTCGAAGCGGACAAAACAGGTACTGGGAGTCAGTCGGGCGATGAAAGCCAGCCCTTTATTTATTCATTACACCTTTACGGTTGGGGGACTCCGCAGGTTGCGGTTTGTGCTTTAAAACCGGGTCGCTATACTGCGGCTCGCTGCGCCCGTAGCTCAACTGGATAGAGTGACGGCCTCCGAAGCCGTAGGTTGCGCGTTCGAGCCGCGCCGGGCGCATTGCCCTGAAACACGCGCCGTCGCCGGCATCGCGATCTTAAGAAAACTAGACCACCTCGACGGCTGTACAGACCTGGGGCGGACGTCGGCGCGCGACCTCTCAACCCTTCGCCTCACAGGAGCTCGCACTCGAAACAAGGAAACGACTCAAAGTCAGAAACACAATCACCGCCACAACGGAAATGCTAACCGAGCCTGCGGCGTACCATCCCCATCTCGTGTCCATATTGGACAGCAACAATCTTAGCCCGGGCGGCAGAGTGAACAGCTTTACATTCTGGAATCTGATGGCGGCGATGATGTATTCGTTCCATGCCGTCAGGAAGGAAAAGAGCGTGCTGATGAGCATGGCGGGCGCGGCCAGTGGTAGGATTACGAAGCGAAACGTCTGCCAACGCGTCGCACCCTCGATTCTAGCCGCTTCCTCGAGTGAAAACGGAATCGTATCGTAGGAGCTGTTCATTTGCCAGATGCAGAACGGCAGAGCAGTCGCGACGTAGATGATGACGACGCCCAAATAGGAGCTAAGCAGACTAAGCCGAATCAAGAGGAAGAAGATCGGCAGGAGCAAGAGCGCGGCGGGCGACATCTGAGTGATTAGTCCATAGAGAGTCCCGCTCCATCCAAGGAAGTTGAAACGCGAGAGCGCATAACCCGCGGTCGACGCGAGTGCGACACCGGTGATGGTGACGCCGAGCGCAACAAGCGCCGAACTGCCTAACCATCGCAAAAAACCCGGATCGAAAAAAAGAATGTGCGAACTCGTCCTCTTCGCACCGTGCAAAAGATTGGCAACAGACGTTGCCAGCGGTTGAGCGCCAGGCTGAAGTGCGATCGCAATAATGTGCGTCAGGGCATAAACCGCAAAGAGGATGAAAACGAAAAGGGCAAGATAAGTAAGGCTCATTCGCGTCATGCGCGACGGAGATGGACGGCGTTCGTTTTCCATAGAGTCTGAATGGCGCGACATCAGTACGTGCAGGCCGCACTAGCATGGCCGCGGAACAATGTGACCTTGATTCGTTAGGCCGGAATTCCTTTAACCACTACCCTCATTCCATCGGTTGAGACTACTGTCACCGGAGTTTCCGGAGCGATAAAATCGCCTTCTGTCACGACGTCGACGACTCGATTTTCGAACTCGGCTTTACCGCTTGGTCTCAAAATTGTCAGGGCGCGGCCCCGCATGCCGGGAGCGAGCGAACGGGCGGTGGCGAAGGCGCGCGGGGCAACGGCAAGGGAAGGCCCTGGCGGATTCGCGGTCGAAAGGATGAAGCGGCGATAGATGCTCGTTTGCGGAAGGAACCGGGCGAGAATCAGAATGAGGATTGCGGCGCCAAGAAAGGTGAGAAGCAGATTCAGCAAGGGGGTTCTTAACATTGCGCCGGTCGGAAGGAAACGTTGCCCAGGATAATGATCGATCATTGCCCAGATGAGCGAAGCGAGCATGAGCAAAACGCCCAGGACTCCAAAGATGATTGTCGAATGACCGAAGAACAGAACCTCAATCAGAACAAAAACGACGCCGAGAACAAAGAGTGCTACGACTTCCCAGCCGGCCAGCCCGGCAAAGTAATGCCCGAGGAAAAAAAGTGCGAAGCAAACAATCGAGATAATACCGGCGATACCGAAGCCGGGAATCTTCATTTCGATATAGGCCCCGATAATTCCGCCTAACAATAAAAGCGGCGCCAGTTGCGTCAGCCAAAAGGCCAGCTGCTCAAAGCCGCTTGGCTCAAAGCGGACAATATTGCCCTTCAATTTGGCTTGTTTGATTAACTCGTTGATCGAATCCGCGATGCCTTCGGCGAAGATGGTCTTACCGGCAATCCTTTCCGTTGCTTCCTGCGCGTTAAGAGTGAGGAGCGTGCCCTTTGGGTGAACGATCTTGTCGCCGATTTTCACCTCTTTATCTTTATTCATGAAGGCTTCCGCGATGTCGGGATTGTGATCATTTCGCAATGCGGTTCCCCTAACGAGCGCCGACCAATAAGAGATCGTCTTTTCCTTTTCAGTCGGCGGCAGATCTTCGCCAGTCGAAAGCACCGGTGCCGCGGCGCCTATCGCACTCACCGGCGCCATGTAAATATGTTTCGTCGAGAGCGCGATGAGTGAGCCGGCAGAGCCGGCATTGGAGTTCACATAGGTGTAGGTGGGAACGGTTGTGTGGTTGAGGATTCCGGTGATTTTTTCCGCGGAATCAAGCCGGCCGCCGTAAGTATCCATGTCGAGTACGATGGCGGTAGCGCCTTCGCTTTCCGCCGTTTTGACTCCGCGGCGGATGAAGAGAGCGAGCGATGAAGAAATTTCCTGATCCATCGGCAGGACGACCACATCCCCGCGGTTGATCTCCGCCGCGACCGCTCCACCTAACGACAAGGGGGCGAAAAACAGGCCAAGAAGAATTCGAGCTGCGCGCTGTAACATGACAAGATTTGGAGCCTCAACGACGCTGCGCTAATCTGCCAGTCTTCCGGGTGTGTGACGAGAAAAAATATGGCCATTCCCGACGACACCATCGAACAGGTCGCGGCCGCGAACGATATCGTAGAAGTGATTGGCTCCTACTTTCCGCTCAAGCGCGCCGGTTCGAGCTATCGCGCGCTCTGCCCGTTTCATCAGGAGAAGACGCCGTCATTTCACGTCAATCCCGCGCGACAGACCTTCAAATGTTTCGGCTGCGGCACGGGCGGAAGCATTTTTCGCTTCGTGATGGAGTACGAACATGTGGATTTTCCCACTGCGGTGAGGCGACTGGCGGCGCGGGCGGGCATTCCGCTGATCGAGGAGCGCGGGAGCAGCGCAGAGGAAGACCGGCAACACGAAGCGCGGCGTACGCTGCTCAAGCTCCATGCGGAGGCGGCGGAATGGTTCCAGGAAAATCTGCTCAAGCGCGACTTCGCGCAGCCAGCGCGTGACTACCTCAAAAAGCGTGACCTAACGATAGAGGTAGCAAAGTCGTGGCAGCTCGGTTTCGCCCCGGAGAGTTGGGATGCGTGCATGAAATGGATGCTCGCCCGCGGCTACAATCGCTCGACGATTGTGCGGAGCGGATTGGTGAAGTTACGGGATGAAGAACACCCGGAGAGCGAAATCTACGATCGCTTTCGCGGGCGACTCATGTTTCCGATTTGCAACGATATCGGCGAAGTGATCGCGTTCAGCGGCCGCATCCTAACGAATGACACCCAGGCGGCGAAATATCTCAACTCGCCCGAGACGCCGCTCTTTCGCAAAGGCTCTATCCTTTTCGGTTTACACAAGACCAAGCGTGGTTTGATCGACGCGAATTGTGCGATCGTTTGCGAAGGACAGCTGGATCTCATCACGCTTTTTGAGGCTGGCCTAACGAACGTTGTCGCTCCGCAGGGTACCGCGTTTACCGAAGGTCAGGCGCGCATTTTAAAGCGCTACGTGAACGAGGTCATTCTCTGCTTTGATGCCGATGCCGCCGGACAGAAAGCGACGGAACGCTCGCTCGAGTCGCTGCTCGAGAACGACCTTGTCGTGCGGGTGGCCGAAATACCGGCGGGCGAAGATCCCGATTCGTTAGTCCGAAAGGAGGGCGCGGAAAAGTTTGGCGCGCGCGTCGCGGCGGCACGCGACTTCTTTGATTTCTGGATTCAAGAGCGAACCGCGACCGCTGACCTAACGAACCTAAATTCCAAGCTGCAGGTGGCTCGCGAACTGGCTGAAGCGGCAACGCGGGTGCACGACCCGCTGATGCGTAACGAAGTAATCAACAAGATCGCCGCCCGCCTCGGAGTCGGCGCGACGGACTTCGCTTCCCTTCTTCCAAAATCGCAGCCCGCTCGTGCCCCGCAAACCGTCTCTCGCATTGTCGCTCCGGCACCGCGTCATGAGATCGCGATGCTTTGTCTGCTCGCTTTACGTGACCTGGCGGCGCGCGATTATTTGCTGGTGCAGGACTGGCCGGAAGTGGTGAAGGAAACTCCGGGAAGTGAGATGCTGGCGCGAATTCTCGAAGCGAACTTGCGCCCCGACAACCCTGCCTCGCTCAATCTATTCATGTCCACGCTTTCTGCGGACGAAGAATCGTTAGTTTCGGCCTGGCTTTTGCAAAAACTTCCACCGAATGCCGAAAAGGTGGCACGCGATTGGTGGCAGGGTTTACGCCAGCCCGCGCTACGGCGCCGTCTGGAAGCGGCGCAGAGCCGAATGAAGCTCCCAGGTCTGAGCGCGGGCGAAGTCGTCGCGTTGCAGAAACAAGTGGTTGACCTGCGAGAACAGCTCGACGACTTTTCACGGTTTTCGCCGTCTCGCGCCTTGGAACCTTGATTAGGTGCGCGGCGGGCTAGCGCACTTCCTGCTTTTTCGACTCTCGTTCAACCGAAATCGCCTTGACCAAGAAATCGAAAGCCTCTAGCCGTCCGAAAAAACCACGCAAGACCGTTGCGCGAACCGCAAAGCGGCGAGGACGTCCGTCAAAATCAAAGTCAAAAGGCACCGCCCAATCGAAGGCAGCCAGACCAGCAAAACGTCCTCGCGGTCGTCCGCGAAAAGCGGTCGTGGAATCGCCACGACCATTCGTGAAGCGCAGACGCGGGCGGCCTCCAGGTCGCAAATCGACGGCGTCTGCTTCCGCGAGTAACGGCGCCACCCATTTCGATGAATTGACCGGGGCGAATGGCGACTCGTTGCCGATCGGAGCCGCCACCGAGTCTCGCATGCGCGATCTGATCAAGCTGGCAAAGGAACAAGGTTATCTCACGTTCGATGATTTGAACGAAGCACTCCCGCCAGATCTGACTAATCCCGACGAGCTTGATCTCATCCTCATGCGTCTGCGCAAAATGGAGATCGATATTATCGAAGCCTCCGAAGTTGATCGTTACAAAGACGTCAAAAAAGACGTCGACGATGAAGAGGAAAAGGTCGAGCCGAAACTCGACATCCTCGACGATCCGGTGCGGATGTATCTCAAGCAAATGGGGCAGGTGCCGCTCCTCACGCGCGAGCAGGAAGTAGAAATTTCGAAGCGCATCGAGGAAGCCGAAAGCCATGTCGCCTGGCGCATCCACCGCTTCGGCTTTGTAGCACGCGCGCATCTGGAACTGGCAGCCAAACTCGCGGAAGGCGGCGAGCGTTTCGATCGGGTCATCCTCGATAAGAAAATCGAGAGCCGCGAACGCTACATGAAGTTACTCCCGCGTCTTTGCAATAAAGTGAGGACGATGAGCGTCGACCTGGGCCGGCAATACCAGCAGATGACACGTAGCGGCCAGCCTGACCCAGCGAAGCTCAAGAATTTCGAGAAAGCCGTGGCGAAGCTACAGCAGCTTTATCCAAATTTTTATTTCAAACAGCGGGTAACGGAGGAGTTCGTTCACCTGGCCGATGAGCATTATGCGGCGTTGCGCAACATTCAGGAAGACATGCGCAAGCATCCAAAGCAACGACACCCCAATGCAAGCGACACGCGCTTGCGCGAGATCGAGAACGCTCTTTGGCTTTCGTCTCATGAATTTCACGAGCGCTATCAGGAGTTACGCAGCTGGTTGCGCAAGGCGCTCCGGGCCAAGACGGAGATGATCGAAGCCAATCTCCGCCTCGTGATTTCGATCGCCAAAAAATATACGAATCGCGGCCTCTCCTTTCTCGATCTCATCCAAGAAGGCAACATGGGTCTGATGAAAGCGGTGGAGAAGTTTGAGTACCGCCGTGGCTACAAATTCTCGACCTACGCTACCTGGTGGATCCGGCAGGCAATCACACGCTCGATTGCCGATCAGGCGCGCACGATTCGCATCCCGGTGCATATGATCGAGACGATCAACAAACTCATGCGCGTCCAGAAGCAGCTTCTCCAGGAGTATGGTCGTGAGCCTACGCCTGAGGAAGTGGCAGAAGAAATCCTGCTTCCGGTCGATCGAGTGCGCGCAGTCCTTAAAATGGCACAGCAGCCCATTTCGTTGCAGGCGCCGGTTGGAGAAAGTGAGGAAACGAATTTCGGCGACTTTATCGAGGACAAAGGAGCGGAGAATCCGAGCGACATGACGGCGATCGCGCTCTTGAAAGAAAAGATCAAAGACGTGCTTGAGACGTTAACCGAGCGCGAGCGCCAGGTGCTCGAGCAGCGGTTCGGTTTAGTTGACGGTTACAGCCGCACGCTCGAAGAAGTCGGCCGGCAGTTTCGGGTTACGCGCGAACGGATTCGGCAAATTGAAGCCAAAGCTCTCCGCAAGATGCGGCACCCGACAAGAATTCGACAGCTTGAGGGATTCCTCGAAGCTGCCGAATTAAAGACTGCCGAGCCGAATTCCCCGGCCTAATGAGGGTGCGGCCTTGGATGCCGCACAGAATGGTGGCCGTGAAAAACAACGACCGGATGGCTGTGGACAAATCTGCCACCGTAGACCACCGGATAACCATAGGGTCCGTAGTACGGATACGGATATGGATAGCCGTAAGCATAGGGGTAATAGGGGTACGGGTAAGCTGGATAGGCTATTGGCAGGCCGATTCCAATTCCGACTGCTACTCCAGCCTCGGATTTCGGAGCGAATGCGAGAGCGAAAGTGCCCAGAAGGGCGGCGACCAAGAGAATCTTTTTCCAACCCATAATCTCACCTCCTTCCATCGAACATTGATTCAGACGTCAAGACCGGAAAATTATTCAGTTCCTTCCTGTCCCCAGTGTGTATAGCCGGTGACAAGTAAGTCCGGTCCTATCCTCTCGTGATGGATGTCTAAGAGACGGGCCGCTTTGGCGGTGGAGGGAACTCCTTTGCCCCCGACGGCAAAGACCGGCCCAGCCGTTAGTAGAGGCGCCAGGTAAAAGTGGACCTTGTCGACGAGCCGCGAGTCGAAGGCTTGACCGAGAATGTCTCCACCACCCTCAACCAGCACGCTGATGATCTCGCGACGGCCCAGTTCAGTCAGCACCTGCGCCAGAGATTTGCCTCGATAAACGATGGTGCGATCAGCCCATCGGTCATGGAAGAGATGAGATGCGAGGGGAATCTTGCCCGAGCGAGTAAGCACTACTCGCCACGGCTGGAGCGCACCGTGGATTCCGCGAGTCGTTAGGTGCGGATTGTCCTGACGCAAAGTCTCCGCCCCTATCAGAATGGCGTCGACCTGCGACCGTAGTTGCATTGCGTGACGGCGAGCGGCAGGACTGGTCAGCCAGTGACCTTCCTCTGGCGATTTTGTTAGGCGGCCGTCGAGACTCATTCCGCATTTGGCGACAACAAACGGCTGGCCTTTTACAATCCATTTATTAAACGCTTCGTTCAGCCGCGAACAGTCCGCTTCGAGGACGCCGCTTCTCACGTCAATCCCGGCGGCGCGCAGCTTTTCAATCCCTCGTCCGCGATGTTGCGGGTTTGGATCAGTTGCGCCGATCACAATTCGCCCAAGACCTGCCTTGATAATCGCCTGGGTACACGGTGGAGTACGTCCGGTTGTTGAACAGGGCTCAAGCGTGACATAGAGCGTTGTCCCGCGAAGCGGAGCTTTCGGCGCATTCGTTAGGCATTCGATTTCGGCGTGGGGTGATCCTCTCGCACGATGGAAACCCCTGGCAACAATTTGACTTTTCTTCACGAGCACGGCACCGACCGCGGGATTTGGACTCGTCTTGCCAGCGCCCTTACGCGCTTCGTCGAGCGCCGCTCGCATGAAAATCTCGTCGTCCGAGTTAGTCACAGTGAAACGTAAGAGTGCTATGGCTTGCCGGCAATTTCCCAGCGATAAAATTGCCGCCCCACAGTTCAGCAGGGTAACATTTTGGCGCATCCAAAAGAGATGGTGCAGATCCGTCTATGTGTCGTAATGACACATTAGGAGATCGACGGCCAGGCTTAGTGTCCATGGCCAATATCCAATCTATCAGAGAGTTATAGATCCAACAGCCGCCAGCCTAAACGTTGGCATGCTGGCAGCTTTGGATAACGGCTCCAAGTAGATTTATTTATCAAGGAAGGAAACCATATGAGTTTAATTCGTTATCAATCTCCAGAAATGACCTGGCCGGCGTTCGACCGCTGGGTCAATCTTCGCGACGAGCTCAGCAGTCTGTTTGATCTGCCGATGATGGGTCTTGGTGCCCGTCAAGGTCAGCTCTTCAGCAGTTGGACTCCCGCACTCGATCTGTATCAAACAGCCGATAACATTGTTGCCGTGGTTGAAGTTCCCGGCATGCGCAAGGAGGACATCGATATTTCGCTACACGACGGCATGCTCACAATCGGTGGCGAGCGCAATAGCTCCTCTGCGGGCGAGGCTGAAAACGCGACGCGCACTGAACGGTTTAGCGGCAAATTCCGCCGCAGTATTAGCCTGCCAGCGCGTGTCGATTCCGGGAAAGTCAACGCAGCTTACAAGGATGGCATCCTCACGGTCACTCTTCCGAAGGCGGAAGACGCAAAACCGAAGAAGGTCGAAGTCTCAATCGAATAACCAGTCGACGGAATAGGTACCGCCACTTCAAGAAATTCTAGAAAGGAAAAACCATGGAAACCTTAATGCGCGAAAACAACGGACGCAGCACCCGCGAAAGCGAGCGATTTGTCACTCCAGCGGCCAGCATCAGCGAAACCGCCGACGGCTACACGCTGGAGCTGGAGATGCCCGGCGTAAACAAGGAAGGGCTCGACATCTCAGTCGAGAACAACGAGCTCTCGATTACGGGTCATCGTTCTCCATCCAAGATTGAAGGCACGCTCATCCATCGCGAATCGCGGTCGCACAACTACCGCCGCACTTTTGAGATTGATCCTTCAATCGACATGGGCAAGATCAGCGCCCGCATCGCTCAGGGTGTGATCACGCTCAGCCTTCCAAAAGCGGAGGAAGTGAAGCCGCGAAAAATCACGATCTCGTAACTCAAACCGACACGTTCGCATTGGCGAAAGCCGCCGGCCGCAAGGCCTGCGGCTTTCTTTTTTATGACATTCTCCCGAGAAGAGTCTAACCCGGCCCCTTTTTCCTTTTCCAACGTTGGCCTTGATTCCAATAATCGTTTCGGAGTCTGCGCGCCGGCGGTTTTCACTCAAGAAACCATCACCGATCAGCTAGACATGAAGTTCACCACAACCATCTGTCACATTTTGGCACCTCGACTTCAGTCCTCTGGGACCCAGACGCGTTCGACATCCGCCAGGTTCGGTCTTCGGATCTTGTTCCGCCTTCACACATTGCGACATCCAATGAGCCAGTTCCCTAACGAACGAGCGGCACTTCCGAAATCGCCTTAACGAAAGCGCGGCGACGCATTTTCTTGCGTCGCCGCGCTTTTCTGCTTGGCGCGGCGCGGAGGCCGACGTAGCTAAGAGAACCCCATTTATGGCTACCAAAACTGAAGAGAAATCCCCCGAAGAAAAATTAATCGCCGCCCGTAACAAGAACCTCGATCTTGCCATTCAGCAGATCGCAAAGGACTATGGCGAGGGCGCCATTATGCGCCTCGGCGATGACAAAATCGTCGATATCGAAGTCATTCCGACCGGCAACATTTTGATCGACCGCGCCCTCGGCGTCGGCGGTGTACCCCGCGGGCGAGTTGTGGAAGTGTTCGGCCCGGAATCGTCCGGAAAAACGACTCTTACCTTGACAGTTATCGCGCAGGCGCAAAAGCGCGGTGGTCTGGCTGCTTTTGTCGATGTCGAGCACGCACTCGATCCGCAGTATGCGCGAAAGTTAGGCGTCGATCTTGACGATCTTCTCGTCTCGCAGCCGAGCTCCGGCGAAGAGGCACTCCGGATTGTCGAGACGCTCGTCCGCTCCAATGCGCTCGACGTTATCGTGGTTGATTCCGTCGCCGCACTCGTCACCAAGCAGGAGCTGGAGGGCGAAATCGGCGACTCCACTGTCGGGACTCAGGCGCGCCTCATGAGCGCTGCGTTACGCAAGTTGACCAGCCTCATTTCGAAGGCGCGCACCTGCTGCATCTTCACGAACCAGATCCGGGAGAAAATCGGTGTGATGTTCGGCAATCCCGAAACCACTCCCGGCGGAAAGGCGCTCAAATTTTACTCGAGCGTTCGAATCGACATCCGTCGTATCGGTGCAATCAAGCAGACCGATGGCGTCGTCACCGGCAATCGCACCCGCGTCAAGATAGTAAAAAACAAGGTCGCACCACCTTTTACCGAAGCGGAGTTCGATATCATGTACAACGAAGGCATTTCCTCCACCGGTGCTCTTCTTGATCTGGCGCTCGAAAAACAGATCATCGAGAAGCGTGGCTCCTGGATGAGTTACAAGGGAACCCAACTCGCCCAGGGTCGCGACGCCGCCAAGGAAACGTTGAAAAACGATCAGGCGCTTTACAACGAGATCGAAGCCGCCGTCAAAGCCAAGCTCGACGAAGAAAAGAAGTAGAGGCCAAAAAACCGAGGACCGCCCATGCGGTTGCCAGCCTAACGAGGAAGACCGTACGCCCGTAAATAATTATCCGGGCCGGCGAGATAGAGCGTGCCGTTGGCGATGACCGGAGTGCTATTCGCGCAAGTGCCGCCGCAACCACTGCTGGGAGTCACCGACCACAACAACGTTCCATTACGCTCGTCAAATGCGTCCCATTCCCCGTTTAGCGATGAAGCGTAGACGACCCCGTTTGCGACCGACGGGCCCCAAGTACTGGCAGCCGGTGCCTCCCAAACAACTGCGCCCGTAGCGGCGTCAAGGGCCATGAGTGTCGACTGGGTGATAAAGACACGCCGGTTGGCCAGCGCGGGCGCGCCAGTTGTGGCCCCCGTGACCAAAGGAGCTGTCCAAACCTCGTCACCAGTCGCCGTGTCCAACGCAACGATGTTTGGATAATGGTTGAAAAATACCATCCTATAAGCAGCGGCCTGCGTCCCGACCGAGAACTCTGGTTTGCTCCAAAGTTGTTCGCCAGTTTGCGCGTCGTATGCGGTCAAAGTGTGGTCGGTTCGCATTTGGAGAACCCGACCATCATCAACGACTGGTGCCTGATCGAAGATGCAACAACCCGCCTCAGCCGACCACTTTGTCGTGCCGGTCTGGGCATCCAATGCGCTGAGCGTCCCGTCGAAACTGCCGACATAGAGCGTTCGTCCATGAAGGGTCGGAGGCGCCCGCACGTCCGTAAGCTCGGAGGTCCAGGCAATTTCGCCAGTGTCCGCCTTGTAGGCGAGAAACGTTGAATAAAGCGAGCTGGCGAAGACCAATCCATGACTAGCCGCAGCAGAATCCACAAAAAATAAATTTTGCTGCGGACCCACCCACAATGTCGCGCCGGTGGCGGCATCGAACGCATGCATACGACCATCGCCACTGCCGATGTAGACTCTGCCGTTGCAAACCACCGGGGAGGCATATAGCAAACCCACGCCGACCTGCGAGGCCCAAAGTTGAGTCAAGTTCCCGACATTTCCGCGGTTCAGCTGTGTCTCGAATCGATTGAACCCGGAGTGTGACGAATCGAAACCCGCTTGCACCCAATCTCCACTCGCGGTGAGACTCGTTGAACCGCCAGAACCGAGAGTCTTTGGCAGATCAGCGGCTGCAACGAATGACACCGCGGTGAATGAAAGCAGCAAGAGTGGAATGACTCGAACACCTGCGTGCGCAACATTCCTTGGATTGAAATCGAATCCGTTCACCTTTCCTCCCTGGTTGATTTGCAATCATGCAGCAGCGCCAGAAGCGATGTCGACCTAAAATGGCTTCTGTGGCCAATGGCTTTACCCCTTCAACGGGCTGGCTAATCTGATCGCGTCATGACGAGCACTGAAATCCGCCAAAGCTTTCTCGATTTCTTTCGCGAGAAAAAGCACACCATCGTGCCGTCATCCTCGCTTCTCCCCGACGCCCCTAATCTCCTCTTTACCAATGCTGGCATGAACCAGTTCGTGCCGATTTTTCTCGGGCAGCAAAAAGCGCCGTGGCAACCGCCGCGGGTCGCCGACACGCAAAAATGCATTCGCGCCGGTGGCAAACATAATGACCTCGAAGACGTCGGATTCGATACCTATCACCACACATTTTTCGAGATGCTGGGCAACTGGAGCTTCGGCGATTATTTCAAGAAGGAAGCGATCGAGTGGGCCTGGGAGCTGGTCGTTAGGCGCTGGAAATTTCCGCCCGAACGCCTTTATGCGACGGTTTATCAACCTGGGCCTAACGAACCTGCGGAGTTTGACCAGGAGGCGCACGACCAGTGGGCGCGTCTCTTCCGCGATGCCGGACTCGATCCCGCAATCCACGTCGTCAACGGAAACAAGGTCGACAACTTTTGGATGATGGGCGACACCGGCCCATGCGGTCCATGCAGCGAATTGCACGTCGATCTCACCCCCAAAGGCGACACGCGTGGTTCGTTAGTCAACGCTGGTGACCCGCGCTGCATCGAGATTTGGAACCTCGTATTCATTCAGTTCAACGCCGACGCTGACGGAAAGTTCTCTCCCCTTCCCCAGCGTCATATCGACACTGGGATGGGTTTCGAGCGCGTCACCGCGATTATCCAAGGGACAAAGAACCTGACCGATTTCAGCGGCACGATCTCCAACTACGAGACCGACATCTTTCGCCCCATCTTTGACGAGATCGAAAAACTGAGCGGCAAGAAATACGGCTCGACGCTGCCGGAAGCCGGCTCTCAACTCTCAACTTTCAACCCTCAACTCGCGACCGACATCGCCTTTCGTGTCATCGCCGATCACATCCGCACCCTCAGCTTCGCCATTGCCGACGGCATCCAGCCAAGCAACGAAGGGCGTGGTTATGTTCTACGACGCATTCTGCGCCGGGCGGTGCGCTACGGCCGGTCGTTAGGCTTTCACGAACCATTCTTTTTCAAGCTTGTCGACGTTCTCAGCCTGCACATGGGCGAAGTATTTCCCGAGCTGCGCGCTGGAGCAGAATACGTGAAAGCGACGATCCACCGCGAGGAAGAATCGTTTAATCGCACCTTAGATCGCGGAATAGAGATCTTCGATAAAGGGACGCGTCACGCGATAATGATTCAAGCTATGGCAACGCCAGGAATCAGAAGCCTTGTCGTTCGGACTCGCAGTGGCGAGTCCTACTTTTCTAACCGACCAGGTTCTAGAGACCTTCAAGTGAATGCGGAGGCAAACAACTCTGCTCTTTTCCTAGCGGAATTTGGGAGTCTCCCGGGGCTATCGGCACAGACAATTTTTGAACTCTATGATACGTACGGTTTCCCGCTCGACCTGACTGAACTGATGGCGCGCGAACGCGGGCTATCTGTCGATACGGAAGGCTTCGAGAGATTGATGGAGGAACAGCGGACCCGTGCGCGCAAGGCTCAGAAGAAAAGCGTAATCGAAGTCTCGGATATGTCGGAGCAGCCGCCGACCAATTTTCTCGGCTACGAACACGACCACACGGGCTCAGACGTGCAGGCAATCCTTGAAGTCAGCGGCCGGAAAGCTGTTGTCCTTAATAACTCCGTGCTTTACGCCGAGATGGGCGGTCAGGTCGGCGATCACGGTGAGATGATCGGTGAAACCGGATCCTGGAAAATAATGGATACCCGCAAAAGCGGCGATACCTGGATTCATCTTCTCGCGGACGAGAGCGCTCCATCGTTAGGCGAACATGTTACTGTTCGCATCGACCGCAGCCGGCGCTCCGCGATCGAGCGACATCACACCGTAACCCACCTGCTTCATTGGGCGCTGCACGAAATCGTTAGTCGCGATGCTACGCAAAAGGGAAGTTACGTCGGCCCGGAGAAGTTGACTTTCGACTTTTCAAGCGCTGCCCTAACGAAACCGCAGGTGCGCGAAGTCGAGCAACTGGTGAATGCCAAGATCGTTGAGAACGACTCGGTTTCCTGGACTGAGGTTCCCTACACCGAGGCAAAGCAGCGCTCCGACATCATGCAGTTCTTCGGCGACAAGTACGGCGAACGCGTCCGGGTCGTCCAAATTGGCGGCGCGCCTAACGAACTCAATGGCTACTCGATGGAGCTCTGCGGCGGCACGCATGTGCGCGCGACCGGCGACATCGGTCATTTTCGAATTCTTGGCGAGAGTGCCATTGCCGCCGGTGTTCGGCGCATCGAAGCGATTGCCGGGAATGCAGTTGGCGAATGGGCTCGGACGACCGCAGCGGAGCAGGATCAAAAGTTCGCTGCCATATTGAAACGGAAGCCCGACCTGACGCCGCTACCGGAGTTTAAGACCGCAACTAACGCGGAGATGGCTGCATCTATTGACGAGCGAGGGGGACATCTCGCGCAGGCAGACGAAGAAGTTCGCGCGACGGAAAAAAAAGAAGCGAAAGCTGCCGGAGTCGAGCTGCAAAAGCGTGCGGCCATGATCGCGCACGAGTTGCTCGCGACGCATCGCGGAAAACCAGCCGTCGTTAGCAGCATACCCGAGGCCGACGGAAACCTCTTGCAGGGGATTGCAGACGCGATGAAGTCGGAATTTGCGGGTCCGATCTTTCTCGCCGGCACGAGCAACGGCCGCGTTGATTTAGTTGCCACGGTGCCCAAGAGCCTAACGAACAAATTCCAGGCCGGTGCCGTGATCCAGCAAGTCGCACCAATCGTCGCTGGAAAGGGCGGAGGCCGCCTGGAGAACGCACGCGGGGCCGGCAGTGACGCGTCGAAGATTGCCGAAGCCCTCGCCCGCGCGCGCGAACTTCTGTCTTAACCTACGGCCGCGTATGCACTGCTCATTTCCTCCCGGGGAGAACGATAACCCTCTCGAAGCACCAGACGAGGCGAACCTGCAGAGGGCGCGCTACGAAATCGCGCATCGCTTTCTCGCCGGGCGGGGTCTCGAAGTTGGCGCGGGCGCGCGGCCATTTCCGTTGCCGCAGGGCGCAGAAGCGATCTACGGCGACATCCGTGATGAAGTTGGCCTAACGAAATTCTTTGGCACCAGCGCGGTCACATGCGGCGAAAAGATCGACGCGCAAACACTCAACGGCATTCCGGATGAGAGCGTGGACTTTCTCATCTCTGCTCACGTCATCGAACATCTGCGCGATCCATTAGGTGCCATCGTGCAAGGGCTGCGCGTTCTGAAAAGATCGAAGCCATTTATTCTGGTCGTGCCCGAGATGCGCCTTACTTTCGATCGCCACCGGCCGGAAACGACAATCGAGCATGTCCTGCGCGACTTTACCGACGGCGGCGAAAGCACCTGTTTCCAAGCTTACGAAGAACATCTGCGCTACGTGCATCCATACCTCACCGGCGAGACGTATGTGGAGGCCGAGATTCAGCGGCAAGCGACGGAAAACGCGCGGCGCTGGCGCGAATTTGACGTGCATTTTCACGCATGGACACGCGCCGGATTTGAAGGGCTTCTCAAAGCCGCCGCCAACATTTCTCCGTTTCGTGTAGAAGAGATCGTCGCCGTTGCGAACGAAAATATTTTCGTGCTGTGCAAGGCGCGCTGGCGTCCGAGATTTTCCTTTAGGCCAATCCGCCGGCGGAAATAATTTGCCTAACGAACTGAGGCCCAGACGCGATGCACGTCGTCATGATCCTCCAGCGCCTGCAAAAATTCTCCCACCTGTTCGCGATCCTCAGTACTCAGCTCTGGAAAATTCTTTGCCACATAGCCGAGTTCGCTGGTCACGATCGTCCAGCCGTTCTGGCTCAACCATTGCGAAACGGCATGCAAATCCGTTGGCGCGGTGATGAACCGCGCGCCAGTTGCGTTCTCCGGAATTTCCGGGTCATCCGCGCTCGTTAAGGGAACAAAATCCTGAGCGCCCGCTTCAATCGCGGCCGCTTCAGCATCGGCATTCGGATCGAGGTGATGAGCTTCAACGAGACCGACATGATCGAAGAGAAACTTGTTGCTTCCCGGCGCGCCGAGCTGGCCGCGCTTAAATAGCACGCGAATCTCCGGCGCCGTCCGGTTCTTGTTGTCGGTCTGTACTTCGACAATCACCGGCACCTTGTGCGGCGCGTAGCCTTCGAAAAGAATTTGTTCGAGCTCGAGTTTTTCGCCGCCGCTCCCCGAACCTTTCTTGATCGCGCGCTCGATCACGTCGCGCGAGACGCTTTGCTTTCTTGCTTTTTCGATGACAGCGCCAAGCCGTGGGTTCCCGGCGGGATCGGAGCCGCCGAGCTTGGACGCAACCATGATTTCCTTCACAAGTTTGCCGACTGCCTGACCTTTCTTGAGACCCGCGACCTCACGTTTCGCGTGTAACCACTGACGACCCATGCCGCTGATTTAATCGTCAGGCTCGGGAGTAGCAAGTGACTCGGCGAATGATCCGGTACATTGCTTGATCGAAAGTCGGAGCTTGCACCAAAGAAATACTTGTGAGCGGATTGCCTAACGAACCTAAGGCAGGATTAGAGTGACCGCGGCGGTGAAGAGAAAGGCCACGCAGAGAAGGACAAAGTAGATGAAGCTGCCAAGCGCGAAGGTAAAAAACACCCCGAACCAATTTCGTTGGTAAACCTTTCGGATCGCAATCAGAAGCTGGATCAGAACTGCGAAGCTGAGAAACGTGCAAACGAGCGGTACCAACGGGAGAGGCGCCTTCCAGGCGAGAAGGAATCCGATGCCGATGATCAGGACCGTGCTCAGGAACACGAAGGCGTGCGTGTGGAGCGCGAAGACGAGGTGATCGATGTAATAACGGCGCTTGAAGATGAAGAGAATTTTCAAGACGAGCGCAAAGAGCGGGATGCAGCAAAGAACCATCGGAGCGAGATTTTGAATCAGCGCCTTGAGGAAGAGATCGCCCCGGTCACCCGTCGGGCCGATCTTTTCTTCCGCCCGGTCTTTCACCCAGCGGGCGAAAGGCGAGAGATCTTTGTCCTGGTCGAGCTCAGAGAAAATGTTCTTTTTCGACGACTTCGGCTTGGCGGGGGGCGAGGCGCCTAACGAACTAGAAGGCGAAACGCCAGACGAGGGTGCGGGCGTAACCGAACCGGACGGCGGAACTTCACGTGCCGCATTGGCGGCGCGGATCTCTTTGCGTAAGTCACGGGCAAATTTCTCCGCGTCGGATTTCGGGCTGGGCGAAGCATCCGTGATGATAAGGGCGGCATGATCCGAATCCGTCGCCTCTTTCTGGAAATGCGCTCCGCGCGAAAGATAATTGATGACGAGAAAGAAAATGACACTCGCGATAAGGTAGACGCGCAACGGGTGGACGTGGCTCACGCGTTTGCCCTCGACGAAATCAATCGTTAGGCGCCATGGCTTGACGAGGAGCAGCCCGAAGGATTTCAGGAAACGTTCGTCCAGATTGAAGAAGGCGTCGGCCGCGTCGAGAAGGAGCGAACCGAAGGAGCGCCGGTAGTCGATCGCCGGCTGTCCGCACTGTGCACAGTAGGGGCCGGAAAGCGGCGCGTGACAGTTCTCGCAGTTCGTGAGCGATCTGAGCGACTTCTTGCGGAACCATTTCGGTCCCCGGTTACGGCTTAGCTCAGCCGCCGCCGCATCACCAAAAATGAGAGGCGTCGTTTCGTCCGACACGACGGGAGATTATTCAGCACGCGCGCCAAGTCCATGCCGGAAGCGCTTATCCTATTCGCCCAACAAAAAAAACGCAGCCGTTCCGGTGAGACCGATGACGCAGAGCGCGATCGTGCTTTCGACGAAATAGGGATAGCTCATAAGAACAAGCCCAAGTAACATCGGCTTCCAGCGGCTCATCTTTTTGCCATAGATAAAACCGACGAAACCGATACTGCCAAAAAGCAGTCCCGCGAAAAGATTCGCAGCGGAGAAAACGGGCATGTCTTTTCCGAAGCTAAATCCGCGCCATCGCCGTATCGTTAGGCTCAAGATGTTCGCCGGAAACAAAGATTTTGACCGCGGAAACCGCGCAGTGCAAGGATGCACCCGCCGTTCCGCGCATTAACGAATCAGGAATCTGTGGCCTCGAAGCTCTTTCAAACAAAAAGCCCCGATCACCTGATTCGCGAATCGCAAACCGAAGAGCGGCGAATGAAGCGCACCCTCAGTGCGGTCGATCTCACCTGTCTTGGGATCGGCGCAATTATTGGCACAGGAATTTTTGCCCTCACCGGCACAGCGGCAGCCGGCCAATCCGCGGCGGCGGGCTCTTTCTTTGACACGCCGGTCCTCAATTATCTGCAAGGCTGGATCACTCATACCGCCGTGTCGCTCGGCCGACCGGCGGCGGGCCCCGCGGTGATTTTTTCCTTTATCGTGGCGGCAATCGCCTGTGCTTTTGCCGCCTTCTGTTACGGCGAGCTTTCGGCCATGATTCCAGTTTCCGGTTCGGCTTACACGTATTCCTACGCCACGTTAGGCGAATTGGTCGCCTGGATCATCGGCTGGGATCTGATTCTCGAATACGCGGTCGGGAATATGGCAGTCGCGGTCGGCTGGTCGGGCTATTTCGTAAAGCTTTGCGGGAGCCTGTTTGGGCTCAAGTTTCCGCTTTGGGCAGTAACTGACTCCGCCACGGCCATCAGCGTCGTTGCGCAGGGCGGGGCCGCGCTCAATGATTTTTCGTCCACCGGTCTGCCCATAATCGCCGGTCATCCAATCGCTCTCAATCTTCCCGCTCTCGCCATTGTTGTCGCCGTGACCGTGCTTCTCATTTACGGCATTCGGGAAAGCGCGCGCGCCAATACCACCATCGTGATCATCAAACTCGCAGTCGTGGTTTTCTTTATCGCCTTCGGCGCTTTCATGGTTCACCCGGTAAATTGGTATCCCTTCATGCCGACTGGTTTCACCGGAATCATGAGCGGAGCCGCGATCGTTTTTTTTGCGTTCATCGGCTTCGATTCGGTCTCGACAACCGCAGAGGAAACGCGCAACCCGCAACGCGACATGCCGATTGGGATGATGGCCAGCCTGATCATCTGCACGTTGCTTTATGTGCTGATGTCTGGCGTGCTAACCGGAATAAAAAAATACACCGTCTATCTCGGCGATCCGGCGGCGGTGGCGACGGCTTTTGCCTCCAAGCCTTGGGCACAGGCTTTGGTTAGCGCAGGCGCGCTCGCGGGCATGACTTCGGTGCTCCTGGTCTTTCAACTCGGTCAACCGCGTATTTTTATGGCGATGGCCCGCGACGGTTTGCTCCCGCAGTATTTCTCCAAAATTCATCCGCGCTATCGCACTCCGCACATCACCACCATCTGGACCGGAGTCATCGTCGGCGTCGTGGCGATGCTAACCGATATCGGTTCCTTAGCCGACCTAACCAACATCGGAACTCTTTTCGCTTTCATTCTCGTCTGCTGCGGAGTCATCGTTCTGCGCCGAACCGATCCGGGACGGCATCGTCCTTTTCGCGTTCCGTTCGTTCCGGTTTTTCCGATCATTGGAGTGATTCTCTGCGCCGCTCTCATGCTTAGTCTGCCGGTGCTCACCTGGCTGCGCTTTTTCATCTGGCTCATTATCGGGCTCATCATCTATTTCCTTTACGGCATTCGTCACAGCAAACTGCGCCAGGGCATCGATACCGGCGATACCGAAGAGGGTTTGCCGCCGGTGACGTGATGCTCGAGCGCTTGCGGCGCGCGCGTGACTCCGGAAGATTCCGGCTTCGTCGGCCATGAAAATGTTTTTGTGCGTTCTGCTACTCTCGGCAGGCATAAACTGCGGTGTCGCAGCAGAAGAATGGAAAATCATCCGGGCGGAGGGACGCGACTACGTGAGCTTCGCCAATGCGGCCCAGTTTTATCGTTTCACGCGATTCACTCAGGCGAGCCGCACGGTGTCGTTAGGCGACAAACACCACGGATTGCGCGCCCAGGCTGGAACAAGCGAGTTCTTCATCAACGGCCTTCGCTTTTTCTGCGATTTTCCACTTCTGGTCCAGGGCGACGACAACTTCATCTCAGCGATGGATGTCTCCAAAATCGTCGAACCAGTCCTTCGCCCAAATCGCATTGCTGGCGCGGGGCCGGTGGAGACCGTTGTCCTCGATCCTGGACATGGCGGCGAGGACAGCGGAGCGGCCGGACCTTTCGGGAGCGAAAAAGCTTACGCCCTCGACGTGGCCCTCGCAGCACGCGCGGAACTGCAGCGGGCGGGTTTCAAGGTTGAGCTGACGCGAACCGGCGATGAGACTGTTTCGCTCGAACAGCGCGTTGATTTCGCGAACCGATGTTCCAAGGCTGTTTTCGTCAGCATCCATTTCAACTCCGCGTCGGGAGGTTCCGGCCTGGAAAGTTACGTTCTTGCTCCAAGCGGAGTGCCTTCAAACGCTTCGAGCGAAGATCAAGCCGCGAGCGTCGAGAGCCACGCCTATCCAGGGAACGCGCACGACACGGCCAATATCGCCCTCGCGGCCGCCGTACAGGGAGCAATTCTCTCGCGGGTTTCAGTTTTCGATCGCGGCGTACGGCACGCCCGTTTCCATGTCCTGCGTGAAATCAAAATTCCGGGCGTGCTCGTGGAAGCGGGATTTCTTAACGATCCAGTGGAAGGCACGCGCATTGCGACGTCGGCTTATCGCCAGCATCTGGGTGCGGCGATTGCCCAGGCGATCGCAACTTACGATCGAGCGGTGAACTTCAAAGCTAACAGTCCGGCAATCCTGGCGGCGGCGGGAAGCTTACCGCCGCACAGCCAATCCATCACCGAGCCGTTAGGTGCGGCGGCTCCCTCACCGGCGAAAAATTCGCAAACCCCATCCGTCGCGATTCAAATGTCCAACAAATGACATTCTCCGAAAAGCAGCGGCGCGAACGACCGATTGGCGTCTTCGATTCCGGCATCGGTGGACTCACGGTGGTGAGCGCACTGCGTGAACTTTTGCCTAACGAAACGATTCATTATCTGGGGGACACCGCACGGGTCCCTTATGGCGGGAAGAGTGCCGCCACCGTCGAACGTTATAGTCTCGAGATTACCAGCATGTTGCTGGAGGAAAATTGCAAGGCAATCGTCGTGGCTTGCAACACGGCCTCAGCACTTGCTCTGCCTAAGCTGGAGGAGAGTTTATCCGTCCCAGTGCTGGGCGTGATTCGTCCCGGCGCGGAAGCCGCGGTGGCAGCGACGCGCAATGGTCACATTGGCGTTATTGGCACGCGTGCCACTATCGGGAGCGGAGCGTACGAACGCGCTATTTGTGCGATCGATCCGTCTGTGAAGTTGACCGTCCGGGCTTGTCCGCTCTTTGTCCCGCTGATTGAGGAAGGTTGGCTGGAAGGCGAAATCACCGACCGAGTCGTCAGGCAATATCTTGCGCCGCTGCTGGTCGATGGGATCGACACGCTGGTGCTCGGTTGTACGCATTATCCGTTGCTGCGCACCGCGATTGGAAAATTTGCCGGCGACGAAGTGCAACTGGTTGACTCCGCGCACAACTGCGCGACCGCCCTTTCGCGGCTCTTGGAAAGGGAACAGCTGCGTCGCAACTCACCAAGCGCCGGCAATCTCTCGGTCGCGCTCACCGACCCGCCTGACGTTTTCCTCGAAGTCGCTCGCCGCGCCTTACGACTCGAGATCGGCGAAGTCCAACTTCGACCCGTGACACACGCGGCGGCGCCGGGTTAAGGAAACGAAAACGCGACGTTCCTCGCAAAGAAGTGAGGAGTTATTAACCGCCTCGCTTTGTTAGGCGCTGCTGTCGTTATGACGGTGCGGCTACGGATAGAGCCACGCCATGTAATCAGCCACACCCTGCTCGAGCGAATACCGCGGCTCGTAGCCTAACGACTGCCGAGCATTGCTCAGATCGGCTTCTGTGTGGTTTTGATAATGTGCGTGCGGATTGTCAAAATACTCGGGTGTAAAATTGGTGCCTAACGACTTGTTGAGAATCTCAATCAGTTCGTTGAAGGAGCGCGCCTGGCCGGACCCGAGGTTATAAATGCCGCTTTCCTTCGCCTCGAGGGCCCGCAGAGTTCCGTCGACAATATCCTTCACGTAAACGAAGTCGCGCTTCTGCTCTCCGTATTTGAAAATCCGCGGGTTCTTGCCCGCCTTGATCTGACGCGAGAGGTGCAAAATCATACTCGCAGGAACGCCCTTGTGCGCCTCGCGCGGACCATAAACGTTGAAGTAGCGCAGACCGACAATTTTCCACTCTGGGCAGTCGGAGGCGGCGCGGCGGGCGAGGTTGTCCATGATCACCTTCGAAAAAGCGTAGACATTAGCCGGCGCGGCATCATCCGCTTCGCGGCTCATGCCGCTCGCCGCGCCGTAGGTAGCGGCGGACGAAGCGTAGATGAGGCGCGTCCGATTCGGCCGCGCGAAGGCGAGCAAACGGCGAAAACTTTCAACGTTGTCATGCACCTGCGGGAACTGATCGTGCAGTGTCGTGTCGGTGATGGAGGCGAGATGGAAAATGCCGTCGAAGGTTTCGTCGCCGAATTGCGCGCGCCAATCGAGTCTGGCGAGATCCGCTGCGACTAAGTCGCCCAGATAACCACGAAGATTTTTGAAATCGCCGGAACGGAAATCATCGATTACCGTGAGGCGCGCACGCGGAAATTTCTCCTGTAGCGCGAGGACAAGGTTCGAGCCGATGAAGCCGGCTCCGCCGGTAATAAGATAGCTGCGTGATAGTTCAGACACGGCGGCAAGCGTTCAGGAAAGCTGACCAATAAATCGCGCTTCGGGAAGCGCAAGCTGCGAAGAGCGATTCTGACAGCACCGGACATATCCGCGCCGTCGCGGTTTTCCGGTGAGGAAATGTCTTGCCGTCCTTTCCGGCGTCGCCTATTTCTCCCTCCAGTTCTTTGCGAGTTTGATCAGTGGATCGGTGCGAGAAATCCCGTGTGAACCGGGAGCAGTTGCGCTGCTGTAACTGGATACAACTTCCCATGAGCCAATCGTCAGGCGCGAGCCGGCGGTGAAGGCGGGAAGAAGATGTGCGTGAGTCGTTAGGCAAACGCCGCAAGCCAGGAGCCAGAATATTTGCCCGCTCCACCTCATTCGTGCCCCTGCGTGTGCAGAGGGCTCGATAAAACTTCTTCGCAGAAAAGAAGAATGAGAGCCGTGGACCGATCCGCTTTGCCGACAAGTCCGCCTCTCAACAACTGGAGGAGACTTGTTATGTGGAAAGACTCACGTCGTTGGTTGGTAGTGATGGCAGTTTTGTCAGGCGCGTCGCCGCTGGCTCGTGCTCAGGAATCGACCCCTTCGCCGACACCGGGCGAATTTCAGGTGGAAGAAATTGTCGTGAGCGCGACACGTATTGATACGCCGGTTGAGCAAGTCGGCAGTTCCGTGACCGTCGTTACGGATGACCAAATCGCGCGCAATCAGCAACGCGCATTGCCCGACGTGTTGGAGACGGTGCCGGGCCTGAATGTCGTTCAGGCCGGCGGACCTGGAGCGCAGACATCTGTCTTTACGCGCGGGACCAATTCCAACCACACCAAAGTGATTATCGACGGCATCGACGTTAATGATCCGAGTGGAACTGGCGGATTTGATTTCGGACAGGTGCTGACTTGGGATTTAGCAAGGGTCGAAGTGTTACGCGGGCCGCAGAGCAGCCTTTATGGTTCCGACGCCCTTGGCGGTGTGATCAATTTGGTGACGAAAAAGGGCGAAGGACCACCCACTTTTACCGGCTCGCTGGAAGGCGGGTCGTTCGACACCTTTAATCAAGCTGGCAGCGCCAGTGGTTCGATTGGGCGCTTCAATTACGCGGTCAGCGTCCAGCATTTTGTCGCTGACAATACTCCGGTCACACCGTTGGATTTGCTGCCCCCGGGCAGAAAGCGGAATGACGACAGTTACGAGAACACCACCTTCTCAACCAGGCTCGGCTATGACTTCACCGATGATTTTGGAATCAGCGGTGTAGTCCGTTATACTAACTCGGATCTGTTCTTTACTGGCGACGATTTCTCGGTTTTTCCGAGCGTACCCGCGGCTGAGCAAAGCGAGCAGAATGCGGATCAGATCTTCGCCCGCGGCGAAGCGCACCTTTCTCTTTTCAACGGCACATTCAAGAATAGCGCCGGCCTGGCCTACACCTACTACGATACGGAGACTCAGGAGCCTGACACCGGCTTTGGCGTCCCGCCGCCAAACGTGAGTCGCGGTGACCGAATAAAGTTTAACTGGCTCGGCACTATCACGCTGGCAAAAAATTCCACTTTGCTGCTGGGCGTCGAAGATCAGAATGACCGCCTAATTGATAGCCCGATCTCGGCCGAGAACGCTAACGCGGCAGGCTTCGGCGAGTTGCAGACGGAGATCGCCCATGATCTCTTTGCCACGGCAAGTGTCCGTTACGATGCAAATGAGCGCTTCGGCGGGAAAACGACGTGGCGGGTTGCCCCTGTCTACATTATCCCCACGATCGGAACGAAGTTGAAAGCGACGTATGGAACAGGTTTCAAAGCACCGACCTTAACGGACCTTTTTGTTAGCTTTCCGGCATTCGGTTTTTTCGCCAACCCTAACCTGCACCGGGAGGAGAGTGAAGGTTACGATGCCGGGTTCGAGCAGCCCCTCTTCGATGAGCATGTTCGCTTTGGCGCGACTTACTTCCATAATGACATCACCAATCTTATTTCGAATAACGCCACTTTCACCACACTGATAAATGTAGGAAAGGCGACAACTCAGGGCGTCGAGGCATTTGCCTCCTATTCCTGGAACGATCGCTTCGAGCTGCGCGCGGATTACACCTACATGGAAGCTACTGACGACGATACCGGATTGGAATTGCTTCGCCGTCCGAAAAATCGTGCCAGCCTGACTGCGAGTTGGCGGCCAATTCCCAAGCTCTTGCTTGCGACGACCATGGTGTATGTCGGACCACAGGTGGACGGAAACCGTAGTTTTTCCATCACTCGACTTAGAACCGATTCCTACTATGTCGCTAACCTTGCCGCGCAGTATGAGGCAACGAAGTATCTTACGGTCTTTGCGCGTGCGACGAATTTGTTTGACGAGCATTATCAGGATCCTACCGGGTTCGAGCATCCGGGCTTTGGGATCTACGGAGGCCTGCGAGTAAACTTTGAGGCGAAGCTTTCGGGCACCCGCGCGACTGATGCAAGCAGTGTCAGCTATGCAAAGGATAACTCTAAATGAAGGTTGCTAGTAACTCTCGCTTTGATGCCGACGAAGAATCTTCGCCGGCAGGGGGAGACTTCCTTCGCGCGTCTGACTTCGACGGTGATGGCGCGCTGACGCGCGAGTTTCTGCTTCGTCGCGGTTCGTGTTGCCAAAACAGTT
The DNA here is from genome assembly GCA_036494545.1 of Chthoniobacterales bacterium. Lineage (GTDB taxonomy): Bacteria > Verrucomicrobiota > Verrucomicrobiia > Chthoniobacterales > UBA10450 > JAICXG01. Next base: position 78,294 of record DASXOB010000022.1, read on the forward strand.
GTCGCAATTGTCCTTACTCTTCTTCCTCAAGTGGAATTTGCCCCCTCTGCGATAAACCGAATGAGTGTGCGCTTGGCGATGATGGAGAAAGCGCGCCAGGCTGCTGGTGCATCGATATAAGGATTAACCAAGAGATACTCGCCCGCCTCAACAGGAACCCGATTTCCTCCTGCATTTGCGCCACCTGCGCTTCTGGGAATGTCTCTGCCTAACGACTTGAGAGCGAAAGGTTCGGGTCGATCTCGGTCGTTAGTGGAGTGAAGTTGTCGCGCGCGAGACGAAGCTGCGCCACGAATGCAATCATGGCGGCGTTGTCGGTGCAGAGACGAGGAACGGCGAAGCGCAGCTCGAGGCCGGCGAGCTTGCTGGCGTCGGACATCTGTTCACGCAGATCGCCGTTGCAACTTACGCCGCCGCTCACAGTGACCAGCCGATCGCCGCAATGGCGGGCAGCGGCGATGGTTTTGGTCACGAGCACATCAACGACCGCGCGCTGAAAGGAGGCGCATAGGTCCCGCTTCGCATCGACAAAGTCGTCGGGTGAAGTCAGTAACTTTGGAAGGAGATACCGAACAGCGGTCTTCAACCCGCTGAAGCTGAAGTTGAAATCGCCCGAGTTACGCATGCTGCGGGGCAGATCGTAGCGCGCCGGATCGCCGTCATGGGCGCAGCGCTCGATCTCGGGTCCGCCGGGATAGGCGAGGCCAAGCATCTTTGCCACTTTGTCGAAGGCTTCGCCGGCAGCGTCGTCGAGCGTCCGGCCGATGATCCGATAGTCGCCCACGCCGTTTACGTCCACGAGCAACGTATGGCCGCCGCTGACGATAAGGGACAGATTGGGCTTGATCGCGTGTTCGCTGCCGATGAAAGGCGAAAGGAGATGGCCCTCGAGATGATTAATGGCAAGAAACGGTTTGCCGAAACCAAGCGCGAGTCCCTTCGCGAGCGAGACGCCGATCATGAGCGAGCTGGCGAGGCCAGGTCCGCTGGTCGCAGCAAAAGCGTCGATCTCGCCTAACGACACTCCAGCACATTCGATCGCTCGGAGAAGAAGCTGCCAAATATGTTGGAGATGTTGACGCGAAGCCACTTCGGGAACGACTCCGCCATAGGGTTGATGCGCGGCGACCTGAGACGCGACTTCGCTCGCGAGCAGCTCGCCATCGCGCAGGATGGCGATGGCGGTCTCGTCACACGAAGTTTCGATCGCCAACACCATGGCGTTTTATTTAGCCGCAGAGCGCGCAGAAGACGCAGAAAAAGAGACCATCACCAAGCGAATTGCCATTGGCGCGATCTTCTCGTCCTCCGCATTGTAAGAGGCGCTACTTTTTTATCGCGCTTCCTTTGGGTGCGGTCTCCTGGGCGTAAATCATCACGCCTTTAAGCGCATCGATTGCCCGCATCATTTGTACATCTTTCGTTCTAATGATGCGGGCAACGTCGGCCGGTTGCATCTTGTCGTTGTTGCGCAAGACTGCGACAGCCCGGTCCTGGTCGGGCGTGAGTGGGACGAGGATGTTTGGCTCAACGCCGCTGCCTTGAATAACCACTTTGCTCGGGGTGTAATATTTCGCGGTCGTAAAACGTAAGGCCGAGCCATCCGGCAGTTGCATGACGTTTTGCACCGAACCTTTGCCGAAGGTCGTCTCGCCGACCACGATTGCGCGATGCAAATCCTTGAGCGCGCCCGCCACGATCTCCGAGCCACTGGCGCTTCCTTCATTCACAAGAACGACCAAGGGGAAACGCGGGCGCTCTTTCACGCCGTTCGGCGTGGAGTAGTCATGCTTCTGCGACGTTACGCGTCCCTGGGTAGAAACAACTTTAGTATTCGGAGGCAGAAATTGCCCAAGAACGTCGACCGCGCTGTTGAGCAAACCACCAGGATTGTTGCGCAGGTCAAGGATGAGTGCCTGCATGCCTTGCTTTTGCAAACCGTCGAGCGCTTTCCCAAATTCATCCGCAGTCGGTTCATTGAATTGCACGATCCGCACATACCCAACCTTGAACGGCCCGGTCAGGTCGGGATCAAGCAGACATGTGCCTTTCACGCTTTGGACCTTGATTTCCTTGCGCTCGAGCGCGTATTCCTTGATCTCCTTGGTCGACGGTCGGAGAATCGTCAGGCTAACTTTTTTTCCGGGTTCGCCGCGCAAGACGTCGACTGCATCCTGCAAGCCGAGCTTGTCCGTGGAAACACCGTTAATTTTTAGAATCTGATCGCCTGCCTGAATTCCCGCCTGAGCTGCGGGAGTGTCTTCCATCGGCGTGACGACGGTGAGCAATCCATCCTTAATTGCGACTTCCACGCCGAGGCCATTGAAGCGGCTCCGGGTATCGTCCTGCATGTCCTTGAAATCGTCCGGGTCCATGAACTGACTGTGCGGATCGAGCGAGGAAAGCATGCCTTTCATCGCAGCGTAGATGAGATCGTGATAGCTGACCTTCTGTCCATCCACGTAATCCTGCCGGATCAGTTCGACGGCCTTGGCGAAAGTCGCGATCTCAGAGTAGCCGCTGTCTTCGTCGTTATTGGCCGTGGTCGGCTCGGGATCGGCCGCGCTTGCGCCGATGCTCGCGAGGCAAAAGAAAAGCGGTGCGACCAGTAACAGGCCGGGGCGAAACGCGAGGTGTCGCTTCATCATGATCATCCTTGGACCCAATGGGTCGACTCTCGTTCATTCCCACGCATTTGCCAATCGGTCGGCATGACAACCCCCTGATCCATCCTTAAGCTAACCCCAATGAAATCGCTTCGAAACCTCCTGGTCATCGCTTTTTCGTTAGGCATAGCAATTACGGTGCTCGCCGCTGGGACAAAAAAGAAGCAAGACGCCAAGACGCCCACTCCGGCCAAGGTGACCGCAAACGACCCAGATGCCCAGTTCGACAGGATGGCGCTCGATTTTATCGGCGGCTACCTGGCCGCGCGGCCGTTGCTAGGTGTCACGCTCGGTCTGCATCAATACGATGGCAAGATCGGCGACTATACCCGCCTGGCGATCGACGCCGAACTTGAGCGGTTGCACCGTTTCCAAAATGCATTCTCACAACTCGACGGGAGCAAGCTAAGCCAGCGCGCCGATATCGACCGCCGCATTCTGCTCAGCGCGATCGCGAGTCAGCTCCTCCGGATTGAGGACCTGGGCGCCTTCGACAAGAACCCCATGACCTACGCCAGTGCGCTCAACCTCAACATCTACATCAAGCGTGACTTCAAACCGCTGGACGACCGGGTGCGCGATATCGTCACAATTGAAGACCAGGCGGCCAATATTATGACCGCGGCCAAGACCAATCTCGCTCCGGTCTTGCCCAAACCTTATGTGGATCTTGGAATCCAAATCGCCAACGGGTCGGCGGACTTTCTCGAAAAGGACCTGGTCGCTGCGCTGAAGGACTTGGACGACCCCTCGCTCATGGATGCCTTTCGCGATTCGAACAAAAAAGCGGCGGCAGCGTTGCGCGATTTCGCAAGCTGGTTGCAAAAGGAGCGCCTGCCAAAAGCGACTACGAATTTCGCTCTCGGCAGCGCCAAATACCAAAAGGCGCTGGCTGCAACCGAGTTCATTGACATGGCGCCGGACAAATTGCTCGGCATCGGGCTCCAGCGTTTGAAGGAGGAACAGCAGGTCTTTGCCGACGCGGCGCATGCCATCGATCCGACGAAAAAGCCGATCGACGTTTTCAAAGCGATCCAACAGGAACATGCCCAGCCCGACGAATTGATTCCCGATGTCGCGAAGGACCTGGATCAGATCCGGCAATGGGTATTGGATCATCACATCGTCGATATCCCGTCCGAAGTGCGAGCGACGGTTCTGGCAACTCCCCAGTTTGCTCGCGCAACCACCTTCGCCTCGATGGATACTCCTGGACCATTCGAGAGAAAGGCAACCCAAGCCTATTACTACGTTACACCGCCGGAAGATAACTGGACGGAGAAACAAAAGGACGAGTGGCTGACCTCATTCAATTTTTACACCACCGACATTGTCTCGATCCACGAAGCTTATCCCGGCCATTACGTCCAGTTCCTTCACCTCAACGCCTCGAACGCGACCCAGATCGAAAAGATTTTTAACAGCTACGCCTTCGTCGAAGGCTGGGCACATTATGCGGAGCAAATGATGCTGGAGCAGGGTTATGGCGGCAGTCCAAACTCGAATCCCGAGCAAAAGGTGCGGGCGGCGAAATACCGCATGGCGCAGGCCGACGAGGCAATGCTGCGACTTTGCCGGCTTTGCGTTTCGATCAAGATGCACACTCAGGGAATGTCGATTGCGGATGCCGCGAAATTTTTCCACGAGAATTGTTACTACGAGGAAAAGCCATCCTACGCGGAAGCGATGCGCGGCACGTTCGACCCGGGTTATCTGAACTACACCTTAGGCAAATTGCAGATCTTAAAGCTACGCGAGGATTACAAAGCGCAGGAAGGTCCCAACTTCACCCTGGAGAGATTTCATGATGAATTGCTCAATCATGGCGCTCCACCCGTTCGACTCTTGCGTGAGCTGTTGCTAAAGGACAAGAGCAAGTGGGACGCTGTGCTATAGCTCGCGGCGCGAAGGCCGAGCTTCCAGGGTGCCTGGTCGGTCTAAGCCGGAGCGGGGATGGCGCTGCCACCGCATCGCCTAAACCTCATCGCCTTCGTCGATCTCGTTAGGCAAAAGATCCGGCAGGAGCGGCTCGGGGTTGCTCGGCGAAGCTTCCACATCGCGGAGTTTTTTCGTGATCGCCCGCGAACGGATATCCACTTCCTCAATCTTGTTCGAGGCTTCCTGTAACTTCTTCTTCACCCCATCAAGTATGCCGCCGAATTTGCCAAACTCCGCTTTCACGGCTGCGAGCAAACTCCATACTTCGCTCGAACTCTTCTGAATCGCGAGAGTGCGAAAGCCCATCTGCAAACTGTTGAGCAACGCCACCAGTGTCGTCGGCCCGGCAAAGACCACCCGACATTCGCGCTGCACTTGATCAACCAGCCCGACGCGCCGGATCGCTTCTGCGTACAATCCTTCTGTGGGCAAAAACATGAGCGCGAAATCGGTCGTCCGTGGCGGGTTAATATACTTGGCGCAAATGTCCCTGGCGCTCTTACGCAACTGCGTCTCGAGGCTCTTCATTGCCTCCTCCGTTGCCACGGCATCCGCATTTTCTTGCGCGTTCGTTAGGCGCTGATAATCCTCGATCGGAAACTTGGCATCAATCGGCAGCCAAACCGGCTGGCCATTCTCGTCGCCCGGCAGACGCACAGCGAAATCGACCATCTCATTACTGCCCTCACGCGTCTTGACGTTGCGCGTGAACTGCTCTGGAGTCATCACCTGCTCGAGGAGATTCCCGAGCTGCACCTCACCCCAGCCGCCGCGGGTTTTCACATTGGTGAGCACACGTTGCAAACCACCGACGTCGCTCGCCAGTTGCTGCATCTGACCAAGCCCCTGATGCACCCGTTCGAGTCGTTCGCTGACGAGTTGAAATGATTCGCCCAGCCTGCGTTCCAAAGTGCCCTGCAATTTTTCGTCCACTGTGGCGCGCATCTTCTCGATTTGCTGCGCATTGTCCTGCTGCAATTCTTTCAGTCGTAGATCGACCTTGTCGGCCAGCTTGCCGGATTGATTAACCACCTGTTCTAGCTGTCCGCGGAGACTGGCGGAAATTTCGCCTAACCACTTGAAGGTCGAATCGCTCACGTTCTTCAGAGACGCGGCCAGCTCTTCACGCTGCGCTTTGGCTGCGGCGCCCGCTTCCTCGCGATTGCGGGAAAATTCTTCGCGATAAAGCTTGGCGTCGCGTTCCTGGGATCGGTCGAGCTGTTCGAACCGGTCGAGCAATTGTTGCTGGCGCGACGAGTCGTCCATTTCGCGCGCTCGAACCCGTCGCCAAAGCAGTAGCCAGCCGATCGCTCCAGCAACGGCGAGAACGATCAATGCCAATGCGGGGTAGAAATCGGGCTGCACCTTTTTCAGTTACGGGAAAGGCGCTTCCTATTCAACTCCAGGCAAACCGGGCGCCTGTGAAAAGGCCTTGGCGCTCGGGCACCGCGCTTCCTGACCAGTTAGGATTCGCGCTCCAATAAGTAACCCGCGATTGCACGCAGCGTCGCGCCATTCTTGCCTAACGAGTCTAAGGCGTTGTGTGCCTGGCGGGTGAGGCGGGTTGCTTCCGCGCGCGATTTCTCCAAACCGAGCACCGCCGGATAGGTTGCTTTTTGCGCGGCCGCATCCTTGCCGGCGCTTTTCCCGAGCTTCTCGCTCGTCTGTGTGACATCGAGAATGTCGTCGATCACCTGAAAGGCAAGCCCGAGCGCATAGCCAAAATCAGTCAACGCCTTTAACTGCTTCCGAGTCGCGTTGGCGCTCATGCCGCCGAGTCGCACCGCGGTGGCGAGAAGTGCGGCAGTCTTGTTTTCGTGAGTATAGCGGAGTTGCGAGCGATTGATCGCCTTACCTTCACCCTCCAAATCCGCCACCTGCCCCGCGATCAGTCTTGTGCTTCCTGCCGTGACAGAGATCTCACGGAAAATTGTGCGTAGCTCGTAGCGCGGCCATCCTTTTGCCCGAGCTGCAATCTCAAAGGCGATCGTAAGTAACGCATCACCCGCCAAAACCGCGATTCCTTCGCCAAAAACCTTGTGGGAAGTAGGGCGTCCGCGCCGGAAATCATCGTTGTCCATACTGGGAAGATCGTCATGGATCAGTGAATAGGTGTGAATGCACTCCAAGGCGCAGGCAAGCGGTAATCCATCTTTGGCCGAGCCACCGCAGGCTTCACAAGCCGCCAGACAAAGGATTGGCCGCAAACGCTTGCCCCCGGCAAAGAGCGAATAGCGCATCGCCTTGTGAATTGTCGCCGGTTTGGCCGAAGCCTTTGGCAGGAAATGGTCGAGGGCGCGATCGACCTCCTTTTGACGCGCAATAAGATAAGCTCTCAAATCCACCGCGCGACTTTCCGAAGGCGATGATCAGCATGCAATCGAAATTGTAGAGTGCTGCGCCTGCCACATCATCGCCTGCCCTGACGCTGTTGATGTTGGATGCCGCGTATCCGATAAGGGGAGCCCCGCAATTCAAACGGCAAAGACGGCTAACCGCCCACGGCCTGATAATGGCCAAGACCGCGCCGCCACATGAGGCTGGCCGCTGCCCACATCGCGATCATCCAGCCGACCTGAATGGCGAGCACGCTCCACATTTCGCTCCCGCTTAAGCGGCCTTGGAAAATTGCGATAGGACAAAAAATTTCATAATAAAAGGGCAGCCATTTCATCACCACCTGGAAAGCGGGCGGCATGATATCGAGGGGAAACATCTGGCCCCCGAGGAAGTATTCAAAGCTATAGACAATAAAGACAATGGTCGAGATTTCGAGAATCCAAAAGGCCATCATGGAAAGAGCATAAGTTAGAAAGAACTGGATAAGAGCCGACATTACAAGTGAGACGAGGGCGGCGAGCCAGGTTATAGTTTCGTTAGGCAAAACGATGAAACGGCGAAAATAAATAAAGATGGCCAGGATCGGCAGGATTGTGACCAGAGTATAAACCAGCCGCCCGCTCAGAAAGATACAAAACCGGTAGGCCAGATAGCTCATCGGTTTGGTGAGGAATGAATTAATCTGACCCTCGCGAATGTCGGCCGCGATCTGCCATTCATCCTCAGTAGGAGTGACCAGATTACTGACCAGAATCGTGAGCAGGTAATAATAGATCATCGAGCCATAGTCATAGCCTCGCATCCCGCCGCCGCTTTCCCGGAAGATGGCGCGCCAGAGAAAGACCGTGCCGACGAGTGGGATCAACCCAAAGATCGCGCGCAGGAGATAGTTCCAGCGATAGACGAAGGTATTCTGGATTCCAAGGTTGAAAACGGTGATGTATTTCTGAAATCGCATTATCGATCTAGCCGTCACCAGCGCGAGAAAAGGCGCCGCATCTGCCGGTCCTGCCAGTAGGTCATAAAGATGAGTGCGCAGAATGCACCAATCAAGGCCATCAACATATCTTCCTGCGTGTCCCAGGGATCGCCTTGCGTGCCAAGGAACGCAGTGGAGGCGGCGCCGCCAAGGAGCGCGGCCACCCATTCGATTAGCTCGTAGAGCGCGCTGATTCCCATGCAGATGAGGATGATGATGGAAAAACGCCAGGCCGCTGAAGTAACGATCCGTAGCCTAACGAAAAGCTCACGGGCAATCAGTGCCGGCACAAAGCCCTGCATAAGGTGTCCGAGCCGGTCGAAGTGGTTGCGATGCCAGCCAAAATGAGGCTCGAGCCAGGTAAAGAGCGGCACCCGAGCATAGGTATAATGACCACCGACGCAAAGCAGCATGATATGCAGGGCAATGAAGGTGTAGACGAGTGTCGTGAAGCGAAAACTCGAGTAAGTGAAGATCACAACGGCCGCTCCAATGATCCCAGGCGCCACTTCGAGCCACCACGTGAGCCGATCGTAGGGACGCCAGCCGGACCAGGCGAAGATGAGGAAGGTTAACAGAAGCAGCGCGAGATGAAGCGGCGAAATACGAGTGCTCACGATCCGGGATTTTTTGCCAGTTCGAAGGCAAGACGGATCGCAGCAATCATGCTATCCGGCCGTGCAGTCCCGCGGCCGGCGATCTCAAAGGCCGTTCCATGATCCGGGCTGGTGCGGGGAAAGGGGAGGCCGAGCGTGACATTTACCCCTTCGTGAAAGGCATGCAGCTTGAGCGGAATCAATCCCTGGTCGTGGTACATGCAAAGGACGGCCTCGAACTCTCCTTCAACCACCCGATGGAAAATGGTGTCAGGTGAGAACGGTCCCGCGAATACAGCCGATGAACGATGAATCACGGACGGCGAATGGTTAAGTTCCTCAATTGCGGGAACAATAATGTCGATTTCCTCTCGACCGAGCGCACCGCTTTCACCGGCGTGCGGGTTAAGGCCTGCAACGGCGATGCGCGGTTCGGCCAGACTGCGGCGATGAAGAAAATCGCGCAAGAGCAGGCCTACCCGAACGATCTCTGAGCAGCGCAAGTTCTTTGTCACGACTGCGAGCGGGATATGAGTGGTAACCAGCGCAACAGTGAGGCTGCCGCCGGTGAGAAGCATGGCAAAGTTTTCAATACCGCAACGCGCGGCGAAAAATTCCGTCTGGCCGGGAAACTCAAAGCCGACATCATACATATTGGCCTTGTGAATCGGTCCGGTAACGACCGCGTCGATCTTGCGTGCAAGGGCAGAACGTACCGCTTCCTCGAGGGCAACCTGCGCGGAGCGCGCGCTCTTGGCACTCGGTTCGCCTAACGAATAACCTTGTTTTTCGCCAAAGAGTTGATAGTCGGCGTCCGGAATTTTGCCCGACGAAAGGGCGCTGCGGACAACTTCAGGACCGATGCCGGCCGGATCGCCCAAGGTGATGCCGATGCGTTTGCGCATGTCGCGCGCAATCTCAGCAAGGCATCACAGGATGACAACCGTGACGTGAAAACGTCGTTGCCCTTCGCAATGCCGTGCAAGCGCGTGCAAAACGAAACCTAACAAGCCTAACGACTCTAGAAAGTCTTGATGTAAGCCTTCGCACGCAGGCTGGCGAGCCAGTGCTCCTGTAAATCGTGCGCCTGCTGTTGGCGTAGCCTCATCTCAATGTCGTTCCGCACATCTTTCAACGCCTTCACTTCGCCGCCCTGCCGCCCTTCCACTTTCAGGATGTAATAATTGCCGCTGAGCTCGAGCACATTACTGATTTCGCCCGGATGCAGGCTGAAGGCCACATCCGAAAGCGGCTTGGAAAGTGTCTTGTCGTCTATCCAACCCCAATCGCCTCCGAGGTCGCGCGTACTGTCCTCGGAATACATTTGCGCCATCTTGTCGAAGTCGGCGCCGGTGATGAGCTTGGCGCGAATTTCCCCGGCCATCGCCTGCTGGCCGGCGCCGCCACCGCTGTCCTGGTGGCCTGGGATCATGATCATGCGCAATTTTATCTGCGCCTTGTTCGTGAACTGGTCCTTATGCTGGCGATAATACTCATCAATCTTGGCCGGCGGAATAATGAGGTTGGACTTCACGTTCTTGGAGCGCATGGCCTGAACAATCATTTTATCGCGCTCGATTTCGCGAAACTTCGTCATGGTGTATTTCTGCGCCTCCATTGTCTTGATAAAGGCGTTGCGGTCGCCACCGAAGTTTTCCTTAATCACCTCGTCGACCCGCTCGTCGACGAAATGTTCCGGGATCTGAAATTTTTCCTTCTCGAAGGCCTGGAGGATCAGTTGGCGATCGATTAAATCCTGCAAAGCCGACTTGCGCAGCTCGGTGATTTTTTTGACCAGCTCATCGCCCGTATATTGCGCACGCAGGAGACGCTCCCGCGGACCGACGACGTCTCGCACTTCCGAATAAGTGATGACTTTGTCGTTCACGATTGCGGCAATGCCGTTGACCGCCTCTTCCCCATGAGTGGGCGAAGCAGTCGCCGCCACACTGAGACAGGACACGATGGTCAGCGCCGCTACCGGAAAACGCCAGATGAAGCTCAAAGTTGTCTTAACCATTGTAGTATTTCCGGGAGGCTGAGGTCGATTCTACCGAAAGTTAAACGAGGAAATTTGCCCCCGACAAGGATAAAGTCGCCTCGACGGGTAAGCATTAATTTGCTCTCGCGCACCTCGACGCGCGCCACCCGAGCCCGGGCGGCGGCGAGCTTGATTTCGCCGAGAAGGAGCAAATTGTCAACGGCCGGCGGCCATTTGCCGAAACGGTCGCGCCAGTTGCGGCGCAAGCGCTGGAGTTGTTCGTTAGTCGTTACCTCGGCGAAATGCCGGTAGGCCTGAATGCGCAAACCCGGGTCGCTGAGGTAAGAAATCGGAATGAACGCAGGCAGAAACTTTTCCGGACCCGCCGCGATGTATTCGCTTTCGTTGCTCGCAACAAAATCGAGGCGGACTTCCACCTCAAGGCGCGGACGCAGTTTGTCGCCTTTGAGTTGTGCCACCGCCTGGCGCAGCAACTGACAATAAAGATCGAATCCGACCGCCATGATGTGTCCGCTCTGCGCGGTGCCCAGAATGCTGCCCGCGCCACGAATCTCCAGGTCACGCATCGCAATGCGAAAACCTGCGCCTAACGAACTATATTGCCGGATGGCATTGATTCTTTTGCGCGCCGCGCCGACGGTCATCATCTCACGCGGAAGCAGAAGGTAAGCATAAGCCTTATGCTCCGCGCGGCCCACCCGGCCACGAAGTTGATATAAATCGGCCAGTCCAAAACGATCGGCACGATCGATGATGATCGTGTTGGCATTCGGAATATCGAGTCCGCTCTCGATGATCGTCGTGCAGACCAGCACGTCAATCTTGCCCGCGACAAAACGTTGCATGACCGCTTCCAGCTCGTCGGCATCCATCTGCCCATGGCCAAACTCGACCCGCGCCTCCGGGCACAATTCCGCCATCCGATCGCGCATTTTCTCGATCGACATCACGCGGTTGTGCAGAAAGTAAACCTGCCCCTGGCGCTCAAGCTCACGGTTGATCGCGTCGCGAATGATCCGCTCATCGTAGCCGCAGATAACAGTCTCAACCGGCAGCCGGTTAAGCGGCGGCGTCTCGATGGTCGACATGTCTTTCACCCCGACTAACGACAAGTAGAGCGTGCGTGGAATCGGCGTGGCCGACAGCGTGAGCACATCGACCAGTTTGAAGAGCTCTTTGAATCTCTCTTTGTGTAAGACACCAAAGCGCTGCTCTTCGTCGATCACGACCAGGCCGAGATCTTTAAAAACGACATCGCCCGAGATCAGACGGTGGGTCCCCACAACCACGTCGACTCCTCCGTCGCGCAGGGCGCTCAAGACCTGGCGTTGCTCGCGCTGCGTGCGAAAGCGGCTCAGCACTTCGATCCGCACTGGATACTCGAGCATGCGCTGGCGGAAAGTCTCGAAATGCTGCTGCGCGAGGACAGTGGTGGGCGTGAGGACCGCGACCTGTTTGCCGTCCATGACCGCTTTGAAGGCCGCGCGGATCGCAACCTCGGTTTTGCCGAAGCCGACATCACCGCAAATCAGGCGATCCATCGAACGCGGCATCTCCATGTCGTGTTTTGTCTCCGCGATTGCCTTGAATTGATCGGGCGTCTCGCGAAACGGAAATGAGTGCTCAAATTCGAACTGCCACTTCGTATCGGGCCCAAAAGCATGCCCTGGCTGCGTCTCACGTTCGGCCTGAAGCGCGAGCATCTTTCCCGCGTAATCGAAGATCGAGGCCGCGGCACTTTTCTTGGCACGCGCCCATTTGGAATCGGCTAGCGAACTAAGGGACGGCGATTTTTTCCCGAGACCGACGTAGCGCGAAACCAAATAGGCCTGTTCGAGTGGGACATAGAGCTTTGCACCCTCGGCGAACTCGATTGCGAGGACTTCGCTGCTTTGCGCCTCACCGATCCTTTGCAGGCCGAGAAAACGCCCGATACCATGCTCGAGATGAACGACGAGATCGCCCTCGTTCAGCTCGCTGAAATCAATCTGTGTACGATGGGCCCCAAACTTAGCGCTTCGCTGCAAACGACGCCGGCCATGTGTGGGAGCGCGACCGAATAATTCCGCCGCCGACAGCACCACCAGATTGGCCGCCGGAAAACAAAAACCCCGCGAAAGTGTTCCTTCGATTAATTCCGTTTCGCCTAACGAAATCTCGGCTTCCGCCATGAGCTCGCGGAAACGCTCAATTTCGCCTTCGGTCTGGAAATAGATCGCAATGCGCGCACCGCTCTCGCGCCAACTCGCCAGACGATCGAAAAACTGCCGGCGTTTCGCCTCCGCGATGATGAATTCGCCGGTATCGAATTGGCCGATTTCGCAATCGACAAAGGCTCCGCTAAAATCTTCCACTTTTTCACCTAACGATCCTTCGGTGATCAGGATCTCCGCCGCCTCTTCCTCCTCCTCGATGGCCATGCGCAAATGATCGCGCTCGATGTAATCGCGCACTTTCCCGCCTTGATCGTCAACCGCGCCTAACAACAATTCGACTTCGTTCAGGTTGTGCCGCGAAGTCTGGCTATCGAGATCGAATTCTCGCAGCGATTCGATCTCGTCGCCGAAAAACTCCGCCCGAATGGGTGCCGGAGCCTGCCAGGAAAAGACATCGATAATTCCGCCACGGACGGCGAACTGGCCGCGCGTTGTCACCTGCACGACACGCTCGTAACCGGCTTTGCCTAACGAAATCAGAATTCGCTCCATCCGCTGTGTGGATCCTCGCCGCAGGCACAGCACCGCTGCACGCAGGGCTCCACGTTTGGGGGCCGTTTGACCCAGACCAGCCCGCGTCGTGACGACGACCAGCGGCCGCCGCGCGGATTCTATCTGGCTGAGAAGCGCGAGACGTTCGGCCGCAATCTCTTCATCGGGCAGTACGTTTTCCACTGCGAGAAATTCCGCTTCCGGCAAAAAGAGCGCATGGGGAATCCAGTTCGTCAGACTCTCGTGCAACAGCTCCTGGGCACGCACGCTCGGACAGACGATCCAGAGCGTCTTTGGAACTTCGTGCGCGATGACTGCGACCAGGAATGCGCGTGCCGATTCGATGACGTGCGAAAAAACAACGGGTTTTTTTCCGCGACAAAGCGCCTGCAATCTCTGCGCGATCGGCCTGGTCGTCGCAACAAGTTGCAGCAGGTCCGCGTCGTTCGATTTCTCCACATTATGCTCTCGCCGAAAGGAAGAGACAGTTCAATTTTATGCATCTGCTTCCGGAAGCACAGGACGTTGGCAGTTGTTTGCCCCTATGAAAGCCTGACCGATCGAATGCCCGGACGTCGCATCATACTTCGCGCCCAACAGCCTTCGCCACCGCACGCACTCGCCTGACGAGATCGGCAAAAGCTGCGGGTCGCAGAGCTTGTTCGCCGTCGCTACGCGCACGCTCCGGTTCGTTGTGCACTTCGATCATCAACGCATCCGCACCTGCCGCTACGGCCGCGAGCGCCATCGGCGTGACGTAATCGCGCAAGCCAATCCCATGAGTTGGATCGACCACCACCGGGAGACGCGTCTTCGCTCTTAGGATCGGAACGGCATTTAGGTCCAGCGTGTAGCGCGTCATGGTTTCGAAGGTGCGAATGCCGCGCTCACAGAGGATGACATTAGGGTTGCCTTCGCTCAGGATATATTCTGCGCTCATCAACAGTTCGTTGATCGTCGCGCTCAATCCTCGCTTCAGAAGGACTGGCAGTTGACTGCAACCCACCTCTTTGAGCAGGGCAAAGTTCTGCATATTGCGCGCTCCGATCTGCAAACAGTCGGCGTACTTTGCGATAACGGGTAAATCACGCGTGTCCATGATTTCGGTCACGATCGGAAGACCGGTCTCGGCCCGCGCGTCCGCGAGAAAGCGCAAGCCATCTTCACCTAAGCCTTGGAAGCTATAGGGAGAGGTACGGGGCTTGTAGGCGCCACCACGCAACGCGCGCGCGCCGGCCTTTTTCACCTTGCGCGCAATGGAGAGCAACTGCTGCTTTCCCTCGACTGAGCACGGACCGGAAATGAGCGCGATCTTCTGCCCGCTGCCGATTTTAACTTTGCCGATCGCGACCGGAGGCGGCGGCGCGCCATTGACCTGCGCAACCAACTTATAAGGCTTCGCCACCGGGACAACCGACTCCACCCCTGGGATTGCGCTCAGGGGTTTCTCGCGAATCAGCTCTTCCGGGCCAATCAAACCGATAACGACGCGCGAGGTGCCGCGAATGACTTGCGAACGCAGGCCGTACTCCTCGATCCGCGCCACGATGTGGTCGATCTGCGCATCGGTCACGCTCGGTTGAGTGATGATGATCATGCAGGAGGGAGGATTGTAGCCTCTGCGCGGGCGCGGGCAACTCCCTGCACCATGGCGTTTCCTAGGGCGTGATCGTCACCGGAGTGCCGACGTCGACAGAATTAAAAAAATCCACCGCCATGAACTCCGGCATGCGGATACAACCGTGCGAAGCCGGATAACCGGGAAGGTAACCTGCATGCAAACCGAAGCCCGGCGCGATCTGCATATAGTAGGGCATCGGCGCGCCTTTGTAATGGGTGCCGGGAGGTTTGCGATCGAGCTGGTTGTCGATATTGGGCACGACCACGTTGTCCTGGGCGTCGACATAGTCGCCATACCGGCTCGAGGCGTGGTCGATGTCTTTGCTGCGAACCCTGAAATCGCCGACCGGCGTGTCCTTCCCTTCGCGGCCGGTTGATAGTTGCGATATGCCGACAAGCTGACCGCCTTTATAAAAGTAGGCGCGTTGCTCGCTCAGGTTGATCTTGATTGAAGGTTTGCCAGGAACCCCTTCTCCGTCCCAATAGGAAACATTGTCGACCGGCGCATTGGAAACTGGTTGATTTCCGTAGACGCCACCGAGGTATTGGCTCTCGCCATAGACCAGGCGCGGATCTTCCTCGCCGCAACCCGCAAGAAAAATCAGCGTTAGTGCGGCCAGCACCTGCCCTAAGCGCAAAGGGATAAGAAAGGCGGGTTTTTTCACGACGGGAAGCGCAACTAACGTAGGTGCATTCTGAAAGTCAAGGTAGCCCATCTCGTGCCTGACAGGTCGGCAGCTCGGCTTGAATTTTGCTTAATCTTGCTCACACTGCCGCAACTGCCTAACAAGTAGTCTGACTTGCCTAAACCATCAGCCTAACGATTCGCTTCGACCCATGCCGACTTACGAATATGCCTGCAAGAAATGCGGCCAGAATTTCGACGCTTTCCAATCAATGCGAGCGGAACCCTACAAAACTTGCCCAAAAGAACTTTGCCGTCTGCCGAAATGGGGCAAAGGCAAAGTAAAAAGGCTCCTCGGCACTGGCGCAGGCCTCATTTTCAAGGGCTCCGGCTTCTACATTACCGACTACCGCAGCGAATCGTATAAAAGCGGGGCCAAGAAAGAGACCTCCGCTGGAAGCGAAAAAGGTGGCGGCGAAAGCCCGCCGGCCAAGACGGAAAACAAACCTCCTCCCGCCGCCGCACCGGCCAAAAAACCCGAACCCAAACCGAAGAAGGACATATGACCAAGCTCGTTTGTCCGGAGTGCCAGCACGAGAATGAATTGGAGAGGATTTATTGCCACAACTGCGGCGCACGGCTCGACCGCACCAGCGTGATCAAGGACAAGATCGCTGCAACCGAGCCAGCGGAAGAGACACAGAAACGGCTCCAGCGACTCTTCGATCCCAAGCGCGGGCGATGGAAAAACGTGGCTGCCCGCCTAACGAAAACGCTCCTCGGCGCGCTTTGTTTTGGCGCAGTGATCGTCTGCCTCTCGCCGGGCGATTTTCCGCCGGAGGCGAAGAGCTATGATTTTGCTCCCATGATCAACATGGATCTCGTCTCAGCTTCCTCCTCTGGCCGAACCGCTCCGCTCACTTACAGTGAGGCGCAGGTCAACAGCTATCTGGCCTCGATCTTGCGCCGCAAAGATAGCCCGGCGCACGAAGGCGTTTTTCCTCTGCGTCGTGTCCTGGTGGAATTTCGCGAAGGCAGCTGTGTAATCCGCATTCAGCGTCAGTTCTTTGGACTCTCCGTTTATGCGGCCAATAGCTATCGAGTGACGCTTGAGGGCGGGAAGATCAACGCCGCCACAACGAGCGCGTTCATCGGCCGAATGCCAATCCATCCTGCCCTGGCGAAAGGCACGGGCCTTCTCTTCCAAAAAGTGTGGGATACCCTCGGCCGCGAACGCAGTTCGATCGCCAAAACGGCTGCAATCGAGTTTCATCCGCAATCGGTCATGCTCGTCGCTGCGCACTGATCCCGGGGAATTGGAGAAGCTGGAGTTGTGGCGCGCGCCGTCGCAGCCAAACTCTTTGGCCCCGTGAGGAGGGCAGCTCCGATTCTGCCCGTGAACGCGGAAATTCTGAATCCAAACGACACCGCGCCCGCATCTCATTGCAAACGACAACTATGAAAAAGACATTGCTTACCAGTTCCTGCTTCCTGGCTCTTGCCGTCACGATGCTGGGCCAAACGGCGCCCGCGCCTGCGGTCACTGCTGCGCCACCGCCTATCGTCGCCACCCCAGCAGCGCCGGCAGCCGTGACCGCGCCGACCATCGCGCCGGTGGCAGCGACTCCCGTCTTGACCACGCCTCCGGTAACAACAGCGACGACCGCTCCCGCCGTCGTCGCAACCCCGGCAGCCGACAACGACGACGATTTTGACCGGGCCATCGAGAAGAAGATCAACAAACACTTCAAATTCGATTTCAACGGTCATCATCATTCCGATGACGACGACATGGCGTGGATGGCGATACCAATCGTCTTCATTGTTTTCCTCACGATCTTTGGACTGCCGGTCGCGATCGTTGGGATCATTCTTTATTTCAGTTTTTCGCGGAGCCGCGCCATGCACAAGACGGTGCGCATGATGGTGGAAAAAGGACAGCCGGTACCAGAGGCACTCCTCAATCCACCGCCGGTCATTAGGCAACGTTCCGACCTGCGTCGCGGCATTGTCTTACTCATGGTCGGCGCCGGTCTGATGGTCTTCTTCGGCGCCTGCAACGACTGGGAGGGCGGCGCCTGGAGCATCGGCTTCATTCCCTTCATCATCGGTCTCGGCTATCTTCTCTTTTGGCGTTTCGATGTGCGAAGGGATGACGCTTCCCCCAAGGTGTAAACTCTTGGAGTGCCGTTAAATGATGCCGACCTTGTTGCGCGCGTTCTGCTGGAGGACGATCACCACGCCTTCGCTGAGCTGGTCCGTAATCATCAATCCGCCATCCGCGGGCTCTTGCGGCAGCTCACGCGAAGCGATCTCGCGCTGGCTGATGATTTGGCGCAGGAGACTTTCCTGCGCGCTTACAAAAACATGCGCAGCTTTCGCGGTGAGGCGAAATTTTCCACCTGGCTTTATCGGATCGCCTACAACTGTTTCCGCGAAGACGCTCGCAAGCGGAAGGAACTGGTCGGGGTTGACCAGAGCCTGCTCGAAGCCGAGCAGGATCCACAGACCGTCGACCCCGCACTAAGACATGATCTGATGCAGGCACTGCAATTGCTTCCTTTACATGAGCGCTCGGCCATTGTGCTCTGCTGCCAGAATGGCCTCTCGCACGATGAAGCCGCGCGTGTGCTCGACATTCCACTTGGCACCGTGAAAACGAACGTCTTGCGCGGACGCGAAAAATTGAAGAGAATACTGGCGGCGTGGGCGCCGGCCTAACGACGATGGAAGAGCAGTTACAAGAAGATTGGCTGGATGCGCGTTTGCGCGAGGAGATGCCGTATATCGACGACGATGGTTTTACGGCGGGCGTCGTGCAAAAACTGCCAGCGCCGCAGCCTCGTCGCTCCATCCGCGGCGCAGTCCTTCTCGGCGCG
This sequence comes from Chthoniobacterales bacterium, assembly GCA_036494545.1. Classification (GTDB taxonomy): domain Bacteria; phylum Verrucomicrobiota; class Verrucomicrobiia; order Chthoniobacterales; family UBA10450; genus JAICXG01. Next base: position 96,647 of record DASXOB010000022.1, read on the forward strand.
GCGATCGTCGCGAGTTTGCTCGCGTATCTTGTCTCCGACGGAGGTCGTTTCCTCGTGGTCGAAGCCTATCGCCTGCTTTCAATGCCGCTCCTTTTCGTTAGTCTGATTGCGATCGTGCTCACCGTCACCATGACTGCGATCGCGGCCTGTGCCGCCTGGTCTAACGCCCGCACCCAACGTTAGTCGCGGGCGACTGGGAGCAATTGGTCTCGCTTCAGGCGAGGTGAATTGCGTTTAACGCCGCGAAGGGTCGGCCTCGAAGATTCGATGCGCTTCGGCGACATCGTGCGCAATCTGATCTCGTAATGCCGGAAGGCTCTCGAATTTTCGCTCCGGCCGCAGATATTCCAGAAAACGTAACTCGATATCTTCGCCATAAAGGTCGCGGCTGAGATCGAAGAGATGAAACTCGAGCACGCGCTGTGGCGTCTCGGATTCCATCGTCGGCCGCATCCCAAGATTCACCACGCCGCGGACCAGCGCTCCATTAAGTAAACCCTCGGCCACATAGACTCCGTCTGGCGGAAACTGTTCGCTGTGTGCGCTCAAATTCGCGGTCGGAAACCCGAGAGTTCTTCCCAAGCGCTTCCCCTGCTCCACCGTTCCAAGAATCGTGTAGTCCCGTCCGAGCATCCGGGTTGCGCTGGCAAAATCACCTGCTTCGACCGCCTGCCGAATCGCCGTGCTGCTAACGACTTCGCCGTCCGACATGACGGGTTCAACGCCCACCACGTTGAAGCCCAGTTCCACGCCGAGCTTCTTGAGAAGCGGAAGATTCCCGGCGCGATTCCGGCCAAAGGACCACTCCGCGCCGACACAAATTTCTCGCAGCGGCTTTGCCGCCGCAGCCAATTGCCTAACGAATTCGTCCGGCGGAGTCGAAGCAAAGGCGCGATCGAATTTCAGCACCAGCAAATGCGACACGCCCAGTTCGCGAATGAGCGCGATCTTGTGCTGCGTCGCGGTAAGAAGCCGCGGGCTCTCCTGCGGCCGCAGAATTTTGGCCGGATGTGGATTGAAAGTCACAACGACCGCCGTGCCGCCCGCTTCCTCAGCATGTCGCACCGCGGTGCCAATCACCGCCTGATGCCCGCGATGGACACCGTCGAACACTCCGATGGCGAGAAATACCGGACCTGGCACATCGGCCAGTTCCGGAATCGATCGCAAGACGTGCATGGGCACAAAAGCTACTCGTTGAATGATGAAATCCTTACATCATTCAGGCGATCGATTCACATTGTTGTCCAAAGAGGAGAGTTGCATCGTTAGGCACCACGCATGCGCGAGACCTCGGGGAGAGTTAGTACCTTTTCCAAAAGATCGACCGGCGGCGAGTTCTTGATGTCATTCACGGTCACGGCGCGTGAAAGATCGAATCGACCCGAGCGCGTCCGACGCAGTTCCTTGAGATGCGCACCACAGTCCAGCGCCTGACCGATATCGTGCGCGTAGGTGCGCACATAAAAACCTTTGCTGCACAAAACTGTGAAATCGATCTCCGGCGAGGCAATGCGATCGATGTGATAACGATACACGTGCACCAGTCGCGGCTCGCGTTCGACGGTCTTGCCCTGACGCGCCAATTTATAAAGCGGTACACCGCCCTGCTTGATCGCTGAAACCATTGGCGGCATCTGATAAAAATCGCCGCGAAACTTGTCGAAGACCGAGCGCACTTTTTCTTCGCTCAAGTCCGGCACAGGCCGCTCTTCGATTACCTGACCGGCGCGATCCTGTGTGTCGGTGGCCTGGCCTAGCGACAATGTACCTGCGTATTCCTTGTCTTCGCTCATGAGCAGGTCTTGGATCTTCGTTCCGCGCCCGAGGGTGAGAATGAGCAGTCCGGTCGCGATCGGATCGAGCGTGCCGCAATGCCCGACCTTCTTGATTTGGAGCTGCCGCCTAACGAGTGCGACGACGTCATGCGATGTCATGCCGGCCGCTTTGTCGACTAGCAAAACGCCGTCAGGTGTGGCGCTGAGAGACATGGTGGGATTGTAGACGGTGAATCGGGAATCGGGAATCGCCGATGTGACGATTTAGCGATCTGACGATTCAACCGATCTCACTGCCTCTGCGATTACGCGTTCTCCGACATCCTCCAGCGTCCCTGGGACACGCGCGCCGGCTGCCAGCTTATGGCCGCCACCCTTGAAGCTAAGACAAATTGCGCAGACATCTGCACGCTCGTCTTTGGAGCGCATGCTGACGCGAATTTTGCCGTCATTCAGCTCTTCGAAAAAGATCGCGATGACGACGCCCTGGATGGCGCGCAAATGATCGATCAAACCTTCGTTGTCCTCGGGTATGACACCGAGTGCGTTCGCCGTCGCGATCGGAAGGCTGAAGCTTGCGACTTTGCCGCCGGCGTCGAAACGCATGCGATCGAGCAAGACGCGCAGCAGCTCGATGCGGCGGCGCGGATAGCTCTCGTAAAGTTGCTGACTCAGGCGACCGACATCGATCCCGCAACGCAGGATATCAGCCGCGATCTCGAAGGTGCGCGCGGTCGTTTGCGGATATTGAAACGAACCGGTGTCGGTCGAAATAGCGGCGAAAAGGTTTTCCGCGATGGCTTTGTCCAGCGGCAGTTTCTGGCTCTGCAAAAACTCAAAGAGAATCTGCCCGGTGGCTGGCGCAGTCGAGTCAATGTGGTTCAGATCACCGTAGCGTGGGTTGCTCGCATGATGATCGATGTTAATCCAGACCTTGGTGTTTCCCATCGCGGCCAGACAGTGATCGCCGAGTCGTTGGCGCGTGGCAGTGTCGAGTGCAAGGACGACATCGAAATCTTCGGGTTCGTTAGGCGGCAAGGTCACGATTTCGCCTCCCGGAAAAAAGGAAAACTTTTCCAGTAATCCTTCCTCATTCCACACCTTCACCTTTTTGCCCATTCGCTCCAAGGAGAGACCCATCGCAATCTCGCTCCCAAGCGCGTCGCCATCGGGCCGGACGTGACTGAGGACGAGAAAGCTTTCCCTTTCGCGCAGGATTTGCCCGATTTCGGCAAAGGTGGCGTTCGTTAGGTTGGCTGGTTTGGTAGCCGAGCGTTCGGCGATGATGGTAGTCATAAACTCTTGTCGTTAGGCGGAATCTTGATTTCCTGCATGATCTCGAGGACCCGCGAACCGCGTTCGATAGAGTCGTCGAGATGGAAAACGAGGTGGGGCGTGTATTTTAAAATCACGTGGCGCGAGAGGTGGTGTTGCAGCATGGCGCGCGCCGCTTCCAGTTCTGCGATCACGTCAGTGGGCCCCGTTTCGCCCAGGACGCTGACATAGACGTGCGCCGATTTTAGATCAGGAGTCGCGTCGACCTGATTCACAGTGACGAGCAAGTCGCCAAAATCCATTTCCCGCACCAGCAGAGCGCTCAACTCTCGTTTCAGAAGTTCGTTAACGCGCAGGAGTCGATGTTTCATGGTAGCGCAAGCTGTAGCTGCCGGATTGGAAGCGCGCGGACAAACGCTGCGCTAAAGTTTCTGCGCCACTTGTTCCAGTTGGTAACACTCGATTACGTCACCGACCTGATACTCACTGAAGTCGCCCAGCTTAATACCGCACTCAAGACCGCTGCGTACTTCCTTCACATCGTCCTGGAATCGGCGCAAAGTTGAAAGTCCGCCATCGTAAACCGGCTGGCGACGCCGCAGCACACGAGCGCGCGAAGTTCGACTGATGCGGCCATCGGTCACAAGACACCCGGCGACGATACCGCGGCTAAGTTGGAATACCTGTTTCACCTCGGCGTGGCCGATGACGGTTTCGCGATGTTCCGGATCGAGCAGACCGGCCATCGCTTCCTTGATCTGATCAATTAGCTCATAAATGATCGAGTAAAGTTTGACCTGGACGGCTTCACGCTTGGCGGCGCCAACAGCGTTGCTTTCAACCTTGATATTGAAGCCGACCACGACCGCGTTCGAGGCGCTGGCAAGCAGAATGTCGGACTCCGAGATTGGCCCAACACCGGCGTGAAGGATTTCAAGATCGACCTTTTTGCTCTCGATCTGGCCTAACGACGCCGTCAGCGCTTCGAGCGAACCCTGCGCGTCGCACTTCAAAACCAGGCGCAAAACCTTTTTGCCATCGGCCGCCTGCAGAAGGCTTTCGAGAGTGGCGCGCTGCGGCACGCTGAGTTTCTCCGTCCGTTTGGCGGCAATGCGCTCTTCGCTCAGGAGCTTGGCCGATTTCTCCGATTCCATAACCAGGAACTCGTCGCCGGCCTCAGGCAATCCGGTAAAGCCAAGAACTTTTACGGGCGTGGATGGACCGGCGGATTTGATCATCTGGCCACGGTCATCAATCAACGACTTAATTTTGCCCGAGAAATCGCCGCAGATGAACGGCTCGCCCACCCTCAGTGTGCCCATTTGGACGATAACCGTCGCAGTCGGACCGCGGCCAGACTCGACCTGCGCTTCAATCACGACGCCGCGCGGAGTAGCGGTCGGGGAGGCTTTCAGCTCCATCACTTCCGCTTGCACGACCATATTCTCGAGCAGCTCGTCAATCCCCGTGCCTTTCGTCGCTGAAGTTGGCACGGTGATGGTTTCGCCGCCCCAATCTTCCGGCGTGAGGCCGTACTCCTGCAGCTGCTGTTTGGCGCGATCGATGTTCGCTGAAGGCAAATCCATCTTGTTGATAGCGACCATGATCTTTACATGCGTTGCGGCCTTGGCGTGATTAATAGCCTCGATGGTTTGCGGCATGAGACCGTCATCCGCCGCGACCACCAGGACAACGATGTCGGTGACGTTCGCGCCACGCGCGCGCATGGCGGTAAACGCCGCATGCCCAGGCGTGTCGAGGAAAGTGATCTTGGTTCCTTTGTAATCGACTGTGTAAGCGCCAATGTGCTGCGTGATGCCCCCGGCCTCGCCAGCCGCGACCCGCGTCTTGCGGATCGCATCCATGAGCGACGTCTTTCCGTGGTCGACGTGACCCATGAAGGTGATGACCGGTGGACGGAGTTTGAGTTCTTCTTCCTTCTCGATGACCGGCGGAGGTGGCGGCGCTACGACTTCGACTTGCTTGTGCACGCCCGCGCCTTTTTCGCGACGCTCCATCTCGAAAACGAAACCGTGCTTCTCGCAAATCTTTGTCGCGACTTCGGGCTCAACCGTCAGGTTTGGGTTGGCGAAAATGTTGTAGTCATCCATCAGCTCCTTGATGAGCTGGAAATTTTTCAGGCCAAGCTGCGCCGCCAGTTCCTTGACGATGATCGGCGGCTTGATGTGAATAATCTTGCGGCCGTCTTCAGTTTCGCCAATCGGCTCGGGAACTTCGATTCCTGGCGAAACCGTGTAGGTCGCCGTTTCTTCGTGGGCAGGTTCAGGCGCAGTCTGGGGAGCGCGAATGCGTGAGATCGGCGGCAGAATATTGAGGCGCGAGGCTTCGTCGGGGGACCGTTTCGGTTTCGGCAGGTGCGGATCGATCAGCGAAACAGTCTCGACCGCAGCTTTGGGCGCGGGCGCGGGCGGCTCAATCGGAGTGGATTTTGGAACGACAGGTCGTTTCGCCGTGATGGGAGCGAAGGCCGACTTCGTCACCGGCGCGACGGGTCTCGCAGGAGAGGCAGCTTTTGGACTATCGCCTCTCGTTGCCACTGACTTTTCTGGCTCCGCGGACTTGGAAGTTCTGGCCGGCCTGGCGCCGCTACGCGAACGAGAGGTGGACGACGCCTTCGCGGTCGCAGCCGGTTTGCGTGCCGCAGCCGGTTTGGCCGTTTTCGATTTGATCGTCGTTTTCGTTGGCATTGAAATTTCTAAATGTGCTCATGACCGCGAGCAGTCAGGCGTGGCCATTTGTTAGGGAGAAACTGGCTCGCGGTGCACAGCCTCGTAAAGCTCGCGCGCCTTCCCTTCTTCGACGCCGAGGATGTCAATGAGGTCCTGCATTTCAGCATCGCGCAGACCCTCCAGATTGGTAAAGCCCATTTTCACCAGCGTCATCGCCTGCTCTTCGGTGATGGGTAGCGACGTAGCGAGCGACTGTGCAGCTTGCGCGACCTTTTGTTCGACTACTGTCGTGCTCGGAGCTTCCTTCTCGATGTTGATCTCCCAGCCGGTCAACCGGCTCGTTAGGCGAGCGTTCTGGCCCTTCTTACCGATGGCCAGCGAAAGCTGGTCCTCATCGACTGAAATGATCGCTGTTTTCTTCTCCACATCGAAAACAAGGTTCTTCACTTTTGCCGGCTTGAGCGCTTCCAGGACAAATTCCTTCGGGTCGGAACTCCAGCGAATGATGTCCACCTTTTCGTTGTTTAGCTCGCGGACAATGTTTTTCACGCGCGACCCGCGCATCCCGACGCAGGCGCCGACCGGATCGACCTTCGGATTGTCGCTGAAGACCGCGATCTTGGTGCGATAACCTGCTTCGCGCGCAATGCCCCGGATCTCGACGGTGCCATCGGCGATTTCGCTGACCTCAAGCTCGAATAACCGCCTAACGAAATTGGGATGGCTGCGTGAAATGACAATTTCCGGGCCACGCGCACCATTCTCCACTGCGACAACGTAAGCGCGCAGGCGATCGCCGATGTTATAGTCTTCGATCACAACGCGCTCCCGCTGCGGCATGACGGCTTCAAATTTTCCCAGGTCGAGCACAACATCCGAGCGATCGAAGCGGCGCACTGTGCCGCTCACGATCTCGCCGGCGCGATCTTTAAACTCCTCGTAGATCATTTCCTTTTCGACCTGGCGAATGCGTTGCATCATTGCCTGCTTCGCAGTTTGGGCGGCAATGCGGCCGAAATTCTTGGGCGTGACTTCGACTTCAACGTCTTCCCCAAGCTGAGCGGTCGGTTTGATCCTGCGCGCTTTTTCAAGAGAAATTTCGTCCTGCGGATTGGTCACTCTTTCGACCACAATGAGGTTGGCCAGGGCGCGGATTTCACCCGTCTTTGAATTGATGTCGATGTGAAGGTCGCGCGAGGCACCCACGCTCTTCTTCGAAGCCGAAAGCAGAGCGTTCGAGACCGCCTCGATCAGGACTTCGCGTTTGATGCCGCGTTCCCGTTCCAGGTAATCAAGCATGGCAATGAATTCGGCGTTCATATGTTCGAGGCCCGCCGACAAAAAAGAGTGGGACACCAGCTCCCACTCCAATCCAGCAACGGACTAGGCGCGCACAATACTTTTGCTCTGACGCGCCGTCAAGAGTAGCGCGTTATCGGATCGACCCCTTTGGCAATGCTTTCTCGACATCAGCAGCCCACTTCGGATTGCTATTGGTTGGACTAAGTCTGGAGTCAGCCCGATCGCCGGTGCACGATTGGAAAGTCTGGGCGACGAGCTTTGTTGCTGGCACACGCTGTCATCCGCCGCTTTCATTCGCTGGACGGCACGCGGATGCAAAAGATCTAGAGCATTGACACTAATCTGGCAGCCCGCTCATAAGAGGCTTCAGCCATAAAGACGATGAACTTAGCCAGGTTCACCTGAGCAGCCTTTAGGCGCAAAACCAATCGTCAAGCGTCTTCCACCACCAAACCCCAACTCGAGACGCCCCTCCTCCGCGCTTATGGATGGTGAAAATATTATTTGGGCAGTCATAGCGTGTCCATCGGCACCAAGGCCTTGAGGACACCCTTTTCGGTGTCATTCAAGATGGCGGGATCAGCGGGCAGATTGGTAGGTCGCCTGGAAAAGCTCGTACGGGCACAGTCATCCTTGGCGACGGCCATACCCATACCGATGGCACAACAATTAGCAGGACACCTTGATAGTTGGCAAAATGAATGGCTCAAGTACGGGCCGGGGGTCCGATTAGAGTTAACAGGGGCACCTTGGGCGGCAGCGAGATAATTGCCGGAAAAGTGACTATCGGCACAGGGAGCGACCCGGGTGCTTTTCTTGGTCTGGGAGTTACAACCAACAACAAACTGACTCTGGTGATCGAAAGCGCCCTACTTTTGACAGCGATGCAACTTACAAGTGCACCTTCAAGCCAGGCGCAACCAGGCGTGGTCCGACGATGTGGTTGCTAACGGAGTCACGATCAACAATGGCGCCAGCGTTGATCTTAGCGGTCGGACATAAGCAGGTCTGCGCACCGGACTAACTATTGCAGTCATCGGTAACACTTCAGGCAGTCCAATCGCAGGCACTTTTAGTAACCTGCCATGACGGCATGATCACCGTAGGCGGCAATCCTTTCCACGCTGGTGGCGAGGACAGTCACTGACGGGCTGATCACATTGCGCGAGACGCGTTTGAAAAATTGCGGCGGCGACGACGGGCGACAGCACTTGTAGGGGCGCAAATCTTTCTCCGCGCCCTCTGCGTTCTGTGAGGTAATATTTACCAGATGTCGCGAGAGCGAGCCTTTCTCTTTGTCTTGTTGGTTTGGACGCTGATTTATCTGCCGCGACTCGGCACGCTCGAGTTGAAAAGCGAGGAAGGCCGGCGGGTCCTGCCCGCGGTGACGATGTTGCAGACTGGCAACTACGTTGTGCCGCAGGTCGGGAGCGAGCCTTATCTGCGCAAGCCGCCGCTGGTCAACTGGCTCGTGGCCGGTTCATTCAAGCTTTTCGGCATGCGCAATGAATGGGCGGCGCGCCTTCCGTCAGTCTTATCCGTCCTGCTGGTCGGCTGCGCCTTTCTGGCGATCGCGGGTCGCGCCCTCGGGCCTAACGGATCTCTTGCCGCCGCCATGATGTGGTTGACCAACTTCGGGCTGCTCGAAAAAGGGCGTCTGATCGAAATCGAAGCTCTCTACGTTTCACTTACCGCGCTGGCCTTTATTTGCTGGCTTAGTTGGTGGGATCAGCCGCGGAAACGCTGGCTGGCCTGGTGTTGCTCTGGAATTTTTCTCGGACTCGCTCTCCTTGCCAAAGGTCCACTCGCGCTTCTTTTTTTCTACGCGGTCGTGATCGCGGTCTTGTGGCAGGCTGGCGAGCTGCGTCAGCTCGTCGGAGGACCGCATTGGTTAGGAGTTGCCTTGATGCTTAGTATCTTCAGCGCCTGGGGGATTCCGTATTTGGAAATGACGCAAGCCGGACACGCAGCCGGTGTTTGGTCGCGGCAGTTTTCCGGGCGTCTCTCGGGCGAAGATTTCAAGCTCGGAGAATGGCTGCTCAATATTCCCCGTGGCATCGCCTACCTGCTTCCCTGGGTCGCGCTCTTTCCTTTCGCACGATTTATGAAACTCGAAAGCGACGCGGCGCGAGGCTACGCGAAAGCGATGTCGTTAGGCGCCGTCGCGCCGTTTATCGCCGTGAGTCTCGTGCCGGGGGCACTCCCGCGTTATAACCTGCCGTTGCTCGCGCCCGCCATCTGGTTGCTTGCGCTTTTCGTTAGGGAGCACGCCCTCGTCTGGCCATTGCAATTGCGTCGCGCCATTACCTGGACGGTCACCAGCGTAACCGGCGCGATGCTCATCTACTCACTGGCCATCATCCCTGTCCTCAAGAGCCGCGAAAAGGTGCGTCCCATCGCGCGGAAACTCGAAGCCGCCATTCCACCGAACGAAACACTTTACGCGGTCGATCCCGATTACCAGCCTTATCTCTTCTATCTGCGGCGACCGATCGGTTACGTGAGCACGGTTGACGACCTACCCGCGCGGGCTCGTTTTGTGCTGGTCCAACCGAAGAATGAAAAGACTGCGGAAGAGTCGCAACGCTGGCAGCCGCGGAAGCTGCAACCGATCCTGCGGATCAAAGATTACCGTGGCAAGCGCGTGAGTCTTCTGGAGGCGAAATAGCCGGCAACGGTCCGGCAAGAGTGGATGAGGCACTGGGAAATGTTGACAAGACCGCCCTTCAGTATTCGTTAGCATGCTAACGATGTCCGAGATCAACCCGGAAACGATTGGCCAGCTTGTCCAGGAAACGGCACGCGTCTGGCGCAACAAGCTCGACCAGCGCCTGCGCCCGCTCGGTTTGAGTCAGGCAAAATGGCGAACCCTTGCGCATTTATCTCGTGGACATCTCACCCAACGTGATCTCGCCCAACGCCTCGGCATCGAGGAGCCGACTCTCGCGCGACTGTTAGGGAAACTTGAAGAAGACGACTGGATAAAACGCCGGAGCGCCGCGCACGATCGCCGTTGCAAGACTGTCCATTTGCAACCCAAGTCGAGCGATTTGCTCGGCGAAATTCAAAAGACCGCGCACAATCTACGCCACGAATTGGTAGAGAATATTGAACGGCGAGATCTTCAGGTCTGTCTTCGCGTGCTCACGGAGATTCGCAATCGAGCTGCCAGCGTCGCCGTCACGCCGCGTGTGAACGGCACCCATACCAAGGGCAGAAACGGAGTCCGCAGGAAATGATCGTTGCTCAGAAAGTTGGAACTGTTACGCATGAAACCGCGAGCGGTCTCGAGCGGCGGTTTGGTCGCAAGGGTGTTTACCTGGGCGGCGGCATTCTCGGTATTCTCGTCCTCCTTCTCCTCATCCGCTTTGTTACCAGCGGTCACAAAGCGACACCTCCTCCTCCGCCTCGTCCGGTTGCAGTTGCAAAGGTAACCACGAAAGACGTCCCTTTGTATATCGATGAAATTGGCACCTGCGCCGCTTACGAAACCGTGCAAGTCCAGGCGCAGGTCAGTGGGCAGATTGTTGCCCGCAATTTCAAGGATGGTCAGGATGTAAAAAAAAGCGACCTGCTTTTCACGATCGATCCGCGTCCCTATCAGGCGGTGCTTGATTCGGCCAAAGCTGACCTGATGCTGGCAGAAGCCAACTTGAAGAGACAGGAGGAACTGAGAGCCAAGGCTGTCACCGCCAAGCAAGATTGGGACACCGCAAAAGCCTCTGCGATGAAAGCTCAAGCGGTGGTCGATGCAGCGCAGGTAAATCTTGATTATTGTTCAATCCGGTCGCCGATCGATGGCCGAATCGGGCTCCGACAGGTTGATGTCGGCAATACCGTCTCGGCGGGTGCGAGCAGCGCCGTCCTGGTGACGATCGACAATCTCGATCCGATCTACACCGATTTTACCATCGCTGAGCCGGACATGCCGCAGGTTCGAAGATATCTCGGCGGTCCTAACGTGAAGGTCCTGACGCAACCGCCGAACAGCAACGTGGCGGCGCGTCCCGGTAGCCTTTATTTTATCGCCAACACCGTCACACCCGGGACCGGCACAGTGCAGGCGCGCGGCGTGACGCCGAATCACGACCGTCTGCTCTGGCCGTCCGAGTTCGTCAACGTGCGCCTTGTCCTCGACATTTTGAAAAATGCGACGCTCGTGCCTAACGATGCTGTGCAGACAGGCCAGAACGGTCCCTATGTTTTCGTGGTCAAACCGGACAATACGCTCGACCTGCGATTGGTCGCACCGGGTCAACGCCAGGATGGCGAGCTCATCGTCATCACGAAGGGCCTCAAACCAGGGGAAACGGTCGTTACCGCTGGCCAGTTGCAACTTGCACCGGGCACAAAGGTGGCCATCAAATCCAACGCAAACCCAAGGCAGCAGCCTGTCGCTAGCGAGCCGGATGCGGTGCCCTGATGGCCAGATCGAATAGCGATAATCGGGGCGAAGGTTCCGACGGCGCGAACGGCGACTCGAAAAGTGCCAGGCGCGGCATGCCATCAGAGGAAGCGCGGGCAGAAGCCGGACAAACGCCGGCGAAAAAGCTCGTGCAGTTCTCCTCCGGGTTATCGCGGCCCTTCATCGCACGGCCGGTCATGACGATGCTGCTGACGGCGTCGATCGTTGTCTTCGGCATCCTAACCTACAACGAATTGTCCGTGAACGACCTGCCGGCGGTCGATTACCCTGTGATCCAGGTCAAGGCCTCCTATCCTGGGGCGAATCCGGAAACGATGGCGAACACCATCGCCACCCCGCTCGAGAAGCAGTTCACGCAAATTCCCGGCCTGAACCTGAGCACCAGTACGAACACTCAGGGCAACACCAGCATCACTCTCCAGTTTGATCTTTCCAAGAGCGTCGACGCCGCCGCGACCGATGTGCAATCGGCCATTCAAGCAGCGAGCGGGAGGTTGCCGAACGACCTGCCCAGCCCGCCCAGCTTTACTAAGACGAATCCAAACGATCAGGCGGTCATTTATATCGCGTTGACGAGTGACACGTTGAGCGATGGCGAGCTATATCGCTACGCCACGACCGAGGTCTCGCAGCGGATCAACATCCTGCCGGGCGTCTCGCAAGTGAGCATCTATGGCGTCCAAGGCGCCATTCGAATCAAGGTGGATCCCGGCGCGCTTGTGACCCGCGGAATGACCTTCAGTGATCTCGCTAATGCGATTCAAGGGGGCACCGCCTACTCAGGCGCCGGACAATTTGACGGACGCAACAATTCCATCGTCCTGCGGCCTAACGGGCAGATTGTTGACGCGGAAGGTTATCGCAACCTGATCGTGAAACAGGATGCGAAAGGCGGGAAAGTTTACCTGCGCGATGTGGCCAAGGTGATTGATGGAGTGCAGGATGAGCGCATGTCGCGGCACTTCTTCGCTCGCGGCTATAGTCCGCCGGCCTCGGTGGTTGTGTTCGCGGTCTTCCGCCAGGCTGGAGCAAATGCAGTTGCGGTGGCCCGTTCCGTTCAAGCACTGATTCCACAGCTGCAAAAGGAGTTACCCGGGTCGATTCGCTTGCTTCCCACCTTTGACCGCTCGCAGTCGATCGTGAACTCACTCGATGACGTGAAGGAAACTCTATTCATTGCCTTCGTCCTCGTCATCTTCGTCATCTTCGTTTTTCTCGGCCGCGCGTCCGATACCCTCATCCCGATGGTGGCGTTGCCGATGTCCTTCCTCATCACATTTGTCGGAATGTGGGCGCTCGGATATTCGGTAAACAATCTCACCCTGATGGCCCTAACCCTCGCCATTGGCTTTCTCGTCGACGACGCGATCGTCTTTCTGGAAAACGTCGTCCGCCGCGCCGAAGCCGGCGAAACGATCTACCGCGCAACCTTGAACAGCGCGGGTGAAATTTCCTTCACCATCCTTTCGATGACTCTTTCGCTCGCGGCGGTCTTCATTCCGCTCGCCTTCATGCCGGGACTGTTAGGCAGAATCTTCCGCGAGTTTGCCATCACCATCATCATTGCAATCATCGCTTCAGGTTTGGTCTCGCTTACCCTGACGCCCTTGATGTGTTCGCGCATTCTCGTCGAGCGTGGACCCAAGCACCGCAAGACTTGGACGGAGCGCGTTGTCGAGCGTTTCTTCATTCCAATTCGCGACGCTTACGGGCGTTCGCTTGATTGGTTTCTCGGGCACGGCTGGATTGCCTTGCCAGTGGTCATCGCCTGCGTCATCGGCGTCTGGTTCTTCTTCAATCAACTGCCATTCACTCTGCTGCCGACTGGCGATAGTGGCGTCATTCGTGGATTTTTCATCACTCAAGAAGGCGCCTCGCCCGATAAACAGCGTCGGCTCCAGGAGCAGCTTGATCCCATTCTCCAAGCCAACCCGGCCGTCGATAAGTACTTTACCGTTGCGGGGCGCGCCGGTACGGCCGCAGGCGTCTTCACTGTCCTCTTTCTCAAGGACCGCTCCCAGCGTGAAGACATCGAGACGGTCGCAGCCGAGGTGCGCAAGGCTTGCAGCGAACTCCCCGGGATCATACCGACCCTGCAGCCGCAACCCGTACTGCAGATTAACGTCGGCGCGACCGGAAGCTCCTTCGGTCGCTACACTTATGTGCTAAGTGGAATCAATCCCGATGAGGTCTATGCCGCTGCCGATAAACTCGAGGCGAAGCTCAAGGATTATCCGGGTTTCGCTAATCCTCCGCGGTCCGATCTTTTCCGTAATACGCCCAATCTCGATATCGACATAGAGCGCGGACGCGCCGGCCTTTACGGCGTCTCCACCACAGCGATCCAAAGCCTTCTCCGGTCCGCCTACTCCCAGAATTATGTCTATCTCATCAAGGAGGCCGACGACCAATACCAGGTGATCGTTGAAGCCGACAACAAGGACCGATCTGAGCCGACCAACCTGCGCCAGATCTACGTCAAGCCGGACAACGGCACGAACAAGCTAATTCCGTTGCAAGCAGTCACTACGACGAAGGAGACTCTCGGCCTTCAATCAGTGAACCACGTCAACCAGTTCACCAGCGTTACCTTCGGTTTCGATACTAAATCCGGCGTAGCGCTCGGCGATGTCCTTAATTACATCGACAAAACCGCCGCCCAAGTACTGCCTTCTACGGTGAAAGGGGAGTTACAGGGTGAAGGCCTCGTCCTCCAACAACTGTTCAGTGCCCTGCCCTATCTTGTCATCGCGGCCGTCTTCGTCATGTATGTGATCCTTGGGATTCTTTACGAGAGTTATGTGCATCCCGTGACCGTGCTTTCCACTCTTGTTCCCGCTGTCGTAGGTGGACTTATGACTCTCTGGCTGTTTAACTCCACCCTCTCGCTCTACTCGGTCATCGGGCTCTTCCTTCTCATGGGCATCGTGAAAAAGAACGGCATTATGATTGTCGACTTCGCGCTTCATCGGCTCGACGAAGGCTACGATCGTCGGGGCGCCATTCATGAGGCAAGCATCGAGCGTTTTCGGCCAATCATCATGACGACCCTGGCCGCCTTGATGGGCGCGCTGCCGATCGCCCTCGGGGTTGGTTCCGAAGGTTCATCACGGCGCCCACTCGGCTTGGTGATCGTCGGGGGCCTTGTCGTCTCACAGCTCATCACCCTCTATATCACACCTGTGATCTATCTTGCCCTCGAGTGGTTCCAGGAAAGCGTGCTCGACCGGGTGCCGTTCCTTCGCAGTGCCCATACACACCACGAGGCCGATGAGCAACGCCATGGTGGCGAACTTGAGCCAGCCACTGCTGGCTAGGCCGCATCTTTCCGGTAGTGATCGACCACAGGATAGGTGCGGGCCACGAGGCCAAAGGCGAGGCGCTGTGCGCCATGTTCGTCGCTCGTTAGGCAGCGCAGTGCTCTCAACTTCTCCAGCGTTCGCCCGGGCCTAAGCCATTCATACCACGATTACGGCAAACTCGATTGATTCATTACAAGCAGTCGGAACCCACCCATTCCGCAGCCTCCAGGAAACGGAATCGGGGAAAAGTCGAGGCTTAACTCAGCTTTGACAATTCACTTCCAACTCTCACTTAAACCGCAAATCTTCCAGATGAATCGGCACCGCGTTCCAGGCTGTCGAACAACCGGCGAGCACGGGGTATTGATAGTAGAAAGCAATACTGCCTGTATTATCCAGGCCCACCAGATCAGTAGAAATATTCGGACCAGCCAGAGTGTAATCGATGAAATAGTTATTTGCCTTGTCCTCGTATACGCTACTGCAGAACGGACTATCGATTGGCGGATCTGCCAAGTAATGCCAGACCTCGGTGGCAGTGTTACCCGCGATCGAATAGCGACGCGGTGCGCTGTAAGTACGGGTCTCGCCCGGAGGGGATTGATAAAGACTGCCCTCGCCGTCATCAAAGAGCAAAAGCTGGTCGTGAAAAAAGGAGACTGCATGCTGGCCAATGGGAGGTAGGCTATTCGGACCAAGGGTGAGTGCGAATGCGCGCAGAGAAGGAAACTCGTACCAATGCTTGGTTGTATCGCCCAGGATCCACCTGATGGCCCCGCTATCGTAATCAATGGCGACGACAAAGTTCTCACGGCTCGAGACGATTAACGAGTTATCCGATTTCCGATACGCTGTGGCATTGTTATGAAACCAATCGGCGGGAGCCGGTTGGAGGAAATCGTTAGGATCATCGCCGCCCGCGATCATCGCCGCGCTGATAATGTCGGCCAGGTTCCAGGTCCGCAAAACATTCCCGGAAGCATCGACCTCGATATTGACGCATTCCGTCCAGTCAACTGTATCCACCTCCGTGATAATACCGTCGCGACCGACATCGAAGTTATGATGGAAGTCAGTTACTCCCAGACTGTCATAACTTGCCAGAGTCTGATATCTGCCGTCGAACTCTTGGCGGACCAGAGAGGTACCATCGGCGACATAAAGTCCATTTTGGAAGAGAATTGAACTTTGAGTTGTCACCGGTGCCGTTCCCACCCAGCGAATCTCGGCATCAGAATCGATAATCACCGGGGTCGTAGCCAGGGAGATGCTTTTCAAAAGCATAAAGTCATAACTAAGCGTCGTACCTGGCAACCTTGATTGAACAATCGTCGGGTCATCAAAAGTTCCGCCATCGAAGTCCGCGCTAGCTACCGTTACGGTCTGCTGTTGCGAAGAGCCATCGGTGAAGCGGCTCTGGACCGTAACGGTATTGGAGAAGTTCTGATAAAGACCAAAGACCGGCAGAGTCAGCTTGCCGTTCCTAAGATTAAAGTAATCGTGGCTTTGCAGATAGGCGCTCGTGTAAGAGGCCGCGATCGGCCGGGTTTGGGAGAGCGGTTTGGGCTGGACCGTAAACTTGATCGTAGCGAGCGTCGTCGGCTCGCTAATTTTGAGAGTGAGAAAACTAATGAAAGGCGTGGGTCCCGGATCAATTCTATCCAGTTTAAGGGAAGCGCTAACTGCATCGGAATCCCCGGCCCAGGCAAGGAAGAAGACTGTGCTGACGGTAATGATCCATTTTTTCATAAGCTCCTTCATTTGCGCCACACCATTCGGCTTCAACGCCAAACTGTTTTCGGTGACCTTCTTTGGTTACTCCGATCGAGTTCTTGGCGGCATCGTGAGAGGCCTGTTTGCCGGAGTCAAGCTTATTTGCCCGGTAAGTTGTCGACCACGTCGACAGCGTCCAAGCAACGGGCAACCGTCTCTGTGAACTGAGGCAGACAAACTGATTTCCTAGAGATCCGCCACCAGCTCGCGCTGCGCGATGGTGCCGTGGCTGCCCTGTTGCTGGATTAATTTCGCCACCAGCCCAGTCCAGCCCGTCTGATGACTCGCTCCCAGTCCGGTCCCAGTATCGCCATGAAAAAACTCATGAAACAGGTATCGGTCGCGATCGGCTTCGCCTAACGATCTTCCACAGGCCCCTGCGAACGGCCGCTCTCCCTTTTCATTGCGCAACCAAAGCTTGATCAGCCGATTGGACAGCTCGTTCGCGATCTGGTCCAGCGGCAGAAACTGCCCAGAACCGGTTGGACACTCAACCTTAAAATCATCGCCGTAGTAATGATGAAACTTTTGCAGCGACTCAACGAGCAGGTAATTGATCGGAAACCAAACCGGACCGCGCCAGTTGGAGTTACCACCGAAGATGCCGGTCTGAGAGTCCGCTGGCTCGTAGTTAACTACTTTCCGCTCCGTCCGCACTTCGAGCACATAAGGATGCTCCCGGTGAAACCTGCTCAGCGAACGCACGCCGTATTCGCTCAGGAATTCGTTCGGATCGAGCATCCGACGGAGCAAACACTTCATGCGGTGACCGCGTGTCAGGGCAATGAGTCGCCGATCACCCATTCCAGGTTCGTACCAACGGGAGATTAGTGCGGCCAAATCGGGTTTATTGTTGAGATACCATTCCAGGCGCTCGCGAAAGCCTGGCATCGCCTCCAGTAAGGCCGGCTCAAGCACTTCGACCGCCAGGAGCGGCATTAGCCCGACTACCGAATGAATCCTTAAAGGCAGATAACGCCCACCGGGGGTATGTAGAACGTCGTAGAAAAACTCGTCTGCTTCATCCCATAGGCCTATGCCCTGGCCGCCCGCGTTATTCATCGCCTGGGCGATACCAAGGAAATGTTCGAAGAACTTTGTCGCAATGTTTTCGTAGACTGGATTTTCGCGCGCCAGCTCAAGCGCGGTCCGCATCATCGTCAGGCAAAACATCCCCATCCAACTTGTGCCGTCGCTTTGTTCGAGCCGGCCGCCGTCGGGGAACTGCGCATTGCGGTCGAAGACGCCAATATTATCGAGTCCGAGAAAACCTCCTTCAAAGATATTGCGGCCACCGGAATCCTTCCGATTTACCCACCAGGTGAAAGCAATAAGCAACTTATGAAAGACGGTCTCAAGGAAGGCGCGGTCGGCCTTGCCTGTCGCCCGCTCTTCGATCTTGTAAACCCGCCACGCGGCCCATCCCAGGACCGGCGGATTGATATCGCTGAAATTCCACTCGTAGGCCGGGACGTGACCGTTAGGATGCTGATACCATTCCCGCAGAATGATATCGAGCTGGGACTTCGCAAAATGCGGATCGACTATCGCGAGCGGGATGCAGTGGAAGGCCAAATCCCAGGCCGCGTACCAGGGATATTCCCACGTGTCCGGCATGGACATGACACGTTCATTGTAGAGGTGCGTCCAGTGACAGTTGCGACCAGTCTTACGTTCGTTAGGCGGCGGTGGCTGCGCGGGATCGCCGTTCAACCATTCCTCTACCACATAGTAATAGAATTGCTTACTCCAAAGCATTCCAGCCAAAGCCTGCCGCTGGATGGTAGCAAGCTCCGGCGTTAGACATGAGGGAGCGAGGTCGCGATAGAATTCATCGGCTTCGCTGCGCCGCTCTTTGAAAAGATCGTCACAACGGGCGAATTCGCCCGAGATTCGACCGCGATCACCAGTCTCGGAATGAGTCTTGCGCAGCCGCAGGCGGATCACTTTCGTCGACCCGGGCGCAACCATGCAATGGTAGTGACCGGCTGCCTTCGTACCGGTGCGGGCAGGATTTACGGCCGAGGTACTTTGCCTGACAATCGCTTCGTGGAAGGCGTCCTTGACATGCGGCATTTGGTTCGGCACGCCGAAAAGCCGTTGCAGGTTTGTTTCGTTTTCCGTGAACAGAAGCTCATCCTGCCCTTCGCAGAAGAGGCTATATTCGCCCAGGACGTCGTGACTCGCCTCGATCACGCCAACCTCAGCTGAGTGATTATCTCCTAGCCTGAGGTTCGGTCGCGGCTGATCCGCCCGCCAGCTCCAGGTGTTACGAAACCAAAGCGTCGGAAGCAAATGCAGCATGGCAGCTTCCGGACCACAGTTTAGCGCGGACGCGCGAATGAAGATATCGTCCTCCGCTACCTTGGCATATTCAATCGCAATGTCGAAGAATCGGTTATCAGCCAAGACACCCGTATCCCAAAGCTCAAACTCAGGCTCCAGCCTCGACCGAGCGGCATTTTGTTTTACGAGTTCTTCATATGGAAAAGTAGCCTGCGGATAACGATAAGTCATCCGCATGTAGGAGTGGGTTGGTGTGTTATCTTCAAAGAAGAAGATTTCCTTCACATCTTCACCGTGATTGCCTTGTGGACCGGTAAGTCCAAAAAGCCGCTCCTTTAGGATCGGGTCCCGCTCATTCCAAAAGGCAAAGGCAAAACAGAGCCGCTGCTTGTAATCGCAGATGCCGCCGATGCCATCCTCGCCCCAGCGGTAGGCGCGCGACCGAGCGTGCTCGTGAGGGAAATAGTTCCACGCGTCGCCATCCGCGCTATAATCCTCGCGCACCGTGCCCCATTGCCGTTCGCTCAGGTAAGGACCCCACAGGTGCCAGCGCTCGCTGGCGTGATCATTGGCGGCAAGCCGGTATTGTTCAGCGTTCACATTTCTTCACTGCAATTCGAGGCGACATTCCAGGCTGTCTATACCGTGCGAGTGGGCGCAAAGAAACGAAACATTGACGAAGGGCATGTCGTTCCTGGGCGACTGCGCTGAGCTAAGTCTATCGCTCACCTGATTTCCAAGCATCGCTTTTATACGTTTTAGTGAACATACTTCGAATACCAATCGAGGAAACGGTGATAACGATCGAGGACATAACTCGGCTTCCTAATTTGGTGAAATTGTCCGGGATAAATAACCAGTTCGGCCGGCACGTCGAGGGTCC
The DNA here is from genome assembly GCA_036494545.1 of Chthoniobacterales bacterium. GTDB lineage: Bacteria > Verrucomicrobiota > Verrucomicrobiia > Chthoniobacterales > UBA10450 > JAICXG01. The sequence goes on from DASXOB010000022.1 coordinate 116,362, forward strand.
GCAGGGCCTGATACATTTGCTCGCTGTTGAGCAGCGGCACGTTAAAGTCGCTCTCCCCGCAGAGGAAAAGCGTGGGAGTCTTGATCCTATCCGAGTGCAGAAAGGGATAGGATATTTTCTGCCAAACATCCGGATGAACCCAGGGTGGGCCTAATTCATTTTCGTAATCACGAATATATTGGTCCGTGCCATAACCGGCCATAATATTTGAGGTGGAAGCCCCGCTCACCGCAGCTTTGAAGCGTGTCGTAGTCGCGATGAGATAGTTGGTGGACATCCCGCCATAACTCCACCCGCCCACCACCAGGCGGTTAGGGTCGACAATCCCGCGCGCAACCGCGTCATCCACTGCGGCAAGATCGTCCTGCACATCCACGCTGCCCCATGCAGCATAAATGCCCATGGCATAGTTAGTCCCACGGCCGGTTGAACCACGCGGATTGGGCATGATGACGGCGTAACCGTTCGCGGCGAGAAGCTGCTTCTCGAAATCGAAATCATAGCCATACTGCGATTGCGGGCCGCCGTGCGGGCGGAGCACACCAGGTGACCTACTTCCAAGTTTACCATCAGGTGGATGCACAATAAATCCGTGCACTTCTGTTCCGTCCTGACTCTTAAAGCTGGTCTCTTCAACTCTGCCCACAATGATTTGGGCAAGGAAACCATCGTTCTGTTTCGTCAAGTTTCGAAGATTGGCACCTCCGGCCGCGTAGATTTCATAAGGTCGATCGGGAGTGGCAGTGCGAACAATGAGATGACCGTTTCGACTCAGGTCATAGGCAGTCACCGCTTTGCGGCCAGCGACGACGGGAACCGGGGGTGGATAAGGGTTTCCGGCAGCGGATAAAACGTTATCCACGCGCACGAGTGACAGCGCGCGGTCATCTTCCATCACGCCATAAATGGACTTACCGTCGGGCGACCAATGAGGTTCGACGAAGTTGCGGTCAAGCGCGGCGGTAAGATACTTCGGCTCACCGCCCGCCGCCGGGATAATCGCGAGTGAGTGTGTTGCATATTCGATCTTCTTTGGGTCGCCGCCGTGAATGTAGGCGATCGTCTTACTATCTGGACTCCAGGCCGGCGAGCTTTCCCAATCGGGATGACAATCCGCCTCGGGCGTTGTGGTAAGTTGTCGCTCCTTTGCGCCGGGCTTTGGTTCGATGAGGAAGATATCCCAATTCTCGGTCCGATCAGGATCATTGCCGCGCTTCGAGACGAATGCTATCTGCGTTCCATCGAACGACCAGGCGGGAAGACCATCATCATGTTGGCCACTTGTCAGGCGTTCGAGCCTACGGGTCGTTAGATCGAAAAGGAAAAGATGCTCCCAGCGATTCGTTAGGTAACCTTCGATGTCCTTCTTAAACTGAAACCGGTCGATCACGATCGGCGGAACAGTTTTCTTTTGTTTCTCCTTTTCTTCCGGCTCACGCGGATCTGGATCGTGCACCACGAGCACGAGCCGCTTGGAGTCAGGTGCCCAGGCAAAGTCATTCACAGTTCCCTTTTCGTGCGTGAGCTGCTCCGCCTCGCCACCTTCGCTTGAGAGAATCCAGAGCTGGTCCTTATCATTCTCATCCCCGCGCCCGGAAAGAAAGGCGATCCATTTCCCATCCGGGCTCCAGCGCGGATGCGTCTACTGGTTATCGCCAAAGGTGAGCGCGCGATTTTCCGAGCCGTCCCACTTCGCAAGCCAAAGATTCTTTGGCTGCTTGTCCTTTTTCAGGTCGACCGTTCCGACAACGTAGGCGATGCGGTCGCCGTCAGGCGAAATGTTCGGTTCATCCACCACCCGGATCGCGGCGAAATCCTCCGGTTTGAGCAGGCGCCTTTGCTCTGCGCCTAACGAGCACTGCAAGAGCAGGAGCATGAGTAAACCGGCTGCACGAATTGGTGTCATACGCCGAGCAATTACAATAAAGCCGGCGCGGAAGCCAGCAGCTTGGAAACATTGCAAAATTTCGCCTCTTTGCCCGAATGGGGCCGAGGTTGTCGAATACGAACACAATAGGCGGATGTCCGGGTTCGTTAGGCACGGAAGCGGACCTTCGCACTAATCCCGGTTCGATTTGTCGTAGAATAGGATGTTGATGAGCAGGGCGATGCCCCCTCCGGCTGCGACCAGGAAGAAGATGATGGCCAATCCCGGATAACCCCAAATGCGGAAGCTGGTTTCGACTCGCATGAGCATGGCCGCACCGACAATGAGTGAGGCTAGGATGAGGCCAACAGTGATGCGATTGGCGACCTTTTGAAAGCCCACGATCAAGGTGCGCTCGTCGATCGCGTCGACGCTTACTTTCAACTCGTTGTTGGAAATGGCATCGATGATTTTGTTCAGGCGCGAGGGAAGACGCTGAAGCAAATCCTTGAGCTCGAGGACACCACTGAAAAGATTGCCAGGGGAAAGGCTGCGCACGAGACGCTGTTGCAGGATTTCGGCGGCGTTCCGCCGGATTGAAGCATTAGGATTGAACTCCGGTTCAAGCGCCCGCCCGACCTGGTCGAGGTTGAGCAAAGTCTTGCCCAGCATGGTGAGTTCGGGCGGAACGCGAATGCTGTTTTCGGCCGAGGTTTGAGTGACTGCGAGCACGAGGCGGCCGACCTGCATTTGCTCGACCGTGGCCGCCTTTTGTTGCGCGACGATTCCCGAAATACGTCGAGTGAATTCCTTGCTGTCGAAGTCGTCTTTCTTCTCACCAATCTTGATCGCGATGTTGGCGGCTTCGTCGCCGCGGCCTTCCGAGATGGCCATGAGCAGTTGCAGAAGGTCTTCCTGCAGGCGCGGCATGATCCGTCCGACCATCCCAAGGTCGAGGAGCGCAATGCGATGATCGGCTGTGATGAAGACATTGCCAGGATGAGGATCAGCGTGAAAGAAACCGTTCACCAAAATTTGCTCGAGATAAGCGCGAAAAAGTTCTTCGGCGAGTGCGGCGCCATCGAATTCCATCCGGGCAAGCGGACTCAGATCGGTGATCTTCTTTCCCGGGACGAACTCCATCGTGAGGACACGCGAAGTGCAATATTGGTCGATCGGTGCGGGAATGATGATGTGCTCGAACTTCCGCAAATCGCGACTGAGAGTGGTGAGGTTGCCCGCTTCCTGACGGTAATCGAGTTCCTGGAGGAGGCTTTTGCGGAACTGCTCGAGCATGTGGCAAAACTCGTAACGCCGGCCGAGCTCGGTGTGTTGGTCGAGGAAGTCAGCGATGTCTTCGAGGGCATCGAGATCTTGCACCATCTCCTCTCGAATGCCCGGCCGCTGCACTTTTACCGCGACTGGACGACCATCGCGTAAAGTGGCGCGATGAACCTGGCCTAACGACGCTGCGGCCATCGGCTGGTCTTCAAAAGTAGCGAAGGCTTTTGAAATGCGGACGCCCAACTGGTTTGCGACGATTCTTTCCACCTCCGCGAAGCTGAATGGTTCGACTTTGTCTTGCAGACGGGCGAGAGCTTCGAGATAAGCCTGCGGCAAAAGCTCAACGCGGGTAGAAAGAAGCTGCCCGAGTTTAACGAAGGTGGGACCGAGTTTCTCGAGATCGCCGGCCAGTTCGTTCGCTTTGGCGATTTCTTCGGGGGCGACGCGCTGTTCGGCCTGGAGGGCTTCGCTTAGACCGGTGGTCTTCACGAGGTCGGACCGTCCGTACTTCATGAAGATCCAGGCGATTTGCTGGTAGCGTTTGAGATGTTGCGGGTTGAGAGAAATGCCCATGGTCAAGCCTAACGAAGCATAAGCCCCGGCAGGTCAAAAAAACGGATTATAAGTGCGCCTCTGCTGAGACGATCGCTCGGGGCGCGACGCGAGATCGCGCCACGCCCGTCGATCGGGGTTCGTTAGGCAGATTTTTGATAGCTCACCTGATCATCCTTTTCGAGCCAATCAAAAAGTGGCGTAGTAGCCGGATCCAGATCAAGCTCTTTCAATTGCTCGACGTACCATTCGCGTTTCTCGGGATCGGCATACGGGTTGGACTTGAGCATTTCTTCGCGCCACGCGCGCTTCTCCTCCTCCGTCTTAGGCCGGCCATGGCTGTCAACCCACTTCACCATGTCTTCGTCACTCGCACCTTTCGCGACCTCGGCTTTAAAGTCGTTGCCTATGATGCGTTTCCACCCGAAAAGCATGTTATCGAGCGGACAATCGAAATGATATTCGCCGATGTCGCCCCCAAGCAGGGCGCGGCATTTATCGAGAGTGCGACCAAGGATGACATAGCCGCCTAGCACCACCTTGGGGCTGCGCGGAGCTTCTCTTGTTAAGTCTTTACCGTTCACTTTTTGTTCCATGAACTACGATAGGTCGTGCGGCGAGCGGCGGCAACTGGCGCGACTTTTTGCGCATTTGGTGGGCGCAGCCATCCGGTCGCGCCCGATTCAGTAATATGAGCCAACAGAAAGAAATTATCTCCACACTAAACAACTTGATCGAAACGCTGAAGGACGGTCAGGAGGGCTTCAGGCAATCGGCTGGTGGCGTCGACGATCCGCAACTCAAAACTCTCTTTGATACTCTTTCACTGCAACGATCGAGGTTCGCGGGTGAATTGCAAAACGAAGTGACCAGTCTCGGGGACAGCAAACCGGAAGACTCCGGAAGCGCGAGCGGAGCCATGCATCGCACCTGGATCAACATCAAGAGCGCCGTCACCAATCGCGATCGACATGCCATTCTTGCCGAAGCGGAACGCGGCGAAGATAGCGCGGTCGCCGCCTACAAAGATGCCATGGCAAAAGATCTGCCTGCCCCGATAAAAGAAATAGTCATGCGGCAGCAGACAGAAGTGAAAGCCGCACACGACAAAGTTCGCAATTTGCGCGACGCCGCAGCCCAGAAATAATCAACCCTAAACAACGATCTCAAACGGGCGGGATGTTTCGACATTCCGTCCGTTTTGCTTTCGGGCCGCTTCTCGCGCAGGAACAATGCCAGGTCGATAAGACCACGAAGTTAGGTAGCTATCTTTAGGATTGCCAGGCGTTCGATCGTTTCCTAGAACCTGGTAAGACGTATGCCTTTCGCCTATCCCTGCGCCCCGGTTCCGGAGACAGTGGAAGGCCACTACGGGAGACTATGTCCGGGTGAATGGCTGCCCTTCGACGAAGATATGCTTCGCGAACTGGCTCAGCGGATGAGGGATTCGCCAGAAAAAAGACTGGCACGGGCGCGTCCGCTCGAGGGTCTTACCAGACTTCCTTCGGGTTATGTCTACTTCGGTCAATTCATCGATCACGATCTGACGCGCGACGGCCGTGCCCTGGCTGACGCTGGTCCGGACGTGGAGGCCACACCGAATTATCGCACGTCAAAGCTCGACCTCGATCACCTTTACGGGAAAACCCCTGCTGCGGTACCCTGTCTTTATGAACGCGATGGAGAAAGCTTGCGGGTGGGTTTGACTCGGGAGGCCACGACACTCACCGGCCAAACTCTTCCTGCGTCTCTCGACGATCTGCGACGAACGAACGGCGTGCCTCTGATCATTGATCCACGCAGCGACGAAAACCTCTTCGCTGCACAGTTGCACGTTCTCTTCGCAAAGTTTCACAATCAGGTCTTGGAACTCTTGAAGGAACAACCTGCCCTTTCGCCAGGTCCGATCGGTGGTTCTCTTTTCGACCAAGCGCGGCGATTTGTTACCTGGCAATACCAATGGCTTATTCTTTACGATTTTCTTCCACGCATTGTAAGGCTAAACGTCTTACAACGAGTAGAGCAAAACCGTTTTCGACTCTTTGCTCGCTCTTGCTCGCCCGCCGATTCTCCGTTCGCTTTGCCGGTCGAATTCACGACTGCCGCTTTTCGCTTCGGACACAGCATGGTGCGAGGTAGCTACATTTTAAATGACCATGGCCCTCAGAACCTCGACACCATTATAAGAATGACTAAACGCGGAGGAGGAATCACAGAGCGGCTTCCCGCACAATACGTCATAGACTGGAGCCGTTTCGTCGGCGCAAATCCGGGTCGCGTAAACCGCGCTCGCTTCATCGACACTCATCTCACCGAACAGCTCTACACCGTCCATTGTCCGACTGCCCGCGGCGTCCGCTGGCAGGATGAAGGGCGGGCAGCTAGAACGGGCAACCGGGACGCTCTCGTCCCGCCTCTTCCGGAGCTAACTCTTCGAAGAGCCTCAAAGGTTCGGCTTCCCAGCTCGCAAGAGTGTATCAGCCACTTTGGACTCCCGGTCACGGTTCAGGGCGATAATATCGCACCGCCGGAAGACATGGCCTTTTTTCGTTCCGCAGGCTTAGCAGAACGGACTCCGCTTTGGTATTATATTCTCCGCGAGGCTGCAACAGAGCCGAACCCCGAACCAGGATTTGGACCTTATCCTCCCCGACAAAAGCTAGGCACTCTTGGCAGCCTCATTGTCAGTGAGGTGACCTACCAGGTGCTCAACTCCGATAGCGATTCGATCCGCCACGCCGGTCGGACTTGGCAGCCGCCCACTTTTCGTTTCGGTCACCCCAGCCGTCTTTGGTCACTCCGGTCACTGGGAGAAGTGGCGGCATTTGTTGCCGATGCTTCGCGCGCGCCTGACAGATGTCTTTGAGAAAGACGTTACCCGTCAGCAGCTCGCCAGTGAATATAGTTAATGGCGTACTGAAGAAGATCATCGTCACTTAGGTTCGACTGCGGGGTAACTTCCGGTCCCGGAAGTTCGATTGTTACCGACCCGCCATGCTCCAGCCTTGCTTCGCCGGGCGGGAGCACAATCGCCCGAGCTCCCGTGTCTTCCGGAATGTCGATGTTTCCTATCGCCGGATCTTCGAAAAGGGCGTGAACCCTGGCATCGTTGCCGATACAGGCTCGTCCTTCCTCCGGGTGCTCAACCAGGTAGCGCAGCACCCTTAGGATGGCGGCGCGCTTCTTATCTCGGTCATACCAGTCACCAACGTTGCCATTACTCATTTTTTTCTCCTTATTCCAGGGGATGGCTTAGTCACCGTTTGTGGCCAGATTCGCTGATTGGCCGGCGCTTCGCTTCAATCCCGTTACTTTGTTTATCAGCACTGAAATTATCTCTCGAAAACGTGGTTCGCGAGCGATGGTATCGAATCGCGGGTCAAGCTGAAGCGATCGATAATCAAGCCAACCCAGGGAGACCGCCAGTTGAAGGTAATCCAACGCACGGTTCGCTTGACCCAGTGAGGCTTCGAGCGCGGCAAGGACGTAAGCATCGGCTGGGTTCTCGGAGCCTTGGAAGAATTCTGTTGCCCGAGTTAACTCCTCCTTCAGAAAAAGGTCAGCGGCCCTGTCACCTGTAACCTGTCGCAATCGACCTAAGGCAGAAGAATAACTCATCGCTCCATAGGAAGATACTCCTCCTCTTGGCTCGTCTCTCGCGAGCTGTGTATAGAGTTCGAGGGCAGTGTCATAGTTACGGCTAAAGAATTCAATTTGAGCCAGGAGCTCCTGTGGGCTGTTATCGTTTCCCGGCAGGTTGGCTCCGACGGTCCGGGGACTGTATTTTGCATACAGCTGCCGCGCCCCGCCCATGTCTCCCTGAAGCAATTTAAGATGACAGAGACCTACCCAGCCGTCGAACCGTTCGGGGCGCAGATTCATCGCTTGCATGTAAGCCGCCTGCGCGCGCTGATCTTCAACAAGAAAACTCCAGCAGTCACCGATCAAGGATTCATAGGCACCAGGCGAAGAGGCCCAGTGACTCGCCATCTCCAGCCAGGGCAGAGCTTCAGTCGGTCGACCAGCCCGGAGAAGAACCATCCCACGAAAACCAGCGACCTGTTCCTCCGGTCCGCCGACCTCAATCGCTCGCAGTTGTCCTTCCAAAGCCTCCTTGAGTCGACCCCTGAGATAGAGGACACCAGCCAGAGTTCGAAGCACCTCTCTCGAATCCGGATCCAGACGAAGAGCAGTCTCCGCTTCCTTTTCCGCCTTTTTCAAAATTTCAGGATCGGGAGAAAAGTGTGCTCTGCTCGCTTCTGTGCTGGAGAGATAGGCATGAGCCAGAGCTGAGTTGGGCTCTAGGTCGATGGCTTTCTCAAGACAACTAATGGAGCGATCGTAATCCTGAATCGTATCGCGAAACATTAGCTGCCGACCAGAAACAATAAGGTCGCGCGCCGCGGGATCTTTTAACCCTGGATCCTTCTCCGTTCGAGAAATCGAGGGCCAGTCCGTCGCATTCAAAAGTGAACTGATCGGCGAAGTGATTGAGGCAACAAGAGCGGGGATCGCGTTGGGTCGGGGATTGGATTGGAAAGACCGTGCGAAGATTATCTCTCCGTTACCCGCTGTCATGAGCCTGACCGAAAGATGCAGTTTGCCGTTGACCAGTCTTGTGCTGCCGGTGAGCACGGTTCGTGACTTTAGGTTATGATTCTCCTTACTGATATCTTCCAGATAACCGGTATCCGGCCAGCGTGAGGCTCCCTCTATCTGCGGGCTAACTCGCGCCGGCCCAAGGCGAGAAAGGTTTGTCTGTAAAGTCCTCGCCACGGCCAAAGTCGTCGCCTCATCGGCGTGAACAGTATCGAGGTTTAAGAATGGCAAGACTGTCACCGACCGAGATGCGAGCTGGTTGGCCCGCAGGCTTGTCTCGAGTCGATTCCCGTGCACTTGCCAGAGAACCGCCGTGATGGCTAAGAGGATACATCCCAGCCCCGCGGCCGTGAGGGCGCGATTGCGACGCGACCAGCGCCAGAGGCGGACCGGCGGCGAAACCGGGCGGGCGACAATGGGACGGTTATCGAGCCAATGTTCGAAGTCATCCGCCAGCGCTCCTGCTGAAGAGTAGCGGGAAGCTGGATCGCGTTCCAGGCAGCGTGCACAAATGGTCTCCAAATCGCGATCAGCCCAAGTGACTAACGAACGTAACCTTGGCGCCGGGTTTTCCGCAGCTTGACGAACGACTGAGATCGCGTTATCGCCAAGAAAAGGCGGGCGGCTTGCCAGTAAGTCGAAAAGAATTGCTCCCAGGCTATAGATATCTGCAGCCGCAGTCAGGTTTGCCGCCGGCCCTTCCGCTTGTTCCGGCGCGATGTAACCGGGCGTCCCGAACACCGTAAGCGTGCGAGTAAGATCGCTGGAAGCATCAAGCCACTTGGCTAAGCCGAAGTCACTCACGAGCGGTTCGTCCTGAGCATCGAGGAGGATATTACCCGGCTTTAGGTCCCGATGCAGGATGCCATGCTCATGGGCATATTGCACCGCGCGGGTAACCTTGGCCATCAACCTAACAATCTCGCGAGGTTTCCCCCGCAAGGCTGGCCCAACCACCTGAAGGCTGCCGCCCGGGGCGAACTTCATACTGAAATAAGGTACACCCTCGTCGCTCTCACCTACTTCGTAGATAGGCAGAACGTTCGGGTGATCGAGACTGGCCGCGGCTTCCGCTTCCCGGCGAAAGCGGATGAGAGTGTCGCGCGAGTCAGCATAATGGCTAAGGATACGCTTGAGTGCGACGATGCGACGGGAATGACGTTGTCGCGCCCGATAAATGACTCCCATTCCGCCGCGCCCAATCTCTTCCATGATTTCATAGTTACCCAGGCGCCAGCGATAATCGGTGAGAGGTAAGAGCTGAAGTGCGGAACCAAGTTCATCCGCGGTGACCTCCTCTCCTTCCTTCATGCCGGTGTATAGAAGGCATCCAATGCAGGAGCCATTGGCCACGCGCGAGACTCCATGACATTCGGGACATTCGTTAGCCGAACCGACAAGAGTTACCGGGGAATCAGTCAGGCCGTAAAAGTCCATAGAGCTAACCAGTGCCTAGGTCGGCTCGACTCTATCCGTCGCGCCAGCGGCAAGCGACGCGACGAGGTAACGCAGTTCCTCGTTGATGTCTTCCGATTTCTCGACCGTTTCTGCGACTTCTTCCCGCAGTAATTGCCGATAGCGGAGGCGCAGCTTGTGCAGGAGCCGCTTGATCTTGGCCGAATCGGCTCCCAGCTCTCGGCCCATCCTTTCGTAGGAAACCTGATCGCGCTCGGAAGTGAGCGCGCCTCCCAGGACATCAAAGACGTGACGGCGACCCTGACCTTCGCACTCCTCCTGCAAACGTCGTAAAGCGCGTTCCGCAACTGTCGCAGCCCAGCGCACGTCGAACACCCGCTCGGGCGACCAGGTTTCAACAATTGAAGCAGGAACCGAAAGTTGTGAAGGTGCTTCCGCCATCCACTGATCCCAGGAGATGAAAGTCATCTCACCCCCCCGCCTTTGACTCTTGTCGCGGTCGTGATGATCGCGGAGAAAATTCTGAAGCGAGCGTAGCAGAAGCGAGCGAAAACGGCCGCGGCCAGGATCGGCGTGTTGCAAAAATTTTCCCTGCATGATCCTGAGGAAGAATTCCTGTGTCAGATCCTTTGCATCTTCTGGCGAAGAAGTGCTTCGCCAGAGGTAGGCAAAAATGGGACGCCAATAAATCCGACAGAGTTCAGCCAGAGCTTCGCTCGCTTTGCCCTCTTCTGCGGAACTCTCGCCATAGCGAAGAATCAAGCTCCATCGCGTCGTTGCAAAATGTCCAGCCTTTTCGTTTCCGTCGGCCGCCAAGTCCGGGGACATTGCGCGCGATAGTTGGGGAAATCGTTCCCGAGCACAAGGGAAAACTAGCCGGCGTCCGGATGCTGATGTGGACGCGGCTGATTTTGCCTCAATTCGGCACGACCAGATCGCGCGGGTCCGTGCTGAGCCCGTGGCGCAGCCCGCCCTTTTCTTCGAACGCAATTCGCGCTCCTTTGTCTCATCATGCCTATGAGATCAACCCAGGAGATCACCCAGCAGGTTCAGGAGTTGGGTCAATGGATTTCGCCGTTGCGAGAACAAGTCGGACATGTCGTCGTTGGCCAGAAGTATCTGGTCGACCGGCTCTTACTTGGTCTGCTCGCTAATGGCCATATCCTTCTCGAAGGCGTGCCTGGTTTGGCCAAGACGCTGACGGTCAAGACCATGGCAGCGACGATTCAAACCGGTTTTCAGCGTTTGCAGTTCACTCCCGATCTCCTGCCAGCCGACCTGATCGGCACGCTCATCTACAATCCGCGAAGCGGCGAATTCTCGACCAAGCTTGGGCCGATCTTTTCCAATTTGATCCTGGCCGATGAAATCAATCGCGCGCCGGCCAAAGTGCAGAGCGCACTCCTTGAAGCGATGCAGGAACGTCAGGTCACCATCGGCGACAAGAGTTATCCTCTTCCCGACCCGTTCCTCGTTCTCGCCACAGAAAATCCGCTCGAGCAGGAAGGCACCTATCAACTTCCCGAGGCGCAGCTCGATCGTTTCATGCTTAAGCTCAATGTCGGTTATCCGGCGAAAGCGGAAGAGCGCCGCATCCTCGATTTGATGGCGACTTCCAAGCCAGACCTGCATGTCGATCCGATCATTTCGCCGGACCAAATCATCGCCGCTCGCGAAATCGTGAATCAAATTTACATCGACGATCGCGTGAAGGATTACATCGTCGATGTCGTCTGGGCAACACGTGAGCCCGCGAGTTATCGCTTGGAACTCGACGGCCTGATCCGGTACGGGGCCTCGCCGCGCGCCACGATCTATCTCGCCCTCGCCGCACGCGCTTACGCTTTCCTCAACGGTCGTGGCTATGTCACACCACAGGACATCAAGAGCATCGGCCCCGACGTCCTGCGCCATCGCATCATCGTAAGTTACGAAGCCGAAGCCGAGAGCGTGACAAGCGAGACGGTCATCGAACGCATCTTCGCAGGACTGCCGGTGCCGTGATCCGTGATCGCATACCGAGGCGCCGCTCGACTCTCGACGACGAACGCACGCCAGCGGAAATCCTGAAGAAAATCCGCACCCTCGAGATCAAAACCAAAGGTCTCGTGCAGTCGGCTTTCGCCGGCGACTACCACAGCGTCTTCAAAGGACGCGGGATGAACTTCGAAGATGTGCGCGAATATCAGCCGGGCGACGAAATTCGCGCCATTGATTGGAACGTGACCGCGCGGCTCGGAAACGCCTTTGTCAAAAAGTTCACCGAGGAACGTGAGCTCACAGTGATGCTCGTGGTGGACGTAAGCGCCTCGGGAAATTTCGGCAGTGTCGCGCTCTCAAAACGCGAGCTGGCCGCGGAAGTCGCCTGCCTTCTCGCTTTCAGCGCTATCCGCAACAATGACAAGGTTGGCCTGCTCCTGTTTTCGGATCAGGTCGAGCTTTTCATCCCGCCGAAAAAGGGCCGCTCTCACACTTTGCGAGTTATTCGCGAGATTCTTTACTTCAAGCCGCAAGGGCGTGGCACCTTGCCAAGTCTGGCCTTGGATTATCTCAATCATGTCATCACCCGGCGTTCGGTTGTTTTTTTTATTTCTGATTTTCAGGCAGCGGATTTTTCGCGCGCCCTAACGATCACGAGTCGCCGGCACGATTTCGTCGCCATTCACATCGACGATGAGCGGGAGGAAACACTGCCCGATGTCGGCCTCATCACGTTGGAAGATGCCGAGACCGGAGAACAGATCGAGATCAACACTGGCGACAGACGCATTCGCACGCGTTTCTCGGAAGCGGCGCGGGCGCAGCTGGCCGAGACCTTCCACACGCTGCGCCGAAACAATATCGACACCATCTCGCTCCGCACCGGCGACGATTACCTGCCGCCGTTACGCGCCTTTTTTAAACAGCGCGAGCTGCGCATGGGCCGTCGTTAGGCACTCGCCATGGTTTTTCTCGCAGAGGAATTTCACGATATCGCTGGGCCGATAGATTATTTCCTTCTCAAGCCCTGGATGGTCTTTTGCGCCGTCGCCGCGCTTCTCCTTTTCGTTGGCCTAACGACCTGGCTGATCAAGCGCTGGCGCAATCGGCCGGTCGTCATCAAAACCCCACGCGAGCGCGCCCTCGATCTGCTTGCCCGTATCGAAACGGAGATCGATAAACTCACGCCTTATCAATTCAGCATTCGCGTTTCCGATATCCTGCGGCGTTACGTGACAGAGCAATATCAGTTGCCAGTCACGCGCCAAACCTCGGTCGAATTTCTCAATGCACTCACGGCCAGCTCCCCCTTCTCTTCCGACGACCAAACGCTGCTGCGCGATTTCCTTAACCGCTGCGACCTGATCAAATTTGCGCGCTACGACGCGACGCCGGAAGACAGCCGACTGCTGCTCGACGAAGCCAGCCGTTTCGTGAAGGGAGGTGCGCTTGAGCCTGCCTGATTTCTGGTCGCCCGACTCGCCCTGGGGTCTCTCATTCATGCATCCCTGGCTCATCCTGCTCCTCCTGCTCGTGCCATTCCTGGCCTGGTTGCGCGGCCAGCGCGGAGCCGCACCGGCGCTGATTTTTTCCTCGACGACCGCCCTGCGTTCGTTAGGCAAGCGCAGTGCGTCGCGCGCGGGTCGCATCATGCTGGGGTTGCTTTATCTCGCGCTCAGCGTCTTCATCGTTGCTCTCGCGCGCCCGCAATTGGGCAAGAGCCTCACCGAAGTCGACGCAAGCGGCATCGACATCATGGTGGTGCTCGACGTTTCCGGTTCCATGCTGACAAAGGATTTCACCGTCGGCGGCGACTCGGCCACGCGCGTCGATGCCATACGGGAAGTGACGCGCAACTTCATTGAGTCCCGGCCTAACGATCGTATCGGCATTATTGCCTTTGCCGGGCGGCCGTATGTCGTTAGTCCGCTCACTCTCGACCACGATTGGCTGCTGCAAAACCTGGAGCGCGTTCGCATTGGTTTGGTCGAGGATGGAACAGCGATCGGCTCCGCCATGGCCGCGGCGGCCAATCGCTTGAATGACAAGAAATCGAAGAGCCGCGCGATCGTTCTCTTAACGGATGGCGAAAACAACGCCGGAAAGATTCCGCCCAATACGGCGGCGGAAGCAATTAAGGCGCTCGGAATTCACCTCTTTGCCATCGGCGCCGGCATCAATGGCATCGCGCCGGTGCCGGTCTTTGATCCATCGAATGGACGACCGGTAACCGACGTCGCCGGCAACGTGATTTACCGAAATCAAAAAGTGGATTTCAACGAAGCCGGCCTCAAGGAAGTGGCAAAGATCGCCGGCGGCCAATTCTTTCGCGCAACAGACACCGATTCGCTTGAGAGGATTTATCACGACATCGACAAGATGGAAAAGTCGACCGTCTCAGTGAAGAAATATCAGGAGTACCGCGATCTATTTCCGGTTTGTCTCATGGCCGGCGCGGGCCTGCTCCTGGCCGAGCTGCTTCTCTCGCAAACCATCTGGAAGAAGCTGCCATGACCTTCGGCACACCACTCTGGCTCTGGACCTTGCTCGCACTCCCGGCGCTTATCTTCTTCTTTGCCCGCGCGGAACAGGTCGGCACGGAAAACCTGCAAAAGTTTGTCGCGGCGCGTTTGCTTCCGCAGCTTGCGGGGATGGTGAATCGCGGCCGACGCATTTTTCGTTTCATCCTTCTCCTGCTCGCGCTCGCATTTGTCATCGTTAGTCTGGCGCGCCCGCGTTGGGGTTACGTCTACGACGAAGTAAAACGGAAAGGGCTCGACCTCCTTATCGCCGTCGACGTTTCGCGCAGCATGCTCTCGAATGACGTCGAGCCTAACCGTCTCGAACGTGTCAAGCTCGCCACCCAGGATTTGGTCAACGAACTGCAAGGCGACCGCGTTGGCCTGATCGCCTTTGCCGGCCGCGCCTTTCTCCAAGCTCCACTGACAATCGACTACGACGCGGCCATCGATTCAATCAACGAGCTCGACACGAAAATCATTCCAGAAGGTGGAACCAATATTTCGGGCGCGATTGCACTTGCCACCCGCACCTTTGGAAAATCGGCCATCGGCAATCGGGCCCTGATTATCTTTACCGATGGCGAAGATTTGAGCGGCGACGCCGTCCAAACGGCAAAGGCCGCGGCGGATGCAGGCGTCCGGATCTTCACAGTTGGCGTCGGCACGCCCAGCGGTTCGCTGATTCCGATTCCTGGCGAGAACGGCGGCACCGAGTTCGTAAAGGACGCTCAGGGGCAGATCGTGAAATCAAAGCTTGATGAGACTCGCCTGCGCGAAATCGCCAAAGCGACCAACGGCATTTACCTGCACTTGGACAACGGGCCGCGCACGATGCAACAGCTCTTCAGCGATGGCCTGGCCAAGATGAAAGTGGCCGAGATTAACGCGAGGCTTTCGCGTCGTCCGATCGAGCGTTACGAGTGGCCGCTTTCGGCTGCGATATTTCTCTTTGCGCTCGCGCTTTTGATCAACGATCGGCGCCGGACCCGCGCCTCAACAGAGACCGCCTATGAACTTCGAAAGGCGAAGCCATTGCAGCCGGTCGCGCTCCTTCTTTTATCGTTAGGCGCGGTCCACTCCCTGCGCGCTGCTTCGGCCGGGATTGAGCTTTACGAACAGCAAAAATATCCCGAGGCCTACGAACATTTTCAAAAGGCGCTCCAGGAAAATCCCGGGACGCGGCAGACCGACCGTATTCAGTTCGACGCCGGCGCGTCGGCTTATAAAATGAAGGATTACAACAAGGCACTGCAGTCCTTTAGCCAGGCGTTGCTTTCGCAGGATCCGCACCTTCAGGCGGAAAGCCACTATAACCTGGGCAACACCCTTTATCAGCGCGGCGAGGCGGAAAAAAGCGACGAGAAGAAACTAACCAACTGGGAAAGCGCGCTCCAACATTATCAGGAAACGCTTAAGGCCGAACCCCAAGATAAGAACGCGAAAGACAATTACGATTACGTCAAAAAGAAGATCGAAGAGCTGAAAAAGAAGCAGGAAGAACAAAAGCAGCAACAAAATCAGCAGAAGAATCAGCAGCAGCAAAAAAAACAGAATCAGCAGAACCAATCCCAGTCTCAATCGCAATCGCAGGATCAGAACTCGCCCGGCGCTCCTCCGACCCCAACCCCGCCCATCACGCCGAGCGACGCCGCGAAAAAGGCGAAAGCCGAAGCCGACAGCGCCGTGCTGAGACGTCAATACGGCCACGCCTTGCGCATCATGACGGACCTGCGTCGGACAGATCAGACCGTCAACTACTACGCCGACTACATTAGGCGCCTCGAGGAAATCAATGGCATTCAGACACCTGATAATCCTTAGTCTGGCTCTGCTTCCGCTATCGCTGCGCGCCGAGAACGCTTCGGACTACGCCAACCGCGGCGCGCAGAAATATATTTTTGGCCACGAAGAATCGGCCCAGGCGGAGGTCGAGGAAGGCCTGAAGAAATTCCCTAACGATCCTCAGTTGACGGAAATGCGGAAGCTTTTTAAGAAGCCGCCGCAAAACTCGGACGATAATAACAAGAACAAAAATCAGAAGCAGCAGAATCAGAGTTCCAGCGGCCAATCGGGTAATAATCAGGATCAATCCTCGAACTCAAAGAACAACCAGAACGATCGCCAGCGATCTCCCACGCCGACTCCGACTCCCACGCCTAACGAGAGCCCGACTCCTTCGCCGAGCGCGTCACCCTCTCCCTCGCCCAGCTCCTCTCCCACTCCGACGCCCGGTGAATCCCCCACTCCGACGCCTGGCGAATCACCTGGTCCTTCGCCGAGCGCTTCGCCAACCCCTACTCCGGGTGAATCTCCCACTCCCTCCTCGACCGGCTCGCCCACGCCGACGCCCGGCGAAGGCTCCAGTCCAACTCCCGGCCCAGGTGACGAAGGCGAAACGCCCACGCCCACTCCTGGCACGAATGGCGGCGGCGGAAACGGTGAAGAACCAACTCCTTCGCCCGCCGGCACTCCAAACAAACCGCCGCCGACGGGAGCGGTGCGAGGCGCAGGCGAAGAAAAACCGAAGGAAACCGCGCAGGCTGCGCCCGCCGAAATCGAACCGGAGAAACCCGGCGAAATGAGCCCGAAACAAGCAGAGCAGCTCCTTCAGGCAATGAAAGACGAAGAAGCGAAGGTGCAGCTGGATGAACACAAGACGGAGCGTCCTGTCTATAAGGACTGGTAGGGAGAAACTTGAGGGTGGACGTGCAATGGTTGTTTTGAAAATGGCCCCTGACCGATCTCGCATCATCAGCTTTGCTGTTGCGTTGTTGATCGCCTGGCTCGGGATCAAGACCGCGCATGCCGATGCGCCTACCGTCACGGCAGTTCTCACCAGTTCGGAGACGGAAGTTGATCAGCCGGTGCAGTTGCAAATCAAAGTCGCGGGGGACTCGAACGCGACTCCGCCTAACGACATCGCGGTCGATGGACTGGATATTCGCTATACCAGCCAATCGCAGCTGGTGGAAAGTCGCAACTTTCGTTTCACCTACAGCGTCGTCTACACCTACACCGTCCTGCCGTTGAAGGCCGGGACGTTCAGTATCCCGCCGCAGGTAGTGCGAACAAGCGGCGGCGTTTTGCGTACGCCAGCGTTGACTTTGAACGTTTCCCCTAACGACGATGGGACGACCACTTCACGTCGCGGAGGACGGGGCGGCAACAACGCGCCTGTCGACGACAAGAAGATTGCCTTTGTGCAGCTCCTGATTCCGAAAACAACGGTTTACATGGGCGAGTCGATTCCAGCTGAGATTCGAATCGGAATCAGCGATCGCATACCGCATCGATTGATCGATTTCGCCTCGCTGAGCGGTCAGGGATTTACTTCGCAACGTATGCCGCAGCCGGACCAAACGCACGAATCAATCAATGGGCATCAATACGATGTTATAACCTTTAAAACGGCCATCACACCTGTGCGCAGTGGGAAAATTGAAATCACCGCCAAAGACGCGCGAGCGCTCGTGCAGATTCCGCGGCGCGGAACGAGCCGCCCACGTTCACCCTTTGACATGTTCGGGATGGATGACCCTTTCAACGATCCCTTCTTCAACGATCCGTTCGCCGGCATGGGCGAGCAACGCGAGATCAAGCTGTCCAGCGACCCGACCAAAATCGAAGTCAGGCCGCTGCCACCCCACGCGCCACCGGGTTTTTCCGGCGCCGTCGGCCACTTTTCTCTAACAACTGAGGTGAAGCCCAAAAATGCCCAGGTTGGCGATCCGTTGACTGTGACAGCGACGATCAGTGGCCGCGGCAACTTTGATCGCGTGAACGCGCCCGAACTGGAAAACGATCGCGGATGGCACACCTATCCACCGAGCTCAAACTTCAAGGCCGACGACGACATTGGGATCAGCGGCACGAAAAGCTTTGAGATGGTGCTCACGCCTAACGAACCGAAGAAAGCCGTCCCGCCGCTCATTTTTTCTTATTTCGACCCGTTGAAGGAAACATACGTGACGCTGAAAGGCGATAAGCTTCCCGTGCTCGTGGAAGGCACTGCCCTCGCCAACCCCGCCCCTGCAATCGCGAGCGCCGCGACGTCGGCGCCGAATGCGACCCCCACCGCGCCGCAAGCGCAGGACATTCTTTATCAACGCAACGACCACGGCCGCTGGGGACAGAACTTTACGCCAACTTATTTGCAGCCCGCATTCTGGGCGATGCAGGCGGTCCCACTGCTCGGATTGATTGGGTTCTTCGGTTGGGAAATGCGTCGGCGGCGCGTCTCCGATCGCGCAGCGCAACGCCGTGCCGCCTGGGAACATGAATTAAGCGAACTGGAGCGCAAGCTGCGGCGGGCGGACGATTCGGCCGATCAATATTTCGCTGAGGCACTTCGTGTCGTGCAGCTCAAAACCGCCCTCGCCGCAGCCGAGCGCGGCATTGAGCCGAATATTGTCGATGCCGAAATGGCGGTCGAAACCTTCGGTCTGCCCAACGACAAGAACGAGCAGGTGCGGGAACTATTCCGGCGCAGCGACGAGCTGCGTTACAGCGGGCGACAAAACGGCAACGGCGCCGTTGCTGAACAAACGCGCCGCGAGGTGATCGACCTGCTGGAGAGCCTGACCTGAAATGCGCACGCTACTTTCGCTCTTCCTTGGTCTTGGCCTAACGACAAGCGCTTTTGCCGATGCGGGCGCGACTTTTGCCCGCGCTAATGCCGATTATGCCGCGGGAAGGTTTTCGGAAGCGATAAAAGGCTACGAGTCCCTCGTCGCCGGCCGACAATGGGATCCAAGCCTGTTTTATAATCTCGGAAACGCTTATTTCCGCGCCGACGATTTTGGCCGCGCGATTTTGAATTATGAACGCGCGCTCGTTCTGGATTCGGGCCAGGCCGAAGCGCGCGCCAATTTGCAGTTAGCGCGCGATCGGGGACGAGCGCTTGAGTTGCCTCCGACCTGGGCCGAGCAACACCTCGATTTCCTCACACCCAATCAGTACGCCTGGCTCGCGGCCTTCGCTTTCTGGGGTGCGGCGGCAATTCTCTGCGGCCTTTATTTCGCCCGGCGGCGGGCGGTGGTCTGGATCTTTGCCCTAATCTTGTTTGGCGCCATCGCGCTCGGCGCAGGGGTCGCCATCTATCAGCTGGAAAACGGGACAGCAGGTCCGGATCTTGCAATCGTAACTGGAAAAAATGTTCAGGCGCGCGTCGCGACCGCGGAGAGCGCCGGCGCGGTTCTGACCCTGCCGGCGGGAAGCGAAATAAAAATTCTCGGCACGCGCGGCGGTTGGTCTTTCGCCGAGTTGCCTAACGACCTCCAGGGCTGGATCCCCGAGAACGGGGCAGAGCGAGTGCGGTTGTAACTTCGAATCGTGCCCCCGGCCGGCGCCGCGCGCTCGTAAGTTGCTCTCTCTCCAAAGCCCTTCATCGTCAATCTATGAACGCGGAGATGGACGTCGGAACAAACAAAAAGGCGTTCCAGATCAATCTCGATCCCCGGCGTTACGGCACCTTTGCCGAAATTGGCGCTGGCCAGGAAGTGGCGCGCCGCTTCTTCCAAGTGGGCGGAGCGTCGGGCACGGTCGCAAAAACAATGTCGGCCTACGACATGCAATTCAGCGACGCCATTTACGGCACCTGCGATCGCTACGTCAGTCGCGCCCGGCTTAAAACCATGCTCGATCACGAGTATTGCCTGCTCCTCGAGCGGCTGGATAAAAAGGTGGGCGCGGAGCGCACCTTTTTCGTGTTCGCTGACACTGTCGCAGCGCGGAATTTCAAGCAGCACAATGAATCGCATGGCTGGCTTGGCATACGATTTCAAGCACAGGCGCGTGGAGAGCCGAGTGAAATCATCATTCACGTGCGGATGCTCGACGAGACCAATGTCGACCAGCAGGAAGCGCTCGGGATTATTGGCGTAAATCTGATCTACGGCGCGTTCAACTATCCGGAGACGGAGGAATTGATCGCCACGTTGCACGAAAACATGGACCCGAAGCGGATCGAAGTGGACATGATCAAATTTTCCGGGCCGGGCTTCGCCGGAGTCGATAACCGCCTCATGAGTCTGCAACTCGTAAGCCAGGGCCTAACGAACGCCGTCATGTTCACGGCGGACGGCGAATCAGTGCAGCCGGCCGAGGTTTTCTATAAGAAATCGATCATCGTTGAGCGCGGCAGTTTTCGCCCCGTGACCTATGCGACGAACGACATGCTGGAGGGCGCGCGCCAGGTTTTCCTCCGCCAGCCGGGCGCGAAAGAGGAAGACCTCGTTGTCCTGATGGAGATGACGCTGGAAAATTTACTCTCGGAAGGGCAGCTCAATCACGCCGATTTCCTCGCGCGCGTCGATATCCTTGGTTCGTTAGGGCGGACGGTTTTGATCTCGAAGTTCGGCGAGTACTACCGACTGGCCGCTTACCTTTCACGTTACACGAACAAGCCGATCGGACTTGCCATGGGCGTGCCAAGTCTGCACGAGATCTTCGACGAAAAGTATTACCTCAACCTCGAAGGCGGCATTCTCGAAGCGCTCGGCCGGATGTTCAAAGGCGGACTTAAGCTTTTCGTTTATCCTGTAGAAGACGAGAAGACCGGGAAGCTGATTACGGCAACGCAGCTGGAAGTGGCGCCGAACTTGCGGCACCTTTATCGATATCTGGTTGATAACGCCTTCATTCAGGAGATCGAGAATTTCCATCGTGAATATCTGAGAATTTTTCCGCCCGATGTGCTGGCGAAAATGCGGGCGGGCGATCCGACCTGGGAAAAAATGGTGCCGCCGGAAGTCGCGCGCATGATCACGGAACGCGGTTTTTTCGGTTACCACGCGTCGGCTTCCGCTTGACTCGGTCGGCAAACGAGCGCGCCGCGAATTTCTTCACACCGCGCTCTCGCAGGGCATGGTTTTCGCTTTATGAAGCGCGACGACCATGGCCAAACCCGCAAATTCCGTAATCGGTATCGATCTTGGCAAACACGCCTTCAAAAGCGTCCTCCTGCAACGCAAAGGCGAACATCGTTACGTTCTGACCAATTTTGCCTCGCGAACTGTGCCGGAAACGATCGAGAGCGCTGAGGAACTGACCAATCAGGTAAAGCTTCTTCTCAAAGAGCTGGGTGGGAGCGCGAAAGCATGCGCGGTCGCAGCATCCGATCCCAACTCACTCCTGCGCATCATTGAGCAACCGACCACTCCGGTCGAGCTGCTGCGTAGCGCGTTGCGTCTCAATGGGCTGGCAGTCCTGAATCAGGAATGCAAAGACTTCGTGCTCGACGTTGCGCCAGTGGCGGCACCAGCCATGGCGGCGGTCGCGCCTAACGGTGAGCCGATCGATGGCCCGGCTAGCAGCGGAAAAACGCGTTACCTCGTGGGCGGCATGTTGCGTCCAGTGGTGAAACAAATTTCGGAAGCAATGACCAGGACGAAAAAGCCGGCCAATATTCTTCAGCTCGCCCCTGTCTGCTCCTTCAACGCTTTCGAGTTCGCCTATCCGGAAACGTTTCTCAACGAAGCCTTCCTTCTTCTCGATCTCGGCCATCGGCAAACGACCATGCTCATTGGGCAGAAAGCAGAGCTGATGCTGGCCCGGAGCGTGGATTTCGGCGGGAAAGCGTTCGCCACCGCGCTCACCGCAGAAGGCGCGGTCGATTTCGAAACTGCACGCCTTCTCATGACGCAAGGCGACACTGGGATGGCCGAAAGTTGCCGCCACCTGCTCCTCGATCTCGCGACGGAAGTGCGGAATTCGATCGGTTTTTTTGAGGGACAACACGAGGAAAGCATTCACCGGATTTTCGTCTCTGGTGGGTTGGCGAAAACGGAAATGATTTTGCAAACCCTGAGCGACGAACTGGGGCTGCCCTGCGAAGTGTGGGATCCGCTCGAGACCTGTGAAGTCGCGTTGCCTCCGGCAAAGCGCCAGGCCCTGGCGGGCGAATTCGTCTCCCTCAACGTCGCCTGCGGCGCAGCCATCTCCTACCTGAAAGCCGCCTAACGATGGCCCTGCAACTCAACCTTCTCCACGAAGAGTTTAAGGAAGAGCGACAGCGAAAACGCGATCCGCTCAAGCTCGGCCTTATCGGTTTGGGCTGCTTCGGAGTAATACTTTTTCTCTATTACGCCTGGAATGCCTACGGAACGATGAAGATTCGTGGCCAGCTCAACCTCGCCCAGGCCGAGTGGGCCAAGGTCGAACCCCAAGTCACCGCCGCCCAAAAGCGCGCCACCGAGCTGCACCAGATCATCGATAGTACCAAGGTGCTCGACGCCCGGATCGAGAACCGTTTCTATTGGGCACCTTTTCTTAGCATCATTTCCCAATCGGTCGCGCCCAACATCCAGCTGACCAGCCTCGACGGCACAATCACGGACAACGGCACCATTTCAGTCAGCCTCGAAGGCCTCGCCGCCGCCCGCGAGCCGCGGGCCGCCGCCGAGGAGCTACGGCAGCTTCTCAGTGAGCAACTCGAAAAGCATTACAGCGACGTCAAGGTTACTTTCAAGAATCTCGAGGACCTCGATACCCTCGTTGATCTGGCCGGCGTGCCGACAGCCAGCGCGCGCTTTGTCATGAACATGATTTTCAATCCCAAGCCGCCCGACTCATCGAAGAAGTCAGAACCAGCGAAAGAAAATCAGGCCAAGGAGAACATGGAAAAGCCAGCCGCGAAATGAAACCGAAAAGACTCAACAAGGACCAGATTCAGAAAATATTTCTGAGTACCCTCGGCTTCATCGCCCTGATCTATTGTTACTTCACCTTCTTTCTCGGACCGTTAAATAAGAGCCGCGTAACGATGATTCAAACCATCGGCGACTTGCAGGCCAAGACCGCTTCCTCCAAAACCGAGCTGCGCAAGACCGCCAACCTCGAACAGCAGGCGAAAGAGGCGACCGGCCGCTATGAGGCCCTGCAAAAGACGACCCAGGATGGCGCGCCCATTGCCTGGTTTCCGCCTAAAATGCGCGCCTTTTTTAGCGACCATAGGATCGACAAAGCAAGCGCCCGCCTTGAATCGAGCAGCGATTTCAAAGAGCCGGAGTTGTCGGACTGGATCAAGGACATTTGGGCAATCGAGATGCCGGAAAGCGACTACAGCGGACTCGGCCGAGCCATCGCCGAGCTGGAAAATACCGAACCGCTTCTCAGCCTCCAGCGCGTCGTTATTCACGCCGTCCCAGAGCAACCACAATTTCAACAGGTAAGCCTTTACGCCGAGACCGTGCTCTTCAAGAAATGAAAAGACTTCTGCTTTTCCTTGGCCTAACGAGTATAGCTCTCGGCAACGTCTGCGCCGAGCAAAAAAACGCTGCCGCCAAGTCAACTCAAACAGTCGAGCTGAAACGAAAATCCAGCTTTGAGGCGGACGATTCACACGATCCCTTTTGGCCGATCGGTTGGAAGAAGCCCGGACCAAAAACCAATAGCACGGAAGCCGGCCCGGCCATTTCGCCGGATGCCTTCAGCCTCAGCTCGGTAACCATGGGCGAGGGTGGCCACTTTGCCATCCTGAACGGGAAGATCATGCAGGAAGGCCAGCAATTTGGCCTGCAATATGGCAACCAGGTTTATCAGATCACGTTGCGCAGGGTGGAAGATGGCCGTGTGGTTCTAAGTTACCAGGACTCAGAAATTACCGTTCCCCTGAGGCGAAAATAGTCGTCAGGCGTTAGCTCTATTAGTCGTTAGGCATCAGTAAAAAAGGCGCGATAGCTTCGCGCATTTTTCTCCAGTTCCTTGCGCAATGTTTTTTGCGGATCTTTGCCTTTTCCCGCATCCAGAATCGCTTCCTGGCAAAGCCACACCATGGCAACGAAGTCATCGATCGCGACAAACTCGGGCGCGATTTTTCCTTCGGGCGTGACGTTGTGATAATTGCCTAACGCCAAACTGGCCGCCGCGCATTTGTAACCATAGAGCTGGTAGGCAGTCGCCTCGCACGTTCCACCATCCAGCAGACAGCGCTGCACCGGAATGTTCCTCCTCTTGGCAACGTTCAGAAGTCGCGCGGTCGATGGCCCGTCGAAGCTGGAAACCCTGTCTCCAACCCTGACGATTGGCCCTTTGCCGATCTCGGCTGTCCCACGCGGCGTGCTCGTTTCGAGGGAGAGAATCGTTAGGCTGCGCGGCAGAATGTCGGCGCGCGCCAGATGGATTGCGCCGACGAAGCCGACTTCCTCGGCGCGGGTGAAGAGTCCAAAGCAGGTCGCATTCGCATCGCTCTCCGCCAGCTCGCGAAAAACGCAGAGGATTTCGGCGCACCCGAGCAAATCATCGCAGGCGCGAGAATGAATCTGGCGCGCTCGGATCTCGAATGGCGGCAAATCCCACATGGCAAATTCGCCGAACGATTTCGTGCGCGGATTCCGGCGGAACTGTTCCGCGACCGAGCCGAGAAATTTCATCCCGCCGTTTTTGTCGCGCACCCAGCCGGGATGATCCATGTGGGCAGCCAGTGCCCAACCCGCCTTGCCGTTTCGTCCCCGTTGATAACGCGCGATGACATTGCCAAAACTGTCGCGCTCGAATTTTACGTGCGGACATTTCCGCAGGTGTGCCTCGATCTCGTCGCGTACTGCTTCTTCGCGGAACGGCGCGGTCGGCTGGTTCGCCAGCGCTTGCACGACGGCAAGCATTTCCTTCTCACCCATTTTGCCTAACGATCGGCGAGCGGAAGCTGCGCCAGACTAACGAACTCACTCTCGTGCAGGACGAACGGCTTCGTTCCGCGCAGGAGCCGCCACCATTGCCAGACACACCCGGCTACGATGAGAAAGACCAAACCAAGAAAAGCGAGCGCTACGAGCGCATCGATCCGCCAGATGAGAGCCTGACGCACGAAATCGACGTTTGTCGGCTGGAGCGCGACCTTTGCATCCAGCATTCGCGCGCCACTCAGGAAACCAATTCTCGGATCGTCGGAAAGAATCTTCAGATAACCGGCGGAGAACGTAACCGCGATCATGAAGAGAAGCGGCAGGAGCGTCGTCCAGATGTAACGGGCCTTTCCCATCTTGATCAGAATGGTCGTGCCGAGACAAAGGGCGATCACGGAAAGAAGTTGATTGGCCAGACCGAAGAGCGGCCAAAGACTGTTGATTCCGCCTAACGGATCGAGCACGCCCTGGTAAAGAAACCAGCCCCAGGCTGCGACCAGAAGAAGACTGCTGAAGAGATTAGCGCCTAACGACTGCGTGTTGCCAAGCGGCCGCCAAAGATTCCCTAACAGGTCCTGGAGCAGAAAACGCCCGACGCGCGTGCCGGCATCAATCGTGGTGAGGATGAAAAGGGCCTCGAACATGATGGCGAAGTGATACCAGAGAGCGAGGGCGGTCGGACTGGCCGAGACCCGCGCAAACATGTGCGCCATGCCAACAGCGAAAGTGGGCGCACCCCCCGCGCGGCCGAACATCGTGTCCTCGCCCAACTGATGGGCGAGTTGTGTCATTTCGGCTTCCACAACGGGAAATCCAGCCGCGGAAACCTTTGCCACCACCTCGCTAGGCGTACCCTTTGCATTGATTGCGAAGTATTGGCCGGGAGGAAGAACGCAGGCCGCGATCAGGGCCATGAGCGCCACCATCATTTCTGTCACCATCGCGCCGTAGCCGATATCGCGTATCCGCGCTTCGCGCTCCAGCATCTTGGGCGTCGTACCGGAAGCGATCAGCGAGTGAAAACCCGAGACCGCGCCGCAGGCGATGGTGATGCAGACAAACGGGAAGACCGGTCCGGCAAATACCAGTCCGGTGCCGTCGATGAAACGCGAGAGCGCCGGCATTTGCAGAATGGGATGTATTACAATGACCGCTAGTGCGAGAGCCGCGACAGTCCCCAGCTTCAAAAAAGTGCTGAGATAATCGCGCGGCGTGAGGAGCAGCCAGATCGGCAGAGCGGAGGCAGCAAACCCATAAATCATGATGGCCCAGGCGAGCCATTTTTGGTCCTGGCGAAACCAGCCTTCCAAAGTGGGAAATCGTCCGAGAAACTGGCCGGCCCAAACGGCGAAGACCAGGCCTAACAATCCAAAGACCGTCATCCATCCCACGCCAACTCTGCCGGAGCGAAGCCCACCGCCCATGAGGAGTGCGATGGGAATGGTCATGGCCATGGTGAAAACTCCCCACGGGCTTTTCGCGAGCGCCTGGACCACGACGAGAGCAAGAACCGCCAGCAGGATGATCATAATGGCAAGCACACTGATGAGAGCGAGTCCGCCCACCGCGCTGCCAATTTCTTCTTTCACCATCTGGCCTAGCGTTTTCCCGCGCCGGCGTACCGAAGCGAAGAGCACGATCATGTCGTGCACGCCGCCGCCTAACGTTGCCCCAATGAAAATCCAAAGCGCGCCCGGGAGATAACCAAATTGCGCGGCGAGCACCGGACCCACCAGTGGACCCGGACCGGCGATGGCAGCGAAGTGATGGCCGAAGGTCATCCAGCGACTGGTCGGAACAAAGTCCTTTCCGTCATCCACCACAAGCGCGGGAGTGGCGCGATCGTCGTTCAAGACAAGCACTTTCGTCGCGAGCCATTTACTGTAGAACCGATAGCTGATCGCCGCCGCGCAAAGTCCGGCGAGAACAATCCAGAGCGCATTGATCGGTTCGCCACGGGCCAACGCAAGGACGGCCACCGCCATTGCGCCAAGAATCGTAATGCCGAGCCAGAGGACCAGTTTCACCACGCGCATCGCTTCGATTGTCGAAAGATAAAAAACCAGCGCAAGCCTTCAGCTTGCGGTTCGTTAGGCAACAGGCAGCGGAACGTCGCTTACTCCAGGCTCGCCCGCATCCGTTGCAGTTGTTCCAGTCGCTCCATAAAACTCTTCTCCCGCTGGCGATGCTCGGCGACCACAGCCGCCGGGGCGTTGGCGACGAAGTTCTCGTTCGCCAGTTTTTTCCGCGCGGTTACGAGCTCCGTTTCGATCTTCGCGATTTCCTTGTCGAGCCGCGCGCCTTCCGCTTCGAGATCGATCAAACCTTGCAGCGGGAGATACAACTCGCCCAGCGGCGTGAGCGCACTCGGCGTGCCCTTCTTCGCCTCGTATTTCGCCGGGAGATCGAGCCGCTCAGCGTTGAGCAGAATGCGCAACGCCGCCGCTTCTTCCTCCGGCAACTCACGCGAAGGAACGAGGACGAAAACCACGCGCTTGTTCGAGGCAATGTTGAAATCGCGTCGTAAACGCCGAGCCGCCGTCACGCTCTCGTATTTATCGCTGGCAAACTGCTCATCGTTAGGCGTTAGGCCGTAGTTCAGTTTGAACTCGTTATCCAGTGGCTCCGGCCAGCGCGCGAATTGAATCGTCTTTGCGCCCTGCGCGGCGGGAAGATCGAGATTGTATCCCAGCCCGTGCCAGAGTTCCTCGGTGATGAATGGCATGAACGGATGCAGCAGCCGCAGAACATGACCGAGCACGAAATCGATCACGGCCAATGTCGTCGCCTTCCGCGCGGGATCCTCACCGCTCGCCTTGCTCGCCTCCAGATACCAATCGCAAAATTCGCTCCAGAAGAAGCGGTAGAGTGCCTGGGCGGCTTCGTTGAATCGATAATTCCGCAGGGCGTCCGTCGTCGCACGGATGGCGCCGTCGAGCCGAAAGAGAATCCACTTATCGTCACTCGTTAAGCGCGGCGGCTCGATCTCGCCCTCGACTTCGCCGCCCTGCATCTGGCGGTAGCGGGCGGCATTCCAAAGCTTGTTCGCAAAGTTACGGCCTTCCTCGATCTGCTTCTCGTCGAAGCGAATATCCTGCCCGGTGGGTGCGATCCGCATCAGGCCGAAGCGCAAACCGTCGGCGCCATATTTGTCGATCAGGTCGAGTGGATCGGGCGAATTGCCTAACGACTTGCTCATCTTCCGGCCCTGCGCGTCGCGAATGATGCCGGTAAAAAATACTTCGCCGAAAGGAACTTCGCCCGTGTACTCGAGTCCGGCCATGATCATGCGCGCGACCCAAAAGAAAATGATATCAGGCGCGGTCACGAGATCGCTTGTCGGGTAAAATTTCGCGCGCGTGGCGGAATCCATCGTTTCAAATGGCCAAAGCCAGCTGGAAAACCAGGTATCGAGCACATCAGGGTCTTGCGCCCAGTTTTCGGCGTCGTTAGGCGGCTCGATATCGACATGGAGATTGGCAGGATCAGTCTTGCTGTACCAAACCGGAATACGGTGACCCCACCAGAGTTGGCGGCTGATGCACCAGTCCTGGATGTTTTCCAGCCAATGCTGATAAACGGCTGTCCAGCGCTCGGGACGAAAATGGACTTTTTCTTCAGGGCCTACCGCCGCGCGCGCTTCTTCCACCCGCGGATACTTCAGGAACCATTGTTCACTCAGGCGCGGCTCGATCGGCACCCCGGCACGCTCACTGAAACCGACCGTGCTTTCGTGCGACTCTTCCTTCGCGAGCAGCCCACGTTCCGCCAGCATTTCGCCCGCCTCTTTTCGAGCGATGAATCGGTCAAGTCCATCCAGCTCGGGCACGTTAGGGCAATTGATTTTGCCGTCAGGATGCAAAACGTCGATTACCGGCAGGTTGTGGCGCTGACCGATTTCGAAATCGAGTTTGTCGTGGGTGGGAGTCACCTTGAGCACGCCGGTCCCAAATTCCGGGTCGATCCCTTCATCGGCAATGACTGGAATCTCAGCCCGATCCAGCGGGCGCCAGACTTTCTTGCCTAACGAACTTGCGTAACGCGGATCGCGAGGGTGAACCGCCAGCGCCACGTCGGCCATGATGGTTTCTGGACGAGTGGTCGCGACTTCCAGATAGCGGCCGGGGGCATCGACCAACTCGTAACGCACGTAGTAGAGCGTCGATTTCTGCGGCGTCGGAATCACTTCCTCATCGGAAAGCGCGGTCAGCGCCACCGGATCCCAGTTCACCATCCGGCGCCCGCGATAGATCAGGCCTTTGCGATAAAGATCGACAAAAGTTTGCTCTACGGCGCGCGAATAGGCGGAATCCATCGTGAAACGCTCGCGCGACCAATCGCAGGAACAGCCGAGCCGTTTCAATTGCTCGATGATGATTCCACCATGTTTTTCTTTCCAGGCCCAGACTCGCCTAACGAATTCGTCGCGTCCGAGATCGTGTCGGGTCTTTTTTTCCTCCTTGCGCAACTGCCGCTCGACCACCGTCTGGGTGGCGATGCCGGCGTGGTCGACGCCGGGAAGCCAGAGCACTTCCTTGCCGAGCATGCGCGCGCGACGGGCGAGGATGTCCTGGATGGTGTTATTGAGGA
The DNA here is from genome assembly GCA_036494545.1 of Chthoniobacterales bacterium. Classification (GTDB taxonomy): domain Bacteria; phylum Verrucomicrobiota; class Verrucomicrobiia; order Chthoniobacterales; family UBA10450; genus JAICXG01. The sequence continues at coordinate 145,794 of DASXOB010000022.1, forward strand.
CGTGGCCGAGGGTGAGAACGCCGGTGACGTTAGGCGGAGGAATGACGATGGAATAGGGCGGCTTCGGCGAGTCTGGGTCGGCTTCGAAATAGCGTGCGCCTAACCACTGCGCATACCATTTAGCCTCAACCGCCGCCGGTTCGTAAGCCTTCGAAATCTCCCCCATGGGCTGCAATCATCGAAGAGCGGACCGCGATTGCAAAACGAAAACCCGCACGCCGATGTGCTAGACTTCACGCCATGGAAAAAGTGAACCTGGAGGAAAAGTTTTCCGCCTTCAGCGAACATTGGCGGCCGAAAGTCGTAGCGGAGCTAAACGGCCAGGAAGTGAAGCTGGTAAAGTTTCAGGGTCAGTTTCTCTGGCATCACCACGAGACGGAAGATGAATTGTTCCTGGTTTGGCGCGGACGCATGCGAGTGGAGTTTCGTGATCGCGTCGTCACGCTGGGCCCGGGTGAATTTCTTGTTGTCCCGCGCGGAGTCGAACACCGAACCTCCTCCGATGAAGAGACAGAAGTGATTCTTTTCGAGCCCGCCGCAACACGCAACACCGGCGATCAAATCGATTCGACGCTGACCGCGCCGGGCGGGATTCGAGTCTGAGTCCGCGACCGGTAAAACCTTCCAGATCCACTACCTGCCGGGCGCAGAATAGGCTTTCCTGCGCCAAGCAATCGCGGCCTAACGAGTGAGGTCGGCAACCGCTTCGTTAGGCAGAAGGTTGCAAATATTTTGCGAGGAACTTCTCCATCGCCTCATAGAAATCGAAACGATTCTCTTCGTTGTGAAAACCGTGGCCTTCGTTCTCTTTCACCATGTACTCGACGTCGACGCCCCGCTTTTTCAGAGCAACCACCATCTGATCTGACTCCGCCTTGTTCACCCGTGGATCATGCGCGCCCTGTGCGACGAAGAGAGGCGTCTTGATCTTGTCCGCATGCATCACAGGTGAAGCGGCCTCCAGCATCGCCTTGTCTTTCACTGGATCGCCCACCATGGCATGCATCTGATCGAGGAACGGCTTCCAATACGGCGGAATAGTATTCATGAAGGTAAACATGTTGGCGACACCCACGTAATCCACCGCCGCCGCATAGAGATCGGGGGTAAAGGTGACGCCAGCGAGAGTGGCATAGCCGCCGTAACTGCCACCATAAATGGCGACCCGTTTTGGATCGGCAATGCCTTGCTTGACCAGCCATTGCACCCCGTCGGTGATGTCATCCTGCATCTTTTGTCCCCACTGCTTGAAAGAAGCTTCCCAGAATTTGCGCCCGTAACCGGTCGAGCCGCGGAAGTTCATTTGCAGCACGGCATAACCGCGATTGGCGAGAAACTGGACTTCCGGATTAAAACCCCACGTGTCGCGGAACCATGGACCGCCATGCGGATTGACCACCACTGGCAGGTTCTTCGCTTCTCGCCCGAGCGGCAGAGTGAGGTAACCATGAATTGTTAGACCATCGCGGCTCTGGTATTCGATCGGTTTCATGTGCGCCAGTTGGTTTTCCTTTAACCAGGGCGCGACGTCGACCAGCTTCGTCAGGCTGCCAGTGGTTGCGTCATACAAATGCCGCGAGCCCGGCGAGCGATCGTTGCTCGCCATCACGATAAATTTGTCTTCCGCTTTGTCATTCGCCACGACCTCGACTTCATATCCTGGCAACTTTTGCGCGAGCGTCTGATACATTTGCTGGGTTTGCGGGTCGAAAAAGTTCCGCTCCGGTTTCCAGGTCGTAAAGGTGGCAAAGGTAATCACCTTGCGCTTCTTCGAGTAAGCCAGTGAGTCGACATCCACCTCCGGATTTTCATAAAGCTTCTCCAGTTCCTTCCCGGTGTCCGGATCGATCATCACCACCGCCTGCCGATCGCGACCGATGTTGGAGGTCGCATAGAGATTCTTATTATCGAAGGTGTAAAATTGTGGCCCGAGCGATTCGCGGAAATCGGTCGTAAGCACTTTCTTGAAGGGCGTCTTCTCGTCCGGGCGCGTCAGCAGACTGGCATTCACGCCGTCGGTTTCGGTCGCCGCGCGAATCACTCCGGCGTGATCGGTGATCCAGTGATCTACCTTGCCCGGGTTCTGCGCCACCATCTTCATCTCGCCGGTCTCGACGTTGATTCGAAACGCGTCGAACACTTCCGGGTTGCGTTTATTCAGAGTGATCAGCATGTCGCTCTCGGAGACATCCTGAAGGTCATCGATGATGTCGCTGCGCACTTTCGCAAACGGTGTCAGATCTTTCACTTCACCGGTCTTAAGATCGACACGCTTGAGGTGAAAATTTTCGTCGCCCTTCGTATCCATCGCATAAACGACGAATGTGTTTGCCTTCCAGGCGTAGGTGCGGATGTCGCGGTCTTTCTCACTCGTCACCCGTTTGGCTTCCCCGCCGTCGGTCGGGCGAACGAAGATGTTCATTCGGTTTTCCCACGGCTGCAGAAACGAAAGCGTCTTGCCGTCAGGGGAAATATCATAGCCGCGGCTGACTGGGTTTTTGAAAAAATCGCGCAGCGGAACCTTCGGCGAGATTGCATTGGACTCGGCCTTCGTGGCTAAATCCGACGCCGCGGTCGAAGAAACCGCGCCCGGGGTTGTCGATGGATTTTGCGCCAGCACGGCAATGGCAAAAAGGGCGACGATGATATAGGCGATAACGAATTTCATACTAGTTAGGGATATGATGCAGCGCGGGCTGCGTTTGGATTCAATATCTTGTGAACCACCAATTCAAGCCCTCCCTTGCTCGCCGCCCAGGAATGCATTCCGGGGCGGCGAAGAAACGCGCGGAGTTGAACAACGTGCCGGATTGAATCGGAATTGTCTCTTGATCTTGGGTCCGCGCTCCGTTTTCGCCCAATCTTCGCCCCAACTCGCTTTTCCGTTATGATCTCCACGATGCGCTCGTTTGCCGTCGTCGTGAGGCTCGGTTGCGCGCTTTCGCTTTTCCTGAGCGGTTGCTCGCGGCAGGGAACGGTCGAGCAGGCACCCGTTCAGTTCATCAAAGGTATGACCGTTTCCGCCCAAACCTGGGGCCGGGAATGGGCCACGCCGCAAATGGCGCAAACGCTGGATGAGCTAAAATCGTTAGGCGTCAACAGCATCGCCATTCATCCCTATGCCCAAATCGAAAACGACGGCCACGTCCGTTTCCGTAACGATGATGACTTTCGCCACATCACCGTACCGCTCGACTGGGCGCGCGAGCGCGGGTTATCGGTCATGCTCATTCCGCACATCGCCTACTGGGGCACAAAATTCCTCTGGCGCGGGGAGATCAACTTCCAGACACGAGGAGAATGGGATCGCTTCTTCGACGACTACGAAACCTGGATTGTGCAGATGGCAAAACTGGCCGAAGCGCACGGCGCGCAAACGTTCTGCATCGGACTCGAGTTCACCCATGCGCAAGAGTTCGACGCCCGCTGGCGCAAGATCATTGCCGCCATCCGCCAGGTTTATCACGGTAAACTCACCTACGGTGGCAACTGGGATAGCTTTCAGAAAGTGACGTTCTGGGATGCGCTCGATTACCTCGGCGTCCTGGCTTATTTTCCCCTAACGAAAAGCCCTAACCCCACGGAGTCCGAAATCGCAGCCGCCTGGAAAGGCAAATGCATCGAACTCGCCAATTACTCAAAGGCGCACGCCGGAAAGAAATTCCTTTTCGTCGAGATCGGCTACAACTGCAGCGCGCGCGCGGCGGCCGAGCCGTGGGCTTTCAAGACGGGCGGCGAACATGCGGAAGAAGTGCAGCAACGTTGCATCACGGTCGCGCTCGATCTGCCCCTGCACTGCCCCCAGATCGCTGGAATGTATTGGTGGAAATGGTTCCCTGACCTGCCCAATCGCGAGGAGGAGAATTACCGGCTGCAAACTCCCGCGATCAAAGCGCTCATTGCCAAGCATTGGAAACAGGAGGCAATACCCTAAAGCACCGGGCTAGACCTTGCGACCAAACTTCTTTTCCAGCTCGCCTAACGAAATCTGAATCATCGTTGGGCGACCGTGCGGACAGCAGTAAGGCAGCTCACAATCCAAAAGATCGCGAATCAATTTTTCCACCTCCGCGTTGCGCAGATGATCGTTCGCCTTGACCGCGTGGCGGCAGACCGTTTTCGCGATCATCTCTTCCCCCAGGCGCGCGGGCGAAGCGGCGCGGCTGGCGGATTTCAAACCATCGATCACGTCCTGCAAGAGTCGCGCCGGATCGGCCCCACTAAGAAACGGCGGCAGACTCTCGAGTTTGAAGCTCTGTCGCCCAAACTCCTCTACTCCCAGTCCCATCTTTCGTAGCGTCTCAAGATTACGCTCCAGCCATTCTGCGTCGCGCGGCGCCAGCTCGATGATCTGCGGGAGCAGGAGACGCTGTGAAGGCACACCTTTCGCCTCGATCCGTCGCCGCAGTTCCTCGAAAAGAATTCGTTCGTGCGCCGCGTGCTGATCGACCAGAACCAGGCCCTCCGCATTTTCCATCAGGACGTAGAGCTTGTTCAAAATGCCGAGAATCCGAAATTGATGCTGATTGGCAGGAGTCCTTTGTTCGTTAGGCTGAAGATCGTCGGCTCTTACCGGTGGTGGCGCGATTTCAACCGGAAGTCTTGCCTGTTCCGCGTCGTTAGGCAAAGGAAAGACCGGCCGGGACGGCGCCGGCGCTAAAACGCTTTCCGAGGCAGGAGCACGAAATTGTTCCTGCCAACTCTCGCGATCGCTCGAGAGCGTGCGCCGGATGGCTGTCACCACCGCTTCGCGCACTCCGTTCGGATCACGAAATCGCACCTCGCGCTTCGCCGGATGCACATTCACGTCCACCTCCGCCGGTGCGACCCTTAGAAACAGTAAGGCGACCGGATATTGCCCCTTCATGAGAGCGGTGTGATAGCCCTCCTTTAATGCCGCGCTGGCGACAGCGCTCTCGATCGCGCGTCCATTGACAAAGACAAACTGCTGAGCCCGGCTGGCCCGACTGACTCCGGCCTGCCCGATGAAACCACTTACCGCGATTTTGCCACGCGCGGCCGGTTCGACCTCGATCAGGCGCGCCAGCAGCTCATTCCCGAGCAAATCGCGAATGCGATCACGCAAATGGCGAGTAGCGGGCAATTGAAAGATTACCTTCTCGTCGCGCACAAACGAAAACGCTACCTCCGGATGGGCGAACGCCTGGAGATAAAGCTGGTGTTCAATATTGCGCGTCTCAGTGTTTTCCGAGCGCAAGAATTTTCGACGCGCGGGCAAATTGAAAAAGAGTGACCGTACCTCGACCTGCGTTCCCGGTGCTTCGCCGCCGTCGCGCACCGTCTCGAGCTTTCCTCCCGAGACGACAATTTCCGATCCGGATACAGCCTCCGGTTCCCTCGTCGTGAGGCGGAAACGCGCGACGCTTGCAATGCTGGGCAAGGCTTCTCCCCGAAACCCGAGCGTTTCCACAGTCGCGAGATCCGCCGCCGTGCGAATCTTGCTCGTGGCGTGCCGTTCCAGGCAAAGAAGCGCGTCGTCCCGATCCATCCCAATTCCGTCGTCGGTGACGCGAATAAGTGAAATTCCACCCCGCCGAACCATGACCTCGATCGAGCGCGCCTGAGCATCGAGACTGTTCTCGACCAATTCCTTGACCACGGAAGCCGGCCGCTCAATTACTTCGCCCGCCGCCACCTGACTGGCGAGAGTGTCGGAAAGAAGCTGGATGCGGCTCATGCGCGCCCAAATCTAAAATCGGGTGCGGGCTTTGCGAATCAAAATTGGCCGAGTTGCGTTCGTCCACTCAAACCCAGCATGCTTCGATGCCCATATGATGAATCTTGCACGCGCTCATACTCGTTAGGCCAATTGCAGTTCGCAGATCTCAGACTCGAAAGATCAGGCTGCAGCAGGTCACACCTCCTTCCGCTTTCTGTAATTCCGAGACATCGATTGCGCGGACGGAAAATCCTCGCGCTTCAAGCAGAGCCTGTGTCCGTGGAAATGCCGTGGGCATGATGACTTGATCGTTCAGGAGGAGGATATTCGCGGCCGCCGGCTCTTCTTCGGCAACATCGATCAACTCAAATTGGCGCAAAGGTTGCCAATCGATCAAAGAGCGATTGAGCAGGATCCGATTGTTCCCGAGATAGGAGCACGCGCTCTTTAAGTGCAGGCAATCCGTTACCGCCACCGGCGTTACCTGATACTCATAACTCTGTAAAAGAGCGTCCAGTTGGGCGATCGCGTCGCGGCTGGTGCGGCGCGACACTCCGACAAAGATGGAGCGCTCCGCCCGCAGGACGTCGCCACCATCAAGAGTTGCAGGATCGGCAAGAAAGGTTAGGGGCCGATAGTTGGCAAGCGTGGCCGCGATGCTCTTACTTTCCGGTCGCCGGCTTGCGGCTCCCATATTGGTTATGACCGCCACTTCGTCCAGGACGAGTGCGGCATCTTCCACGAAAACCGCGTCGGGAAGTTCTGGCTCAGCTGTCAGCGAGACAACTCGAGCGCCCAAGTCGGAGAGGCATTGTTCATAGTCCTGGTGCTGCGCGATGGCGCGCGTCAGATCGATCCAGTCGCGCGTCTGAAAGGACAGCTCGCAATGATCAATACTCGGGCTAACTTCGCGCGTGACTGCCAGCAATGACACGGCGAGATGATCTTCCACCTCTAAGGTGAAGCAAGTTACGAAAACTGATATCTCTGAAATCGTGACAACAGAACCGCTCCTCAACATCGCTGACTATGCGCGCGCGGCGAAGAGCAAACTGAGGCGACCAGTCCTGGATTATTACGAAGGGGGCGCGCTTGACGAAATCACCTTGCGCGAAAACACGGCGGGCTGGGAACGGCTCAAACTCTACTATCACGTCCTTGCCGGAGTCACGGCGCGTGACCTGCGCACGACAATGCTTGGACAACCCGTATCCATGCCGCTCGCAATCGCGCCGACGGCCTTTCATAAGCTCGCCTGCGCCGAAGGGGAAATCGCGACCGCCAAAGCAGCGCGAGCAGCAGGCGTCCTTTTCATTCTGAGTTCGCTTTCCAATACTGCGATGGAATCGGTCTTTGCCGAGGCAGCAAGCCCACGCTGGTTTCAGCTCTATGTTTATAAGGATCGCGCGATCACGGCAGACTTAGTGCAACGGGCCGACGCCGCAGGCGCGGAAGCTATCGTCCTGACGGTCGACGCGCCAGGACTCGGCACGCGAGAGCGCGACACCCGCAACAGCTTTCGTTTGCCGGACGGTCTGAGGATTGAGAACCTTTGCTCGTTAGGCAAGGACAGCGTTCCCGCCGTGGAGGGTTCGGGATTGGCGGCCTATGTGCGGGATAACTTCAAGCAAGATTTGAGCTTTGACGATCTCGATTGGCTGGCGAGCGCGACGCGGCTGCCGATTGTGGTAAAAGGAGTGTGCCGCCGCGATGATGCTCGCCGCGCTGCAAGCCACGGCGCGAGGGCACTTGTCGTTTCCAATCATGGTGGACGCCAGCTCGATACTGCGCCCGCGACCTGCGAAGTGCTGCCCCAAGTGATGGACGCTGTTGGCGACGATTGCGAAATTTATGTCGATGGCGGCATCCGGCGTGGCAGTGACATTTTGAAAGCGATCGCGCTCGGAGCGCGCGCCGTCCTCGTTGGACGTCCAATCCTTTGGGGACTGTCGGTCGCTGGAGAACAGGGTGTTCGCCATGTGCTGCAGATTCTGGAGCGCGAGTTAGACGAGGCGATGCTCCTTTGCGGCTGCGCAACACTTCGCCACATCGACCGTGCCTTGCTCACGGGTTGAATTGCACTCTGCCGTGCACGAAAATGGGTTGGGAAATTCTCGCTCTGATGAGATGATCCTAAAATGTCGACAGAACGCGATTATGTCCTTGGGACGCACGACGAAGAACTGGCGCGCCTTGGTCTGCAACACCGGGTCTGGCGGTCCGTCGCGCTGAATTGCTGGCAACAGGCTGGCCTTACTGTCGGCAGCCATGTCCTCGACCTCGGCGCCGGCCCGGGTTACGCTGCCGTTGATCTCGCCGAGATTGTCGGACCGACCGGCAAAGTCGTTGCCGTCGAGCGCTCGGCTAACTTCCTCCGTGCCTTTGAGGAAAGACGGCGAGCTCGTGGCCTAGCGAACATTGAAATTCACGAGTTGGATCTGATGACCGATGCGCTGCCGGATGGCCCGTATGATTTTTCCTGGTGCCGCTGGGTGGCATCTTTTGTTAGCGATCCAGAGTTACTCGTGCAAAAACTAGCGCGCGCCATGCGGAAAGGCGCCGTGGCCATGTTTCAGGAATACGGACATTACCTTACCTGGCGCTTCATCCCACGCCTGGCGAGCCAGGAACGTTTCGCCCAGGAAGTCAAGGCAAGTTGGGCGGCGGCGGGAGGAAAAGCGGATGTCGCACTCGACCTGCCCGCCTACCTAACGAGTAATGGCTTCCAGCTTCGATCAGTCGTGCCGCGCATCTATTGCGTCAATCCAAAGGATTATATGTGGCAGTGGCCGGCGTCCTATATCGACATAGGCCTGGCGCGTCTGAAAGAGCTGGGCCGCATAGATGCCGAGTTCGCAGCAGAGTTGAAACGAGAGATCGCCGTCGCCCAGAAGAACCCGGACTCCGTAGTTATTACTCCGCTCGTGCTCGAAATCACGGCGGACAGGATCGGTTGAGCTTCTCTTATGCCTTGGACTTTCTCTCATCCGGCTGCCGTCCTGCCTTTGCGACGTTACACCCCAACGCCCCTTAACATGGGGGCGCTTGTCATCGGCAGCATGACCCCAGATGTCGGGTACTACATCAATCGATTCGATCTCGCCATCTTTTCCCACACCCTCTTGGGCAGCCTGATCTGTTGCCTTCCGATCGGTATCATCTTGCTCCTGCTTTTCTATGTTTTTGCGCGACCAATCTGTTATTCTCTACCCTCGCCCCATCGTCAGGCACTCCTTCCAATCTGTCCAAGTCTTCCCGCCAGTGTCAAGGATTGGGCCATCCTTTTACTTTCCCTCCTGATCGGGGCGTGGACCCACAACTTCTGGGATGCCTTCACGCATGAGGGTGGATGGTTTGTCCTCCGTATCCCGTGGCTGCAGGAACCGGCCTTTAATATCCGCTCGACCACTGTCTACGTCTTTCTTGTTTTGCAGGAACTTTCAACACTTGTTGGGTTCGTGATCGTTGTCATCGCCTACTGGCTCTGGCTACGCCGCCAAAGCGTAAGTCCGGCATTGGAATCCGATCTTTGGCGCTATCTGTTTTGGCCTGGAATCTTCCTTCTCTCCCTTGTTATAGCCTTTCCCAGTGCCATTCACTACGCCAAGGCTGCGGGCCATCATGACTTCCGTTATGTGCGCTCGATCTTATTCCGCGAGGCAATTTATGCCCCGCTCGTAATCCTGCCGGCCAGCCTGGCCGCCACCTCCATCATTTACCTCCGCCGTCTTCGCTCGAGCTCGCAACCGTTACCACCAATGCCGACATCCACAAAGTATGAAAGCCAGGTATGACGTAGTGATTCTCGGTGCCGGGCACAACGGCCTCGTCGCCGCCGCCTATCTCGCGCGGGCGGGCCTCAGCGTTCTGATGCTGGAGAAGAACGACTACATTGGTGGCGCCACTACATCACAGCAAGTCTTTCCTGATTATCAGGCGTGGCTCTCCCGTTATTCCTATCTCGTAAGTCTTTTCCCGCAAAAAATCATTGCGGACCTCGGCCTGGCCTTCGAGTTACGACGTCGCACAACGGCTTCCTATACTCCTTATCTTAGGAGTGGACAACATCGGGGATTGCTCCTTAGCAATGTCTCGGAGGATGCAAGCCGTCGCTCGATGAAGGAACTAACCGGGAGTGAAGTCGAATTCGACGCGATGAAAAGCTTCTACCGTCTGGCGGCCATATTTGCCGAAGAGGTTTGGGAAACCATGTTGAAGCCGCTTGAATCAAAGGGCGATTTTCGGCGGCGTTTTGCCGCCAGCGAGGTCGGAAGAGAGTCGTGGCGTAGTCTGGTGGACGAGCCATTAGGTTGTGCGATCGAACGTTACCTCCAGGATGACCTCGTTCGCGGCCTGGTTTTGACCGACGGCAAGATTGGCGTCTTCGCTCATCCGCACGATGAATCTCTCATCCAGAATCGTTGCTTCCTTTATCACCTCATCGGCAATAAAACGGGCGAATGGAAAGTGCCGGTAGGAGGAATGGGCCACATCGCGCACGAACTGGAACAGGCCGCTCGCAGACATGGAACGGAGATACTCACCCGGGTGGACCTGCAGCGACTTGAATGCTCAGGGGCAAAAAGAACAGTTGCCTTTAGCATCGATGGTAAGGCTGGGGTGGTCGAAGGTCGATTCCTGCTCGTCAATTTTGGGCTTAACATTCTCTCCCGGCTGACCGGCCAGGCTTACCGGCCTGACCCGACTAACGACGGTTCGGTTTTCAAGATCAATATGCTGTTACGTCGCCTTCCTACGTTGAAGGATGACACCCATGACCCGGCAGATGCTTTCCGTGGAACGTTTCATATCGACGAAGGCTATGAAGAGATGAGTTTTAGCTATCGGCAGGCGAGCGATGGAGGCCTGCCTGATAAGATTCCAAGCGAGATCTACTGTCACACTTTGACCGACGACACCATTCTTTCGCCTGACTTGCGAAGGAAAGGTTTTCATACCTTAACCCTTTTCGGAATTGACACTCCGTGGTCCCTCTTCACCGGAAATAACGAGGCGCAACGGGCGAAGGCGGAGTCGCGCTTCATAGAAGGATTGAACCGCTGGCTGGGCGAACCGTTGCAGGATTGTTTGGCGCGAGCCAGCGACGGGAGTTTATGCATTGAAAGCAAGAGTCCTTTGGATATCGAAGAGTCGCTCGGGCTTTATCGCGGAAACATCTTTCAGAACGCCCTTACGTTTCCCTTCGCGGAAACCAAGGAAGACGTCGGGCACTGGGGAGTCGAGACTGAGTATGACAACATCTATCTCTGTGGTTCGAGTGCCCAGCGCGGCGGGGCCGTGAGCGGGATACCGGGGCATAACGCCGCGATGAAGGTCCTGGAGGAAGTGAAGGCCTCTTAGATTTCGTGGCAGAACCAAGAGGGCCCGCGAAGCGTGGGCGCAACATCTTGGCCGACGTGGTTTTTTATGACTTTTCGTGAGGCGAAACGATCTCGAAGAAATAGGCAGTAAGAGGCGCAATAGTCGGGAGCGGCAGGCCACTGCTGCTTTCCAACGTGGTACGACTGGCCGTTAACGTCACGCCTCCAGCCAGTCGTTCGGAGAAGCGCCAGCTATCTTCGTTAGGTGTAAACTGCAACCACTGAATCGCCTCAGGGGGAAACACAATATGCGTCTCCTGCAGCTCGGCCGTCGGATGCAGATTCACCGCGACAAGAAAACGCTGCTGGCATACGGCGTCGTAGCGGAGAAAGGCATAGAGCCAGTGGCCACTGGCCGGCTCCGCTCCGAGCTGGCCGAAATTTGGATTGTGATGGTTCGCCGGGTTCAAACTAAAGAAATTACCGTTCCGGAAAGCGGGCTCGTTAGTGAGAGTCACCAAACGTTGATAGCTCTTCCTTAAGCTGATTTGCTCCGGGGAAAGTCTGCCACCGTCATACTTATGGTCGTTAGTCCACTTCATCAGCTCCGGCATCGACCAATAGTCGAAGATCGAGGTGCGTGTGTCGTCGCCGCTAAACCCTTCCGCGCCCGAGCCAGGTTCACCCACTTCCTGCCCATTGTAGAGCATGACTGAACCCCGCCCGAGACTGAACAGAATAGCTGCGACGGCGCGGCCAACATTCATTCCTACACCACCCCAATTGCCTCTGCTAGCCAGCCGCACTTCGTCGTGGTTCTCTGCGTAGCGGACTGAGTTCTCGAAAATGAAATCGTCCGAGCGGGCGTGATCGAGATCGTTCGCCCAACCCGCACCATCGTAGATGCTCTTGAGTGTTTTGTAACTAGGATCGTCATACACGGCATCGAAGCCGGCATCGAGAAGATCAAACATCACATTCGATTTTCCGTAGTGGAGTTGTGAGATAATCGGATCGTTGCCTGGAACCCGGGCCGGGTCGCTATCGTACGCTTCGCCGATGAAGAACACGGAGGACTCGCGGGCGCGGGCGCGTGTGATGAGCCATTTCCAAAACTCTGGAGGCACCATGTGCGACATGTCGCAGCGGAAGCCATCAACGCCCATGGCCTGCCAATAGGCGATAATCTGGTCCATCTTCCTCCAGGTGTCCGGGACAGGCGCGTCGGGATGCAGTGCGCTCGGATACGTGCGCTGTTTTGTGGGATTGGTGAAGTCGAAACCATAATTAAGCTTAACGGTCTCATACCAGTCACTCAGACGGGGCTTCCAACTCGCAGCATTATTGCCGGTAACTCTACCATAGTCCTTTTCACCGTCGTAGCGGCCGTCGCATTTCAAACCGGGCAACTTACAGGTCGGGCTAAGAGGAATTCCGCCGTCCCAGGTCGGCAGCTTCAAGGGTGGGCCATCAGAACCCGGCTGGAGATAGAAAAAGTTATTGGATGGGTTAAAGAATTTTGTCCGATCGTCTCCGGCTCCGAAATTGATTTCCGGTTTGCTATCGGAGTGATAACAGCGCGCGACGTGATTCGGAACGAAATCGATCAGCGCTTTGAATCGATGCCGGTGTAGCCGGTCGAGAAGGGTCTTGAACTCCTCAAGCCGCTTCCCCGGGTCGACCGCATAATCAGGGCAAACATCAAAATAGTCTTTGATCGCATAAGGACTGCCGGCAATACCTTTAAGCAAGTCCGGATCATCCGCCGGTTGCCCTATATCGGAATGATCCGTCCCGGTAACTTGTTGCAAAACGCCGGTAAGCCAGAGGTGGGAAAAACCGAGCTTCTGCAGGGAAGCCAGGGCGGCGTCATTGATGTCGTCGAACTTTCCGACGCCATTTTGGATCATAGTGCCGTTAGGTAGACGGGTCTCATTCGTGTTCCCGAATAACCTAACGAAAAGCTGATAGATACGCGGCCGTTCCGTTTCGTAGCCGTGGCGTGCTCGCAGCCTGACCACCGGCCTGCCTTTCACGCGGCAATCAACCTCACAATAATGTGGGAGATATCTGTCGCCTTCGCCGGGTCTAACTGCAGGATCATGCGCGGTAATGAGTTTTCCCCAGGTCTTCTCGCGAAAGTCTTTAGCGTAAACCGCAACAGCAAGCTTGTCGGGCAAGGTCGATTGCGGAAGACGAAGCGTGAAAGATTCTGCATCCCAGACGTTGTTGTCAGGCGAATCCTGACGGTCGCTCCACTTCCAATGTTCCCAGTGGCGTTGCAACACTTTGTCAACCGGCTCGCTCATTTGCACAAGGTAAAGGTGGTCAGCCTGAAAAGGCAGAAACACCGTCGAGCCTTCGAATTTCTCCGCGAATGGAACTACTGCCGAACCCAGCCCCTTGCCGGCAAAAAAAGCGACAAAGAGACTGCGGCCGGGTCCAAGGTCGGCGCCGGGCAAAGAGATTGAGAGCCGATCATTGGCGATACCGAACTCGGCCGCGCAAAGGGTCATCTCTCGAAGAGCCAAAAGCTTAGAGGCATCTTGTGCATCAGTGGCGAAAACGGCGCGACGTTAGCAAAGCGCGAAGCCCTCAGGCAAGGCTGCAACTGTCGCACGAGCAAATCGCCGGTGACGCCGTCGCACTTGTGCCCTCCGTGAAGACTGGACTTGCCTGATCCCTAAGCCGGCATCTTCGCCAGCTTCATTAACTCGTTAGGCGTAGACGCTGCGTCGAGCTTCCAGGCGGCATCGAGCAGGCCGCGCGCGCCTTTTTCCCCCAAGGCCGGGGCGACTAACGAATAGAACTTGCCTTCCAGTTGCTCGTCGCTCACGGGATTAAGAGCGTTGCCTAACGGGTAATCGACCCGCTTCGTCAGCACACTGCCGTCCTGCAGGGTGACGTGCACGATGTTGGCGACCGCTTTGGCATAAAGTGAAGTCAACTCGTCGTTGCGCTGCACCGTCACTTCTTCGAGAAACTTCCAGATCGCCGGGTCCGTGAAACGCTCGGGCTGAAATTGCTTCTCAGTGACTTCGCCATCGATAAGCGCAATCGCAGTAATGTAAGGCAGGCTGTGGTCTGCGGTCTCGCGTGTTTCCGGCTTCCACTTTTCCGCTTCGCTCCCGATGATATCGACCGAGGCATCATGACTCTCGATCCGCACCGATTGAATCTTGGACGGATCGCCGATCTCCTTGCGCAGGAAAAGCGCGGCTTCGATCGCGCTCTGGCTGTGATATTCCGCCGGCCAATATTTGATGCTCGTCTTAAGAATCATGGCGGCCGTGCCTTCGTTCACGTTCTTTTCGTTAGGCCGTTTCACGAAGACCTCGCCGACATCGCCTAACGACACTCCAAGTTCTTTCTCGAACCCCATCGCGCCCTCGAAGATGGGTGCCGGACCGGTCATGCCCGCACGAGCGAGGAGGGCGGCATAGACGCCGCAGCGCGCCGCGTTGGCAAAGGCGACGCCTTTCCAGTGCGACAGTTCTCCGACCCGCGCCTGTCGAAACGCCGCGCAATTAACGCCTGCGATGTTGACCGCATGACGCGTTTTCTCGGGATCGAGTTTCATTAATCGCGCTGCAGCCAGTGCAGTGGAAAACGCGCCATAGGTGGGGTGATCCCAGCCACGGGAGCGAATGCTGGCCGCGTCGCAAAAACGGCACTGCACTTCATAGGCGAGCGCGATCGCAGTGATCAGGTCGCGACCATTCGTGCCGACGCTTTCAGCGACCGAGAGCGCAGCGGCAATGTTATCACTTGGGTGTGCCGGCTCCTTCGAGAGATAGGTGTCGTTATAATCGAAATAGCGAATGCAACAGCCGGTTGCGAAGGCCGCCCAATCCGGTGGCGCCTTGTGCGCGGTGCCGATAATGGTGCCACCATTTTTCGCCGAGAAGTCGGAGGCCACCTGGCGCGCGATGACACACGGCTCCTCATTCCACGCGCCGAGGGCGCAAGCGAAGGAATCAATCACGCGCCGTTTCACTTCGTGCACCACTTCGGGCGCGAGGTCTTCGAAGTTGAGCGAGCAGGCGTATTCGGCGAGGCGATGAGCGAATGATTTGGACATGGCGCGAAAATCGGAAGGCCCAATCTGGCGACTAAACGCAACGCGGCAACTAGGAAGCCGACGCGCTCCCGCGCCCTGTTCAGTTAACACTCAACGCGATTCGATGAAATGGGTGGATGGTGCGCCGAGCGTCACAGAATTCCCGCGTGGCATCCACGCAATCCATGGTTAAGTCTATCCTCCCATGAGCAAAGTTTATCCTGACGCAAAAGCCGCACTCGACGGACTGCTACACGACGACATGACCATCGCCGCCGGTGGCTTCGGGTTATGTGGGATTCCGGAAAACCTGATCGCGGCGTTGCACGATAGCGGCGTCAAAGGCTTGACCATCGTCGGCAACAACGCAGGGGTAGACGACTTCGGGATGGGTGTTCTGCTGCAACGCCGGCAGGTGAGGAAAGTCATGGCCTCGTACGTCGGTGAGAACAAGGAATTCGAGCGGCAGGTCCTAAGTGGCGAGCTTGAACTAGAGCTGATCCCACAAGGAACCCTTGCGGAAAGATTGCGCGCCGGCGGCGCCGGAATTCCAGGCTTCTACACGCGCACCGGTTTCGGCACGAAACTGACCGAGGGCAAGGAGACGAAGAATTTTGGGGACCTTGAGTATGTCTTGGAACCGGGGATCAAGGCCGAGGTCTCGTTAGTCAAAGCCTGGAAAGGCGACAAGTCCGGCAACCTTATCTATCGCAAGACGTCGCGAAACTTTAACCCCATGATCGCTAGCTGCGGCAAAGTGTGCATCGCGGAGGTCGAGCATCTCGTGGAAATCGGCGAGCTCGATCCCGATCAGGTCCACACTCCCGGAATCTTTGTCGACCGCATCATCCAGGGGGCGAAATACGAAAAGCGGATCGAGTTCCGCACCGTGCAAGGCAGCGGCAGCGCACAAAAAGCCAATCCGATACGCGATCTCCTGGCGAAGCGTGCCGCCCAGGAATTGCGTGACGGCTATTACGTCAATCTCGGCATCGGCATTCCCACTCTCGTCGCCAACTACATCCCCGCCGGAATGAACGTCACCCTGCAATCCGAAAACGGATTGTTAGGCATTGGCCCATTTCCTGAACCCGGCAAGGAAGATGCCGACCTGATCAATGCCGGCAAACAAACCATCACCACACGGCCGGGCTCGGCCTTCTTCTCCAGCGCCGACTCCTTTGCCATGATCCGCGGCGGCCACATCGATCTCGCCATCCTCGGCGCCTTCGAGGTCACCGATAAAGGCGACATCGCCAACTGGATGATCCCGGGCAAAATGGTGAAAGGTCCCGGCGGCGCGATGGACCTGGTCGCGGGCGTCAAGCGCGTTGTCGTCGTGATGGAACACACTTCCAGGGACGGCACCCCAAAGATCATCAAAGAGTGCAGCCTTCCCATCACCGGCAAAGGCGTGGTCGATCTCATCATCACCGAGCTCTGCGTCTTTGAAGTAAAAGAAGGCGGCGGGTTAGTTTTGATCGAGCTTCAAGCGGGCGTGAGCGAGGAAGACGTCCGTGCCAAGACTGGCCTGCCGTTCGAAGTCGCGCTCAGAAGCTAAAACAAAATGAGAGCCGCCTTTGGGCGGCCATTCGGCGACTCGGAACGTGGCAGTCTTCAATTAGGGATACAAAGGCGCTGTTTTCACTCCGGTAGGATTGACAGAAAACCAGCTTTCTGGAAATCTGGGCCACGATGAAAACCACGCTTGATCTTCCCGATGATCTCATGCGCGACGTGAAAATTCGCGCGGTACACGAGCACAAGAAACTCAAAGATATGATCGCCGAGTTCATTCGCAAAGGCATGGCAGCCGGCAAGCGGCGTGCCGTCACGTTCCCCAAGCCGGTTAAGTTGCGCGGCGGCCCGATTACCACCGAGGAAATTGAAGCAGCTATCGCCTGGGGCCGTGATTAGTCATGTTACTCGTCGACACAAATGTCGTCGCCTACCTTCTGATCGAAGGCCCTTTGACTGCAGCAGCGCGGGAACTGCGCAGACTTGACCCCGACTGGCGCAGTGAAGCATTTCTGCCTATAGAATTCACCAACGTGCTCGCGTCATCAATCGCAGCGAGACGGATGACACTGGGCCTTGCTCATGACCTCCTGTCCAAAGTTGACACACTTTTTACTGGCAAACTAGCGCGGATCGATCACCACTCGGTGTTGTCGATCGCCGCACGTTACCGCATCAGTGCCTACGACGCGCGCTTCCTCGCTTTGGCGAATCACCTTAACCGCCGGCTCATCACCGAGGATGCGCGGCTGCGCGTTGCTGCGCCAAAGGTAACAAGATCTTTGGTGGACGCTTTAGCCGAGCTTTCCTGAGATGAATAAGTGGGTGCCCTTCTTTATGAAATTGCGAATGCGGCCTCGCAGGATTTTTTGCGATCGCCTCGGACGGCGCGACTAACCCATATAGTAACCGCCGTTCACGTTCAGCACGTGACCGGTGATGTAGCTCGCCATCGGCGAGGCGAGAAACAGGGCCGCGTCGACGATTTCGTGCACGTCACCAAGCCGGCCTAACGGAATCTGTTTCTTGAAATTCTCCGTCACTTCGTCCGGCATTCCTTTGCTCATGCCAATGTCGATGAAGCCTGGGGCGATTGCGTTCACGGTGATTTGCTGCCGGGCAAACTCGCGCGCGGAGACTTTCGTTAGGGCAATGATCGCCGCCTTGCTCGAGGAATAATTTGCCTGTCCGAAAAGTCCCATCTGGCCGCTGACTGACGAGAGATTAATAATGCGTCCGCCCTGGCGCAGCACGACCGCCGCTTTCTGAGTGACATTAAAAGTCCCAGCCAGGTTTACCCGCAAGACGCTTTCGAATTCTTCCAGGGTGAGTTTCTTGATTGTACGATCGCGAATGATCCCGGAGTTGTTAATTAAAATATCCAGCCCGCCTAACGAGTCGCCGATCTGGTTCATCATCGCTTCGACCTGAGCAGGTTGTGTGATGTCGCAATCGATCACGAGCGGGTCCTTAAGCGCGGCGGCGACATTCATCGCGTCGGTCTTGTTGATCCCTTCGGCGTCGCTGATGTAATTCACCACGCAGCGCGCGCCGCGGGCGCCAAATGCCTGAATCATTTCGGAGCCGATACCGCGAGAGCTGCCAGTGACGAGGACAATCTTGCCGGTGAAATCGAGAGGATCGTTCATCGCGCAATCATGCCGCGCGCGGCGCAACCTTCAACCGCGAGAGTATTGCACCCAAGGAAGAAACTGGCGCAGATGGGTTGGCCACCTAAAAACTATCCGTTCTCCTCCCGAGTGTTGCCCGTTTTCCGATAGTTGTTACTATGCGCACGCATGGCTTCACCCGTCCGCATCCTCACCGCCGTCCCGATCTGCGATGGGCACGACAGCGCGATTAACACCATTAATCTCGAGTTTATTCGGCACGGCATCGAAGTCGTCTATCTCGGCTTTCATCGTTATGTGCAGGACATAGTGCGGGCGGCCATCCAGGAAGATGTCCGCGCGATCGGCATTTCGAGTTATAACGGCGGGCACGTTGAGTTTTTTGCGGAAGTCGTCAGGCAACTGAAGCAACGCGGCGCGGCCGACATCAAGGTGTTCGGCGGAGGCGGCGGCACGATCACGCATGATGATCAGCGGGTGATGCAGCGAAAAGGCGTGGACAAGATTTTCTTCGCCGGCACTTCGTTAGGCGAAATGACGCAGTGGGTTCGCCAACGTTACGGCAAAATGCCGAAGCGTTCGTTAGGCAAATCGTCCGAGATGCAGCTCGCGCGAAAATTGACCGCGATCGAAGACAGCTACGCCAACCGCAAACACGCCAGGAAATCCGGCATTAAGAAGCAAAAAGCAAAGAGCACTAATCCCAAAGTGATCGGCTTCACCGGTCCCGGCGGCGCGGGCAAAACCACCTTGATCGATGAAATCGTCTTGCGCCTGCTGCACCGCGATCCCCAATCGCGCATCGCCATTCTTTCGCACGACCCGAGCGTGATCGGTGCTGGCGCATTATTAGGTGATCGCGCCACGATGATCAATTCGCAGGACGATCGTGTTTTCATGCGCAGCATGGCGACGCGGGGACAGGCCGGCGGCCTGTCCCCGGCCACGGAAGACTGCCTCGCGCTCCTCGCCCGGGGCGGATTCGATTACGTACTCATCGAGACAGTTGGTACTGGCCAGGAAGCGATGCCGTTTCAAAGCACACTCATCGATCAAACCGTGCTCGTGATGAATCCGGATTACGGCGCGCGTTTGCAGTTGCAAAAAATCGTCATGCTCGATCCGGCCGACATCGTGGTCGTGAATAAGAGCGATCTCGATCGCGCAAAAACCGCCATGAACGAAATCGGGCGGCGACTTGAAGGAAGCAAGCGCGAGCAGAAATTGATCGCAACGGTGGCGAAACGTCACCGCGATCGCGGCGTAGACCAATTGTGCGATCTGCTAATGGCTGAACCGGAGAAAGAAAAATGAGCAAGCTAGGACGTGTGGTTGAGGCGGTGGAAAATTACAACCGCTTTGTGGAAGACGAAGTAAAGCGGGCACGCAGCGACAAGAAGTTCGGCCGCCAGATGTTGGAGCGCTGGGATGAAATCAAGCGCAACATCAAGATCGGCACAGCTCCCACAGGATTGAAATTGCCACGTTTGGCTCTGCCCGAGATCGATGAGGCAGGCGACATCACGCGCTATTTGCTAGGTGAAGGTTTACCGGGCGAATTTCCGTACCTCAGCGGCGCGTATCGCGAGATGTATCTCGAGGCGTGGCAGGATCCGGCGATTGAAGCCGGCAGCTACGAAAAAAATGGCCACAAGAAAAGCGGCCACGACCAGAATGCTCACGCCAAAAAGGGCGCGACGAAATCGAAGCAGGCCGAGGAGCCGACGCGTTTGTTCTCCGGCCTCATGCTCGCGGAAGACACGAACAAGCGCTTCCATTTCCTAAGCGCGCATCAGCGCTCGAAACGTCTCAGCACCGCCTTTGACGGCGTCACCCTTTACGGCATCGATAGCGACGCGGACGGCGTTCTGGGAAAAATCGGCGAGGGCGGCGTGGCGGTCGATACGGTCGAAGACATGATGCGGCTCTACGACGGCTTCGATCTTGGATCGCCGACTTTCTCCGCGTCGATGACGATCAGCGGCCCAGCGCCGATTATCATGGCGATGTATATCGCGGCGGCGAAACGGCGTTTTGGCAACGGGGTGGTGCCGAATCTGCGCGGCACGATTCAGGCCGACATTTTCAAAGAAGTGCAGGCACAAAACGAAACCATTTTTCCGGTCGAAGCTTCGCTCCGTTTTCTCGGCGACATGATGGAATGGACAACGCGCAACATGCCGCGCTGGTACCCGGTGTCGATCAGCGGTTATCACATCGGCGAAGCGGGCTCGACCCCCGTGCAGCAGGCCGCTTACACGCTCTCAAATGGTTTCGCTTACGCGGAAATGATGGCGAGCCGCGGCTTGTCGGCCGACGAATTCGGCCCTCGACTTTCCTTCTTTCTCGATTGCGGACTCGACGTCGAATACATCGCGCTCACGCGCGTCTCACGGCGCATCTGGGCCATCGGCATGCGCGACGTTTTTGGCGCCGGACCGAAAGCGCAGCTCTTCAAAGTGCACACGCAAACCAGCGGTCGCTCGCTGATCGCCGCGGAATTCCGCAACAACCTGACGCGGACCGCGGCCGAGTTGATGCTCGCCTACATGAACGGCACGAATTCCTCACATTCCAACAGTGCCGACGAACCGTTCACGACACCGAGCGAAGAATGGATCCGTCTCTCCGCGCACAGCCAGGCGATCCTGCTCGAGGAGTCGGGCATTTTTAAACACACCATGAACATGCTGAGCGGTTCGCCGGGAATGAGAGCGGTCGAGCGCGCAGTCGAAGCGGCGATTCTCGAAGAATTTCGCCAAATCGAGTCGTTAGGCGGCGTGCTGGCGGCGGTGGAGAACCGTTATCAACGCAGCCAAATCCAAAACGCCGCGCATCGTTACGAAGAGCAAATCTACGACGGCACGCGCCCGATGATCGCGCTGAATAAATACCGCAACGAGAACGAAGAAATTCCCGAATTCGAACTCGCTCGCACGCCGCGGGCAAAGCAACAATTGCAAGTCGATCGGCTGAAAAAGTTCAAAGCGAAGAACGCGAAGAAAGCCGAACAGGCACTCGAGAAACTCGCCGACATCGTAGAGACAGATGAAAATTGTTTCCCCGCCCTTCTGGAAGCAGCGGAAGTCTGTTCGTTAGGCCAGATCAGCGAACGTTTGCAGGAAGTCGTCGGGCGTTTTCGTCCGATGGTGTAGCTCCGAACATTCAATATGTTCTGGCTTCCCAGTCGTTTTTAGTCCGTCGCCAGCTCGCGCTAGTAATCTTAGGTACGTTCACTTCCAGGCTGGCCGTAGGGGAGGCTTCTCGCCCAAACGCCGCTCGCTTGTCGGCCGCGTTTGGCTCACCACTGACGGTGAATGGCATTTTGAATTACCGAGTGACCTGTCCTTTACCTAACGAAAAGTAAGCGCTTCCAAGGATGGTCTCTTTACCCATACCTCATGTCTAGTGGCGGACGCGTCCGCGATCCGGTTGCGCCATTTGAGTGAGCGAAAAATTGCCTATCGATTTGCCCCGCGCGGCTCGCGATGGGCGAGCTTGAGCGGTTTCGCCTCCTTGAGCACATGGCGCGCGATCACCAGCCGCTGCACTTGCGACGTGCCTTCGCCAATCTCGCATAATTTCGCATCGCGCAGGTAACGCTCAATCGGCAGGTCACGGGTATAGCCGTAACCACCGTGAATCTGCATCGAGCGATCGCAAATTTTTACAGCTGACTCGGAAGCGAAGAGCTTGGCCATGGCCGATTCTTTGGTAGTCGTCTGGCCCTCGTCCTGAAGAGAGGCGGCGTGCATTGTCATGACTTCGGCTGCTTCCAACTCCATCGCGGAATCGACCAGCATCCATTGGACGGCTTGGAAATCGCCGATCGCATGGCCGAATTGTTTGCGCTGGTTCGCATAGGAGTTGGCGCGCTCGAAGGCCGCTTCCGCGATCCCGACAGCGAGCGCCGCGATGCCGATCCGTCCGCGATCGAGCATGGTAAGGGCTTGCTCGCGGCCGCGACCGCGTTCGCCTAACAATTCCGCTTTTGAGTTTTCGAAACGCAGCTCGGCCGTATTGCTCGCCCGCATGCCATAGGTGTGAATCTTTCGCACAGGCGTTACCTGGTCCTTCAGGGTGATGAATGCACTGATCTCGTTCTTCCCTTTCTCCGTCTTACCGGTCGTGGCCATGACAACCAAAAGCTCCGCCGTCCGGCCGCTGGTGATGAATTTCTTCAGACCCTTGATCCGCCAGATGTCGCCATCTGAGACTCCGGTGGTCTCCATTCCGCCCGTGTCGCTGCCCGCATTTGGTTCGGTTAAGGCCCAGGCACCTATCCAGTCGCCACTCGTTAGGGGCGGAAGATATTTGCCCTTCTGTTCGTCGCTCCCGAAACGGTTGATTTGGCCGACAGCCAACGCGTTGTGCGCCGCGATATCCATGGCAAGAGCGGCGTAGGCCTTACCTAGTTCTTTGATCGCGAGCGCGACCGTCACGTAGCTGAAATTCTGGCCGCCATACTCCCGCGGCACCGCCATTCCCATCATCCCGATCTCGCCGGCGCGGCTGAAAATCTCCCGGGGCAATTGTTCGTCGTGATCCCATTGGTCGGCGTGGGGCATGACTTCGTCGCGAGCGAAAGCAGAGACTCGATCGAGAAAGCCACGTTCGCGATCGCTCAGTGCGTGTTGGAGAATCATGGAGCAAGGCTAAAGCGGCGGGCCGCCCGAGCGAAGGAAAAACATCCTCCGGAAAAAGCAGGTGCAGCGCATTTGTTTTAACTCCTGGTCGTCCGACACCCCGGCCGTTGGAATCCTCACGATCGATGATGCCGCTGGATTCCGATTGTGGGGCAATCGAAGCGCACATTATGCTCGGCGCGAGTCATGACTTCGTTGCCAACAGACGCCGAAACGGGTGCGCGACAGCGCATCGCCCGGCGGCTCCTCCCCTTTCTCTTTCTTCTTTACGTCGCGAACTACCTCGATCGAACGAACATCGCTTACGCCACTCTCGGGATGAAAGGAGATCTTCGGCTGAGCGACTCCGTTTTCGGAACGGCGAGCGGAATTTTTTTCATCGGTTATTTTGCGCTGCAAATCCCGGGCGCTCTTTTGGTGGAACGGTGGAGCGCGCGACGGTTGCTTTCGCTCACCCTTATCACCTGGGGCGTCTTGACAACCCTGACTGGTTTCGTCCACACGGCCGGGCAACTTTACGGCGCTCGCTTTTTGTTAGGCGCGGCGGAAGCGGGATTTTTTCCCGGAGTGATCGTTTACCTTTCGCACTGGTTCATTAATCAGGACCGAGCCAAGGCAATGGCTCGATTCATGGCCGCGATTCCAATCGGATTTATGATCGGCGGCCCAATTGCCGGAAGTATTCTTCGGGTGCACTGGCTCGGCATCGCCGGATGGCGCTGGCTTTTTCTGCTCGAAGGTATCCCGGCCGTCCTGCTCGGAATTGCGACGTTGCTTGTCCTGCCGGATTGGCCTGACGAAGCGCGATGGCTTCCGCCTAACGAGCGCGAGTGGATCACGCGGCGACTCGCTGCGGAGCGGAACGCCAAAACACAGGCGGAGCATCTGACAATCTGGCAGGCCCTCCGGCATCCCGCGGTCCTGGTGCTCACGGCCGGGCTATTCTTCACCTACACCGGAGGCTATGCGTTTTGGTTTTGGTTTCCGACCATGCTGCAACGACTCACCGGCTGGACGAATCTTCAGCAAATTGGCTGGATCGGCGCGATTCCCTTTGTCGCGGGTCTGGTCGGAATGCTCATTCTGGGCTGGAGTTCCGATCGCACCGGAGAACGCCGCTGGCATTTTGCCATTCCTCAACTGACAGCGGCGCTGGCGTTCGCCGTTTGGTTCTTCCTTCCACATTCAAACACTTTGCTCGTTCTGGTGTTCACGCTCGCCGGCTTCGGCACGGTCGCCTATCTGCCGTCGTTCTGGGCGTTGCCTTCTGCCTTCCTCAGCAGTTCAGCGGCGGCGGCGGCGGTCGGATTCATTAACTGCACCGCGAGCATCGGCGGATTCGTTGGCCCCAAGATCTTTGGCGACCTCAGTCAACGCACCGGTTCTTTCGACACCGGATTCGTATTCATGATTGCCTGCTTTGCGATCGCGTCACTGCTCGTGCTTGTTTGTCCTCGAGAGCATTTGAAAGGACGCGCATCCTGCAACCAGTCTTGATCTCTGCGATTCGTTGGAGTCATCTTCGGATTCATTGCATAGCTCCGGACCACACCGGCAGATTCGACAGTCAATGGAATCGGCGTCCCGAAGGCGGACATTCGGCGTCTCGTTTTCGGGAAAAATTTAATTCGTTAGGCAAATCGATCGCAGGCGTCGCGCCCTATGAAAATGCCCCTAGTTACAGCCCGGCGCTTGCCATGGCATAAGCCTTGCATAAGGCTGCGATTCCTTCCTGTGCGGAAGGTTACGCTATTGTTATGCACTCACGCTTCACTCTTCTGTTTCTGGCCGGGATCTCCCTCATCCCCGCCATCCAGGCGCAAACGCCTTCGCCAGTCCCGACCGTTGATGAGCTGGTCGGGAAAAACATCCAGGCCAAGGGTGGCCAGGCCGCACTCGATGCAATCAAGACGATTCGCTTCGAAGGTCGACTGCTGATTAACCAGGGCCAGGTCGAACTCAAATTCACCGAAACCAAAAAACGCCCGGGCAAAGTGCGCACTGACGCCATTTTGCAAGGCATGAACCTGCTTAACGCCTACGACGGCACGAGCGGTTGGAAAATCTTCCCGCTCTTTGGTCGCAAGGATCCGGAGAAAATGTCAGCCGACGAATCGAAATCGTTGGTGGAAGAAGGAGAGATTGGCGGGCCGCTGGAGAATTGGCAGGCCCAGGGCAAGAAGGTCGACTATCTCGGAACAGAAGACGTCGAGGGCACCGCCGCGCACAAACTCCAAGTCACGCGCAAGAATGGCGACGTCAGTTACGTCTATCTCGATCCTGACTATTTCCTCGAAATTCGCGTCATCGATCGGCGGATCGAGCAGGGGGCGCAGGTCGAAGTTGAAACCGACCTCGGTGATTACGAAAAGGTGAACGACGTCTACTTCCCCTTCTCGATCGAAGCCGGCAACAAAGGCGCTTCCGACAAACAAAAGATCATCATCGACAAGGCGGAGGCTAACATGCCGGTCGACGACAGCGTCTTCGAGTTCCCGACCAAGCCCGCCAAATAATCAACCAACCTCACGATCATGCGCTTTTTAAAATTTTTTGCTTCGCTTCTCTTTGTTAGTCCTTTAGTCGTTAGGCTAATGCCTGCTGAGCAGGCGCCATTTAACTCCGCCAGCATTTCCGGCCTGGGCGCGCGCAACATCGGCTCGGCCACCATGAGCGGCCGCGTCTCCGCCCTCGCCGCCGTGCACGAACCCTCGGCCAAACTCACCATCTTCGTCGGCGCGGCCAGCGGCGGCGTATGGAAATCGGAAGATGGCGGCACACACTATCGCCCCGTTTTCGATGAGCAGGATGTGCAATCGATCGGCTCGATTACAATCGATCCGAAGAACTCCAAGAACGTCTGGGTCGGCACTGGTGAATGCTGGACGCGCAACAGCGTCTCCATCGGCGATGGCATCTACAAATCAACCGACGGTGGCGAGACTTGGAACAAGAGCGGGCTGCCCAATTCCGAACGCATTGCGCAGATCATCGTCAGTCCCAAGGATAGCAACACGGTTTTTGCCGCGGTCCCGGGCGCGCTTTGGAGCGACTCCTCGGATCGCGGTCTTTATAAGACAACCGATGGCGGCAAGACTTGGAACCTCGTTCTGAAAGGATCAAACCTTTCGACCGGCGCATCCACGATCGCGATGGACCCGTCAAATCCCAACGTGCTCTTCGCCGGCCTGTGGGACTTCCGGCGCCAGGGCTGGATCTATCGCTCGGGCGGCGCCACGCCTAACGATCCCTCCGGCAGCGGACTCTTCCGCACGAGCGACGGCGGCAAGACCTGGAAGGAGATCACGCCGGAAACGAACAAGGGTTTCCCGAAAAAACCCTATGGTCGGCTGGCCGTGGCAATCGCGCCTTCCAACCCGAAGAGGGTTTATTGTTTCGTCGAATCGCCGGCGAGCGCGCTCTTCGTTTCGAACGACGGCGGTCAGACTTGGGAGCAGCGTGACAAAAGCCAGTGGATGGTTTGGCGCCCGTTCTATTTCGCGAATCTGATTGTCGATCCCAAGAATCCCGATCGCGTTTTCAAGACCGATGGTGCGCTTATTTCCAGTCAGGACGGCGGTAAGAGTTTCGCCACCGTCGGCGGATTCAATGGTGCACACGGTGACGTGCATGTCGTCTGGATCGATCCCGAAAATCCGCAGCATGTCATCTCGGGCGATGACGGTGGTATTTGGTACGCTTTCGACGGCGGCAACCGTTGGTGGAAGGCAAACAATCTCCCGATTTCGCAGTTCTACCACGTCAGCGCCGACGACGCCGATCCCTTCCGCGTTTATGGCGGGTTACAGGACAACGCCTGCTGGGTGGGCGATTCGGAGTATCCCGGCGGCATCACGAACTCCCGCTGGGAAAATCTTTTCAACGGAGACGGCTTTTACACCTTCACCGATCCGGCCGACCCGAATTATGTTTATGCCGAATATCAGGGCGGCCATTTGGGACGGGTAAATCGCCATACGCTCGAAGCGCGCATCATTAAGCCGGAGGCGAATTATAAGGAAAAGCTGCGTTTCAACTGGAATACGCCGCTGGTTGCTTCGCCTAACGAAAAGGGAACGATCTATATTGGCGCGCAATTTCTTTTCCGCTCGCGCGACCACGGGCAAAGCTGGGAACGCATTTCACCCGACCTGACGACCAACGATCCCGAGAAGCAGAAGCAGGAACAATCCGGCGGCGTGACCGTGGACAATTCCGAGGCGGAAATGCACACCACCATTTTCTCGATCAGCGAATCACCCAAGGACAGGAACCTCATCTGGGTCGGCACAGATGATGGCAATGTCCAGGTCACGCGCGACGGCGCGAAGACCTGGAACAACGTCGTCGGAAACGTGCCCGGTCTGCCCAAAAATTCGTGGGTGAGCTGGGTGCAGGCAAGCAACTTCGACCCTGGCACAGCCTACGCCGCTTTCGACTGCCACAGCTTCGGCGATTTTCAGCCTTATGTTTTTAAGACGACCGACTACGGCCAGACATGGACGCCACTCGTTAGTCCGCAGGAAAACAAAGGCGTCCGCGGCTACGTGCATGTCATTAAGGAAGACTCAGGCAAAAAAGAGATGCTCTTCCTTGGGACAGAGTTTGGACTTTGGCTCTCGATCGATGGTGGGCAGTCCTGGGCGCAATTCAAAGGCAACCATTTCCCCGCAGTGGCAGTGTGCGATTTGGTTGTGCAACCACGGACTAACGACCTCGTTCTCGCGACCCATGGCCGCGGCATCTGGATTGTCGACGATATTACTCCACTGCGGTCGCTTACCCCGGATTTATTAGGCCAGGAGGCTGCCTTCGTTTCCAGCGAACCGGTGCAGCAACAACGGATCGAAGCCAACGGCGGCTGGCCCGAGGGCGCGGCAACCTTCAGCGGCGACAATCCGCCCGATGCCGCCGTGATCACCTATTATCAGAAGTCGCGCCACCTTTTCGGAAAACTGAAAATCGAAGTCCTCGACGGCGCGGGCAAGGTGATCGACACCATTCCGGCGAGCAAACGTCCCGGCCTTAACCGCGTCATGTGGAGCATGCACGAAAAGCCGCCGCGCGTGCCGCCCGGCGCGCAGATCGCTTTTGCCGGAACCACTGGCCCGCGTGTCCTGCCCGGCACCTACACCGTGCGCATGACCAAAAATAACAAACCCTACGAAACCACCATTAAGATCGGGCTCGACCGCCGCGACAAATTCAGTGAAGCCGATCGACAGGCTCAGTACGCAGCGGCGGAAAAGATGAAGGATTTGTTCAACGACGAGAGTGCACTCATGGATCGGATCACGTTTCTGCGTGCTGGTTTAATGAAAAGCGAACAAGCGCTCGCCTCCGATCAAACGGCGGCCAAAACTGTGACCGATTTCGACAACAAGCTCGACGCGGTGCGAAAGAAAATCGTGGCCACTACTGAAGGCGGCGCGATCACCGGCGAAGAACGGCTGCGCGAGCACACTGATCAACTTTACGGCAACATCCTGAGCTACGAAGGCAAGCCGGCCGACTACCAGGTTGCGCGGATCGATTCGCTTCGGCGTGAACTGGACGACGTGGCAAAGGAGTTTGACGGGCTTTTGACTAACGAATTGCCGAAGCTCAACGACACGTTGAAGTCGAAGGGCCAGCCGGAAGTTTCGCCTCCACCGGCGAAGGTCGCGGTCAATACCGCCGAGCCGGAGTTTGGCGGAGGTGGCCATGCGAGTGGAGCGAGCGATCCCGATCAGCCCGCTTCGCCGATCAAGCTTCCAGCGAACTTCCACCTGCTACCGTAATCAGGCAGCCCATTTAGACGGTCATAGAACTTTCCACAGCGCCGCTCCCTGCGGTCATGGACTTGCCATGCTTTGCCATTTCGGCGGATTCGGCGAAACGTTGTCCCATGGCAACACGAACTGGATCGGCAATGTGGGAAGGCACGCTGAAGAGCGGCCAGGGCAGAATGAAGCTGGGCAGCGGAGCCTATGAAGGTGCTTACTCATTCTCGTCGCGATTTGAAGATGGAACCGGAACCAACCCGGAAGAGCTGATCGGTGCAGCCGAAGCGGGCTGCTTCTCCATGGCACTCTCGGTCGGACTGGAGAAGGCCGGGTTTCCGCCAAAAAAAATTAGCACGACGGCAAGGGTAAAATTGGAAAAAGTTAGTGAGGCTTTCCGAATTACGGAGATCAATCTCGAGACCGAGGCGGACGTGCCCGGCATCGACGACAAGAAATTTCAGGAAACAGCCGAGCAGACGAAGAGAAATTGTCCTGTTTCCGTCGCGCTGGGCGGAACGCAGATTCATCTCAAGGCGGCCCTGAGCAATCGTTAGGGCGCGCGCGCATGCACCGCCTCTCTGCGGTTTGGGGTGGTAACAAGATTTTCGAGGCAGACGACGTTTTTCCGAACACAGGTAAACAAAACTCGTCGACGGCGACGTCTTTTTCTTGAATCCAGATACGCCCTCGAGCGCATCCTTATCCGAGAATCGTATGTTCACTGATCTCCGCTTTGCTCTGCGCCAGCTCTTCAAGTCACCCGGCTTCACCCTGCTCGCCGTCATCACTCTCATGCTCGGGATCGGGCTCAACACCACGATCTTTAGCCTGATCAACGATCTTTTCCTGCGCGGTCTTCCCTTCCAGGACTCCAGTCGCCTCGTGCGATTTTATTCCGGGACGAAAACGGCCAAAGCGCTCGAGTGGCCGATCTCCGCGCCGCGTTTCCAGCTCTACCGCGAAGGCCAAACGATCTTTGACGGCTTCGCGGCTGACAACCCAACAGCCGCGACTCTCACCGGCCTGGGATTTCCGGTGCAGCTCGGCGCTTTCCGGGTGACGGCGAACTACTTCGATGTCCTCGGCATCAAGCCGATTCGCGGCCGAACCTTCCTGCCTAACGAAGAGGAGGGCGCCGACGTGGCAATTGTTTCGGAGCATTTTTGGAAAAGTCGGCTCGGCGGGGACGCCAATGTGATCGGGCGCAGCCTCACACTCGATGGCGTCGCGCACACCATCGTCGGCGTCATTCCTAACATGCCGGTGCAGTGGGTCGGGCCGAATGGCAACGATGTCTGGATGACGAAACCATTCGCTATTCCGGGTTTTACCTACGAGCGGATGATGCGCGGCACGGCCTTCCTTCGAGCTGTGGGGAGATTGAAGTCCGGCCTGACCATCGAGCAGGCACGCGCCGCGTTGCCGTCGCTCGAGCAAAGTTATCGTACCCATTATCCAGGCAAGATCGACGCCGACGTGAAAACCATGATCAGGCCGCTGCCGGAAGATGCGACCGACCAATTGCGGCCGGCTTTTGCCACACTGTTTGCAGCAGTTGGCGTCGTCCTCCTCATTGCCTGCAGTAATGTCGCCAACCTGCTCCTGGTGCGCTTCAGCGGGCGGCGACGCGAGATCGCACTGCGCATGGCGCTGGGTGCTTCACGCGGAAGCGTGCTGCGGCTCTTTGTTTTGGAAAGCCTCATGGTCAGCGTGCTCGCGGGATTGTTAGGCGCGTTCCTCGCGTGGCAGCTCGTTCCCCTTATTCCAAAAATCACCGCCAATTTTCTGCCACTCGACGCCGAAAGCGTGAGCGTTTCGGTGCCCGTGCTTTTCTTCACCCTCGCGCTCTCCCTTTTCACCGGACTGGCGATGGGAATTTATCCCGCCTGGCAAAGCTCGCGTGCCGATCTGGTCGATGGCTTGAAAGAAGGCGGTCGCGGCAGCAGTGGCAGCCTGCGGCAACAGCGGTTTCGCAAAATTCTGGTCGGCGCGCAGGTGGCGCTTTCCGTTAGTCTGCTGGCAAGCGCGGCGTTGCTCATCGCCAGTTTCGTTAGGCTAAGCCAGCAACCGCTCGGTTTTCGGCCGGATCACATGTGGGTGGCATTTATCACTTTCCCGCAGGCGGCTTATCCGGACGAAGGCTCGCGCGCTCGTTTCGCCGAACAACTTCAGAACCGACTGCGGGTCATTCCGGGATTCGAAGCTGTCGCGGTGAGCAGCGATTTTCCGCTCGCCGGCGGCAACGGCGCAACCCTCTACACGCGGCCCGAGGGCAACATACGGCCGGTGCCGGAGCGCGATTCTGCGCCCTCGCATGATACCATGCCGGGATATTTCCATGCCTGGGGAATTCCCATTGTCGCCGGCCGCGACTTCAACGAACACGACCTCGCCGGCCAGCCTAACGTCATGCTCATCAGTCAGTCTGGCGCACGCAAGGTTTTCGGGAACGAGAATCCGATTGGGCATACCCTGCTCGTGACGAGCGCGAGTGTACCGGCGGAAATTATAGGAGTGGTCGGCGACGTTCGTTCCGGCAAAATCGCCGTGCCTAACGATATGGAGTTTTATCGACCCGTGGCGCAGGAAAACTTTCCCTTTATGAGCATCAGCCTGCGGAGCGGAATGGAGACCGCCGCAGTCACGCAGCTCGTGCAGCGGGCGCTCAACCAAATTGATGGTTCCATGGCGCTCGCCCTGCCGCAGTCGATGGATGAAGTCGTTAGGCTGGCGCTCGGTGAAGCGCGACTCATGATGGCTTTGCTCGGCATTTTCGCCGGTGTTGCGCTCCTCCTCGCGACGGTTGGCATCTACGGCGCAGTTGCCTACACCGTCGAACAGCGCACGGGCGAAATCGGGGTGCGGATGGCGCTCGGCGCGCAGACTCTTGATGTCTTGCGTCTCGTCATCGCGCAAGGCATGAAACCAGTCGTCATCGGTCTGATCGTTGGGTTGGTTGGCGCGCTCGCGCTCGGCCGGCTCATCGCCTCGCAGCTATACCAGGTTTCCGCACATAATCCCGTGCTCCTCGGAGCGACCGTTGCTCTCCTCGGCACAGCCGCGCTCGGTGCCTGTCTCTTTCCCGCGCGTCGGGCAACTCGCCTTAATCCGGTTATCGCCCTCCGCGCGGAATGATGCGGAGACGACAACCCGCCAGCGAGCGCTTAAAATGCCTAACGACGCTTCAGCTGCGCGTCGAAAAAACGCTTCCACTCGCTGCCGTCCTGCGACATCTCCATGCTGGTAGAAAGGAGACCGGGCTGCGACAAGTCGTAAGTCAGGCGCACGTGCATTCCAGGTCCACCATGAGATAGCTTCAGAATGTCTCCCTCGAATTTGCCTTTGAAAACTTCCGGTGGCGCGCCCATGCAATCCACCCAGACAAGCGTGTATGTGTCTGCCTTCGGATCGTAAGTAAAAACGCCATGACCGGTGAAGTTGACCTTTCCGTCGCGTTCCTGTTCATAATCATTGATTAAGGCAAATCCGTTCAATGCAATCCGGCTGCTAATGCGCCCGATGGCACTGCCTCCGTTGGGATCCCAGGGCGACGGATACATTGTTTCCTCGCCCTGCCACTGCCCCGCTATCTTCTCGAGCTTGCGATGGCCTTCACTTGGTTGCGGCATTTCCATGACCGAAAGGTGTCACAAGAAACTTGGCCCGGAAACAATTTTCGATATCGCTTTGATAGCTCAGACAACCTGGACACCCTCGGTCGTCGTACGATCTGCATAGAGTCTACTTAGACGACTGGTCAGTTGTCCAACCTCACCGTCGCCAATTCTGTGGCCGTCAATTTTAGTCACCGCCACCAGTTCGCCCATAGTCCCCGTGCAAAAGACTTCATCGGCAGAATAGAATTCCTCAATCGTGAGATCCGCTTCGCGAGATGGGATTTGTTGAGCGGCGCAGATTTCCAGAACGCTAGCACGTGTGATCCCTTCCGGGCAGGCCAGGACGCGGCTGGTCGCGATCTCGCCTTGCCTAACGAGAAAAAGATGGGTCGCATTCGTCTCCGCAACGAAGCCCCGCAGATCGAGAAGAATCGCATCGTCCGCCCCGGCGGCGTTGGCCTCAATTTTAGCCAGGACAGAATTGAGCAGGTTGGCGTGATGAATCTGAGGATCAAGAATCTCCGGTGGCGGGCGGCGCATCTTGCTCGTGATCAGTCGTAAGCCCGTTTTGGCGTAAACCGGAGCCTTATGTTCTGCGATGACGATGAGTGTTGGTCCGCTCTGGTTCAGGCGCGGGTCCATCCCCGACGTGATCTTCACTCCGCGCGTGAGAGTAAGCCGGATGTGCACGCCGTCGCGCATTTGATTGGCCAGCAGCGTGCGTTTGATTTCCTCGATCATCTTTTCGTTAGGCGGAATCTCCGCAAATGCGAGCGCGCTCGCCGAGCGGCGCAACCGCGCAAGGTGTTCGTGCAACTTAAAGATGCGCCCATCATAAAGTCGGAGCCCTTCCCAAACCGCGTCACCGCCCTGAACCGCGGAATCGAATGGGCTTATCCCAGCTTGATCGCGATGGATGAGCCGGCCATTGATGTTTACCAGCAGGTTGCGATTCTTTTCGTTAAAGGACTGAAGCATTTTGCAAAGAATTAACTTCTCAGCCGGAATTGACGGAGGTGTTCATAACATTCCCGGCACTGTTCGTGAATCTTGCTCAAGTGTTTCGGCACCTGCACCACTTTTGGTTTGTAAGGTTGGAAGGAAGTCGAACGCGCTACTTCGTCGTACCAATGTTTCGCCCAGACGCCATCTGTCTCACGTAAACCCGGCGGCCAATTCAACATCGCGGGATCGAATTCCACACCGACGGCCTGGCACAACAGACGCAATATTCGCTCTGGACATTGCAGGATGTCGTCGGCATCGACCACCGGCGGAACCGTGGGCGAGCGCTCCCGGACCCAGTCGAATATCTCTGCCTGTTGCATGAAGCCCAGGTCTTCCAGAGATGGCTCATCATTCTTCTTGAGGTAGGACGCAATTACTTGGGCTGGGTCCCGAATTAGAAAACAATTCGTCAGGCTGAGAAGCCACTCCCACTCGACCTCCGGCAGGAGATGATGCGTCATCTGTTTTTGGTAAAAAACGCGAGCTCCGTTCGGGAGACTTTCTCTCGTTAGGGAGGCGACCACCTTGCGCCAGTCTCTTTCTCCCTCGCTCATGACCTGATTCGCCATCGGATGGGCCTTCTTCGTGCGCGCGAGGTAAAAGGCATAGAATGGCTCGTCGATCACGACCGTGTCAGCCCGATTACCCCAGGATCGCATCATGGCAGT
This sequence comes from Chthoniobacterales bacterium, assembly GCA_036494545.1. Lineage (GTDB taxonomy): Bacteria > Verrucomicrobiota > Verrucomicrobiia > Chthoniobacterales > UBA10450 > JAICXG01. Next base: position 179,708 of record DASXOB010000022.1, read on the forward strand.
CGAGATATTGCGAGGACCGGACCACATCGCGAGACGCAGAAGTTGCACAGTGGTAGGTTCGAGAATGGCGAGCCGTTGGGCAAGCCCGCGGGAAGAGCATTTTGGGCGAGCTAGGATGAGAGCGTGACAACCAGATCAGTCATTCTGCGTCGCATTTTTTCGTCGGGCAGCCGCCCCATTCCGCCACCCATGTTGTCTTCGAGATGACGCGGATCACTTGTCGCCGGGATCACACAGGTGACGCTTCTGTTCGCCAAAATCCATTTGAGAAGAAATTGCGCCCAGGAAAGACAATCGAAGTCCTGCGCCCAGGCCGGCAACGGTGTGCTGCGGAGACGCGAGAACAAATCGCCGCGTGCAAACGGTCGATTGATCAAGACCGCCACGCCGCGATCGCGCGCCAGCGGCAGTACACGCTTCTCGGCTTCGCGCTCGGCAATTGAGTAATTAATTTGAATAAAGTCGAGCTTTTCACTTTGTAGGACTCGTTCCAACTCAGGCAGCGCCGACTCGACGTAATGCGTTACACCTATATAGCGCAAGCGGCCTTCTTTCTTCCAAGCCCGTGCCGTCGCGAGCTGTGTCTTGAGATCGACCAGATTGTGCACCTGCATGAGATCCAATCGTCTTGTGCGCAGACGCACAAGCGAGCGCTCCATGGATGCGACTCCCTCTTGCTGGCCACTCGTCCAAACTTTGGTGGCAAGGAAAAGCTGATCGCGCACTCGCAACTCACCCGTCAGATCTCCGATTACTCCTTCGGCTTTACCGTACATCGGCGAGGTATCTACGACTTTGCCGCCTAGCCTGACGAATTGGTGAAGCACCTCGCGCAGCGGCCCACGGTCGGAAGACGAATCTCCCACGTCGAAGGTCCCGGAAGTGCCAAGGCCTATGGCGGGAAGTTTCTCGCCCGTAGAAGGAATCTCTCGCAGCAACATCTCGGCAGACGCCTTCGCGGCACTCATAGGGAGCGCGAGCAATGTCGACGCCGTCGCCCCGCCGAGCACGCGCGCCACCTGGCGACGAGTCAGGTTCGAACGCTGCTCACCCATGACTCAAAGCCTCGCGCACTTTTGCCGGCCTTGCCAGTCCTGTGTCTGGACCGCAGACAGTGACTCGCGTCGCTCCGCCGTGAGCTTGTCAGGCCGTTATCATAACGGCTGAAAAACACAGGCTCTCACTGGTAGCGTAGGGCAATTACGGGATCGACCTTCATCGAGCGCAACGCAGGAACGTAGCTGGCAGTTAGGGCCACACTCAGGAGGATGAGCGAAATGGTCACGAACGTCATGGGATCGGTTGCGCTAACTCCAAAAAGCAGACTGGACATTACTCGAGTCAGAACCAACGCCGCAGCCAGGCCAATAACTACGCCGACAATTACTAACTGAAGTCCTTGGCCGACAGTCATCTTAAGGACATCGCTTTTTTGGGCGCCAAGAGCCATCCGGATACCGATTTCCCGGGTCCGTTGTGCGACCGAGTAACTCGTGACGCCGTAAATCCCAATCCCGGCAAGAGTCAGTGCGACAGCCGCAAAAATCCCTAGCAACAGCATGCTGAAACGCTGCCGGGCGACCGCGGCAGACACGATTTCACTCATGGTCCGTATATCTGAAACCGGCTGATCCTTATCCACCTCCTGCACGACTCGCCGTACGGCCGGTCCGAGACTAAGCGAATCGACGCTTGTGCGAAGAACGAGAGCGTTGGGCGGAAAAACGTCTACCTGTCGATAAGCCAAATAAATTTGCAGGCCAGGATCAGCGACAAAGTCATTCTGCCTAACATCCTTCACGACTCCGATAACCTGACGCCAGCGACTCGAGGACGTGGAAGAGCCGGGCTTGAGCCGTTTGCCAAGCGGGTTCGCATTGGGCCAATAATAACGGGCTGTTTTCTCACTAATAACGACACCTGGCACCGTCTTTTCGTCATCCTTTGCTGTGAATTCGCGGCCGCGCACGAGCGCAATGCCCATTGTGTCGAAGTAGCCCGGACCAACCACGCGGGTGATGACGCTCGGCCGTTCGTTAGGCGGGGCATCGGGCTGCCCTTCTATCGAGATATCAATGGAATCGCCGTCGTAAGTCAGCGGAAGATTACTGGCGACCGCGGCAGACTTCACCCCGGGTAACTCTCGCACCCGGCGCAATAACTCTTCGTAGAACATCGAACGGCGCGTCTGGTCGGAATACTTCAACTCCGGCAATTCCACTTTCATGGCGAGCAGGTCTTCCGAACGAAAACCGGGATCGAGATTGCGCAGATGCAGGAAACTGTTGATAAGAAGGCCGGCGCCAATGAGCAGGACGAAGGAAACCGCGATCTCGCCCACAATCAGCATGCTGCGCAGATGTTGGTGACCAGCGCCCGGGCTGGAGTCGCGACCACCTTCCTTCAAGGTCGCATTCAAGTCGAAGCGCAAGGCCTGCATCGCGGGCACAAGGCCAAAAGCAAACGCAGTCAGAACGGAAATAAGAATAGCAAAGAGAAAGACGCGCAGATCGATTCCGATCGCTTCCGGATGCAGGATGGCATTTGGAATAAAACGCCTTAGCACTTGCAGGCCGAAGCCGGCGAGCAATAAGCCAAAAACGCCGCCAAGTGTTCCCAGGAGGAGACTTTCAGTGAGAAATTGCCGGACGAGACGTGCGCGGCCTGCGCCGAGCGCGAGGCGAAGTGCAATCTCCTTTTGCCGGACGGCAGCGCGTGCCAGGAGCAGATTGGCAACGTTGGCGCATGCAATCAGCAGGACACAACCGACCGCGCCTAACAAAACAAGGAGCGCAGGGCGGACATCTCCCACTACCTCTTCCCTCATTGAACGAATGACACTCCCAACCTGCGAGTTATATTGTGGATACTGTTGGGCGAGACGGGCAGCGATGATCGACATCTGTGAACGCGCGGCTTGCATTGTCACACCGGGCTTGAGGCGGGCGATAACCCGAAGATAATGATTGCCCCGGCTGGCCGCGTCTTTCGAGTCAAAGGCAAGCGGAACCCAAAGCTGATCCTTATGCCCGGGAAGAACAAAGTCTTGTGGCATCACCCCGACCACGCGATAACTCGTTCCATTTAAAACAGTCGCTTTCCCAATAGCATCGAGCGCGGCGCCAAAGCGGCGTTGCCACAGCCCGTAACTCAGAATGAGGGCGTCGCCTTTCCCAGGTGAATCTTCTTCCGGCAAAAACGAACGGCCGAGAAACGGTTCCACGCCTAACAAAGAAAAGAGATTGGCTGAAACCCGTTCACCTTCGAGCCGCTCCGGTTCGCCGCTGCCGGTGAGATTGAAACTCTTATCAGCCGTCGCGGCCATGCCGGAGAAAACGCTATTCTGCTCGCGCCAATCGAGGAAGTTGGCCGGAGAAGGCGTGTTATAGGGAAAGCCAAGTTTTGTTGCTTCTTCCCATACCGTGACAAGCTGGTCTGCGTTCCGGTAGGGCAATGGGCGCAGGAGAACCGCATCGATGACGCTAAAGATGGCGCTGTTGGCACCGATTCCCAAAGCCAGCGCCATGACGGCGACAAAGGTAAAGCCGGGGTTTTTGGCTAGCATGCGCAGCGCGTAACGCAGGTCGCGACTGAACTCTACCGGCCACATCCAGACACGCTCCGCCCGTGCGCGCTCTTTGATCTGCTCGACGCCGCCAAACTGCCGCAACGCTGCCTGCCGGGCTTGCTCCGGCGACATGCCTTCCGTTTCGTATCGGCTCGTTAGGCCAGCCAGATGTTGTTCAATTTCGCGATTCATTTCCTCGTCGCTTTGCCGCTTGTGCAGGAGCACGCGCAGACGATGCCAGAGAGTTCGCAAGCGAGTCATTGCGGTCACCTTCAGGCGTAGGAAAGGACGCGGTTGATCCCGGCGGAGATCCGCGACCAATGTTCTTTCTCTGCCTCGAGCTGTTTGCGCCCGGCCGCGGTCAGACGGTAAAAGCGCGCTTTGCGATTGTTATCCGAAAATCCCCATCCCGCTTTGATCCATCCGCGCGCTTCCAGTCGATAGAGCGCGGGATAAAGCGAACCTTGTTCCACGTGCAAGGCATCCTGCGAAATCTGATGAATCCGGTCGGCGATCGCCAGGCCGTGACGTTCGCCGGGCTGCAGCGCCCGGAGAATTAACATGTCGAGAGTCCCGTAAAGGAGGTCTGGTTTTTCTTTTGCCATAATCGTATGCCCAGACTGTCTGGGTGAAGGAATGATGGAGCCCGTTGCCTAGACTGTCAAAGGGAAGCTTCTTCACCACACAACTGCGAACTGCGCAGCACTCAAGGGCAAACCCAACCCGCAAGCTCTAACGAGACGAAGAGCCGCTATGACTCCTCAACGAAGTATATCCCGCGGTCCGCCGTTGCTCCCATATCGCTCACTTACTTGGCGAGTTGATAAAGAAATTCGACATAGGACATCACGGAATCGTCAAAGCCGGCGATCTTTGGGTTCGATGATTCAATCAGGTAATATTCGTCCGGGGCGTGCGCACCGCTGCCGTGCCCGAGCCCGAAATGGCCCGCCCCAAGACTGAGAGGTGGATTGGTGAAGACGTAACCCGGCCACGAACCGCCCAGTCGCGGGAGCACGACCGGATCAATGCCGTGGCCGTTGTAAACCGCTTCCTCTGCTTTGATGATCGGAGAATCGGCTGGCGTCGTGTTCGGATCATAGCCGCCGGTCATATTCACATCGATGTCGCCATAGCCATGTTTTGCCAGATGTGCTTTCAGGGCGGAAAGGGCACCTTCCGCGGTTTGGTTAGGCACAAGGCGGAGATCCAGTTTGGCGATCGCCTGATGCGGCAAAATCGTTTTGCCCCCCGGGCCGGTATAGCCGCCAATAATGCCTTCGATGTTAACCGTCGGCTCGTCGGACATGCGCTGCAAAGCCTGCTTCCAGGTGATGTCGCGCACCCACTTTTTCACTCCCATGATTTTCTTCGCCTCCCCCTCGTCCAGACGCCTGGCGGCGTTATCGATCAGTTGCTGTTCCTGCGCCGTGAGCGGGCGAACGTTTTTCGTTAGGCCTTCGATCGCGGGTTCACTCCCATCCTCGTTCACAAGGGTGCCGAGTGCCTTGATCAAGTGCCAGACCGGGCTGTCGACCCGCGCCTTGTTTGAGGAATGAATGTCTTTCAGCGGGCCGCGACCCCATTTCTCGCCGTTCGAAGTCAGCTCGACTTCGATCACTCCCTTTGCGCCTAACGAGATCGTGACCATGCCGGTCAAGTCCTGGCTGGCAAAGGGCATGAAGATTCCGCTGCATTTCTTCAGCGCCTGCTCGACCTCCGGCTTATGCACGACTTGTGGAAAATGAGGCGAACCAATTTCCTCTTCTCCTTCCGCGACCAAGAGCAGGTTAACCGGCAGCTTGCGACCAGCGTCCTTGATCGCGTGGAGTGCCTCGAGAAAAGTCGCTTCCGGTCCCTTTTGATTGACCGCGCCGCGCCCAATCAACACTTTTCCCAAGCCAGGCTTGTCGACGATCTTCGCTTCAGTCGGTGGCGAGGACCATTCCTTCGGGTCGAACTGCTTCACGTCATACATGAAATAGAGGCCGACCGTCTTCGGAGCGCCGGCATCGAGACTGGCGAAGACCCCCGGCTTGCCCTCGGTATCGACCCGCTCCGCGCGCTGGAAGCCGGCCTCCTTCACGAGCTTGATCATGTAGTCTGCTCCCTCGGGATAACCGCGATTCTCGGCCGCGATCGAAACCTGCCCGATCCAATCCTGAAGACGTTTGATTGCCTTGTCGTGTTGTCTTGTTACCTGCGCCTTGATTTCCGAGAAGTCATTCTTAGCGGCGCAAGGGCGGAGAGAAACAAGGAGGGCGACAAGAATGGAAAATGGGCGCGAGATCGAAATCATCCCAACGTCATCGCGTGAGAAAACGACGAAGGCAACCCGGAATCATGGGTGCGCTAGTTGGCAAAAATTCTTTTTGACAACCCATACCATGTTTCACATACTATGTATCACATAGTGTATTTCACATGGTAGACACGAGCACCGATTTTAGCTCCGATCTCTTCAGCAGTCTTCGCCTCGAGTTGCGACGCGGGTTGCTCATCGTCGCCGTCCTCGCCCAACTGCGGCGCGAGCATTACGGCTATACCCTGCGCAAAGATCTCGCTAACCTCGGCATCGAAATCGAAGAAGGAACTCTTTATCCCCTCCTCCGCCGCCTGGAAACCCAGGGACTTCTGGAGAGCGAATGGCGCGAGGAGAATCATCGCCAAAAACGTTTCTACAAACTCTCGCGTGAGGGACGCGCCATTCTCAAGCAACTCCTCGCCGAGCTGGAGAAGATCAATTCTTCGCTCACCCGCATCATTTAGCCTGACGAAATTACCTAACAAATTAACCGAACAAGTAACCAACCATGCAACTCCTTGATCGCTACCTGACCGCCATCAAATTCTGGCTCCCGAAAAGGCAGTGCGCGGATATCGCCGCCGAGCTGGAAGCCAACCTCCGTGCTGAGATCGACGATCGCGCCGCCGCTCTCGGACGGCCCTTAACGGAAGAAGAAATCGCCGCCATCCTGAAGGAACACGGCGCGCCGATTCTGGTTGCTTCCCGCTACCAGCAAGACTCGCGCACCGTCACTTTCGGAAAACAGCTCATCGGCCCACTTGTCTTCCCGTTTTACTGGACGGCAATCAAAGTGACGCTCGTTCTTCTCCTCATACCCGGGGTCGTGCCTGCGGTTGTGCTTGGGACACAGGCGCATGGCCAACCGTTCCCGCAGCTTGGACATGCGCTTATCCGTATCGCGTGGCTGGCTTTGCCCGCGCTGTTCATCGTGACGTTGGTTTTCGCGGCGATTGATTTTGCTCTCCATCGTTTCCGCCTTCTGGAGCGCAAAGACTGGGACCCGCGACAACTGCCCGCTGCGGCGCGCCAGGCGAAACAGGTGAGACGTTCGAGCTCCATTGCCGGCATTATAGTTCAATCGCTCTTTATCCTCTGGTGGTGGAATCATGGGAGCATTCCGTATCTGGTTGTGAGCAGCAGCGGAGCGCAATTGCACGTCGCACCTCTTGTCACCTCTCTCTATGTCCCGGTGCTGGTGATCCTGTTCATCAATCTCGCACAGCGTTGGATCAACCTCGTGGAACCCGATTGGCGCTGGCTGCCGCCGGCCACAACGGTGATCACTTCGCTCCTCGGTTTGGCATGCCTTTATCCGCTGCTCGGAACTTCACCGCTCATCTCCCTTAGCCAGCCTAACGGAATGCCTTTTAACCCGCACACCGTTCTCGAAATCCATCGCCTCCTCGCACTTTGCCTTGTCTCGTTGTGGATCGGCATTTGCATCGTCGGCGCGATCTCCGCCTGGCGTCTGGTCGCCATTCTTTGGCAAAGCCTGGCGCGTAACCGATCGCGTCCGACCCAAAATGGAATTGCTCAGGCTCGATAACGCCTCGAAAACGCGGTTCCTGGTCGCGCCGAAAGCATTTTGCAAACCTGGATTACCCCGACTGCTCGACACCAACGCCGGTTTTGCTTAAGAGAGTGACAATGAAAATCGCTCTTGGGTCCGATCACGCCGGCTTTCGCTACAAGGAGAAAATCAAGGAATTGTTGAAATCGTTAGGCCATGAAGTCGAGGACTTCGGCACAACAAGCGAACAACCAGTCGATTATCCAAAATTCATTCGTCCGGCGGCGGAAGCGGTGGCCCGCGGCGAATGCGACCGCGGCATCGTGTTTGGTGGCTCGGGCAATGGCGAAGCAATGGTCGCAAATAAAGTGCACGGCGTGCGCTGCGCCCTTTGTTGGAACGAGGAAAGCGCGCGGCTTTCCCGCCAGCACAACGATGCCAACGTCCTGTCGCTAGGCGAACGTATGATTTCGCAGGACCTCGCCCTGCAGATTGCCCGTGTCTGGCTGACGACGGATTTCGAGGGCGGCCGGCATGTGGCGCGCGTTGCCCAGCTTGACGCCATGTAGCAACGCTGCCCCCGCATCGCGCAACCTTGAGTGTGCGCCGCATCATCCGCTGCCTGTCACTGCTCCCCACACGCAGACCAGAAAAACGGCGCTGACAAATGCATTGCTCTGGAAAAAGGCGCGATTGATTCCCGCCAGATCGAGACGCGCCGCACTGCGATGTTCGAACCAAAGTGCCGCCGCGACCAGCGGCATTCCGACAAAATAGATCGCGCCTAACGACGCCGCCCAGCCAAACGCGACGAGGGCCAGCAGCATCGCCAGGTGCAGCCACTGCGCGAGCCGCAGTGATCGCGCAATTCCCAGCCTAACAACCAGCGAATGCAAACCTTCCCGCTGGTCGAACTCGAAATCCTGCGTGGCGTAAATGACGTCAAACCCTGCCACCCAGGCCACGACGCCTGCGCCGAGGAGCAGCGGAGCGAAGGCGACCCGGCCAGTCGCCGCAATCCAGGCGCCGATAGGCGCGATCGCCAGGGCGAGCCCGAGGAAAAAGTGGCTCGCCGCCGTAAACCGTTTCGTCATCGAGTAAAAGAAAACAAGAGCGAGCGCGACCGGCGAAAGAATCAGGGTGAGCTGATTGATTGCTGCCGCGGCCGTGAGGAACGTTCCAGAACTTACGATTAGAAAAAGAATCGCCGCGGATCGCGAAATCAAATGTTGCCGCGAAACAGTGCGCGGGTTTTTCTGGTCGAGCGACCAATCGACGACGCGATTAAAAAGCATCGCTGCTGTCCGCGCACAAACCATACAAATCAAGACGAGGGCAAGCAGCCGGCCGGGCGGCCTGCCGTCTGTCGCAACCAGCAGCGCACCGAGCGCGAAAGGCAGAGCGAAAATCGTATGGGAAAAACGAATCAGCCGAAGGAAGCGAATCACACTATTCTCTCGAGCGGCATGGGGAGTCGAAGAGGCCATAGGGAAATCTCAGAAGTGAGGCCCGCGCTTTCTGGAGTGGTCAATGATCCATTTCATCGCAGTAACGCCTCCAAGCGCATACGAGCTGCGGACAAGATTGGCCTGCCGTGAGCGAAAAGCAGACGCTCGAACGGCCAATCGAGCAACTGACGCAGGGAACGTCGCATCGCCTCTTGATCCGAACAGTACTTGGCTGGAAGGAGGGCAAATCCATAAGGCTCGAGGTGAAGCAGCGCATCGCCGAGCACAATTGTGCCCCCGTCGCCCTTAAAATGAAACGCGGTTTCGCCGGAAGCAGCGCCATCGATGGCAAGCGGAGTAATATTGCTCGCGATCTGCCTACCCGAATCAATCAGAATTGAATCAGCTCCCGCTATCTTCTCGCCGACTGGCTGGGCCCAAAATATCGGGACGGCTAAGTCCACCGCGAAATCCGGCGCCGCACGCAAATGATTTGAGTTGGTCACCAGAATCCTTCTGATCGTTCCCCTGTCAGTCAGATCCGCGAGCGACGAAGGCGTAAGAGGAATTGGATCAATCAGAGTAAGACCATCGGCGTCGAGCACCGCGGTGGCGAAGAGGTCGGACTTCACCTGGGCATCGTAAGCCTGCCAAAGCCAGAGCCTGGGATTCACCTCCTGAATTTCGTCGGCGGCGATCACTTCTCAATCACTGTCAATCCTTCGCAATGGCACCACAACTGCTACATCGAATACAAATACTATAGCAACCATATGATGACCTTCTCCTATCAAGCCCGGGATGGCGCCGGCAATATCGTAAATGGTATCCAGGACGCCATCAACGAGGACAACGCTGTCACCAGTCTAATGAGCCGTGGGCTCATGGTTCTGTCTTTGCAACAAAAGGCGGCTGTCACCCGAAAAAAGAATAAGGCTTGGTCGGTCAAGGAGACTGATCTCGTCCTTTTCACACGCCAGCTGGCAACCATGATTGAGGCCGGCATTTCGCTCGTTCAGGCGCTTACTGCACTTTACGAACAGGCCGACCCCAAACGCCAAAAAAGCCTGCGCCATGTCATCAGCGACGTCACCGCCCGCGTCCAGGGTGGTGAGACCTTTCACGAATCCATCGCCAAACATCCGCGCGTCTTTAATCGTCTCTTCATCAGCATGGTGAAAGCGGGCGAGGCTGGTGGTCTCCTTGCTGAAATCCTTGACCGACTGGCGGGATTCCTTGAGTCAAGCGCGCGCCTGCGCAAGAAGGTCAAGTCCGCGATGACTTATCCCGTGATTGTCATTTGCATCGCATTTCTCATCACGACCTTCCTGATCGTCAGAGTGGTGCCGGTCTTCGGGGAAATCTTTAAGGATTTCGGCGCCAGGCTGCCCGCCCCGACGCAATTTCTTCTCGATCTTAGTGATTTCGTGCGGGCGAAGTGGTATTTCCTCGTCCTCGGCATCGGTGGTGTCATTTTCGGCGTGCGCACTTTCCTGCGCTCCACTCGCGGCCGCCAATTATCTGATCGCTGGAAGCTGAAGCTCCCGGTTTTCGGTCCGCTTATTCACAAGATCTCGATGTCGCGTTTTGCCCGCACCTTTGCACAGCTCATTCGCAGCGGTGTGCCAATTCTCGAAGTTCTCGACATTGTGGGCGGGTCCTCCGGCAATTTCGTGGTGGAAGAGAGTATTAAAGGCGTCAGTTCGGACGTGGAGAAAGGCGACAATCTTTCCGTTGCCCTTTCAAAGAAGAAAATCTTCCCACCCATGATGCTGCGCATGGTGGCGGCGGGCGAGTCGACGGGCCGCATCGACACAATGTTGGAAAAGATGGCGGATTTTTGGGACGAAGAAATCGAAGCCATGCTCGACGCGCTTACTTCGCTGATCGAGCCAATGCTGATTGTCTTTCTCGGCGTGATCGTAGGCGGAATCGTGATCGCGATGTTCCTGCCGATCTTCAAGCTGAACGAAGTAGTTTCGCAGAGCAAAAGCTAGGGGAGAAGCTGCTCGACGGAAAGGAGGGCGGACCATTGGGTCCGCCCTCTTTAATTTTCCTCAGGGGCGGCGACCATCGTCTGGTAGCCGTGATTACCTTTCTACGAGGCGCGCCCTAGCCTAACGACTAAAGGCCAAACACCCAGCCGTTCTGCGTCCGCGTCTCCCCATAAGGCGATAAGTTCGTTTTCGATCAACCCTAGTGGGTCCTGGCCCTTATCTGCCTGGTAACGTTGAGTCGCCGACCAGGTCCTCAGATAGCCAAGCAAATGCGCGATAGTCCATCTTGTCTCTATCCATAACTCCGGCACTGCGATTTCTGCGAATGGAAACGGCAGATCGCGATAGCCGTGTCCGACAAGCTTGCGTTCCGGTGGCCAGAAAGGTCCAACGATCTCGTCGTGGAACCGCCGCAACACGGCATCGACCTCGGGTGAGACGCGCAAATAGTTATAAGCCCAAACCGCCAGTAGCCCGCCGGGCTTCAAAATGCGTTTCATTTCGGCATAGAACGATTCGAGATCGAACCAGTGCAACGCCTGCGCCACCGTAACCGCGTCGCAGGAAGCACCTGGCAGCCCCGTCGCCTCCGCCGTCGCGACACGATACTGAACCCGATCGTGAGGCTGCGCGCTCTCTATCTGTTTTGCGCTCGCGTCGAGGGCAATGACCTGATGAAAAAATTCGGCCAGCCCCAGCGCGGCCTGGCCGTTGCCTGTTGCGCAATCCACCGCCAGATCGTCGTTAGGCGCTTGAGCTGCGATAAACTCGAAAAGGGCGCGGGGGTACTGAGGCCGAAACTTCGCGTAGTCCGCCGCTTGCCGCGAAAAATGGTCTTTGAAGCCTAACGATTCAGGGTTCACGATTGAGCGCTTCTCCGGCCGCCCGCTCCACCCGCGAATACATTTCGAAGTAAATCCGCTCCAGCGCGACGGCCGGATCCTCCAGCATCATGTTTTCCTTGATCTTGCTCGCGTAGATCGGAAATGAAAAGGGCGAAACGACCGGCAACTCCCGCAATTTCCATTCGTAGCTCTGCACTTCCTCGAGAAACGCATACGCCGTCTCGGAATCGAGAAAAGTATGAGTCGCCTGGCGATATGCTTCCTCGAGCAGCGGATGATCCGGCTCGTGTTGCTCGAGGACGCGAAAGAGAACTTCCGAACTCCAGCTTAGCTGCCGTGGTTTGCGCTCTCGTCCGGGCAAATTACGTGGAACCATCAACCCGGTCTGCGCCACACCACGGAACTGCCATTTCACCAGCTCCGATCCGCGTAGCGCAGCGTGCAAGTCCTCCTCCCCCTCGGCGGGTCGAAAACAATCTTGCCATTGCGTGAGCGGCAGCTCCTGAAAGCGGCGCAAGGTGAGAAGAAATCCGTAGTCGTCGATCGTGACGAGTGCATTGCCGCCGATGCGCTCCTTCACCCGCCAGGCCACGATGCGCGAAAGAGCATCGTTGGCACTCCGGCCGATCAGCGCGTGAAAGAAATAGTGTGAATGCTCGCCTTCTCGGTAGAGCTCGACCAAGAGTTTGCGACCGACCGGCACTTCGGAAAGTGTGCGCTGGGCCTGAAAGAATTCCACCATCGGCTGCGCGTTGGCGAGCGAGACTTGATAAGTCTCAACCAGCCACTCGATCGCCTCTTCCGGTGAGGCATTCGTTAGGCGAGCATTCAGCTCTGCACGCAACTCGCGCACCTCCTTGGCCAGGCCCGACGTCAACGGCATCTTGGCCGCGTTCCAGCGCGGAATGGTCGGAAGTTGGCCATCGGCTCTTTCGACGCGCACTTCCTGCACGCCACTTTCAATTAGCCTGACGACTCGGCCGCCAAGGACAAACAGGTCTCCCATCTGAAGCTGCTTGATGAATCCTTCCTCGACCGAGCCAAGGCGCCGCCGCCCTAGAAGCACCGTGACAAATCCTTCCGAAACAATTGTCCCGATGTTAACCAGAAATTCGCGCGCCACCCGCGTAGTAGCGAGGGAGATCACTCCCTCCTCCACCATGATCTTGCCAAAGAGCGAGGCGTACTGCCGCTGCAAGGATTCGCCGCCGCCAGCGAGATACTCCAGCACGCGTTCAAAGTCGCCGCGCTCCAATTCCCGATAAGGATAAGCCCGCCTGACAATAGAAAAGGCCTTGTCGACCGCGATGGGCGCGAGCGCCGCCATCCCAACCACATGTTGCGCGAGGACGTCGTTAGGCTTTTCCAGAATCTTGATCGGATCGAGCACGCCTTGCCTGACCAGTCGCGCGGTGGCGGTCGCTTCCACCAGGTCGTTAATATTCGTCGCCACCAGCACGCCGTGACTGCTCTTGTTGAGGGAATGGCCGGAACGGCCGATGCGCTGGATAGCACGCGAGACACCTTTGGGCGTGGCGACCATGACCACCAGATCAACCGCGCCGATGTCGATCCCGAGCTCGAGGCTGGTCGAGCAAACCACTGCGCGCAGCTCGCCATTCTTTAACCGGTCTTCAACTTCCAGTCGCACGCTGCGATCGAGCGAAGCGTGGTGGATCTCGACGCGATCCGCTAAATCCGGCAGCAGCTCCCTGAGGCGCAGCCCGATCTGTTCCGCCGCCGAACGCACATTGGTAAAAACGAGGACCGATTGGCGGCTACGAATCAATTCCGCCAGCTCGGCATAGAGCCGCACTCCAGTGTAACCCGCAGGCGGATAAGGCTTGTGCCTGATGGGTGAGAAAACTTCGACGATCGACTCCTTCTCGATCCGCGCCTGCGCGGTGCGACATGGCCGATCATCACCGACGAGAAATCGCGCCAGCAAATCCAAGGGCGCGGCGGTAGCAGAAAGCCCAATGCGACAGAGACCGCTGTCATGCCTAACGAGTTCCTCCAGCCGTTCGAGCGAAAGCGCCAGATCGACGCCTCGTTTGTTTCCCGCGAAGGAATGCAATTCATCGACAATGACAAAGCGACAGCTGCTCAGATGAGCCGCGTAGCTTTCCTGCGCCAACTGCACGGCCAGACTCTCCGGCGTCGTGACGAGAAAATGCGCGGGGCGCCGGCGAAATTTCGCCCGATCGCTCGCGCTTGTATCGCCCGTGCGAACATGAATGAGCAACTCCTTTTCCAATCCCATCCCGCCAATCGGCGCGCGGAGATTTTTTCCAATGTCGTAAGTCAGTGCACGCAGAGGCGAGACATAAAGACAATGCACCCCTAACGACAGCTGTTCGCGGTCGAGTAAGCGCAGGAGGTAATCGAAAACCCCGAGAAAGGCGGCGAGGGTTTTGCCGCTACCGGTAGGCGAAGTGAGCAGGATCGATTGGTACTCTAAAATCGAAGGAACGCAGCGCAGTTGGGCGTCGGTAAAGTCGGGGAACGTCCCGCGAAACCAGGCAGCCAGTCGCGGATGCAGGCGCTGGAAGAGCTCCCGCTTCGAGATAGCTGCGTCCTGGTGCATTTCCCAAAGTTCGTGATTTAGCCACTTTTTGCCAACCCGCTATTTCTCCGAGCGCACCCGGGGAAAAATACACCTTCGCACGTCGGGAGCGCCTCGTGGCCAGAGCAAAGGCGTGGGTAACAGTAGCTCCACTCTCCAGTCTGGAACCGCCAATCAATTGCTTATGGAAGCCGGGGCTCTTTGCCTAACGAACAAAGGATAGACCGCGCAACCTTATCGTCGCTCAAGACTTTTTACAGATTTACTCGCGAACAACCAGTGCCCCAGAAATAGCCTTTTTAGGTGACCCCTTTCGAAACCGGAAGCTTTAGCGATCCAGGAATAAGGATCTTGACTGGCCATCTTCCTTCCAAGTAGAAGAAGAATTAGCCAGGAGCTTTTATGATTATCCGACGATTTCTGTTTCTGCTTCCTTTCGTTCTAACTGCCGCCGTTTTCGGTGACAGCTGGACTCCGATATCCACTAGTAATGCTCCGACCGCTCGGACGGCTCATTCCGCGATTTTCACCCGGATCGATGGAACGGACCATATGATCGTCTGGGGCGGCCAGGATTCTTCGATGGTTCCATTTGCCGATACCGGCGGGCTTTGGAAAAGGTTGACGAACAAATGGGCAATGACCACGACGGACAACGCCCCCAGCGGCCGCGAAGGTCAGCCAGCTATTTGGACCGGTCACGAAATGATTGTCTGGGGCGGCGATGATGGTCTGAACTTCCTTAGCACTGGGGGGCGCTACAATCCGGTAAAGGATGAGTGGCAACCGACCTCACTGACCGGCGCACCGTCTCCGCGCTTTGGTCATGCTTTGGTTTGGACCGGCGACCGCATGATTGTCTGGGCGGGTGCCATTGGTTTTACCGGGGATGTGAATGATGGCGCGCTCTATGATCCGGTGACCGATACCTGGTCGGCGATGAGTACTGTCGGAGCACCTTCGCCAAGAAATTCCATGGCCGCAGTCTGGACCGGGTCCCAGATGCTGGTCTGGGGCGGGATCAGTCTGGGCACTTATGTGAATGACGGTGCACTTTATGACCCGCGGACCAACACGTGGACCCCAATCTCCGCGACTAACGCACCATCGCCGCGGCTCTTTTTCGCTTTTGCCTGGGATAGTGTAAATCTTCTTATCTGGGGCGGAGTCGACTCGCGGTTCCGGCCGCTTCCGGACGGAGCGATATACAACACGAAAACCGATACGTGGCGCACGATCAGCCGGACGAATGCTCCAACTCCGCGACTTGGTTCTTCGGTCGTCTGGTCCGGAAAAGAATATCTCGTCTGGGGCGGATCAGACGCAGCTGGTAATCCGATCGGGACAGGCGCGAAATATAACCCGGCGAACAACAAGTGGACCCCAATTACGGCGACGAATTCACCGGCGCCGCGTTCCGGTCACACGGCAGTCTGGGATGGAGAGCGAATGGTCATCTGGGGCGGTTCGGGCGAATGCTGCAACAACTGGTTTAACGACGGATTCGCCTACAAGCCCTAACGAGTAAAGGATTATGCCTGTTGCTCGGCGAGTTGCTCCATCTCGCTGACCACCCGGTCGAGTTCGTCGACAAGAGCGCTTCTTCCATGCTCACGAAAGGCGGTAACTAATGACCGATAGTACCAGAGCGAGCCTTCTTTGCCCGCCTTAAATCGATCCCAAACGCTTTCGCCCTCGCGCAGATTGTGCACGATCGCGCGAGCATTGTGCAGCTTGTCCGAAGCCGAAACCAGCCGTGTTGCCGTCGAAGCGGTTTTCAAGTGCGCGATATATCTTTCCTTTCGCTCCCGCCATGGTGGTTTTGGAGTCTTATCGCTGTCCGTGCAACCAGCGACGATTTCGCCTACTTGAGCACCGAATTGCTCTTCTATCTCGCGCTGCCTTTCGGGCCCGCCGCAATCCTCCACCGCATCATGCAAAAGTGCGGCAATGGCTTCCGTCTCGTTCGCGCCATATTCCATCGCGATTGCGGTTACGCCGAGAAGATGTCCGATGTAGGGAATTCTGGTCTTCTTGCGCAATTGCCCGCCATGGACGCGTGTGGCATAGATAAGCGCCTCTTCAAACTTGGGAGACAGGTTCATGACTTATCGTTACGGCAAATAACGACATTGTCACGGGGCGCCGATAACTCAATAGGTGAAGGACTGAATGGCTGTCGTTAGATCAGGTCCGTTCACAAAGCCAATTCGCCTCCTCGGATTGAGGGCAATGTGAATGGGAAAGACATTATCTCCCCCCTGAAAGTTTAGACTATTGACCGACTCCACCAGGTTGCCTGCCAGGTCATAGACCTGGATGCTGCTGCCGTTGTCGAGCATTCCGTCTGAGAATGGCTGCGCGATGAGAAAGAGCTTGTTGACAGGGTCGAATTCGACATCGGCACCGCTCGCAGTCGAATTCTGAGGGTTCGCGCCCGGCAAAAGGACGTTGATGCCGGTAAAGTCATCCAGATTAAAGAACTGGGCGCCTGAGTCGAAAGAGGTATCGGTGCAAAGAACTCCATCTTCCGAGTCGACCGCGATGCCATTGATAACTCCCAAGCCCCGCCCGGTGTGCTCGACAAATAAGCCTGTCGCCAGGTCAACGAAGCCGAGCACTGGCGGCTCAATAAATCCTGAAGGTTTATCGTGCCCGAGAATGACCTGATTGCGCGCGACATCGAACGCGATCACAGGAGGCGCTTCGGTGATAAAGTCGGGATGAGTGACATTGATCACTGAGCCAAAAGTGTTAGTGGCAAGGTCCGAGGTAAAGAGGATTGGTGGAGCGTCGCTTACTGAAACAGCATAGACAGCGACATTCGAGCTGCCGTCAGGGCTCGGCTTCACCTGATTAATGACATGCATGCGGTCGATCGGCGGCGTCCAGATTCCATTAATTTGATTACCTGACAGTGGGCTGATTATTCGGAAGATACGTTCAACATGAAAAAGGCTCTTAACGTGCTCCTTTTCTACCAAGCCGATTGACCGCGCAATGCCCCAGGTAACAAAGTCATCCTGAGATTCCGAGCCCCCGAGCACGTCTACGAATCTGCCGGTCGATTGGCTGAATGTCTCCACGCGAGCCGAGACGGTTCCGTCGGAATTCAGCACCGCTTCGCAAAGAAGTCCCTCAGAGCCGGTGGGGTCGATGTCGAATCCAAAGATGAGTCCCCCAAGTTTGCCATGGACGATCACATCGCCGGCCCCGGCATCAGGGTTGACTCGGAATGATGACGGAGAGGCCGTGCTCAGAGACGTAACAAGCCAGCAAAGACTTCCAAAAACAGCGGCCGGGAATACCTTCGTCAGGGCATTTCGTGAGTAAAAGAACGAGCGCATGGCGCGATAGTTCGATCCAGTCGCATTCGTCTCAAGCAATGTGTCGTAACAGAATCGTTACCTCAGTCAGGCAGAGGGCTTTACTCCAAGCTGCGCAAAAAGGAAGCTATACATATCCGCTAGCTGCTTGATTCGCTCGCTCAACGCGGTGCCGATGCCATGACCTGCGCTTGTCGAAGTTCGCAGGAAAATGGGATGGTCCGACTTGTTCGCCGCCTGAAGCCTGGCAGCCATTTTGCGCGAATGATAAGGCGCGACACGCCCGTCGTTCGCGCCGGTCATCATTAGAATCGCCGGATAATCAGTGCCGTCCTTTACCTGATGATAAGGCGAATAAGCATACAGAGCCTTGAACTGGTCGGCGTTTTTCACCGTTCCAAACTCGGTAACGTTAAAGGCGCCGTTTGGCGCGAGCTCCACCCGCAACATGTCGTAGATACCGACCATCGACACAACGGCACGCATCAGGTCCGGATGCTGGGTGATCATGGCGCCCATGAGCAGACCACCGTTACTCCCGCCAAGAAGGGCTAGCTTGTCAGAGTTTGTGTATTTCTTTTCGATCAAATACTGGGCGGCCGCAGCAAAATCGTCGAAGACGTTTTGTTTGTTCGTTAGGTTGCCAGCCTTATGCCATTCCTCGCCGAATTCCCCGCCACCTCGGATATTCGCGACAACATAGATTCCGCCGCGATCAAACCAAAGCCGGCGCGCAAAATCGAAGGTCGGCGACATACTGAGTCCGTAACCTCCGTAGCCATAGAGAAGAGTAGGGTTGTTTCCATCGAACGCCGCGCCTTTGCGACGCATAATATTGAGCGGAATCCTCGTTCCATCCTTGGACGTCGCGAACTCGCGCGTCACTTCTATGTCAGCGAATGAAACTGGGGATGTACCGACCAAAGCGGTTTTTTTCGGTTCGGTTTGATCCGCGACAAGTTCAAACCAGGTGGATGGCTCGGTATAGCTTTGGTCGCGGAAAAGAGCAGAGCCGTTGTCTTCCGCCACTAACTCTTGCACGCTGGAAATGGCAGGAATCGTAATCGTGTGACCGTTCTGGCCATCGAGATCGAAGTGTCGCAGCTGGGAAGGTCCACCCAACAAGTCCGCAACATAGAGCGCGCTTGTGGTCGGAACGAAGCGCTGAATAACCGCATCGCTAGCCGGGACAATCTCAGTTGCTTTTGCTAACTCGGGAGTATCGAGCGGCAGACGGAGAATCTTACCGTGCGGAGCGTCGGCCTTGGAAAGCAGATAGAGGGCGTTGTCACGGCCAAGCCGAACCAGCTTCACACCGTCGCCAAATTGGGTGATCTGCTTCCAGGCGCCATTCGGGCCCAACAAATAATGAGCAAAGTCGCCGCCATCTCCGTTCGCCACCGAGGCAACAATGTATGTCCCGTCGGACGATGACTCGAGCTGAACCTCGGCGATTCGAGGAAAGTCCTTGCCGATAGAGTAGGTATTACTGCTATCGGCCGTGCCAAGCTTGTGAAAGTAGACTTGCTGATAAAAGTTTAAGTCAGCATCCGGGCGCTCTCCCTTTCGCGGGAAGTGCGTGTAATAGAGGCCGCTTCCGTCCGCGTTCCAAGCCGCACTGCCACCGGCGGTCGGATACTGAACATGGGCAATCGTATCGCCAAGTTCCTTTCCGGTCATTCCGTCGTAAAAGTGCAACTCGCCGTCTTCGCTGCCGCCCTTGGAAAGGGAGACGGCTAATTTTTTGCCGTCGAGGGAAGGTTCAAACCAGTCGATTGCGGTTGTGCCTTTGCGATCGATTTGATTGGGATCGACCAGCACCTTTTCTGACATAAGGCTGCTAGCCGAATCAAGCCTAACGAGCATAGGTTGCTGTTTGGGCGGCTGGAACTTGAGCGCAAACAAAACGCCAGGCCGGGAGACAATAGAGGAATAAGTGGGTGAGGTTTTTGCGTACCAAGCCTTGAGCTGATCTTCGATTTTGCTCCGGCCGGGCAGGCCGTCGAGATAGGCGCGGGTTCGCTTGTTTTCGGCATCAGACCAGGTTTTGACCGCCGGATTGTTATCGTCTTCCAGCCATTGATAATCGTCTTCTACCTTTACGCCCTGATACTCATTATAAACTGGCTTCTTATCTGCGGATGGTACCGGCCCGGTCTCCGCTGCGAGGAGGTTGCAGACCTGGAAGCCGAGAAGGACGAAAAAGACGGTTAAACTACGATGAAACTTCATAACAGCGGGAAACAACGCGTTGATCAGGGAGCGACGCAACTGGCTTTCTGCAATTGCGCTAGATGCGGCGCCTTGAGAAACCGTGGACGATAGGTTTAGGGCTGAATGGTCTCGGCCTGCACACGCTGTACCATCGCGACCGCTGCCATGAGGACAAGACCGGCGACGACTTGATGCGGTCGCAGCGCAGCGTGAAAGAAACCCCAGGTGATGCAGACCGCAGCCAGCGTTTGCATCATCTCAAAATAACCCGCGGTGGAAGCTCTCGTCAGGCGAAGTCCTTCAAAGTAAATGAGCAAAGGAATGCCGCCCGAGACAGAGGCAAGGAGGACAAGCGCGCCGGCCGCGGTCGTTAGGCTAGCCTGCGCGGCTGGGGGCCAGAGGGCTGCGCCATTCATTTTCCCCATGGCCAGCAGAATGATTGTCATGCAAACCAAGCCCACGACGATGCGCAGGCTGGCGGCGAATCGAAGAGACATCCCAGTCATCACGCCGCGTCCGGCGACGGTGGAGAGTCCCCAAAAGAGAGCGCAAATCAGGGCATACCCGGTCCCTTGATTTAAACCAGCGCGTTCGAAGGAGACTCCGATCAGCTCGGGGTGTTCGACGGAAAGAAAAATTCCGGCGATCACGGCGATCGCGGCAAAAAGGTAAAAGCGCGGAGCGAGCCGGTCGCCGAACAGGAGACAGGCGGCAAAAGTCGAGATGACAGGTTGGATGTTAAGAACAACGTTAACTACAGTGGGATTGCCGTGTTTCAGCGCGAGAGTGAAAAAAACGGTTCCCACGGCCGACCCGGCGAACCCGGAAAAAATGAGATAGGCCCAGGTGCGGCGATCGATTTTCGGCAGCTCTCTTATTCCGATGAGAAGCAACGGGAGAAACATGAGCAGGATGAGGATGTGCTCCCAAAAAACGATCACCTCGGCGGCGAAAAGATTGTTTAGTGGAATGCGCCACGCGCTTTCCGTGCCCCAGAGAGCAGCACCCAGGCCTACCAACCATCCGTAGCTCGCGTGGCGTGCTCGGCGTTCCTGCATGCCGCAACGGTGTATCGTGCAGGAAGACGTGCGTCAACGACGACGGAACGCGAGTGCGTCACCAGCGCGATTCGATTCAGAGAATATCTCAATGACGAACAGATGGGAGCAATTGTTAGACGATGCGGAACGGCTTCTTCCCTCCTATCTGGAGCGAGTTGGCAATCTTGGCCACGCGCACAAGGGGATTCGGCGCAGCGAGCTGTTTTTCTTTTACACGCTCGCTGCAGCGCTTGCGCCGCGACGCATCATCGAATCCGGCCGGGCTCGCGCCCAAAGCACTCTGGTCCTTTCCCGTCTTTTTCCACAGATCCCGATCGTTAGTCTGGAATCGGATCCCGAGTCACCCGATGTCGCGCTTGCCGCGGAAAGATTGCGCGAGTGTGAAAATGTCGACTGCCGATTTGGCGATTCGATCGATTTGCTGCCCAGGATGGTCGAAGCCGGAGATGTGGTTCTGATCGACGGACCAAAGGATTTTCGCGCTTTGAAGCTGGCCTTTCGTCTTTTGCGCGATGAATTGCCGGCAGCTGTTTTCGTCCACGACCTTTGGCTCGGCTCGTCATCGCGTTGCTTTCTTGAGAGGGAATTGCGTAGTGCGCTCCTAAGCGACGACCCGCGCTGGGTGGTGCACTATGCGATGTTAGATTCCCCGCGAGCTTTGCCAGCGATTGTTGCCTCGGGCGCGCGTTACGCCTACGGTGCCACGCTCGCCTGTTTCGAACGAGAATCGGAAAATTATGGGCGCGTCCTCCGGCGTTGCCGCGCCGCGCAAGGTCGAGATCGACTCCGCGAAAACGTGTGCAAGCTTTTGCGCCGTCCGCCGTTGACTCGGCCCGAAGATTTCAGCGAGATAGCAACATCACCGTGACAATCCAATTACGACCTTGCGACTGATGAAACCCTACCTTCGCCAAGGGAGTCAAAGAGCAAAAGAAAGAGAATCTGAGACATGCGTCTGGCAGAAAAGGTCGGCAAACTGACAAACGGTAAGGCGTTCACAAGCGCGAGCAGACACTTGTTTGTTCGTCATCGCGGAGCCGATCTCGATCCGGCGACGCTCATTGGCACGATTGACCCGGAAGCCTTCGAAGGCATTCAGCGCAGAAATCCGCGCGATCTTTCGAGCAGCGGGTGGCCGAAATATCTCGACCTCACCAAGTGGATGGACAAGAACCTGCGACGTATCCGCGCTCTGGGTCTCGATGGGGGGTCTCGCAAGAGCGTTCTCGATCTTGGCTGCGGCGCGGGATACTTCCTTTTCATCGCCAAGTATCTCGGGCACGACGTTCTTGGTTTGGATATCGACGAAGTGCCGATGTTCGGTGAAATGATTGGCCTGTTTGGTCTTAAGCGCGTCATTTGGCGAGTGCGGCCGTTTATTCACCTGCCGCAATTGCGCAGGCAATTCGACCTCATCACGGCTTTCATGATTTGCTTTAATGGCCACAAAACACCAGGCCTTTGGGGGGTGGAGGAATGGAAATTTTTCCTCGACGACCTCAGCAAACATCTCAAGCCACGCGGCCGCGTTTGCCTCAGTTTCAATCGCGAGGATGATGGACGCCATTACAGCGAGGAACTGGAGCGCTTCTTCGTGGAACGCGGTGCGGAGATCGAGGGACAAAGGGTGATGTTTTCTCGGCAGGCCTGCCTCGGATTGGCGTAACCAACCAATCGCTATCGGCCGGCGAGAGTGGCCTTCATCGCAGAACGCGGCGCCGAGCGATCAAACCAAAGCTCGAAGGCGAGCACGCCCTGATGCAGGAGCATCGTCAGGCCATTCGCGCTCCGCGTACCGGCTTGCTCCGCCGCGGCCAGGAAAGTGGTATCTCGGTAAATCAGATCGTAGACCATGAGGTGTGGCGCAAGAAGCGAACCAGGCAAGGCCGGGGCATCGGAATGCTTGAGACCGAGAGTTGTCGCGTTCACCACGAGATCAGTGCGGGCGATCTGCTGGCGAAGCGCCGCCTCGTTCCAAGGCACAGCTTCCAGGCGTGCCTCAGGGCCGAGCACGCGCGGGCCGCTAAAATACCTTCCCAGTTCGCGCGCAAGTACCTGCGCTTTTTCAAAAGTGCGGTTAACCAGCACCAGTCGTTCACAATTTTCGAAGGCGCACTGCCACGCCAGGGCGCGGCCCGCGCCGCCCGCACCGAGCAGCAGCACACGCAGGTCGCGCAGGTCGACTGAGAAGTCTTCCCGGATCGCGCGGGCAAAACCAGGTCCGTCCGTATTCCAGCCTGACGATCTTCCTGCGCGAAAGGCAATTGTGTTGATCGCGCCGATTCTACGCGCCCGCTCCTCAACTTCATCGACCAGAGAAAGTGCAGCGATCTTGTGCGGAACGGTGAGGTTGATCCCGACGAATTCGAGTTGTTGCAACAATTCGAGAGCCTCCTCGAGTTCGTTAGGCGCTATGCGAAAAGCGGCGTAGCGCAGATCGAGTCCGCAATTTTCCAGCGCGGCATTTTGTATCGCCGGCGAAAGGGAATGCGCCACCGGATCGCCCAAGACCCCAAGCCGGATCGGCGGTATTATTTCGTCCTCTTCATCCATCCAGCGGCGAAGATCGTTCAGCTCGTAGACCGTTTTCATCGGTTTCCCGCCGTGGGATGACAAGATCGCGCGGAGTGGTTACCGTCGCGCCGTTGCATGTCTGAGCCAGTCCAGCACCAGCTTTCCGATTTCATTCGCGATATCGTGGCAGAAGATCTGCGCAGCGGAAAGCGCACGGAAATTCACACTCGTTTTCCGCCTGAGCCTAACGGCTACCTTCACATCGGCCATTCCAAAGCGATCTGTCTCAACTTTGGCATCGCGCGCGAGTTTGGCGGCACCTGCAACGTCCGAATGGACGACACCAACCCGACCAAGGAGGAAACCGAATATGTCGACTCGATCATGGCCGACATTCATTGGCTGATCGACGGCTGGGCGGACAAAAACATCGGCCTGAAATCCGACGGCACTCCCTTTTTCGCCTCCGATTATTTCGACCAACTCTATGAGTTCGCCGAACAGCTCGTGCGAAAAGGCAGGGCCTATGTTTGCGACATGACGCCGGAGCAGACGGACGAATTTCGCCGGCTGGGCAAAGACGGACCGTTTCGCAATCGCTCGGTCGACGAAAACCTCGATCTCCTGCGGCGCATGAAAACGGGTGAATTCCGCGATGGCGCGCGGACACTGCGTGCGAAGATCGATATGCAGGCGCCTAACATTTGGCTGCGCGATCCTGTGCTCTATCGCATTCGGCACGCCGCCCACCATCACACCGGCGACAAGTGGTCCATCTATCCGACCTACGACTTTGCACATGGCCAGAGCGATTATCTTGAAGGCATCAGCCACTCGCTTTGCACCCTCGAATTCGAAGTGCATCGGCCGCTCTACGATTGGGTGTTGCAAGCGCTCGAATTGCCGCAGCCGCTGCCGCATCAGTATGAGTTCGCGCGGCTCAATCTCACCTACACGGTGATGAGCAAGCGCAAGCTCAAACAGCTTGTCGATGAAGGCATCGTCACGGGCTGGGACGATCCGCGCCTGCCCACCATTTCCGGCATGCGCCGGCGCGGCGTCACGCCAGGTATCTTGCGCGATTTCGCCTGCGGTATTGGGATCACAAAATATCCGTCGCTCACCGAAGTCGACGCGCTCGAGTACGCGATGCGTGACGAATTTAATCGCGTTGCGCTGCGGCGAATGGCGGTACTGCATCCGCTCAAGATCGTGATTATCAATTATCCCGAGGGAAAAACGGAAGAGCTGGAGGCGATCAACAATCCCGAGGATCCAGCGGCCGGAAAACGGAAGGTGCCATTCAGTCGCGAGCTGTTTATCGATCGAGCCGATTTCATGGAAACGCCGCCGCCAAAATATTTTCGGCTCAGGCCCGGCGGCGAGGTCCGCTTGAAATACGCCTACATCATCAAATGCGAGGAAGTGATCAAAAACTCGTTAGGCGAAGTGGTTGAATTGCATTGCACCGCCGACTTGGAAAGCAAGACCGGTGGCGCGACATCCCATCGCAAAATCAAGGGGACCATCCATTGGGTGAGCGCGCCGCAGGCGATCGAGGCCGAGGTACGACTTTACGATCGACTTTTCACCGTGCCGGATCCCGACGCACAGGGCGATTTCAAGTCCTTCATCAATCCAAACTCGCTCGAAGTCGTCCGGGCCAAATGCGAGCCGTCGTTAGGCGAAGCCAGGCCCGAGCTGCGCTACCAATTCGAGCGACTCGGCTATTTTGCGCTCGATCCCGATTCTCGGCCTAACGAACTGATTTTCAATCGCACCATCACTCTGCGCGATACCTGGGCCAAGGAAGTGAAAAGAGCCTAACGAAATATGGCATCCGATGTTCGTGTTCGCTTTGCCCCTTCGCCTACGGGTTATCTGCACATTGGAGGCGCTCGCACCGCGCTCTTCAACTGGCTCTTCGCGCGCCATACCGGCGGCACGCTTGTTCTCCGGATCGAAGATACCGATCGTTCGCGAAATACCGTCGAAGCGACGCAAGCCATTTACGATGGATTACGCTGGCTGGGTCTTGATTGGGACGAAGGCCCGCAGGCGGGCGGCGACTTCGGTCCTTATCTCCAAAGCGAACGCGACGAGATCTACCAGCGCCACCTGGCGAAGCTGAGCGCAGATGGCCATACCTTTGACGAGCATGGCGCGATCCGTTTTCGCTCGCCGCGCGAGCATGTGGTGGTGGACGACATTATCTGCGGCAAGATCGATTTTGACCTGACGAATCCCGAAACCCATCCCGACATGACTCTGCGCCGTCCGGACGGCTCCTGGATTTTCCACTTCGTTAATGTGGTGGACGACATCGAGATGAAGATCAGCCACGTCATCCGCGGCGACGATCATCTCTCGAACACGCCGAAACACATCGAGCTTTATCGCGCCCTCGGAGCGGAACCGCCGCGTTTCGCGCACATACCGCTCATCCTCAACCATGACGGCTCGAAGATGAGCAAGCGCGATGTCGGGGCGAGTATCACAACCTATATCGAAGATGGATACCTGCCGGAAGGCGTGCGCAATTATCTTTGTCTCCTTGGCTGGTCGCCAAAAGACGACCGGGAAAAACTGGCGATCTATGAAGTCGTTAAGCTGTTCGAGCTGGAAAAGCTCAATCACAAGAGCGCGATCTTCGATCTCGCAAAATGCACCTGGTTGAGCGGCGAATATCTGCGCGAGCTACCGGACGAACGCTTTCATGCTCTGGCACGCATCGCCCTCACCAAAGCCGGTTTTGATCTGACAAAATTTCCGGACGATTACGTGCGCGCGGCGCTCGAGACCTGCAAAGGAAAGTTCCGTATCTTCGCCGAGTTGCCGACTTACGGCGGGTTCTATTTCACGGACAAGATCAAATATCAGGCCGAGGGCGCGACCAAACATTTCATCCCGGAAAACAAACCGCGTCTGCAAAAGTTGCGCGACACTTTCGCCGAGTTGGAGAACTTCGACGCCATCTCGATTGAGACGGCGTTGAAAACGACGGCAACCGAACTCGGCCTCAAGCCAGCTGCACTCGTCCATCCCACCCGTCTGGCCGTGACCGGAAGCAACGCTGGGCCGAGTCTTTATCATCTGCTCGAAGTTCTGGGACGCGGCAAAGTGCTCGCGAGAATGGATCAGGCAATCCAGGCGATTCAGGATTGAGAGTGCTTACTCGTTGGGCAGTGACTTGCCTTGCCTAACGATCTTGCTGCGTGCTCCGGATCGTATTACAAATAGCCCGCGCCATTTTTTTACGGAGAGGTGGTCGAGTGGTTGATGGCTCCGGTCTTGAAAACCGGCAGGGCGCAAGCCCTCGTGGGTTCGAATCCCACCCTCTCCGCCGTCAGATATCTCAAGAAGAGAAGGGCGACAAGAGGTTTAGGTGCGCCATTAGTAAGTGAAACTGGGGATTAATAGTGCTCTTTTTTAGGAGCTTATGAGTCGCAAAGCGCGGATGCGCGAGGGTTTGGCTAGAAAAGGGCGTTTCTACCATTTCTGACAAGCTTTTGGACCTTCATGATTCCTTCGGCGCGTTGTTGGCCTCGAATGACAATTGGAAGGATGATCCTAACCAGCAGAAGGTCAGCGATTCCGGGTTGGCACCAATTCACGATTTGGAATCGGCGCTTTGGCAAATCCTTGATCCCGGCGCTTACACGGTAGTCTTGCAAGGTCACGCTGGCGAAACCGGCATCGGGCTGGTTGAAGCGTACGGAGTAAGTCCGGGAAGCGATTCGAATCTGGCCAACATCTCGACCCGCAGCCTGGTGCAAACCGACGATAATGTTCTGATTGGTGGTTTTATCGTAAACGAAGGCAGTCCGGCCAATGTCCTTCTGCGCGCTGTCGGCCGTTCACTTTCGATCGCCGGTGCGTTAAGCGATCCAATCCTGGAGGTATACGACGAGAGCGGAACTCTGATCGATTCCAACGATAATTGGAAACTGCGGAGTGATGGGAGCAGGCAGGAAACAGAGATTAAAGCGACGACGATTCCGGCCAGCAATGATCTGGAATCAGCCCTTCTGGAAACGCTTTCGGTCGGCAACTACACAGCGATCGTGCGCGGCAAAGACGGCGGCACTGGAGTGGGACTCGTAGAAGTCTACAATCTTCAGTAAACTGCGAACAGCCGCTACTACTCAGCTGTGACTTTTGGCCGCGCTTCGCGCCCCGTGGCCGAGCATCGCCCGAGCGCACAGCCAGGCGCAGAAGATTCCAAGAATCACTGCGCAAATAACGTCCGACAAATGGTGCGCCGCGACGTAAATGCGCGAGACCGCGATGAGCAAGGGGATCGGGAGGAGCGCGAGCGCGAGTCGCCGGTTAGCGAAAAACAAAACCCCGAAAAAAGCGGTTGTCGCAGCCGTATGGCCGCTCGGAAAAGAATTGTACTTCGAACTGAGATGCGGCCCGTTCCAGCCCAGCTCGTGTTTGACTGAAGGTCGAGCGCGACCGGAGGCAATCTTGATTCCGCGGGCCGCGATTCCCGCCAGCGCGCAGGCAATGATCATCGTTAGGCCAATGCGCACCCAGCGTTTGTTGCCGCGCAAAGCCGCGACCGCGACGACGAGCAGTCCGGCGATGATGTGCTCCGGCCAATCGCCATACCGACTCACATTTCGCATCACGATTTTGGCGGTGCGATTGGAATGTTGCGCAACCCAATGACGGAGGGCGGCGTCGAAATGAAAGGCGAGCACGATCGCACCCAGGGCCAGACAAATGATGAGCAACCATTTCCAGGCCGGCGCAATTTTTTGCATTGAGAAATTGCCGGTTGAGTTTCGGCTGTCGCCATCTTTCAATCGCTCTCTTGCAACCTGCAACTCGCAATTTTCTCGCGCTCTTCTGTGGGTGTTTGGCTTTTCATCTCGCCGGCACCTGGTTGCTGCCCCTGGTGGACCGTGACGAGCCGCGCTTCGCCGAGGCTTCCCGGGAAATGATCGAGCGCGGCGATTTTGTCGTGCCGTTTTTCAATGACCATTTCCGCTTCGACAAACCGCCACTGACCTATTGGGCGCAGGTGGCGAGTTATCACCTTTTCGGTGAGAACCCGTTCGCGGCTCGGTTTCCTTCCGCGGTCGCGGCAGCCTTAACGAGCGTGGCAATTTTCTCCTGGGGCCGCCGGCTTGGGCGCGGAGGTGTCGGGTTTTGGGCGGCGATCGTCTTCACGCTTTGCGTGCAGACTTTTGTGCACGCCAAAGCCGCCGTGGCCGATATGTGGCTCGTCCTTTTCATGACTCTGGCGCAGTGGGCGGGCTATGAATTATTGCGCGATCGCTTTGACGGGAGCTGGCGGAGCGCGGTCGTCAAGCCAAAGGGTCTGCGCAAATGGTGGTGGATTTTCTACCTTTCGCTCGCGCTTGGGTTCCTGGCCAAGGGCCCGATTGCCTGGATGCCGTTAGGCACAGTGGCGGTTTTTCGTTTCCGCCGGCCGGTGCCGAATTTTGCCAGACGTTTCTTGTTCGTTAGGGGAATTCTCCTCACGCTCGGGCTGATCGCTCTCTGGGGTGTACCGGCGCTGTGGCAGACTCATGGTGAGTTTCTTTTGGTCGGACTGGGTCGACATGTGATTGGCCGCTCCTTTGGGACAATGCAGGGACACGGCGGAACTTCCATTCTCTCCGCACTTGCCTCGCTGCCTTTTTATTTCGTCACGATCTTCCTCACCTTCGCGCCCTGGTCGATCGGGCTGCCGTGGTTGGCACGCCGGCTTTGGCAGAAGCGCGATGCGTTCGACCTTTATCTCGTCGCTGGCGTCGGAGTCATTCTGATTGTCTTCAGCGTGGTGAAAACAAAACTGCCTCATTACATCCTCCCGGCGTTTCCGCTCCTTGCGCTCTTATTCGTTAGGCATTTGCTGAGGACGAAAGGAGGTGGGCGTATCTTGCTCTGGACGGCAGGAGCGACCGCGACGGTGATGCTGGGCGTCGCCTTGGTCGGTTTCCTCGCGATCACGCCCTATTTTCCGTCGGCCGCGCTTTTCGAAAAGGCCAAGCCTTACCTGCAACCGGAGATGGATTTCGCGGCTTACGATTTCGACGCACCGAGTCTCGTCTGGCTTTTCCGCAGTCGAGTCCATGGCTTCCTGCGCTATAACCGGGAGGAGAATCGCGACGTGGCCACGTTGCAGCCGGACCAGATCCCACCGTTCCTCGCTAGCGCAGGACCGCACTTTGTCGTCCTGCCGAGCGCGGTGGCGGAGAAGCTTTACCCCGTGCTGCCGATTGGATATCGAAAGTTTAGCACCCACGGGTTTGACCTGGCGAAAGGCCGCTGGGTCGATCTCACTCTCATTATGAAAAACACATGATCACGTTTTTACACGGCCGCCTAACGAACGCGCTTCCGACACAGGCGATTGTCGATGTCGGCGGCGTCGGTTACGAGGTTTTCATTCCCCTCTCCAGTTACGACAAACTCCCAGCGCCCGGTTCGAATGTGCAAATCCTCACTCATCTTCACGTGCGGGAAGACGCCCACGTTCTCTACGGCTTCATGACGGCGGCGGAGCGCGATTTGTTTCGACTGCTCGTCAATCACGTCAGCGGGATCGGACCGAAGCTGGCCCTGGCGGTTTTGAGCGGAATGAGCGTGAGCAATTTCAAAACTGCAGTGGTGAATTCGGATGTCGCTTCGCTCTCGAAAATCAGCGGACTCGGGAAGAAAACAGCGGAGCGAATCGTTTTGGAATTAAAAGACAAACTTGGTGTGGCTGCGGCCTGGGAAGTGGCCAGTGGTGCACACGCGCCGACGCCCGAACAGGAGCAGGCCAACGAAGCAGTGCTTGCTCTGATCGCGCTGGGATATAAGCAGGTCGAAGCGCACAAGGCAGTGCGCGACATCCAGCAAAGCGGAAAGCAAACAGTCACCGCAGAGGATCTTGTGCGGCTAAGCTTGCAGCGACTGGCCTCCGGACGTTAGTCGCCTCGACGGACAAATTCTCCTCGGCCGATCAGGTTTTCGCCCACTGAATTTTCTTCGACAGATCGGGACAAGAAAGCGCGAAATGCAGCGGAGGTATGGCTAATAAAAAAAATTATAAAAAATGTCTTGAAAGCTGACGAGCAGCTTACTAAGCCCGTGCTGAAACCCTAACAAATATATGACTAACACGATGCTCGCAGGGCTGGGAGTTATTCGCACAGCGCGTGCCTTAGGCGTTATCGCGCTGTTTTCTTTGGCGGGTTACGCCGCCGCGCAAGATGCCGTAACCAAACCTGGAGCGACAGCGACTCCAGCAGTCCGGCCAACTGAAGCTGCTGCGACAGCACCAGCACAACAGCAGCAAACGCAGCCGCCACAACCGACGGTGGAGCGAATCATCGTGACGGGCTCGAATATTCCAACGGCGGAGGAAGTCGGCCCTAATCCCGTGGTGCACATCGATCGCGCGACAATTTCCAAATCGGGCGAGCGCAACACGGAAGAGCTTCTGCGTAACCTTCCGATCGCGAATGCCAACGGCGTGCCGGTTTCAAACAACGAGAACGGCACTAACTCCGCGGTCGGTGCGGCGACAATCGCCCTGCGTGGTTTCGACCCGCGCGCGACGTTAATCCTCATCGATGACCGACGAGTCGCTCCCTACCCCACGGGCAACAACGGTGGCGTCGGGGTAGGTCAGATGTTTGTCGATCTTAATTCCATTCCGCAAGCCGCCATCGACAGCATCGAAATTTTGAAAGACGGCGCCTCGACCACTTATGGCGCCGACGCTGTTGCCGGCGTGGTGAACGTAAGGTTGCGCCACGATTACCGGGGCACGGAAGTGAGTTCGGAGTATGGCAATACCCTCGACAAGGACTCAAGCGAATTTGCGGCTTCCATGATCTTCGGAGTGGGTGATGCAAATACAAATGTTACTGGCATTTTGAATTACTATCATCGTAACTCGATTGCCAACCACGACCGCGGATTCTCGAGTCGTCCGCCATTTCTCAGTTCCAATACCAGCCCTTATAACCTTGAACTGAGCAGCGACGTCGCGGCGGCGGCGGGCGGCCCAGACCTAAACCCGGGTGGCATAGAATATGGAACTGCGCCTGACCTCACCAACGGAGCAGCACCAGCCAGCTCCTACATCTACGACCTTAATCGGGTGCGCGCTACCGGAGGCATCCGCCCGGGGTATAACTTCAATCTCTTCTCACTCTCGTTTCCTGAGTCTGAGCGCTACGGAACCTATGTGGCAGCAGAGCATAAGTTTTTCGGCGACCAATTGGTGCTCTATGCCGATGGGTTTTACCAGAACGTCAAGACTCATAACGAAGCCGCTCCGCCCGCCACCGGCTCCTTCCAAACCAAAGGCCAGACCACGCTCGCCATCCCGCCTAACTCTCCTTTGAATGGAGTAACTCCTCCTAATACTCCCACCTTTGCCGATACCGGCGTGCCGCCGGACGCGTTTAATCCGTTTAATCCTTTCGAGCAGATCATTTCCGGTGGTTCCCGCGCCCGTCTGGCGGAGTTCGGCAACCGCCTCTTCGATAACGAGACCGATGCCTTCCTCAGTACGATCGGAGTCAAAGGCGACAAGCTCTTTGACGGCACCTGGGGTTACGACGCTGGTTTTCGTTATAGCCAGTCAAAAAACACTCAAACCGGCCAGCAGGTTTCTATCTCGCGTTTCAATCGGATCGTCAATCAGGCCGATCCTATTTTCGATCCGGCTTCGCCGCAATATATCGGCACCACCGTCGCCTTCAATCCATTTGGCGACTATCGTGTTCCGATTCCCTCCAATCAGGCTTCTGTCGCCTTCGCTACCGTCCATCCGAAAGACGAAGACACGTCCAAACTCGCAACCGTTGATGCCACTCTCTATACGACCTCGCTTTTTAAGTTGCCGGCGGGCGACGTTGGTTTTGCCATGGGTGGACAATTCCGTCGTGAGACTTTGGATGAAAATCCCGATGCGCTGAATGTGGCTGGTGATATCGCTGGCAACTCCCCCGTGCCGGCAGTTAGTGGCGGGAGAAAATCCTATGCCTTTTTTGCGGAGGCTGACTTTCCGATCTTTAGCCCGCTTAATAAAATACCCTGCTTTTACAACCTGGAGTTTACCGCTTCGACGCGTTTTGAAGACTTCTTGAACAACGATACAAATGTGCTCGTGCCGAAATTCGGCATGCGCTGGCAGCCGGTCGATGACACACTCACTCTCCGTGCTACCTGGGGCGAAGGATTCCGCCAGCCTACCCTCGAAGAGTTATTCGCGGCTCCTATCTCAACCCTGGGTGTGTCGCACGACCCTCTGAACGGCGGCAAGTTCGAACCGGAAACCAATATCCTTATCGTCAGCAATTCTAACCTGCAGCCGGAAGACTCGCGTTCCTTCAGTGGTGGCTTTGTTTATTCACCGAAGTTTGTTCCCGGTCTTAATTTTTCGGTCGACTTCTGGGATGTCGAACGCACCGGCGTGGTGGCTACTCCGACGGCCGATAGCATTCTTGATTTGGAAGCAGCAGGAAACCTTGGGCCCGGTCAGGTTGTGGAGCGCGACCAAAACAATCAAATCACGCGCATTATCATCCCGAGCCAAAACCTCGGCTCGCAGGAAGCGCGCGGCTTCGACTTCGGCCTGCAATATCAAAGGGAGACGCCCTACGGTATCTTTACCTGGATTAACCAGGCCACTTACCTCGATGAGTTCCTTTTCCCACTATATAAGCAAGGTAACCTCGCCGGCCGAACCACGGATGAAGGAGCTTCCAACGAAGGTTACTATAAATGGCGCGGTAACTCTCGGATTGACTGGGCCTGGAATAACTTCGATCTCGTGACCTCGGCCAATTACATCGATGGCTTTCACGAGCACACCGGCAACCTGCGGGAACACTATGTCAGTGAGAAATGGTTATTCGATCTTCAGGGGTCGTATGATTTCAGCGGACTCATTCGAACCGTCGAGCGCCAGCCGGTCCCTGGATATTCCAAGGATGCCAAGGACGTAGCCCGGGACGCAAAGGGCGCTGTCTCTGAGTCGTCGGGAACGCAGGACGTCAACTATGGCCTGCTCACCTGGCAGCGTTGGGTAAAAGGACTGGTGCTCACGGTCGGCTGCAACAACGTCTTCGGCACCGATCCTCCAAAAGCCTCGGGCGAACAGGGTAGCGGCACCGGATATCCTGGCTTCACCTACGACGCGACTGGGCGATTTGTCTACGTGCGCGTCACGAAGAAGTTTTAGCCTAACGAACCCGAAACAGACGTTGCTGGCAAGCGGACTGTGCGTTCGCATAAGATTTGAGTATTGGCACAGGCCTTGGGCCGACTGCAAGGCTGGTTCGCTTACCGGATTCCCATCGCAGTAGCATGCTTTGAGCATGCTAGCGATCGCGAGAATCTCGACAGTTCCTGACCGGAAATGAGGACCGGTTCGACGTGTCCTATGAGTGACTCATCTCGACCGGACGCTCTCAGGGTCTTTTCGATCGCTCCCGGTAGTTGAGGCTACGTAACAGGATTGTTACTGCGTCTTTCTTGGCGGACAAGACGCCGCGTGATATGTGCATCTAAAGACAGCTACAAAAGGAGCATCTATGCAAATCATTGACTCAAAACTTTTCCAATTCCGCGTTCGTGGCAGAACTCTCGGAGTTGCGGCGTTCACACTAAGCTGCCTGGTTGGCATGCAGATAGCGCAAGCGGCCCCCGGAGATTTGGATCCGACCTTCGGCGTTGGGGGCCAGGTGATGACCGATATTGGCCAAAGCACCGACATCGCCAACGCAGTGACAGTCCAGGCTGATGGCAAATTGGTAGTCGTCGGAGAGACCTACCGAAAGAATGACTTTAGCGACGAGGACTTTGTCGTCGCGCGCTACAATATCCATGGCGGTCTCGACAAAACTTTCGGTCAGAAAGGCAAAGTGAGAACAGATTTCCCGGGCCTGGCGGCGGTGCCGTCATCGGTGGTTGTGCAGCCTGACGGCAAGATCGTCGTGGCCGGCGGCGCCTTTCCGCTCTTCACTTTCCTCGGCAATTTCGAACTGGTCCGATATAACTCGAACGGAACGCTCGATACCTCATTCGGTGTCGGTGGAATCGTAACTACGACTTTCCCCGAGGGCAGTTATGCGAACGCAGTCGCCCTCCAATCAGACGGGAAAATCATCGCCGCCGGGACCGTTTTTGTCGATGTCGTGATAGGCGATATGTCCAATACCGATTTCGCCCTCGCCCGATATAACCCGGATGGAAGTTTGGACACCTCTTTTGGTAACGGCGGCTTGGTCACAACCGATTTCTTCGGCATGGAGGACGATGCCTTTTCCGTCCTGATCCAATCCGAAGGAAAGATTGTCGCGGTGGGTTCAAGTAATAACCCGGCGACCTTTTATGACTTTGCCGCGGTGCGTTATCTTAGCAATGGCACGATCGACACGACCTTCGGCGTCGCCGGAAAAGTGACCACCGATTTCGGCGATCAGAACTTTGACCGGGCGCAGTCGGCCGCTCTGCAGCCGGATGGCAGCATCGTTGCGGCTGGCTTTGCCATCTCCCAAAACGGGGGATCTCAAAACTTCGCGGTCGCGCGATATACTCCGAACGGAGTCCTCGACACCACTTTTAGTCGCGACGGGATTACAGAGATCGATTTTGGCAACTGCTGTCAGAGCGCCTATGAGGTGCTCCTGCAAAGCGACGGTAAGATTGTCACTGTTGGTTACGCGAATACCGAAGATTCCGATTCCGACTTCTTGTTGGCACGTTTGACTCCGCGCGGCGCACTCGATTCCACCTTTGGCGTCGGCGGGCAGGTGCGCACCTCGTTTGGCGATCTCAACGGGGGTGCCAATGGAGCCGTCCTTCAGTCCGATGGGAAGATTGTCGCGGTCGGCTTTCAAGCCACCTTTACCAGTCACCGGGCCGACTTCGCTTTGGCGCGCTACCTGGGCCAGTAGTTCCTCAGTTTGAAATAAGACTTCGTGTGCCCGTCTCCCCGGCCATTTCTGGGGCGAGTAGCACGCTCAGCCGGAGTGGATTATTTTGACTGCCAACAACTACCCATGAGTGCTATGCGCGATGCAGGGTTCGAACCTGCGACTTCTTGCGTGTGAAGCAAGCGCTCTACCACTGAGCTAATCGCGCCGGAAAACGAGGCGTCCGTAGATTTAGCGCGCTCGCATCAGCGAGCAACTCTTTTGATTCCGGCTAGGCTTTCTCCGCCACGGCCAGCGGTAGCGGGGCGCTTTCGCGCGCCGGCCGAAGGATGCGTCGCGCAGCAAACGCGGGCGCGCGCGTCGAGAGTACTTCGCGGAAATAGATCGCGACGCAAACCAGCAGGACGCAGGAAGCAAGCGGCCGCATGTTTTCCAGAAAATCGATCGTAGAAAGGGTAGGCGTAAGTTTCTTATCCAAGAGGAGAACGTGAGTGATCATGGTCGCGCTCATGACAGAAAAGAGAAAATGAAGTGTCGTTAGGCGAACACTTACCCCGAGAGCGACGGTGGTAAGGACGGCGCCCCAAAGCAGGTAGCGCTCGTGCATTTGCGCGAGGAGCGCGAACATGAGCAGCCACGGAGTCGCGATGGCAATAAGTACTCGAGGGTCGCGGCGGTGGGCATGTCGCGCCGCGCCGAGTGCGCAAAGAATAAGGACCGCGAGATAGAGGGCACGCAAGGTCCACTGCCAGGTGAAGGTGAGATGGAGCGAGCCGATTTGCGGCGACCAGAATGGCTCCTTAAGTGAAAGATCGAGCTGGGAAAGCAGCGAGGGGAGGTTGTAACAGGAGCTGATGAAGAGATATGGATAGCGTTCGCTGCCATAGAGAAATCCAATCTTCAGCCAGGCAAAGCTGCCATCGTTGAAAGCGCCGATGACGAAGGCTGCGCTGCCGGTGATCCCGGCAATCCAAGCAGCACGATGCCGCGGAGTAATGCGCCACAAAAGTGCGGTCGCGACCAGAGCAACGGCAATCGCTTCCATCCAAGCCCAGCCATTTCGCAGAAGCCAGGGGGAAACAAGCACTGCGCTGGTGGTAAGGAATCCGGAAAGAACGCGTCCAGCACGCGCCCAGCGCTTCTGCCAGAGCGGCCAAAAAATGAAAAACGGGGCGACGAAGAGAAGTTGGCCCTTCAGCATCCCGCCGATCGCGAGCAGACAACCACACCAGAACCATCGCCTCGTCAGGGCAGAAAGGGCGGCGAACAAAT
Source organism: Chthoniobacterales bacterium (assembly GCA_036494545.1). Taxonomy (GTDB): domain Bacteria; phylum Verrucomicrobiota; class Verrucomicrobiia; order Chthoniobacterales; family UBA10450; genus JAICXG01. Next base: position 216,231 of record DASXOB010000022.1, read on the forward strand.
AAAAAGGGAGAATCCAACAATCCCATTGTGGCCAGGCGTGGGCGTCGAGAATCATCGATGGTTCGAGCCATGCGATGCTCGCGGCGAGCAAACCGCACGCCCAGCCGCGTTCCGCCGCCGGCAGCCGACGCAGCAAGTCGGAATCGGTCGCGCCCGAAGCGCGCCGCACTCCCAGCCTAACGAGGAGAAAAATTCCCGCCGCCGTGAACAGCTCGCAGACCGTGTTCACCATTAGGAGCGGCTCAACGTACTCGGGCGTGCCGTCCTCCGCTCCGGGAAATTTCGCTCGGACTTCTCTGGCCCAGATGGACATGACCAGGAGCCGGAGCGGCGGATAGTCGAGGTAATAATTCTGCTCATAGGCGTCGTCCGCCACCCGATCGTAAAGGCCGAGGTAGCCGCGAACAAAAACCCGCCACGAATCCGATTGTTCGCCGGGAGAAAGCTTGTGACCTTCGACCAGGGTCTGCGTGCCCCAGTAGAATCCGTTTACGATGTCTCGCTGGTAACGAAGGTGCTTCGTTTCCCGCCAGGTGAAACGTCGCAGGGCAACACCACCAAAAAGCAGCCCGACAAGTGTGAAGCCAAGAAGGATTCGGCGGGCGGCTAGCGATGCGAAAACTCTGGCGAGGAAATGGCGCCTCTGCATCAAGGCGGCACAATCGGTGCGGCCGGTCGCGACGGCAAATGACGTTTTCCTAACAGCCGCTGGCTAAGCAAGGACCACAGACTTCGTCGAACATGCAGAGAAAACGCCGAATCTCGAAGGGCTTTGTGAGGTAATTGCGCGCGCCAGCGCTGAGCATGCGCTCGATCTGGCTCGGGGTCGCATCGGCGCTGATCACGATGACAGGTGTCTTCGCGGTGGCCGCCTGTGCCTGCAGATTTTCCAGCACTTTGCTACCGTGCATGTCCGGCAAGTCGAGGTCGAGCAGAACAAGGTGCGGCCGCTCCTCGAGGGCAAGTTGGACGGCGCTTTGGCCGGTTTCGGCCCAGAGAACTTTTGTCCCAGGCCGATCCTTCAAGACGCTTTCGATCAAACGATAATTGGCTTCGCTGTCTTCCACACAAAGCACGCAAGGCGCGCCTGCGCTGGACAATTCGTTAGGGGCAGCATCCGCAGAAGTCAGCGGGATGACGTTTTCGAGCGGTGCTTGCATTTCGGCCGTGGAAGGCTCTGCTTGCTGCGGAAGCTCATCCAGCTTCTCCCGCATAAGTTGAGTTTCCTGCACAGATCTGAGCAACTGCTCGCGTAAAACTTTTATCTCGAGCTGAGCGAGGCGGAGCTCCTGCCTCAAGCGATCGTCATTATCGGTCTTCATTGTCTTTAGACAGTGGCCATTCTTAGGCCTGATGGCTCGTCGTTGGTTGGATAACGCAGCTTCTTCGCCATCTCGAGGTCGCGGCGCATTTTGTTTTTATGAGTGCAAAAAAGAAGCGCCGTTTCCTCTGTGATCAGGTCCTGCTCAAAGGCGCGCATGAGCGATTGATCGAAGCTATGCCAGCCAAGTGTGCTGCCGGCTTCGATGATTTCCTGGAAGGTGCGATTCTCGCCTTCCCCGTAAAGCAGCGCTTCGCGCGTGCGCAGGCTGCTGCCCATGATCTCGGTAATGAGCAGACGACCGCCGTTTACTTTGCTGACGAGACGTTGACTCACGATGTAGCGCAGCGTGTCGGCGAGCCGTTCGCGAATTTGTTTCTCTTCGTCGCTGGTAAAGAAACCGAGGATGCGATTCACACTCTGGCCGGCGTTGATCGTGTGCAGCGTGCTGAGGACGAGATGGCCGGTTTCGGAGGCAGTGAGCGCAATCTCCATCGTGTCGCGATCGCGAATTTCGCCCACCAGGATAACCTTCGGCGCCTGGCGCAAAGCCGCGCGCAAACCGTTGGCGAAACTGGAAAAATCCTTTCCCAGCTCGCGCTGACTAAAGACCGCCGTTTGATGCGGGTGGGTGAATTCGATCGGGTCCTCCAGGGTGACAACGTGCACTGGTTGAGTGCGATTAATCTCGTTCAAGATCGCGGCCAGAGTCGTCGTTTTGCCGCTTCCGGTGCTGCCGGTGACAAAAATGATGCCGAACTTTTCCGTCACCATTTTTTGAAAAATGGGCGGCAAGCCTAACGACTCCAGAGTCGGGACCTGCGATTGCAGTTTGCGCATGACAATGCCGACGTGGCCACTTTGCCGGTAGATATTGACGCGAAAGCGCGCGATCTCGGCGAGAGCGTAACTCGTGTCGCAAGAGCCAGTGGTGGTAAAATCGTGCCGCAGCCTTTCGCTCTCGCCGATGAGGAGATTCGCGATTGCCTCGATCTGGTTGGCGTCCAGGGCAGGGTTGGGTCCTTCCATCGGCAGCTCCTGCAGCTTGCCATAGCGCTCGACCAGCGGCGGTTTTCCGCTGATAAAAAGGCAATCCGAGACGCCATCGCCGGCCTCCAGCATGGCAGCGAGGAGAGCTTGTAGATCTTCGTTCGTCATTTCAAAACCCAGATGATTGCAGGCACGGTCTGACCGGCCACTGCGAATCGTGACCGAGTATGAGATGCAAGATTTGTTCCACGGCGGCGGGGAATTAGGCCGCTTGCCAATTCCCGGCCCGAGCCTATCTAAAAGGCATGTCCGAACACAAAATGACGCTGACCTGGAAGCGCGCGACGCCCGATTTCGAATACAAAACTTACAATCGCGATCATACCTGGAGCTTTGACGGCGGCCATGAAATGGCGGCCAGCGCCGCGCCTGCTTATCTGGGGAATCCGCAAAATGTCGATCCAGAGGAAGCGTTTGTGGCCGCGCTCTCCAGCTGCCATATGCTTACCTTCCTGGCCGCAGCTTGTAAGAAGCGATTTCTCCTCGACCAGTACGTTGACGAAGCCGTCGGCCATATGGAAAAAAATTCCGAAGGCAAGCTCGCGATCACGCGCGTCGAACTGCATCCGAAGTTAAAATTCTCGGGCGACAAACAGCCGACCGAACAGGAAATCGACGAGATGCATCATTTCGCGCACGAGAACTGTTTCATCGCCAACTCGGTCAAGACTGAAGTGACGGTCGCGAAGTAACAGAATTTGGAAACGAGGAAGCCAGAAAATCAGATGAATCAGGAACGCAGGAAGACAGGAAGTAGAAGGGGAAGTCTTCTTCCTGCTTTCCGGCTTTCCTAATTCCTTCCTGGTTTCCTGGCTCCAAATTATTTCCCATGCCGCCTAACGAATCGCAGCGGATGGAGAAAATTGTCAGCCTCTGCAAGCGGCGCGGCTTCATTTTCCAGGCGAGCGAAATTTACGGCGGCCTCAACGGCGTCTGGGATTATGGGCCGCTGGGTGTCGAACTGAAGCGCAACCTGAAAGATTACTGGTGGCGCGTGATGGTGCGTGAGCGCGACGACGTCGTCGGCCTCGACGGCGCGATTCTCACCCACCGTGCCGCGCTCAAGGCCAGCGGGCATGAAGATACATTCAGCGATCCGATGGTGGATTGCCGCACCTGCAAAGCGCGACTGCGTGCGGATCAGTTGCCGGAAAAAAACGGCGTTAGACAATGCCCGAACTGCGGCGGCAAGGATTTGACCGAGCCGCGTTCATTCAACCTCATGCTTCGCACTCATCTCGGCGCGAGCGAAGACGAATCGTCGCTTGCCTACCTGCGACCGGAGACGGCGCAATCGATTTTCCAACAGTTCAAAAACGTTCTCGACACCTCGCGCAAGAAATTGCCGTTCGGCATCGCGCAAATTGGCAAGGCATTTCGCAACGAGATCAATCCGCGCAATTACATTTTTCGCTCGCGCGAATTCGAGCAGATGGAGCTGGAATATTTTTGCCGGCCAGAACAAGGGGCGGAACTGCTCGATTACTGGAAGGACGAACGGCTGAAGTTCTACCAGAACATCGGTTTGCCTAACGAAAAGCTGCATGTCTTGAGCGTGCCGGAAGCCGATCGCGCCTTCTATTCCAAAGGCACCTACGACATCGAATACGATTTCCCATTCGGCCGCCAGGAGCTGGAAGGTGTCGCCTACCGCACCGATTACGATTTATCGCAGCACCAGAACGCCAGCGGCAAACCGCTCGATTATTTCGACGAGGAAACGAAGCAGCGTTTCATTCCGCACGTGATCGAGCCGAGCGCCGGGGTCGATCGCACCGTGCTGGCGCTGATCTGCGAAGCTTACGACGAGGAAACGGTCACCGACGAAAAAGGCAAAAGCGAAACGCGTATTGTGATGCGTTTTCACCCGCGAATCGCGCCGATCAAGGCTGGCGTTTTTCCACTGTTGAAAAACAACGAACAACTCGTCGCCAAAGCCCGCGATGTGCAGGCGCTGCTTCGTCCGCACATGAACGTTTTCTACGACGAGAGCGGCGCTATCGGCCGCCGCTATCGCCGGCAGGATGAAGCGGGGACGCCGTTCGGTGTCACGGTTGACTTCGAGTCCCTTGGCGAACGCGACGCCTCGTTGCGCGACACGGTTACACTGCGACATCGCGATAGCATGAAACAGGAGCGCGTCGCGATTAAGGAACTGCTCGCTCGCTTGCAGAATGAAGTGACTTAACGACTGCCAATTCTCAACCTGAAGGAATGCGCGGGTCGATTCAACGTCACCTCTTTTTGAGAAAGCGATTGCGTGCCACAGTGGTTCGCGGGAAATTCAGACTCCGTCAGGGGCTATGGACTGGGGACTAACGAACCCCGCCAGGGCAGGAATGCAGCAACGGTAGTCTGATCCTCTTTGCCGTAGTCCTCTGGCGGTCTTTTTTTTTCTCGCCACAAAACCAGGAACGAATGACGGATATCATGATCGATGCTGGGCTCGTTCTCCGCGCTCGGCTACCATCGCCACGATGAAGGTCCTCAAGACCAAGACGGCGCGTTTTACTGAGGTGATCGAGGAGTGCGGTCAGCCACAGGTTTATACCCTTTGGCAGGAGCCGAAGAAAGACCGGCATCTGCAAACCCAGATTCGTCAGAACCATATCATGACGACTCAGCGCTCGGAGGCCGGAACGGAGTTTGGCTGTGTTGGCTTTATCGAACGGCCACAAGCCATCTATCTTCAATTTCCGAAATCCTTGAAGCCGTATACGGATCAGCGAATCGTAGGAATCAAATGGGATCTGCTCAAGAAATAGCGACGGCTTTGCCTAACGATGGCGTCCCGGCCGAGCTGAGTGAGGAAGAGCGACGACGTTATTCGCGGCATATCATGCTGCCGGAGATTGGTCGCGCAGGTCAGGAAAAACTAAAGGCGGCGCGGGTGCTATGTCTGGGCGCGGGAGGACTCGGTTCGCCAGCGGCCCTTTATCTCGCGGCTGCGGGTGTCGGCACGCTTGGGATCGTGGATGACGACCATGTCGCGCTCTCGAATCTGCATCGCCAGCTTCTCCATGGAACCAGCGATATTGGGCGGCCGAAAACCGAATCGGCGCGAGAACGACTGGCAGACATTAATCCTCATCTCACAGTGCGAACGCACGCCTGCCGATTCACAAGCGAGAATGCAGAGGAAATTTTGACCGAATACGACTTGCTCATCGATGGAACCGATAACTTCGCCACCCGCTATCTCTCAAACGATGTCACGGTCCTTGCACGGAAGCCGAATGTGTATGGATCAATTTTTCGCTTCGACGGACAGACGAGTGTCTTCGCTCCACATCTCGGCGGACCTTGTTACCGGTGTTTGTTTCCCGAACCTCCGCCGCCAGGCGCGGTGCCGAGTTGCGCAGAGGCCGGTGTGCTCGGCGTTCTGCCTGGCATCGTCGGAACCTTGCAGGCAACCGAAGCGCTCAAGTTGATCCTCGGGATCGGCGAGCCACTTATCGGGCGCATGGTGCACTTTGACGCCCTGCAAATGAAGTTTCGCGAGTTCAAGCTGCGCCATGACCCGGAATGCCCAGTATGCGGCGATCATCCTTCAATCACTGCGCCGGTCGACTACGGGAGTTTTTGTCAGGGATCGCTCGATCTCACGACTGCCGTACCGCAAGTCACTGTGCGCGAATTACAGGAGCGGTTGGAATCCGCGCAGCCTTTTCTGTTGTTGGACGTGCGTGAGCCTTTTGAGTTCGAGATGGCGCGCATTGAGGGTGCGAAGCTAATTCCCCTGGGCGAATTACCGCAGCGACTTGGGGAGTTGGATCGAACAAGGGAGATTTTTGTTTTTTGTCATAGCGGCATGCGGAGCGATCGCGCGGCGGAGTTTCTGCGAGGAGCAGGATTTCCGCGAGTGTCGAGTGTTGCCGGAGGAATCGATGCCTGGTCGCAGGAAATCGATCCTGGTGTTCCGCGCTACTAGCGAAATGCTCGGACGAGGAATTTGCCGGCTCGCCTTTGGCTTGTTGATTTCGTTAGGCACACTCGCCGGCTGCAATCGAATGATCACTTCGCGCGAAGTGCAGTTGAGCAGCGAGGCGGATGCCAAGGCGGCTGAAGGCGATTTTGCCCAGGCGATCAATCTTTATGAGAAGGCGCTCGACGGTAGTGCCGCCTCCGCCGAGATCCATTACAAGCTCGCGCTCATTTACGACGACAAGATGCAGGACCCACTCAATGCGATGCATCATTTCAAACGCTTCCTCACCTTCGAGCCCACGGGCAAACGTGCGGAAGAGGTTAAGGGCTTTATGAAACGAGACCAGTTGGCTTTGATGACCAATCTGACGAACGATTCGATGGTTCCGCGCGCTGATCTGGTACGACTAAACAACGAAAATCTAAGCCTTCGCCAACAGCTCGGGGAACGTTGGGCGACGCAAAAGTCAGCGGCGGCGCAGGAAAAGGAGCGCGCAAGGCAAAAGCCTAACAATCGAGAAAAGAAGGCGGAAAAACCGCGCCACTATACCGTGCAAGCCGGCGACACCCTTGCTTCCATCTCGCGCAAGTTTTATCACAACTCCGCCGGCTGGCACCGCATCCTCGAGGCAAACTCGGATGCGATCTCGAAACCGGGCGATCTCAAGCCCGGCCAGATCCTGGTGATCCCGTAGCGGTCTTTGCGACGGAAACGTTCTTGCCTAACGAATGGGGTTGCAGTCGCACCGCCGAAGCCGATTGTAGGATCGTCAATCCATTCGCGAGGGATACGACAAAATAAGGGTGGCGTTGCGTTTTATTCTTGCAGGTTTTGCACTCTATGAAGGCGATTGAAAGAATTGCTCCCGATGTCGGCTGGCTGCCGATCAGTTTTGCGAACGCCTATTTTGTCGGACATTCCGGTGGGGCCTGGGCTTTAATCGACTGTGGATCGCCGGGTCGAGCCGACCAAATTTTCAATGCCGCCGAGGCCCGTTTTGGCGCCGGCTCCCGTCCGGAAGCGATTTATCTCACCCACGGGCATTTCGATCATTCCGGTTCGGCGCGACAACTCGCCCAACGCTGGCACGTACCGATCTACGCCCATCGCCTCGAACTTCCTTTCGTTACTGGCCACTCGGATTATCCGCCACCCGATCCGACGATTGGCGGGGCGATGGCCTTTCTCTCCCGATTCATCCCGCATCGCGCGCGCCATCTCGGCGAACGCGTGCGTGAACTCCCTTCCGGTACGCTGCCAGGTTTAACCGATTGGGAATGCATCGAGACTCCGGGTCATTCGCCAGGACATGTTTCCTTCTTTCGGCCTTCGGATCGCGTTCTCCTGGCGGGCGACGTGCTGGCTACGATGGATATGGATTCGTGGAGCGGATTGATCGGCGGACACAAACAACTCAGCCGCGCCGGTGCGCCCTTTAATTGCGATTGGAATTTGACCCGCGCTTCGGTGCAGAGGCTCGCACAGCTTCGACCTAACGTTGTCGCCTGCGGGCACGGCGCACCGATGAGCGAGAGCGCGCTGGCAGATCGGCTGCAGCAATTCGCGGATCGTTTTCAGCCCCCGCGGCACGGCCGCTATGTCGCGCAACCGGCCGAGACGGATGAAAGTGGGATTGTTAGCTTACCGCCTCCGCCCTTCGATCCCGTGCCACTGGCGACCGCAGGCGCCTTGCTGGCCGCCGGCATTGCGCTTGGCTCGGGCTACATCGAAAAGCAACTGCGGGACTGACACGGCTCCCCTAACGAGAAAAGGAACTCTCGCGATTCCTGGTTGCATCCTCAACCTGACTCAACGCAGGAGAGACTTACCCAAGCTCTCCCCGTGACTGCCGCTCGCGCCGGATGCCGCCTGGCGTGACACTGATTGCGCACGGTTCGGAGCGCTCTTATTCGGATAGTGACTCCTGCCGCCGGTTGCTGGCACGCCGCGACTCAATTTTGCTCCGGGAACAGCAAATTTGTCGGCCAAATCGAGCAGTTGGTTGGAATCAGCGACCTTTGCAATCACGCCATGAGTCTTGCGCGAGAGCGTCGGGATTCTCCCACCTCCGTTAGAACCCGGTGACGGGGAACCCGCGGTTGAACTCGATGACTTACCCGTGACATTCGTCGCTTTTTCCCCAGTGTCATCGAAAGGCGGTGCCTCATCGAGAGGGAGGGTATTCGCGCCGTTGCCGGCAAACGTGCCCGTGGTGCTCCCGTTACCGCCCGAACCGGTATAATTCGGCACATTGGTGTAGACTGACGCATTGACTCCATCGTCGCCCGCGATCGTAACTACCACGCCATTGCTTATCGTGACGGCGTTTGCGGCGAGAATGACACTGCTATTACTGCTAAGTGTGACATTCGAGACGAAGTTGAGGTGGCCATTGCTGCCCGGCGCATAGAGTTTCAGAAGTGTATCGCCGGAAATGCTGCCACCGCCGATCGTTAGACTCCCATTGGTGCCAAAGGCGCCGATCTTCACGATATCGGCGTGGAGTGAAGCGGTGTTGACGGTGATGCCACCGTCAACACCCGTGATTGTCGAGTGAAAAGTGCCACCAACTTCGTAGGAGCCTCCTTCGAAATCAATCGAGGCGACGGCCGCTGGTTGGTTGCTGTCGTTTTTCGATTGGCGATCGCGGTCCGTGGAAGTCAAATCGATATCTACAGTGGTGTCGCCGGTTGTCGTCAGGCTTCCACTAATGCCCAGAGCAATGGCTGCAGTGGACCCAATCGTGCCCCCAGCGCTGTTGATCTGCATCAAGAGCGAACTCGCCGTGAGCGAGTTAGCGCTGAAGTTAATGCTTGCCAGGCCGCCAATCGAGCCGCCTGTATTACTAATCTGGACAGTGGCATCACTATCACTCGTTAGGTTCCCGGAGAGAGCGGCGGTCAGGATCGCATCACCGTCGATACTTCCGTTGTCGTTGAGAATCTGAAACGCAAAACTGCTCCCGCTGGAGTAATTGGCCGCCGTCAGCGTGGAGATGGCGTCACCTCCAATTTGCCCGCCGCTGTTCAAGATGTTGAAGAAGGTTTCCGTCCCAATGTTGATATCGCCGATGACTCCGACCGCGACCTGAGCGTCTCCACCGATCACGCCATTGGTATTGTTGACCAGGGGTTGAAAGAACCCCGTCGTTGCGATGCTTGCAGAGGTGAGAGCTACGGTTGCGTCGCCGCTAATTGTCCCTCCAAGACTTAGAAATCGGGAATCATTATTCAGGACCGCGAATTCGCCCACGCCAGCACTCGAAATAGCTCCGCCAGCAGAAACAACGACGCTCGCATCCCCATCGATCGTGCCGCCAGGAAGGGTGCTGTCACCATTGGTATCAGCAGAGTTTTGCACATCGAAAAACATGTCGCTCCCCTGCGCGCTGAGGCCACCGGTGATTTCGGCGAGAATAATGGCGTCGCCTCCGATATGTCCGCCACCATCGTTGAAAAGAAAAGTGAAGAGGCCGCCGCTTCCGGTCGAAATGCTTGGAGCGAAGAGCGTAATCGTCGCGTTAGAAGTAATATCGCCTCCGGTGAAGAAGCCCTCGCTGCTGAAGGCGGAGTTATCGATCGTTAAATCCGCCTCGGTCCCGATTGTAAGTGGTCCGGTTGAATTCAAAAGTAGGTTGGCGTCTCCAGTGATTGTGCCTCCATTATTGTTGGCGATCAGAGCATCGAAGGTGCCGCCAATGGAGGCCGCGGCTGTATCCACAACGATGGATGCAAGTGAATCGATCGTCCCGCCGCCAGTATCGCCATTATCCAGAACAAGATTAACATCACTTGTCGTGCTTAATGTTCCCCCAGTGTTAAAGCTCAGAAACGCTTGGCCGCCAATCACACCAGCATCCGGATTCTCAATTGTAAGATTGACCGAATTGGCGCTGAAGTTACCTCCAGTTCCCGCACCCACCGAGGCTGAGCCAGTGATCATCGCGCCGGTGTTATCAATCGTTAGGTTCAGGTCACCCTTAACTGTTGTATCAGCCAGGCTATTGAGAAAGACCAGAGCCGAGCTCATCAGGTCACTGTTCGTAATGGAGAGGTTCACGTCTTGACCTATAGTGATGGATTGGCCGGCGAGGAGCGAAATGATGAACCCATTCAAGGCAGGCGGACCACTTGTCTCCGTAATCGTGAGTGAGTTAGTCGCAGCAATGTCGCCCTCTGAAATCAGCCCAACAATCGACGTGCCGCTAACACCGGAATCAAAGGTCAAAACTGAGTCTTCTCCGCGCGCGTAGACGGCAAGACTGGGAAGATTTTGAAACGTCAATTCAGGACCCAGCGTGATAGAACCATCCACCGTCGCGAGAAAGAGCAGACTAAGATTCGAGAAATCCAGCGTCCCACCTGGTGCGCCAGAGGTCATGTCGCCGACACTAATTAAGGCCAGGCTATTTGGTCCCCCATTGCCGAGCAGGACGGTCGGAGAGCCGGCAAGGCTAAGAGCGGAGAACTTGAAGGCGGCTATGGGAAGACGAACCCCGGCAACAAGGTTTTGGTCGAAACCGATCATGTTATCGAAATCAGATGTGCTGCCGAAGAACCAGACCGATGCAGGGCCGTCGTCTGCCGTCCCGCGATAAATTCTCCCAAAGTCAGTCACACCATTAGTCGTGATTGTCGGATCGGTGGTGATCGTTGTGCCGCTGTTGATGATATACGGATTCGGCGAGGTGATGACCGGGGGTGTTCCATACTTAGTCGGAGTCGGCGATACAGTGGGAGTAGGAGTGGTACTGGGTGTCGGCGTAGGAGTAACTGTAGCACTGGGGGTCGGTGTAGGAGTAATGGTCGGACTAATCGTAGGAGTTGGAGTGGGAGTAATCGTCGGACTAACCGTAGGAGTCGGAGTGCTGGTGGCCGTCGGCGTAGGCGAAGGGAATTCACTGTCTCGACGCGTTGTGTTGCTGTTAGCCTGGTCGACTAGCGTGGCTTGCGTGGGATCGAGCAACGAGACTGCGGTGCCGCCGCCAAAAATAACCAGGTTGGTTTGGATCAGGCCACCCTGGCTCTTTTGCCCATTTTGTATGTCGATCTGATGCGCGATCAGGTCTTGACTGGCCAAAGGCGGAAAGCCCGTAATGAGAGCAGATGTGCTCGTTAGGCGACTAAGGTCGACGTCGACCGGCTCGGGCAGACTCTTGCCGTTTGGGTTGACGATCAACATCTGACCAGCGTGCACCAGAACCGATTCGCCAACGCGGTTGTTGCGAAAAATGCGCCCGGTGCCTTCCAGGACGACGAATTTGCAAAAGGCGTTGGGATGATACTCGAGCAGGATGGTCGTGCCCGTGATGGCAGCGGTGATCGCGGCGGTGGTGATTTGGGCGCCACCGGCGTCTTTCGGGACGCGCAGGAGCATGGCCCCGCCGCCCAACTCAAGGTTTCGAGTGCCCTGGCTAAAGCTGAAAATGGAGTTGGCGCCGAGGCGGGCAAGGGTTTGGTCAGTGAACGTCAGTTCGGCACGGGATTCGACTCCAGTGCGAACAGCTGTCCCGTCGCGGACTTCGTCGCTCACCTGCGCCGGGCGCGGCGCAGCCTGCCCGGGCAACAGCTTTACGTCCTTCACCACCTGGGTTACTCGAGCTTCCTTCAGTCGAGTCGCCTCGGTTGAGTTCGCTGCCAGCGAAAGCAGTAAGAGCAAGCTCCAATGCCGGAACCGGACCAAGACCGGGTGATGATGGCGCTGCAGTAAAGGGAGTAATGGGTTGATCTTCTTCATACCGTGTGAAGGCTTCGGCATTTCTGTGCCGCTTTGCGCAAGCCGCGTCAAGCTTTCTCCTGCATTTGGTTTATCTCGCAAACAACATTTGGAAAGCGCAGGTAAAAATTGGAGGAACGTCGAAAGTCGAACTAGCCGCCGGGCGCTGGTCCAAGCGCGGGTGCCTTGGAGAGAGGCAGCGGCGGATTCGCTCCCGAGCCGCCGAAGGTCCCCGTCGTGTGAGCGTTGCCGCCAAAGCCGCTATAATTCGCGTTCGGCACCGAGCCGGTGCTATTCACATAGACCGAAGCTTTCGGTCCGTGCACGGTTACTGTTACCCCGTTGTTAATGGTTACGCTGTCCCCCGCAATGCTTTTGGTCGAGTTACCATTGAGACTTACGTTACCGATAAAGACGACCTGACCGTTCCCGTTCGTCGCATAAAGCTGCAGGACGGAGTTGGCGTTGAGCGTGCCACCTCCCACTCGCAGGACGCCATTGCTGCCGAGAGCAGCAGCCTTAATGGTATCGGCGTGCACGTCAGCGTTGGTTAGGTTGATTTGGCCCGCGCTCGCAGAGTGACGAATATCTACTGTGCCGCGATCCGCCTCCAGCTTGCCACTTACATTGATCTGGCTATTTCCTGATGTAGTCGTCGCCTGAATAATGACCTTCCCACCGGGCCCAGGAGCGGCGGCGTCGAGCAGAGAAAGAAGCTGACTGCTATTACTCACATTGATCGCAACTCCCGAGGTCTTTCCGCTTTTCAGTGTGATTGTGCCGCCGCTGGAGCTATGGCGCTTAACTGTGTTGTGTGAAACCTGAATACGGCTATTTACCGTTACCGCGCCCTTGTCAGCGGTCAGCGACACCGAACCGCCTTTACCACCGGTAACATCCTTTCCGCTCACGCCACTGGAAGCTTCGATATCGCTGTTGACGCTCACGTCGCCGCTGGTCGCAGTGGCCACCAGGTTTCCGCCGTTGCCTCCGAAATAGTCGGAGCCCGAAGCGGCATTGCCGCCGTCCAAGGAAGCGCCGTGATATTCAGACAGTCCAGGTCCGAATGCGATGGCCGGCGCTTCAAAGCTAAGACTTTTTCCATTCCCGCCTGCTCCCATGGTAGAGTTGGCGCCGGCGAAATTGAGAAAGTTGCCTGTGGACGGGATGAAATTGGAGAGCAAAACCTGCGTCCCAGAATAGTCGACCTGGAAAGAGCCGAAGCCATCGCTTGTATCCAGTCTCCCGCCCGAGGCGATGTTGGTGAAACGTCCACTAATTCCGCCGGCGGTCAGGACGGTGAAGTTATCATTTGAGCTGACGGAATGTTCAAAGCCGTTGGCAAAGGAAAGAATCAGCTGGCCGCCGAGCGCCACGGTACCATTGACATTCAGGAATCCATATTGATTACCCTGGGCCAATCCGCCCAATTGGAAGCTCAATCGTGAGGAAGAGAGGAGCGAGACGTTGCCGTTGACAGTAAGGCCGGTGCCGCCCAGAGCCGGCTGAAGAAGAGCATTGTTAGTGATAGCACTGTTGACCGTTCCCCACGCATCCACTAACCCGCCTTCGAAGTCCAAGGCGGTGCTGGAAGTAACCGTTCCACCTGCCAGCCGGAAGGTCCCGGCCGTCTGGGAATAAGCACCTGCACCGCTGATGGAGAGTGTGTTGGCATCTACGTCCACCGTGCCGGATGAGCCAACCGCTCCGGTAAACTGAAGTGCGCCGCCACCTGTCGCTTTGATTGTACCTGAGTTGACAAAGACGCCTCCGCCGTTGCCGCTGAGAAGAAGAATTCCGCCGTTCGTGGCTTCCATTGTCCCCTCGTTGATGAGGCCACCAGCAGCGGTCGGACTGCCGGCTCTCGGGTCAACGTTTAAGACCAGGCCGGAATTATCGGCGAGTATGAGGCCGTTAGATTGATTGACAATCCCCATCTCATTGTAACCAAGGCCGCCGGAGTTATTCGTATCGCCTTGGATCGTGTTATTTACATTCGTCAAAAGACCGCTGCCACGAAAACGATCAGCATTGGTTAGATTAACAGTGCCGCCGCCGGTCAAAGTTACATCGCTGCCAAGGGTAAGGTCGGTAAAGCTGCCGGTCGAATTAATCGATATCGTGCCCAGATTCGTGAGCGAGCCATCAATAACTGTAGTAATGCCGTTGTTGGCCTGGAAACTGCCGCCGATCGTGACGTTTGTAAGTGTTACTCCTCCGATATTGCGGAGGACGCCGGTCCCCAGGCTTTGGAGCAAACCACCAGAAAGGGCCGCGCTATTGGCAAATTGAACCTCCGATCCATTGTTAGCTGTGATCGTGCCTGCGGTGTTATCAAATCCACCGCCGCCAAAGCCGCTGAGGAGAAGAATTCCGCCACTTGTAGCTTCCAATGATCCCTGGTTGACCAAACCATTCGCGGAATTTGGATCGACGATCAGTGCCAACCCAGAGTTGCTGGCGTTGATTACACCGCCAGCCTGATTGAGAATGCCGATTTCATTGTAACCGAGACCACCAGAGTTATTCGTATCGCCCTGGATCGTGTTATCCACGTTCGTCAGGATACCGGTGCCGCGGAAACGATCGGCGTTAGTTAAGTTCACTGTACCGCCGCCAGTAAGAGTCAGGGAGCTGCCGAGAGATAGATCGGTAAAGCTTCCAGTGGAATTGATAGAAATTGTTCCGAGATTCGTGATCGCTCCGTTGAGGTAGGTGGTGGTGCCATTGTTGGCCTGGAAGTCGCCCCCGAGAATCAGACTGTTCAAGGTCGCGATACCAACATTGCGCACGACACCCGTACCGAGGCTTTGCAAGAGGCCGCCAGTCATGACTGCGCTATTGTTTAGCTGCACTTCCGAGCCGGTTTGTGCCGTGATCGTGCCTGCGGTGTTATCAAAGTTACCGCCGCCGAAACCGCTCAGGAGCAGAACACCACCATTGCTGGCTTCCATAAGTCCCTGATTGATCAAGCCGCCGCTGCTATTGGGATCGACGATGAGTGCGAGGCCGGTCTGACCGTTAAAGACATTGGCGTTGATAATGCCACCGCTGCGATTGACGATGGCCAACTCATTATATCCGAGACCGCCGGAGTTGCTCGTTTCGCCTTCAATGATAAAGGATTCGCCGCTCGCTCCACCGTTAAAGAGGGTTCCGCTGCCTCTTACGCGGTCGGCATTTTGGAGCGTAAGTATGCTGCCGCCGGTAAGAGTGACATCACCGTTAATCGTTAGGTCGGTAAAGGAACCCGTAGATTGGATCAGGAGAGAGCCGGTATTGGTGATTGTGCCGGTGAGGGTAGTCGTGCTGCCATTGTTAGCGATAAAAGTGCCCGAGTTGGTCACGCCATCCAGGGTGGCAGTATCCAGATTGCGAATTACGCCTGTCCCCGCTGTGGCGAGCGTGCCGCCTACGATGGTGGCACCGCTGGTTAACTGCACTTCCGAGCCATCGAGCGCCTGAACGAGAGAATCATTCGTGAAGGCGCCACCACCGAAGCCAGTCAAAAGGAGGAGGCCGCCATTGCTCGCCTGCATGGTGCCAAAGTTTACCAAACCATTGGCGGAGTTCGGGTCGACAATCAATCTTAGACCGCTGACATTGGCGTCTATCAGTCCGTTGGCCTGGTTGATAATCCCGATCTCGTTGTAACCAAACCCGCCGGAGTTACTGGTCTCTCCCTGGATGATATTGTCGACATTGGTGAGAATGCCGCTGCCACGAAATCGGGCCGCGTTAACCAGGTTGACTGTGCCGCCACCGCTCAGGGTGACATCGCCGTTGAGGGTAAGATCGGTGAAGTTTCCGACAGAATTTACCGAGATTGACCCGCTGTTAACCAGCGTGCCGGCAATCGTGGCAGTGCTGCCGTTGTCATCAATAATCGCACCCGTATTCGTTAGGGAACTAAGGCTGGTGCTGCCGACAATGTGAATCGCTCCCGAGCCTTCACTCGTTAGGGTGCCACCCACGACAGAAGCGCCGCTTGTAAGTTGAACGATTGAGCCATCGAGCGCGGAGATGTTACCGCCGGTATTGTCAAAGCCGCCGCCGCCGAATCCGCTTAAGACAAGAATGCCGCCATTGCTAGCTTCCATCAACCCCTGGTTCGTTAAGCCGGATGCGCTGCTCGGGTCAACAATCAACGCTGCGCCTGCGACGTTGGCGTTAATCGTGCCGTTCGAAAGATTGACGATTCCGATTTCATTGTAACCCAGTCCGCCGGAGTTACTCGTCTCACCGGCAATGGTCACTCCGTCGATGGTAAGCGTGCCGCTCCCTCGGACGCGATCGGCGTTGGCCAATGTCAGGATTCCGCTGCCGGACAAAGTAAGGTCAGAGGCAAGGGAGAAGTCGGTAAAACTTCCCGTCGAGTTAACCAGGACGTTGCCGTTGTCAGTAATGGTTCCGGAGAGACTGGTGGTGGTTCCGTTGTTAAACTGGATAAGGCCGTCGCCGCTAAACTGGGCACCATCGCTAAAAGCAAAATTGCTTCCGAATTGAAGAATCGCGCCGGCAGCGGCCGAGACGGTACCGGAAATAGTTCCACCACCCGACAGATTGGCGATGCCGGAGCCGGCGGAAACGGTGCCGGTATCATTGAGTCCGATGTTAAAGGTGAGCGTGCCGTCGGTGCTATGGAGAGTCAGCGTTCCGGAGTTATTGAAGACGGAACCACCTCCGCTAAAGGCGTTGCCATTGACGAGCGCGATGTCATAGGTACCGGAGTTATTGATGGTAGTCCCATTCACGGTCATGATCGCCGTCTGATCACTGACGCCAGCGACGTTGAGGATGCCCTGGGTGATGGCACCGCCGCTAAAGTGAAGACCCACGTTCAGGGTGAGAGGATTCGCCAGGATAAGCGTACCGCCGCTCATGAAAAGCTGGTTAATGGTTACGCCGTCGATGATGTCCTGAGTGAGAGTGCCACTGGCGAAGTAAACATCGTAGTCGGTACCATTGTTGCCATTGTTTGGCACCACCGCCGGATTCCAGCTATTGGGATTACTCCAGTTACCAGTGCCGCCATTATAGGTCGAAGAGGTGGCCGGGGTAGGAGTGACTGTGGGCGAAGGGGTCATCGTGGGAGTCGGCGTGACAGTCGGTGTAGGGGTAATTGTCGGAGTGGGCGTGACCGTTGGCGTTGGGGTCATCGTGGGGGTGGGCGTGACTGTGGGCGTTGGGGTCATCGTGGGAGTCGGCGTGACCGTCGGCGTAGGGGTGGTTGTCGGAGTGGGTGTGGGTGTAACGGTGGGAGTAGGCGTTACCGTGGGAGTCGGTGTAGCTGTTGGGGTAGGCGTAATTGTCGGTGTGGGGGTGGGAGTAACCGTCGGAGTAGGAGTCGCGGTGGGAGTTATTGTCGGAGTAGAAGTGGAAGTGGGAGTCGGCGTTGGCGTTGAAGGTGGCGGGGTTGGTTCCTTAACCGCATTGCTGCCTAAAGATTTGGTGGCTGCCGCGCGCTGGTCGATCACATCCGTTGCGTCAGCGAGCGTGACGGCCGTGCCGCCGCCGTGGATGACGAGGTTCGTGTCGAGTAAAGCTTGCTCCGCCTTGAGCTGCTCTTGAGCTCTTATCTCCTGGCCGATCAAACCTAAACTCGGCAATGGCGCGAAGTTTCCGCCGATAAGTGCCGAAGTTTCCAGCAAACGCTTGAGGTCGACATCCACCGGTTCGGGCAGATCTTTGCCTTTCGGGCTGACAATCAACATTTGTCCGGCATGGACCAGGATGGATTCGCCCACCCGATTGTTGCGAAAGATTCGCCCTGTTCCCTCCAGGACAACGAACTTGCAATAAGCATCGGGATGATACTCGAGCAGGATGGTGGTGCCGGTGATCGCAGCCGTAATTGCGGCGGTGGTGATCTGAGCGCCGCCGGCATTTTTCGGCACGCGCAACAGCATGGCACCGCCGCCGAGGTCGAGGTTACGAGTCCCTTCGTTAAAGCTGAAGATCGTGTTAGCTCCGAGGCGGGCGAGCGTCTGATCCGTAAAGGTGAGTTCGGCGCGCGATTCCACCCCGGTGCGGACTCCGGTGCCGTCGCGCACGGTGTCGCTTAGACGAGCCTGCCGCGGACTGGCTTCGTGCGGGAGGATCTTTACATCGCGGACGATCTGGCTAACTCGCGCCTCCTTTAACTGCGCCGCCTGGATCTCAAAAGGCAAAGAGCCGAGAAAGAGCAGCACCACCAGGAGGCGGGAGCCGGGCGAGCGGAAGCGACGAAACCAGTTCCCGCAGCAGAAGTTGGAGGGGCAAGTCCGGTCAGCAATGTGGATCAAGTGCTTCATAGTGCGCGGTGCTGCGACCCTGGCGATGAACCAAGGGCGCAAAAGAGCGGCCTTTTTACCAGCAAGCGTCGTTAAAAGTCAAGGCTGCTCTCATCAGCCCCACCAGCCGGGAAAAAACACCGCAGACTGGGATGAGTTTTTTTCAACAAATAAAGCCGACCGCAATCCGCGAAACGGCTAAAATTTCCAGCTAAACGTAAGGCCGCCGCCGATGTTAAAGACGTTGTAATCGAAAACGCTCTGGTTGGACTGGTTGGCGACGAAGGTGGTTATGGCGCTCACCGTAAACCAATCACTGATGCGATAGTTCGCGCTTCCGGAGATAATTTCGCTCACATCGGTACGCCCACCGCTGTCATAGGGCCTGACGACCACGTGGCCGGCGGCGCTCAAAGATAGATTGCGCGTCAGACTAACGAAATATCCAGCATAGACTCCAAAATCATTCCGCTGCGGCGGGGTGGGCGTGGCGTAAAGACTCACGCTGGCGGCCGCGCCGAACGATATCTGTTGCGCGCGTCCGATCGCAATGGGCATTTCGGCGCTAAGGTTGAGGGCCACGTTGGAGAAAAAGTCGTCAAAGTCGTCCGTGCCGGTGAGGCGGTTGTAATCAAGATCGGCGTGCAGAATGAGGTTGTTCGCCTTCGGGATTGCGTAGGACACTCCAGCGATCCCATCAAAGCTGGCGAAATTAAAACTCGTGAAATCCTGATAGTAGAAGAATTGCTGACGCACAGTGAACTCACCGTAAAGGGTTCCTGTGATCTTGGGCGCGTAGGTCAGTCCCACGACGGGCGCGATGATGGTGTCGCCCATTGCTCCGCGATCGACCAAAGCGACGTTGGAGGTGTAGTAAATCGGAACGCCCAACTCGAGCGTAAACGGATCGTATTTTTCCACTCGTTTGAGGATGGCTTGCTCGCCGAGGTCGGTATCGTTGGGAGTAGAAACGGCGTAGTTTTGGTCTACACCTTCGCCCTCGGTGCTGGGAGGAAGCGGTGCCAGGTTCGCCTGGCTCCGGAGCAGGCGCGCACGGTCCGCACTGGTTGCTTGTCCTCGAGCAGTCGCGCTCAACCACAGCAGCGCGAGAAAGAGAGCAACCGACAGACGAAGAAAGGACGCGATTTTCATTGAACGCGCCCGTTCTAGGAGGAGACGGGCGACAACGTCAAGTATTAACCCGCAAAATCCGGCGTCGCGTCGGTCGATCTTAAGCAAAGGGCAGGTTGGCTTTGATTCGCTGCACGTCGGTTTTGTCGAGCACTGCTGCCTTTGCGAGATGCCGTTTACTCTTGGCGTTCTTCGCCGACATGAGATGTCGGCGTTTGGCATGCGAGCGCAACACCTTACCTGTGGCCGTGATCTTGAATCGTTTGGCCACGGCTTTTCTCGTTTTGCTGCGCGCGATCGGTTTCGGCATAGGGCGCGGAAGATAAGCACGGCCTCCGCAGGTGACAACCGATTTTCTGTTTACCCTCCTGGGAATCCGGCCATCGTACCCCAATGGAAAATCCGAAAGCGAGTTGGCCGCGTGTCTTAGTCATAGGCGCCGGCTTTGGCGGCTTGGAAGCGACCAAGCATCTCGGCAACAAGCCGGTCTGCGTGACGCTCATCGACCGCACTAATTACCATCTCTTTCAACCGTTGCTTTACCAGGTCGCGACTGCCGCGCTTTCGCCAGCCGACATCGCTGCACCGGTGCGTGCGGTGCTGACGAAATACGAAAACATCGACGTTATTCTCGCGGAAGTGCAGTCGGTCGACCTGACAGCCCGGCTGGTGCGCACCGGTGAACGCTCCTACGACTACGACTATCTCGTGCTCGCAACTGGGGCGCGGCATTCGTACTTCGGACACGACGAATGGGAAAAGCTGGCGCCCGGGCTTAAGAGCCTGGAAGACGCAATTGAAGTTCGGCGTCGCATCCTGATGGCGTTTGAGCTTGCCGAAAGGACCGACGACACGGCTGTGCGCGCGGCAGCGATGACCTTTGTCATCATCGGCGGAGGACCGACCGGCGTGGAAATGGCGGGTGCGATTGCCGAGATCGCGCGCCAGACACTGGCAAAAGATTTCCGTCACATCGATCCCTCGACGGCGCGGGTGATTCTGATCGAAGGCGAGAAGCGCGTGCTCGCCAGCTTCCCTGAAGATCTCTCGACGAAAGCGCTCGAGCAGCTCCAGGAACTCGGCGTGGAAATCATCACCGGCGCGCACGCCGAGAACCTGACCGAGAACGGGCTCGAAGTGGCGGGCAGGTTCATTCCCTGCCGGGTGAAGATTTGGGCGGCGGGGAATGCCGCTTCATCTGTGGGAAAAACGTTGGGCGTGCCAGTCGATCGCGCTGGACGCGTCATCGTACAGGATGACCTAACGGTTCCCGGTCATCCCGAAGTGCAGGTGATCGGCGACCTCGCCAACTTCACCAATAAAGATGGCAAACCACTTCCGGGTGTTTCGCCGGTCGCGATTCAGGAGGGCCGGCATGCAGCAAAAAATATCCTGCACATGATCGAGGGAGCCAAGCCGCAGCGTTTCTCCTATTGGGACAAGGGGAGCATAGCGACCATCGGCCGCAACCGCGCCGTAGCCGATCTGAACTTCGCCCACTTTAGCGGCCTGCCTGCCTGGCTCGCCTGGCTCTTTGTTCACATTCTTTACTTGGTTGGATTTCGAAATCGGATCGCCGTCCTCTTCCAATGGGCCTGGGCTTACTTCACCTTCAACAAGGGTGCCCGACTTATTACGCGTAACTTCCAGGCCGAACAGCGGCCACCTACTTAAGTGACGAGCGCCACGGATAGGGCCAGGAAAGCAAAATCCTTCCCCGCGCCTACTGTCGCTTCTGACGTGTTTTATGCGCACCCGTCATTTGCTGCCTAACTATCGTATTGCCGTCGTCGGTGCGGGTGCGATTGGGTTGTATTACGGCGGCAAGTTGGCTCATTTCGGCCGCGATGTGCATTTCCTTCTGCGCAGCGATTACGAGATAATTCGCAAGCGCGGACTGCGCATTGTGAGCAAAGGCGAGAACATTCACGTGCCTAACGTTCGTGCGTATCGCGCGACTACCGAGATGGGCCCATGCGACCTGGTGATCGTCGCGGTCAAGACCACTTCCAATCCCGATCTTCCATTACTCGTTGGACCATTGTTAGGCGAGAAGACCATGATTCTCACTCTGCAAAACGGCCTCGGGAATGAGGAGTTTCTCGCTCGTCACTTTGGCGCAGCGCGAATCCTGGGCGGTCTTTGTTTTATCGGGCTCAACCGCACCGCTCCAGGGGTGGTGGAACGCTTTGATGCCGGCCGGCTGCGGCTGGGCGAATTCGAAGGGTTCCCGCAGGCGCGGACACACGATCTCGCCTGGGAATTCAAACGTTGCGGCGTTGTCTGCACCGTCGTGGCCGACCTCGCGCGAGAACGTTGGCGAAAACTGGTCTGGAACATCCCCTTCAACGGCCTGACGGTTGTCGCCGGTGGCCTGAATACGGATGCACTCCTCGCCGACGAGCATTGGCGGACAGAGGCGCTCGCTCTCATGGACGAGACGATTGCCGTCGCCAATGCCTACGGTCACAACATCCCGACAGCCTTTGCGCTCGAGCTCCTTCAGGGCACAACAACAAGATTGCATGCCTACAAACCTTCAACCCTGCTCGATTATGAAGCGGGCAAACCGTTAGAGCTGGAAGCGATCTGGGGTGAACCCCTCCGGCGCGGCCGGACAGCTCGAATCAAGACACCGCGGTTGGAGAAGCTTTATCGCGAACTCAGCTCGCTCGATCGTTCACGCCAGGGATGAAGCCGGTCTCGCTCCCACAGATTTCGATTCTCAATCGCCAGCGACGGATCGATTTTGATCTCCTCGGCCTTGAAGCCTTCGCTCGTCACGCGCTTCCCTTATGCGCCGCGGAAGAAGGGATTGGCCTAACGAGTTTAAGTGAAATAAATGTCGTTCTCGTTTCCGATCGAAAGATCGCAGATCTGCACCACCGTTTTCTGAAAATTGCCGGGCCGACCGACGTCATCACCTTTCAACACGGCGAGATCTTCATTAGCGCCGAGACCGCACAGCGGCAGGCGCGTCATTACCGAACCTCGTTAGGCCACGAACTGCGACTCTACCTCGTTCATGGGCTCCTGCACCTGCACGGATTCGACGACCAAACTGCCGCCAGCCGCGCGCGGATGAGCCACATCCAGGAAGGCATCGTCGCTCGCCTGCAAGAGTCGAACTGCTAACTCCTATTCAGGTCGCATCGCAGACTAGGCATTCGCCCCGGGCGCTAAACCACGGGCGCGCCGCTAAATCCTTACAGCCGGCGCACTCGAAGAATATGGGCGGGTTGAACACCCGGATGCAAGGCGACGTAGTTGCGTCTTCCATGCCAGATGTAGCGCTGATCAGTCAATAAGTCGTGCACTTCGTAACTGTCGCTGCCGATTTCGCCAAAAGATTCCACCGGTGCTTCAATCCAGCCGCTTTGCGTGTAGACCGGATCGAGATTCACCACGATCAGCACGATGCTGTCCCGCGCCGTCGTCATTTTGCTGTAAAAGAGCAACTGGTCGTTATCCACCGGATGAAATCGCAGGTTATCGTAAAAATGCAGTGCCCGGTTCTCGCGACGGATTCGGTTTAACCTGGTGATGAGTTCCTTGATGTTGCCGGGTCCATCCCAGTCGCGTTCTTTCAGCTGATATTTCTCTGAGTCGAGATATTCCTCGCGTCCTGGAAACGCGGCGTTCTCACAAAGCTCAAATCCGCTGTAGATCCCGTAAACGCTGGACAGAGTCGCGGCGAGGACAGCGCGAACCTGAAACATGGTTCGGCCGCCACCTTGGAGATGGAAGGGAAGTATGTCCGGCGTGTTGGTGAAGAGGTTGCCGCGAAAGTATTCGCGCATCTCCGTCTGAGTTAATTCGGTGAAATACTCGGCTAGCTCCTGTTTGTGGGTACGCCAGGTGAAATAGGTATAGCTCTGATTAAATCCAGCCTTGGCCAGGGCCTTCATCATTTTTGGACGGGTGAAAGCCTCCGAAAGAAAAATGGTGTCGGGAAACTGCGCGCGCACTTTTCCGATGAGGTATTCCCAAAAGGCAACCGGTTTGGTGTGCGGGTTATCGACACGAAAAATCCGCACGCCACGTTCCGCCCAAAACAGGATGATGCTCGTCATCTCATCCCATAGCTCCTGCCAGTTCGAGCAGTGAAAGTTAAGCGGATAGATATCCTCGTATTTTTTTGGCGGGTTCTCGGCGTATTTGATCGTGCCGTCCGGACGCTTGTAGAACCACTCGGGATGATCGACGACATAGGGATGATCGGGCGAGCAGTTAATCGCAAAATCGAGCGCGATCTCCATCCCGCGTTTTCGAATTTCCTTCTCCAGCCAGGCAAAGTCTTCCAGCGTGCCTAACGAAGGCTCGACATCCTTGTGGCCGCCGCCGTTTGGGCAACCGAGCTCGCGATTGCCGATGGCATAAGGCACGCCTGGTTCACCCGGCTGAGAGCTGACAGAGTTGTTGCGGCCTTTGCGATTCGTTAGGCCAATCGGATGGATCGGCGGGAAATAAATCACGTCAAAGCCCATCGTCTTTGCGTCGTCCACCCGACCGAGACAGTCGCGAAAGGTCGAACCTCGATCGGTCCGGCCTTCAGCGGAACGGGGAAAAAATTCATACCAGGCGGCGGTGCGCGCCGCAACGCGATCGACGACGACGCGCGGCGGAGGAATGTATTGCGTCCCTCCGTAACGTTCGGAGTAGGTGGACATGAGTACTTCCAATTCCCCCAGATGGGCGATCCGATTCGTTTCTGCGTTGTCGCCTTCTCGGATTTTCTCCGCGAGCTCCCGCAAGCGGCGAGCATCCGCGCCCCGAGCGCGCTTCGCGGCGGTAGTGAGAAGGCCGGCGCCCTCCAGTTTTTCGCTCGTCAGGTCGGCCAGACCGGCATCGAATTTCGCGGCGAACTCATGGATCCAGCCACCGAAAACGTCCGTCCAGGCTTCGATCGTGTATTCGTAGGTTGCGTTTTGGTAGACAGAAAAAACTCCTCGCCAGCGATCGTTGTCGACCAGACGCATGGCGGTCTCATGCCACTTCGGTTGCCCAACTACCCGCCACTTCAACGAAGCGGCGACGATGTCGTGGCCGTCTTTGAAGATGTCTGCTTCGACTGCAACGTCTTCGCCCACGACGCGCTTGATCGGGTAACGCCCGCCTTCAATGAGCGGCTGAAGATTCTCGATGACGGCAGCCGGGAATTGTGCGGGCATCGATTAACCAAACGAAATTTGTCACCGTGGAAAGAAGGAAATTGCAGTGTCAGGTCTTGTCGGGAGGCAGGCCATTAGCCTTCGGGCAGTCACAGCGCGAAATAAAACGCCGCCTCGTAAAGTCCCGAGGTGCGCGTCTCTTCACGACGCACTGCTGTGCCGAGCACTTTCTCAAACATATCCTGCTCCAACCGTCCGATGATCTCGTACTTCTCGATCAAATTCATGATCGGAGAATGACATTCCAGAATTTGTGGACCGCCTTCGCCCGGCTCGTTGACGAATTGCGACATGTGACCTTCCTCATCGCGAATCGCGGCGAGTGCTTTTGCCCTCTCTTCTACCGTGTTACCTCTCACCCTCTCCTTGATCGCGTTCGTCTTTCGCTCAAACAAGTTGTAGAGCAACTTCTCCGGCGCGTTCGGACCGTGGATTTCCTCGATCGATTTCAACAGGTCGAGGGTGAATGCGTTGCTATCGGCCTGAAAAAGACCATGCGCCCGGCGAGTCAGACGATAGACCATCTCAGGCCGACCCATTTTTTGCGGACGTCGCCAGGTATCGAGATAGCCATCGCGTTCGAGCGTGATGCAGTGTTGTTTGATTCCCATGTAGCTCATCTTCATTTTGGCGACGAGCTGGTTGACCGATAACCCTCGCGTGCGCTTAAGGGTGTTAAGAATCTCCAGGCGTTGTGTGCGGCCGATTTCGGCGAGTAGTTGTTGGTTCACGATGGTCTCCTTTTGCTCCAAGAGGAAGAATCCGCTTTTATACGCGCAATGCGCATCCAATCGCAAGTACTCTCTGCGGGCAAAAAATGTCCGCGTAAGTTTTTCTAGAACAAGCGGTTGGTTGTCTCAGGATCGAAGAAGTGCGCCCTCGCAAGGTTCACCTCGAACTGAAACCGATGACCGGCTTCGCCACGATCGAAGGGCTCGCAGCTGCGACAGCTCAAGCTGTGTGCCCCGGTGTTTAGACAAAGATGCGTCTCTGCGCCCATCGGCTCCACGAGGTCGACGATCGCAGGAAAGCTATTCCCCGCAGCACGGACTTCTTTGCGGCTCAGCTTCGCGATCTGCAAATCTTCCGGGCGAATGCCGAAAATAACGTTCGCGTTAGAAAAATTCTGAGCGGCCGGCTGCTCGTCCCGCGGAAAGATAATCGAAATCGTGCCGCCTCCGACTTCGTCAAAGCGTAGCTTGTCACCGTCTTGTCTGAGCCTGCCGGCAACAAGATTCATTGAAGGACTTCCGAAATATCCTGCCACAAACAAATTGGCCGGCTGTCTGTAAACCGCGAGTGGCGTGTCGGCTTGTTGCACGGCGCCATCTTTCAGCACCACGACCTGGTCAGCCATCATCATCGCCTCGACCGAGTCCTGCGTGACGTAGATCATGGTTGCCTGCAAACGCTGGTGCAGCTTGATAAGCTCACCGCGCATCTGCCGACGCGCGGTCGACTCGAGATTGGAAAGCGGATCATCCAGCAAAAACACTTTTGGTTGCCTAACGACTGCCCGCCCTAGTGCGACGCGCTGCCGCTGACTGCTGTCGAGCGCTCCCGGTTTCTGGCTGAGCAAAGAGTCGATTCCAAGAATACTGGCCGCATCCGATACTCGGCGTTTGCTCTCCGGGCCGGAGAATTTCCGCAGTTTCAAGCCGAAGGCTAGATTGTCGCCAACGGTCATATGCGGGTAGAGCGCGTAATCCGGGAAGACCATCGCAACATCGCGATCCTTCGGCGCCACGTCGTTCACGCGCTTGTCGCCGATGTAGATCTCGCCCTTCGAGACTTTCTCCAAACCGGCGATCGTCCGCAGGATAGTCGATTTGCCGCAGCCGGCCGGGCCGACCAGGACGACAAACTGATGATCGGCGATTTCGAGACTGACGTCGTTGATTGCCATGACCTCGGTACGTTTCGCGCCCGCATAAGTCTTGGAAATGCTTTTGACGGAAACACTGGCCATGGGTGAGGCGGCAACCTAGGAAGCCACTTCGACAGGGTCAATCGCTCTTAATGAAAAGGAAGCGCGACGATTTCGATCGTTTGAGAATCCGGGGAGGAAGCGTCGGCCGGCTTGAGCCGGGTGCCGATTTCGTTGTAGCCGCGTTTTACATAGCCGAGCGCGATCTCTTTTCCTAATCGATCGCTGCGAACCGCGCTCGTAATCCAGCCAATCTCCTTCCCTTCGTCGTTCATGCTCGTTAGGCGTATGCCAACCGCAAGCGGCGTATCCCGCAAGGAAGTAAGTCCGCAAAGCCGCTTGTTCGTTTGCCCGGACATCTTCATGCGCGAGACCACTTCCTGACCGATATAACAGCCTTTGGCGTAATCGATCGCGTCGTCGGCGAGATTTGCCTCGACCGGAATGATCTCATTTGTCAGCTCGCGGCCCCAGCGCGGAACGCCTTGCTCGATGCGCAACTGCTCGGCGCAAACCGCATCGCAAAGCGGAATTTCTGCAGCCAGCTCTTGCCGAATCAAATCACGTTCATTTGCGGGCGCGACGAGATCCCAACCAGGCTTCCCAAAGCGTTTCGCTCGCCGCCAATTCGATCCGTTAGGCAAGGTCGGCGCCGTTTCAGCTGTGACATGAAAAAGCGCATCCCGTTCGCTCACGTCGGCAATCTCCACATCGTCAGCGATAATGTATCGCTCCAGTCGCGACTGAAGATTTACGCGTAGTTCTGCATCGACATCCAGGTAAAGCGCGTCGTCGCTCGCGGTGATGAAGACAAAAGCATCGAGCCTCCCTTTTGCGTTCACGACGCAAGCCGGCATCGAGAGGTTGTTATTCGCTTTCCGCACGTCGTTCGTGACTTGTCCGTTAAGAAAACGGACGCGATCGGCGCCGGTGAGACGCAGCTTCGCTCGATCGGAAAGATCGAAGAGCATTAGACTTCGCGTCGCGAGGAAGAATGAAAGCGGTTGAGCCAGCCGCGAAATCCGCCGGAAAGATTCACTCCTTCCGCCACTTCTTCCTTCTTCGCACTGGCATTAGTTTCCCTGGCGTCCTCGATCTTCGGTTCTGTTTTTGGCAGCACTTGCGGCGAGTCCGAGGGAACCGCTCCGCGGCTTTTTATCTCCTCGCCGATCTTTGCCGGCTCGCTCCTCACGGGAGGTTCCGGCCTAGCGAACGGCTTCGAGACCGGAAAATATTTCTGCGCAACGGACGCATAATCGGCGTCGGCCCGACCGTTCTTGACTTCTTCGAGCAGCATTTCGCCGGCGGCCTTGGTCACCGGCAATTCGACACCGAAGCTCTCGGCCAGCCTCATTCCGATGCGCACATCCTTGAGCATATGCTTGACCGAAAAGTGCGGCTCAAAATCGCCGGCCATCATCATCGGAACTTTCATCTCGATGGTTGTCGAGTTCGTCGCGTTGCTTTTCATCGCCCGGCTAAAACTCTCCGCGGGAATTCCCGCGTTGCGCACGAGCGCGAGCGCTTCCGCCGCCACCTGTGCCGTCGCCGCCGTCACCATATTGGTCGCAACTTTCATCACGCTCGCGTCGCCAATCTTCTCGCTGATGACGACGATCTCTTTGCTGCTCGACTCCAGGATCGGTCGCACTTGTTTCAGAGCCGCCTCGTCGCCCGCTACATAGTAAACAAGCTGGCCGTTTTGCGCCGCCACTTTGCTCCCCGTGAACGGCGCCTCCAAAAAACGCGCTCCCCGGCGCTGCACGATCTCGGCCGTGGCTCGCATGCTTTCCGGCGCAACGGTGCAATGCGCGGTGATAATGTGATGCGCGGTAAGCGCGGGCGCGAGCTGCTTCGTTATTTCGAGCAACGCTTCGTCGTCCGCCACGAAGAGCTGCACGACATCGCAGAGTTCCGCGACTTCCGCCGGCGAGCCGACAAAATTCTGCTCCGGCTTTGGCGTCCGATTCCAGACAAAGACCTGGAGTCCCCGCTTGCGCAAAGCACCAGCGATGCGGGAACCGATGATCCCGAGTCCGATCAGGCCGACATTCTTTGCTTTCGAGCGTGCCATAATTGCGAGTGCGCGGGTGTGACCGCGTCGAAGACAAACTGGAATCGAATTGCGAAGGTCGCAATCAGGAAATACGTTGGTTGCCATGAGAGCGAGGCGTACCGTCCTGCCGGAATCCTTTACTCGTTAGGCCAAAAAGAAGGCGTTCGCCAGAATTGGCCGGCGGGGTGTTGATGTTCGGCGCTGGCTTACACAGCTATACACTTTTTTAGGGGTCTAGACAAAAACGGCTCTGGTCGGGTAATGATCGGGCCTCGATCTCAATCGAGGTGACATAATGAAAATCCTCACTACCTACTCTCAGGGTCCCTGCGCGGAAAAACGCTTGCCTGTCTGGCGGGTGCAACGAATCGGTTCCTTATGAAAGCGATCACCCGCATCAGTTGGAACGCGCTCGTGCTGGCCACGCTGCTGGCAAATGCGCAGAGTATTAGCGCGAAGGAGCCGTTCTTTGAAGGGCTCGGTTCTTACAAATATAAGATCACCACTGAGTCGGCCGCGGCGCAGCGTTACTTCAATCAAGGGCTCGCCTTTTATCATGGCTTTAATCACGGCGCGGCAATCCGCTCGTTTCAGGAGGCGGCTAAGCTCGATCCGAAGTGCGCTATGGCGCACTGGGGGATTGCTCTCGCGTGCGGTCCACACATCAATCTTACCGTCGTCCCGCCACCGGCGGCGGAGTTGGCCTGGAAAGAATTGCAGACCGCGCAGGAGCACGCGGCCCAGGCTTCTCCGGTCGAGCGCGACCTGATCGAGGCGCTAAGTCATCGTTACGCCAATCCACAACCGGCAGACCGCACTCCGCTCGACCAGGCGTATGCGAACGCAATGCGCAAGGTCTGGCAAACGCACCCTAACGATCCCGAGGTCGGCGTTCTTTTTGCCGAAGCGATGATGGATTTGCACCCATGGAATCAATGGACGCCGCAAGGCCAGCCTAATCCCGGGACGGAGGAAGTAATCGCTACACTGGATGCGGTTTTGAAGTTGAATCCAAAGCATCCTTTCGCGAACCACCTCTATATCCACGCCCTTGAGGCCTCGCCACATCCCGAGCGCGCCCTGGCGGCGGCGGATCGGCTGCGAAAATTGCAACCCGGCCTGGCCCACAACGTCCATATGCCGTCGCATATCGACATCCGCACTGGCCATTGGCAAAAGGCAATCGAGACTAACGAAAAGGCGGTGGCCGCCGCTGCGCGCTATCATAAGATCGCGGGACCGCCGCAAGGATTCATCAATGTCTACAACGCACACAACCGTCACATGCTGGCTTACGCCGCGATGATGACCGGGCAGCGCGCTCTCGCCCTGAAAAACATTCGGGCGATGGTAAAGGAGTTACCGGCCGATTTCCTGAAAGAGAACGCCCTCCAGGCGGAAGGTTTCGTCGCCATGCCGATGGAAGTCATGGTGCGTTTCGGAATGTGGGACGAAATCCTGGCCGAGCCTGACGAGTATCCGGACTACATGGCGGGCACACGTGCCTTCCATCGTGCGGCGCGTGCAATCGCCTATGCGGCAGAAGGCGACCCAGAAAAAGCGCGGCAAGAGCAGGCGATCTTTCTTGAAAAAGCGAAGCTGGTTCCGAAGGAAGAGACATTTGGCAATAACACCGCGGAAGCCATTATGCCTCTCACCAGCCGCATGACCGAAGGCGAGATCCTGGTTAGCGAAAAGAAACTCGACCAGGGAATCGCTGAATTGCGCGAGGCGATCAAGCTGGAGGATGCCTTGAAATACGACGAGCCGCCTGGCTGGCTAATTCCTATTCGACACTCGTTAGGCGCGACACTCATGAACGCTGGACGCTTCGCTGAAGCCGAACAGGTCTATCGCGATGACCTGACCCGCTTGCCTGACAATGGCTGGTCGCTCTACGGCCTGGCCGAAAGCCTGCGGCGACAAAAGGAAAAGCCGCAGGAAGCGAAAGCGACACAGACGAAATTCGAGAGACTCTGGGCCAAGGCGGACACCAAGATCACGAGCAGTTGCCTTTGCCAGCCAGCGTTATTATTGAAGACTGAATAGCACTCATAACCGCAGCGAAAAATGATTTTCAAGATCTAGCTCTGGCGAACCTTCTTTGTGCTTGCTTAAGGGGAGGATTATAGGGTCATATCGCAGCGTCGTTTTGTCACAATTGGGGGTCAGTGTGCAAATCTTGACATCGTTTGCTTCTTAATCTGTCTCGCGCAGTGCGCGATTGACAAAATCCGCCAATCGGCCTGGCGGTTGCTGATTCCCTCGCTTAAGTGCAGCCCGACGCAGGAGTTGACTCACGTTGGCAGCACTGCGCATCTGCAACTTGTCGGCCAGCCACTCCTGCGTAACGGTAGTTCGACGCCACAAAAGCTGCGCCAGGTTGACTTTTCGTGGATCACTTCCCCGCAATCTCGGCAGTTCTTCTTGCCTTAGGCCCGCCGCCGCCAGCCCTTGCTCAAGCCATCGTTGCGCCCGTTCCATTCCATGCGCCTGTCGGACAGCGGCGCCTCGATAGGCACGTGATCGCGCTCGTTTCAACGTTGTCTCGGCCAACTTCTGCATCTTCTCGGCAAAACTCTGGCTGCCCCAATACCAACCTCGCCGCAGGTGACTACAACGAGCGTCGACCTGCTCGGGCAGCGCAACCAGCCCGCACCTTTTGTAGCCTTCGTCCATCGCTCGGCGATCGAGCCTCTTCACCATGCGCCGGCGCCCAGCCGCCGTGTCGCTAAATCCAAACACGCTCACACCATCCTCGACCGCCAACCATTTTACCCGTTTGCTTGCTGGCAACCCATAACCTTTTGCTATGCTGCTCCACGGGTAATCCAAAATACTCTGCCCTTTGTCCGGTCGCACCAGACCAGCTCGCATCGGGTTGAGATGAATGTAATCCATGAGAGTCTCATAATAGAAGCGCTCACTACCCTCCACTATCACTGCCTTATAACGGTCGCCAAAGACTCGGCCCCACGCCCGATGCCGGACATTGAAGCGCCGTGTGATGGTGTTTTGCAACCATTTCATTCCCGCTACCAGATTGGGTTCCGGCGTCTCGATCATGAGATGATAGTGATTGCCCAGGAGCACCCATGCGTGTACCCGCCATCCTGTCATCGCGCACACTTCTCCCAGCGTTTGCACAAAGCGTTCTCGGTCCTCCTGATCGAGAAAGATGTGCTCTCGCCGATTGCCCCGCGCCATCACATGATAGATAGCGCCGGGGAACTCGATCCGAACGCTCCGAGCCATGAGCCAAAGCTTCACACCAAAGCTTCACTCTGTCAAGATTTGCACACTGACCCCTATTTCTTTTTCCTAACGGCTTCGATCGCTTGCACCCGCGGCTTGCTGGCCTAACGAAAGAAGAAGCCGAGGCGCATCCGGGAAGTTATTTGTCGAGTTTCTTTGCCCGTAACTCGTCCCGCTTTCATTTTTCGCCTTCCGAGCAAAGACTGCTTCAGCATGCGCTCACGGGCGAAACCTGCCAGGATCTTGCTATCTCGCTGGCACTGTCGCTTTGGACGGTGAAGAAACGCTGGCACGCGATTTACGACCGCGTGACGGAGACTCAGAACGTCGCCGCCGGTTGCTGAATTACCTGCGGCAACATCCCGAAGAGTTGCGTCCCCAGGCTGCAACAGCCCTCGAGATCTCTTCGTGAGAGCCGCCTCCGAGGAGTCGCTTGCGCAATTCATCGTGGTCGACTCAGCGTTGACCTCTGCAATGCGCGTCAGTCCGCCGCTGGTTGAATCCCAGCTGGAAAGCCGCCCCCGGGGCCGCGGTGAAAGCGCGATTGACTTTGCTGCCAGAATTCATACAACCGTCCTCGGTTCAATCTCAAAAATGCAATCAACAGCCTTATCTCAACGCTCATTTGTCATTCGTCACCTGGCCCGGTTTCTATCATTCGCCTCGGTTGCCCTCTTCAGTGCTGCGGCATCCGCTCAAAGCGGGTTCACCGGGATTTTTGGCGGCGGCCCGCTTTATATCAACGCGGCGAGCAATATCGCCGAGCTTGAAAACTCAGGTTTCACCGAAGTCATTGTCTGGAGTGTTGAGGTCAAGAGTAATGGTGACTTAAATCTTAACGGCGAGTTTCCGCTCACTTCTAACGGTATTTACATCGGCGACCAGACTCATCCCGATTTTGCGGCCAACATGGCGCTTCTGAAGCAGGGAACCGTGCAGCGGATCACCCTTAGCATTGGCTCGTCTAACTTTGGCGACTGGCAGGACGTCAAAGCTTTGGTGATCGCGCAAGGCACCGGACCGGACAGCATCCTCTACAAAGACTTCGCCGCTCTTAAAGCCGCTATCCCATCTCTCGATGCGATTGATTTCGATGACGAAAACAGCTTTGACACTGCGACCACCGTCGCCTTCGGAGTCATGCTCGGCCAGCTGGGTTACAAGGTCAATCCAGACGCCTTTGATAACAATTCCTACTGGGAAAATGTCGCTGCTCAGATCAACTCTCAACTTCCGGGCACGGTCGACGGTGTTCACCTTCAGGCTTACGCGGGCGGTAGCGGCAATAATCCATGTGTCGGCTGGGATTTTGGGGACGTGCCTGTTTGGCCAGGTCTGTGGGATTTAAACGACACCCCAAGTCAGGTGCAAAGCATCATGAGCGGATGGGTCGCGCAATGCAATATCAACGGTGGCTTCATGTGGCTCTACGACGATTTTGTTGGCAATGGACTGGCCGCGCAGTATGCCGCCGCGATTAACAATGCCGTCGCCGCGAGTGGCTTTACTCTGTCCGGCCCGAGCAACATTTTCCTCAATCAAGATTCGAGCGCCAGCGCGACAATCACGATCACGCCTTTTGGTGGATTTAACGGCATGGTCGATCTAAGTCTGTCGCGATTGCCAAGAGGTGTGAAGGCATCAATCAAGGGTCAGGCGGGCAGACGTCAGATTCAGCTTAAAGCCACCTCGGCGGCAACAACTGGTCTTGCGACCGTAACCATTACCGGAACCTCCGGCGATATCACTCAGGCTCTCCCTTTTACCCTGGCCGTGAGTGCTGCCATCGGGACCACAGGTAATGGCAGGCAGGTAGACTTATCGGCTCAATATAATCTTAACGGAATCTACACTGACGGTTCGACCTACACGACGGGTGGCCTGGATGGCGCAGGCTATTCGTACTCAGCGGATCTGCTCACGCCGGCGCGCGTTTTGAGCGGCACGCTTTTTACCTTCGGCCCTGCAAATCAATTCGACGCGGTTAGTTGCACTGGCCAGTTGATCACTGTGCCGCGACGACAATACTCGGCTCTTATGTTGCTGGGGACCGCGGTACAGGGCAACCAAAGTTCGCAAACCTTTACAGTTCATTATACGGATGGAAGTAGCATTCCCTTCGTGCAAAGCTTGAGCGACTGGTTCACGCCACAACGATACCCCGGCGAAGCCGAAGCCGTCGCGATGGCCTATCGTAACTCGAGCAATGGCACCAAAGACAACCGCACGTTCAACCTTTATAGCTACCAGTTTGCCTTGGATGGAGCCAAGACCGTGCAGAGCATCAGTTTGCCTAACAATTCACAGGTCGTGGTCCTTGCCGCCACTCTCTTACCGTAGGCTCGCGAGATCTCGACCTCTTCCCGGCTTTACCTGCGTCTTTTCCCGCTAGGAGATCCCGGTAAAGCTGGGTTGCTGCGAACTATGACCGTCGCCGACCTTCTCACCCGGCTTGTTTCCACCTAACCTGGGCAAGTCAGGATCGAGGAAGCCAAGAGCGTGCGGAGGTTTAATCACCCGCACACCGGCGGCGCGTTGTTGTTCAACGATCTGGTCGCGAAAAGCCGGCATCCGCGTCCAGTGCACCTTGGGGCGAAAATGATGCTCTGCATGGTAGCCGTTATAGAACCAGATCCAGTTATAGAGTTTGTCATAGCTGCTGACTCCCCAGGCGATCGGTTCATCTGGGTTACCTCCATAGTGACGGTAATAGCCATTTAGATAAGACAGGCAATGACCAAAATACCAGAATCCAAGCAGAAACAGAATGTAATGCCAGTTTAACACGCCCAGAGTAACAAACGTTCCGACAAACAGAACGAGTTCAGTTACTCCCCAAAAAGCTTCGCGAGGGCTCTTTCGCTTCAAAGCGCGAAAGACAGTCTTGGGGTCTTCGCGGAAGAAACTAAGGAAGGTGTACTTTAGCGGATGCTCCGCCTCGCCATCGTGTCCATGTTTATAAATAGAAATCCAGTCAACCGTCTCTCCGCTCTCGTCCGGCCGGTCCGCGTTTCCCTTGTGATGTTGCATATGAATGCACTCATAAAAAACCTGACTGAAGCCGACCGTAACCGACTCCATGATGCTAAACAGTCGGTTAAGGAGCGGTGAGCGGAAATAGGGATTGTGAATAAAGTTGTGCGAGATGCCGTTGATGTTCCAGGAGATGCTGATCGAATAGATCAAGCCGAGAGGCAGCATGACCCAGAGCGGCACGCGAGGAAAAAGGTAGAACATGGCAAAGAAATAGGCGCAATGCAGTACTTCCGCCAGCACCGGAATCGCATCCCAGCGTGTGTAAGCGAAAAGTCTGGACGAGGTGTGGAGACGCTCAGATGCGACGTCCTTCATGATTTTCCTTTTCATGGGTTAGCGTGAAAAGCAACCTATATCAATCTCGCGCCTTGTCATCCCCGTTCTGGCGACTGGCCAACTCGAATCCGCTCAGGGCGTCGCGAGGAAACAGCCGACGATGATCGGGCAATTCTGCCCAGATCTCCTCTGGATTGTCCACCGTTGCTCGTTAGGCTGTGAAAGACCTCTTTTTCATCTGTCCGGGCCATTCGCGACAACGGGCAATCGCGATTCGTCCAATGGTTTCATTCGGCCACGCGGTCCGGGGGACCGCAACATCGCCCGTTTCTTCAAATCGTAGCGTCCAAAGTGCAAAGCGAATTTTCGAAGGACGAGCGATAACATTACGGTTTTGTTACAAACAAATGAAGCAAAGGGACCCCGCGAGGGAAAATGCGGCCTCGAGGAGAATTCTGCCGGTGATTAAATGACCACGATGTAAGAATTCGCTCGACAGAGCTGCATCCTTTCGCTTCAATAACTCGCTCTTTCGGGAAAACCCCGAGGATCGAAACTTAAACCAAATGATAAAATCCAATCTGATAACACATCTCAAAAGTAAGTCTGTAGCGGCTGGCGCCGCTTCCATGGCGCTTCTGATTTCCATCGGAGCGACAAGCGCGTCAGCGCAGTCACAGGCGCTCTCGACGCGTCATGTGCGCGACGCCATTACTCAAGGTCGGGCTGCACTTGTGCAGCATCTCAATCCAGCCCAAAGACTGCAACTTGTGATCGGTCTGCCATTGCGTGACAAGGGTGCGACTGAAGCGTTTATCGAAAACCTCTATAATCCTGCCAGTCCTAACTATCAGCATTACCTTACCGGCAACCAATTCGCCGACATGTTTGGACCGTCGCAGGCTGACTATGATGCGGTTGTCCGATTCGCTCAAAACAATGGCTTCGTTGTGACCAGCAAGTCGCCTAACCGCCTAATCCTCCAGGTTGAGGGCAATGTGGCGAGTATCGAAAGAGCATTCCATGTGACCATGAATGTCTATAAGCATCCCACGGAGAATCGGACCTTCTACGGACCGGACCGTGAGCCAACCGTGGACCTTTCCACGAAGCTTTGGAACATCAATGGCCTGGATAACTACGCGATTCCGCGTCCCAATCTGACGCAGCGGCCCAACGCAGTTGAGGCTAACACTGGATCGGGTCCGGGAGGTTTCTTCCTTGGAAGTGATCTGCGCGCCGCGTATTATGGAACCACCGGCACACTGAACGGTTCGGGTCAGAAGCTTGGATTGTTGGAGTACGTTGGCACCAACCCGGCAGACTACATCAATTACTTCAATATGTTTGGACCGCCGCTGACCACGACGGTTACTTTGCTTTCGACCGACGGCACGCCTGCGCTCTGCACGACCTGCAGTGACGCGGAGCAGTCTCTCGACATCGAGTTCGCCATCTCGATGGCGCCTGGTTTGAGCCAGGTCATTGTCTATGTTGGAAGCACGGATCAAGCCATGCTCAGTCGCATGGTGACCGATAACTCCTGCAAAGTTATTAGCTGTTCCTGGTCTTGGAAGCCAGCCGATCCTCAGGTGGACGACCCGCTCTTTCTGCAGATGGCTTCGCAGGGACAGACCTTCGCGGCTGCTTCTGGCGACAGCGCCAGTTGGGGCGCGGGAGAATTCAACTGGCCACAGGAAGACGGGAACATCCTCAGCGTTGGCGGCACTCACCTTGTGACCGCGGGCCCAGGTGGCGCATGGTCGTCTGAGACCGGTTGGAGCCTGAGCGGTGGCGGTATCTCGATTGATACGGTCCCCCTTCCGTCGTACCAGCAGAACAAGGCAGTTGTCAATGCACAGAACCACGCTTCGAGAACGATGCGTAATGGACCGGACGTGGCGATGGAAGGCGACTTCCAAAACTACATCTGCCATGACGGCGGTTGCGACGGCGGTTGGGGTGGCACAAGCTTTGCCGCGCCGGAATGGGCAGGCTATCTCTCCCTCGCCAACCAGCAGGCAACTACCCAGAGTAAACCGACGGTGGGATTCGTGAATCCGACGCTCTACAAAGTCGGTGAAAAAACGATCTACACGAGTAACTTCCATGATATCCTGACGGGCAGCAATAGTGGCTTCTCGTGTGTCGCCGGCTTTGACCTGGTGACCGGTTGGGGCAGCCCCAATGGCCCGACCTTGATTAACACCATCGTCCGCTAAGTAGTCAGAGTCCAAGTTAGCTATTATCGCCCAGGAGCGCGTCTCGCGGACGCCTCCTGGGCGAATTGCTTTCGGGCTCCGATCGGAAAGATCCGGAGCATGAAGCAAGCTGAAAACATCGGTCTGACTCCGCCCTGATACGGTCTCACCCCTCCGCTAAATGCCAGGAGCCGATGCGTATTCGGCCTCTGAATAGCTATTGGAGTTCGAGCGCGAGCGCGTGTTATGCAAAGCCCATATATTCCATCCGCACCCGCCGCTTCCGTCCCGTGCGCAGGCTGCTGATCGTCCCGCAAAAGCCTGTCAGTCCGCCGACCGGAAAGCCGGCAGGCAGAGAGGCTCAGGTAACTATTCTGTTACGGAAAGTCAGCAACCACGGCTTCCTCGCCCGTCGAATCACGATAGGCTGAAATGAAACCCGCAAACCGACGATTGATGAACAACAACTGGAAAACCATTATGAACACGACATTGAAACTTCTCATTGTCTTTGTCGCCTCTTCCGCTCTGGCGCAGACTTACACCGTTACCGACCTGGGAACACTGGGCTCGAATTCAACCGGAGCTTTTAGCGAAGCTTATTGCATTAACGCCAGTGGCCAGATTGCCGGCCAGTCCACGGCCTCATCGCGTAGAGTCACAGATCCCGCTTTTCTCTACAATGATGGGATAATGACTTCCCTTGGCACGCTCGGCGGCGAGTACGCCTCGGCGCATGGCATCAATACTTCCGGGCAGATTGCCGGCTACTCCACCCTTCGGGACGGAACTTATCGCGCCTTTCTCTACACAGGAGGGCAAATGACCGCTCTGCCAACTTTCGGCGGCGCCTATGGCGCGGCATACGCGCTCAATGACTCCGGCCAGGTCGTGGGTGTGTCCGCCCTCGCCAGTAGCGACCAGCATGCCTTCCTTTACACGAACGGTCACATGACTGATCTGGGAACACTCGGCGGAGATACAAGCACCGCTTCCGGAATCAACAACCGGGGCGTAGTGGTGGGTTATTCCTACAATCAGGTGGGTAACTTCCTCGGCTTCATCTACCGCAACGGAAGAATGACAGCTCTTGGCACCCTGGGTGGCACGTGGAGCAGTGCGACAGCTATTAACGACCTGAACCAGATTACGGGGCAGGCTTACACCCACAACAACTTCGAGGCACACGCCTTTCGTCTTTTCAATGGAACTATGACGGACCTGGGCACGCTCGGCCACTTCTATTCTTCAGGCCTGGCGATTAACAATAGCGGCACAGTCGTCGGCTACGCGACCATCGCCGATAACTCCGACCATGCCTTCATTTCGACTAACGGTGGATTAATCCAAGACCTGAACGACATGATCCCGGCAGGGACCGGCTGGGTTCTGGCCGAAGCCACCGCCATAAATGATTCCGGCCAAATCGTCGGCTATGGCAGCGTGCACGGCCAGGAACACGCCTTTCTCCTCGCGCCCGCGGAATAAAGTAGCCTAGCGAATAAAGATGAGTCAGCGTAGGTCGAGTCATCCGACGTGTGACCTAGGCGTATGACCGCCACCGAATGATGACTAGCGGGTTAGCAACATCTCGACCGCGAGCGGGCGACCTCCCTGAAGTGCCTCCGCAACGTCCAATCCGGAAGCTTCAATCCGCGCGCGCTCGTGAGCGCGCGACGGCTTTTGCATAAGTCGTTGCGATTGATTGTCAATAATGACCGTTTGCGCCCACGGATCGTTTCCAAGCAATCGCGGCTTAACGCAATTGCTCGTTAGGCTGTCAAAGAACCTGCGCTCTCGCTGCTTACGGCCGGCGCGAATCGTCGCCTGCCAGTTTGCGTGCTTCTGGTGCGCGCGACAAGTCTTCGTCTAAACCACAAGCGGGCCCTGCGCCTCATCAAAAACAACATCAGTACGGCGCCGACGCTAGCCGTAGTAAAGCATTCCGCGCGGGATCGAACAGCCGAGCATTTCTTCAAGACAAAGCGCTTGCGCGCAAAGCTGCACCTCGTCAGCGCGATGTATCTTCGGCTTGCCGCGTTTGTATTCGACCGGAAGCACCGAGCCATCGGAATGAAATTCAACCACGTCGCATTGTCCGCTTAGTCCTAGCTCATTCGAACGCACTGGCATTCCACGAGTAATGCGGACGCCCGGTCGCGATTCGTCCGGGCCCTCATGCGTGCGTTCGTACAGGATATTTCCTTCCGAAGTGAATTGGTTATCCGCCCCCACCTGCTCGATGTGAATGAGCGCGCATTGCCGCTAACAGAAAAGAAGATGCTGTAGTGCCGAGAGTGGGAGGAGGTTTGATTCGTCGGGCATCCCGCAGTCAGGAATCGATGCGGAAACGTTCGTAGAGTTTCGTGGCGAGCCGATCCTCCGGCGCATCATGGTCTCTCATGTATCGTTGCCATTCCGCATCCATTTCGTGCATGAACTCGCTCCAGCTTGGGGGCTGGCGGAGATGACTCGGGTATAAGGAATCTTCCGCTTCCCGCAACCGTATATCCCACTGGTTACCAGCGTTCTCACTCATTGCGTTTCTCGCTCCATCCGTTGTAGCGCTTCCTCGCCTCCATATTGCACGACAAGCTTTCGAAACTCTGGAATCACCAAGATCAATCTTGCACGTCCGCAGCAGATCGAAGATATCGCTCCAGTCCGATGCACCCGCCCGACGTGTAGTTGCGTTCGCCGCCGTAAGTTTCATCGCAATCAGGTGCCACGGATGCGGCACCATAAGATGCATTCCCTCGCCTGCGTCGCGCTCCTGCGCCTGAGCGAGAAGCTTCGCCCAGGTGCCTTCTTCCACCAGCATGAGATCGACCGGCGGCATCGTTCCCGGCGTGTCTGGCTCCAATTGAATGAAAGCACTCGTGCGATGATAGACTTGGTATTTGAGCCGCTGGAGAAAATCGAGCCATCGATCGGTAGCCGCGTCCGGCACGACGAAATCGATATCCCGGGTAAAACGCGGCACCTGATAGAGAATCACCGCATGCCCGCCGACGAGAAGGCAAGGCAACTCTTCCTGTTGCGCCCGCTTCAGAATCTCGACAACGGCGTTCAAGCTCAGATGCGACGTATGACTAGTGTGTTTTCCATTGTCAGATAAAGTAGCCCTGTGGGATCGCGGCCGCCGACTGCTTCAGGATATGCTTCATCGGCAGATAAAATAGGTCATCAACGTCTCCGAAAATCGGCTCGACCGCGTTTGCGGATATCTTATGCGGATACATCTGCACACTATGCCTGACTAGTTCGCGGGGCGACACTGCCTCAAAATTCCTCAGTCGCGTGACCATATCCCGGTCGATAACAACCGTTCGGGTGTCAGATTGGATCACCCGGCATTCCCTAGCTACCTCCGGATAATTCATCGCTTGCTCTGCTTGAACTTTCTCCAATGCGCCAAACTGTTGCGCTACTTGGAATTCAGCCTTCATCGCCTTAAGGCATACCGTTTTCAGATCGCACGGTTCATCTGAACCAATATCGCCATTGTCGAAAAGAAAGCCGAGCGCATCTTTCGCACTTTTTAAGCTCGGATTGTCAGGAAATGCCTGCGTGTCGGCGAAATCAAAATCAAGCACACAACAGTCGTTCCCGCGATCGGCGCCTCGATTCACACGGCCGCCGAGCTGAATCAAACTGGCTGCCGAGGCTCGTTGCCTGAAGCCGGCGGCGAAGGAGAAATCCATCCCGGCTTCTACCAGACTGGTGGCTACGAGTACCCAATCGGACTGATGAAGAAGCAGCGCTTTAATACGTTCGATAATGTTGGCCCGATGCACTGGAGCAAGCGCAATCGAGAGATGCAAGACGCGCCGCAGTCGGCGTCGCGCTCGGTGTCGGAGTCGGAGTGACTGTAGGAGTCGCAGTCGGTGTCACAGTTGCCGTCCGTGGGTGCCGCATAATGCGCAGGGTAAACTCGATCCTAGTGACAATCATTCCGTTGGGATGCTGGCTTATCATCTCGTTTTTTGGAACGAGAATGCGCTGGCGCGTTTGCGCGGGGAAAAAACCGCCAATCCCAACAATAATGACGAAACCTTTAATGACTTCGACGCGACGTATTGGGACGACATCGTGCAGCGGCTCGATCGCGTGATGAAAGCCTTGGAAGCCGAGGTCGAAAAAATGCCGGAGGAAAAGCTGGTCCGGGTGGCACCGACCATTTCTCACATCAGCACCCACAACGCCTATCACACAGGCCGGATCCTTTATGTGCGCAAGTTACAAGGCTCCTGGAATCCAGCCAACGGCGTGAAGTAACCAGAATTAGCTGGCGTTCGCTGACTAAGGTAAGAGATAAGGCGTCATCTCCTTGCCTTTCCTTTTTCCTTCCGCACTTAGGATTCCAGGTTTCGCGCCGTCAAAACCTTTAATCGTTGGCATGACTCATCTCCAGAGACGGTATCAGGTCCTACATCGGCGCGGCCTTGGCGATCTCGCGGCCGAGCAGCATCCCGTGATAGGAAAACTCGTTCTCGTGCAATGCTCGCGCATAACGAGAGAATTCTTCCTGGCGGAAAGAGCCACCATGCATCGGGTGAATCCAGCTTGGCTCACTCTTCTCCAGCCGATCGACCACGTGGCGGATCGGGAATTCATGCGCGAAAATCCCGGCCGCCCGATAAAGGTCGAGCATCGGGCGCGACAAGTCCTCTGTCACCACCGGCGGTTGATCGGCCGGTTGAATGAAGAGGTCGGACGGAAAGAGACTGCGTGTCGTCTCATCGATCACCATCATCGAGTCCCAATGATGGACATGCGGTGTCTCGAGAAAACGCAGTTTATGCCGACCAAGGTCGAGGACTTCACCGTCGCGAAAACCGCGCACCCGCTCTGTGAAACCGAAGCCAGAGGCGTTGAGCTGAATCGAGAGGAGCGAGCCGATCAGCTCCGATTGCGGCGCAGTGCGCATGAATCGCTCCATCCCGCCATTCTCGTCACCCTCCCAGTGGAGAAGCAGAATGCAGCTCAGCGTTGCCGGGTCGAGCACCTGTGCAATCGCGCCACTCACCGAATCGTAAAGGTGATGCATCCCCGTGTGGATGAGCGCCGGGCGTTCATCTGCGATAAGGAATTGATTAAAGGTGATGCCGTACGGTTCCTGCCAGGTGGAGATGCGGTAGATGCCGTCAACGATTTCGTCGATCCGAGTATCAGCGTATGCCATCAGCCATGTTCGGCGGCGACCCATCCGATGCACAAGAAAAAAGCGCAATCCGAAACTAGTGCCGACCACACACCCATCAGATAGCGTGATCTTTGCCTTTCTGACCTCTCGGATCACTGCTAGCTTTCGGCCATGAAACTCAAACTCGTTTCGAGCCCTCTCTTTCTCTTCATCATCACGCTCACATGGGCCGCTGAACAAGCATCGCCGCCGGCGTCGGGAGCAGCTGCTCCCGAAGTCAGCCTCACGAGCGGTGATGGCAGCGCGGTGAACTTAAAGGATTATCGCGGCAAATGGGTCGTGCTTTATTTCTACCCGAAAGATTTCACCGGCGGCTGCACGCTTGAAGCGCATAACTTCCAGCGTGACCTCGCAAAGTACGACGCGCTCCATGCCGTTGTCCTTGGAGTGAGCGTAGATAGCGCCGAGTCCCACAAAGGCTTTTGCGCCAAGGAAGGTTTGAACTTCAAACTCCTCGCCGATACCGACGCCAGAGTGTCGGCAGAGTACGGTTCAGTCATGGATTACAACGGAATGAAGATAGCGGGGCGAAACACCTTCATCATCGATCCAAACGGTAAGGTGGCGAAAACATTTATCGGGGTAAAACCGGCGGGACACAGCGCGGAAGTCCTGCAAGCCCTGGCGACATTGCAAAAGAGCTGACCTGAGGTTTCTTCGAACCGCCAGCCTGAGGCGTTCGGAGTCGTAGTCTAAGCTTTCAGTAGTTCGTCATACCGACGGGCCTATTGCCGGGAGGCTGAAGCTTTTCGTTGTGGCGTGTCGAAGGAGCATCGGTTCGAGATGCCGAATGGGCGAACGCGATTTCGCACCCTCTTTCGCCAACTTATCCCAGACTCCGGTTCCCGGGAGAACAGCGCCGTCCGTTGCTCCACCGAGCCCGGAACGATCCATTAGTTTGTGTGATTGACATCTTTGCGCCAACCCGCTCATACTCCGCGCCCAACGAAGGAAAACTATGTTACATCTCGATACTGGAAACACCGGTTTCACACTCTTGTGCGCCAGCCTGGTCATGCTCATGACTCCGGGACTGGCTTTCTTTTATGGCGGCCTGGTGGGACGACGAAATGTGCTCGCGATCATGATGCAGAGCTATGTCTCCATGGGCTGGACGACCGTTTTATGGTGGGCCTTTGGGTTTTCGCTCTGTTTCTCCGGCGATCACAAAAGCGGCACCGACTTTTTTGGAATCGTCGGCAATCTCAACTGGGCCGGGCTGCGTGGCATCACCCTCGCGACCCCTTCGCCTAACGACACTATCCCGATGATCGTTTTCTGCGCCTACCAGATGATGTTCGCCATCATTACCCCAGCGCTGATCACCGGCGCCTTTACCAATCGCATCACCTTCAAGGCTTACATGTGGTTTCTGACCGGGTGGCTGATCTTTGTTTACTTTCCCTTTGTCCACATGGTGTGGGGCGGCGGCTTGCTGGGTCAATGGGGCGTGAAAGATTTTGCCGGCGGAATCGTGGTTCATAACATCGCCGGAATCGCGGCGCTCGCTTCCGTCCTCTATGTCGGCAAGCGCAAAGTGGTCGATCGTGGTCCGCATAGTGTTCCATTAGTCGCGCTCGGCACCGGTCTGCTTTGGTTTGGTTGGTATGGATTCAACGCCGGGTCGGAATTTCGAGTCGACTCGACTACCGCAGTCGCCTTCTTAAATACAGATGTCGCCGCCTCTTTCGCCGCCATAGCGTGGCTTTGTGTCGACTGGCGAGTATCCAAGAAGCCGAAGTTCCTCGGTCTACTTACCGGCGCGGTTGCCGGGCTTGCCACCATCACTCCCGCCGCCGGCTATGTCTCACCGGCGACAGCGGTGATCATCGGT
Source organism: Chthoniobacterales bacterium (assembly GCA_036494545.1). Taxonomy (GTDB): domain Bacteria; phylum Verrucomicrobiota; class Verrucomicrobiia; order Chthoniobacterales; family UBA10450; genus JAICXG01. The sequence continues at coordinate 260,610 of DASXOB010000022.1, forward strand.
CTCGTTTCAGGAGTGGTTTGTTATTATGCCTGCGCCCTCAAGAACAAGCTGCAATGGGATGACGCGCTCGATGTTTGGGGCGTGCATGGCGTTGGCGGTTTCATCGGGATTATCTTACTTGGAGTATTCGCATCCACTGCCTGGAACCCGGCCGCCAATGGCGGGACTAACGGTCTGCTCGCGGGTAACTCCAGCTTTTTCCTGAAACAATGTGCGGCTGTCATCTTCTCCTCGGTCTGGGCCTTCATTTTCACCTACGGAATGCTATGGATCATTGATCGCGTGACAGTCGTTCGTGTCGAAGATGCCCACGAAGAGCTGGGTCTGGATGAGGCCATTCATGGCGAGACTGCCTACGTGGATGTAGAAGTAGTTCGAACAACTATTCAGCCGTTATAAATGTGGCGGGATGACGCACTCATCCTGCCATGCCAGACCTAATCGCCCTTAGACGAACACGACAGAATCATCGTCTACTCCTTCGCTACTCGAAGGCATGAAAAAACGCGACATGGATGTGGCGTCATGTCTTATAACAAGACGCAACGCACCTATTCCTTATCGATCTTCTCTCCGGCGCGGCGTTTTGGCCGGTATCGCAAGATATTACTCGACACAACGAATCTCGCTTCTCGCGATCCAGATTCTTATGGCGTCGTTTTATATTCCCAAGATTAATCGCTCCGTCCCCGCTCTCACCGGCCCGCTCAATTCAAAAAAGCGGTCTTTGCCGGGTAAGATTTATTCGTTGGGCGAGAAAAAAAAAGTGTTGACATGCGTTTGGGAAATCTTCACACCAGCGTTCATGAACCAGTCAACTATAAAAAAGCTCAGTCTCACTGTTCTTGCTACCTTATGTGGCGGAGCAGTTTTCGCCGGGGGGCCATTAAGAGCTCCAGTGTGGAACCATGCGATTGTGCCCATGAGGCCGGACGCCGAACAACCAGCGGCGCCATTCATCTATACCAACTTGCAGACCGATGCCTGCACTAGTTGCAATTACGACACGAACAACGGCTTCCTGGTGTTAGGTCCGACAAACTGCTTTGACGGAGTATCCACGCAGTGGCTTGCCTATCCGTTCTACGCTGCTCGAACTGCGGCTCCGAGGCAGATCAACCTCGCCGTCACGCTGGATGCCGATATCTGCTCAAACGGCGCCAATAAGTTCACGGCGGCGATCTATGACGATGCCTGCGCCGGCCCGAATACTCTGTTAACATCTGCCGTCGGGACCGCGCCAGCCGCGCCCTGTGCACTGGCCGTAGTCCGACTGCGCACCCCGCCAACGCTGACCGCCGGAGTCAAATACTGGGTCGTGGTAACGACCGCCGCGAATCAGACTGGCTTTACCGGTGTCTGGTGGGAAAGCAACTACGCTCCGGGCTACGTCAACTTCAATGACACCAACGGCTGGCAGCTCAATGCTGTTGGCAGCCCGGGTGGGTTCTCGATTCAATAACTGTTTAAGTTAACTGACAGTGCGAGCCCGCGCAGGATACTGCGCGGGCTTTGTCATTTCCAGAAGGAGTGTCGAAATGGGGTCAGTCTGGATCAGTCCTTTTTCTTGCATTTCGCTCTAGTGCCTTCTTTAACGCGACCTAATCGCGCTTCTTGAAAGACCACGAGAGAATCGTCGCGTACGGCTTTCGCTTCTGGAACGCATGAGAGAAGCCGCGACATAGATGCGGCCTTATGCCTCAATATCAGACGCAGCCCCGCGTTCGATCTCTTGCCGGCCATCTCTCCGGCACGCCATTTGGCAATTGTCACAAGAAATTACTCGACATAAGGAATCTCGCTCCTCACGATCGAGTTCTTATGATGTCGTTTCTTATTCCGAAATTTAGTTGCTCAAGCCCTACCCTCGTCGGGCTGACAGCATCCGCCGCTCTCCTGACGGCGCCGGTCGCGCTTGCGACCAATCAAATCAGGCTGACGGCGAATCCGCGGACGGCTGAGGTAAAACAGAAGATCACCCTCACAGCGAGCGTGACCACCGACGGCCAATCCGCCACCGGCGGCACAGTTACTTTTCTCGATGGGCAAACCTCCCTCGGTAGCATCCAGGTCGTTGGCACACATCCGGCGCCGGAACATCGCACCGGCACTGCGGTGCTCACCACAATTCTTGCTCCCGGCGTCCACCCGCTAGTCGCAACCTACGGCGGCACGGCACAGTCGCCAGATATTGTCACATCCCGACGCGTGACCGTAGCCGTTACTGGCACGACTTCGAGTTCCACCAGTCTGACTGCGAAGCCTGACTCTCAGCACGCGCAAAATTACGATTTTACGGCGACGGTTACAGGTCTGGGCCTGCTTACACCGAGTCAAAGCGTCAAGGTTCGCGATACCACCGCCGGTGTTACCCTTGGCATCGCGCCGCTGGATCCACTTAGTGTCATCCATGGCTTTGGCCGGGCCAATGTGGTTCCAGCTTCGGGCGGACCTGCGCAGGCAGTCATTGCCGATCTCAACGCCGACGGATTTGCCGACGTTGCCACGGCCAACGCCAGCTTTTCGGTGAGTTCCATGGGCGTCCTGCTCGGTAATGGCGACGGCACTTTCCAGCCACCAGTCACTTATCCTACGGGGGTCTTTACCAGTGGCATTCTTGTCGCGGACTTTAACCAGGATGGAATCCCAGATATCGCTGCCATGAGTCAGGGTGATGGCACCGATGGTCCGGTGGCTATCTTTCTCGGTAATGGTGACGGCACTTTCCAGGATCCCATCGTCAACAACCTCGGCATCTTTCCAGTTGCGATCGTCGCCGGCGACTTCGATCGCGATGGCGTGCTGGATATCGCGAGCATCGATTACTTCGCTAACAACGCCTATATCTCGTTAGGCAACGGCGATGGCACATTCAAGCCCGTGGTGTCATATGCTGCCGGCGGTGCTCCCTATAGCATCGCCACAGCCGATTTTAACAACGATCACTTTGCCGACCTCGCGGTGGTGAACGACAACGACAGTACAGTAAGTGTGCTTTTGGGAAACGGCGACGGCACCTTCCAGACTCAGAAAGTTTTTCCAACCGGGTTCCAGGTCGAGTTTGTCGTCACCGGTGACCTGAATGCCGATGGCAAGCAAGACATCGTGGTCGCTAACTATGCCGATACTACGGCCGGTGTCCTGCTGGGTAATGGCGACGGCACCTTCCAACCGCAGGTACCATGGTCGGTCAGCGGATATGCAAGTGGACTCGCCATTGCCGACCTCGATGGCGACGGCTCCCTGGATATCGCCGTTTCCTGCAACGTTCCGCCGCGGGTCGATGTGCTGTATAACCACGGCGACGCCACCTTTGCGCCGGCACAGCCATTCAGGATCGGTCAAGGCACAAGCTTTCAGCTAAGTATCGGCGACTTGAATGGCGATGGCGCACCAGACATTATCAGCGAGGACATCACGACCTCCATCAGCGTCCTCACTAACGGCACCACTGCCACCGCTACGCTTACTGACATAGCTGTTCCCGGCAGTTCCACCGACATGGAAAAGGTGATCGCAACCTATCAAGGCGATGGCCGCTATGCCCCTTCCCGCTCTAAGGGGATCGAAGTCACCGGTTCCCACCTCGGGCCCGAATAAGTGGTTGAATTAAATATCACAATATTGAGACACACCCCAAGTCATCCCCCTTGCCTGGGGAAGCGACCTGTATCTAGCGAAACCCATGCCCGACCGTCGTAATAACAAAGTATAGAAAGGCCACAATAGACAGCCCATCGATGATCCTGAAGCAATCCGGGATGAAAACTAACCGTCGATTACGAAACGACCGATATCTTTTAAAGAATAGGAACTGGGTCAAGGCAAAGGAGGTTTCAGGTGTATTGTTTCGAAAAAGTCCAGGTGATCCAAGTTCCCTCCACACGTCAGGCTCAGATCGCTTCGGCAGACGAAGCATAATCGCACTCGCCACCATCAGCATAGCGAAAGATGCCAATACGACCACCCCAAGCGTATAGATCAGTTGTCGCTGCCTTTACCCCGCGTACCGGATTATCCGAACGGAGCAAGCCTTCTCCTTGAGCAGTTCCAGATATTGTTTAAGAAGCTTGGGATCGTCACAGCGCAGGCTTAAATCCACCCAGACCTTGCCACTAATCACTTCCGTAATGTCCAAGTCGTACATATCACCATGCACCCGCCACAGTGTTAGCCGCCCATTCTGCTTTCCGTCAAAGGATTCCATCTTTCGTACGCTCCTTGTCGGAGTCGCACCTTCCATATTTCCAATAGCGAGAATCCCCATCGGATCCTAGGGAGGAGGCTGCCCTTCAAACGGAATCTTCGGTTTGATGTTGGCGACGAGTTCAAGTTCGACAACTGGAAAACTGGGCTTGGGTCGCGGACTGTAGATAATGGCACTGTAAGGTCCTCGAAAACTGCTATTACCTACCGGTGGAACCATCACCCACCCTTTCGGTTCTGCAATCTGCACCGTCACGCCGGATTCGATTGGAGCCCGATCAAAAACTACCGTCGGTATTAGTTTCAATGCGGCGGAGTGGCACACCAGAGGTGTCGCTAACAACGCTACCGCGAGAAATCGGAGGGCTAGATAAGCGCGGCCCATAAAGCCTATGTCAATGCCTTGACGTTGCCTTTCGTCGAACGAAAAACTCTGCGCTGCGGCATATTTTCAATACTCCGCTCAATAAATTGAGTCGGACCGGCCCGTCGACCGCGCGCCTTACACATTCACCGTCATCTGTAAGAAGGTCGCTGGAATCGAGGTGGTATTCGGGTTCGAGCTTCGGTTCTCTTTTTGAAAGAGGTCTTCTAACTCTTTCTGGAGATCGGTTGCCTTGCCGACTTTTTCGGCAGCTTCGAAGGCGTTCATCGTTGGTCCGTAGTATTTCCTGAATTCATCGACCAGGCCGGCGGGCGATCCGGGAAAATCGAAGGTGAAAGTTTCGCGGGCGAAGGATATCCGTTCGGGCGGAATACCTGCGGCGCCGAAGCGCTCGATAACGTTGCTTTCAACCCCCCAGGTCATTGGACTAACGAAACCTTCAGGCGGCGGTGGCGTGTAACTGGAGCTGATCTTGAGTAACTGAGCCACAAGCGTGGGATCGTTAGGTATCCAGTTACCCATGATGATGCGCCCGCCGGGCCTGGTCACGCGTACCATCTCCTTCGCCACGTCGGCTGGTTTGGGAGCAAACATCGCTCCGAAAACACTCACCACGAGATCGAACGACTGACTCGGTAAGTCTTCCAGGTTGGTGGCGTCGCCTTCCTGAAAGCGGCAATTGGTCAGGCCAAGCTCTGCCACACGTTGATTGCCCGCCTCGACCAGGTTGCGGGCGACATCGACGCCCAGAACTTCGGCGCCAAGTTTCGCCGCCGGCACCGCCGTCGTCCCGTCGCCGCAACCGAGATCGAGGACCTTAAGCCCTTTCGTAATTCCGAACCGGCGCACCACCGTCTCTCCACTTTCGCGCATAGTCGCGGCGATGCGGGTAAAGTCGCCTTTCTCCCAAAGTGCTTTGTTTGGATTCATCGAGTGAGGATTACCATCAAGGCTCGACATTGGCCAGCCGTTTCATTGCCACCCATCGGTCTGCTTTCTTACTGCTTTCGTGTCTTGCCCGGAGATCACTCAGGATACCATAACCGGCAGAGGACATATTGGTTGGATTGGATTGACGAGGTCACACGTAAAACAGCGAGCGCTGTTTTACGCCAACAGCTCCCTTTCGCACCTTTGACTCCATAATCCGAACCTTGTGAGTGCGGCCGCGCGAGCTTGCGTTGCAAGTCGGAGCTTCTACTATTGCCAATGCATTCCCGCTTTCTTCTCATCGCCACGGGACTTCTGATGGCAAACCTGGCACAGGCACAGATCGATCGGATCACCGGCAAGAACTTTGCGACTCGCTCGGCAGTCGTAGCACGCCACGGAATGGTTTGCACCAGCGTCCCCTTAGCGACACAGGTTGGGGTCGATATCTTGAAACGTGGCGGAAGTGCGGTCGACGCCGCCATTGCCGCCAACGCTACCCTTGGCCTGATGGAACCGGTCTCAAATGGAGTTGGCGGCGATCTTTTCGCCATCGTTTATGACGCAAAGGAGAATAAGCTCTATGGCATCAACGGCAGCGGGCGCTCGCCGCTCGGACTGAGCTATAACCACCTCAAGGATGAGTTAGCCAGACTCAATCGCAAAACCATTCCACCTACCGGTATGTTGCCGATCAGCGTCCCGGGTTGCGTCGATGCATGGTCGGAACTGCAGAAGAAGTTTGGCACACTGTCTTTGGCTGAAGACCTCGCCCCAGCGGTCAAATATGCCGAGGAGGGTTTTCCGGTGAGTGATCTCATCGCCTTTTATTGGTCCTATGCTCCTCATGTCTACAAAGACTTGCCCGGCGCATTCCTGGAGACTTACACGCTCGACGGTAAAGGACAGACTCCAGGACCTGGCGATATCTTCACAAATCCAGCCCTGGCAAATACTCTGCGTTTGATCGGGGAAAAAGGCCGGGACGTATTTTATGAAGGCGAGATCGCCGATAAGATCGACGCGTTTATGCAGGCAAACGGCGGTTATCTTCGCAAGATCGACTTCGAGAAACATACCAGCACCTGGGTCGCACCAGCTTCGACTAACTACCGCGGCTATGACATCTTTGAGCTGCCACCCAACGGCCAGGGAATCGCGACCCTGCAAATCCTGAATATTCTGGAAGGATTCGATCTTAAGGCGATGGGGCGCAATTCGCCCGACACTTTGCACACCATGATCGAAGCCAAGAAGATTGCCTGGGCCGATCGAGCAAAGTTTTATGCCGACCCTGCATTCTCCCAGATTCCGTTGAAAGGATTACTCTCGAAAAGCTACGCCGCTGAGAGACGCAAATTGATCGATCCGAAGCACGCCGCCAAGGTCGTTGCACCAGGTAATCCAGCCTTGGAACAGGGTGACACGATCTACATGTGTACGGCGGACGACGAAGGCAACATGGTGTCACTGATTCAAAGTAACTATCGCGGCATGGGCAGCGGTATCGTTGTGCCTGGACTAGGATTCATGTTTCAGGACCGGGGCGAGCTATTCTCCATGCAGCCGGGCCACGCCAATGTCTATGCTCCGGGCAAGCGTCCTTTCCACACGATCATTCCCGGATTTGTCATGAAAGATGGCAAGCCATGGGAAGCATTTGGAGTTATGGGCGGCGGCATGCAACCGCAGGGTCATGTCCAGGTGCTGACCAACCAGATTGACTTTGGGTTAAGCGTGCAGGAAGCGGGCGATGCTGCGCGCTGGCAACATGAAGGCGACAACGAACCGACCGATGAGAAAATGGAAAAGGGCGGCTATGTGGAACTGGAAAGCGGCATTCCCTACGAAACAGCGCGCGAGCTAATGAAGCGCGGCCACGACGTCCGCTACGATGTCGGTGGTTATGGTGGTTACCAGGCGATCAAGGTCGAAATGCATCAGGGCCAGCGTGTCTATCTCGGCGCAAGCGAATCCCGAAAAGATGGCATGGCCGCAGGTTATTAGTTTTCGTCTCGAGAGTGCCTAGAATTTTAGTGTGAGCTGTGCACCGAGGAGGCGTTCGCCTTCCTGAATATCGTCATCGTGGTGGGTAAAACTGGCTTGTAACTTTAGTTGCAGATAGGTCGAAAAGCGGTAACCCATGGCAAGATCAACCCTCCAGGCATCATTCCCCCATGGCATGTTCTCTTCATCCTCAGACACGTTGCCGTAGAGTTGCTGATTCCAACGTCCGGCCACGAAGAGCTGCGAGGTGATCTTATACTTGGCCTCGACATAATACGAAAAGATATCGGCGTTTCCGACGTTTGGCACCTCGAAACGGGTTTCGAAGACTTCCGCCCAGAGTTGAAGACGATGCCAGGCGAAGCTGATGTCCTGTCCGAGAAGAATTTCGCGGTAATCGCCTATGCTGGCGTTTGCAGGCAGCGTTGGCGCTGCTTCGGACTGAAGATAAGAACCAACGCTACCAGATACTCCGAGAGTCCACCTCACGTCAGGGCTGAATCCCAATCGCCCGCTAAAGGTCGGGTGACCGAGGCCCACCTGAGTTAGATCCCAACTTTCCGGGCGAGAAGCGAGAGCAGCATTCTTAATTTCAAACGCATAGTCGAACTTACCCACCCCACCCAGGATGGATACGCCGCTGGCATAACTCGGTCCCCAGATAATGGGGAGACGAAACCGCTTGTCTGAGTAACCATCGCCAAATTTGGTAATCCCGTCGTATGGAACATGACCCCAGTAGAAAAGTGTCTCCACGCTATCCGGCGCCATGCTATCCCATAGTCCAGTTAGATTTTCATAAGGTAACGGCGCATCGATAAATGGATTATCCCAGGAATAATGGCGCGGCACCCAGTTGCCCACGACGGTACCGAACTTACCCGCTTGAATGCCGAGCTTCACATCTTTCCACGGCGTCAGTCGCAGGAGATACTCATCGAGACGCACCTGGGCGCCTCCGTCGCTCGGATCAAACCCGCGATCCAACCGCGCCTGGACAAAGGAATAGAGATAGGAATCAAGCTGTGCGTCGAGAAAGAGACTCAGTCTCGGGTTAAAGAGAAAATGTTGCGCAGTGTAGACGAGCGCGGGGGCCGGACTGTCGACGCCGTAGGCTTCGAGATCGAGGGTGCCACTGAGTTTGAGACGCAGATGTCCATCGAATGCAGTCATCGACAACGCCCTGTCAACATCCTGCATTAAATCGGCCTCGACTTCACACGCCGCGAGTACGGCGATCAAGGCAGCAAGGGCCTTCAGCGTGAGACAACGATTCGAGCGAACAAATTGTCGTTCAGGCGGCATCTCGCAAGGTCTCGATCGTACTCAAAAGCGTGTTGAGGGTGACCGGTTTATTGAGCACGACATCAATGCCGGCGGGCGGCTGATCGGTTGTCGCCACTCCGAAACCCGTCAGCAAAACAATCGGGATATCTGGCCGGGTCAGCTTGATCATTCCCGCCATTTGATCGCCATTCATTTCCGGCATGGCGCGATCAGTGACAATCACATCGAACGGTTGAGCCTTGAATTCTCGCAACCCTTCACAACCATTGCTCGCCGTCGTGACCGAGTGACCATCGCAGCGGAGAAAGGCCGATATGACTTCCCGTGTTCCAGATTCGTCGTCGACTACAAGGACATTCAGGGGCGAGCGTGCAGCGGGCGCATCAGTCTTCTCTGTCTCAATGTTTTCAGCCGGTTCCGCAAATGGAATCCGGAGGGTGAAAGTCGTTCCCTGGCCGAGCTGTGAGGCTAAGTCTAATGTTCCACCATGGCGCTTTACGATGCCATAGACCATCGCTAAGCCAAGGCCTGTGCCATGATCACCCTTGGTGGAAAAGAATGGTTCAAGACATCTTTGGCGGACTTCTTCGGTCATGCCGGTCCCGCTATCGCAAACCTGAAGGACCGCCTGCCCACTCTCAGGGGTAACTCGCAATGTAATTACGCCGCCGGATGGCATGGCATCGACGGCGTTAAAGATCAGGTTCGTCAGGGCTTCACGGAGGGCCGATTCGTCGCCGGCAACCGGGGCAACAGGCGAGATCTCCGTTTTGACCTGAACGGTGCATCCGTTCGCCTGCGCCTGTTGTCGCCACTTCGGCTCAGTCAGGGAAACGACCTGAGTGACAAGCGCGGTCAGGTCGACTGGAGCAATTTCATCGTTGGTCTCCAGAGGGCGATAGAATTCGCGCAAGCGTCTAACAATACTCGCGGCATCCTTGGCCGATGTGCGCAAGAGATCGAGAAATCTCTTCGCTTCCCCAGTATCCTTCAGTATCTCCGGTCGTTCGAGCAAGAGATCCGTAAAGCCAAGAATAGGTGTAAGTGTGTTGTTAAAATCATGCGCAATGCCACTCGCCATCTCGCCAAGGGCACGCAAACGTTCCTGCTGAATGACCTGCTGTTGGGTCGCCTTAAGTTCACGAAGCGCCGCTTCCAGCTCCCGATTCGCCGCTACCAGATCCTGTTCCGCTCGGCGGCGGAGGGTAAGATTTTCGACTGACCCCGCAACGATCTTATCGACGGGTGCCGATAGCTCTCTGGTCAAAAAGACGCTTCCGATGAATCCGCCCGCGAGGATCAAGGTCCCAAGCCCTATTATCTTCCAGCGCAGTGTTTGCTGCTGGCGAAGCGCTGCGCCTAACGAGTAAAGGCAAACCTCGTAGGCCGGCTCAAATTGCGTCGCGGGGGCGAGAGCTTTGAAAAATAACAGGTGTGGCTCATTATGGTAATCGACCGAAAAGTGACCACTTGGCCGCCGACCGATGGCGGCGGCCAGAGCGTGGGTCAGCGTCTCTCGCTCAGCCGCGCTCATGCCACTATTCATATAGAGCCGCTGTCGAAGCCAGATTCCGCTCGCTGAGATGGTCTCCGCATTGCGTTCGAAGGAAATGAGATCGCGGACTCCAAATCCAAGGGCAAGGCCACCGAGGCTGCGGCCATTCCAGTCCACTATCTTGGTAAGGACTACTTCCCGCAGAGCGCCCAGATCCTTGCGATTATTGGCAGCGATGTATCCGATGGTTTGATCTGCCGCGTCATCCAAGGCTCGACCGCTCGAAGCCAAAGCCTGATCGAGTGACCCTTTCACCACGGTGCCGGCAGGGAAATCACCTGGTGACACAACCCTTCCGTTCGAGCCGACGAAGCGAAAGAAAAGAGCGCGTGGAACCTGAGAGTCCAGGTTCGGTTTGACGCTCGAATTGGCATCAAAGAGATCTTGAAGCTCGGTGGCCGCGTTTTGGTAAAGATCTTCCGCATCATTTTCTTCGAGAGCGGCGCGCAAGCGGACCGATCGCGAAACAGCGCGGCATTTCTCAAGCACAGCTCGGCGGCCCGTTTCCTGCAAAGCGCTGAAGAGCCGCATCTGCTCCTGGAACTTTGCATCAAGAGCCTCCTGGTAGCGGGCCTGCGCATTCTGCTCCACAAGGTACGCTGTCGTACCCGTGACCACCAGCACCACGAGCATGAGTGAAAGCAAAAGCTTCGCGCGGAAATTAAGAAAGAGCTTAAAGTCCACGGCACTCCAGATCCCTATTTGGATGGCAGGTCGATATGAGCCGACTCGCCAGCTTTGAGCTCAACGGTTCTGGTTCGAACATCATCCTGATCGACCCAGGCGGTGAGGACATAGCGTCCGGGAGGAACAGGTCCGAGATGGTAAGACCCTTCCGGGTTTGTCTTCTCAAAATACGGTGTGTCCAGGACCAGAATCGTGCCGCGCATCGACTCATGAATCTCGCAGTGCAAAGCCACTACTCCGGCCTTATCGAACAAAACCGAGGCTGGCTTTTCTCCCTTGCGGTAACGGCCGAGATCGAACCGCTTCGCTTTGGAATAAGAAAAGACGTTATGGTAAGCGTCGTCGAGATTAGGGAACTCAACCGTTGTGCCGGTTTCAACCGCGAGCAGGCCGGGCACAAAACGCGTGTTCTTCTGAGTCATCTCGGCGGTCTTATGACCTTCGAGCTTTTCCCCCTTCCCAAAGGCGGGCTGGAGATAGACCACCGCCACTGGCGACTCGGCCTCGGACACGCTTGCGGAATCGAGCTGGTATCGTCCGGTAATGGCCTGCGTGGGAGCGGTCGCTTTTGGAAGATAAACGCGGCCCTCCACCTCCTGTGCAGCGACCAGGCGGATGTGAAACAGGGAAGCCGCAATCAAGCAAAGAAAAAGAAGAGCCCTCATGCCGTCCTTCCGAATCAAGCGAGAACGATGCCAGATCGCTTCGGAAAACCTGCCGGAACCGTGGGAATGCGCCCGAACAGGCTAAGGGAGTGGAAACGGCCTGCTTTCCCAGCTGGGCGACTGCCGATATAGTGAAGGTCATGCGCCTGCTATTTGTATCATTCGCTACCCTGCTTGCGACCACGCTCGCGGCCGCGGCAGATCTGACGCCAAAAGATCTTGTCGCGCAGTTCTATCAGGCGCACCGCTCGAGTCACGATCCGCTCGTTGAAACGCAGTTGCTTGGGCACTACTTCGACGCTCCGCTGCTCAAGCTTTACCTAAAAGACCAACGCGAGGCGAAGGGCGAGGTCGGCCGGCTCGATGGCGATCCGCTTTACAACGCGCAGGACATGCAGATCTCCAACTTCTCCATCTCGCCACCCGAAACGGCCAAAGGAGAAACGCACGTTATCGTCCGCTTCAGGAACATCGGTAAACCCACTCGCATCGTTTACGTCCTCGCTCACACCGGCGCCGGGTGGAGAATTAGCGATATTCGCTACGACGACGGCTCGTCCCTGAAAAAGATCCTTCAGGCGGATCGGTGAACTTTAGAGAACCGCGGAACCAGGAAATCTCTGAGTGGGAAACGAGCTGTGCAGCGAATAAGGCCTCACTGAACGCCTTTTCCGGTTCTAGATTAGTTTAAGCATCCTACAGGTCATAGGCCAGCTTATGTGTCGGCTGATAAAGCTGCATGTCGTCAGCGCCCGGAACGATCATCATAATCACTCGACCGTACTCGCGTTCCTCTATTGAGCCGCGGAATTGCGCTCCTTTCGTCCGTAACTCATCCACCGTCGCGTCGATGTTATCGCACATGATCGCGATCGAGTGCTGCCGCGGGTGATCATAGGTCTTGCCTTCCCATTCGCTGTGCGTCGGGTGGACACCCATCTCGCTCGGTCCCGATTTGAAGATCAGCCAGTCGTTATCCCAATCTTCGGCCACATACTTCCAGCCGAGCACATCGCGCAGAAACGCCCGCGTCGCCTTCGCATCGTCGGAATAAATCAAAGTGTGAATTGAAGTGATCATACGGTCCAAACTTAGCTCAGGTTCCTTAGCTCTGCTCGCATCGAATATCACTAAAGCGGATTGCGATTGCCCCTGCGATGAACCAGAGGCTCGCGTAGGTCCACCATAGTGCTATCGCAGCGCCTCCGTGGAAGAGAGGCAACATCAACCCGCCGCTCAACGTGTTCACCGTCGCGTGCAGGAGCATGGGCGCAAGAACGCTGCCGCGTGTGCGATTGAATATCCAGGTCTGCACGAAAGTCGCACCGACCACCGAGACCAGAAATGCCGGCACGATACTCCAGGCAAATTCGTTCCCGAGCAGTGGCGTATGCCATATCGCCCAGAAAAGAGCGAGAATGACACTCGCCACGAAAGGCGAAAAGCGGCGCTGAAGTTCGGGCAAAGCGAAGCCGCGCCAGCCAGGCTCTTCACCGAGGGCGATGAAAAGAAAAATGAAGATGAAACGATCGGGGAGTTCGCGCCATGCGCTGCTCGCAGGCGGGGAGCTGGGAAAACCAAAAGCATTCGTTAGGCCGACAGCAATTAGGCAGAGCGCGAAGGGAAGGCCAAAGACGGCCGCATACCAGCGCAGGCCGATTCGCCCGCGGACCATCCTTGTAAGAAGCCCGCGCACGCCGCCCCAGCCATCACTCACCGCCAGGACCACGATGGCCGCGACAAAGGGACCGAGCGGATTCGGTCCTGTGCTCCTGCCACGTGTCAGCGCGATCAGCCACGGATACCAGGAGAAAAGATAAGCCAGGGTGAAGAACACCGTGAGACGACGACGTGCGACAAATCCACGGATGCTGCCGTGCGTGGCGATGCTGGAAGCCGGAACAAGGATTGCCTCACTAATCACATCAGTGTGATGCAATCAGGTGCTGTTTTGGATTCACGAACCTATGTCGCGGCGTGAGCTAACGAACAATTATTCGCTAATATCTATGAGCACCCCAACGCTCCCCTCGATCTAACTATCGACCGCCAGGTCCAGTCCCAGCACCGCAACGGAAACCTGCTAATGCGCTCTTGCGAAGTAAAACCTTTGCTGAGCGATGTCCATGATTCCCCAGTTGAGGCCTATAACGTCCAGACCCAAAACGCCGACCATTTTACCGTGGGTAAGGTCGTAAGGCGCAAATCTTCCGACAAAGACAGTCGGCGTGCGAATCGGAATCCCCTCGATTTTGAAGGTCTTTGTTCCCGCTAAATCAGCCGACCTTGAGACGCCAGTTGCATCTGTTTCGTAAACGTTTCGCCGGCCCCAGCCTTTGGCGCGTGCTATCTTCGCGAACCGGACGTCGAGCACTGATGCTTGAGCCCCGGTATCCAAAGCCATCTGGGCCGGTACGCCGTTGACTTCGACATTAACGACAAAGTTCCTGCCAGGCGCGTCATGGAAAGGTACCTCAGCCATGCCGATTGAGGTTAAAGCCGGACTGAGATTGACACGACGACCTGCTCCCACGGGACGCAAATAGAGCCGTAGATTTGCCAAATCGATGATCGCATTACTTCTCTTTAGGAAACCCTGACTAAGGAATCCGGAGCCAGTGAATCGCCCAAAATAGATCCGTGCATTCTCGACATGCACATTTCCCATTACGACTGATTGTGCGGTCCCCTGTCTCGTCTGGATCCGAATGCCATTGGGAGTCACGCCCGTTTCCACGCCTTTTTCCGGCACAATATGGAACTCGGACGGATCTCCTCCGACGGTAATGCCTTCCGAGCCCCAGCCGGTATCCAGCAGCAGGTCAATCTTCCTGCCATTGATTTCTGCTGGAACAAAGAGCGTGTTGTTCCTCCAGCCCTTAACCAGCTTGACCGAGCCGTAGCCGTCACGCTGTAACACGTCCAACGAGATGGGAGATTTCGTGGCGGCGCGCACGGCGGACAAAGACGTAATCGCGAGGCAGAGAAGGATTGTAAAACGCCGTTTAATCGGCGCGCGGAAGATGGGGTTCATTAATTTTTCGTTGGGGATGTCTTGAAGGTCGGGTCTAGCGAGATCGAAACCCGTAGCACAACTTTGTCATTCGTCGATGGGCCGGGATGTCCAACCGCAGGCCCTGCGAAAACAGCCTGAGATTTCAGCTTGCGTTCGCGACGAAATAGATGCGTGCTTAGAGAAGAGCGGATTTGAGTTATGGCCACGCCTTCTGCAGGAGAGCTTCGGAATTTTGCCATCGTAGGTCACGCGTCGTCCGGCAAGACGACGCTGAGCGAGGCGATGCTCGCGTGCGCGGGCGTCATCGGACGCATGGGCAGCATCGCGCAGGGCACCACCGTTTCGGATTATCACGTCAGCGAAAAGCAGCACCAGATTTCTACGCAGACATCACTGCTGCATTGCACGTGGATGGACAAGAAGCTGAACATCCTCGACACGCCGGGTTATCTCGACTTCATGAGCGAGGCGCTCGCGGCGGTGCCCGTGGCGGACTTCGCGCTCGTGGTGGTGCACGCGCAACATGGCATCAGTGTGGGCACAGAGCGGGTCTGGAATTGCGCGACGGACTGCGGCATCCCAAAAGTGATCGTGGTCAACGCGGTGGACAAACAGAACGCGCACTTCGACGAAGTGCTGGCCGATGCGCGCGCCCACTACGGGCCGAAAGTTTTTCCGCTGAGCGTACCGATCAATCCGGGCCCGAACTTCAATCAGGTTCTCGACGTTTTGCGCAGCGAAGTCGTGACCTATGAAACCGACGGGCACGGCAAGTTTCGCGAGGAACCGGCGACGGGCGAATGGAAAGAGCAGGTCGAACGACTGCATCGTGAATTAATCGAACTCATCGCGGAGTCAGACGACACGTTGCTGAACAAATTTTTCGAGCAAGGCTCATTGTCGGAGGAGGAATTTCGCGCGGGCATTCACGCCGCGGTACAGGCGCAGATGTTCGTTCCGCTCTTCTGCACCTCAGCCACATCGAACGTCGGTGTCGGCCGCCTGCTCGACTTCATCGCGAAATACGGTTCGTCGCCGCTCGATCGCGAGAAAGTGGATGCCAAAGACGCGCGCACTGGCGCCGAGCTGGAAGTGAAAGTCGGCGGCACCGAGCCAGTCCTGCAGGTGTTCAAGACGATGAACGAAGAACACTTCGGCGAGCTTTCGTTCTTCCGGATTTATTCCGGCCAAATCACGAGCGGCGGCGATTCGTTCAACCCCAACCGCAACGTCACAGAACGCGTCGGGCAGATTTTTCTGCTCAATGGCCAGATCCGCGAGCCGGTGTCGCGTCTCGGCGCAGGCGACATTGGCGCAACGGTGAAACTCAAGAACACGCATACTGGCGACACGCTTTGTGTCGCGAATCATCCGGTGAAACTTCCCGTCCCGGAATATCCGCGCCCGAACATTCACGCCGCGCTGCAACCCAAGGCGAAGGGTGAAGAGGACAAAGTGGCCGCGGGGCTCGCCACGTTGCACAACGAAGATCCGGCTTTTGTTTTCCGCGTCGATCCAGAGTTGCACCAGACGATCATTTCCGCGCAGGGCGAACTGCATCTCGACGTGATCGCTGAGCGGCTTCAGCGTCGGTTCCACCTTCATTTCGATCTTATCCAGCCGCGTGTGCCGTTTCGCGAAACCATTCATGGCCGTGCCGAGTTTAGGTATCGACACAAGAAGCAAACCGGTGGCGCCGGGCAATTCGCCGAAGTTGCGCTCAAGCTTGCGCCCGCTCCGCGCAATTCCGGCATCGCGTTCAGCGAATCACTTTCTGGCCAATGCGTGGACCGCGTGTTCGTGCCATCGGTCGAGCGCGGCATCCAGATCGCATGTGCGGAAGGAATTCTCGCCGGCTGTCGCGTCGTGGACGTGGAGGCGAATTTTTACGACGGCCAGATGCATCCGGTAGACTCGAAGGACATCGCATTCCAGGTCGCTGGCTATTGGGCTTTCAAGGAAGCGTTCATGAAAGCGCGGCCCTGTTTGCTCGAACCGATCAATTTGCTCGAGGTGCGCATTCCCGAAGATTGCATCGGCAAAGTCGTGGGCGACCTTTCCAGCCGTCGCGGTAGAATTCTCGGCACGGATACCGACGGACAATTTCAAATCGTCCGCGCCGACGTTCCCGCGATGGAACTCTACCGCTACGCGAGTGTTCTGCGTTCGCTTACCGGAGGACGCGGCGTTCACTCCGAGCAATTCAGTCGCTACGAAGAAATGCCGCGCGAGATCGAGCAGCGCGTGATCGAGGAAGCGAAAAAAGCGCGAGCAAGTGGCAGCAGTCCGGTGCGCTGACCTTTACTCGTTAGGCGCAGAGGTCTTCGACTCGCCCCCGCTCCCGCTGTGCACGTGTCGATAAACGGTCTCGTGTTAATGCGCAGAATAGAACAGAGAAGGAACGATGAGCCGCCTGCCGATCAATTCTCACTCTTAACACAGCGATTAGCTGCCGCCCTACGAAGAGTCCGCGTCAACGAGCGAAAACGAATTCGTCGGGCGAGCTGGCCTCAATTTGTAAATCGCCGCCTTAGGAGCACTCAGGTTCAGCGGGTCGAAAGAGCTTCGCATTGAAGCAAATCTTAGGGGCGGTCTTAGTCATTGCTCAATAACCTAGCAAAACGAGATAACTGAGGCTGCGCCTTTACCGTCACCGTCTCGTTCCAGAGGAATATTGAATCGCGACTTGGCTCTGGTTCGCTCTTCATTCAGTTACCTGCGTCTAACTGGCCCAATCCTTCGCGGACACTGCGCTTGCGCGCCGAAACAGCCTCAGGTCGCCGGACATTCGTCCACGCGGCTGACGTAGCCCGAGTCATCGGGCCCTTCGTCCTTGGCCCACCTGTAAGACGAGGATAGCAAAAGCCGGCCGGATCTTTCAACCAAATGCGTGCCAGTGTTGGCAAAACCCGTGTCTCCGTGTGGAAAGACAACGTGAACGCTGTTTAGCCGAGGTGAAATCATAAAGGGATGGAAGCGCACTTGATACACGTCGACGTAATCATCTCCGTTGGGATCATCATTCGGATCAGCCCGAAACGCGAGCAAATACCATTGCGCGGTCGAGTCTCTCACCAGCTTGACCTGTGATGGTCCGCCCAGCGGCGGGTATGGGAACATGCCGCCAGGGGTCGGCTGGAAGGCATCGATGTTCAGTTCACCCTTGGCGCATTTTGGGAATAACTCCGCACACGTCGCCGTAAAGAGCGCGACCCATCCCCAATGCTCGCTCGCCACGCCCAGATAATAGGAATCGTCGACGCGATCGATGAAGACGAATTGCGGTCCCTGGTCGGGAAATCCTTGCGGAAGATAGCCGTGAAGGACGAGACCGGTCGATGGTTCCCAGCGATAGATACTTAGCCGGTGCATGTCGAACTCTTCCGTGACAAAGAGATATCCGGCGTCGAGATGGTTCACGTCGGGGAGAAAGCAGATATCGGAAGGATGATGCTCATCCAGGAAGAGCAGCTGCTCCTTCGGCGCGACGGTGAGAGGATTCGTCTCCAGTATGTGTTCGTCATCGAGTGGTCCGGCGTAACGATACCAGGAGATAGAACCCTGATCGTCGTTCTCCGCGTGCGAGAGAAACCAGGCAACCGATCCGTTCGACAACGTGTGTGAGCGCGCCAGGCCCTGATGATGTTCCTGGTCATGAATATGTACCCCGGCGTTGCTCATGCTTTCGACTGTGTCGAGATAAAGGCGCGAGCAGTTCCTGCGATTGGCCGCCACGGCGTTAAGGACGTCGAAAATCGGGCGATCAAGCGCATAGGAGCCCGGATAGATACAATGCCGACTTTTAATCGATTCACTCATGCTAATCTCATCGACCTACATTATCCTTTGCGAATAGAGCGACGGGGCTGAGCTTGCTCTCCCAACACGATTAAGTTTAATTGGCTAGACAGTTGTTAGACCAACCGCAAAGACCTTGGATAAGTGATGTGAGATTGCCCGTCACCTTCTCCGCATGGCATCGACGCTCCAGTTGCCGCCGCCCGCGACTGCCATATAGAGAAAGATGAAGCAAAGAGCCACCGCAAGTTCGCCATGGTTCTTGATCGGATAAATACTGCCCGACGCATGCGCCATGAAGTAGGCCACTGCCATTTCGCCCGCGACGATGAACGCGACCGGCCGGGTGAAGAGTCCGAGCACAAGCAAAATACCGCCGATCAGTTCGATCCAGGCAGCGGTCATGATCAACGGCGGCAAGCCACCTGGACCGCCCATGGGATGATCAGGCGGCGGGAAATGGAAGAGCTTTTGCGTGCCATGCTCGAGAAAGAGCAGGCCGATGATGATGCGAAGGATGCTGAGGAAGATCGGTTCCCAGCGTTGTAAGGTCGAGCTAGTTTGAGTCATGACTGGTGAGAATTTCCGATCGCGCAGACAGGTGTCAAGCGTGAGATAAGAATGAATTTTGCTTTTGAGTTACAAAAATGGCTAAAGCTGGAGTTCGCTTTAGTGGTTTGTTCTAGGTTGTGAGCTTCCGCAGCGGCAGCCCATTCCGAGGTTGACTGACGAGCGGCACGTCCGCCTTTCTCGGAGCTCCTTATCTGCTAGTTTTCTTTGAAGGCCCAACGAGTCATCATCACCGACAGGCCAAAACAACAGAAAGAGGACACTTTGGAATATGAATGACCCTGAATCCGCTCGACGGATTGCGATTCGCTGGTTCAACGAAGTCTGGAACGAGCGCAAAACTGAAACGATCGGCGAGTTACTCGGCCCGGACTCAGTTGGTCATCAGGAAGGTGACGTGGACATCGTGGGGCCGGAACCATTCGCCAGATTTCATCAAGCCTTTCTCGAGACCTTGCCGGACATGAAGGTAGCGATCCTGGACACGATCGCCGAGAGCGGAAAGGTGTGTGTGCACTGGCGTTTCACTGGCACACACACGGGCGACGGACTAGGACTGAAGCCCTCCGGAAAAGAAGTGAGCGTGCGTGGTATAGGCTGGTTTCGGATTGAAGACAGCAAGATTGTTGAAGGCTGGGACTCATGGAATCAACAGGCGTTGATCCGTGCTCTTTCCGGGCAAGAGGCAGAGAAGTAGGAGCAGCCAGTCGACCGGATGTCCTAAGGCGAATTCTGAGCCGTGAAATTAGAGGAGGATATACGCAGAGAGAGAGTGCTGCTGTTACCCGCTTGGATTGCAAAAGGTTTTTCGACCGCGGGAAGCTTCATACAATATTAGGTAACAACGGCGTTACCTTTCCTGCGTTGCTGACCGCAGCAGGGACGGACTAAAATCCGAAATGGACAACATTTCAGCTCACGTCACTCCGGCCGATCCGGCGATTGCCGGCTTTCGGCATAAACTTTTCAGCTCTATCTTCACCCTGAGTCTTGCAGCTCTGGTTATTCTCGGCTCGAGCGCGCTCGCCCAGACGCCGCCCGTGCAAAGCTTCCCAATCCGCGGCGGAGCTCAGCCTTTTTCGATCACGGTAGGTGCGGATCACAACCTCTGGTTCACCTTATCGAACAGCAGCGAGGTGGCGCGCCTTAGGCCGCGTGTCGATATGAAGTTCGTGAGAACGCCATCGCTCAGTAATCCTGCCTTCTCTACTCTGGGTCCCGACGGCAATGTCTGGTTTGGTGAAGGCTCGACCGGTAAGATCGCCTTTGTGACTACAAGCGGCGAAGTTACCGAGCGACAGTTCTCTTTTTTTGGCGTCAGTGTAGGCATCACCACTGGCTCGGATGGTAACATCTGGTTCACAGACCAGACGGCCAATGCAGTTTGGCGCTATGATCTTTCGACCGGTATCTTTACCAGCTTCGTTCTGCCAACTCCGAATGCTTTCCCGGGCGATATCACGACTGGAGCGGATGGTAATATGTGGTTTACCGAGCAGGCAGTCGGTCAGTTTGGTCGCATCGCACCAGGCGGAGTGATCGATGAATTTAGCGGAGTGGATTCACCGGGCTCGATTGCGGCCGGGCCGGATGGCAATATCTGGATCGCGAGCGCCTTCAACCCGGAGATTGCGCGCGTAACTCCCGCGCTCGACATCACCATTTTTCCCACGCCGAACACACCTTTCATCATTCGACCGGGAAATAACAACAACCTTCTCTTTACCGAATTTAGCGCGAACAAGATCGCCTCGATTACGACGGATGGTGTCGTGACCGAGTCAGCCGAGTTTGTCGATAGCGCGCCGACAGGTATTACAGCTGGACACAACAATCAGGTATGGTTTTTGGGCACCGCCACCAACCGCGTCTATCAAACGGTAGTTCCGCGCTAACTTTCGTTCGTTAGGGGGAGAGGCTGGCAATCAGGCCAGCTTCTCCCAGCCGGCGTATCTTGAGCGAGGCGAATGGTGCTCGCTAAGGCTGGAGTGAGCGGACAAGATCGCGCACTTTCTCGGCCTCGGGAGTATTCCAGAAGATAACTTCGGCGTCGTCGCGCGCGGCGGAGGAAAATTCAACCCGGCCTATCCCGAGCAAACCGCTCAGGCCGCTTTTCTGCAGATTGATGCTCCGGATATCAGGAATGCGCACTTCGTTGGAATTCCGATTGATGATGCCATACTCGACGGAGACACGTTTGTTGGTCACGGCATAACGACGACGACTGCGATCGAGTTGAATCCAACCCACGAGGAGAAGAACGAGCAAGATAAGGGCAGCGCGCGCTGCCCAAAGAATAAGACCGAGGTCCGGCAAAGGCAGCAGAAAACTGCACCCGACCGCAATGAGGAGGATGAGTGCGGTCAACCATTTCCCAAGGTAATGAAAGTTAGAGACTGTGCCGGTCCAAAGGGTTTGCTCGGTTGTGGTTGGCGCGGACTCGCTCATGTCATGGTGGCCTTGTCGCGTATAGGCGCATTAGAGCCTTTGCGCAAGCACGTCGGACGGCGAATTCACCAGCGCACGAATTCCTTCCTGCAAGGAAACTGAAGGACCGATCTCCGAACAACTAAGGCAATGCTCATGTTCGGGCATGGCGAACTTTGGGTTTCCATTGGAGGATTGCTGAGTAATGGTGGCGGCAACTATGAAGTTGATTCTTACGCTGCTGGTCGTGGTAGTACTTGCACTGGGCGGGATGGTCGTATTGGCACATCACGATACGGTCGCGCGACTTGATGATGCCTATCGAAAGTTTTCGCCGGTGACGGCATCCTTCAGCCGGTTTCGCGGCGATAAGGAGCATCTGGTATCGATTTACTGGCGGCTGCATTTCGCCAAGAAGCCGCCCGGACGAGATATTTTTGCTTACTGGTCACTAAAGCCATTTCGACACGTAACGGTGGTGGTCAAGTAAGGGTGTTTCATTCCGCGGTCACTCAAGGCGGAGGCTATCCTCGCGACTGGTTCATTACCAAGCTGAAGTTAAAATGGTGGCGTGGCTTTGGAGCGAAGATTCCTGCGGTCTGCGTCCAATTGTCACCTGAAATTTACACTCGTAACCATCTTGTTTCAAATAAGTTACATTTAATTTCACTCCTGAGGACTCGACAGCCGCAAAAAGCGCCCTTAGGTTTGGGCACGATGAAAACCTCTTACACTTCGACCAACGCAGCCGGTTTCCGGCGGTGGACGGTCGGGGTCTGATCTGCGCTAGCCTCGCATGCGGCGAGGCGCCGGCCAGGTTTTCCCCGTAGCAGGCGCTGCGGGTCAACTGGACCAGTTCCAGCTGTCGCAAGACACAAATCGCAAACTCACACTACACATGAAAGCCATATCAATATCAGCTAACCACCGAGCTCTCGCTAACCACGAGAGACGAGAGTTACGGCTCTGCCGCACAATGCCGCGCACGGATTACTCGTTTCAGGAGCCGGCGGATAACGTCGCTATCGCCTCGCCGAACGCCAAACGCCGGCCAAGACCTGAGTTGCGGGCTTTCCGTCAAATGAGCCAGGACCTGCTGGCACGGGAGGAACGGCGCAATTACGTCATTGAGATGATAGTCTTTGGTCTGGTGATCGCTCTGGTCGCCTGGCCGCTCGTCTCCCTTCTTATCGTGCTGGCGCAAACGGCCCGCGGATAGCCACAGTTTTGCTGTTAGCAATCCCAGGTCTTGCCGGGGGATTTTACCCGGCAAGACTCTCCCCATGCTTTGTCTGCGAGCCAGGCCGATATCACAAGGGATGGCGCTTACTCTGTCTGTTGATTTCGGTTACTGGGAATAAGTTGAAGTCGGTTGCAGCGGTCAGATATCTGCCTGCCACCGGAGCAGACTGTTCCAGCTAGCTCGTTAGGTCATTTGGTTCGCGGTCTGTCGTAGTCTCGCGATCAAGGAGAGCAAAGATTTCCGTAGTGGATTGCTTGCCGCGCACCGCCACTTCTCCCAATCGCCGAGTGCGATAGCGGTCTCTTGCCTTTGCCAGGGTGGAAGCGCTGACGATGATCCGCGTTTCATATTCCGGAGTTTTTGTCAGGCCTTCAAGACGCGAAGCGAGATTTACGCCATCGCCAATCACGGTGTAATTGAGTCGCGTTTCCGAACCCATGTTGCCGGCCACGACCACGTCGGTGTTAATCCCGATGCCAACACCAATCGCCGCCACGCCTCGGGCCCGCCACTCGCGGTTCAGGTCGTCGACCGCCGCGACCATGTCCAGCGCTGCCTTCAATGCGTGATCGGCATCGTCGGAATTACAGAGCGGCGCGCCGAACAAAGCCATAAGCGCGTCACCGACGTACTTGTCGACCACGCCACCGTGGCGTTCAACAACGGCCGCCATGCGGGTGAAGTAATGATTAAGAATCGCAAGCATTTCCTGCGGCGGGAGCGCTTCGCACATTCCGGTAAAATTGCGCAGGTCCGAAAACAGCACCGTCACTTCCCGTTCCTCTCCGCCGAGAGTCATGCCTCTTTGCAATAACTCCGCGGCCACTTGCGGCGAGATGACTTTGCCTAACAAATCTCGCACCCGATCGCGCTCTGCCAGGCCGTCGCTCATTTTGTTGAACATGCCGGCCAACAAACCTAGCTCGTCCTTTTGCTTGACTCTCACCCGATGCCGGTAATCGCCCTCTGCGATCTTATGGGCGCCCCGGGCGAGTTCGAGCACGGGGTACGAGACTCCCCGGGCTATCCAGGTTCCCAGGGCGACGGAGATGACGAGACCGATGAGCGCGAGAACGAGGTAAGTGCGTTCGAGTTTGAGATAGGGCGCGAGCTCTTGGTCGAGCGAGCGCTGGAGAAGCGCCGCGACCTTCGCATTTTCCGCCGGCAGCGATACAGAATAACTCAGGAATCTTTCGCCTGCGAGACGAAGGTCAGTCACCTGCATATTCGGAGGCCGACTGTTGCCCAGGATTGCCGCCAGCCTGGCTCGCTGCCGACCCTCCAAAGTAGTAGCGGAAACCTTTGGCGGACTTAGAAACGTAATCTCCAAATTGGTATAGGTCGATATCTCGCGGGCGAAGTTATCGTCTATCCGAAACCCCGAACAGAGCCAGGCAATCGGCTCGGGCGCCAGAAGCGGCGTCGCCGCCATGGCGTAAAGTTGATCGTCAATGACCACAAATGCGCTGGCTGCTTCACTCTTTTCCGCCTTGGCGATTAGTTTAGGAAAAGGGAATGGCACGTCGTGCAAGTCGGGGCGATGACTATCGAAGAGAAGTTTATTCTCGAGTGAATCGATGAAAACAAGATCAGCGTTTACTCGACTCCGCAGACTTTCCAACGCGGAGAGAGTTGTCAGGCGATCTTGACTCGCTCCGGCAAAAGCCTGTTGAAAGGCGTGGTCGCGTGAGATGATCGCAGCGGCTCCCGCAATCTGCTGATTTCGCTGCTCGATGAGCTTAATGAAGATCCGCGCTCCAGCGCGCAGGCGCGATTCGATTTCGTCCAAAGCATGTTGTCGATTCGCCTGACGAACGACCAGATAGGTCGCGCTTTGCAGAAGGGTCAGGAGGGCAATAAGAAAGAAAAGCAAACGGCTCCGAAACCGCCGGAATCGAAATTTCAGGGATATCCTCCGGTGCCTAAGTCGGGCGCACGTCGGGCCCGAAAGTCGGGCCTTAGTTCCATGCTAAAGGCAATGGCTTTGCTGGTGGTGCTCGAAAGGTCGATAACCTGAGCCAGCTCTTCCGGTTTGCGCTTCAGGAGAGGCTGCCAGGCCTCTACGGTATACCTGCCCGATGGTAGATCGGTCAGTCTGACATGTCCGTCATTTCCTGTCACCTTTAAATAAGGTGTCGCTAGGACGGCAACATAGGCAATCATCCAATCGTGAATATTGCAACCCAGGGTAACAAATCCTTCCTTATCGAAAAGAACCGGCGCTGCCGGCACGCCGGTATAAAGCGGTAGCTCAAATTTCTTCGCCGGGGAGAGAGAATAGACATGGTGGCGTATGTTGTCCTTGTTCGGGAAAATGATTGCCGTGCCGACCTGGACTGCGGTGACATAAGGAACAAACTGCTTGTTCTGCTGGTCGATGACTTGCTGCTTCGGCGAATGGGTGAGCTGAGTTCCGTTGCCTTTTGCATAGACGACAGCGTCAGAAACCGGCGCGCCCTTTAGATCTTTCACTGTGACTTCCAGCGTCCCAGCCTTGATATAGCTCGATCCCGCTGCTACCACCAGGCAGGCGATCATGTGGACCATGAGGTACTCGCCACCGGGTCTTCGGCTGGAAAGTGCAAAAAGAGTTGCTGTGCGGGAGAGTCTCACTCAGTAGGCGAAGATAATTTTCGCTTCAAAGCGATGATTTTCGTAACTTAACGAATCGTGAACGGTGACACTGTACTCATAACCGGCTTGCGCCGAGAGATACCTTGTCAGCGTATAGCCGACCGTCAGCGAAGCCGCGTGCGTCTCTGCGCGGAAGCGATAGGCATTGTAGAGTGGATAAGCGCCAAACGCGGTGTCCCCCACCCGGACCGTTGCTATGCGAAAGACATCCGGGCGAGGCGGGACTGCATAGGAGATGACTCCGCCGTTGCGAAAGGAGTATCCTACTCTGACCTGCAGGGAAGAGGTAAGATCGAAGATCATCCCCGCGTCGAGGCGATGGCCCTGGCGATCGAAGAAATCGCCGGACGAGGCGAGATTCTCGAAAGTGTATCCCGCCTCCAAAGCCATTCGTTCGGTTAGAAATATTCCTCCACGCAAAGCAGCCGTTTCGTCCCACCGGCTTTGCGCGCTCTGCTGAAAATGATCATAACCAATCCGCTCGTCGAGCAGCAGCCATGGCGCGAGCCGGCCCAGACCAAATCGATAACGCAAGTTAGTGGAAACACCTGCGCCGATGCGATTGAAGGCATCGTATTCGCTCCAAGCGACGCTGCGGAAATCCGTTCCAACATCCAGCCGCAGATCGCGCGTCAGCTGGAGACCGTTGGAGGCGTGTGCCTCGCCTTGCCAGGCCCAGTCGCTTTGCACATCGGAGGCGCGGTCCGAGTTTGAGAGATTGCTTTCGTAAAGCGCGCCGGTCTCCGCGCCGAAACGCCAATCGGCGTACGTCGAAGACGAAGCCGTCATAAAAACAAGACCGAACAACGCTGATCTCACTCTCTTCATGGCGTGGATGTGGTGGAGAGATTAACCCAGCAAGCAAGGCCGAAACTGCCGCAGGCGATTGGAAAAGGCGAGCGAAAAGCTGACGGCAACCGCACGTCCCGTTTTCACTCGATGAGGGAACGCTGTTCGCAGCGCCCTTGACGGCGACCACCACCGTTCGCCACAATTGATTCTTCAATGAAACGCATTCGTTATTCCATCGCTGCATTGCTCACTCTTTCGCTCATCGGGGTCTTGCTGCATTCCATTCCGGCCGGTTCGGTGATGCGACCAGTGCGAGATCGCGATCAGGCCCGGGAAATCGAACGCGAACAAAAGGAGTCCCCGCCGGAAGATTGGTTTGTGACGCAGCGGGTAGTCCATGGCGGAATTCCTTCCGGCGCACTCGAGAAAGCTGCGGCGCAAGCAGCCGCGCTGACTGAAGAAACAAAGTCAGATCCGGTGCGTGCGACCGCGCACTGGAAATTTGTCGGCCCAACCAACATCGGCGGTCGCGTGGTAGATATCGCGGTTGATCCGGTGGCAACCGATACAGTTTATGTGGCGGCGGCGACCGCCGGGATCTGGAAAAGCACCGATAAGGGATTGAACTTCACCGCGATCTGGCCGGCGACAAATCCGCAATCGATGGGCGCCTTGATCATCACTCAGGACGGAACACTGTTTGCCGGCACAGGAGAGGCAAATCCTGGCGGCGGAAGTATCACTTATGGCGGCGTCGGCATTTATCGATCGACCGACGGCGGCACGACCTGGACGCGGGTAGGCCTGAAGCATTCGGGAGCTATCGGCCGGCTGATGGTCGACCCGACAAACTCACAGCATATCTTCGCGGCTGCGGCCGGGCCACTTTACAGTCACGGCGGTGATCGAGGAGTTTATGAGTCGATCGACGGAGGGACTACCTGGACTCGCAAGCTGGCAGGCGACAATGATACGACGGGAGCGGTTGATCTGGCGATCGATCCCACAAATCCCAACCGCGTCTATGCCGCGATGTGGGATCATCTTCGTGAGCCTGACCTGCGCACTTATGGCGGGGTTGGCTCGGGCGTCTTTCGCTCCATTGACGGGGGAACAACCTGGACTCGCCTAACGAACGGTCTTCCCGCTTCCTCTTCGACCATCGGCCGAATCGGGATCGCGCTGGCGCCGTCCAACCCGCAACGCCTCTATGCGATTGTTAACCAGACGAGCGGCTTCTTCCAAGGGTTCTATCGTTCCGACAATGGCGGCGACTTGTGGACGAATCTTTCGCCTAACTCTACTCTTGGCGGAGCACAATCGAGCTATGGCTGGTGGTTTGGGCGGGTATGGGTCGATCCGCTCGACCAGACTCATGTTTTTGCCGGTGGGGTTTATCTTTGTGAATCCAAAAACAGCGGCGTGTCCTTCACCGGCGAATTTAATCCACATCCCGATCACCATGCGATGGCCTGGGACTTGAAGGTGCCGGGCCGGGTTTACCTTGGTAACGACGGAGGCACCTATCGCTCGGATGTAAACGGATCCAACGATCAATGGACTTTTGCGGTCAGTCAGCCATTCACGCAATTCTATAGCGTGGATGTAAGCGAACAGGACGGGCGACGAGTGGTGGGCGGTGCGCAGGACAACGGGGTGAATCGTTCCTATGGCGGCACAAGCTGGAATACCTATGTTGGTGGCGATGGCCTCGAGGCATTGATCGATCCTACGAACCAAAACTTCGTCTATGGTTGCAGCCAATACGGAGATTGCCTCCGCTCAACCGATGGCGGGAATACCGGCTCCGATTTCACCGGGGCGACGACCTCATCCCGTCGTAACTGGCTTACCCCACTGCAATTCGACCCGGCTAATCCTGCCGTTCTTTACTATGCCGGCAATCAGGTAAATCGCTCGGTGGACCACGCCGTCCATTGGTCAGTGATTAGTCCTGATCTTACAGGCGGCCCAGGCCGCGATCCGAGCTATCCCTTTGGCACGGTCACAACCGTGGCAAGCGCCAAGACAGATTCCAACCGTATCTTTGCGGGAACGGATGACGGACGTCTGTGGTTTACAACTAACCTCGGCGCTAACTGGACACGCGTTACAGACTCAGACGTGCCTGGCAACTGGGTCACCAGAGTGACGGTAGATCCTACCAACGCGCAGATTGCCTATGCCACATTCTCCGGCTTTCGCTCAGGCGTGCCGTTACCGTACGTCTTAAAAACGAGTGACGGCGGTATCACCTGGTCGAGCATTGTTGGTAATCTGCCGCAGGCACCGGTCAACGACCTCGTCGTCATCGGCTCCACTCTTTATGTGGCGACAGATGTCGGTGTTTATAGCTCAAGCGACGCCGGAGCGACCTGGCGCGCACCGGCGCAAGGTTTGCCTAACGTTCCCGTGACTGATCTTGAATATCAAGCCTCAGGTAACTCCCTTTACGCTGCTACGTTCGGCCGTGGAATGTTCATGTTACACCTGCAGTAACCAGGAAATATGCCGGCAAGCTCCGCAGCCCGGTGTGCGCGATGATCGTCTACAGCGTCACTGTCACCATCCAATCCGAGATCGAAACGCAGTGGCGCGATTGGATGAAAAAGGTGCACATCCCCGAAGTGCTCCGGACCGGCTGCTTCAGTGAATGCAGCATGTACAAGATACATGAACCTGTCGGGGAACAGCCAGCCTATGTCATGCAGTACCGTTGCCAATCGCTCGAAGATTATCATCGCTATCGCGAGACCTTCGCTCCTGCTCTCCAAAAGGAGCATTCAGATAAATTTAGCGGCCGCTTCACCGCATCTCGCCTCCTCTTGGAAAAGTTGATTTGAATCGCAGATCGCACGTGAGTGCACAGGTCACGAGTCGACACACTGCCTCAGAGGAAAATTTCGTGACCATACGCGCAGTCCCGCGTTCCCATCGATTCTCATATTGTTAAGTCGAGGGCGTTTACATCGGCGTTGCGGAAATTGCTTTGAATATTTCTGCGCCGGGCACGTCTCTCTTCTAATACAAGCCAATACTGAAATGAAAAATAAACTATCTACTTTTGCGCTCGCGGCATTGCTCTTTGCCGGGCTGCCGCTCGCCTCGTCGTCGGCATATGTTGCCGTTTCGGTGGGATTCGCTCCGCCGGCTATTCCTGTCTATGAACAACCACTTTGTCCGGGGCCGGGTTACATCTGGACGCCAGGCTACTGGGCCTACGGTCCATATGGTTATTACTGGGTGCCGGGCGTCTGGATTATCGCACCCCGGGTCGGGTTCCTTTGGACACCGGGCTACTGGGGTTTCGCTAACGGCAACTACGTGTTTCATGAAGGTTATTGGGGCCCCCACGTCGGCTTCTACGGTGGAATAAACTACGGCTATGGATACGTAGGAACCGGATATGTCGGCGGGAGATGGGAAGGTAACACTTTTCATTATAACACCGCC
Organism: Chthoniobacterales bacterium; assembly: GCA_036494545.1. Lineage (GTDB taxonomy): Bacteria > Verrucomicrobiota > Verrucomicrobiia > Chthoniobacterales > UBA10450 > JAICXG01. The sequence continues at coordinate 290,265 of DASXOB010000022.1, forward strand.
GCTAGCCGGGTGAACACGAAGGTCATTAACACGACTTATGTCAATCGGGAGGTCGTAAAAAATCCGTCGGGCTCACAACCAAGCTTCAATGGAAAGGGCGGTATCCAGGCACAACCCAGCGCGGCAGAGAAAGCGGCGGCCAAAGGGCCCCACGTTGCTCCTGTCTCAGCACAGCGGTCCACAGTGGAAGCCGCTAAGAATGATCCCGCTTTGCAGGCGAAAGCTAATAACGGCAAGCCATCGCCGGAGGCCGTGAGTGCGGTACAAAACAAGCAAAACAACAACGCGGCCGCGAAGCCTGCGGCAAACGCCGCGGCTAACTCGAAGAAGGGAACTCAGGCTGCGAATCGCGAGCAAGGGCAGAATGCAAAGCCAACCGCTAAGCAGGAACGCACAGCACAACATGAAAAGACGCCGCAGCATGCCAAGGCCGAGAGTGCTAACAGGCAGGCTAAGAAGAAGGCCACTGCGCATCAGCAACATGTGGCGAACGCGGAGCACAACGCAGCTGCCAGGTCCGCGGCACAAACCCATCACGCGGAAGTGGCGAAGCATCACGCAACGCCAAAAAACGCTCAAATGAATTCCCACGCGGTGCATCACGCCCCGGCAGTCGTAAATGGGTCAGAAGCAGCCAAGGCTCACGCAGCTGGCCACGCGCCGCCGAAAAAGAAGAAGGGGCACGATAACGATCAGCCTGCCAAGCCGTAAGTCATTAACACCAAACTAGGAGGCGCGGGGGAGAAATCCTCCGCGTCTTTTTGTTTCTGCTCCTTCACACCTTCACCTCGGTCCGTAACCTACACCGCAAGACTGCGCCACGTTTGCAGTTGCGTCCTATCAATAACTCGACCTAAATCCCTCCCAGGCATGAGGAGCACGTCCAGGAATATCCATTGCCGCCGATTCTCCTAAGCTGATGAAGAAAGGCGCCGGAACCTATAACCTTGTCGTGATCGGTGCGGGCACGGCTGGTTTGGTGACCGCCGCCGGTTCAGTCGCGCTGGGAGCGCGCGTGGCCCTGGTTGAACGCAGCAAGATGGGAGGCGACTGCCTCAACTTCGGTTGCGTGCCGAGTAAGGCGCTCATTTCTTCCGCACGTTTGCTGGATCGGATGCGAAAAGCGTCAGCCTGGGGCGCACAGGACGTCGAACCGGAGTTCGATTTCGCAACAGTCTTCGCCAGCATGAGAGACCGAAGGTCCGAGCTGGCACCATTAGATTCAGCGCAACGCTTTGAGTCGTTGGGCGTGGATGTCTTTCACGAGGAAGGAAGCTTCCTTTCCCCTAACGAACTTAAGGTCGGCGAAAACATTCTGCGTGCCCGTCATTTCGTTATTGCTACTGGCTCGCGCGCCATGATCCCCGAAGCGATTGGGACCAGCCGTGTGCCTTTCCATACCAACGAAACCATCTTTGATGAATTGAAGGAGAAGCCCGAGCGGCTCATCATTGTGGGCGGCGGCCCGATAGGTTGCGAGCTGGCCCAGATGTTTGGCCGGCTCGGAGTGAAGGTTACAATTGTCCAGAATGGGCCGCGCTTGCTGAGCAAGGAAGATCCGGCGGTGAGCGAGTTTGTCCGCGCACGCCTCGAAGCAGAGGGCGCGCGGGTGCTAGCGAATGCGGAGATCAGCGAGGTCAGGCAGACGGAGGGGGGTCTAAGGCTGCGTGCAGGCGATCAGACGATCCTGGCGAATGCCTTGCTCGTCGCGGCGGGACGACGACCTAATGTCGAGAACCTGGACCTGCAAAAGGCAAAGGTCGCTTTTACGGAGGGTGGAGTGACGGTCGACAAGCATCTCGAAACAACTCAGCGCGGCATCTACGCGATCGGTGACGTGCTCGGACAGCTGCAATTCACTCATGTGGCCGACTACCACGCGCGGATTGTGATTCGAAACACGCTCGTGCCTTTCGGTTTCCTGCGGCAGAAAATCGATTACTCATCAGTTCCGTGGTGCACGTATCTGGACCCGGAAGTCGCGACGGTTGGCCTAACGGAAAGCGCCGCCCGAAAGCAGGGCGTGGAATACGATCTGGTCGAGCAGGAAATGAAGGCAGTCGATCGCGCCGTGACGGAGCGAGCGGAGGAAGGGTTCGCCCGAGTGCTCGTTACGTGTGGGAGCGATCGGGTGATCGGCGCAACGATCGTCGGCGAACACGCTGGCGAATTGATTCAGCAGTTCGCTCTCGCCATCCGACACAAGATCGGGTTGAAAGACATTTCCTCGACAGTCTTTGCCTATCCGACGTTTAGCAGCCTCGTCCTAAAGTCAGCGGAAACATGGAACAGGAAGCGGCTCACGCCACGCGTCCGCAAGCTCACCGGCTGGCTTTATCGGCGCGCCCGCTCATGAAATGGCTGCGGCAATACTGGCAGTGGATCGCGCTTGTCCTTGGGCTCGTAGGCCTGTCGGTCGCGATTTCCTTCTTGCCGGTGGCGGAATGGGTCAGGGTTTTTACAAACTGGATTCGCCATCTCGGCGTGACCGGAGCCTTTATCTTTGTCGGCGCGTATGCTCTCGCTGCCGTACTCTTCCTGCCCGGATCGATTCTGACGATCGCAGCCGGGCTGGTTTACGGCATTGTCGGTGGAACGTTGGTCGCACTCAGCGGCGCAACCCTGGGCGCAGGGTTCGCCTTTCTGGTTGCGCGCTATCTGGTGCGCGCGCGTATCGAGAAACTCGCTCGCAAGAATAAGAAATTCGGCCTGATCGATCAAGCCGTCGGGCGACAGGGCTGGAAAATCGTCGGCTTGCTTCGGCTTAGCCCGCTGATTCCTTTTAACCTCAGCAATTACTTCTACGGCCTAACCTCGATCGGTTTTTGGCCCTATCTGCTAGCCTCAGCCGTCGGCATGCTGCCGGGAACGATACTTTATGCTTATCTCGGCGCCATCGGACAAGCCGGCCTGGGTGGAGGTAAGAAAGGTCATACGCCGTTGGAATGGACCTTTCTCGGTGTCGGCCTCCTCGCGACGATTGGTGTGACGATATTCGTTAGTCATCTGGCCCGGAGTGCTCTTAGGAAACAGGGCGCCTCGAAAGCGTAGTGCTGAGCTCATTGACACTTCAGCCTGCGCCGAAAGTGGACAATTTGTCAGCCTGCTATTCCCAACGCATGATGGAAGCGCATGAAGACCTGGATCGGAACCTCGGGTTTCCAATACACAGAATGGAAGGGCTCGTTTTACCCGGAGGATTTGCCCGCGACCAAGATGCTGCCCTATTTCGCCGAACGCCTAAAGACGACCGAGATCAATTATACTTTTCATCGCATTCCTTCGCCCAAGACGATTGAGAACTGGAAAACGCAAACGCCGGAAACGTTTCGCTTTGCCCTGAAAGCGCCGCAGAAAATCACTCACTGGTCCAAACTGCGCGATTGCCACGACACGCTGGACTATTTTTGCCGCGTAGCCTCAGGCCTGGGCGAGCGTCTCGGTCCGATTCTTTTCCAACTCCCCCCGAACTTCAAAAAAGACGTGGAGGTCCTGAGCGCTTTTCTGCGTGAGCTACCAACCATGCGCGGTGCATTTGAGTTTCGACATGCGTCCTGGCTGGATGAGGAAGTCTTTGCTCTCTTGCGTGAGCATAACATCGCGCTCTGTATAGCTGATACCGAGAAACTCAGTACGCCAACTATTACCACGGCCGATTATGGCTATCTGCGTTTGCGCCGCGAAGATTACACGACCGCAGACGTAGAACGCTGGGCTGAGATCGTTAGGCAGCAAAGCGACAAATGGTCCGAGACTTTCGTCTATTTCAAACATGAGGAAGCCGGCATCGGTCCAAAGCTAGCCCGGCAAATGATGACATTGCTATAGCTTTCGGGTTCGCTCAGCCCTTGGGAAAGCTCTTGTCACCTGATTCGATTTCCGCTGAGATAGCGGCGAAATGACTCCCTCAAAATCGGTGTTAATGACAGGTGGCACGGGTTACATCGGTTCTCGTCTTATTCCTGCCCTGCAAGCGCATGGCCATGTCGTTAGGGCGGTAATCCGGCCCGGTTCGGAGGGCAAATTGTCGCCCAACGTTCAACCCATCGTGGCCGATCCATTGCAAATGGATTCCTACACCGATCAACTCCGGCCGACCAACACCTTTGTGCACCTGATTGGAACGCCGCACCCAAGCCCGGCGAAGGCGAAGCAGTTCCAGGAAATCGATCTTGTCTCAATACAGGTAGCAGCCAAAGCGGCCCGCGACGCAGGAGTGGAACATTTCATCTACCTGAGTGTGGCCTATCCCTCGCGCATGATGCAGGCCTTCATCGAGGTGCGACAAAAGGGCGAAGCCCTGCTGCGCGAAACCTGTCTGCCAGTTACATTCGTCAGGCCGTGGTATGTCCTTGGACCCGGCCATTGGTGGCCCTATGCCATCATCCCGATCTATTGGATCATGGAGTTAATTCCTTCGACGAGGGAGTCTGCCCGCCGTCTCGGCTTGGTGAGCATCGGCCAAATGGTCCGCGCGCTGGTTTGGGCGGTGGAGAATCCGCCGGAGAAGATTCGGATTCTCGACGTGCCGCAGATTCGAGAATTCCGGCCGTAAATATTGTAGGTGCACGCGAGTAAATTGTCGCTAACTAGCCCCGAGACGCTAATCCTCTCCGATCGGAATTACCAACTCAGAGCGTCTTCAGATATTCCATCAATTGCGCCTTCTCCTTCGCGGAGAGATGAGTCCCGTAATCGTGCCCCGAATTGGAATTACCCTCCATCGTCGTATCGAGCAGAAAGGCGCCGTCGTCCGTGAATCCCATTTGGGCAACATCGTACCGTTGCGAGCCGCGATGGAAGCTTTTCGAGCGTTCGTTAGGCGGACGCAACAGTTCCTGCATCGTTCGCACCGAGCCATTGTGCAGATAGGGCGAACGCGCCCACACGCCACCTAGGCTTGCGGCAAAATATTTGCCCGTGCTGCGGACGCCTGGTTCTTTAGGTGGCTGGTAACCTGTTAGCTCCAGCTCAGCGAGGAACTTGTTGAAGCCATCGGCCTGTCTTTGGTTAAAAAGACTGGCGCGCAACGGGTCAGTCCCGACTTCAGCCACGGCGTGCAAGCGCTGGTCGTTCTCCGGTCCGGCATGACAACTGGCGCAGTTCGTGGCGAACAGCTTCGCACCCTGTTTGGCTTTGCTTTCGCTGATGGCAAAAAGATAACGCGGCGGCCGGATTTTCTCGGTTAATTCGGTCTGTCGCCTAACGACTTGGAAATCGAGATCAGCCTTGTTGCCGTGCAAGGGTGCGCCGAGGCCTAACGATGCCAAAAGATTGCGCGCGATTGGCGAACGCGTGTTCCCGTCCCAGTGCACCCAGGGTCGTTTCTCCACGTTCCAGACAAGACCGAACTTGATCGGCGCGTACGGCTGCGGCGAATTCAGGAGCGAAGCGGAGAGCAAACCGAACGCATCGTTGCGCCCAGGACCGGAAGCGGGCGGCAGCTTCTCCGGTGGCTGATCGGGCACATGCAGGACGGCGCGGATATTGTGAAAAAGGCGAAGCATGGCGTGAGCGCGCGAGGCCAGATCGGTGTCGCTATCGATTGGTGGCTGCAGATCGGCAGTAGCAATCTCGTTCAGTTCACCGGGCGCGATGTCTTTGGCACCTGACGGATCTTCCTTCATCGTCGCCACGATCTTGTCTTGTTGCCTCTCCCAGGCAGCCTCAAACGCCGCCGGCCTGGCGCCGAGATAAAGCGCGAGAAATTTTTTCATATTCGCGGGATCGGTTGTCTTGAAGGTAGCGCCAAGGACCGCGCCAAAAAGCGCCTCCACATTAAAGTCACTCGTCGTGCCAAGGAGGCGGATTGGCTTGTCGCTCGCTGTCGAAGTGATTTGCGAGACATGACAGGACGCGCAGTTGATTCCGACAGCCGGCAGATTGCCGAGATGTTTTACCGCTGTCTTGCGACTAAAACCGATGGGCCAGCCAAAATCAGGATCGGGAATGAGGCCGAGATGAGCAAGGTTTGAAGTGGGAAACAGTTCCGGGTAAACCTTGATGAACGTGCGCAGCACCGGCTCGGGAAAAATCTCCGTACCCATCGAGCCGTGGAGGAAAAAGTTCAGATCATCGCGGGACCAGGTCGGAACCTGAGCCATGCCGGGTTGGGCGAAGGATTTTTCCGCCGCCATGATCGGGGCGTGAAGGAGAAGGAAAAGAGGAACGAAAAGGATGGCAGCGCGCTGCATGGCAACGGCTTAAGGAAAACGAGAAAAAAATTCAATTCAAATTCACTCGTTAGGCATCAGCCGCTGCCTTGAAGAGTTCTTGCCGCTTCCGGCGCCCGATGAAATTATGCGCCAATGGAAGAAATCGCGCACAATCTCGAGCGTGTGCAGGCGCGGATGGTCGAAGCGGCCAAAAAAAGCGGCCGCTCGCCTAACGACGTCGAGTTGGTCGCGGTTTCAAAGACCCATCCGGCCGAGAAAATTCAGGGCGCGGCTGAGGCGGGCCAGACGCTATTTGGAGAAAGCCGGGTGCAGGAGGCGCGGGTGAAAATTCCGCTTCTCTCTTCGCGTTTGCGCTGGCATTTCATCGGTCACTTGCAGAAGAACAAAATCCGGCAGGCGCTGCCGCTCTTCGAGTTATTTCACGGAATCGACTCTCTCGGCCTGGCTGAGGACATGCAGCGCGTGGCGGGCGAGGAGGGTTCGCGACCGCGCGTCCTGCTCCAGGTCAATATGGCGGGAGAAGCGAGCAAACACGGCTTTTCGCCGGTGGAATTACGGGGTGATTTCGAATCCTTACTTTCGCTAGGGTGCCTAACGATTGAAGGACTCATGGTTATTCCTCCGCTTGCCCTCAAGGCCGAAATGTCGCGCCACCACTTCGTTGCCCTGCGCGAGCTGCGGGATGCGCTGGAAGGTGAATTCAAGCTGCGCCTGCCCCAGCTCTCAATGGGAATGAGCGGCGATTTTGAAATCGCGATTGAAGAAGGCGCCACCCTGGTCCGGATTGGCACAGCCATCTTCGGTCAACGGTCGCGGCCATTGCGCGCTTGAGGGCGAGCGAAACTCACTCCGGATTGGCACAGGCGCTTCTAATTCCACCTTACCGCGACCTCCCCTCAAGACCGCCACTCATTGCCCATTCTTCCAGCAATTGCTTGTCGGCTTCAGCTGGCTAGCCTGTCCTTATGCGCCTCGAGCCGGCCAACATCGAGCAAATCGGCAGCGAACTTGCCATCCAGTGGAACGACGGGAGCGAAACCTTTCTCCCTTTGCGCTTCCTGCGCACAGCCTGTCCTTGTGCGGCGTGCGGCGGCGAGCCTGACGTACTCGGCGATCTCGTTAGGCCAGAAGTCAGTTACAACGAGCAGAGCTTCGTTTTGCGCGGCTGGAAAATGGTGGGGGGGTACGCGCTCCAACCAAGCTGGGGCGACGGCCATGACACCGGCATTTATAGTTACCAATATTTGCGCCGGATCGATCCGAGCCGTCCCGCCTAACGATGAATCAACGAGTTAAGGCTGCACTGCTTTTCTGCTTCTTCGCCCTTTGTGGGGCCGGGGTCATCGCGACCTCTATTTCGCGCGCGCGTCTTCCTGCCCCCGCGGCCCGTGAGCTATACTCCGTGGTCAACCATCAGCTTTCCTCTTTGCGAGCGGACGATTTTGACGCCGCATACAAACAAGCGGCCTCCGTAGTACAGCAGAAATTTTCCCGTGCGCAATTCGAACAGATGATCCGACGCGACTTTGCCTGCATGACTCAGGCGGGACAGGTGGAATTTGGCACCGTCGAAGTCGCCGGGCCCACCGCCATGATGCAGGTTTACCTAACGACCACGGATGGAACCGCGCGCGCCTACCTTTATAGCTTCACCGCTGAACAGAAGGACTGGAAAATTGATGGCGTCACACCCCTGGGCCCACAGCCCGCGCGCCGGCTGCCGGGATTACATATCTGACCGACACTCAGGATAAGTCGAACGTTTCTCCGTCTCCAGGTTATCTCTGCCACAAAGCGCACGACAATCCGCAAAGCAAAACTAACTCTTAAGATCGAGCCAGGTGGTAGCTCTTGGGAGACGATCTACTCGCTCTTTCCACCGAGTTCCTTCCGGACCGCAGGCGATAACTGGTTGGCATGGGCCAGTAGTTGAGATACCTGCCACTGCTGGGTCTCGTTCAACATACCGTTAAAGGCTGGCATACCGCTAAAGCGTATTCCATTCCTGACCACCCAGCGCGTCACGCCGACCGGATCGTCGGTCACACCTTCCGACGGCGGGAGAAGAGGCGGAATATGCGGATACATCCGTTTCGACATGTCGCTCGGACCTTGGCCATAACTCCCGTGACAGCCCATGCATCCGTATTGCTGATAGACCTTGGCCCCGGCAATCAGGTTAGCTTCATCCGGCGAGACAGGTGATTGATCCTGCGCGGCGCGGCCGATCGAGGTGGCGATTGCATGATTCGCGAGGTAACGCTCTCCCGGCAGCGGACTGGCGGCGGTGGCCATGCTGAGTCCGCCGCGAGTGACCCAGAGAAACTCGACGAGCAATAAAACAGCGGCTCCAACAATGATTCCCAGGATGAATTTGATCATAGACAGATGCGTGAAGGACGAATCTGCATCTGATGGCGGAGGTTTGTAAAGAAATCGCTCGCCCGAACCAAAGGCACGCAAGCTTGCGCGAGAAAGGATGGTGGGCAGGGCTGGATTCGAACCAGCGAAGGCGTAAGCCAGCGGATTTACAGTCCGCCCCGTTTGGCCACTTCGGTACCTACCCGCGCCGTGGGAAGAACGAGCGTCTGATATAGGCTGGCTCGCTCGGGGTCGCAACTTTTTTGCCGGCAGGTAGATTGCCGGACAGAAATGAATCTACCGCCTGCACCGCCGACTCTTTCCGAAGCCGATCGCGAGAAAATCTGGCCGCCTCTTCCGTTCGGCGAATGGCAGCCCACCGCCGAGACGCTCCACATGTGGACGCAGATCGTGGGCAAGGTGCGTCTCGCTCTTACACCCTGGATCAATCACTCGTGGCACGTCACGCTCTATCTCACTGCTCGCGGCCTAACGACTTCGCCAATCCCGCATGGCTTTGACACATTTGAGATCCGCTTCGATTTCATCAGCCATGAGCTGCGCATTCTGAAGAGCGATGGCGCCGTGCGAGTCTTGCCACTTCGCCCGCAATCAGTCGCCGACTTTTATCGCGAAGTCATGGGTGCTTTAGAAAAGCTCGCGTTGCCGGTGAAAATCGATCCAACGCCTAACGAAATTGCCGAGCCGATTGCATTTGACAAAGATGAGATGCATTGCGCCTACATCCCCGGACAGGCGCATCGATTTTGGCAGGTGCTGCGACAGTCAGATCGTGTCCTGAAAAAATTTCGCTCTCGTTTCTGCGGGAAGTGCAGTCCGGTGCATTTCTTTTGGGGCAGCTTTGACCTCGCGGTGACACGCTTCTCCGGACGGACCGCTCCGCCGCATCCAGGTGGTGTCCCGCATTTGCCCGATGCGGTGACGCGCGAGGCCTATGCGCAGGAGGTGAGCAGCGTTGGCTTTTGGCCGGGCAACGCTTCCAGCCCGACACCGGTTTATTATTCCTACGCTTATCCGGAACCGCCGGGATTTGCCGACGCCAAAGTGCAACCGGCGGAGGCGAGCTATTACGCGCCGCTGCGGGAATTCGTTTTGCCTTACGACGCGGTGCGCAGCGCGGCTTCACCGGACGATCTCCTGCTCACCTTCGCGCAGAGCGTTTACGACGCGGCTTCAACGTTAGGCAAATGGGATCGCGCTAGGCTCGAAGAAGCCGTATTAAAACCGCCGGTCGCGTTGCCCTGACGAATCCGCGTCGCCAGCAGGGCTAAGGCTTCAGCCAGCGCCGAACCACGGCCAGCTCCGTATTCGTTAGGCCATGACCCGTCGGGAAAAAGCGGGCCGTTACCTCCGCTCCCGCCGACGCGAGCATTTCCGCCAGTCGCTCCGTCTGTTCCCGTGGAATAATCGTATCCGCGTCTCCTCCGGCGATCCAAACGCGCGTGCCGCGCAAATCCCGCAATTGATCGGGCTCGAGCGGCACCATCGCGCGCAGGAGAACCGCGGCGCGCAAGATCTCGGGTCGGCGCAGAAGAATGCTGGCCGCGATATTGGCGCCATTTGAATAACCGACGGCAACCATCTTCTCCCGATCCAGCCCGTAATGTTCCGCTGCCGCGATAACAAAATCCGCCAGCTCGTCTGTGCGTTGCTTCAGATCTTCGAGATCGAAGACACCTTCGGCCAGCCGGCGGAAGAAGCGAGGATGGCCATTCTCCAACACTTTCCCGCGCGGACTGAGCAAACTCGCCGCCGGATCCAATTCGCGCCCTAACGGCAATAGGTCCCGCTCGTTTCCGCCCGTGCCGTGCAACATCAGCAGACTGCGCTCCGAACTGCCAGGAACGAACTCGTGCACAAAACCAAGTTCGTTAGTCATAAACGATAAAATTCCGCGATCGCATCGACGACTGCCTGTTGCATCTCGGAGGTGAGTTCCGGATAAATCGGCAAGGCCAGCGTCTCGCGCGCCGCCCGCTCCGTTTCGGGCAAATCGCCGGACCGATATCCCAGATAGTCGAAGCACTTCTGTTCGTGCAATCCGAGCGGGTAATAGATCGCCGTCCCGATGCCTCTTTCGGAGAGATGCTGTTGCAGCGGACCGCGCCGGGGCGCGCGGATCACATACTGGTGATAAATGTGATGATTCGTTAGGCCACGATCCCGATATGGCTCAGCCGGCAGCGTCAGCGTCGTCGTTAGGGCGGCGGCCTCGAATTTTTCCCGGTAAACATCGGCCACTCGCCGGCGCGTCCCCGACCAGGCGTCGAGATGTGGCAATTTCACCTTCAGGATCGCAGCCTGAAATGCATCGAGCCGAAAATTGCCGCCGATCACCTGGTGGAAATAGCGCGGCTCCATCCCATGCTGGCGAAAAGCGCGACAGCGCGCCGCCAGTTCGTCGTCGTCAGCGATGATTGCTCCCGCGTCTCCCGCAGCGCCTAGGTTTTTCGAAGGATAAAAACTGAGCGCGCCGGCGACGCCCATAGTTCCCGCCCGGCGGGGACGACCGTCGGCCGAGGGATATTCCGCTCCAATCGCCTGTGCGGCATCTTCGATCACGGTGAGGTGATATTCCTGGGCCAGCTGATTAATCGCATCCATTTCGCAGCATAAACCAAAGAGATGCACTGGAACGATCGCCCTTACGACTCTTCCCGCGGAATCGAGCAACTCCCCTTTCCCGTTACGGCGGCACATCCCGAGAAAGCGCGCGATCGCGTCGATCGAAATGTTAAAAGTCGCCGAATCAATATCGACGAAGACTGGCCTCGCACCCACTCGGGCGAGACATCCGGCGGTAGCAAAAAACGTGTAAGCGCTCGTGATAACGGCGTCGTTAGGTCCAAAACCGAGCGCCATGAAAATGTCGAGTAACGCATCCGTTCCCGAGGAGACGCCGATGGCGTGTTTCACACCGCAATATTCGGCCAGGGCGCGCTCGAACTCTTCGACCTTCGATCCGAGGATGAAGTTCTGCGTGCCCAAAATTTCATCCAATTCGCGCCGAATGGACTCGGCCAGATTCCTATATTGTTCGCTCAGGTCGAGCAGCGGCACGCGCATGGCGCTAGCGAAGCACGCCTCGTGCACTCTGGCGAGCGCGGCATTGTGCGGCGCAGTGCAAGTCCGGAAAGCTCGTCTTCAAGTCGTTGACCGCTGGAAATCAATCGGCTAACCTCCGCGCGTGGGTCTTATCCGCAGTTTTTTTTGGTTTCTCCTCTTCGTCTTTTTCACCTTTAGCTTCGTCGTCCTTTTCGAGTACGGACCAAGCGATTTCGTTTCCGGTTTTCAAACCGAACTGCATCGAGTCACGAATTACGTCGAGAACCTGGTGCAACCCGGAAAGAAAAAGGGCGAGGAAGCCAAGCCGTAGGAAGACTGCGTTTTCGTTAGGCAAACTCTATTTCGCCCAGCGCCGGGACAAAACCGCGCTCATGGCCCCGGCCCAGAAATTCGCGGATCGCCGCACGACCAGTCTTGCCATAGTCGCGGGTGAAATCGTTCACATACATCCCAATGAATTTGCCGGCGAGCACTGCGTCCATGTCGCGTGCGTAAGGCAGCGAATGGTTGACCGCGGCTTCGCGATGAGCCAGGCCGTAGTCAATACTTTCGCGGGTGATTTGCGCCAGGTCGTGCTGAACGTCTTTGGGCAAGCCCTTGCGCAAGACATTGCCGCCTAACGGGAGCGGCAAACCTGTTTCTTCTTTCCACCATTGGCCAAGGTCGAGCAGCTTCTTGAAACCGGCCGAAGCGTAGGTCAGCTGACCCTCGTGAATGATCAAACCAACGCCCGCGCGACCAGATTTTACCGCCTCGAAAATTTGGTCGAACGGCACTACGATGTGGTCGAATTCGCCGAGGAAAAGCTGCAATGCGAGAAAAGCGCTCGTCATTTTCCCGGGCACGGCGATGAGTTGACCGCGCAGCGACTCGCGCACTTCGTCAGGCGAATAGGTCGTCAGGCCATTTCCCGTTGCGACAAGCATCGGGCCGTAGCCATCGCCCATGCTCGCCCCGCAGGAGAGCAGCGCGTAACGATCGCTCACGTAGGCAAAGGCGTGAATTGAAATGGCGGAAATGTCGAGTTCGCCGCGCATGGCGCGCTCGTTCAACGTCTGAATATCTTCCAAGCGATGCTCAAACTCGTAGCCGCGCAGATCGATCTTGTGTTCCGCCATGGCGTAAAACATGAAGGCATCATCGGGATCGGGAGAATGACCGAGAGTGAAAATCTGTCGCGCAGACATGGCGCTGGAGGCTAGGTGCGCCTGCGCCAACACGCAACGAAGCATGCAAGCCGATTGACGCTCCGCTCGGCGAAATCACTTTACCTATGACTCGCGATGCTCTTGAGACAGCAGTGCGGGAAAAAATCCCTTTCCAGATCAAAATGGCAGACGGGGAAAAATACGAAATGTATTCACGCGATCGAATCATTATCGCGGGCAAACGTGTTGTTTTAGTGGATAGAAACGATATTCCACACGTCTGCCGCTGCTGACAATGACTGGCCTGATGTATTTGCCTCGGAAAAACGGCCGAAAGAAATCCTAAGGCATGGGAATGGTGACCGTCCTTTCGACTACGAGAAAAATGAACTCGCTTTGCAGACCGCCTTTGTTATCTCCAGCTCGCATGCAAACCCACCTCAATTCTTTCCGGCGTGCTGCCCTGATTTCTGCGATCTTTTTCCTGCTCGTGCCCAACCTTCGGGCAGCGCCAGAATCGGCGAGCAGCCCGCAAGCCATTCCGGTCGCTTCGGCTCCTTCGGCCAATGCCGCGATACAGAAGCCTGCCCCGGCTGACCCGACGGTCGAAAATTCGGTCGTCAAAGTTTTTTCGACCATCGCCCGGCCCGATCCTTATCGGCCGTGGAGCAAGGAAACGCCAAGTGAGATCACCGGGAGCGGCACGGTCATCCCCGGGAAACGTATCCTGACCAATGCGCACATGGTCCTTTATGCGAGCCAGATCGAGATTCAGGCCAATCAAGCCGGCGATAAAATTGCCGCGACCGTCGAGTCCGTCGCGCCGGGTATCGACCTGGCAGTTTTGAAAATCGACGACGAAAAGTTTTTCGATTCGCACCCCGCGATTCCGTTTCGGCAGAGCCTGCCTGACGTGAAGGAGCCGGTGCTCGTTTACGGTTACCCGACCGGCGGCACCAGTCTTTCGATCACGAAAGGGATCATCTCGAGGATTGAATTTACCGCCTATACCCTGGCCGTTTCGGGATTGCGGATACAAATCGATGCGGCCATTAACGCCGGCAACAGCGGTGGCCCTGCGATTGTGGATGGAAAAATCATCGGCCTCGCTTTCAGCCATCTCACGAGTGCGCAAAACATTGGCTACATCATTCCATGGGAAGAGATCGAGCTGTTCCTGAAAGACGTCGCCGATGGACGGTACGACGGCAAGCCGGCGATGTTCGAGGATTTGCAGACGCTGGAGAATCCCGCCTTGCGCGCCGCGCTGAAACTCGGTCCATCGCAGCGCGGAATCCTCGTCCATCGGCCCTTTTCGAACGACGCGAATTATCCACTCAAGGAATGGGATCTGATCACGCACATCGGCGATACACCAGTGGACGACCAAGGAATGGTGGAGGTGAATCAAAATCTTCGCGTGCGCTTTCAATATCTTGTCCAAAAAACGGCGCGCGAAGACAAGGTGCCGCTGACCATCGTGCGCGGCGGTCGCGAGATGAGAATCGAGCTGCCGGTGTTGCAACATCGCCCGTTGGTAATTCCAGATTTGGATGGCGCATATCCTTCCTACTTCATTTTTGGCCCGATGAGTTTTTCCGAAGCGACGACCGAGTTCCTCGCCGGATTGAGCGGGAAATCAGGCGCGTCTTATAGCTCGACTCTGAGCCTCATCGGCAGCCCGCTGATCACACGCATCGGCGACAAACCGGCGTTCGATGGTGAACGTCTTGTCGTGGTGTCGTCGCCATTTTTCCCCGACAAATTGGTTACCGGTTACGGCAGCCCTGCTTGGCAGGTCGTGAAGACAATCAACGGCCAGGCCATCAAAAACCTGAGCCAGATGGTCAGTCTCCTGCGCGATCTGAAGGACCCATTCATCACCATTGCTTTCGACACCCGAGCCTGGGGCGAGACGCTCATTTTCCCGCGCGCGGAGATGGTGGCGGCGACGGAAAAAATTCTCGATAACAATGGCATTCGTAGTCAAGGCTCGCCCGACGTGATGATGATTTGGGGCGGCCGATAGTCGCGATCTCAAACGAGGAGTCGGCCCTTGCCAGAGAGTGGCGTTATCCTGTCGCTGCCCGCGGCAACCAGTGAAAAGCCGGCGATTTTGCGAACGCCTCGCCTCTACCCAAACGCCGGAAGGAAAAGGATGCGACAGCGCGGGCGATATATGCGGCGGCCGGCGCGTCCGTTCTGATTTCCTGTTTGCGATGCTTAGTCTGCTGTGGCTGCACGCGCCCTTTAGCGCGGCGAAGATTGCGACAGCGACGGCACCGCGGCGGGGGGGTCTTCTTGTCCGAGCCGAAGCACGACGTCAGGCGTTTCGCTTGTCGTTTGCATCAGAGGCGCGCTTTCGATAGCCTGAGCGCGCGATGGCGAAAACTGGTTTGGGCAAAGGTTTGGGGGCACTGATCAGCGCTTCCCCAGCCCTGCGTTCGCCGGAGCCCGAAGCAGGCGAGCGCGTCCAGCAAATCACCCTAACGAATATCGTTCCCAGTCCGCTTCAACCCCGGCGCGAGTTTGAACGCGGTGCACTCGACGAGTTGATCGATTCCATCCGGCAGCGCGGCATCATTCAGCCGCTAATCGTCAGGCAGGTCAACGGTCGGTTCGAATTAATCGCCGGCGAGCGCCGCTGGCGCGCGGCCAAGGAAGTCGGATTGACGGAGGCGCCCGTCATCGTCAGACAGGCAACCGATCTCGAAGTCCTCGAGCTTTCCCTCATCGAGAATTTGCAGCGCGCCGATCTTAACCCGATCGAGGAAGCGCAGGCTTACGCGCGACTGGCGAACGAATTTGGGATGCGCCAGGAAGACATTGCGAAGCAAGTCGGCAAGAGCCGGGCCTCGATCGCAAATTGCATGCGCCTGCTCGACCTCGATGCGCAAGTGCAAAGCTGGGTCGTGCAGAATCTGCTTTCCGTCGGCCACGCCAAGGTGTTGCTCGGACTCAAAACCCGCGACGAACAACGCCTCATGGCGGAAAGGATTTTGCGGCAAAGCTCAACCGTGCGCACGACGGAGCGCATGGTCGCTCGGCTCCTCGGTAAACTCGATGGCACCCGCCGCCGCAAGCGGACCGACGCCGCCAACCCAAGCGCAATCAGCGATCTCGAGAATCGCCTGCAACAACATCTCGCGACCCACGTGACCATCCACTACGGAGAAAAACGCGGTCGAATCGAGATCGAATTTTACGGAAACGACGATCTCGAGCGCGTCGTGACTGTTCTCGGTTTGCCGCCCGATGCCTAACAAAAAGAAACGGCGCGGCCCGCCACCGCGCCGGCCACCGACGAGAAACACTTTTCCGGCCGGGCAGTGGCGGCGTTACCTCGCCTACGGCCTGGTCGCACTCGGACTTTTGGTCGTAGTCCTGATTCTGATTCTGCGGCCGAATGCAACGCGTTATGGCGAGCCATGGAAAGAATTCTCCGGGCAAAAGGCTTTTCAGCACGTGCAAGCCATTGTGGAACTTGGTCCGCGCCCGCCGGAGTCGGAGGAAATCAAAAAGACGCGGAGCTACATTCATCAACAAATGGAAGCGAATGGTTGGCAGGTCATTGATCAGCCTTTCGCCAGCCACACGCCGCGCGGCCCGGTCCAATTCGTAAACATCATCGCGCGCCGGGCCGATCAACCCGAACGGGGGAAACTTTTCTTTGTCGGTTCCCATTACGATACGAAGACTTTTGATTCGATTCGTTTCGTAGGCGCGAACGACGGCGGATCAAGCACCGGAGCGCTGATTGAGCTTGGACGCGTGCTCAATCAACATCCCGATCTCGCACGCCAGATTGAACTGATCTTTTTCGATGGCGAAGAAGCCTACGAGCGTTTCACGCGCAATGATGGCCTTTACGGCAGCCGTTTCTTCGCGAGGAAGGCGAAAGCCGCCAAGCACGCCGAGTTCTACAAAGGTGGAATCATTTGGGATATGATCGGCGATCGCGACCTGACTATCACCTTGCCGGTCGACTCTCCCGCCGCGCTTTCTCAGGGGATCTTTGACGCGGCCTCGGCCCTGCAAGTGCGCAGCCATTTCACCTATTCTCAGGGCGATATCATCGATGATCACACACCCTTTAATGAGATCGGTGTGCCAACAATCGACCTGATCGATTTCGACTATCCGCCCTGGCACACCTCGGGCGACACTTTGGACAAGTTGAGCCCCGATAGTTTGCAGATCATCGGGCAAGTGACGCTTTATTTTCTGGCCACCAAGGCCTTTCGTTAATGCGGCGTTTGCCCGCGCTGATTGTGGCGATCGCGCTTGGGATCGGCGCGGGCGAATGCTTCACGAGGTCTTTTGCCTTTCGGCGGTGGCTCGGGCGCGTCGCCGGGCAAGGCGATCTCCTCGCGCTTGTAGAGCGCGCCGGGATTTACGATCGCAACCTCGATGGCGCATGGAGCACCGAGCTTTTTGCGAATGGGAGTAACCCGGATGAGGTCGAGCCAGCGGTCGAGGAGGCCAGGAAACGCGAGCTGCTGCAAGCCCTCATCGCGGAAGAGAAACTCAACGCCGTAGCTTCAGGACAAGCGGTCGACAAGGCGGAGCTCCAGCGGGAGATGAACCTGCTTCGCGCGCAATTTGACGATGATAACTCGTGGAAGAATGCGCTCGCCGCTTCCGACACTCACCTCTGGCAACTTCGCGGCCAGGCGACGCGCAATCTTCGCATCCGCAGCTGGCTGGAGAAAACGATCGCCGCGCGAATTCAGCCTAACGAATCGGAATGTCGCGCCTATTTTGCAACACATTCGGCCGAGTTTGCCGAACCGCTGCGTCTGCGCGCGAGCCATCTCTTTCTCGCCGCACCGGATGGCTATCCTCTTGAAGTCCTCGAAGCAAAGAAGGCGCTCATCGATAAACTTTCGCAGAGAGTGATCAATGGCGAGTCGTTCGATGCTCTCGTCGCTCAATTTTCTGAAGACGAAGCCACCAAGAAAATAGGCGGCGATCTCAATTATTTTGCGGCCGAGCGGATGCTGCCGGAAGTCTTCACGGCGGCGGAAAAACTGCGACCCGGGCAAATTAGCGGACCGATTCGCAGCTGTCTCGGCTTTCACCTCATTCGCCTAACGAGTGTAAAGCCACCGCAGATACTCACCCTCGAAGAAGCACAACCCCAGATTGCACTCGTCCTCGAGAATCAAAAGCGAATCGCGCTCGGGCGCCAGACAGACGCCCCCTGACCTTCATACCCAGGCAGGCTGATCTCTCTTCCGTCAGCGCCAGTTGTAGCTCTCGAAGCGGTGATTCACAGAGTTAGAATCATGCTAGTTATAAGGTTCGTCATTAAGACTAAGCCGACCACTGGGCACATCCCACGCAGAAGACCGTCAGTCGAACACGGTCCAACAATTATGCTACCCTATGACTCCACGCTGAGGGTGGAAGGAGATTTGAATGCGAAGATTGCCGTGGTTGAAAGCTGCAAAGCGAAAACTTGGTTGGACAGTGGAGAAGCCGGTAGACGCCTCAGCGACCTGGGTCCCGACGACGGGGATTGGGATGGTTTCGTCCGCCGAAATGGCGTTCTTCTACGAAAGCGCGGCTCGCTACGTGGGGAAAGAAGGGGCGCTTGTTGATCTCGGCTGTTGGCTGGGCTCGACGTCAATCGCGCTCGCTCAAGGTATCCTGAATCGCGGCTCGACCGCCGATCATCAGGACGAAAAGGTGATCGGTTTTGACCTCTTCCGATGGGAAAACTGGATGCCGGCGCGCATTCCGTACTGCCGATATGCGCCTGGGGAGAGCTTTCTTCCGGAGGCTCGTCGAATTGTTAGCGAACATGGAGGCGGCCGGGTCGAGTTGATACAAGCAGACTTGAGACATTACCAGTGGAGCGGTGGGGCAATCAAAATCCTGCTGGTAGATGCAATGAAAGCCGAGGATCTTGCCATTCAGATCGCGCGAACCTTCTTTCCAAGTCTAACTCCGGGAAGCCTTCTGATTCACCAGGACTTTAAGCATTACTACACCAGTTGGATTCATCTTATCCATTACCGACTCCGTGAATATTTTCGCTTTTATCGAAGTGTTCCGCTGGGAACGGTAGCGTTTCAGGTTGTTGCGCCAATCCCGCCAGAGGCAGTCGCAGATGCAACGGAGTTTGCGAGCATCCTTGACGATCAGATTGAGTCGTCATTTCGTTACTCCCTTGAGCTTGTTGAACCTGAGGAGCGGGTCAATATCGCGGCCGCGCATGTCATGTATTACGTGCATATGAAGCGAAAGGACGCAGCAGCTAGGACCGTCGAGGCTTACCAACCCATCGGGATGCTAGACAAAGGAGAGTTTCCAAAAGCGCTGGGCTTTCTCCGTCAACTCGGATAACCTCTACTTCGTTTCTCGATCATTCGGGAGAAAACGTTCCCCTCCGACAGTTGACGTTTATACTCGCCTCCCGTGCGACCCGAGGCCTCTGGTATGTCTGTTGTTTGACTTCTTAACAAGGTGAGAGTTATACTCGTTAGGCACGGCGGCCGACTCACAAGCTGCTGCGGATGACCTCATCGCCATCGCCGTTGGTTTGAGTGAAACATGATCCCGCCAGCGCGGGTTTTTCTGATGATTGCGGAGGTTGTAACCAATTTTCTGGAAATTCTTTGTTGCAGCTTTCAGCTAATAATCTTAAAAATGGAGCGTTCTGGGGGGAACAGCCGCCCTTCATGTCCATCGGATGTGGGGGGCGGTACTCCAGAAAACCTCGGTGCAGGCGCACTGGAGATTTGCGGCAAACGCCCTGGACCAGGGTGTTTTGCCCAATTACTGCAAGCAAACTTCGTCGCTTAGTCGAAACGCTCGGTCCGCTTCAGCAACCTCTCCCACCACGCACGATTGTGGAGATACCAGTCGACGGTCGCAGCGATTCCCTCCCGCGCCTCATGCAACGGGTGCCACTCCAGTTCGCGCTTGGAGAAACTGGAATCGATCGCATAGCGGCGATCGTGGCCGAGCCGGTCAGTCACGAAGGAAATCAGGCCTGGTGGTTTTCCTAATCGATCGAGAATCAGCCTCACGACATCCAGATTTACCATCTCACCTCCGCCGCCAAGGTTGTAAACCTGGCCGGGCTTGCCCTTGAAGAGGGCGGCAACAATCGCGGCGCAATGATCCTCCACATGAATCCAATCGCGGACGTTCAGACCATCGCCGTAGACGGGCAGAGGCTGGTCGCTGAGCGCCTTGATGATCATGAGCGGAATGAGCTTTTCGGGGAATTGGCAGGGCCCGTAGTTGTTCGAACAACGGGTCACGATCACGTCCTGCCCATAGGTATGATAGGAGGCGAGCGCGAGCAGGTCGGCACCGGCTTTGCTGGCCGAATAGGGCGAGCTGGGATTGAGAGGCGACCGCTCGGTGAAGCGTCCGCTGTCGCCTAACGAGCCGTAGACTTCGTCCGTCGAAATCTGGATGAAACGTTGCACGCCGTGTTTGCGCGCCGCATTGAGGAGGACGCTCGTGCCGACGACATTGGTGTGGATGAAATTTTGCGGCGAATTGATACTGCGGTCAACGTGCGATTCCGCCGCGAAATTGATGACGGCGTAAAACTGCTCTTCGTGCAGAAGCGTGTCCATCTGGTCCGCATTGGCGATGTCGGCCTGGAAAAATTCGTAACGGTCGCCGTGCTCCTCAACCACCCCATCGAGGTTGGCCGGATTTCCTGCGTAAGTGAGGGCGTCGACGTTCGTGACGGAGGCCGGCTTGTAATGTTGCAGAATGTAGCGAATAAAGTTACTCCCGATGAACCCACAGCCGCCAGTCACCAAGATGCGCATTGGTCCGCTACCTAGCAGCGGAGAAGTGGCCGCGCGAGGAGAATTTGAGCCTGCTTCTCCATTGTGGGGCGAGCGGTTGGCCCGCACAGATTGGATCTTCTGGGGCATCATCGGCCTGGGCGCTTTTCTTCGGTTCTTGCTGCTTTCCATCAAGCCGCCGCACTTCGACGAAGGAATCAACGGCTGGTTTGTCGATCAAATGATGAAGACCGGCTTCTACCGCTATGATCCGACGAACTATCACGGGCCGCTACACTTCTACGTCCTCCTGGTCGCGCAGGCGCTCTTCGGTCGTCACATCTGGGCGCTGCGCCTCCCGGTGGTGCTGGCGAGCATTGGATCGATCTTTCTCACGCTGAAATTCGAACCGCTGGTCGGGCGTAAAGTGAGCCGTCTCGCCGCGCTCGCCATGGCGATCTCGCCCGGTTTCATCTTCTACGGGCGCTATTCAATCCACGAGGTCTGGCTCCTGTTTTTCTCCATGCTCTTTATCCTTGGACTTCTCGGGCTCTGGCGCTTTGGCACCCGAGGCTATCTCTGGTGCGTGGGAATCGGCACCGCCGGGATGATTCTTACCAAGGAGACTTACATCATTCATATCGGCAGCGCTTTCCTGGCCGCTGCGGTCCTTTGGGTTTCGCACCGTCTCACTCCTATGGAAGAGGTGAAGCGAGCGCGCCAGCAATGGGACCTCGCTGACCTGGCGATCGTCACCGCCGCAACCGTATTCCTCATCGTCTTCTTTTACTCGGGGACATTCCTTAACTGGCACGGGGTGAAAGGACTTTATCTGACTTTTGCGACCTGGTACCAGACTGGTTCCAACGGCAACGGCCATGAAAAACCCTGGCCCTATTGGTTGGAGCTGGCTTTGCGCTATGAATGGCCCATCCTTATTGGGCTGTTACTTTGCCTGGCCTGCCAGTTTTTCAAGAACTACACCATCCGCTATCTCGCGATTTATGGTGCAGGTGTCTTTGTCGCCTATAGCATCATTCATTACAAGACTCCCTGGATCATTATCAGCATCGCCTGGCCGCTTCTTTTTGTCTTCGCGGCGGGTGCGGCGGCTTTGTTCATCCCGCGTAAAGCGTTTGCGATTGTGCTTTCGGCTACCATTGGATTTGGCCTGGGCCTTGCGATTAGCTATCTCATCCAGCCTGCCGCGGTGCAGGCGGCCTGTAGCTGGGCAAAATACCTCGGTCAGGCAGTTCAGATAACTCTCGCCGCCACCAGCACCAGCGCAGTCTGCGGAGAAATTGGCGGAAGACTTTTTGCCTGCGCTCTGATTTGCGCGCTGCTCTGCGGCGGTTTTGCATGGTGGCGCGCCGACTCGTGGAAGCCCGGCGAACATTTCATGCGGAGAGTACAGCAGGGAGCGGTTGGGCTATCTCTCGTTTTTTCGCTAGGAATGGCAATTTGGCTCAATTACTTCCGCTGCACGACTGACACTGAGCCCTATGTTTATGTGCAGACTTACAATGATATCTTTCGGCTTATGAATCCGATCATGCGCCTGGTGCACAACAATCCTATTTACTATCGCATGACCGGGAGTTTTATTCGAACAAGCACTTATCCTTTCCCCTGGCTCCTTGGAGACTTTGGCAACGTGGGATACTACGAGGGGGCTAACTCTCCGGGAAAAATGGACGCCGATTTCCTAGTCGTCCAGTCCGACCGCATTGCGGCAGTGGAAAAGAAGTTACACGACAGCTATTTCACCGAGCCGATGAAGATCCGCCCCTATCAGGACGAGTCGAAAATCTATTTTAGCGCCAAGACTTTCCATAAGGTTTTTCCTGGCCGGTCACCCGACTTTGTCGGCGCTGCCGCCCCGACGCCTGCGCCGCCACAATGAAGTGGTTCTCCGCCGGGATAACTTTCGTTAACACAGCGGCAATTATCGGATTGATTCTTGGCGTTGTAGGTGGTGGCTTAGACCCGGCTTTCGCCGGCTTGGCGCTTTTTCTAGCCCTCGCGGCCGCTATCTGGGCTTGGATCGGCAGCTCGACTTTTTTCCCGCGCAAGGTTGTTGCCACAGCACCATCTACCCCCTTGCCAAAGTCGAAGCGCGCCCGCCGACGAATGAAGCTCCCGGTTGAGGCACCTCCCCCTGCTGAGCGCAAACATCGCTGGGATCTGGTTTGGGCCGCGGTTGTGGGAATTGCCTTTCTCATGTTTGCCGTCCGCTCGTTTTGCTGGGTTCTCTGGGTAGACGGAAATAATCTTAAGATTCAGTCCCCTAACAATCTCGGGGATCTCGCGCTGCACATTACCTACATAAAGTATTTCGCGAACGGCGTCCCGCTTTGGCCCGATAATCCGATCTACGCCTTTAGTAAGCTGCGTTATCCCGCAGGAATCGATTTTTTCGACTCACTTCTCCTTCTCCAACACATTGATCTCGTTCAAGCTCTCGTCTGGACCGGACTTCTTGGCTCAGTGGCCACCTTTTATGCCTTTTATCGCTGGGGTGGTGCCTTCGGAGTAGCAGGATTTCTTTTCAACGGCGGCCTGGCGGGATTCGAGTTCTTCCAAAATTGGACCTTTAGTGATTACGCTGAGACAAGAATCGCCTGGAAGAGTATTCCCCTAACCATGTTCGTGACTCAGCGCGGTCTGCTTTACGCCATTCCCGCTGGGTTGCTTCTCTTACTTCATTGGCGCCGGAAATATTTTCCCATCGCGGGCGACGAATCGCTCCCAAGGTACCGTGGGCTTGTGCCGTGGTGGGTCGAATGGTCGGTCTATGCCGTCATGCCATTCTTTCACGTCCACACCTTCCTGGCACTCTCGGGCGTGCTCGTGTTTTGGCTGGTTATTGGTGATTGGGAAATGCGGAAGGAAATCGCGCTTCTCATGGTCGCCGCGTTTCTGCCTGCGACCTGGATCGTCTGGATGATTACCGATCATTTCCAAGCCAAGTCGATTCTTGGCTGGGCCCCGGGCTGGCTGCAAAACGATCCCGCCTTCTCAACTTCGGGTTATGGATTTTGGCTGACCAACTTTGGACTCACTCTTCCGGCCATGATCGTGCTGGTGGCAGTTCTCTGGTGGCGATTGCTGCGCCGGCCAAAGCCGCAAACAATCCCAGAACCTTCCACTTCCGAGGCCGCGCCTAACGAGCCTAAGACCAGCCTGATTCGAGTTATTCAGGAACGACTGGGGCCGTCTGCCGGTCAGGCTTTTGCCTTTGTCATGCCTGGAGCGGGTATCTTCATTTTCGCCCTCTTCGTCAGGACAGCGCCCTGGAATTGGGACAATATGAAGCTCCTTGTATGGGCCTACTTCCTTTTCCTTCCATTCCTCTGGCGCGAGCTGATCGCGAAATGGCCTATCCCGGTGCGCGGAGGCGTTTGCTTTCTCCTCTTCTTCTCAGGATTTGTTAGTCTGATCGCCGGGTTGGAGATGGGAATTCCAGGCTACGATATTGCCAACCGAACGGAACTGAACTCTATCGCGGTGGCGGTACACAAGATTCCCATTGGTGAACGGTTCGCGGCCTTTCCGACCTATAATCACCCGTTGCTGATGGATGGCCGAAAATTGGTCCTTGGTTATCCGGGCCACCTTTGGACGCAGGGCTTTGACTACGGCACGATCGAGAATCAGTTGCGCGCACTCATGATGGGCCTGCCAGCCTGGCGGCAGATTGCGCGGGATTTGCATGCACGTTATCTTTTTTGGGGGAACGAGGAGAAACAAGCGTACGGCTCAAGTCGTCAACCGTGGCGCGACAAGGCAGCGGTGGTGGCGAGCGGTCCTTGGGGCACGATCTACGACTTGCAAACGCCCGCCACACCAGGAGGCCAATAGTTGCGGATGTGGTTCGTTAGGCAAGCCTCTACGGTCCAGAATCATCTGCCGCAGTGAAGCCTTCTGCGCGACATAATCCGCGATTTCCTGCGACTCAATCAAAAGGTCGTTAGGCAAAAAGACGATCAATTTGGTTCCGGCATGCTCGCGCGTGAAGCGGAGAACGTTCTCCGCGATCATCTGCTCTGCGGCGAGATGCGCTCGATAAAGCTGGGCGAAATTATAACGGCGAAGCCCATTCGAACCGGAAACACGGTCGACAAAATTGTCGAAGGATTCCGGCCGTGAACGGTAATCCCGCGGCAGGAGCGCGATTTCCTCGGCCGTCAGGGCTTCGCCGTCGCGGATCTTGCGCAAAAGTTCGCCCGAACCGCCGAGTGCGACCTGTGGCAGATCAGCCCGCAAAGCTGACGGCGCCCAATCCTCGCGCATCGCCGCCGGGAGCCGCTCGAGCAATTGTGTTCGCGTGATTTCCTGTCGCCGCCACCGATCGAAAAGTGGCTGCTGCGCCACAGACAGCATGCTCCAGCCGAAGGCGACTTGCTCGCCACTTTGGCGAAAGTGCTCCAGCACGCGCCAGGCCTGCTGGTTATCTGCCGTTGCCCTTTTCGTCAGGCAAAAATAAATTACGTCGGCCTGGCGCAGTCTTGCGATCCATGCGTCGTCCGGTGAGGGCCGCGGCGGAGCTTCGCCGGTGGCGAATTTGGGCAACGGAGGTTTTGTCGTTCCGCAACCGCTCGTTAGGGCGGCGGCCAAAAGTAGCATCCAGCGCTTCACGCTTCGCGCCGGCGACTGTCCGCGGGAGAAAGTAGAGCCGGTCGCCGCGCCGCTGACGCCCGCCGAAAACTTTGCCAGCTTCGCCAGCCAGCCGCCACGATTTGGCAACCGATGCCAAGGGTTCGTTGCCACGTGACTCCGGAAACTTTCTGCTGGCCGGCGAGACGGCAACGCTCGCTTACAGGAATTTCGCAAATCGCCGCGCCCAATTTCGCGGCGGCGATCTGCGCTTCGATTGTCCATCCAAAGGTCATTTCCTGGGGATCAATCCTCTCAAAGAGTCGCCGACTGACGAGACGCATCGGGCCAAGATCGCTGAACATTTTTCCACCCAGTAAACCGGCCCAAACTCCGAGGCCGGCATTCGCGATTACATGTCGCAAAGTCATTGCACGCCAGTTCCGCCAGAGAAGAGTGCGGCTGCCCAGGACAAAGTCGTAGCCTTGTTCGAAACGGTTCCTTAGGCCGCCAATGTCGCGCGGATCGGTGGCACCATCGCCCGCACAAAAAATGTAAGCCCGCACGGAAGGAAAAAGCTTATTAGTCAGGCCAATCGCAGCCTGGCAACCGTGGCCATAACCTCGGCTTTCGGTCTCGGCGACGAGCACCGGACGCTGGCGCGCAATCTCCGCCGTCCCATCGCTCGACCCATTCACACCAACTGCGATGACG
This sequence comes from Chthoniobacterales bacterium, assembly GCA_036494545.1. Classification (GTDB taxonomy): domain Bacteria; phylum Verrucomicrobiota; class Verrucomicrobiia; order Chthoniobacterales; family UBA10450; genus JAICXG01. The sequence goes on from DASXOB010000022.1 coordinate 316,104, forward strand.
AATTGCTCAGGATCGACCGCGTCGAGAAATTCATCGAGCACCCGTCCGATACAGGCCGCCTCGTCGCAAGCCGGAATAATGAGCGCGAATTCCGGCAGAGGATTCTGGTCGATCTTCAAGTCCTAAGAATAGCGCAAGCGCGCGCTATTCCAATCGCGCGGAAGAACTTTCGCGAGCCAAATTGAGAACAAGCTGGCCATCGGCGACGAGCTCACCGCGCACACGAGCTTCGACCTTGAATTGCCAAAGACCCCCCACCTGCGCCAGCTTCTCGGCACGAAGCACAATCTCTTCTTCCGGTCGTACAGCCGCGAGAAATTTCATCTTCCGAATCGCCGAGAGCAAAAAGAGTGGTGGCGCATTTCCGGGAAAACCGGAACCCGCCACAATTCCGGCCGTTTGCGCGAGGGCTTCGGTCAGGATAACTCCCGGCACAAGCGGATTCCGGGGAAAATGACCGGCAAACATCGGATCATCTTTGGCAAAGAGGGCCAAGCAATCAGCTGATTGTCCAGGCTCGCAGGCCAGTAGCTCCCTAACGAATATAAACGGCGGCCGATGGGGAATAGACGTGCTGAGTGAGAAATGACGCGAAGGCTGAGTCATCGCTTATCACTCGCTTCGTGTTAGCCGTTAACGAAGTAAACAAACTTCCAGCTCCCGTTGACCCGCCGAATACCCGCGCGATATCCGGTATATTGCGACGCAGGCTCGGCAAATTGTGGCGGCGCGACCATGAATTCCCCTTTTGCCATGAAGCGTTCGGAAAGGATTCCGTCCAGCTCGACCCAAAGATTGTTTTGGTCCCAATATTGGAAAACGCCGGGCCCGGTTCGATCGTCGGCCGGCGTCGCACCCAGCACATAACCAAAGTCAGGCGTCATCATGGAAGCGACCGTGTTCATGTCGCGCGCCTTCACAGCCGCGCGTAATCGACCAAGGAACGCCTGAAAATCAACGCTGTCCTGCGCAGGGTGTATTTCTGCGGTCTTCGCCGCCTTCTTGGAATCGCTTTTTGGATTCGTCGTGGGGCAGGCTGTCAATGCCAGCGCTGCGAGCAAAATCAGACAGTTAAAAGGTCGCACGTTCATGAAATCGTGCTTAGCAACTGACACAATCAGCCGCGCGAGACAAGAGTGGCTTCGCGTGGCAGGTGCGGCACCGGCCGGGGACGAAGTCGCTTTATGAGGGGATGTTTGACGAAAACGAAGTAAAAGACCTGCATGAGATCGTGCCAACTGGAAGATGGACTCGTTAGGCGAATCGGACCGGTGCGCAGGGCGCGCAGGATCGCTTCAACCGTCATCTCTGCCGGTCGAGGAATGCTGGTGTAATGATTTCCAAAAGCGTGTAGTCGATGGGCGTCGGAGGTAGCGATGAGTGGCTTGCCATATTCCTCCGCGACCTGGCGAGCCCGGCGGTTGAGATCAAACCATCCCTTGTGAAAATGACAGACTTCGATCGCGTCGAAGCAATCGATGTCTTCCACTAAGCGTTCCCCCATCGAAGCGCCGAGAACAAAAAATGGATGCGGCGCAAAGCAGAAAAGAGAATCGCGCAGGCGGCCCTTGAGCACACGCAGATCAGCAAAGGTGCGCAGATTCTTGATATTCTCAGGTCGGACATTGAGCAGGACAACATCCGCTCCCTCGAGACGCATCTCGGCCGCCGGGATGAGAAGAATTCCCATCTCCGCCGCATCCGCGAAAACTTCCGCGCGATCGAAAACTTTATCGTGCAATGTAATGGCGAGCGCACCGAAGCCGAGCTGGCAGGCGCGTTCCAGCAACTGATGCGCGGTGTAATCGAGCCGATCCTTCGGATCGTCGAGAGTATGGATGTGGAGGTCGAGCTTGATCCATTTACGCTCTTGCTCGTGTTCCATGATGGCAGCTTAACCGCAGGTTTCAGACCTCGCCTGTGACATCTTTTCGACAATCCCCCTCCGGTGCAAACGCGGGCGGCCCTGGCTTGCTTTCCACCTGCGGTTGTTCAACCTTGCCCACCGCGCTCGGGTGGTGAAATGGCAGACACGTACGTTTGAGGGGCGTATGCCGAAAGGCATGGGGGTTCAAGTCCCCCCCCGAGCATTTCTTTCTTTCTGTCATCCTCGCGATATGCGCCATTGTCTCGCGCGCTGCTCATTGCTAGTGCAAAGGCGTGAAAAAGGCGCCGTCATCCGTACCTGTGAGCGATCAATCACCTGCGACCGCGCCAGCCGAGCGCGCAGACGAGATCATGCTCGAGGGTCCGCATTCGCGCTTCGAGGAGTTCTTTACTCTCTTGCGCATCATGGCGGATTTTTTGCGCGGTTTCCGAGTGCTTCATTTTGTCGGCCCTTGCGTGACCGTTTTTGGATCGGCTCGAATTAAGACCGATGCCCGTGAATATCAGCTCGCGCGTGAGATGGGCGCGGGCATCGCTCGCCTCGGCTTTACCGTCATGACCGGCGCCGGCCCAGGCCTGATGGAAGCGGCCAATCGCGGCGCAAAGGAGATCGGTGGCCGCTCGGTCGGTTGTAACATCAATCTTCCTTTCGAGCAGCGGCCAAACGAGTACCTCGATCGCTGTGTGACCCTCAACTACTTTTTCGTGCGCAAGACGCTGCTCATCAAATATTCCTACGCCTTTGTCGTTATGCCGGGCGGAGCAGGCACGCTTGATGAATTGTTCGAAGCACTGACCCTCATTCAGACGGGGAAAATTCAGAACTTTCCCATTGTCGTAATGGGCACGGAATACTGGCGAGGGCTGGTTAGCCTGCTTGAAAAAATGGCGCACCTCGGCACGATCAGCGCGGCCGATCTGCAACTCGTGTATGTCACCGACTCAGTCGAAGAGGCGCTCGAACATATCCGGACAAAAGCGATCGAGCCATTTGGTCTTCGAAGGGTCGTCAGGCGGCATCTGCCCTGGCTGGGCGAGCGCGGCTTGAGCGGAGCGCAATCATGAGAAAGCACTCTCCGCAAACCTGGGGTCGGGAATCCCTGGCTGGCTTGCCTAACAATCACCTTTTCCTCATCGGCGTTTCCGCCGGTCGCGATTCGGTGGCGCTCCTCCATTGGCTGCTCGAACTAGGCTATCGGCAGTTAGTCGTCTGCCACTTTGAACATGGTTTGCGTGGCCGGGCGAGCAAGGCCGATGCCCACTTCGTTAGACGCCTCGCGCTACACTACGGTTTGAAGTTTGAACTTGGAACCGGTCAAGTTCGACCGCTCGCCAAAAAGAGAAAGCAATCACTCGAAACCGTGGCGCGCGAACAACGCCTGAAGTTTTTCGCGCGTGTGGCACGTCGGCGGCGCTCTTCAGCGATTTTTCTCGCGCATCAAGCCGATGATCAGGTCGAAACCTTCCTCCTCAATCTTTTTCGCGGAGCAGGCGGACGCGGACTCGGAGCGATGCGACCCCGATCCACGATCGGTTCACTGACCGTCCTGAGGCCGTTCCTCGGTGTCTGGCGAGCGGAAATCGACGCCTACGTTCAGAAGTACAACTTAGAATTTCGTGAGGACGCAAGCAACGCGGAGCTTGCCGCACGGCGAAACCGCATACGACACAAAATCATTCCGTGGTTGGAAAAACAATTTGGTCGCAGCCTGCGCAGCACCATCTGGCGTGCCGCTACCATTTTGGCAGAGGAGGAAGATTTTCTCGCCACCTTGACGCCAACCAACCTAATGACTAACGAAAAGATACCGGTCGAGGAGTTGAGGAAGTTGACTCCTTCCCTTCAGCGCCGTGCCATTCTTGCCTGGTTGCGTCATAAGGGGGTTTCGGAAGTGAGCTTTGAAGTGATCGAGCAGGCGAGAGGTTTGCTTGCCTTCGATGAACCGGCGCGAATGAATCTTGCCCGCGACCGCCACCTGCGCCGGCGCGGGGGACAAATGTTCCTGGAGTAACCAGGCTCTTTCCGCTGGACATGAGATACGTTCAGTTGAACTTGTCATATGTCGGCTCCGAGCGAAACGCGTCCCCTGCCCCAGCCAATTCACGGACGCGGCGCTTCCCACAATCCGGCCAACCGCTTCGAGCAACTCCACCTCGAGCCCGATCCGGAAGATGAACACGATCCGGATCGGCCTGCCCGCCGCACAATTTACCTGCGTGATTTTACCCGCTCAATCATCGCACACAACGACAGTCCAGACGTCGGTTTCGAATCGAGCATCAATCCCTATCGGGGCTGCGAGCACGGTTGCATTTATTGCTACGCGCGGCCGACGCATGAATACCTCGGCTTCTCCGCCGGCATCGATTTCGAAAGCCGGATTATGGTGAAGGCAAATGCCGCCCAGCTTCTCGAGGATGAATTTTCTTCGCCGCGTTGGAAACCGCAGACGCTCGTGATGAGCGGCGTCACCGATCCCTATCAACCAGTCGAGCGCCGGCTCAAAATTACGCGCGGCTGTCTCGAGGTGTTGGCGCGATTTCGCAATCCGGTCGGGATCATCACCAAGAATCAGCTCGTGACACGCGATCTCGATTTGTTAGGCGAACTGGCGACGCACTGCGCCGCGGCGGTCAACATCTCGATCACCTCGCTCGATTCCAAATTGCAGCGCGTGCTGGAGCCGCGCACTTCCACTCCTCACGCCAGGCTCGATACTATCAGACAGTTGCGGACGGCCGGCATTCCCGTTGGAGTCATGACCGCACCGATCATTCCCGGACTCAACGACCACGAACTTCCGGCGATTCTGGAAGCAGCGGCGGAAGCAGGAGCGCGCTTCGCGGGCTACACGGTCGTTAGGCTACCATATGCTGTTGCGCCGCTTTTCGAGCGTTGGCTGGAAGAGCACTTCCCGGATCGAAAAGAGAAAGTGCTCGGGCGCATCCGGCATTTGCGCGGGGGCGAACGCCTGAACGACCCGCGTTTCAAGTCGCGGATGCGGGGCGAAGGAATCTTCGCTGAACAGATTCGCGACTTGTTTGCCATCGGCTGTAAGCACGCGGGAATGGGCGAGCGACCCAGACTCTCCAGCGAGGCGTTTCGGCGACCCAGAGAACAGTTGGCCTTGTTCTAAAGAATCGCGCCGATTTTGCAGATCACTGCACCGCGACTGTTCTAAAGGCGCCCTCGATTCGGACGAAGGCTCGCGCGCTGAAATGCCTAACGACCGACCAATTCTTCGGCAAGTGGACCGGCGTCGTAAGCTTTTCTTAGCGCTTCCAGGATGGCCGCGGAATCCACTGAGACGGCACGCGCCTGCCGGGCGTCGTACAGATAATCCAGGACGAGCGCTTGAATATTGCTATCAAAGATGATCCCAACGAAATCGCCGGCTCGATTTACCACCGGGCTCCCGCTGTTGCCGCCAATAATATCGGCATCGCTGACGAAGTTGAATTTTGCGCCTAACGAAACCGCGTCTTTGCGCTCAAGCCAGTGTTTCGGCAGGTCGAAAGGCGGCTTATTCTCATGTTCGGCGGCGCGAGCATAGAGGCCCGCGATATCGGTAAACGGCGGCACCGGTTTGCCGTCTTCCTCGTAGCCACGCACCACGCCGTAAGAGAGGCGCAAGGTGAAAGTGGCATCGGGATAAGTGCTCGTGCCGCGCAGGGCGAAGCGCGCTTTCGCGATTTGGGCGTACGCCTGTTGCTTGGCTTCCTCATTCGTCTCGAAAACCTTGCGGGCGGCACGCGCGGGAGAGTCGATGAGAAGGGCGAGATCTAACATCGGATCATGGGCCGCTTTGATCGCGGCGCGGTCGGCACTCCACATTTTCTTGCGGAAAGCCGAATCCTTTAGCCTGGTCTCGTGAACCAACTCAGCGGCGCGCGCACCGGGCGATTTTCCGGCTAATACCTGGTGGACAAGTGCGTCGTCCGCGCCAAAGTGTGTGGCAAGGTCGCTCAGGGAATCACTCAGGAGCAGAATCTCGAAATCATCATAAACCGGCTCGGTCGACATAACCGCCAGCTCGAGTGATTCACGCGAGGCATCCTGAAATGCAGGCAGTCGTTCGGAGTCTGGCTTGGTTCGTTCCTCCGCCAGCCTAACGAGAGAGCGCGCATACTTAAAAAGCGTGCCACTAAATCCGCGCGGCTGACGATAAAGGGTAACACGGCGGCGTTCTTCTTCGTAGTAGTCGTAAACCGAAGCGTTCTGTCGGATCGCTTTCTGCGCCCGCTCGATTTGTTCGTAGGCTGCAAGTGCACCGTTTAGTTGCGCATCGGAAGCAGAGTGCTGCTGAAACTGCTCGCGCAACGTTTTTTCGTTGCTTTCGAGTTTCCCGAAAAGTTGAGGATCGAGCAGACCGGCAAGCATACCGGTAAAAGCCTTCCGACTATTCTGTACGCCGAAGAGCTCATCACGCGCGCGCCGCGCATTTTCCTGCGCGCGATTTCCCCAGGCAATCAGGGCAACTTCCCGTCGGTTAAGGATGGAAAGCCATTGCGGCAACAGCCGATCGCGCAAGTCAGTCAACTCGGAAACCGTCAACTCGCGATCAGTCCGCGCCGGGTTTCCGCTGACGAAAACGAGGTCGTTAGGCTGCGGGCCAGCGGGATCGAATTTCAGGTAGTTCTTAATCCGGGCCGGCTTCTCCTTTTCGTAGACGCGGAAGATGCAAACATCGAGATCGTAACGCGGATATTCAAAGTTGTCGGCATCGCCACCGTAAAAGGCAGCCTGCTGTTCGGGGGCGAAAACAAGCCGCACATCGGTGTAAACCTTGTAGCGATAAAGTTGATAGGAGCCGCCTTCGTAGAGCGTGACCACATCGCTCCGCAATCCGGTTTTTTCTTTCGACTCCTTCTCGATCTGCGCGATCGCAGCCCGACGCGCGATCAAGGCAGCCCCAGCATTCATCTGCGGTTTAACAGCGGCGTTCACCCGCGCGGTCACGTCTTCGATCGAGTCGAGAACGTTGAGCTCGAGGTCGAGCGCGCGTTGTTCCTCCGCCGCTGTTTTGCCGTAGAAGCCGTCGCGCAGATAATTGTGCTCAGCACTGCTCAATTTCTGCAAGGTATCGGCGCCGACGTGGTGATTGGTGATGACCAATCCGCTCGGCGAAACGAACGAGCCACTTCCGCCGGAGTTGAAGCGCACGCTCGCTTTCTGCAAATGCTCCAGCCACTGCCGGCCGGGCTGGAACTGATATTTCTCTTTGAGCTGCTCGAGCGGTGGATTGTTGTAAAGCCACATCCCTTCGTCGGCTTGCAGGCGCGGAAGATGCGCGAAGAGAAAGAGCAGAAAAATGAAGCGACGCATGGGATATGATCGAGCGATGCGCGCCGGTTGCAAAAGCGCGTGCATATAACGCGCCGGCAGTGTGTCTTTCCGTTAGGCAAAAGCGCGCTTCCTTTGAAGGAAAACTGTCAGGCACTGTGCGTCGTAGCTGGTTGAAATGATCTTTACGCAGAAAGCTACCCGGTCGAACTTCAGAGATGCAGTGCCGGATGCTTTTTCTCGTTGCGAGCGCAGCGTTTATTGCCTGCTTTTTGGGACCGACGGCTCGGGGCCAAACGCCGACTCCGACGCCGACCATCACAGTCACACCGACAGCCACACCAACCCCAACTGCTTCCGGTAGCCCAACGCCCACTCCTTCGATCACGCCCACTCCCAGCATTACTCCGACGCCGAGTATTCCGCCGACTCCCTCGATCACGCCCACGCCCAGCATCACTCCGACGCCGAGCATTGCACCGTCGCTCACGCCGACGCCTACTCCAACGCCGAGCGGAGAAACGCTGCTGAACCTTTCCACCCGGGGTCGGGCCGAGACGGGCGACAACGTTCTGATTGGCGGTTTCATTCTCGGCGGCGGCACCACCAACAAAAACGTCATCGTTAGGGCCTTGGGACCTTCGTTGAGCGCACGCGGAGTTTTAACGCCATTGCTTGATCCGAGCTTGGAGCTTTTCAATTCGTCGGGACAATTGATCGAAAGCAACAACGACTGGCAGACTGATCCGAATTTCCAACAAGTGATCGATTTCGGACTGATGCCAGCAGATTCACACGAATCTGCGCTTTTCGAATCGCTCGCGCCCGGCGCATATACTGTGGTCGTAACAGGCGTGGACGGTACACAAAACATCGCGCTGGTCGAAATTTACGATCTCGATTCGTTGAACACCCCGCTTCTGCTTAACCTTTCCACGCGCGGTTTCGTAGATACTGGCGATGGCGTTATGATTGCCGGCGTGATTGTTGGCGGCACAACTGGCCAGACAGTCGTCTTTCGCGGGTTAGGTCCTTCGCTTGCGCCGCCAGTTGGAAATCCGCTCCCCAATCCAATGCTAACGATCTTCAGCTCAATCGACATCACCACGCCGCTCGCAACAAACGATGACTGGCAAAACGATCCTAATGCGTCGGTCATCGACGGCCTGAATCTGGCGCCTAACAATACATTGGAAGCAGCGACTTTGGTCACACTCCCGCCCGGCAGTTATACCGCAATACTCTCCGACGCGACGGGTGCGACTGGGATTGGTTTAGTTGAAATATACAACGTGACAGGTGTGACAGGTCCGTAGCCTGCGTTATCTTCCCGAGGCCTGTTACGATCAACGGTATGGGATTCGACCAATATCACGAACCGCCTGACGAACTGCCGCAGAAAACCCGCACCTTCGCGCGTATGATTCTCTCCCTGATCGAGGAAGCGCAGGCGATCGATTGGTACGAGCAGCGCATGGCCGTCGAGAAAGACAAACAGGCCAAAGCCATCATGAAGAATGCGCAAAAGGAAGAGTTCAAACATTTTGGGATGGATCTGGAGTTTCTCCTTCGGCAGAAACCGGAGTGGCGTGAAATTCTGAAAGGCATTCTCTTCACCGAAGGCGATATCGTAAAGGAAGGCGAAGAAGCCGAAGAGAAGGCTGGATAAGACCAGGCACCTGCTTGGATAACACTTCTGACAAATGCCAGCAGCCTGCGCGCAGCTCTAAATCTCGAGACTGGAAAGCCTGCGCTATCCTCCCGCCGCGACTTGCAGGATCTCGATCCGATCCCCTTCGGATAATTTTCCGCTAGGCCAATCCCGTCGCCGTAGCGCAGTGCCGTTGCATTCCACCAGAATTGTCTCGATCGGCAAATTTCGAGCTTGAATCAGATCGGCAATCGTTAGTCCAGATGCGCAATCGATTTGCTCGCCATTAAGAAAAATTCTCATTGCCCCACAATTACCTGATCCCAATCCTTCCAAACCGGCTCAAAGCCTCGCTCGCGCAACGCGTGCGCCACTTCCGCCGGAGAACGCGCATCACTGATCTCAAATTGTCCGGTAGCAAGCGCATCGATCCCGGTGTCGGGGGCAAGAATCCGCCCGCGGACCGTTCGATGCACGGCATCCCGCCCTTGTCCGGTGTACCCACCTGGTTCGGTATGGCTTCCGGAACTCATCATGGTCACGCCTAACGGCAGCAGCGCATCGCGCAACGCCGCCGGCTCCCGGGTGCTGAGGACAATTCCGACATGCGGAAAACAAATTCGAAAAGCACAGACGAGTTGCGCGAGCTCGCGATCGCCTAACGAATACGGCGGAACGAATTCGCCGGCCGCCGGACGCAAGCGCGGCAGACTAACCGTCAACTCCGATTGCCAGCAATGCTTAAGCAAATATTCAAGATGCGCCGCAAGCGCTCGTGTTTCTGCGCGCCAGGGGGCGAGCCCAAACAAGGCACCAATTCCGATCCGTCGAAAACCGGCGGCGTAGGCGCGCGCCGGACACTCGAGCCGCCAATCAAAATCACGCTTCGGCCCCGAAGTATGCATTGCCGCATAAACACTGCGATTGTAGGTCTCCTGATAAACCACTAAACCCTCGGCGCCTGCTTGAATCAGCGGCTCATATTGAAGCGTCGCCATGGGGCCGAGCTCAATCGCGATGGAGGAAAAAAGCGGACGAAGCGCGCGAATACAGTCGGCGAGATAACTTTCGGTGACGAATTTTGGATGTTCCCCCGCTACGAGCAGGACGTGACGAAAACCCTGGGCGGCAAGACACTGAGCTTCGGCCACGACCTGCTCGACCGTGAGAGTGACGCGCAGGATTGGATTATCGCGCGAAAAGCCGCAGTAGCGACAGTTGTTGATGCACTCGTTGCTCAAATAAAGCGGAGCAAACATGCGCATCGTCTTTCCGAAATTTTGTCGAGTGAGGGCGCGCGCCTCCTGCGCCATATGCTCGAATTCGCCATCGTCGTTAGGCTCGATCAGTCTGGAAAAGCGACGGAGCAAGGGCGACTCCGCACTCGGCAGTTGATCGAGAATTGCGGCAAAAGACATCCCAACAATTTCGCGTTTCGCGACGGAATCGCAATTCGCCTGACCGCGCCTAGGATCGTGGGTGTGAGCAAACCAAACTTCATCCCTTTGTTGAAGCGAAAATTTTCCACCGATGCCGAGGTGCTGACGCGAGCGCAGGAATTTCATGCCCGGATGGCGCGGCGCCGGACAGTGCGTCATTTCTCTGATACGGCGGTTGCGCGAGAAGTGATCGAGAGTTGCCTGCGCACGGCTGGCACCGCGCCTAACGGAGCCAATTTGCAGCCGTGGCATTTCGTAGCGGTGAAGGATCGGGCGCTGAAGCGCGAAATTCGCCTCGCGGCCGAGGCAGAGGAACGCGAATTCTATGAGCATCGCGCCCCTAACGAATGGCTCGAAGCGCTCGCTGCACTCGGCACCGACGCAAACAAACCTTTTCTCGAAGTCGCTCCGTGGCTGATCGCAATCTTCGCGCAGCCGTATCGTCTCTTGCCGGATGGACGAAAGTTGAAGCACTACTACGCAACGGAATCGGTCGGAATCGCGACCGGTCTTTTGGTCGCGGCGATTCATCAGGCCGGACTTGTCTCGCTTACGCACACGCCAAGTCCGATGGGCTTTCTAAACAAGCTCCTCGGGCGACCGGCGCACGAGAAGCCATTTTTGCTTCTCGTCGTCGGCCATCCGGCAACGGAGGCAATGGTACCGGATATACAACGCAAATCGTTAGAGGAAATCAGCACATTTTTGTAGCGGCGACTCGCCCGGCTGCAGAAGATCGTCGCTCAAACGCTGTGCGACAGCACAGTTTCTCGAAGCATCCCCAATTCACTGAGGTAGCCGTTTTCAGAACGCGAAACGCAAGCCGGAACGCACCATCCCAAAATCGTCCCGGTTTCCGGTTAGAACGTTCCAATCGAAATCACTAATCACGCCAAAGTTGGGCGTGATTCGCACCTCGAAGCCGCCACCGAACTGGCCCATTCCTTCGGAATCATGATGATGAAAGTGATCTTCTCGATCGACCAAATCTTCCACATCGTTCGAGCGAAAGATCACGCCGCCACCCGCGTAAACGTACGGAGCAAAGCGAGTTCCGGGAATTGGATAGCGAAAGATCAGGTTGCCTGAGGCTTGCCCAACCGCATCGTCCGCCGCCAGGCCGTAACCTTCGACACCGATTCCAAAATAACGGCCAAAGATGTAGTTGGCGTCCAGTCCACCACCCCACGCATGATCGACACCGAGAAAGCGATCGCTTTGATACGGACGCGACGTAAAGGCGTAGGTACCGAAGAGATCAAAGTTCCATTCCTGATCGCGATACCACTGCGCCTGCGGCTGATAAGTCTGTTGTTGCGGTTCCACCGGACCGGCGTAGCCGACGGCACACACGAGAGTGGTTAAGGCAAAAATGCCGATGAAATTTTTCTTCATTCCTTCTCCTTGTTTTGATGTTCAAGTTTTCGCGCCGGAGTTACCCATGCAGGCGCTGGTTAGGCGGCTAACGCAGGCAGACATTCTTGGGATGCCGTCACCTTGGATAGGAAGACAACCCGCAGGCGCGCTGGTTACAGCCCGGTCCGAACTCACTCGGCCTCAGGCCTTCAACTCGGCGCCTGAGTTTGCATCGGTCACGAGAAATTTCTCGTGATGAAAGGTTGGATCGGCGCGGAACATCAGTCGACCAGCGTAGCGGCGTTCCAATTCAACGAGCAATTCTTCGTCTTCCTCCTTCAGTCGCTTGAGGACATCGGGATTAAGGATGACGCGAATATCGTGAATTGTGTCCTGGTATTTCCGCATGACGGTATTAAGCGCGCGATGCAGTTCCACGCTCGTGCTCATGGTCGTCTTCACCATGCCGCGGCCTTCACAATAGGGACAGTTTTGGTAAATCGAATCGCTCAGGCTTTCCTGCGCGCGCTGCCGCGTCATTTCCATCAAGCCTAATGACGAGATCGGCAAGACGTGCGTCTTTGCCTTGTCACGCTTCAGCCGCTCGCGCATTCGCTGATAAACCAGTTGCTGATCCTTGCGGTTTTTCATGTCGATGAAGTCACCGATAATGAGTCCACCGATGTTGCGCAGACGAAGCTGGCGCGCGATTTCTTCTGCAGCTTCCAGATTGGTTTGCAGAATCGTCTTTTCCACATCGCGACCGCCTTTGTTACGCCCAGTGTTTACATCCACGGCGACGAGCGCTTCGGTCTCGTCGATCACGATATAGCCGCCGCACTTGAGCCAGACCTGTCGATGAAAAGCGTCGTCGATTTGCTTTTGCACCCCGAAGGTTTCGAAAATCGGCGCAGCGCCGTCGTAAAACTTGATCCGGTTCCTGGCGCGTCGCGAAATTAATCCGACCATGTCGACCATACGATCGACTTCCGCGTGATCGTCACACACGACCTCGTCGATTTCGTCGGTTAGAAAATCGCGCACCGTCCGCTCGACCAGATCCGGCTCCTGGAAAACACAGATCGGTGCGGGTAGGTCGCGAATTTGCTGTTCAATGCGCGCCCATTGCTCGAGGAGATAATGCAGGTCACGCACGAAATAGCGGGCCCGCTGACCTTCGCCGACCGTGCGGATGATGACACCGAGACTATCCGGAATATCGAGCTCACGCAAAATTTTGCGGAGCCGCGCGCGTTCCTTTGGGTCCTCGATTTTGCGCGAAATGCCGCTGCGATCGCTGAATGGCATGAGCACCAGATAGCGGCCGGCAAAGCTAAGATTGGTCGAAACGCGCGGCCCTTTACTTCCAATCGGGCCCTTCGTTACCTGGACGATGACCTCGGAGCCGATTGGGTAAACGCTTGGGATATCCTTGGCCGTTAACCGTTTCTTTGGCTGTTTCCTCCCGGCTCGTTCAATTTCTTCGACGCCGCTATCGAGGGCGGCGGGAATGGCATCCCAAAAATGGAGAAAGGCATTTTTTTCCAAGCCAATATCGACAAACATCGCCTTGAGACCGGGCTCAATATTCTTTACCCGGCCCTTGTAAACGCAGCCGGCGATATTACGGGATCTTTCGCGTTCGACGCTATATTCTTCGAGTAGGCCGTCTTCGAGGAGCGCAACGCGGCGCTCGAGCTTCTCGATGCTGATGATAAGCTTGTTGCCCGTCTTGCGACGCAGGCCAAGCATCCGTCTCACTTTTTCTATCATAGGGCGGCAAAGTTTTGGAAGTCAGCGCGGTTGGTCCGTGGTTGAGCTTCATGGTTAAAAATCTAAATTGGTCGGCGCGCGCGTTGGGCCGGCGCGGGAGTAGGAGCGGTCGGACGCGGATGCAGGTTAAACATCCGCTCGAAAAGACCGCGCGGACGCGGGGTGGGAGTCGCAACAGGAATCGCACGCAAAGCCCGTCTCGCCTGCGGCGCGTTTTGCACACGTCCTCGGGCATCGGCTTCCGGTTCGACATCAGGGGCGTCGCCCGTTTTAGCCATGACCGCCGCTTCGGCGGGTTGTGCAGGATTGCCGTTCGCATCTTCTTCATCGGAACCCGGCTTGGCCAAAGGATCGTCCTTGTACTTGACTGCCACGATCTGGTCGAAGGGCTTATCTTTGTGCGCGGGGGCGAGCCAGGCGAGCTGCGGTTCGTATTTCCCTTCGTCCATCCCTATGACACGCTCCAGAATGCGGTCGGCGATCGGGGCTGCGACCGAGCCACCGTGCCCAAAAGCGCCCTGCACCATGACTACGACCGTGTATTTGGGATGATTGTAAGGTGCGAAGCAGCAGAACCAAGCGACGTTATCTTTCTTGCCGTTGAGCATGGCCTGCGCGGTTCCAGTTTTGCCGGCCACTTCTACCTTTTCCATGCGCGCGGCGTGGCCGGTGCCTCCATCCTCGTTGACCACTTTCCAAAATCCGCGCCTAACGGTTTCAATCTGATCGGAGGTCAACTCACTGCGAAAATCCGCGTGCAGCTTGGGAGTTTGCGGGACGGCAATCTTGCCATCTGCGTCGAGTAGCGGGGAACCATCTTGATTGAGCACGCGGTCGACGAGGCGCGGGTAATATGAAATGCCACCGTTAGCGATGGTGGAATAGGCCATGGCCATTTGCAGGGGTGTGGCGAGATCGTAGCCCTGGCCGATGGAAACGTTCGCGGTGTAAGCGGAGGACCACCGTTCGTTAGGATGGACAATGCGCATCCAGTCCGGCCCCGGCAAAACGCCGGGCGATTCACCCGTAATTTCGAGCCCGGTAGGTTTGCCCAGGCCAAGCGCGTCGCCGGTCGCGTCGATCGAGTCGATCCCGGCAGCGTTGCCATACTGGTAAAAGAACGCGTTGCACGAAACCTTGATTGCGTCGCTAACGGTTAACGTTCCGTGCGACCCGCCCTTCTCGTTAATCCAGCATTGAAAATAATGGTCACCGTAGGAGACGCCGCCGGTGCAGGTAAATTTTTCCTTCCCGATCCCTTTGCGCATGCCTGCGAGCGCAGTTACGAGCTTGAATGTCGAGCCGGGCGGAAAAGCACTGACTGCACGGTTGATGAGTGGGTGCGCTTCGTCGTTCCGCAGCGCTTTCCAATCCTTCGACTTGATGCTTGGAATGAAAGTATTCGGATCGAATGACGGCACCGAAGCCATGGCGAGGACATTGCCATTGTTAGGATCGACCACTACCGCCGCGCCACGACCGACTACGCGCAAAGCTTCGTCCGCGATCTCTTGAATGCGGGCGTCGATCGTCAGGTAAACATTCGCGCCTTGTTTGGGCGGTTCTTCCCTAACGACTCCGTCAATCGCGCCTTTGGCATTGCGGCGCATGACGCGGATGCCTGGCTGGCCGCGCAAGTACTCATCCATCGTCTTTTCGACGTTGGATTTTCCGTCTACATCCCCTTGGTAAAAGGTGTATTTCTTGGCCTCCTCGGCGTTGGTATCGTCCGGAGCACCGACGTAACCTAATAAGTGTGAAGCGAGCGCGCCATAAACGTAAGAGCGCACCGGTTTGATCGCGATATCAACTCCCGGCAGCCCGACATCATGCTCGGAAAACTTCGCCATCGTCGTGAAGTCGATGTCCTTGATGTAGGAGTAAGGCACTTCCGTGTTATTGCGATAGTGGCGCTGGAGTTGATTGGAGTTGTAGTCGCGCGCGAGATCGAGATCTTCCAACCGGGGTACTATGCCATCGTTAACGATTTTCACGATGTCGGGCTCTTTCATGTCCTTCTGCATTCCGCTGATTGTCGCGCGATACTGCGTCTCGGGCGGACGTCCGTAGCGGTCCCGATAGCCCTTCACCATTTCCGGCAAATAAAAATCGACTTCGTAGCTGGCGCGGTTTTGCACCAAGGCAACCCCGTTACGATCGCGAATCTCACCGCGAATCGATGGGATGCGCACCGTCGCTTCCGAACTGCCTTGCACGCGCGCCGTCCATTCGTTACCGCGGGCAACCTGCACCCACCAAAGCCGCGCGACGATCGCACCGAGCCCAAAAAGCATACAGAGCCCGAGAAATTGAATGCGCAGTGTCGGCCTAGCGCGGCGCGTATTCATTGAAAGTGTCCTCCTGTGGAACGTAAGGATTATTCGTTAGGCGCGAGACCCAGTGCAGCGTCCAGAAAACGAGCGGTGCCATCAACATGGCAAGCAGGCCGGGACCGCCGATCTGCCACCAAGCTTCTCGGTTAAAGAGGATGGAGCCACGACGAAAAGAAATCATGAGGTATTGGGTGAGAAGAATAGCCGAGGTGCAGATGCCGCTAAGAACACAATGCACTTCCCAGCGACCTCGATTAAACAAGGGCTTAAGACCGTGCATGATGGCGGCGAACACCGCGTAGAGAAGTATCGACCAACCGAAGGAGATTTCAACGTGAGCGGCATCGAGCACTTGCACTGTCATTGCATCCCACAAAAACCCGGCGACAAACGCAAGCGCGAGCATAAGAGGAAAGGGCAAAGCCATCGCGCCGTAGAAAACGACTACGGGGACAATGTAGACGTGAGCGTTGAACATCCAATCGAGCGGTGGGATGAAGATTTCGGCTATCTGAGCGAGGAAGACCAGCACGACAAGAACGACGAAGAGGATCATAAGAAAAATGACGAAATCGAATGCCGGGACAGCGCCGTGGCGAAGCGAGCGTGACCGGCCCTTGAAACAGTGACCAACGCCAGATGACAGAAGTTCAACCGCCGCGCATTCTTTTTTCGACTCTGATTCTTCGTGATAGTTTCGGGCTGCGTCATTTACTGCCAATAACAACGAAGACATCCTCCAGTTTCGCCAACTCCACCGCGGGCGCGAGCTTTGCCTGGCTATCAAGCGCGCGCACTTTGAAGTTGTGCACCGTTCCGATGAAAAGGCCGGAAGGAAAGACGCCGCCGACACCCGACGTATAGACCTTCTGCCCCGGCTTCAGTTCGGCCTGCTTTGAGAGGTAGTTGAGGTCAAGCATCGGCGTAAGACTGCCTTCGACACGCTCGCCGGTAACGATTCCCTGCTCGCGCGTGCCTTCAACGCTCGCGGCCACCCGGCAATTTTCGTCCGAGACCAGGAGAACGACAGCCACGCTCTCGCTTACCGTCGTGGTGCGGCCGACGAGGCCTTCATCGGTCAGGACCGGCATCTCCGGCTCGATACCATCTTCCGATCCACGATTGATCGTGACCGTACGCCACCAAGTCGACGAATCGCGCGAAATGATTTCTGCCGGTACAAGACGAAAAAGCGAACGCTGTCGGTAATTGAGCGCATGCCGGAGGCGATTTACCTCGTGCTGGATGTCGCGCAAGGCTTCGTTAGTCGCTTTTAACGAGCGGTTCTCGACGCGCAACGCGGCGTTTTCTTTCTCCAGATCCTCGAGCGACTTCAAGCCAGCGCGCACTGAGGTTATTTGGCGCTCGAGACCGGAACCAGTCTTGAGAAAAGGCGAAATGACCTGGAAGAAGGTCGCCTGAATTTTGCGCGTCGCTTGTGGGCCGATGCTGAGCAATGCCAGCAATGCCGCAGCGAAAATTACGATCGCGACGATGCTGCTACGGCGCATGGCATTGCCGGTTCAAAGCACTGCCGCGCCGGACTAGCGCCGATTCACCAAAGGCGATTGGCAGCCGGCAATGGGCAATCTGCAATGCCATCACTGTCGCCACTGGCGATCGGCGGTCGCGACCTGACGGAGAAACTTGATTTCGTTCAAGCACTTGCCGGTGCCTTCCGCGACTGCACTCAAAGGATCTTCCGCGACATGCACCGGAAGCCCGGTCTCCTCACTCAGAAGACGATCGAAGCCGCGTAACAACGCCCCGCCGCCGGCGAGGACGAGTCCACGATCGACCAGATCGGCTGAGAGTTCGGGCGGACAGCGTTCGAGCGTGATGCGCACGGAATCGACAATGGTTGAGATTGGTTCGAGCAATGCTTCGCGCACTTCCTGCGAGGTGATTGTCAGGGTCTTGGGCAAACCGGCGACAAGATCGCGACCCTTTACTTCCACGCTCGTTTCCTTGTCGCTTGGATAGGCGGAACCGATACGGATCTTAATTTCCTCTGCCGTGCGTTCACCGATCATAAGGTTGTAGGCGCGCTTCATGTATTGCACGATCGCTTCGTCTAACTCATCACCCGCCACCCGCACGCTCCGGCTAAAGACGATGCCGGAGAGCGAGATCAGCGCGACTTCTGTCGTGCCACCGCCGATGTCGATGATCATATTGCCGGCGGGATCTTGAACGGGAAGCCCGACGCCAATCGCGGCGGCCATCGGTTCTTCGATAAGATAAACCTCGCGCGCACCCGCATGTGTCGCAGATTCGCGCACGGCCCTTTTTTCCACTTCCGTAATTCCCGAGGGCACCGCAATCACGACCCGCGGCCGCGCCCGGACCCGGCTATTGTGCACCTTGGTAATGAAATGCCGCAGCATCGCTTCGGTCACCTCGAAGTCGGCGATGACGCCATCCTTGAGAGGACGCACCGCAACGATGTTTGCCGGCGTGCGACCAAGCATGCGTTTTGCCTCGTCGCCGACTGCGAGCACTTTGGACGTGCCAGCCTGCACCGCCACGACTGATGGCTCGCGCAGGACGATGCCTTGGTCTTTAACGTAGACCAGCGTGTTTGCGGTCCCGAGATCGATGCCAATGTCGTTGGAGAACCAACCGAAAAGTCTGTTTAACATGAGAGAAGGCTTGGAATTGCGTCAACGCCAGCCGACCCCCTAAAGCGAAAGCTGTGCCGCACGTCCGGTCAGGCGAAAAACGATGTATCTTGGAACGGCCCAACCGCGCGTCAAGGAATTTGGCTCGGCGGATTGCGGAAAGGGGGTTGCCAAATGAAACTCAAGACATCGTTCCGCACACGTCACTGCACCTATTGCTTTGAAGGTTCTTGTTGCTCCATCCATTCTCGCGGCCGACTTCGGTCATCTCGCGGCCGATTTGGCGCGCGTCGTTGAAGCAGGTGCGGACTGGCTTCATCTCGACATCATGGATGGCCAGTTTGTCGATAACATTTCGTTCGGTCCTGCGATTGTGAAGCTGGTGCGCAGCCTAACGAATCTACCTCTCGATGTTCATCTCATGATAGAAAGGGCCGACCATTACGTACCGCGATTCGCGGAATATGGCGCCAGCTCGATCACGGTCCATGTCGAACCGGAAGCGAAACATGACGTCGCCGCGAGTTTGCGCCTCATTCGCGGGTGCGGTTGTCGTGCCGGTGTGACGTTGAACCCAGCGACGGATTTCGGCGCGGTCATGGCGCATTTGCCCAATGTCGACCTGCTTCTCATCATGACCGTGCATCCCGGTTTTGGAGGTCAATCATTCCGACCGGAGATGATGGAGAAAGTGCGGCGGGCGCGCGAGCTGCGAGAGTCGTTAGGCTTAAACTACGACATCGAAGTTGATGGCGGAATCAACCACGAAACCGCGAGACTTTCCATCGAAAATGGCGCCAACGTCATGGTGGCGGGCACGTCTATTTTCAGAACGGATGATTACGCCGCCGCGATCCGATCGCTACGCTAAGACTCAAGTTATGAACGAGGATAATCTGGAAATGAACGCGGTCGAAGATCACGACGGCATCCTAACGATCCGCGGCGGCGGCGGGCGACGCGACTGGAACGGCATCCATTATAAGCAAGGCATGTCGGGCAAAAACGTCGGAACGACCAAACTCTCGGCCAATATCGCCACCATCCCGCCAGGCGGGATAGCATACGCACATATACATGTCGGGTTCGAAGTCATACTTTACATTCTGGAAGGCAAGGTTCGGCACGAGTTTGGATCTGGCCTAACGAAAACAATCGAGAACGCAGCAGGCGACTTCATCTACATCAAATCGGGCGTGCCGCACGAAGTCTATAATATGAGTGAGACCGAGCCGGTCGTCGCGTTTGTGGCACGCTCGTCCGCTTCGGAATGGGACGAGATCATTCCTTACGACCGAACGAAGAAAACCCCGCCGGCCTGACGAACGGCGTTCATCTAATAGTCATAACCTGCCCGGCATAACGAATGCTGAATTGCAGGTATGAGCACGATCTTTCTGCTTGGGTTGTTTGTGCTGACCGGCCTCCTGCTGGTTTGCGGTCATGCGTTGATCGCGCGGCGGCTCCTGCCGCGAAAGTTCACCCCCGGAGTGCCAATCATTTATCGCATGCAAGCGATGTCGGAGCACCCGGTTCATGATGCCTGTTATGTTTATCCGGCGGAAAAGGGCGAGTTCTACTACTACGTGAGAAAGAAATATTGGCGGGTGGAAAAGGTCTTGCAGGACGGATGGATCGTGGCCCGCACTCCGTTCATGGAACAGCATTACCTGCGACGCGACGATCCCAACCTGCGCAAAGCCAACCTGGTTGAACGCCTGCGTTACGCGACGCGTTTTCCCTATCCGGCCTGGGACCCGGCAAGCATGATTCATTAGCGCACTTTGCCTAACGAAAAAAGCGGCGCCACCTTTCAATCCAAATTCCATGCTGGCGAAGCGGCACGCGGCGCCGGGATGTTTGTCTCAGGAACACCGACATAGTTTGTGACCGAGATGATGAAGTCTTCGAGGTCCGGGTCGGGAGTGAAATCGGATAAAACCTGCGTTCGCCAGATCGCTGGCGCAGCGATCCACTCCAGCGTCGTCGGGCCCGCCGCTGACAAAACGTCCGCCGTGAATAGCAAAACGGCAGGCCACGGCCCGATGGTCGTTGGAGGTTAAAAATTCCATTCCAGTGGCGTACCATCATCGGCGATCGCAGAAAGCTCCGGAGGCGGTGTCGCCTCAGGTTGAGCGATCTGCGCAGCGAGGACTCCGGGAAAGAATAGAAGGATCGTTAGTAGATACCGTTTGACGATACCCGTTCTCTTTGCCCCGGAGGACAAATCAAGAAGCAACCTTCGGGTTCCGGAATCTTTTTCGGTCCGCGACGTAACGGCGGATGTCGCAGTGCATCGCCTGTTATTGCCCCGTCTGATTGCCTGTGAGATTGTAGATTTCCAGCAATCCAATCCCACTCGCTCCCTGCGCATCGGAAAGCAACGCCGTGTAACTGCCTGGCGGGAGTGTCGCCAGGATGGCGGCTTCACGAGGACTCGCTGGCGGCAGACCGCTCGCGATGATGTCGGATTTCTGCGTATCCTGCCAATCGTTGTTAGCCGCGACGGTAGTGCCGTTGCCATCCACCAAGCTGAGGTTGGGGTCGGCTAACGCATCGCTAACCGCGCCCGCGAAGGAGGGACCAAGGCCACGGAGAAGCAGGGTTTGCGATTCGGTTCCACCGATGATCGTGCCGGCGATCATGACGCCGTCACCGAGCTCAACCTGGCCCCGGGTGGAGATGTTCAAAAGCTGCGGCGTGTGCCCGCCATCAAGATCGTAAACTTCGACCAAGGCGATATTTTGCAGGCTGTCGGAGCCGGTGACTACCGCCGTGTAAGCGCCAGGCGCAAGTGTGGCGATGAGCGCCGCCTCTCGCGAGTCGTTAGGCGCGAGACCGGCCTGACTGATCTCCTCCGCTTGACTGCCGTCCATCCAGTTATCGTTGCTCGACAGGGTGTGTCCAGTCGCATCGAATAACTGCAAGCTAGGATCGGCCAGCGCTTCGGATATCCCGGCTTCGCCTAACGACGGTCCGATCGCCCGCAAGGCGACCCTTTTCGTTCCGTTGCCCGGCCCAAGAATGAAACCGCCGATGAGCACGGTGTCGCCGCCGCTTCCCGCACGCGCGCGAGTGGAAATGTTGAGCAGGGTATTCGGACTCGCGGGCGGAGTCGCGGTCGGGCTAGGCGTCGGTGTGGCACTCGGGCTCGCCGTCGGAGTCGGAGTAGCCGTTGGACTTGGCGTAGCACTTGGCGTTGGCGTAGGAGTTGGCAGCGGAGCGGCGAAGCCGCTGGCTAGAAACGTCAGCGCTCCACGTTTCACACTCGTCCAATAGGCGAAGGAATGAAGGCTGCCGGGCAAAGTTTGAAGTTGATAATTGTGCGCGCCAACTGCTTCGAGGCGGGCCACCATGTCTCCCGGTTGGACTGCGGGCATCGGATCCTTTTTTGTCCCGGCGAGGAACAGGGGCGTCACGCTTGCATCAACCACCCAGGCGGGTGACGCGGCCCGTAAGGCATCGATATTCGTTTGATCGACGTTGACGTAGTTGGTCACGGCGTCGATGAAGGCGTTGAGATTCGGATCGGGCCGAAAATCTGAAAAATCGTAGGCGCCGGAGAGGCACACCGCGACGTCCAGACGATCGCCGCCGATGGTCCCCGTCGCGGCACACCAGGCGGCATGCGTTCCACCCGCCGAACCACCAACTGCCCCAACCTGCCCGTTGCAGCGGGCATCGTTCCGCGCCGCTTGCACCGCGAGATGGACATCGTCGTATTGGTCTGGAAAACGACCGTCGGAAGTCTGTCCCGGCAGCGAACCCGGCGGCGCAAGGCGATACTGAATAGCAAAGGCGGCGTAACCCGCATCAGCCAAATCCTGCGCACATTGTCCGACCGAAGCGTCCTCGGGGTCGCCCCCCACAAAGCGTCCACCGTGAATTACGAGCACCGCCGGCCAAGGTCCTTGTGTCGTCGGCAACGTCACAGTCCAAGTCAGCGGCGTTCCGTCATCGGCGATCGCATAAACTTCGTCTGCCGCAGCCCAAGAAGCCGCGCCTAACGACGCCAGCGTCACAAAGGCAAAAATGAGTAATCGAGAATATTGTTTCACCGGAAACGTTGATTGTTAACTAAAAGGGAATTTCCCGCCACCGAGTTTCGACAATTTGCCCGTTATGTTTGCAAGTCGCCTCGCTGGCAAAATCATGAGCTCCAGCTTACAGATGCCTGCGTGAATCGCCCGCCGGGCCATCTTCATTTCCTTGGAATTTGCGGAACCGCCATGGGCTCAGTTGCCGCCGCCCTGCGTGATCGGGGCTGCATGGTGACGGGGTCGGACGAGCGCGTTTACCCGCCGATGTCCGATTTCTTGCGCGAGCGAGGGGTTAAGGTGACGGAGCCGTACCGCGCGGAAAACCTGCCTGATGAGCCCGATTTGGTAGTAGTGATCGGCAATGCAATCAAGCGAGGCAATCCGGAAGTGGAGGCGGTTCTCAACCGCAGACTCTATTATCTGTCGCTCCCCGAAGTGCTGAAGGAATTCTTTCTCCGCGGCCGGCATAATCTTGTCGTCACCGGCACCCACGGAAAAACTACCACCACCGCGCTTCTCACCTGGATGCTGACCGTAGGCGAGCTGGACCCGAGCTACCTCGTCGGAGGATTGCCGCGCAATCTCGGCCAGGGAGCGCGCTTCAATGATTCGAAGCATTTCGTCGTCGAAGGCGATGAATACGACACGGCTTTTTTCGACAAACGCTCCAAATTCATTCACTACCTCCCCGAGCTGCTGGTGATCAACAACATCGAGTTCGATCACGCCGATATTTTTCCCGACCTGGCTGCGATCAAATCAAGCTTCCGGCGAGTAATCAACATCGTGCCGCAGGGCGGAATGATCTTGCTAAATGGCGACGACCCCAACTGCGTGGAAGTAGCAAGCGATTCTCTGGCACCCATTGTCGAGGTGGGATTTTCCGAGAATTGCGCGGAGCGGATTCGTGAGGTCAGCTACTCGGCGAACGGTTCTCGCTTTTTGTTAGGCGAGGTTCTTTTCGAATCCCCGCTCATTGGCGAATTCAACGTCCGAAACGCCGCCATGGCAGCAGTTGCAGCTCGCTTTTACGGCGTTGCGCCGGAAGTGATCCAAACCGCCCTAACGACTTTCGAAGGCATCGCCCGCCGACAGGAAGTACGCGGCGTGGAGCGGGGTGTGACCGTGATCGACGATTTCGGGCATCATCCCACCGCCATTCGCGAAACCCTCAGCGCCTTGCGGCGACGTTATCCCGGATGTCGGTTGTGGGCCATCTTTGAACCGCGCTCGAACACCACTCGGCGCGCTGTTTTTCAGCAGCAGTTGCCCGAGGCCTTATCATTGGCCGACGGAATCTTTATTTCTCAAATCGCCGCACTCGAACAAATCCCCGAGAGGGAACGGCTGCATCCGGAACTGGTCATTAAGTCCCTGCGCGAGGCGGGACGTACTGCGTTCTATGAAACCGATGCGGAGGCGATCGTCGCGCGCATCGTCCCGCTTCTCGCGCCTGACGACATCGTGACTATTTTCAGCAATGGCGGGTTCGATGGCATTCACGCCAAGTTGCTGCGGCGACTGCGGGAATAACTCGGCTTGGACTTAGGACGTATGGTCGAGAACGATCCGCCAGCCTTCTGGAAGCTTGCGAAAAAGGAGGGTGAATTTCCCATGTGGCCGATCCTGCTTTCGCTCCAACCTCCAGCTTCCCAGCACCATGACCGCATCGCGGCAGAGCGGCGTGATCGTTAGGCTGGAGAAAGTCAGCTTCCCCATTTTCTCCGGGCGATCGTATTTTCGGGCATAGCGATCGCGCACGGTTTTCCAGCCGCGCGTGACTTCGTCGCCAGAGACGAAGGTCGTTGTTTCCGAAGGCGCATAACCTGCCATAAAGCCGTCAATATCGCCACGATTCCACGCAGCCACTTGAGCGTCGAGCACCGCCTGGATAGCGTTCGGCACAGGCTCTTCGGCCTGCACTCCGGGAAGGCGAAAAAGCCCTAGCGACACCACCGCCATCGACACAAAAAAGCTTCTCATTGCCTAATCATCCTGGAATTAATCCCCGCGGTCGAGACTCTCATTGCCATGCTTTCCAAACGACGGAATTCCTTCCGCAGGTTCTACGAGTGCCCCTCGAACCGTTTGACCATGGGATGCTCAACAAGTAAATAAGCCCGTGCTTCGCCACCTTTGCCTTTGCGTTGTGTCGCTGGGTCTCGCAGCGACTGGCTTCGCTCAAGTCGCCGGCTCGACGCCGTTTGTTCCGTTAAGCAATCGCCTGCCGGCAGGAAATGCCGGAGCAACGACTCACCCTAACGACATGGTGACGATGCAGTACCCCAACAGCGACGTGCTCGACGTCCTTCATCTTTACGAAAATCTTACCGGCAAGAAGCTGGTCATGGACAACAACGTCCAGGGCAAGGTCAACATTTTCCTTCCCAAACCGGTACCGCGCGAAGAGGCCATTCAGATTATCGAAATGAACCTCGCGCTCAACGGGTATTCGCTTGTTCCCGCGGAGGGCGACATCGTCGAGGTCATCGGAATTAATAAGAATCCGCGCGCCGCCGCAGTGCCTATCGTTTCCGATCCGGCTGATCTGCCGCAGGGCGCGAAAGTGGTCAGCTACCTTTTCAAACTCGACTATGCCGACCCACAAGAGTTACAGCAGGTCCTCGCGCAGTATCTTGCCGGCATTGGTGGGCAGGCTCCGATTCTGGCCCTGCCAAAATCTTCCAGCTTGCTTGTGACGCAGAGCGCTGACGTTTTGCGCAAGCTGGTCAGAATGGTGCAGCAGCTCGATGTCGCCCCGGCGCAAGTGACGAGCGTCTTTTTGAAACTGGAGCGCGCCGACGCGAGCAAAGTGGTCGACATGCTAAAGGATCTCTTCGAGAAGAACGACCAAAACCCTCAGACGGGCGCCATTCGCCGGGTCCGTGGCGTCATTCCGCCCGGCCAGCCTAATGGCGAGGACGAGGGTAGTGCGGTCCTCTCGGAAGACTCGCTCGTTGTCGGCAAGATCAAACTCGAAGCCGACGTGCGCACCAACCGCATCCACGTCATCACGCGGCCGATCAATCTTCCTTTCATCGAAAAATTGATCGCGGAGTACGACGCGAATGTAGAGTTTGGCAAGCCGGTCGTTAGGCCACTCCGGTACATCGCCGCGGCTGACGTTTTGCCAGTCCTCGTTCAGGCGTTAACAGAGCCCGGCCAGGAAAACCAGGGAGGCCAGGGTACGACGCCTCAGCAACAGCAGCAGCGCAACAATCCTCGCAATAACCCGACCCCAAGCAGTTCTCCTGGCGGTCTTGCCGGCACGGCGAGCGACAGCACGCTTCAGGTAAATGAAGAGCTTTCAACCGAACCGGTCGACACGGCGCCACAGGCGGTCACCGTTGGCAACACCAAGCTGATCGCCGATGCGCGTGCCAATAGCATCATCGTTCTAGGCAATCGTCAGGTTGTAGTAAAGGTGACAAAGATCCTCGATGAGATGGATGTGCAGGCGCCACAGGTGGCACTGAGCACAGTGATAGGCGAACTGATGCTGACCAACAACGAAGAGTTCGGGGTCGATTATTTCCTGCAATTCCACAAGAATAATCTTCGACACGACGTCGGCATTGGTGGCGGGATTGTGAACGGCACCGTGCCTAGCACCAATATCATTGACCCAGCGTCGCTCATTACTTTCCCGGCGTTTTCAAACCTGCCAACCGGTGCGACCGCCTATATCGCCGCCGGCAATACTTTGTCGGCTATCGTTCACTTGCTCGATTCGACCAACCGCTTCAAGACGATTTCGCGACCAACGGTCTTCACCAGCAACAACAAAAAAGCGATCATCGCCTCGGGAACCGAAATACCGGTTCCGGTCAGCACGCTCAGTGCGTCGACCGGAACAAGCCTCATCAGCACTGGACTCTCGCAGCAGTCCAACATTGAGTTCAAAAAAGTAGCGCTTCAGCTCGAGGTCGTGCCGCTAATAAATTCCGAAAAGCAAGTGTCGCTCGACATCCTGCAAAAGGTCGACAGCCTTGCCGGCACGACAAGAATCGATAACAACGACATTCCAAATATTGCCACCCGTTATATCCGCACAACGGTTTCGGCACCTAACCGATCAACGATTATTCTCGGCGGCCTAATCCAGGACGGGAAAACTAATGACCGGACCGGATTCCCAATCCTTGGCCGGCTCCCCTTGATCGGCGGCCTTTTCAGCGACACGAGCAAGTCGAAAATGCGCACCGAACTGATTGTGCTCATGAGACCAGAGGTGAGCCTGAGCAAACTGGAAGACTACCATTTGCGACAGAAATTGGAGGACCGGACTCACTTTGGTCCCGAATTGGAGCAAGATGACTGCCCCGACTGTCCGCCAATCAATGACGGTAAACAGTTACCGCCTCCTGATCTGCCACCAACAAAGTAGTTAAGATGAAAATGAGACGTTTACTACTTCTTCTCGTTGCGTCGATGTCTGTGATGTGGATCTGCTCCTCCTGGGCAGACACAGATCCTTTGTTTTTCTTTTACGATCCTCACCAGGATCCGCTCTCGCAACGCGATGAGTATGGCCTTCTCCACCAAATGCCACGCCTAAATCCGACCGAGTTTGCGGCCCGACATGCTACCCGCTTGACTTACTATTTCGAATCGGGGGAAAACCTGGTTCGTGATCCCGCTTATGTTGGTGCGCTGCAAATTGCTCTCCGGAACAACGGTTACTACTGCGGGCCGGTCGACGGAGTTTTTTCCCCGGGAGTGGCTGACGCGGTCGCGCGCATGCAAAGGAACTACGCCCTTCATGTAACCGGCACACTCACCGTCGGGGTCCGCCGGGCTTTGCATTTGCCTTAGAGTTAGTAATGAGCCCGGCACTTAGTAAGTCTCTTACTGACATTCTTCTCGCCAGTGGCGTCTCCAGCCGAGAGGAGGTTGCTACCCTTACCGCGAACCTCAACGGCAATTCCTGGACCGAAGAGGTCCTCAACTCTGGGAAAGTCGACGAACAAAAATTCCTCAAAGCAATCGGCGATTTTTTTAACGTTCCGGTTGTGCCGGTCGACTCCAAGCGCATCGACCGGGCGACGCTGCAGGTGCTGCCGAGCCGCTTCGTTTTTCAACATCAGATCCTGCCGATTGAGATCAAGGAGAACACCATCGTTCTCGCCACCTTCGATCTCTTTAATTCGACCGCTCGCCAGCTCGCCTCGCAGCTCCTCGATAAGCCGCCAGAATGGGTTCTTGCCTCCCGCGCGCAAATTCTTCGCGCCATGAAAACGCTCTATGGCGTGGGTGCGGAAACTTTCGACGAAATCCTCAAGACCAACCGCTCCTTTGAAGGCCTGCAGGATATCGAGACCAGCACCGATCTCAATGCCGACGATCCCGAGGCGTCGGTGGTGAAATTCGTCAATCAAATCATTCGCGAAGCGATCCATGAGCGCGCGACCGACATCCACGTCGAACCGCTCGAGAACGACCTTCGCATTCGTTATCGTATCGACGGCATCCTCCACGAAGTTGCCGTTCCACCGCAGCTTCGCCTGCTGCAATCCGCTATCATCTCGCGCCTCAAGGTCATGGCGCACATGGACATCGCCGAGCGCCGTCTGCCACAGGATGGCCGTATCAACCTGGAAAGCGCCGATCAGAAAATCGACGTGCGCGTTTCCACTATCCCAACCGTTAACGGCGAGTCCATCAGCCTCCGTCTGCTCAGCCGCGATCAACAACAAAGCTTCGGCTTTGATCGCCTCGACCTCAGCCCCGAGCACACGCGCATCATGAAGTCGCTCCTTGCTCAGCCTAACGGCATCATTCTCGTGACTGGTCCGACCGGTTCGGGCAAATCGACCTCCCTCTATTGTTTCCTCAGCAGCATCAACTCCGTCCAGCGCCGTATCATCACGATCGAAGAACCAGTCGAATATCGACTCCCGGGCGTCTCGCAGATCGACGTGAAGCCCGAGATTGATCTCACCTTCGCCAAAGGTTTGCGCCACATTCTTCGCCAGGATCCGAACGTCGTCATGGTCGGAGAAATCCGCGATGTCGAAACGGCTGACATTGCCATCCGCGCGGCCATGACCGGCCACCTTGTTTTTAGCACTTTGCACACAAACGACGCGGTCGGTGGGATCACACGTCTCATTGACATGGACGTAGAGCCATTTCTCCTCGCTTCAGTCGTGAAGGCGTTTCTCGCCCAACGCCTTGTCCGCACGATCTGCCTCGACTGCAGAGAAGTGGTGGGCTATCCGATTGATTACCTCAATGAAATCGGGGCCACTTTCCCGCCTGATATGAAGTTTTACCGTGGGGCCGGTTGCGAAAACTGTCGACAGACTGGTTATCAGGGTCGCCTTGCGATTTACGAAATCTGCCTCATCACCGAGCCACTCAAGCGTCTCATCATGAAAAAGGCGGACGGCGGAGAATTGAAGCAATGCGCCATTTCCCAAGGCATGCAGACCCTGCGACAGGATGGCTGGCGCCGGGTTATGGAAGGCAAGACCACCGTCGAAGAGGTCGTGCGCGTCACACAGACGGATGAAGTGATGGCCGAAACTACCGGGTTGGCCGAACCGGTTGTGTCCCGCTAACCGCTTACATTTGCCAGGACAATTTCTCCACATAAGACCGACATACCGCACCAAGTCGCCCGCAAGCGAGGTCGCCCTTAAAAAAGCCGCTGTGTCTCCAGCTTGAACGGTAGCAAGATTTCCTTCAATCTCTCGGCATGAAAGTGAAGACTTATCTGTTCGAGTTTCTCGTTTACCCTAACGACCCAGAAAAGCAGCGTGCGATTTACATCAAGGCGCAGCATGAAGGCGACCCTCCTCTGGACGATCAAAGGATACGCGACGAAGTCCGCTCGGTGGCAGCGAAACACATTCCCGAGATGAATCCGACTGACGGCAATCCAGGCAATCTCATCGCTACCTACGAGGAAGAACCGCCGGTAGAATATTTCCGCCATAAGGATCACCCAGGCGTCATCGTCTGGGAATCGAACCGCGGGGTAAAGGGCGCCTAACGAACTGCAGAGTCTTACTGCTGCGCAGCTTAGTTAGTTTTTGATTCCCCACACAAGTTTCTTGGAGGTTTGCTGCGCGCACATCTAACCTCACCATCCACCATGCGTATCCTTTCCGGCATTCAACCGAGCGGCATCCTGCACATCGGAAATTATTTCGGCATGATGCGCCCGGCGATCGAGCTTCAGACGCAGGGGGAAGCGCTTTATTTCATCGCAGATTATCACGCCCTGACGAGTGTGCGCGATCCTGCGCTCCTGCGGGAGAACGTTCGGCGGGTTGCGCTCGATTTTCTGGCTTGCGGACTCGATCCCGCACAAGCCGTGCTCTTCCTCCAATCCGACGTTCCCCAGGTCACCGAGCTGACTTGGATTCTGAACACCGTCGCTCCCATGGGGCTACTGGAGCGCGCACATTCCTATAAAGACAAAATCGCGCGAGGGCTTCCCGCTTCCGCCGGCCTTTTCACTTATCCGGTGCTGATGGCAGCCGATATTCTCATCTACGACAGCGACCTTGTGCCGGTGGGGCGCGACCAAAAACAGCACGTCGAAATTACGCGTGATCTCGCCACCAAGATCAACGAGAGCTACGGAGAAACGCTCAAGCTGCCCCAGCCACGCATTCAGGAAAAAACGCAGACCGTCCCTGGACTCGACGGTCAGAAAATGAGCAAGAGTTACGGTAATACGATCGACATTTTTTCCGATGAAAAGGAGATGCGGAAACGCGTCATGAGTATCGTGACTGATTCGATGCCGGTGGACGCGCCGAAGAATCCCGACCAGTCTATCATTTTTCATCTTTTCTCGCTCGTTGGTTCGTCCGAAGAAGTTGCGGCGATGCGGGCAGCTTTTGAGAAAGGAGGGGCCGGTTACGGCGATTTCAAGAAACAGCTTTTCGTCAGGCTATGGGAATACTTTGCGCCGATGCGGCAGCGACGTGAGGAAATTCTCGCTCGTCCCGGCTATATTGAGGAAGTGCTGACGCGGGGTGCTGAACGGGCCAACGGGATCGCGAGCGAGGTGATGACCCGGGTCCGTCGGGCAATCGGGCTGCGCTAAGAATTGTCTGCGCTACGCGCGGCGCGTATTCTCTTTCAGCTCGGCGAAAATTAAGCGGCCACCGGCGGTTTGCAGCGCGCTCGAAACAACGACCGATGCCATTCTCCCAATCAACTGTCGCGCGTGATTGACTACGATCATCGTCCCATCCGGCAGAAAGCCGACGGCCTGGTGCGCCTCGCGACCTTCCTTCACCAAGTTTAGCTCCAGCTCTTCGCCCATGATGACCGGCGGCTGCAAAGCGTGCACGAGATCGTTCAAATTCAACACCGGAACCTGCTGCAGTCTTGCCACCTGGCAGAGTGCCTGATCGTTAGTCAACAGCCGCGCCTGGAGCATTAATGCCAAACGCACGAGACGCGCGTCCACCGTCAGGTCTTCGTCCTCCGCGCTCTCGTGAATGGTGAGTTCTATCTCGCGCCCCTGCTGGAGCTGATTCAAAATCTCGAGGCCACGCCGTCCGCGTTCGCGCTTGATGCTTTCGCGCGAATCGGCCAGAAGCTGCAACTCGCCCAAAACGAAACGCGGTACAACAAGAACGCGACTGACAAAGCCCGTGGCACATAATTCCACGATTCGGCCATCGATAATAATATTGGTATCGATAACGAGTGGCTCGTGCTGGGTGGTTTCGCGGGCGAAGCGTACGTACGGAATGATGAGAGAGAATTCGTCGCGGTTGCTACGCATGGCGAGCATCATGCCGAGGTAACCAAACGCGCAATAAACGACCAGCCGGGCGATCCACTGCATGTCCTCCGATTGATAGCGCAAGACCTGCGAAGCGGAGAGAAGGTTGGCGAAAAACAGACCGAGAAGCAGCCCAAGCGTCGCGGAGGAGAAAGCGCGCAGAGAAAATCCTTTCAAAAGCCGATCGATCAGCACCATGACAAGACCGAAGACCAGCCCGATGAACAGACCAGGGAAAGGACTGCCGGAAGTTTGCGACGAAACCAGCAGGCCGACCGATCCGCAAAAGGTGATGAAAAGCGCCCGCAGAAGGTTAACGGTCAACTGCCGAGTCATCAGTGCCTAACGAGTGCGATGTGCCGTCGGAGTAGCGGCCGGTGGCGGCGAGAATTTGACGGCACTGTCGCGATAGAAGAGCACGCCATGCTGTCGAAGGTTGCTGACGAGGGCACGGAGATCGTTTGCCACATCCTGGTTAGTTAGCAACAAGGCAAGCAACCCATTGCCCGACATGGCGGCATTCATGACGCGACCGGCCGATTGAATCGTTTTGCGCGCATCGCTCGTAACGAGCTGCAATTTATCCGCAGTCTCTTTCGCGGAGCTCATGGTCGCGTCCGCCTCTTCAATCACGCCGTCGATCTTTTTCGATGACTCGGAAAGCGATGCGGTTGTCTTGCTCAAGTTATCAAAAGTCTGTTGCAGGTGGTCCATGTTCCCTTTCGAGAAAGCCTGATTGTTAAGATGATCGACCGCGGTATCGATCTTCGCGATCGTTCCGCGCAGGTCTTTGATCAAAGCGCCGCCTTCGTTCGTTAGGTCATCGATTCCTTTCTCCCGCGAACCCTCTAGCCGCGCGCCGTGAGCGACAAAGGCGGTAGGCGGTTTTGCTGGCGGCGTAATAGTGACAAAACGATCGCCCAACAACCCCGCGCTCCCGACGGCAAAACGGCTGTCCTGTGCGATTTTCACGTAGTCGTAAATACGCAGCGGCACATCTACCCCGCGTCCGGAGGAGACTAGCCGCGGCGGGCCCGAAACCAGTCCAACCTTGGCGCCGCCCAACAACACATCGGAGCCTTTGAGCAGTCCGCTGGCATCGGGAAAATGAACGGTGAGAGCGTAATAGGTTTTGAATCCTTCCCCCAGTCGGCCAAACTGCACCACGAGCGCCGCCAGGATCGCCAGCCCGACGGCCACGAATATTCCGACCTTTAATTCCAGCCCGCGGTCGCGTTCGTTCATTCGTTAGTCTGCCCGAGTCGAACGCCCAATCAAAAAATCCTGAATGATTGGATCGGACGACGCCTGAATTTCCTCCGGCGTACCGTGAAAGTAAATCCGGCCCTGATGCAGATAGGCAATGTAATCCCCGACATCGTAGGCGCTTTTCATATCGTGGGTCACGACCACGCTCGTGACATGGTAACGCTCCTGTAGCCGGCGGATGAGGCGATTGATGCTGTCGGAAACGACAGGGTCAAGGCCCGAAGTCGGCTCGTCGTACAGAATACAGGAGGGTTGATTGATAATGGCACGGGCCAAGCCGACGCGTTTTTTCATGCCGCCGCTCAGGTTCACCGGAAGCTTCTTGTCCTGCCCCTGTAGCTCAATCACCTCCAGCATCTCGGCGATTTTTTGCTGAATCACTCTGCTGTCGCGCAGACCAGCTTCCCGAAGCGGAAAGGCAATGTTTTCCTCCACTGTCATGGAATCAAAAAGCGCGCCGCCTTGAAAAAGAATACCGACTTTGCGTCGGATGGTGGCGAGCTGGCGTTCACTCATACCGATGATATTCTGGCCGTCGATGTAAATTTCCCCTTCGTTAGGCTGCATCAGACCGAGAACGTTTTTCAGCAGCACGCTTTTGCCACCGCCGCTGCGCCCTATAATCACGAGCGTCTCGCCCGGTGCGACCTCGAGGTCAACCCCGCGCAAGATTTCCTGCGTTCCGATGCGCTTCGTTAGGCCACGGACGGCAATCATCGGCTGGACCGGATGAACGGCAGCGCGAGCGGGGTTGGCAATGACAGCCACTTCAGGCATCACGAATCCTTCCTCTCAATTCCTCAATCTCTCAACCTTCTACTGCCAGCCGGCTGGGAAAATGATGTTGAGAAACATGGTCAGAAAAAAATTCGAGATCAAAATCGCGAGAGAGGAGTTGACGACGGCTTCCGTCGTCGCCCTTCCTACTCCGACTGCGCCTTCGCGGCTCGTTAGGCCTTTGTGGCAACTGATCACGACGATGAGAAGGGCAAAGCAGAATCCTTTCGCGAGACCCATAACGATGTCGCGCATCAGGGTCCAGCGCACCATGTTGGCGACGTAATATGGTCCGCTAATGTCGAGCAGGTTGACGGAGACAAAGTAAGCCGCCACCAGGCCGAAGCCGATGCACTCCGCGACGAGCAACGGCATCGAAACGATCATCGCGAGCATGCGAGGCACAACGAGATAATCGACCGGATGTACCGCGAGCGCGCGCAAGGCATCGATTTGCTCGGTGACCTTCATCGTCCCAATCTCAGCCGACATGGCCGCGCCGACGCGACCGGTCACCATGAGACCCGTGAGAACCGGTCCAAGCTCACGAAAGAGCGCCGCCGAAACAACCGCTCCGACACCGGAGGCAACGCCCAATTTGTTAAACTGAAAATAAGTCTGCGCTGCGAAGACCGCGCCGGTAAACCCGCCGGTAATGACGACCACGAGTTGCGAGAGCAATCCGATGTCGACCACCTGACGGAGGAACAGGCGCCAGCGCATGCGATGGGTAACCGCTGAACGCGTTGTCTCGGCCGCGAGCATAACCAGCTCGCCGAGATAAATGAAGGAAGCGAGCACGACCGCGCCGACGCTGGTAAAGAAACGAGCCAGCATATTGCCTTAATTTGGCGAGCACGGTGACCCGTACCGGATCAAACGAGCCAAAGCCGTGCGTTGGGACGCGGTCGCAGTTCCGATAGAATCGCGCCATCGTTCGACGGCTTTAGACCGAGCTTGATAAAACGGTTGCAAAATTTCCGGCGAGTAATCGTCGGCTCGTCCAAGTCGAGATAAACGATCTCCTGATTGCCCCGCAACTTGAACCCAGAGTTGGGAGAGACTCCAACTCATCATCCCGCTTGAAAATCTTGTTTAGATCGCGTCCCACGGCGGCGTAAAGTTCCAGTTCGGTTATCTTGGGTGGAGCGATTGTAAGCAGCACCCAACGGCGATGCAAAAATGAAATGAAACGCAGGGGAGACCACAACAGCGGCCGTGTTCACTGGATAGTGTCCCTTTTGCTTGGTCTGCTTTTTTTCCCCGGTTGCCAGACCACGTCCAACAACATTACCGAACAGCGTCTCGCCATGACGGCGCGCATCCAAACGGAGCCGCCGGGCAATTACTTCATTGGTCGTCGTTACTTTAAGCCGGAGTTTCATTTCTGGGGATACGTGCGACATCCGGGTCAGCCATGGTCTACCGCGCAACTGGTTGTGCTAAACGAAAACCAGAAGCTGGCTCCCGATCGCGCGCAACGCCAATTTGGGTTCGACAACAATTACGAATACAAACTCTATGGCCACTTTAGCGGCGACAAAGTCTACGAACTGGTGAGCAATCGTTTCTTGCCTGAGTTCGTGCTCCAGGATTACGAGTTGATCTCAACTCAGCCGCCGCCGATTTTTCCAAGTCAGGTCTATCGACGCCCAGTCGATAATTGGATTGTCGAACAACCTCAGTGAAGGATCCCTTGTTGTCTGCATTGCGAGGAAACGCAAGCTGCGATACATCATGCCGTCCGCTCATGCCCAATGAAGATGCGCCTGCTCCGGTCTCTCTCGTTGCTCGCTAATCTAATTCTCCTCGCCGGCTGCGAGACGGTGCCGCAAGGAATCCAGGAGGCGCGTGTCGCCATGGCAGCGCGCATCCAGGCGGAGCCGCCAGGCAATTACTTCGTCGGCCGTCGCTATTACAAGCCCGACTACAAATTCTGGGGTTATGTCCGACGACCGGGTCAACCCTGGAGCACGGCAGAGCTGGTGATGCTGAATGAAAATCAGAAGCTCGCGCCTGACCGTGAACAACTGAATTTCGGTTCCGACAACAATTACGAATACAAACTCCTTGGCTACTTCAGCGGGGACAAGATTTACGAGCCGGCGAGCAATGGAATTTATCCGGAATTTGTCCTCAAGGGTTACGAGCTGGTCTCGACTAATCCACCGCCGATTTTCAAAAGCCAGTTTCACGGTTCCGGTGACAACCGCTATCAAATCGAGAAGCCGGAATAACCCGTCGGGGACCGGTCTGACGAAAGCGGGACCGCCGAAGGATAAGTTGGTCGACGAATTCCGAACTTTTCTCGAGATCGAGCGTAATGCGTCGCCACGAACGCTCCGAATCTACGGCGAAGCATTGCGCAACTTTCGCGAATGGAGCGGCGCAATCGATTGGCTGAAATGCGCGCCGCAACATTTTCGCGATTACCTCTTCGATTTGATGAAGCGGGAACAGGCGCGCTCTTATGTCCGCCTGCAGTTTTCGGCTCTGCGCAGCTTTTATCGTTATCTCGCGGCGCGAAATTACCTAACGAATAATCCGGTGCGCGAAGTGCGGATGCCGAAGATGGACAAAAGATTGCCGCTCGTCCTGACGCAGGAGCAGATCAACGAACTGCTCGCCGCACCTCTGCAAGTGAAGAAACCAAAGAGCGCGCCGATCTGGATGCCACAGCGCGATGCAGCCATCATGGAATTGTTTTACAGCAGTGGGCTTCGCCTGGCCGAGCTTACTTCTCTCAACGTGAACGATCTCGATATTTACACCGAATCGGTCCGAGTCCTGGGGAAGGGAAAGAAGGAGCGCGTTTGCCCGGTGGGCTCGCCCGCGCTGGAAGCAATTTCGCGCTATCGCGCAGCCGCGAATGTGCATAGCGGACCGCTTTTTCTGAACAAGGCGCGCCGGAGAATTTCTACGCGTTCAATCTGGCTCGTGCTGAAACGCTATCTGCGCCACATCTCGATTCCCATCTCGGTTAGTCCGCACAAGCTGCGACATTCGTTCGCTACGCATCTGCTCGATAACGGGGCGGACTTGCGGAGCGTCCAGTCGTTGCTAGGCCATGCCAGTCTTTCTACGACGCAGATCTACACCCACGTCACGACCGAGCGGTTGAAGAAGGCCTATCTCGAGGCTCACCCCCGCGCCTAACGAACACGAGGTTATCTCGCCTTAGCTTGCGCTCGCCGGAGCGCTTTGTTGTGGCTCGGCCGCCTTGAAGACGAGCTTGCCGCCGTCGACCGTAACGTGCACCAGATCGCCCGCCTTCACGCCGCCACGAAGGAGTTCTTCGGCGAGCGGGTCCTCCAGATAGCGCTCGACCGCTCGCCGCATGGGACGCGCGCCATAGGTCGGATCGTAGCCTTTTTCGATCACGAACTCGTGCGCTGCCTGATCGAGTTCGATCTCAATCTCTTTCATCTGGAGACGCCGCTTCACTTTGTTCACCTCGAGATCGACGATCTTCATCAAGTCGAATTTTCCGAGGGTGTGGAAAACGATGATCTCATCGAGGCGGTTCAAAAACTCCGGCTTAAAGACGCGCTTTGTTTCCTCGAGAATTTTCTCGCGCATCGTCTCGTAATCAGCCGTGTCGCGCGGAGCACCAAAGCCCATCACGGTTTGTCTCTTGATCAACTCGGCCCCAACATTTGAGGTCATGATGATGATCGTGTTCCGGAAATCGATCTTCCGGCCTAACGAGTCGGTGATCTTGCCTTCCTCCAAAATCTGGAGAAGGAGATGCATCACGTCGGGGTGCGCCTTTTCGATTTCATCAAAGAGCACGACTGAGTATGGTCGACGCCGGACAGCTTCGGAAAGTTGCCCGCCCTCCTCGTAGCCGACGTAGCCTGGCGGTGAGCCGATCAAACGCGAGGCGGTGAATTTTTCCATGTATTCCGACATGTCGATTTGGATGAGTGCGTCGGAGTCGCCAAACATGAACTCGGCCAGGGTGCGGGCGAGAAAAGTCTTGCCCACCCCAGTCGGACCGAGGAAAACGAACGAGCCGATCGGGCGACGCGGATCTTTCAGGTCAGCGCGAGAGCGACGCAACGCTTTGCTAATCGCGGCCACCGCTTCATCCTGGCCGATGACGCGCTGTTTGATCTCGCCTTCCATGGCAAGGAGCTTGGCGGTTTCCTTCTGCTCCATCTTCTGGAGCGGAACACCCGTTACCTTCGAGATGATGTGCATCATGTCGTCAGCGGTAACGAGCACTTCCTTTTCTTCCCGTTGCTCGCGCCATTCGCCCAGGATGCGTTCCAATTTTTCCTTGGCCTGTTTTTCCTTGTCGCGGAGTGCGGCGGCTTTTTCGAAGTCCTGAGCCTTGATCGCCGCTTCCTTGTCCACGCGGATATCTTCAATCTCCTTCTCAATTTCCTTCACGTCGGGCGGGCGTGTCATGGCATTGATGCGCGCGCGCGCGCCCGCTTCGTCCATAACGTCGATTGCTTTGTCGGGCAGGAAACGTCCGGTGATATAACGCTCGGAGAGTTTCACTGCCTGCTCGAGCGCCTCGTCTGTCAGCTTCGCCTTGTGATGCGCCTCGTATTTAGGACGCAGACCCTTCAGAATCAGGATCGCCTCATCGATCGTGGGCGCTTCCACTTTCACGGTCTGGAAACGACGTTCGAGGGCGGCGTCTTTCTCGATGTATTTGCGATACTCATTGAGCGTCGTCGCGCCGACGCACTGTAATTCGCCGCGGCTGAGCGCGGGCTTGATGATATTGCTTGCATCCATCGCGCCTTCGGCGGAACCGGCGCCAACAATGGTGTGCAATTCATCGATGAAAAGGATGACATTTTTTGAGCGGCGAATTTCATCCATGACGGCCTTGATGCGCTCTTCGAACTGTCCGCGGTATTTTGTGCCGGCGACCATCAGCGCAAGGTCAAGCGTCACGACTTTCTTTTCGCGCAAAAGTTCCGGGACATTGCCGTTGGCAATCTCCTGAGCAAGGCCTTCGACGATCGCGGTTTTGCCGACACCCGCTTCGCCTAACAACACCGGATTATTCTTGGTCCGGCGGCAGAGCACCTGGATAACGCGCTCGATTTCGTTATGCCGACCGATCACTGGATCGAGCTCACCCTTCTTCGCAAGATCAGTCAGGTCGCGGCCAAAGGCGCGCAATGCCGGTGTCTTCACGTCTTTCTTACCGCTGCCTTCGGTCGCGCCCATCTCTGGATCGCTGTCCGGCGGCGTGAAATTTGGATCGAGTTCCTTCAGGATTTCATTCCGCGTCCGTTCGATATCGACTTCCAGGCTCTTCAAGACGCGCGCGGCAACACCTTCGCCTTCGCGCAAAAGCCCGAGCAAAATGTGTTCGGTGCCGACATAAGAGTGGTTGAGGGCGCGCGCTTCCTTGCCCGCGAGCGCGAGCACCTTTTTGACCCGCGGCGTGTAAGGAATGTTGCCGACCATCTTGGTTTCCGGACCAGAACCGACCTGTTTCTCGACCTCCATCCGCACCGTCTCGAGGTCGAGCCCCATTTTCTGGAGCACGTTGACAGCAACACCCTGACCGAGCTTGATCAGCCCGAGGAGGAGATGTTCAGTGCCGACATAATTATGATTGAAGCGATCTGCTTCTTTGCGAGCCAACGCCAGAACCTGCTGCGCCCGCGGAGTGAAATTATTCATGTTGATTTGGTTCGATCGAGCCGTTTCCTTCGGGCTCGCGCGCCACTTTACCCATATCAGGTTTAGGAAATAGTTTCAAACGAGCCCGGATAATCTCGGCGCGTAGAAAGTCGCGTTCTTCGGCATTGAGTTTTTGCTGAGAGGTTTTTTGCAAGTGGGCAGGTTGGGTCTCGATGAACAGCTCGTCGATTGGGAATCTTCGCTCTTCTGGAAACGCGCCGAGATCGACTCCGAGCTTCATGATCGACAACAGATTGAGTG
Source organism: Chthoniobacterales bacterium (assembly GCA_036494545.1). Lineage (GTDB taxonomy): Bacteria > Verrucomicrobiota > Verrucomicrobiia > Chthoniobacterales > UBA10450 > JAICXG01. The sequence continues at coordinate 355,202 of DASXOB010000022.1, forward strand.
CCTCTTTCGAGGTCATGGCGTGGGCATAGGTGAGCACACCGTATGCCCGGCCGATTTGGTCCCAAAGCGTATCGGGTTTTTTCTGGATCAACATCTGTCTGGCATCGTGTTCCTTCTCGATGATGGTCTCGATCACCTTCGTTAGGCGGGCAATGATTTCTTCTTCCTTTTCGCCTAACGTTGTCTGGTTCGAAATCTGGAAGAGATTGCCCATTGCTTCGGTGCCTTCGCCGTAAAGACCACGGACCGCGAGACCAATCTTGTTCACGGCTTGAATGACCTGGTTGATCAGATCGCTCAGTACCAAACCCGGCAAATGCAACATGGCTGAAGCACGCATGCCGGTCCCAACATTGGTGGGGCAGGCGGTGAGATAGCCGAGCCGCTGATCGTAGGCAATGTCGAGCTTGCTCTCAAGCGTGCTGTCGACTTTATCAACGAGTTTGAAGGCACTCTTGAGCTGCAATCCCGAACGAATCGCCTGCATCCGCAAATGATCCTCCTCGTTAATCATGATGCTGAGGGTTTGTTTGCGATTCATGATCACGGCACTGCCGACGCCCTTCGCCGCGTGTTCACGGCTGATGAGATGGCGTTCGACCAAGACCTGCTTTTCGAGCGCGGAAAGATCCTGCAGTAACTCCGAGAAGGAGTCCTGCATCTCGGTCAGTTCTTCGACGTGCGGCTTGATCTGCTCAAGAATTTGCGTGCGCTCAGCTTTCTTCGCCCAGCCGGGAAAAGCGCGATCGCGCAGGTTGCGCGCAAGGCGCACCCGACTGCTGACTACGATCTGGTGATGCGGACCTTCGCCGCGCAGCCATTCGCCAGCGCTGCTCATGACCTGGGAAAATTTCATTCTCAGTTGGCCAACTCGTGCTCGAGCTGTCTAATCTGGTCGCGCAGGTTGGCGGCAGTCTCGTAATTTTCTTCCGCAACTGCCTTCTGCAGGTTGACGTTGAGGGCACGCATCTGATCGCTCAACTTCAATTGGCGTGCCGCGTGCTCGGGCAGTTTGCCCACGTGTTCAGTGCCCTTATGCATTGCTTTGAGGAGCGACTCAAGACCTTCCGCAAAGGTTTGATAACACGTGCTGCAACCAAGCCGTCCCGTTTTCTTGAAATCGGCCTGAGTGAATCCGCAAACCGGACACTTCTGATTCGGCGCTCCCTTTTCGATTTCCTCCGCCGCGCCGATGCCTAACAATAAGTCGGCCAGCGCAAAGCCGGTCGGATCCTGCACGCCTTTTTCTTTCGAACAGGCGTCGCACAGATTCACCTTTTGCATTTTTCCCTCGAGAATCTGGGTCAGAAAGACCGACGCATCATTACATTTACAAACGTCGCAGAGCATTTCTGATCAATTAGACCACAAAAGGGCGAAAAGATTCAACTGCCACACCAGACGTTGATCGCGCAACAGTTTCTCTCAGATTCGCGCTCGATCACTCCGAGAAAATCGGCGTGCCGCTTTCGCGCGTCAGCTCGCGGAAGCGTGCAATCGTCCGGTTCGTGATTGGTCCCGGTTTGCCGCTGCCGATGGTGCGGCCATCAACCTTGATCATTGGAACCACCTCCGCAGCTGTCCCGGTAAGGAATGCTTCATCGGCGATGTAAAGATCGTGGCGCGTCAGATCTGTCTCTCTGATTCTGATGTCCATTTCGTTTGCAACGTCGAAGACCACGGAACGCGTAATACCACGTAATGCGCCAGCGGTAATCGGCGGCGTCATGATGTGGCCGTGCTTGACGATAAAGACATTGTCCGCCGTGCACTCAGCGATGTTGCCCGCGTCATTCAACATAAGCGCTTCGTCGGCATTCGAAAGATTGGCTTCGATGCGCGCGAGCACATTGTTGAGATAATTGAGAGACTTGATCGCCGGGTTGAGGGTTGCTGGACCCATTCGGCGCGTCGCAACAGTCACGACGGTCAAGCCGCGACGATAAACCTCCTCTGAATATAGGGCGATCGTCGACGCGATGATGATGATGCTCGGTTGCTTACATTGCACAGGGTTGAGCCCGAGATTGCCCACGCCTCGCGTAACGATCAGCCGCACGTAACCGTCACGCAGTTTGTTTTGCCGGATAGTCTCCAGGAGCGCTTCATCCATCGCTGCGCGCGAGATCGGAATCTCAAGACAAATGGAACGTGCCGACTCCCAGAGCCGATCCATGTGTTGCTCCATGCGAAAGACGCGACCGTTGTAAAAACGAATGCCTTCAAAAACGCCATCCCCGTAAAGAAGACCGTGATCGAAAACGGAAACCTTGGCGTCGGCTTCGTCGAAAAATTCCCCGTCGATGTAAATCTTGAGCGACCTCTTAACCGCAGTAGCGGGTTTCGGGGCAGCGGCGCCTTCTCGTGACGCGGGCTTCTCCATTAGAGCAGTTCCTGGCGTGTCGTTGGTAAGCATGAAAAAACTTGCGGCGTTTCCGGCCCAATTCAAGAACAGAAACCATGCCGCGGACGCGCGTGTCCAAAAAGCCGCCTCGTTAGGCCAAAATTCCATCGGCGATGTGCAGGGTGCGATCGCCGCGATCGGCGAGGTAAGTATCGTGGGTCACAACAACAAGAGTCTTGGCGCGTTCCCGCGCAAGGCCGAGAAGCAGATCGATAATCGTTTCGCCCGTCTTGGAATCGAGATTTCCGGTCGGCTCGTCAGCAAAAAGAATTTTTGGATCATTGGTGAGGGCTCGCGCAATCGCAACCCGCTGTTGTTCGCCGCCAGAGAGCTCCGCGGGAAGATGATGAACCCGGTCGCTTAAACCAACGGTCGCCAGAGTTTTCACACACTCTTCTTTCGCGGCCCGTCCGCCAATCATCCCCGGCAACATGACGTTTTCGAGGGCGGTCAGCTCCGGGAGCAGAAAATAGCCTTGGAAAACGAATCCCATCTCCCGGTTTCGCAGCCGGGAAAGGGTAGATTCGCCCACGTGATAGAGCATTCGCCGTTCAAACTCGACCTCCCCGGATTCCGGTCGTTCCAGCCCGGCAAGGGTATAGAGCAAGGTCGTCTTGCCAGCGCCCGATGCACCACAAAGGAAAACGCATTCCCCACGCTCGATAGCGAGCGAAACACCGCGCAGCACTTCAATGCGTCGCGGCCCAATTTGGAAGGAACGCCGCAGATCGCGCGCGACAAGCTGTGGCTCGGGCATGGAGCGGAGCATTCGCCAAATCGAGCGAGCCTGCAAGATAAGGCCGCGATCGGAGACCGAGAAATCGGGTCAACGTCCTTGATCGCGTCAATTCGTTAGGAAAGTAAGATCGAACTGGGATCCAGCTTGGCTGACGTAACTCGCAAAAGGCATTGGACTGGCGGCCTCGAGCGTCTTAAAGGTTGTCTCTTTTGCCCGCCAATGCCGCGCCGACCAAAAATTTCTCTGGAAAAGGATCATGACGAAACCGGCCCTCGTTTGCCGGCTGTCAGCCCACAGCTCGAGCCCGGTGAGCCGACCGATCTTGAGCTAATGCACGGTATTCAGGCGGAGGATCCGGAGGCGCTTTCCAAACTTTACGATCGCTATAACGGCATCATCAAGGCCCTCATTTTACGAGTTGTGCATAACGAGTCCGAGGCCGAAGACCTTTTGCAAGAGATTTTCATGGAGATCTGGAATCAGGCCAAGAATTTCTCCGCACAAAAGGGAAAACCGCTCGGCTGGATGGTGACGCTGGCACGGCGCCGTGCCATCGATGGTCTGCGCAAAAAGCAGGCGTACGCCCGCGCCAGCGAACGGCTTCAGCAGGAAACGGAACAACAGCCGGAGGCCTGGGTTCACAACCTCACTGAGGAAGAAATCGACTTTACTGACACACGCGCGCTCATCCGTAAAGTGATCAGGAGCTTGCCCCCGCCGCAGCAGCAGGCGATCGATCTCGCATTTTTTCGGGGTATGAGTCAGCGCGAAATCGCCGCTCATACGAATACACCACTGGGAACCGTCAAGACGCGCCTCGAACTCGGGCTGAAAAAGATCTACGATGGCCTCAAGGAACTGAAAGATGAGCTTTGAAGAATTTCAGGACCGCGCGCGACTCTACGTCATCGGCGCGTTGGAAGATGGCGAGAGTCGCGAGTTCGAACAGGCGCGCCGCCACTTTGGGCAAAAGGCGGAGGACTTCATCACGGAGTGCTATCGCCTGCACGAGGCATTTGCGCTCAGCTTGCGGCCGGCCAAATCATCCGAAGCGCTCAAAGAACGGCTGATGAAAATGGTGAGGCAACGCAAGGAACAAAAGGACTGAAACGAGAATATCGCGCGTTTTTGCCAGGATTCCGCCTAACGAGCCGAAATTTCTAATCCAAGTCCGTTAGCATTCCATTTCGCGCAGGATGAACTCCTGCAAAAACCCGTAGAAATTCACCTGGAACAAACTCAAATCGCGCCGCGAACCAATCGGCGAACGGTAGTGGTCGCAAAGTTCCGCTTCGCTGAAGTCAAATTTCGCTGCGATCGCCAGGCGCGCCTGATTCAGCGTATTGAGCCAGGCTTCGGAATGGTCGCGGGGAATGCGCAACGACATGTTGGCAAACGGTTTCTCCTTTTCCCCAAGCTGCCTTAGATCGCCTGCCACCACTTCACGCGCGCTCTGAAAGTGGCGCCGCAATTCCGGCTCTACGTAAATCTTCCACTCCGCACACAGCTCCTTTTCGTTAGGCGTCGCTGGTGGGCTAAAAATTCGTCGCTGGGCAGTGGGAGCCGATTCGGTGCTCGTACTCTCCGGAATTTGTCGCAACAATTCCGCCAGGAAAGGATCGATCTCGCTGATCTCTAAAGCGCCGTTGTTGCGAAAGACCTCCATCTCAGTTGGTCCGCTCGATCGTCGCGAGCAATAAATACCCGTGCAGTTGCTGCACGAACAGTTCGGCGCGTTCCCGCACGCCGCTCCATAAAATCGAACGTCCCTTGCGATGCACCTCGAGCATGTGCATCTCAGCTTTCTCTTTTGGATAACCGAAAACCTTTTGAAAGACCATGGTTACGTAACTCATCAAATTCACCGGGTCGTTATGGACCACCACATTCCAGGGAAGATCGAGTGCCGCCTTCGATTTTGCTTCTTCGGTGATCGCCGGACTTTCCATCGCATTCCTGATCTCCGGAAAAGCTTGCATGGCAACGAAAAGCCCGATCTCAGCTATCGATTGGCAACCGCAGCACAGAGGCAAACCGAACAAGCCAAGGCATAACGAAAAGAATAACACGCGAACCGCGTGAAGCAAAGGCTCGCGAAGGGGTGAGACGATTCCAAACCCAAATCGTTTCAGCAGGTGCGCTGAAAGAAGCCGGACGGTGCGCATTGTCCACATGCCGGAGCGGGAGAGGAAATTTGCCTAACAATGAACAAGTGCACGTAGCCGGATGTCTTTGCTCCGGTGAATTTGCATCGACCAGCGCGAAGCCTATGCTAACGCCCAAATTGAGCATGAAGCGCTTTCTTTCACTGCTCGTTGTCTTTGTGCCGACTGTCGCTGCGTTCGCGCAGACATCGCCGGCGCCAGGCCAGGAGCCAGTCCTACCGCGCACCACCAATCTTCTTCAAGCAATGATCGCCGCCGGTCCGGTGATGCTTCTGCTATTTCTTCTCTCGATCTTCTCAGTCATGCTAATAGTCGTTTTTTTCTTCACCATTCGCCGGGGCGCGATCGTGAGTAGCGGTTACATGGCAACGGCTGATGCTTTACTGCGCAAACGCGATTATCTCGGGCTTCTCGCCGTTTCGAATCGTCACGGTGAAGCCATCGCGCGCGTCGTCCAGAAAATGCTCGATTTCATGACGAAGAATCCGAGCGCCGATTTTGCCCAGGCGCGCGAAATCGCCGAGACTGAAGGTACGCGGGTCGCGACCAACTTGCACAACCGCGTCACCTACCTCGCCGATATCGCTACCATCGGCCCGCTTGTTGGATTGTTTGGCACGGTCATTGGAATCATTCGCTCTTTCGGTGCGCTCGGATCGGAGTTGGGCCCTTCGCGCTACATTTTGCTTTCAAAAGGAATCAGCGAAGCGCTCATTAACACTTGCGGCGGACTTGGCATCGGCATCACCGCCATGATTTTCTACGCTGTTTTCCGCGGCCGCGCGCAACGCCTCGTTTCCGACTTGGAAGCCGCGAGCAGTCACATTATTGCGCTTCTTTCCCTGCAATATGGCAGCCGCCGCCGGGAGCACGTTCCAGCCCTGCTGGAAGATGAATTTTGAGCGAGGCTAGGCGTCGAAACTCGGGTGTTTTCCCAGGAACCTAACGATGAATTTCCGCAGCCGCACCGCTTCGCAACATCCCGGTATCCAGCTTGCACCGCTGGTCGATGTTCTGCTTTTGCTGCTCATCTTTTTCCTCCTTACCTGGAATGCTGCGCGCAACGAAAACGAGCTCGATGTCAAGATTCCGAAGGCTAAGGCCGCGACAGAAAAATCAGCGCCAATCGGCGATGTGATCGTAAACGTGAAAGCAGACGGCGGCGTGGTGGTAAATCGCCGCACGCTGACCGCCGTCGACCTAACGACGATGTTGCAGGGCTTGGTGAAATTGAACCCGGACCAGGCGGTGGTAATCCGTGGAGACGAGGCCGGTGAATACAAAAACATCGTCAACGTGCTTGACCTTTGCAGTCAGGCCGGGATTACAAACGTCGCCTTCGCGACCGCGAAATGAGTCTGCGCCCGACCAGCGCCGCAATCGGCGTCGTGGCAGCCGCAGCCATTTTTCAGCTGGCTGGCTTTGGGCAAGACCAGCTTCCCGTTCGTCGGGCAGTGCCCGTGCAGGAACCGCCCGTCGCGCGCGCCATTCCGGTCGAGCCAGGTGAGGCGACCGAGGAGCCAACTGTCCGTCGTGCACTGGCCGTGCCGGCGGAGCCCGACGCCATTCCTGCGCCGACAGTCGTTCCCTCAATCAGTCGCCAGCCTAGCGAACCGGAGGAAGCGCCCGACGAAAAACAATTGGATTACGCGAATGGCCTTTTTGCGCGCAAGATCTACGACCTCGCCATTCCGGAGTACGAAAAATTTTTGGGTCTCTACCCTGAGTCCCCCGATCGACCCACTGCTCTTTTTTATCTCGCTCAAGCGTATCGTGCATTGAATCGCATCGTCCCCGCCCGCACCAGTTTCCAAAATCTCGTCACCAATTTCCCCGATCACGAGCTGGCGGGACCGGCGTCGTATGGTCTCGGCGAGACATACTTCAATGACAAGGACTATGCGTCGGCACTGCCGGCTTTCCATCATGCGGCAGCGAAAGTGAAATCTTCGGCACTTGCACTCTCCGCGCGCTATTTCGAAGCACGTTGTTTGGAGAATCTCGATCGCAAGGATGAAGCTCGTGACGTCTACCTCCAAGTGATTGACGCTCCAAATCCAAATCCATATCGGGAAGATTCGCGTCTCGCGGCCGGAGGGATTTTTCTCGCTGCGGGACGCAAGAACGATGCGCTGAAGCAATTCGATGCGCTGGCCGGGGAAACAAAAAAGCCTTCGCTTAAAGCCGAAGCCACTGTGCGGGCGGGTCTGGTTGCTCTCGATCTCGCGCAAGGTGCAAACGCTGACACGGCAATGACAGCAAAGGCGACAGCCCTTTTGCAAAGAGGTCGCAACTTGCCCGAGGCAGGGCGTTGGAGCGGAATTGCTGCGGTGGGTTTACTTCGCCTCGAATATCAAAAAGGCCAGTACGCGCAGGCGGTGACCGATTATCAAAGGAGTAAAGGCCAGGTCCCGGAAGAAGTGCGCCCGGAAATGATGTTGCTCGCCGCAAACAGCCAGCGACAGCTTGGCCACTACAAAGAGGCGCAGGAAATCTATCGGCAGATCGAGACACGCTATCCTGGTCGTGACGAAGCGAAGGACGCGCAATACCAACAACTCATCGCACTCTACAACGCCAACGACCCAAAGCTACGCGACGAGATCGACCAATTCATCAAGGACAACTCCGACAGCGAGCACAGCGATCAGGCGAAACTGCTCAAAGCCGAGACCCTCTATAAGGAGAAAGACTTTGCCGGCGCGGCCACGGTCTATGAAGACCTTCGCGACTCGAAACTTTCAGCCAAACTCCACGCCGAGGCCGCCTTCAAACTCGGCTGGTGTTACGTGCAAACAAAAGAGCCTGATAAAGCGATCGATGCTTTTAGCTATTTCCTGCAAGCCTTCCCCGACAATCCGCAGGTGCCGTCTGCTTTGGCACAACGCGCCCTTGCTTATCAGGAAGCCAGGCAGTACCAACGCGCGCGAGGCGATCTCGATCATCTCCTCGACAGTTATCCAAAAGCGCCTGAACGCGAAGCCGCCCTTCAGCAAAAAGCACTCATTCTTGGTCAGCTCGATGACCCCAAAGGCATGGCCGCTACTTTTCAACAATTGCTGAAGGAATACCCAAAAACTGCGGTCACGGCTCAGGCGCATTACTACATCGGCAAAGCTGCCTTCGAAACGAAGGACTATGAAAAGGCAATTCCGGAACTAAAGAAGGCGCGGCAACTCAATAGCGAGCAGTACGGCACCCCGGCGTCCCTGCGCATCATGTCGTCCTACTTCTATCTCAAGCAGCGGGACGCACTCGCCGAAGCAGTAGACGATTTTTATAAAACTGCGCCTAAAGGTCAGGTTCCGGCAGAAATCCTCGAATGGCTCGGGTTGGAATTTTACAACGCAAAGAACTACGTGAGCGCGAGCAAGTATCTTACTGCCCTGAGTAAGACCGCGAACGTCAGTGCGGTGAAACCGGATTTCTGGTTTTACCTCGGCGATGCGCAAATGAAGCAGGGTTTGCCTAGCGACGCCGAGATTTCGTTGCAGAGATTTCTCGAGACAACGAGCGATCCGGCCGCAAAGGCGAAAGCGCTGCTGGCCTTGGGCGAAGCCAAGATCGCCGCGCACAAGCCGGACGACGCGCAGAAAATCGCGGAGGAGATTATGACTTTACAGCCGGAGGGACGCGTCAATGCGCAGGCACGCTTGCTCTCGGGCGATGTTGAAATGGAGCGCGAACAATTTGAAGAGGCGGGCAAAGCCTTCATGAGCGTCGCCCTACTTTACGACGATCCGGAGATTACTCCGCAAGCTCTTATGAAAGCCTCCAAGGCCTACGACAAAGCAGGCAAGCCTAACGAAGCCGAGCGCGCCAGATCCGAGCTGCGGCAGAAGTATCCCGATTACGCGGGAAGCTGAAGTCTCCTGAAAACAGAAGTAACAGGGACTTAGGGATTAGAAGAATACCGGGGCCTAAGTTTTGATCCCTGAACACCTGTTAATTCTGTGCAGCCTTTCCAGCGTTTCAATCGGTAAAGGGGCGAGAAATTCCTGCGCGCTCGTTACTTCCAAAATCGGCTCGGCCAGGCAGGCAGCAAGAAAACTCAGATCAGGCGTGAGGGCGATGCCGGCCTGTGCGCTGAGTTGTAGCTCCGCCAATTGCCTGATAACCCGCTCGACATTCTTCCGACAATCTTTGCGGGAGGTAAAATGGATCGTACAAACGCCTGGCGCGGTCGCTTCGATCTCGGGCGCGAGGGTGAGAGCGTGGTGCAGTAAGATGTCCTCCACGATTTTTTCCTGCGAAAAAGCACGCAGCTTGATAATCAAATTTGGACATCGCGCCGCACCCTGACTCGCAGTCATTCCCACACTTACACCAGCTTCCGCCGCGCATGGAGTGAGCTGAAGAATGGTCGCTTTTGCTTCCGCATTATTGAGGAGCGCGACCGGTATTTGCCAAAGCGCCGGCTCATGTCGCAACGCAGACTGCAACTCAAAGTCAGGCAGGTAAAGAGCGGTAAACATTTTGGAATTTGAAAATCAAAACCAGCCTAACGAGTCAAAGACCTTTGTCCTTCCAACTGCTCGTTTTCCACGATTCGGATCTCAGCCTTCGTCATTTTTCCTTTCATCATTTTTTGCTAACCCGCGCTGGCAAGTGCTGGATTGCTTTGCCATTTGTTAGGTTGAGCGCGTTGCAGGTGCACCCGTAAGTGTGTTTGTAATTCCGTCGCCGCCCAATCGAGCTGCGACAGCCACCAGCGGTTTTCCAGCATCAATTTCCATTGCGCGCTGCTGATCAGGCTACAGGGCGTAAGCGCGAGGAGCGCAGTCGGTGCCGGCTCGATGAGACGTTGCAGACGATACCAGTTGCTCGACGGAATCCGGCGCAGTTCTGCGAGCGGATGGAGCACCAGATCAAGAATCAGGAGGGGAAAATTGCCGTCGCGCAAAAGCAGATCCGCTGCCTGCATCGCTTCGTTCGCCTGATGACAACGGATCCAAAGGAGATGCCGCAAAGCTGTCGCCGCGATCGATTGGGGATCGAATGAATCGCGTCCGTCGATAAGAGCGAGAAAATAGCGCTCGCCTGCTGCACGGTGCAGGAGAGCGGCAATGAGCGATGCAGACCCACCATTGCCGGGAGGACTAATCAATTCGGTGATCGCGCCTTTCGTTAGGCCGCCATTCAGGAGAGAATCGAGATTGGTAATGCCGGTAGCAAGTTGATTTGCCGGCGAAACGATTTCCTGCGGGAAACGTTCTGCCAGGAGTTTGCGCAGATCGATAATCTTGCTCCTGACCATGACCAAGAATGAGACTTTTGGAACACATGTTCAAGAGAACATTATTTAGGGTTTATCCGCTGGGATTTAGCAATCGCGTCTTCGCCTCCTCCGGCAACGACGAACTTGTAATCCAGGTCGAAGCGTTGCGCGGGTCGGCCTTGAGCCAGGCGCGAGCGCTCGCTTCCAGTTGGCTGTTGCGCAAGGTCTCATCCCCAATCGTCGCGGCCCATTGGACCGCGCTTTGCGGATCGGAAGCGCTGAGCCGTGTGGTAAAAGCGCTGACTGCCTGATCGCGTGAGGGACCGGCTCCGAGACCCGCCAGCCAATTCGACGCCGCTACGGGATCGTTTTTGCTCCAGGAGTTGATCAACGTTTCGAAGACCTGCTCACGAGTTTGTCCTTCGGGAAAGGAAGCGGCCCATGCGCTTGCCGCTCCCGGATCACTCGAAATCCATTGCGAGATGACGCTATTAGCCGCGACGATCTGCGCTTCGCCGGAAAGTCGCGAGGTCATTTGCGCGGCTTTGGCAGGATCGTTCTCAGCTACGACCGAAATGATGTTCGGCAGAATCGCACTACGTGCCGCAGAATCGCCCAAATCTTGCGCCCAATTCAGCGCGGCTTGTGGATCGCTCTGTGCCCATTCGCGCGAAATATTGGCCAGTAGATTGCGTTGCGTGTCGCCATTACTGTTCGTTAGGGCATAGTCCGCCGCGGCGGCTGGATCGGATTCACTCCATTGCGCGATGACCGGATTGAGGGCGTTGGTGCGTGCCGCGCCCTCGGGAAGTTTTTCTGCCCAGGTTAGGGCGGTTTGGATATCAGCGGTGGCCAGCTGACGCGCGATCGATTGCGCCGCCTGTTCTTGTGTTTGGCCTGCCGGTAGTCCGGCGACATAAGAGCCGGCCGCTTGTGGATCAATTTGCGCCCAACTTGAAAGAACGGTTTGCACGGCACGTTGTTGCCCTTCGCCCGCAGGCAATTGCTGGGTCCAATCGAGCGCGGCTTGCGGATCGTTCTGTGCCCACTGGCGAGCAATGTTGGCTGCGGCTCGATCGCGTGTTGGACCGATGGGAAGAGCCGTAAGAGAACTGGCGGCGAGCTCCGGATTTTGGCTCGCCCAGGCAGAGAGAACGGTTTGCACGGCGGTGTCGTGTGATGTGCCGGCGGGCAGCCCATTTGCCCAGGAGAAGGCAGCTTGGCCGTCGCTGTTCGCCCAAGTGGAAGCGACGATCTGCAGCGCAGCGTCGTGACCTGCACCGGGTGGAAGGAGAGCGGCACGTTGCGCGGCCGCAACCGGATCGTTTGTCGTCCAGCGGGAAAAAATCGGCCAGTAATAACTCTGCTGACCGCTACCCGTGGCGGGCAGACTTTGTAGAATTCCGAGAGCAGCCGCGGGATCGGTCTCGGCTAATGAGGAGACGACGGCTTGTAACGCGCGCTCTCGGTCCTGTCCGGGCGGAAGCTGTTGGGCCCAAGCGCGCGCGGCGTCGGCGTCCCTTTCCGCCCACGAGCGCACGGCGGCGACCACCGTCATTTTGCGATCGGCCGGGCTGCCGTTGCTTTGCGCATAGGCGAGAGCGGCCTGTGGCTGAAAATCCGCCCAATGCGAAATGAGCAGAGCGACGTAGAGCGATTTCTCGCGCTGGTTAGGCACACGCTGGAATGCATCGAGGATCGGACGCATCTGACTGGGATCGAGCGAGTCGATCAGTCTGCTCGCCTCCAAATAGCCGCGTCGATCGGAGGGTTGCATCATCGCGGACTTCAGTTTCGCGATCAACGCCTCTGTGCTTATCGGCTCGGTCGACTCACTGGCGGCGTCTGTCGCCGACAACAAAACCGGCTGTGAGTGGGAGGAACGAAGCTTGGCCGACAGGTCGCGTGACGAAAGCGGATTACGCAGCCGGGAAAACTCCGTTCTTGTTATCGTCTGACGTCCGGCAATGAAACCAGCGAGAAACGAGATTATCACGCCCAGCACGACGGCGAGAGCAGCGCGTTTCATAAAAAAGAAGTTATCCGAAGAAGGCGCGCGTCCAATTCAATCGAACGACGAAAGGCGGCCGGTGAAGATCATAGAATCTTGACCGGACAAGAGGGTAACGCTTTCAGAAAAGCACGCCCGTAGATCTTGGTCACAACCCGATTGTCCAGGATCACGACAATACCGCGATCGCTTTTTGTACGGATCAAACGGCCGACCCCCTGGCGGAATTTCAGGATCGCTTCCGGCAGGGAATATTCCGTAAAGGCGTCCCCACCGCGCGCTTCGATTAGCTCGAGCTTCGCTTCTATAAGCGGATGATCGGGCACGGCGAAGGGTAGTCGCGTGATGATGACGTTCGAAAGCGCGTCGCCTGGCACATCCACGCCCATCCAGAAACTATCGGTCCCAAAAAGCACGCTGCGCGGAGTATTTTTGAACTGATCGAGCAGCTGGCTGCGGGGCGCACCCTTGCCCTGCACGAGCAGATTCATTTTCTGCCTAACGAAAAACTCGTCCATTTCCTCCGCCAGCTGCTGCATCATGCGGTAGCTGGTGAAGAGAACGAAAGCGCGGCCGGAGGTTTCGCCGACGAAGTGCGCGACCCAGTGCGCGAGGGCTGTCGCGTAGCCCTCGTCTCGCGGGTCCGGCATTTTGCGCACGACGAAGAGCTTCATCTGCTTTTCGAAGTCGAAGGGACTTCCGAGCTGCAAAGGCTCGGCTTCGTTTGCCCCGATCCTGTTCCGAAAATAAGCGAGGTCCGGCCGGCCGACGGCCAGCGTGGCGCTTGTCAGGACGCTCGTCGCGTCTTCGCGAAAGAGCATTCGTCGCAGGACGGGCGCAACATCGACTGGGGCAGCGTTCAAGGTAATGTTCTGCGCTGCCTTTCCGGTGCGTTCCACCCAATAGACATAATCCTCCGCGCTCTGTTGCAGAAAGATGGATATGCCTTCGCGCGTGTCGCGAATGCGCCGGCCCAGTTCCTGCAGCTCGGACTTGATTTGCTCGTCGTCACTCTGCCGCACGACCTCGATGATGCGGGCCTGCAAAGCGGCAAGACGACCAGTGATCTGATCTTCGACAAAATCAGCTTCGCGCACGCGATATTCGCGGCCTTTCTTGAAGTTCGAGCGCTCATCGATCGCGTTAAAAAAGCGATCGGTCTCGTCGACTAACGAAGCCGCCAGCCGCACACCGGCGGCGTCGCGCGTTACGGTAAAAAGTCCTTTTTTCGAGCGCGCGTTGTAGAGCCGCTGAATCGTCGAGCGCAAGCCGTATTGAGAAATGCCGATCCCGATTTGTCGCTGCGCAGTTTGCTCGAGCGTGTGCGCCTCGTCGAAAATCAGGAAATCGTTAGGAAAAAGATATCCTTCCTCCCGTTCCGCCTGTTCCTCGAGGCTGCCGAGGAGCATGAAAAAGAGCGTGTGATTGATCACCACCACATCGGCTGATTGCAACCGGCGGCGTGCCTGTTGAAAAAAACAGCGCGGATTTTGTCCGCAACTTTTCGCCGTGCAGATGTGCGCTTCGCTGCAAACCTGCGTCCAGACTTTCGGCTCGGGCTCGACCGGCAGGTCGCTCAACGTGCCGTCCACCGTCGTGCGCCCCCAATCAGCAATCCGCGCCAGTTCGGCCTGCTCGCTGGTGTTGAAAAGATCGTTCGCGCTTTGCACGGCACGCTGGAGTCGCCGCGGGCAGACATAATTCTGCCGGCCCTTCATCAGCGTCGCCTCGAACTCGATCGGCAGAATCTTTTTCACGATCGGGATGTCTTTATGCAGCAGTTGTTCCTGCAGATTGATCGTGTGCGTCGAAATGATTGCCTTCTTCTTTTTCTCGACCGCAAAAAGTGTTGCCGGGATCAGATATGCGAGTGATTTGCCGACGCCCGTGCCGGCTTCGACCACGAGGTGCCGCTCTTCTTCGAGCGCCTGCGCGACGGCCGCGGCCATGGCCTGTTGCTGAGGCCGATATTCAAAATTGCGTGCCTTCGCGAGCAGGCCTTCTTCGGCGAAAATGCCTCGCACCCGCTCGACAAAATCGCTCCCGAGGGAATCTTTGAGCGCAATCATGACCCCTGATAGTACCTCGGGAAGCCGAAATCCGAATCTCGAAATCCGAAACAAATTTGAAGACTTCGAAACAGACCCATGAGGCTTCTTGATCGCTACATCATTCGAAATTTTCTCCAGCCCTACGCCTATTGCATTCTCGGCTTCCTCTCGATCTGGCTGATTTTCGATATCAGCGACAACAGCTCGACTATTTTCGACGAGCGAGCGCCGTTAGGCTTGGTGGTCCATTTTTATTGGACGCAAATCCCGCAGGTGCTCGTTATTCTCCTGCCGGTCGCGCTCCTCCTCGCCCTTCTCTTTTCGTTAGGCCGCATGTCACGCTCGAACGAAATCGTCTCCATGCTGACGGCGGGTGTAAGTGTGCCGCGCGTCGTTTTACCCCTGGTTGTCATAGCGCTTCTCACTACCGCTGCGACTTTTGCTCTGAACTATTCGTTGGCCGCGCACGCCGAGCTGGCGCGCAAGGAATTCTTCGATCAGGTGAATCGCGGCGGCCTGCGTGAGGTCGTGATCCGGGGTCAGGTTTTTCGTAACCGGACCGATAATCGCACCTGGTATATCGCCCAGCTGCGGCCGCACTCGAACAAGTTTTCGGGCGTGCAAATCGTGCAGCAAGACAGGGAGGGAAACATTACTCGCAATTATATTGCCAACGACGCCTTCTACGAGCCGGCAACAAAAAGCTGGCGGTTGGAGAAAGCCAAAGTGTTGAACTACGACGCCGCCGGGAATATCACCGATGACAAGCTGGTTCCTGCTTTAACCATCACCGGCTGGAGCGAAACACCGTATCGTTTGAGCAGTGCCAACGTTCGTCCTGAATTCCTCGGCGTTTCCGAGCTCCAGGATTATTTACGCTTCAATTCCGATTTTCCCGAAACGCTCCTCGCCCCTTTTCGCACTCAACTTTATTATCACTGGGCGCTTCCCTGGACTTGTTTCGTCGTCGGCATCATGGCCACGCCGCTCGGGATCGGCTTTTCGCGGCGCGGCATCCTCGCCAGCGTCGCCGTCGCCATCGGACTCGTCTTTGCGATGAATTTTCTCATTCATCTCTTTCTCGCTCTCGGTGAAGGCGATCGTGTCTCGCCCATCGTCGCCGCCTGGACGCCAAACATTATCTTTTTCCTCATCGGCCTCTATCTCTTGCATCTGCGCGCGACGAATCGCGAGGCGCCGAGCTTTAACCCGACCGCGCTCTGGCGTAACTTGCGCGCGACATGAATCCGCTAGGCGAAGAATGGTCGATCCAGCATCGCTCCGACGCATGCTCAGCAACCGGACGTCCTTTTGCGGAGGGAGAAACATTCTATACTCTGCTCTTTCGCGACGGTGACGGATTTCGACGTCAGGATCTGAGCGAGGAAGCCTGGCGTGAGCGCAACGAAAACCTCCAGCCATTTTCTTTTTGGCGTTCGCGTTACGAGCCGCCGCCGCCCGCGCCGCCCGAGCCATTGCCAAAGGAAAACGCCGAGGAACTCTTCCGGCGCCTTGTAAGTGCCGGCGACAATGCCAACGCCAATGCCTGTTACGTACTCGCCGCGATGCTGGAGCGAAAACGGCTCCTGAAACAGATCCAGATCGAAGAGCGGGACCGCGCCCGTGTCCTAATCTACGAACATGTCAAGACCGGCGACGTCTTTGTCGTTCCGGATCCGCGAGTACGACTGGATCAGCTTGATAGCGTTCAGGCCGAGGTGGCGCGATTGCTGCACTAAGTCACAGAGCCAGGTTTAATCGGCCGCACGTCTCCAGCGCGTCGGGCAAGAAGCTATCACAGACGCGGAACGCAAGATATCGCCTCGCGACCATTTAGATCCTTCGCCGTCCCATGGTTCAGGGAATGATTGTCATTCGCGATTCGTGATTCTCGTTTGATCATCTATCTTCCCTGATGCTTTCGTGGTTTTCCGAAGGTAACTTTCCGCTCTATCTCGCGCCGATGGCTGGCGTGTCGGACAAGATTTTCCGGCAACTTTGCAAAGAGCGCGGGGCCGATGTCCTCGTGACCGAATTCGTCTCGGCGGAAGGTGTTTTCCGCCGCAACGAGCGGACCCGGCGTTACCTCGATTTCGATGAAGTCGAGCGTCCGTTAGGCGTGCAACTCTTTGGCGGCAATGCCGAGCACATGGCCGAAGCGGCTCGTCAGGTCGTTGATTGGGTTTCGCCAGACTTCATCGATCTCAATTTTGGCTGTCCGGTGAACAAGGTCGTGGCGAAGAACGGTGGCTCGGCATTGCTCAAGGACTGTCCCTTGCTAGCCAAAGTGACTGAAGCAGTAGTTAAGACAGCGGCTCCACTGCCGGTTACTGCCAAGATTCGGATCGGTTGGGATGATAACTCGATTAACGCCGTAAGTGTGGCCCGGCTCTTAGAATCGTTAGGTGTAGCTGCTCTGGCCGTGCATGGCCGGACACGGGCCCAGGGTTACTCGGGTTGCGCTGACTGGGAAATCATCGGCCAGGTCGCGCAAGCGGTTTCGATTCCCGTGATCGGCAATGGCGATTTGTTTAGCGCCGCAGACGTCGCGAAACGCAAAGCCGAAACCGGCATTGCAGGGGCAATGATCGGGCGCGCCGCAATGAGTTCGCCATGGATCTTCTCACAGACTAAACATTATCTCGCGACGAGCGAACTTTTGCCTCCGCCCGAACCCGCGGACAAATGGGCGCTCATTCAGCGGCACTGCGAACTCGCGGTCGAAGAGTGCCGGCGTAACGGCCCCTGTCCGGCAAACGCCGAAGACCTCGCCATGCGTTCGATGCGCGGTCGCCTCATGGCTTATTCGAAAGGGATGCCGGCGGGCAAAACGTTACGGGAAAAATTTCAGCATGTCCGCTCGTTGGATGAAGTGAACGAGATCGCCACCGAGCATATGGCGACTTCGTTGCAAAGCTGAGGCAAGCAGCGCCAGCGCGAAGAACTTGCCTAACGAGTAAAGAACTCGCGCTAGTCGAATTCCCTATGTAGGCGCTTGGGCAGCGCCTCTAAGAAGTAGGCAACGTCCGGGCGGTAGGAAAACAGAATACTCCCATCATCGACTGGCTTTTCGACCCGCCAGAGCTCGACCGTATCGTGATTCATATCAACTGACAAATACTGACCGACGCGCTCATGCGTAATCTCACTGAGTTTTTTGGCATCGTTCGGGAGCAGCTTTATCAATACATTTCCGGCTTGATCGCGGTGGACATTCGCGACGGCATACACTGACAAGTGAGGTTGGCGCGCGTCAAACGCATAAGGCTCTCCTTCGATACTTGGGATCATCTCAAAAGCAGGCTGCGGAATCAGGAGTCGTTCATGGTTGGGAATGACGTGGGCCGCCGCGTTGCTCACATCGCTCGCCTTTATCGAATCGACGATCGTCTCAAAATCCCTTAATGATGCCGGCTCCTTCGTAGCCTCACCCCACATGTTGACCTCGACCGTGCATTGCCCTTCGGGGACGAAACTGAAGAGGTGTGTGGTGTTGGAAACTTCCAGCCACTGAAGAATCGTGCGGCCGTCGGGACGCATGATGCTTCCTTTTTGGATTATTCCGGCGCGGGTAAAGTTTTCGCCACGCATTTGCTTTAGGTACTCGTCGGCGATCTTTTCCTGTTCGACGATATCCGCACTTTCCGGGTCGTTGTTGTCCGTTGTTGCAGGTTGCTCGCGCGTCTGTACAGACACTGAAAGCATCGGAATGCCCAGCGGTATGCCGCGCTTATTTATGGCACCGACGGCAAATTGGACCGCCTCAAGCCGCTGTTGGGGCTCCGGTTTCCATCGAGGAGGAATTACAAATTCAATCTGCCGGTTTTGGCAGGGAAGAACATAAACATCGTCCGTCGTTTTCGGAAGTGATGAACAGCCGACAAGGATTGCGAAAGAAACTACGAGAAAAAGACTCCTGCGGATGCTCATGGAAAGTGGTGAGGAAAATTTCTACCAATTATCGGCGGAGCAGCCTACGAAGCGCCTAACGAAAAACAACCGCTCGACTGCAAAAGTGGGTGAATATGCCTGGTAATGTTGCGTGGAATTCTACCTATCGCTGCGCATGCCTTTCATAGTCAGATTTTGAGGGTCTCCACTCGAGGTCCATGAGATTCATCTCCTCCATTTGCCGCGGAAGGTCGACAATTCTCAAAAGGATTGAGAAAGAACGTTACACAGCGGAAGAGCGGCTGGCGACGATCGGCAAACACGCGTAATTTGCCGTGATGGAGAACCTGCCCAACGGGGTCAATTACAAAATCGGCAACGAGCGTCTCGTTAAGGTGACTGACAACGCGGCGCGCAAGCTGGTTTCCCTGTTGCAGAAACAAGGGCGAACACATGGCGCCTTGCGCGTGGCGGTGATCGGCGGCGGTTGCTCCGGGTTGCAATACAAAATGGACTTGGTCGATGGTCCTGCAAATCGCGATATCATGGTCGAATCCTCCAGCGTACGCGTCGTAGTCGACCCTAAGAGCGCGCTTTTCGTCAGCGGATCGGTCCTCGATTACAGCGATGACTTGCAGAAGGGCGGCTTCAAAGTCACCAACCCAAATGCCGTCGCGCATTGCTCCTGTGGCGAGAGCTTCTCGGCATGACCGATTATTTCGCGCTCCTCGGTGAGGCGCGGCGGCCGTGGCTCGATCCGGAAAAGCTGAAGGAAAAATATTTTGCCCGTGTCCGCGAATGGCCAGTGGACGCGGAGTTGAATGAAGCTTTTCGCGTTCTCAGTCATCCAAAATTGCGTCTCCAACATTTGCTCCGCTTGCAACACGTCGATCTTAACGCCAGCCGCGAAATTCCAGCGGTGCTGGCCGAATTGTTCTGGCAAACAGGTCAACTGTTGCGCGAAGTCGATTGCTGGCAATTGAAGATCAATGAAGCGAACAGCGCCCTGTCTCGCGCCCTATTGAGCGGAGAACGGCTGAAGCTGCAGGAGCAGATTCGCGCCTTGGAAACGCGGTTGAATACCGCCCACGCCCGGGAAATCGAGCAACTTCAGACGATCGATCACGGCGACTGGCCTGACGATCTTGGCATTCTCCTCGAACTTCACGATGGCCTCTCTTACCTGACGCGTCTGCGCGATCAGGTGAAGGAGAAACTGCTGCTGCTGGCCTAACGATTTCTTATTGCGTTTCGGCCGGTTTGCAGCAACATGTTCACATGCTCACTCCTGGGCAAAAGAACGTTCTTCAATTCATTCAGTCGGAGCAGCGGAGGAAAGGAATCACGCCGAGTACGCGCGAGATTCAGCAGCATCTCGGCTTTGCCAGCCAGACCTCGGTCATGCAATACCTCGCCGCTTTGGAGCGGAAGGGGTTTCTGCAACGGCACCCGCGGAAAGCTCGCGCCCTTGTCACGGCCGCGCCACGTAATGAGGTCGTCGATATTCCAATTTACGGGCAAATTCCCGCTGGCATGGCTACTCTCGCAGAACAAAACATCGAAGGCCACATCGCGCTCGATCTCGAGTCGCTCAACACATCACGCAACGCGCGCACATTTGCCTTGCGCGTGCGGGGCGATTCGATGATCGGCGCGCATATTCTCGATGGCGACGTCGTGATTCTCGAAGATCGACAGACCGCCAAAAACGGGGACATCGTGGCGGCCTTAATCGACGGGGAGACAACGCTGAAACGTTATGTGACCGATCGCGGCCGGCCCTATCTGAAAGCGGAGAATCCAAAATTTCCAAATCTGATTCCGGCGCGGGAATTGCGCATTCAGGGGGTCATGCGCTCGCTGGTGCGGAAACAACAGGCTGTGACCACAGGACGCGCCTCGTAGGGTCGGGGTTTTTTTGCTCCAGCTTCCATGGATAACTGACCGGAGGAATAATGTTCTATTGAACATGTGAGTATTGGGTTTTATGCTCCCTTGATGCAATCCGTCAAGGAACAGGCCGGTGAGTTTTCCCACATTTTCGCCATCCTTCACAAATGGGGGATTCATACTCTCGGTCAGCTTGCCTCGCTGCCGCAGGACGAACTCGCCGCACGTCTTGGGCGTCCTGGCGTTTGCCTCTGGGAACAAGCCAGCGGCAAATCCAATCGTCTTCTTCGACTCGTTAGGCCGCCGGAAGCTTTCGTTGAGCAATTCGAGTTCGAACACGAAGTCGAAACTGCTCCGCCGCTCCTTTTTGTTCTGCGCCGTTTCCTGGAACAGCTCACCCAACGTCTCAGCGCGCTTTATCTCCTCGTCTCTGAGTTGACGCTCCAGCTCACTTTTGTCGATAAAACCGCCTACCAGCGTCGTTTTCAAATCCCCGATCCGACCAATTCAGTCGAGCTGCTCTTTCGCCTCCTGCAAACGGACCTGGAAAATTTTCGAGCCAGGCATCCGATCGTCGCTGCCAGTCTGGAGGCACAGCCGGCACGATCGACCAAACAGCAGTTCCTCTTTTTCGAGACGCCACTGCGTGATCCGGCGCGCCTGCACGAAACCCTGAACCGTCTCACTGCATTGTTAGGCCGGGAACGGGTCGGCCGGCCGGTGCGGGACGATTCGTATCGCAACGATGCCTTTCATCTCGAGCCTTTTGTCTGGGAGCTGCCGGAATCGCCTAACGATCTGCCTAACGAACAAATGATCGGTCCCGCCCTTCGCCGTTTGCGCCAGCAACCGCTCCCTGCCGCCGAGAGAGCGGTGCGCGACCGGCAGGGCCCTTATCTCGCTTCGGGCGATTGGTGGGACGAGAAACCATGGCAGCGGACGGAGTGGGATTTGGAACTGAAGAGTGGAATCATTTGCCGCGGCCAAGAGAGCGCCGCAGGCTGGAGATTGGAGGCGATCTACGATTGATCCGCGAAGCCCTCCTTCGCACGCCGCCATGAGCGAAAGCTCGATCCTCTGTCTAACCCTGCGCCGCGATGTCCTACGCCGAACTCAACGCCTGCAGTGCCTTCAGCTTTCTGCGGGGCGCCTCTTTTCCCGAACAAATCGCGGTGCGTGCAGCGGAGCTTGGTATTCCGGCCGTCGCCCTGCTTGATCGCAACGGCGTTTACGGTGCCCAACGTTTTTCCGTCGCCTGCCGCGAGCACGGAGTGCGGCCGATCATCGGCGCTTGCCTAACGATGGAGGACGACAGCGAATTGCCGGTCCTGGTGGAAAATCGCGCCGGTTACCAAAATCTGTGCTCACTGCTGACTCAAGGTCATTTACGGAGCGAAAAAGGCACCTGCCTGTTCCGCTACGACGAGCTACCGGAATTTTCTGAAGGCCTGATCGCACTCGTGGGAAGGATGGGCGTCTCGCCCGCTGCTTTGAAAGCCCGGCCTCGGGCTGCCACCCTGCGTTACGGTGGAATCCTGCCGAAACGATCTTTTCAACGAACGCATGGGCTCCGCAGTCTGGAGGCCTTTGGCCGCGACCGAATTTATGTCGAGTTGCAGCGTCATTTCGTTAGGGGCGAAGAACGCATCAATTGTCAGCTGATCGATTTCGCGGAGCATTACCATCTTCCTTTCCTGGCGACCAATGGCGTGCAACACGCTACTTCGTTAGGCCGGGAAGTGCTGGACGTTTTTACCTGCATTCGCGAACACACTCATCTCGACGTGGCCGGGACGCTCCTGGCAAAAAATGCCGAGCGCCATCTCAAGAGTCCGGGCGAAATGCAGGCTCTCTTTCGCGACCAACCCGAGGCCATCACGAATAGCCTGCGCCTCGCCGACCGTCTCCAGTTTTCCCTCGAAAACATCGGCTACCATTTCCCCGATTACCCAGTGCCGTCGGGCCATTCGATGGATTCCTTTCTCCGCACCATCGTTCTCTTCGGCGCCCAGCAGCGGTACGAATCGATCTCGCGCCAGGTGAAAAAGCAGCTCGATTTCGAGCTCGACCTCATCATCAAGCTCGGCTTCTCCGGCTACTTCCTCATCGTCTGGGACATCATCAATTTCTGCCGGGAAAATAACATCATGGTGCAAGGCCGCGGAAGCGCGGCGAACAGCGCGGTTTGTTTTTGTCTCGGGATTACACCGGTCGATCCGGTCTCGAATCATCTCGTCTTCGAGCGGTTCCTGAACGAGAGCCGTAAAGGTTGGCCCGACATCGATCTCGACCTGCCCAGCGGCGACCGGCGCGAAGCAGTCATTCAGGAAATTTATCGTCGCTACGGCAAACACGGCGCGGCCATGACCGCGAACGTGATCACTTATCGCGGACGGAGCGCAGCGCGCGAGATTGGCAAGGCGCTCCATTTCGCGCCCAATATTCTCGATCGCTTCTCCCATCTCTTCGCCAATGGCGATTTTCCGCACACCCTCGATCTCCAGGCGCAGATCAAGCAATCGGGTTTGCCGAAACAACATCCGCGCATGCCGGCGTTCGTTAGGCTGTATCGCGCCATTTACGGTTTGCCGCGCCATCTCGGCCAGCACTCGGGCGGGATGATCATTTGCCAGAATCAGCTGAGTAAGATCGTGCCACTGGAGAATGCTTCCATGCCTGGTCGCGTCGTCGCGCAATGGGACAAGGACGATTGTGAAGATCTCGGAATCGTGAAGGTCGACTTGTTAGGCCTGGGCATGATGTCCGTTATGCAGGACGCCCTCGAGTTGTGTCGGGAGCGTGGCCGTCCACTCGATCTCGCGCACATCCCAAAAGATGACGCTGCCACTTACAAGATAATGCAGGAAGCCGACACCATTGGTGTTTTCCAAATCGAGAGCCGTGCGCAAATGGCGACCCTGCCACGGATGAAACCGAAATGTTTTTACGATGTCGTGATCGAAGTCGCGATCATTCGGCCGGGGCCGATCCAGGGTGACATGGTGCATCCCTATCTCAATCGTCGCGCCAATCGCGAGCCCGTGACTTATTTTGACGAGCGTTTGAAACCGGTTCTGCAACGAACGTTAGGGGTACCATTGTTCCAGGAACAGATGCTCAAGATCGCAATGGTCATGGCCGATTTTTCCGGGGAAGAAGCAGAGGAATTGCGGCGCGCCCTCAGTTTTCATCGCTCGCAGGAACGGATGGAAAAAGTGAGCGTCAAACTGCGCACGGCCATGGCGAAGAAAGGCGTTGCGCCCGAAGTGATCGAGCAAATTCTCCATTCCATCACTTCCTTTGCCCTCTATGGATTTCCCGAGTCACACGCGATCAGCTTCGCGATTCTCGCCTATGGAAGCGCATATCTGAAGGTCCATCGAGCGGCGGAGTTTTATGCCAGCCTGATTAACAATCAGCCGATGGGATTTTATGCGCCTGCCACAATCGTAAAAGATGCGCGGCGGCATGGAGTGAAAACGCGGCCGGTTTGCGTAGTGGAATCGGAATGGCGTTGCATCGTCGAGTCGGATGAGGTTCTCCGTCTCGGATTTTGTGTCGTGAACGGGTTGCGACAGGAACACGCTGAAGAACTCGTCAGGCAAAGAAACGAGCGGCCATTCGATTCGATGAACGATTTCAAGAAGCGCCTTTCCTGCCTAACGAAAGAAGAGCTCCGAAAGCTGGCGGAAGCCGGCGCACTGAATTGTTTCGCGGCGCATCGCCGGGCCGCGATGTGGGAAGTGGAAGAAGCCCGGCACAACGATCTGCTGGAAAACGTCTCGGGTAGGGTGGGCGTCCAGCCCGACGAAGACGTCTCGCGTTCGCGAACTTTCGAGAAACCGTTTTGGCAAGATGCCCACCCTACCCGAGATGCGCCGCTCGCTCCGATGACCTTACCCGAGCGTGTCCAAGCCGATTACGAAACCATGAGCCTAACGACCGGACCGCACCCGATGCAGCTGTTGCGCGATCAGCTCCCCAAAGCATGGAGGGCGATCGATCTTCCAGCGGCGCGCCACGGGAGCTGGGTGACCATCGCGGGCAATGTCATTTGCCGGCAGCGCCCGGGGACAGCGAAAGGATTTGTCTTCGTGAGCCTGGAAGATGAAACCGGCGTCTCAAATGCAATTGTGACGCCGGATTTATTCGAGCGCTTTCGCCTAACGATCACCGAAGAGCCGTTCCTCATCATCGAAGGCGAAGCGCAGAACACCGATAACGTTGTGCTGGTAAAAGCACGAAAGATTCGCCCGTTGCCGCAGGCACAAATCGGTGGGAGCGAATCGCACGATTTTCGTTAGGCGAAAATTGAGATTGATAACTTGACCGGCTTTGAAGGCGCCTCTCTTAATTTCAATTGGCGAGGAATCTTTCGATTCATTCCAGAATCTCTAAAGCTTCGTTTGAGAGTATGGATTCTCGCTCCAGAGAACATCCTTTTTGCAGGCGACAATCATACGCGGAGCTATCGCCAGCTCTCGATCGCCAGACCTGCGATCCTATCGAACTCATTGCGATTAGCTGTGACGAGCACCACATCGATTGTTAGAGCGTGGGCGGCAATCAGCAGGTCGTACGGGCCGATTGGCGTGCCCGCTTCATCCAATTCCGCTCGCAACGCTCCGGCGCGTCGCGCGGCCTCTGCCTCAAAAGGAAGTTCCTCGATCACTTCCAACAGTTTGCTCACCTTTGCGCTTTCCTTTGCCGGATTTCGCGCTCCGGCCACACCGGCGAAAAGCTCGAAGCTAGTGATTGCCGATATCGCGCACTCGTCTGGCTGCAGTTGCTGAAGTTTTTCGATCACGATCGCCACGCCTCGGAGCACGTCGATGCAGGTGTCGGTATCCAGTAGATACTGCATTCTTGCGCCAGCTCAGAGCTGAGGCATCGGAGGCAGACTCCCCTGGGTGGGTCGGCGAAAGGTTCGATCGGTGATACGAATCCGAGCAAAGAAGCCGCGCGGCCAGGAGCGCTTTGATTTTGACTCGAGCACGACCGTCTTGCCTTCGTGCCGAATAAAGACTTCATCGCCCTGGAATCGATACTCCTTCGGCAGGCGAACGGCCTGCGAACCGCCGGTCGTGAAGAGCTTTGCGGTATGCATGTAGATATTGTAGATACGGCTGGTGTGCCGGTCAATGCCTTCTTCTAATGACAGCCGCAGCCGGAGCCGCAACCCCCACGCCGTGGCGGAGCGGGCGGAGAGGCACCACCCGACACGTGCACACCGTAGCCGCCGGAGATCACGCGTCTGACCGGCTCCCCGCTTTCCGGATCGACCCGCAACGGTTCATCTTTCATGCTTTGCTTTACCTCAAACCGGCGCACCGGCTTTTCCGGATCGATCGTTTCGTAGACGTACGTTGGCATGACGAACTCGCCTAACGATTACTCCCCCGCGTGCCGGCGCGAAGGTTCCTTCGGCTCGGCCGGCTTCTCCTTTGGCGTTTGATCCGACTCCAACCATTCGGTGTGGAAAACGCCCGGTTTGTCCACGCGTTCGTAAGTATGCGCGCCGAAGAAGTCGCGTTGCGCCTGCAAAAGATTGGAAGGCAGACGCGCCTGGCGATAGCTGTCGAAGTAGCCTAACGACGCGCTGAAAGCGGGCACCGCCACGCCCTGCTCAACCGCGGTCGCGACGGCCCGCCGCCAGTTATGCTGCGTCCTGGCAATGATGTCGGTGAAGTAGGAATCGAGCAGCAGGTTGTGAAGTTGCGCATCGCGGTCGTAAGCCTCGCGGATGCGATTGAGAAACTTCGCCCGAATGATGCAGCCGCCACGCCAGATCGTGGCGATGTCGCCAAAGTTTAGCTGCCAGGCGAACTGCTTGCTCGCCGCGCCTAACAACTCCATCCCCTGGGCGTAGGAGACAATTTTTGAGGCGTAAAGGGCATCGCGCACCGCGGTCACAAGCTCGTCCCGGTCGCCGGTGAATTTTTCCACCTTAGGTTGCGGTAAAATTTTCGATGCCGCGACACGCTCGTCTTTGCGGGAGGAAATGACACGGGCTTCGACCGCGGCGTTGATGGTGGAAATCACGACTGATTGTTGAATGGCTGACTGCAGGGTCCAGATGCCGGTGCCTTTCTGACCTGCCTTGTCGAGGATGACGTCGACCATCGGCTTGCCCGTCTCGGGATCTTTTTTGCGAAAGATCTGGGCAGTGATGTCGATGAGATAGCTGTCGAGATCTCCCCGGTTCCAAGCCGCGAAGATATCGGCGAGTTCGTTAGTCGTTAGGCCGAGAACGCTGTTCAGGATGGCGTAGGCTTCGCAGATGAGCTGCATGTCGCCGTACTCGATCCCATTGTGCACCATCTTGACGTAATGGCCGGCACCGTCCGGTCCCATGTAGCGACAGCAGGGCTCGCCATCTACCTGGGCAGCGATTTTGGTGAAAATGGGCGCGATAATGTTCCATGATTCCCGCGGTCCACCGGGCATGAGCGACGGACCTTTGAGCGCTCCTTCTTCACCACCCGAAACGCCGCAACCGACGAAGTGAATCCCCTTCCCTTCCAGTTCCCGACCGCGTCGCTGCGTGTCGGTAAAAAGTGAATTGCCGCCGTCGATGATGACGTCGCCTTTTTCCAGGAGCGGCGCGAGCTGACCGATGACCGCGTCAACCGGTGCCCCGGCCTTTACCATGATCATGGCTTTCCGCGGACGTAAGAGAGCGCCGACGAACTCCTCCATCGTGGTAGTTGGCTGAATGTTTTTTCCTTTCCCGCGCTCGGCCGCGAACTTTTCCGTGACCGCCGTGGTCCGATTAAAGACCGCCACACGGAAGCCCTTCGACTCCATGTTAAGGACGAGGTTCTCGCCCATGACGGCGAGACCGATGAGGCCAATATCACATTGATTCGTTTTCATTTTCGGTATCTCCTGACCGCGGCTCCGGGCTCGCACAGCGGAGGGCGGAGGCGGAGAAGCAGATGGCAACTTGGCATTTGGAAATCCTCATCACAACCCAGCCTTTAGCGATCCAGGCGAACAACTGGAACGGCCGCGCCGGAGCGACACTCGATTTCTGGGGAGTGGTTCGCGCAAAAGAAGACGGACGGGAGATTTCCGGGATCGATTACGAGGCGCACGAAGCCATGGCGCAGCATCAGATGAAATTGATCGCGAACGCTGCGGCGAAAAAGTTTGGCCTCGACGAAGTAACCCTGCAGCATCGGATCGGTTTCGTGGCCGTGGGCGACGCCTCGCTTTTTTTGCGTGTTTTGAGCGGCCATCGTGGAGCAGCTTATGAAGCGAGTGCCTGGATCGTGAGCGAGCTGAAGAAAAAAGTGCCGATCTGGAAACGACCACTTTTCGTTAGGCAGGAAGGGCACGAGGTAGTGGGCGGATGAATTGGCCCAATCGTCTTACGCTCGCGCGACTGGCCTTGACGATTCTCTTCGTGCTCTCGCTCAGCTCGGCCTGGCACTACGGGCGGACGGCTGCGCTTGTGCTGTTTATTGTTGCCGGGGTGACCGATTATCTCGATGGCGAAATCGCGCGGCGCTACGCCATCGTCACCAAGTTTGGAAAGCTAATGGATCCTTTGGTCGACAAAGTGATGATGGCAGCGGGATTCATTTGTCTCGTCCCCCTGGGCGCAGTGCCGGCCTGGCTGGCGACGATTGTCGTGGCGCGGGATTTTTTGATCACCGGGTTGCGCCTCCTCGCCAGTGCTGAAGGCGCAGTGCTCCCGGCTGAGAAACTGGGGAAGCACAAGACTTCCTGGCAAATCATCACGGTGGTTTTTTTTCTTTTCCTTCTCTCAGCGCGGGAGGTTCACCCGACAGTCTGGGAGAGCGGCTGGTGGCAAATTGCCTGGCTTTATGTCGGCGATACGTTGCTCTGGATTACGATTGGCCTAACGATTTATTCCGGTCTCGGATTCTTTTGGCGGCATCGTAGCCTAACGACGGAAGCGACCATGTAGAGTCCTCTTGGAATCGGCTCTTTAGCCCGGAAGAACGAACCCGGAAAATTGCCGGCTAACGACTTTCCGGTTTCGCGCTCGGTGCGGCACCAGGCTTGGGTGCGATCGTTCTGCTGGGCGTCGGCGTGCTGGATCGTAGCGCCGCCGGAGGGCAGTCGCCCTTGACCGCGCCGGGATGCGCGCGCAAAAACTCATTGACCAAGCTTACGCGTAGCGCCCGTTGCATCCCGTTGTCGCACACCAGGGTCAGCGGCTCCAACGGATCAAACCCTTCGTCTGCTCCCGCGCTTGTCCCGATGAGGGGATCCACGTCTGCCGCCCGTGCCGGAGTCGGCGCAGCGCGCTCACCGTGCTCCGGATGTTCGCTATGGCCACTCGCCTCCGTGCGTCCGTTTCGGTCTGCTTCGTTCACCGCGTGCGGTCGAGTTGCGTGCTGGATCGCTTCCGCGCAATTCGGCGCCCGGGCGATGGCCGCGTCGCTGATCGTGATTGCATTTCCATCTGCCTCCATCGCCGCAGAGACCACGGTACCGACAAGTTCGCAATCAATCTTCCCGCTGCAGCGCAGAACTACTCCCACTACATCCGCTCCCAGATCGTGCCGCACCGCCACCGCAGCGGAGGTGATTGCGGCGGCAAACGTCCTGCGTTTTCGCACCGCGCGACAGATCGCGCTGAGCACGTCTTGCTTGCTGGCGTTCTTCAAGGTCTTTCGAGCCGGCAAGCCATCTGCGATTAACTCGGTTGCGGAAGGTTCTTTAGCGAGTGCAGCCGAAAGAGGTTCGAACCAAAAAGGTGCCGCCATGAGCAGCGGGCTAATGAAACAAACAACGCCGAGCAGCCGCCAGATTTTGCGCGCTCGACGGTCGCTTACTCCGTCGTTCTTAACGCCCATAATCAGTGTCTCGCTTTACGCCTTACAAGCGGGTAAAGGGAATCGAACCCTCATAGCCAGCTTGGAAGGCTGGAGCTTTACCATTAAGCTATACCCGCGCGGGCATAAGCTGACGCGGAGATTCCGCCTTGCCAAGTATTTTCCAGCTTTCTCCACGCAGGCTTGCCAACCGCAGAACTGCCGAGTACGAAAACAGAATCATGAAATCATTCTGCGTCTTTGCGCTTGGTTTGGTCACTGGCTATGCCACTGCCTCGGCTGACCTGACAATTGTCGAGACCGTTGAAGGCGGTGATGCACCACAGCACATCACCATGAAGGTCAAAGGTGACAAGGCGCGGGTCGACGTCAGCTCGCATGTCACGACCATTCTTGACGCGAAAACCGGTGACCTGACGAATGTCTTGCACGACAAGAAAATGGTCATGCACATTTCCGGCGAAAAAGCGAAAGCCATGGCGGAAATGGCCAAGTCCTTCGTCAAGGAAGAGGTGCCCGATCAGCCCCTGCCAAAGCCTTCCGGCAAAACAGACAAAATCAACGGTTACGACACCGTCGAATATGTCACCGACTCGCCAAAGTTTCACGCCAGCTATTGGGTTGCGACTACTTACCCCGATTACCAAAACATCCTCCGCCAAATGGGCATCCTGCAAAAAGGGGCCTTTGCCTCCATCACCAAGGGAATGCCTGACTACCAGGCATTGCCCGGATTGCCCCTCCGCACTCAGTTAAAAATTCCAGGTCAAGCCGATTTCACGAGCACCATCGAGTCTCTCAGTCAGACGCCTATTCCCGATTCCGACTTCACCGTTCCCGCGGGCTATTCGCAAATGGCCATGCCCGACTTTCTCGGCGGTCAATCGCCTAACGGGAAGCCGGCCAAACCGAAGAGTCCATGAGCACGCCGCGCCGGCCGCGGCTCATTGTTGCGTCTGGCTCCCCGCGCCGTTCTCAACTTCTGGCCGAAGCCGGCTTCAAGTTCGAAGTCGTTAGGCCGAAAGTGGCGGAAACGTCTTCCCCTGCCCTTACCCTGCGCGAAGCGACCGTTTGGAACTCCCTTCGCAAAGGGCTCGCGGTCGCGCGCGCAAATCCGGACGCCGTGGTTCTGGCAGCGGACACTCTCGTCGGGCTCGGCCATCAGGTCATCGGCAAACCGGCCAATCACGCCGACGCCAGGCGTATTCTGCGCCTCCTCAGCGGCCGAACACATCATGTTTCCTCGGGAGTCTTCATTGCACACCTGAGTAGTGGAAAATCGGAAACCTTTTGCGTCACCTCGCGCGTCACCTTCAAAAAACTGAGCGACAACACGATCGAGACTTATCTTTCACGGGTCGATCCACTGGATAAAGCCGGCGCTTATGCTGCGCAGGGTTTCGGTGGCACGATTATCGGACGCCTGAGCGGTTCGCGCAGTAACGTCATCGGGCTGCCAATGGAAAAGACTTGCGTTGCCCTCGCTCGTTTCGGCGTGCAGGGAAGCCCGCCTAACGAATCTCGACGACTTCGCGTCGCTTGGCGGTCGCCTGAGTTGCTTCACCCGTTTCACGTCGCAGGCAGCGATAAACAAACCAGACGATGAAGCAGTTGAGTGCGAGGATCAGAATCACGACGGCGCCGGGATGGAACCACGCATGCCGCACCTCGAACGGAATGAAGACCGCTGTCGCCACGACCATGAGCAGCTCTGCCCAGCGGTGTTGCAGGTAAACGCCCACCCCTTCGGTGCAGAGCAAACCCGCGAAAAAAAGTGCCACCCAGCCAGTCACTCGCAGCAGCCCGCCGCTCATCACATCCTGCAGACTGTTGAGCAAAAAGAGCACCGTCCGGCTGTGAGCAATCATCAGTTCGCCATCGGCCCAATCGGAGATCGCGTCCAGCCATGCGGTGCGACTGTGCAGGACGAGGAGCGATATTCCGAGACTGGCGAGAAGCAATCCTTGCAGGATTTTGAAGACGGCGATCAGCTTCAGATAACGGACGCGCCGCTGCGGGCGCAGCATTTTGGGAATAGCGGGAGTCTCGCGGCTCATCTCCGATATTTCTCGCAGAACCGGCGGCGATCTCAAGCCGCACCAGATTTATGGCGCGAGGATACGGTCGCTTCTGCCGGTTAGTCGGATCGACCATGCTGGCGATTATCCGGCGGGGAGTGCACCGGTCGTCACTGTTACGTTTTCACTGGGATACAAGGCGCGAAAACTCTGCGGGCCTGGGCTAAATCGAATCTGCCGATAGCTTTTGGTGACAAACTAAGAATAACAACACGAGCAGGTCCCGTTCACCTATTTTTCATCATCGCCCATGGCTAGCGAAGTTGGATCCGACGGAATAATCGCAGTCTCGGCGCTCTCTCTCACCCGAGAAGTCAGAGTAAACCAAAAACGCGGATGAGTTTTTAGACGGAGACGGATTCCAGCGACTATTTCTTCATTAGATCGAGGACCGCGCTGGTCATCGCAATCATGCCAATGCGGATAGTCGGCTCCGGAACCGGGGCGAATTTGCTCGAGTGCAAACTGGGCAACGGTGGCGCGCCTGGCTTCTTCGAGGCAGCTATCTTATCGGAGGCAACCGCGCCGACGTGGAAATCGACAGCGGGAATCGAATGATCCGGCAGGCTATATTCGGCAAAGTCTTCACCGCCCATTGTCGGATCGACGATCTCGACGTTCTTTTCCCCTAACGAATGTTTCCAGACGCCAATCAGCCGTTTGGTCAGCTCGGGGTTATTATAAGTGGCGGGCACAAATTCGTTTTTAAGCACATTTACCTCCGGCATCTTATCGTTAGGCAAACCAGCCGCGATCGCGCAGCCTTTGGCGATCTGTTCGATCGCAGCGAGAACATGCTGGCGTGTGTCATCTTTATAGCTGCGAACAGTTAGCTGCATCTTCACCTCGTCCGGAATGATGTTGTGCTTGGTCCCACCGTGAATGGACCCAACGGTAACAACGATCGGATCGAGAGGGTTATTCTCCCGGCTGGCGATTGTTTGCCACATGTTGATTATCTCGGCTGACAGGACAACCGGGTCCTTCGTCTTGTGGGGGTACGCTCCGTGGCCGCCGAGGCCGTGCACGGTTACATTTACCGAATCGACATTTGCGTAGGTGTAGCCCAGCGTAACTCCTACATGCCCGATTTCCATTTCGGCGCGATCGTGAAAGCCAAGCGCGTAATTCGGTTTGGGGAATCGGGTGTAAAGTCCATCTTTTAACATTGCCCGCGCGCCGCCGAAAGCTTCTTCCGCGGGCTGGCCGACGAAGACGATCGTGCCATGCCATTGGTCCTTGAGTTCCGCCAAAGCTCGCGCCACACCAATGAAGGTCGCGATATGTTCGTCGTGACCACAGGCATGCATGACATGCACTTCCTGGCCGGAGTTATCCTTTGCCATCACTTTGCTCGCGTAAGGCAGGCCCGTTTCTTCCTCGACCGGCAACGCATCCATATCCGTGCGGACGAGCACCACCGGCCCGTCGCCATTCTTCATCATGCCGACGACGCCGTAACCGATCAGTCCGGGCTGATCGTATCTGCCGATGTGATCGGTAACTTCGCAGCCGGCGGCCTTGAGTTCCTTAGCCACCATTTCCGAAGTCTGCTTTTCCTGGGTCGAGAGCTCTGGATGCGCGTGCACATCCTTATAAATCGCGAGGAGGGAAGGCAGCTCGTGATCGGTGATTTGCGCGGGCGTTTGGTCAGCGGCCCGTCCAATGGGCACGACGCCGAAAGCAACGAGGACTGCGGTGAAAGCCGAAAGTTTCATCTCCCAGACTAGAAAGCCCCAGTGGTGAACGCAAGCGCGCCGATTTTTCCAGTCGTTGCATTCTTTAGTTCGCCTTCGTTTTTGCCATCCACCCATTGAAAAGGATTCATCCTTGGCCACAAAACACTGTCTTCCTTTCCTCGGCACTCTTCTGCTCATCTCCATCGCGGTCTCGCTCTATGCCGCACGCTGATAGTACGGTAGCCAGGGGTGTAACCATCAACCAAGGAGCTATTATTCTGTTCTAACTTCACGCTCCCGGGCACGCTGCTCGGTCGGGATGGTCACCCAGTTACAACTAACTCAAGCGCGCAGGCAACCACTGGCACACTTAGAAACTTGGCCGAGGGCGCCAAGTTACCGTCAACGACACCAACCTGCATGCCACCGACAAGGGCCGTAACGGTCACAACCATCTCGTGCTCATGGTCGTGTCCTAACGAATCGGTCTAAGTCGATCCTGTCCTTCCTCGTCGGTGATGTCAGGACAAAGCACAAATCTTATCCGGCCGTGTATTGGGCGCGGTCGGAGACGCCAAGTGCTGGTTCCCAGTTCAGGCTGGGTGGCGTCGGTTTTTTGCCTCGCACGCGCAGGCGATCGAGTGCGAGATAAATTACCGGCGTGGTGTACAGTGTGAGCACCTGCGAGACAAGCAGGCCGCCAACGATCGCGATGCCTAACGGCTGGCGCAATTCACTTCCCACACCCATGCCGATGGCGAGGGGCACCGCACCGAACATCGCCGCCATCGTCGTCATCATGATTGGCCGAAACCGAACGAGTGACGCTTCGTAAATCGATTCCTCCGGGCTCAATCCTTCGTGACGCTCAGCCTCAAGAGCAAAGTCAACCATCATGATCGCGTTCTTCTTCACGATCCCAATGAGGAGAATGATGCCAATCGTGGAGACGAGCGAGAGTTCGTCGCCGGTTACCAGCATGGCGAGGAGCGCGCCGAGGCCAGCTGAAGGCAACGTCGAGAGAATCGTTAGGGGATGAATCAAACTTTCGTAGAGCATCCCGAGCACGATATAGACCGCGATCAGGGCGGTGAGAATGAGCAGCGGCTGGGTGGACAGCGACGCCTGGAAAACCTCCGCCGTGCCCGCGAAATTTCCGCGGATGCTGCTCGGCATGCGCAGTTCGCGCGCCGCTTTTTCAATAAGTTGGGTCGCTTCCCCTAGCGACACGCCCGGGGCGGTGTTAAACGACAGCGTGACGCATGGGAATTGGCCCTGATGATTGACCGAGAGCGGCGTGTTGGTGGTTTCAAAGTGCGCGATCGTGCCCAGCGGCACCTGATTTCCGCCGGGTGACTTGACGTAAATCTTGTCGAGCGAGCTGGGCGAAAGTTGGAAGCGCGGGTCGACCTCGAGCACGACATGATATTGGTTTTGCTGTGTGTAGATGATCGAGACCTGGCGCTGACCGAATGCGCTGTAGAGCGTGCTATCGACCGCGTCTGGTTGAATGCCGAGACGCGCCGCAGCATCGCGATCGATCACAACGTTCTCCTGCAAGCCGCGAAACTGCTGGTCGCTCGTCGCGTCTTTGATCTGGGGATATTGCTTCAGTTTCGCGACCAGGCGCGGCGCCCAAGTGTTCAGCTCCTCGATATTTTGATCGATTAGGGCGTATTGATACATTGCTTTCGAGGAGCGACCGCCAACACGAATGTCCTGACCCGGCACGAGAAAAAGATACGCGGCCGGAATTTTCGAAAGCTTCCGCCGCAATCGCGCGATAACTGCGCCGGCAGAATCGCTGCGCTCGTCCTTGCCGCGACCTTCGGGTTTCAGCGAAATGAACATTCGTGCGTTGTTCAAGGCCGAGCCGCTGCCGCCGCCGAAGAACGAACCGACCGCCTGCACCGCCGGATCGCTCATGACGATCTTCACGACCTCCTGCTGTTTCGCTTTCATCGCCTCGAAGGAAATGTCCTGCGCGGCTTCGGTCGTCCCCATCAATTGGCCGGTGTCCTGTTGCGGGAAAAATCCTTTCGGCACGACGAAGTACAGCCAAACCGTGGCGACGATCACGAGCGCGGTGACGATGAGCATGGTGTATTCATGGTCGAGCACCCACTGCAGCGTCCGCGCATAGAATTGGTGGACTGCGTCGAACGCTCGCTCGCTCGTCCGATGGAAACGGCTCCGTTTTTCCTGGGGATTATCGCGCCGGAGGAAGCGACTGCATAGCATTGGGGTAAGCGTGAGACTAACGAGCCCGGAAACGATAATCGCCGCGCTCAGAGTGACGGCAAACTCGTGAAAGAGGCGCCCGATCAATCCGCCCATGAAAAGCAACGGAATGAAAACCGCGACCAACGAGATGCTAATCGAGATGACAGTAAAGCCGATCTGGCGAGCGCCCTTCAACGCGGCTTCGAGAGGCGTGTCACCTTTCTCAATGAAGCGAACGATGTTCTCGATCACCACGATGGCGTCATCGACCACGAAACCGGTCGAGACGGTCAGGGCCATAAGCGAAAGGTTGTCGAGGCTGTAACCGAGCAGCCACATCACGCCGAAAGTGCCGGCGAGCGCGAGCGGCATCGTGATCCCCGAGATGAACGTGGGCCAAAAGCGCCGGAGAAAAAGAAACATCACCATCACGACCAGTCCCATCGTGATCACAAGCGTGAGTTGCACGTCGTTGACCGAGGCGCGGATCGTCGTCGTGCGATCGTGCATCACGTCGAGGCGCACGCTCGGCGGCAGCCAGGTGCGGAGCTGCGGGAGGAGCGCGTTGATCTGGTCGGTGGTCGCAACCACGTTCGCGTCGGGTTGCTTGAAGACGATCAGGAGGACCGCCCGCTTGTTGTTGAAGAGGCCGGCTTGTTGCGTGTTTTCCGGGCCATCGATCGCGTTGCCGACATCGCGTAACGGCACCGCGGCGCCGTTGTGCTGCGCGACGATGATCGGCAAATATTGATCGGCTTGGAGCAATTGGTCATTGCTAGTGACGACGTAGCGCCGCGTTTCGCCATCGAGCGCGCCTTTTGGCTCGTTCACGTTTACCTGTGAGAGTTTTTGCCGGATGTCCTCGATGCTCA
Source organism: Chthoniobacterales bacterium (assembly GCA_036494545.1). Classification (GTDB taxonomy): domain Bacteria; phylum Verrucomicrobiota; class Verrucomicrobiia; order Chthoniobacterales; family UBA10450; genus JAICXG01. The sequence goes on from DASXOB010000022.1 coordinate 391,233, forward strand.
GTCCCATCGAGGCGAGCGCGACCGGATTCATCTGCACGCGCACGGCTGACTTCGCACCGCCGCCGATGATCACCTGACTCACTCCATCGATCTGGCTAATGCGCTGACCGATGATTTGGTCGGCGAGATTGTAAACCTGCGAGAGCGGCTGCGAGTCGGAAGTCATCGCCAGCACCATGATGGGCGCGTCCGATGGGTTGATTTTGCGATAGGAAGGTGGATTCGGCAGGCCGGTCGGTAGTTCGCCCGCCGCGGCGTTGATTGCGCTTTCCACGTCTCGCGCCGCACCGTTGATGTCGCGACTGAGATCGAACTGGATCGTAATGCTTGAGCCGCCTAACGAACTCACGGAAGTGATCTCGCTCACACCTGCGATCTGCGAGAAGCGGCGCTCGAGCGGTGCGGCGAGAGAGGAAGCGGCCGTCTGCGGATCGACCCCCGGTTCCTGCGCGCTCACATTGATCGTCGGGTAATCGACCTTCGGCAGCGGCGCGACAGGCAGGAAATGATATGCCACCGCGCCAAGAATCAGAATTCCCGCGGCAAGCAACGACGTCCCGACCGGCCGTCGAATGAATGGCTCGGAGACGTTCATGACGCGCTCTCGGGCCGGGTTTCAAGCTCACGTGCGTCAACAACGACGATCTCCGGTGCCTGCTCAGCTTGAGTCTCGTAATTCGTACATCCTCGCGAGATGAGCACGGCCGCAGCGAGATCGCCAGTGGTGTTCAACACGGTTGCGAATACGTCAGGGATCGCATCGACGGCGATCAGGATTCCGATGCCACTGGCGGGAAGGCCGATGGCGAGAAATAGGGGTGTGAGCATGATGAACGCGCCGCGCGGAACGCCCGGCACGGCGAAGGCCAGGAACACCGCGGCGAAAGCGATCGTAGCCATGCTGCCGGCGTGGAGTGGCACCGCGTAGAACCAGGCGACGAAGAGCGCGCCAATTGTCCACGACACGGGTGCGGCAATCTTGAATGTCGAGACGGCCAGGGGCAGGACGAAGCCAGTGACAGGTGCAGGCAATTCGAGTTTCTCCTCGGCGCTTTCGACGAGCGCCGGCAGCGACGCGATCGACGAACTCGAACTGAAAGCGATCAGTTGCGGCGGCAATGCGGCACGCGCGAAACGACCCATCGGCATGCGGCCCGCAACTGCGACGACCGGATAGAGCAACAACGCAACGGCCACAGATGTTACTGAGTAGGCGACGACGTAAAAGCCAATCGCGCCCGCCAGCGTAGCGCCGGCATGCACAGCGAGTGGAAGGACAAGCGCGAACACGCCGAGCGGCGCAACGAGAATCACCCAACGAACAAGGATGAGCATTGCCTCGCTCAGAGCGCAAAAAAAGCGCGTCAGCGTCTGACGCGACGCCTCGGGCGAGCGCGCAATCGCGAGCGCGAGGAGAAGAGTGAACAGGATCAGCGGCATCATCGCCCCGTTCGCGGCGGCAGCGATCGGATTTGCAGGCAGAAGCGAGACGAGCCACGCCGAGAACGTCTGCGCCTTTCCTTCCGCTGAAATCTCCTGCACCGCTTCGACTGCGCCCGCTGGAAGCTGCAGAGCGCCGTGCGCAGGCAGAAGCGCAAAGATCACGGCCGCGGTCGGGACAACAACGGCCGCGACGCCGATAAGGAGCAGCACAAACGTAAGCAGCGTTCGTCCGCCCAGACGGCCGATCGCCTTAATGTCCGAAACCGATGCGAGGCCGGTGATCAGCAGCGAAACGACGAGCGGAATCACAGTCATCCGAATGGCGTTCACCCAGAGCGTGCCAATCGGTGCAATCGCGTCAACGACGCTGATCAGTCGCGGATTGTTCGATGACGCCACAATGACGCCGAGCGTGATCGCGCTGATGAGCGCAAGAAGGACGCGCGTGCTCTCTTTCATCACATCATCAGGTCGCCGCCGTTAATATCGAAGGACGCGCCGGTGATGTAGCCAACCGCCTCCGAAGCGGCAAAGCAGATCAAGTCGGCGACCTCGCGCGCAGTGCCGAGACGCGGGACCGGATAACTCGCGGCGAGCTTCTGCAACAACTCGTCATCCGCATTTTCGCGAGTCAGCTCGGTATCAATCATCCCGGGACAGACGGCGTTCACGGTAATGCCGAACTTGCCGAGCTCTTTCGCTGCGGCGCGTGTCAGGCCAAGCAGACCTGCCTTCGAAGCGGTATAGTGCGCGCCGCCGAGTGTGCTGACCGTCCGCCCTGCGGATGAAGAGATATTGATAATGCGGCCATAGTTTTGCGCGCGCATCGTGGGAAGGGCCGCCTTCGTTAGCAGAATGGAGCGGTGAGATTGACCTCCAGTGCCGCGCGCCATTCATCGGGAGTGAGGTCAGCAAATCGTGTCGAGAGCGCGAGCGCCGCGTTGTTCACGATGATATCGAGGCGACCGAAGCGCTCAATTGTCATTCGCACAATTTCTTGCGCTACCCCGACCACAGTTAAGTCGCCCAGCGCGGCGAGAACGCGTTCCCCGATTGACTTCGCGAGATCCTCCGCGCGGGCGCGATCGCGCACATTTACCGCCACAGCGGCACCACGCTCGTGAAAGCGCTCCGCCGCAGCGCGGCCCAGTCCGCGCCAGGCACCGGTTACGATAACCACACGCCCGGCGAAGTCCTGCGCTGAAACCTGGCCGCGCATCTCAATACCCGCGTTCCTCATTGTGGCTTTCGTTGGCATGGACACCCACAAGTGCCGGCTCGGCTTCGGCCTGTGGTTCGCCAGGATCAGTTCGAAGCGGCAATTCCGCTTGCTCGAGGCGTCCGCGACGCCGGCGCTCTTCCCACCAGCTCCGCATTCGCTCCATATAAAGGTAGATCACCGGCGTGGTATAGAGGGTGAGGAATTGCGAGAGAAGCAGACCGCCGACGATGGAAATGCCTAACGGACGACGCAGCTCGCTGCCGGTGTTGTGCTCGAGGGCGAGAGGAAGCGCGCCTAACAATGCCGCGGCGGTCGTCATCATAATCGGACGAAAGCGCAGCAGACACGCCTGGTAGATCGATTCCTCGGGAGAAAGGCCTTCGTTGCGTTCGGCTTCGAGAGCGAAATCGATCATCATGATCGCGTTCTTTTTTACGATGCCGATAAGAAGGATAATGCCGATGAGCGCGACTAGCGAAAAGTCGGTCCGGCAGATCAAGAGCGCGAGAAGCGCCCCGACGCCGGCACTCGGCAGGGTCGAAAGAATCGTCAGCGGATGAATGTAGCTTTCGTAAAGCACGCCGAGGACGATATAGATCACGATCACAGCGGCCAGGATGAGGAGCGGCTCACTCGTTAGGCTGGACCGGAATTCGGCGGCCGCACCGGTAAAAGAAGTCGCGATCGTGTCAGGCAATCCAATTTCCTTCTCAGCCTTTTCAATCGCCGGAATGGCATGGCTGAGAGAGCTGCCGTTGCGCAAATTAAAGGAAATGGTCGCGGCCGGGAATTGTCCCTGGTGCGGGATGGAGAGCGGCGTGTTGCTCTCGTGCATGGTGGCAAAAAAGCTCAACGGCACCGGTTCGCCCGTGCTCGATTTGACGTAGATCTTATCGAGTACCTTCGGCGAGGAACGAAACTGCGGCTCGACTTCGAGAATGACGCGAAACTGGTTTGATTGCGTGAAAATAATTGAGACCTGTCGCTGGCCGAAAGCATCGTAAAGCGTGTCGTCGATCGCCTGCGTGAGCACGTTCAGGCGCGAAGCCTTCTCGCGATCGACATCAATGTTCAGCTGCAAGCCGTTGACTTGTTGATCGCTTGCCACATCAGCCAGCTGTGGAAGCTGTCCCAGTTTTTGCACGAGCTTGGGCGTCCACTGCGCCAACTCCGCCGCGTCGGCATCCTGGAGAATATATTGGTATTGAGTTCGGCTGACGCGCGCATCGATCTGCAAATCCTGCGCCGCCTGCATGTAGAGCGAAATACCTTCAACCCCGCGCGTTTTGCCGCGCAACCGGTCGATAATTTCCTGCGCGGTCGCACTTCGTTGGTCATGCGGCTTGAGCACGATGTAGAGCCGCGCGGTATTGACGGTCGGGTTCACCGTTCCGGCGCCGACTGAGGCCGAAACACTCTCCACATCCGGATCCTGCCTAACGATATCGGAGATGGCGTGGACGTGCTCCATCATGGCCCTGAAGGAAATGTCTTCGGCCGCGTCGGTTACCCCGACGATCACGCCAGTGTCCTGTTGCGGCAGCAGACCTTTTGGAACGACGATGTATAGGAAAATCGTCACGCCCAGAGCGATGAAAAACACATTGAGGGTGAAGCCCTGATGCTTCAGCACCCAACGGAGGCCGGTTTCGTATAAGTTGCGGAAGCGCTCGAAATAGTCCTCCGTCGCGCGCAAGAAGCGGTTCTCGTGCGCTCGATCCTCGCCACTCTCCGGCTTGAGCAATTTCGCGCACATCATCGGGGTGAGCGTCAGGCTAACGAACGCCGAAACCACGACCGCGACCGACATGGTGATGGCAAATTCACGGAATAGGCGGCCGACGATTCCGGTCATGAAAAGAAGCGGAATGAAAACCGCGATGAGCGAAACGCTGAGCGAGACAACGGTGAAACCAATCTGCCGCGCGCCTTTCAGGGCCGCTTCCAAAGGCGTGTCGCCAGCTTCAATGAAGCGCACGATGTTTTCGATCATTACGATCGCGTCGTCGACCACAAAGCCGGTCGAAATCGTAAGGGCCATCAGCGAAAGGTTGTCGAGGGAGAAGCCGGCGAGATACATGACCCCGAAGGTCCCGATAAGTGACAACGGCAGAGCCACGCTCGTGATTACCGTTGCCCAGAGTTTTCGCAGGAAAACGAACATCACCATGACGACAAGCGCGATCGTAAGAAGCAAAGTGAACTGCACGTCGCTGACCGAGGCGCGGATCGTTTCCGTGCGATCGGCGAGGATCGAAACGTGGACGGACGGCGGCAGCGTGCTGGTCAACTTCGGCAGCAGCGCCTTCACGCTGTTGACCGTTTGAATGATGTTTGCGCCTGGCTGCCGCTGGATGTCGAGGAGCACCGCAGGCTGCTCGCGTTGCTTGTTCGCAACCCATGCGCCTAACTGATCGTTCTCGACGCTATCGATTACCCTCGCGATATCGCCGAGTCGGATCGGCGCGCCATTCTTGTAAGCAACGATGATCGGCTTGTAAGCCTCGGCGGAAAAAATCTGATCATTCGATCCGATCGTAAACGATTGTTCCCGGCCATTGAAGCTTCCTTTTGGCGAATTGACGTTCGCCTGGCCGAGGATGGTGCGAACATCTTCGAGGCTTAGGCCTAACGATGAGATCGCCGCCGGATTCACCTGCACGCGCACGGCCGGCTTCTGATTTCCCTCGATCGTGACCAGGCCAACTCCGCTGACTTCGCTCAGCTTTTGCGCAAGGAGCGTGTCGGCAAAATCATTCACTCGGTCGAGCGGCAATGAGTCCGAGGTAATTGCCAACGTAAGAATCGGTGTGTCGGCGGGATTGACCTTGTTGTATTTCGGCGGGTTTGGCAGATCCTTCGGCAAATAACCGGTCGCGACATTGATCGCGGCCTGCACGTCCTGGGCGGCAACATCGATCGGACGATCGAGCACAAACTGCAGGGTGATCGTGGAAGTGCCAAACGAACTCGTCGAGTTCATCGAAGCCAGCCCGCTGATTTGTCCGAACTGCCGCTCGAGTGGAGTGGTGATCGACGAGACCATCACATCCGCACTCGCTCCAGGATAAATGGTCGTGACCTCAATCGTCGGAAAATCGACCGCCGGCAGGGCGGAAATCGGAAGGAGCTTGTAGCCTAACAATCCCAGCAAGATGACTCCGATCATGAGGAGCGAAGTCGCAACAGGCCGACGAATGAATGGCTCGGAAATGCTCATCGCTTAACCATTGGCCGGGGTCGCTCTTGCCTAACGGACGCTTGGCTCACGATTTCCCTCGATGGCCGTGTGGACTCGGAGTCTTTTCGCCTGCGGCCTGTTGCTTCCTCGGTGGCCCAACCAGCTCGACGTGAGCGCCTGGCTGTAATTTGTATTGGCCATCGACCACCACCTCCTGGCCAGGAGTGAGGCCGCTGTTAATCACCGTTTGACCATTCTCGGTCGGACCCACTTTCACGGTTTGCATCGCCACCGTTTTGTCCGACTTAATGATATACGCGTAGGAACCTTGCGGCCCGCGTTGCACTACTTGCGCCGGCACGACAGTCGCGTCTTTCTGCGTTTTCAGCACAAGTCGCGCGTTGACGAATTTTCCCGGCCAAAGTTTCAGATCCTCGTTTGGGAATATCGCTTTGAGCTTTACCGTCCCCGTTGCCTGATCGATCTCGTTGTCGATCACCGAAAGCGTGCCTTGGCCGAGCGGGGCCGTGTTTCCGCGATCGAGCGCCTCCACCGGAAGACTACCCGATGCGTTGCCCTGGTTCAGCAATTCCTGCAAATCCTGCTCGGGCAATGTGAAGACTACCGAGATCGGTTTCAGCTGCGTGATGACGACGATGCCGTTCGTGTCGGCGGCATGGATGACGTTACCCGCATCGACCATCCGAATTCCGATGCGCCCATTGATCGGCGACTTGATCTGCGTGTAATCAAGCTGCGTCCGCGCGGTCTCGATTGCCGCTGCATCGGCCTCGACCGTTCCCTTGAATTGGTCGGCCGTAAACTTCGACGTGTCGTAGGTCTGCTGGTCGATGACCTGCTTTTTGATCAGGTCGGTATTTCGCGCCAAAACCACTTGAGCGTTACCGAGCTGGGCTTCGTCCCCCGCCTTTTTCGCGATCGCCTGATCTAGCGCCGCCTGATAGGGCCGCGGATCCACTACCGCCAGCAGGTCGCCTGTTTTTATATCCTGCCCTTCCTTGAAAAGGACCTGTGTCAGCTCGCCATCAACACGTGTCCGGACGGTGACGGTGTTGAATGCCTGTACCGTACCGAGACCATCGAGGTAAATCGGCACGTCCTTTTGCTCGACCTTTCCCGCAACAACCGGAATCGGACCGGCGCTCGCCCCGCTTCGCCCGCTCGAGGCCGCCTTGTTGGGTTCCTCCCCCCGGTGGCCGAACCACCAGACGCAAAGCAAGATCGCGACTCCAATTACGAGCCAGAGGTATCGTTTAGACATAGGAAAATGCTGGCCCGCCTCGTCTATCGACAGCCAAACAGACCGCGCGGTTTCGAAAATCTTTGCCGCCTCGAATGAAAGTTCGTTTTGTGCACGTTGTTTGGTGGCAAAGGCGCACGGATTTGCCAGCGGCCATGCGACCGCGCAACCTTCGGAGTGGCTTTTGAGGATAACGATCTGCTCTTTGGTGCCGATCCGACGCCGCGGATCGTTGCGATCGAGTTGGGCGACACGGGAACGGTCAAGGTTTATCGACGTGAGAAAGACGGATCCACCGTTTGCGAGATCGAAGAGTTTCATCCTTTCGTTTGGACCGACGGCGATGTGGCTGATCTCGGACTAACGAACGCGAAAAGACTCAGCGGCGACCTTAAATATAACTGGCTGGTCACGACGGACAGCTGGAAGGAATTGATCGCTCTCCGCAACGGACTCAAGAAATCCGGCCGCGGTTTTTTCGCCCTGAGCGATCCGGTACAACATTATCTCACTTACACTGGACGCACGCTCTTCAAGCAACTCGCGCTCGAAGAGCTGAAGCGGATACAGATCGAGGTACTCTCCTTTTCGGGCGGCGACCTCGATGCGGGAGCCGACGATCACATCACCAGCATCGCCGTTTCCGATAACACCGGCTGGGAAGAACTGATCGAAGTGAATCCCAGTGCGATTGACGAGTCGGAGCATGCCGCGATCAAGCGCCTAACGAGTGTAATTAAGGAGCGCGATCCGGATGTGATTGAAGGTCATAACCTTTTCAAGTTTGATCTCCCGCTTTTGGTCGCGCGGGCGCGCAAGCTAAAGACCAGGCTGGATTGGGGACGGAGCGGCGGTTTCCTCCGCTCGCGTCCTTCGCGGCTCCAGATCGCCGAAAAGACGATCGATTATCCCAAGTTCACCGTCGAAGGACGACACTTCGTCGACACATTCCTGCTCGCGCAGTTCTACGACGTCGGAATGCGATCTCTTTCCGGCTTCGAACGGAGCGATGTCGCACAGCACTTTGGCCTAACGAACGCGTTGGAACTTTCCCAACTCTCCGGCAAGGAGCTCCAGCGCGCCTGGCAGGACGATCCGCAGCTTTACCGGGAGCGTGCCCTTTGCGCGGTGCGCGAAACTCGCGCCGTCGCCGATCTCCTAAGCCCAAGTTATTTCATCCAGGCACAGATCTTTCCTTATAACTATCAGGACGTGATCGTGCGCGGCAACGCCACCCGCATCAACGCACTCTTCCTGCGCGAGTATCTGCGGAAGCGCCATAGCGTTCCCGAGATGCCGATGGCACGACCTTTCGAAGGAGGTTACACCGACATCTTCTTCACCGGTGTGGCGCGGGATGTCTGGCATTGCGATGTCGCTTCGCTTTATCCCTCCATCATGCTCCAGTTCGATTGTTTCCCTGCGACTGATCAGCTCCAGATCTTCCGTCATTTTCTGACCGACCTTCGGAGTTTTCGACTTCAAGCGAAAAGTAACATGCGGGAAGCGAAAGACCCGGCGCAACGCCGTTACTTCCACGCGTTGCAAAACACCTTCAAGATCCTGATCAATAGCTTCTACGGTTATCTTGGGTTCGCTCAGGGTAACTTTGCTGATTTTGAGGCGGCGTCGCGAGTAACTCAAATTGGTCGTGACTTGCTCAAGAAAATGATCGACTGGCTTAGGTCGCGCGACGCACGCGTCATAGAAGTCGACACCGACGGCATCTATTTCGTCCCTCCCGACAAACAGGGCGTGGAGGAGTTGCGAGACGGACTGGCGAAGGAATTGCCGGCCGGCATCGAGGTTGAGTTCGATGAACAGTTCGCCGCCATGTTCAGCTACAAGGCGAAAAACTATGCCCTCCTAACGAATGAAGGAGAAGTGGTGATTAAAGGCGGCGCACTCAAGTCCCGTGGCCTGGAAAAGTTTCAACGCGTCTTTCTCGAAGAAATGATCAAGCTTCTCATGGAGAGAAAAGCCGACGCGATCTCGGTGTTGCGAGATGAGTTTGCCCGAAAAATTTGCGATCGCGAATGGCCGATTCAGATGCTGATGAAGACCGACACGCTTCAGGATTCGCTCGAGAAATATCGCGGGAAGATCGCGGCCGGCGGGCGCAACCGTGCTGCTGCGTATGAGCTGGCACTGGCCAGCGGCCGCAATTACAAGCCTGGCGACCAGATCAGCTATTATATCAAGGCTTCTCCCAAGAAGGTTGCGGCCTACGAAGCCGCCAAGCCTGTGACCGACTTCGACCCCGGAAATCGTGACGAAAATGTGGACTATTACGTCGGCAAGCTTGATGAGTTGGTAAAGAAATTCCACAGCTCGATCTTTGCGGAAGATCCGGCGAAACAGGAAATGCTAGGGTTTTGACCCACGCTGCCCGAAGGGCATGAGCGCAGAGTGCGCGTCAAAACGTGTCCTTACAGAATTTGTTGGGCCGCCTCGGCTTACAGCAGGCCGGAACGCTTGCCTGACTCCGTTTCTTTCTCGCTAGCTCTCGATCGAAAACCAACCGCTTGGCTTTCATAAGAGCTTCAATTGCCGACATGCGTTCATCGGTGCGATTACGATTTAATTAAAAAAACATTCATAGGCCTAGATTATTGCGCTATCATCGGCGCCTTTAATTAATAAATATGAGCCTTACCAACGTATCCAATCGGCACGTGCCCTCCCCGCGTGGTCAGTTGTCCATTTGCAATCGACGGAGGAATCCAAACCGTTTCCGCCCGACGGTCTCACTGTTGTTTGGTGCGATTCTCGCCGCACTGCTTTGTCTAATTAGCGCTTCGGCGCTTGCAGGTGTCGCGGAGGTCGCCCCGGCACCGTCGAAAAATCCCGCGCCAGTGGAGAAGAAGCCGGAAGCGAACCCACTCTGCTTCGCCGACGGAATGATTTGCATCGATATTCAGGAGCGGTTTCGCTTTGAAGCGAGGGAAAACACCTTTGACTTCAACGACAAGGTGACGGCGCTAAACGATGATATTTTTGTCCTCAACCGCTTCCGCCTCGGCATTGCCTTTAAACCGACGGATTGGCTGAAATTTTACGCTCAGGGTCAGGATGCCCATGAATGGTTTTCTGATCGGCCAAATATTCCCGGCCAGCTCGGGGCCGAGGGTGACGACAATTTTGATCTGCGCCAGGCCTATATTCAGGTGGGCCCCAAAGACGTGAATTTGACCGCCGGGCGACAGGTTCTTCTCTACGGTGACGAACGTTTGATAGGGCCGGGCGAGTGGACAAACTTCACCCGCACGTTTGATGCGTCCAAGCTACATTACGAGCAGCCGAAATTCTCGATCGACTTGTTTGCCTCGACGCCGGTCTATATCTTTCGTGACTCGTTTGATCAGTCGGACCTCTTCAACGGCAGCGAAACCCATCGAGATCTTACCTTTAGCGGCGCTTATGCAAGCACTACAGCTCTTCAGCCGGTGACGCTGGATTTCTATGCGCTGTATCTGCACGAGGATAACACTGTCCCGCTTGCCACGACCGTCCCGCCGATTACCTATCCGGGAACGGCTATCTCAATTCCAGGAACAACCACCGACTTCGTGACCCTCGGCACGCGTCTGAAAAGTGATCCGAAAAAGCTTCATGGTTGGGAATACGATGGCGAGTTTGCGTTTCAGACAGGGCAGGTAAGTGATCTGAACCTGCAGGCTTTCGCGCTGCACGCCGGAAGTGGTTATACCTTTGAGAACTGCTCGTGGAAGCCGCGACTTTACGCCGAGTACAACTATGCTACTGGTGACGACGATCCGGCTGACGGTGATATAGGAACGTTTCAGAATCTCTTTCCGTCCAACCATAATAAATATGGAGTGATGGATCTCTTCGCCTGGCAGAACCTGAGCAGTCCCGATATTCGTTTTAGAGTCAAACCACTGAAACAAGTGACTCTGGAGACAGCATTTTATGGCTTCTGGTTAGCCGACACGAACGACGCCTGGTACCGGGCCAACGGTACCACCAAGGTGCGTCCGATCACCGCCGCTTCGCGTAACGCCAGCAGTTATGCCGGCTCCGAAATTGACCTGCTCGTAACCTATCAGCCGTTAAAGTTTCTTAGTTTATGGGCTGGTTATAGTCATTTCTTCGCCGGTGATTATCTGAATGCCACCGGGCGCAGCGACGATGCGGACTACGGCTACGTCCAAGCAACCTTCAATTTCTAAGACTATATGAGCTAAGAAGAACTAAAAGGAACTCCGCGTATGCAATCTCATAAGATCACGAGGCGGCTCTGGTTGCGCTGCTGCTCGTCTGTAGGAGCAACCAATTGGGCCCGGACGAAAATAAGCACCTGAATTACCCTCCTTGGCATCCCTCGAGCGGAATTTCTGTCCGCACCGCTGCAGAAGAGATGAAGAAGGCCGGCATGCTGAACTCCACAACCGATCCAACTAAGTTGGCGAAACGCGCCTTTATGCATCTGGATGGAGTGACTGATGAATGGATTGAAAAGATCCAGGTAGAAAGGGTCGCGGATGGGGGATCGTCTGCCGTCCTACGCGGATTTGAGCAAACAGAAACTCGATCCCAGGGCCGCAAAATCGAACTGTTGCGCGCGATCAGTGCAAAACTAGCTCAGCTATTTCCTTTCCCTTCGGCGCGCGACGATGCCTCGCATTCAGGTTAGTGAGCCCTGACTGTTAGCTCACGACGTGAAGATCTTGCAGTAACTCACCTAGCTTTTTCTGGTCAGCAGCGTAGTAACTGCCCCATCGGTCGCGTTCTTCCGGAGTGAGTGGCTCGTATTTTCGGGCCTTGCTGTTCAACCGGTGGTAAACACTCTGCAAGGTTCTGGCAACAGCAGGCGACCTAAGAAGCCTGCCCGCGCCGGGCAAGGCAGAAATTCCATCGTAAACACGTTGGGCGCCCGCTTGAAGGAGGGCGAAACGTGGCGCGCGAGCGGCGTTTTTTCCTCCTTCAGAAGGCTGTGGCTTAAAGTCATCATCGACATTAAGGAATCTATAAGTCTGTTGTCGCACGAGATCAGGATCACGCCGGATAGCATCGAATTGAATAACCAGAAAGTTCTTTGCCGGGAAACGCGAAAGATAACGCTGAAGGTGACGAGCATAGCATCCCAAATCCCGCAGGAAAGGGTTCTTCATCATTTCGCCAAAAGTTGGCGGCAAAGATGCAACCACGGCATTGCGGTTGTACCAATACCAGGAGTAGACCATTTCCACTGGAGGACGCAGACAGAGAAGCAGTTTGATCCCCGGATGGTAGGTAGCAATCCGCTCCGCTGCTTCTTCGGAGTAGAGATAGTTAGGGCAAAATTCACCGCGCGAGCGAATTTCTTCGGAAGCGGGCGGAAACTGTTCGTGATACCAGGTTTCGCCCCTTTGGAAAAAACCTAGCTCTTTCCCCGCTACCCGCCGCAGGATTGTGTCGGCGAAATAATAGACTTCCTTGTCCGGAGCGAAACCAATCTGCGGGTGCGCCTCGAGTTGCGCCGAGAGCCAGGTGGTGCCGCATTTTGGCGCGCCGATTCCGATGAAGTCGATCTTGGACATGTGAAGCAAAGGCTCATGCCAGCGGTCGCGGCCTGTTTCAAGTCTTTTGCGGTGAAAGGTTTTCGCGCGCAGAGCGCAATCGACTCCTTCGGCAGGCTGGCGGAGAGAATGCTCATCCTATTCTCGTTAGGCATTTTCGGAGATTCGGGCCGGTGCCGACGCCACAGCTGGTGATGAGCCTTAGACTACTTTGAGGGCAGCCAGCCGCCGGTTGCCTGCCTCGCCGGCAACTCTCCACGCTGCGTCACCCAGGCCGCGATCGCTCGGCGCGGGACATTTTCCAGCGGAGCGCTGATTGTTAGGCGGGCCGAGGCTGCGCCGGAGTCGGCCTTCATCTCTCCATTCTGGAGATCGAGAACGACGAAATCGTGTTTCAGGTTTCGCCCGCTGTTCTCTCCCGCGCGGACATCGGTTGTGATATCCGAAGCAAGCAGCGCGAGGTGTGCATCCCAATCGCTCGCGGTTCGATCAGCAGGCCGAAATTCAAGCGCAAAAGTTTTCCCATCGCTGCTCGTGACCCGCAGCACTCCAACCTGTTTTTCGTTAGGCTGCGACAAGCTCACCCGCGACCAGTCACGCTCTTCGCGACTGTTGACGACGACGGCAGGGGTATAAACCGATTCGCTGTTCCAAAGCGCGGCGTACCGACTCTGGCGCTCCGTCCAGCGTTTCGAGGAAAAGCGATCGCGCCAGCCTAGTCGATCCCAATAATCAACGTGAAAGGAGACAGGAACGAACCTTTTCCACAAATCGGCATCATCCTTCAATCGACTCATCCAAGCCTCCGCCGGTGGACAGCTGCTGCAACCTTCCGAAGTATAAAGCTCGACCAGCGCCGTTTGCTGCGGACTGCTGCTCAATTTGATCTCTTCGGCGGACATCGTTCCGACACTCAGAGTGAAAACGAAGATTGTCAGGAAAAGCTTTATCATCATCTCAAGACGAGGCGTAGGCGACTTTATTCCGTGCCATTTTCAGATGAGTCAGGATCGCATGTTGGCTGGATGGAAGACGCGGGCTCGTCTAACCATCGGTTCCCGTACATTAGTAGCTCGATGGAAAAAATCCCTTTCCTTTCGCCGCGATTTTTCTTGTTCCAATCTGCGCGGTGGCAGCCGATTCGACTTACCTCGAGGTTAAAGAGAAATGACGGCGCGACGAAGAAGCGGATCTGACAAAGCCCGAAGGTCGAGCTGGCCTTGGCGCGCCTGAACGCGATGATCGTTCGCTTTCGGTGTTTGGCGTGGGCGTTGGGATTTTCCTTCTCGCGACCGTCTAGCACCCCACGTTGGAAATCTGGCGCCGCGAAGAGAAAACGTCGCTGCTACATAGAAAGCACTTGCGCAATCGGGCCGCTGGTCCGCGGCAAATACAGTGCCGAGATGGAGAAGGTAGAGACATGAAGGCAACAGCCCATTATGGATAATCTCTGATGGATTTTTCTCCTTCAGCCGCGAACGCCGTGCTGGTGATTTTTGCGCTTACCTACCTTGGTATCGCGCTTGGGCACGTGCCGGGGCTGAAACTCAATCGCACCGGCATCGCGCTCCTCGGGGCGATTGCAATCATCATTTTTTCGCGGATGTCGACGACCAGCGTGGTCGGACTCATTAACTGGCCAACCATCCTGCTGCTATTCGGCCTCTTCGTGATCTCGGCGCAACTGCGGCTCTCCGGCTTTTTCGGCCAGGTGGCGAATGCGATTGCCGCCCGGCTGGATAAACCTGCGCGCTTCCTTTTCGAACTGATGCTGGTGACGGCGGGGCTTTCGGCCCTTTTGAACCACGACATCGTCTGTTTTGTCTTCGCGCCAGTCGTGGCGACCGCGCTGTTGCGACGGCAGATCAATCCTGTGCCGTTTCTGATCGCGCTCGCCATCGCGAGCAATATCGGCGCAGCCATCACCGTGGTCGGAAATCCACAGGACATGATGATTGCGCAAGTTGCCGGGTTAGATTTCGGCTCTTATGTCCTTTGGTGCATCGTGCCGGTTATGTTCGCTCTTGCGGGCGCTTACGCGATTATTTGGGTGATGTCTCGTCATCACCTACAAAGCGCGACGCCATTGCCGGTAGACGACGGACAACGCATTACGCAGCCGTTCAATCGACAACATACAATGAAGGGCTTAGTGATTCTTATCCTCGTTATCGCGTTTTTCTTCACCCACATTCCGAAGGAAATCACTGCCCTGACGGCAGCCGCGATTCATCTCGCGAGCCCGAAGTTTCGCACCGAAGAGATGCTGAAGCTGGTCGACTGGTCCATCCTGGTTCTCTTCATGGGCCTCTTCGTTGTCACCGGCGCCTTCCAGGCGACCGGTTACGGCGACCAGGCGGTGCAATGGCTGGCACACACCGGATTAAATCTTCATACGCCTTCCATCCTCGCGCTCGTGACCGCGGCGCTGTCCAATTTGATTAATAACTCCGCGGCCGTCCTGCTCCTGGTAAAAGTAGTCGATGTGACTCACCCGACAACGGCTTACGTGCTGGCTCTGGCCAACAGTTTTGGCGGCAGTCTTATTATCATTGGCAGCGTCTCGAACATCATTGTTGTGCAGCAAGCCCGCGAGTTGGGAATCCAGATTTCCTTCCGCGATTTCGCCCGACTCGGCGTGCCGGTGACGCTTACCGCCATCGCCGGTCTCTTGTCGTGGATAACTCTGGTCACCTAAATTGCACTTTCCAGTTTCACTGAATGAACGCGCCTTTCGATGCATGAAATTGGCATAACGAACAAAGGACTGATCGCCGCAGTGCGTGGGAGCGTCGTGGACGTAAGCTTTGAAGCACGGTTGCCGTTGATCTATACCGTCCTGCGGACAGGTCTGCACAACGAGATTGTCATCGAAGTCCTGGCCCAACTGGACTCGCAGCATGTGCGCGGCATAGCCCTTACACCTACTCAGGGCCTGGCGCGCGGGATGAAGGTGGAAGACACCGGCGGACCGCTGCAAGCGCCAGTCGGCCGGGAAATCCTCTCGCGAATGTTTGATGTCTTTGGCAATGCCATCGACCGGGAGAAAGCACCGGCTAACATTTCGTGGCGCTCTGTCCATCGCGATCCTCCGGCTTTGGATCGACGTTCGACGAAATCGGAAATTTTTGAGACTGGGATCAAAGTGATCGACGTGCTCGTGCCGTTGGAGCGCGGCGGGAAAACAGGCCTCTTCGGTGGCGCGGGGGTGGGCAAGACCGTGCTGCTTACCGAAATGATTCATAACATGGTCGGCCTGCAATCGGGCGTGAGCATCTTCTGCGGCATCGGCGAACGTTGCCGCGAAGGCGAGGAACTTTACCGGGATATGAAAGCGGCGGGCGTGTTGCCAAACATGGTCATGGTCTTTGGTCAGATGAATGAGCCGCCGGGAAGCCGGTTCCGGGTAGGTCATGCCGCAGTAACCATGGCGGAATATTTTCGCGACGACGAACACCGCGACGTGCTCCTATTGATCGATAACATCTTCCGCTTCATTCAAGCTGGGATGGAGGTGTCGGGGTTAATGGGACAAATGCCATCGCGTCTGGGTTATCAACCGACGATGGGAACAGAGTTATCGGCCCTGGAGGAACGAATCGCTAACACTGACAACGGCGCGATTACTTCGATTCAAGCTGTCTATGTTCCCGCCGACGATTTCACTGATCCGGCGGCGGTGCACACCTTCTCGCATCTTTCCGGTTCCATCGTCCTGTCGCGCCAACGCGCGAGCGAAGGACTTTTTCCGGCAATCGACCCGCTGCAATCAAGCTCGAAAATGGCGACGCTTGGTATCGTCGGGGAACGGCATTACAAGTTAGCGCAGGAAATCCGACGGACTCTCGCGCAATACGCCGAGCTGAAGGACATTATTGCAATGCTCGGACTGGAACAGCTTTCTCCAGAGGATCGCAAGGTGGTCGCGCGAGCTCGCCGGCTGGAGCGATTCCTAACGCAACCCTTTTTCACGACCGAGCAATTCACCGGACTCAAAGGTAGACTCGTCAGTCTAAAAGACGCGCTGGATGGGTGTGAGCGAATTCTGCGCGATGAGTTCCAGGATTATCCTGAAAGCGCGTTTTACATGATCGGGGGCGTCGATGATGCGAAATCTAAGGTAACTAACGAGTCCTCTTCTCAGGTGCCAGAACGAATGGGAGCCGGGCATGCAGCTTAAGATCCTGCTTCCAACCGAAGTCTTTGCCGATAAGAGCGAAGTCACGTGTGTTGTCGCCGAGACGCAGAATGGTTCCTTTGGAATTTTGCCGCACCGGCTCGATTGCGTAGCCGCGCTCGTTCCCGGCATTTTTAGTTATGCGACCGAGCAGAGCGGCGAAACTTTCGCGGCCGTGGATGAAGGTGTGCTGATCAAAAGTGGCGCGGACGTCTTCGTCTCCGTCCGCCGCGCCTTGAGCGGCGCCGATCTCGGCCAACTGCGCGCGGCCGTTGAGCAGGAGTTTCTTACCTTGAACGAAGCGGAACAAAAAGTGCGCTCGGTGATGGCGAGGCTCGAAACAGGATTTCTGCGGCGGCTCGCAAGCTTTCAACATGCCTAACGAACGTTCCGAAGAGAGAAAGACTGCGCCGGACTTCGCGGAAGAGGTCGGTGAAAAAGCTGCACGCAAGCTGAAGGCGCGGCGGCACGGCCCGCCTGGCGTCTGGCAGGGGTTTGGCATGATGGGACTGATCGGTTGGTCAGTGGTCGTGCCGACGTTGCTCGGGGCGGCCCTGGGAATTTGATTGGATAAGCATCACCCTGGCGGTCATCCGTGGACGCTCGCACTTCTCATGGCCGGCCTTTGCTTTCGTGCGGCCGGCTCTGCAACTTTCCTGGCACGATCATCGCAGGGCAAGCCATCAGCTACAGTCGGCGCAGTAGTCTTCGGCTCCGATCAAGGTTTGGTCGGTCTATTCAACGAAGTGGTCGCCGATCATGCCGTCGTTGGGCTTGGCGGCCTAACGGACAATCCGAGAGTCTGGGCCGTCACTCCACTCATCGGCCAGATTCTCATCGCCAGTGCCGCGTCTCGGCGCGAGGACGAATTTGAGCTTCATCTCTTTCACAATCGCCAAACTGCCGGCGCCGGCTACGAGCCTGTCAGCCAACGATTGTTACCTTTAGATGAGGCGTGGGCGCGCGAATTGGCCCAACGTCCTTGGCCGACAAAGAACTTGCCGGAAGTTATAGGGAGCGGTCCTGCAACATTGCGCGGTCTGCTCCGTGAGTATCTTTTCGTTTCGCTTTTTCGCGCGTGCGCCGAGTCACTCGCGAGCGAAAATGCCAGCCGACTCGCCGCCATGCAGCGAGCTGACAAAAACATCGATGAGCTGCTGATAAAGCTTCACGGCGAATTCCACCGTTTACGACAGAGCAGTATCGACGAAGAACTCTTCGATGTGATCGCGGGTTTCGATGCCTTATCCCATTAGCCAGCAGCGCGCCAAGAAATACCAATTCTTCCCAAGCTGAAGACTGTAGCCTCGCGTAATCATCGTTTCGTGTGCATAACTAGGTCGATGAAAAAAAACACTTTCGTTTTCGCCGCGATTTTTCTTGTTTCGATCTATGCGATAGCGACCGATTCGACTTACATCGAGGCGACAGAGAAATGGCGGCGTCAGGAAGAAGCCGACTTGAAAAAGCCGGATGGCTGGCTCGCGCTGGCCGGCCTCTTTTGGTTAAAGGGAGGCACCAATACTGTCGGAGCGGGCCCGGCTTTCGATGTGCACCTAACGAATAACTTCAAACAGGGCAAATTCGGAGAAATCGATTTTCATCATGGCGTCGCCAGCCTCCACGTCGAAAAGGGGGTCGAAGCCAGGGTCGATGGCCAGCCGGTTTCGACAGCGAATCTCGTTTCGGATGGAAAAGGCAAGCCGACGGAGGTTCACAGTGGGAGCCAGACCTTCTATCTTATCCAGCGCGAGGATCGCTGCGGCATCCGGCTGAAAGACAGTCAGAGTCCAGCCAGAGTGGGGTTCAAAGGGCAGGATTGGTTTCCGATCAATGAGAGTTACCGCATCCCGGCGCAGCTCGAAGCGTTTCCCACTCCAAGGGATCTGATGTTGCCTAACGTTCTCGGAGGACATTTCAAGATGCAAAGTCCGGGAACGCTGAAGTTCACTTTGCAGGGAAAAGAGTTAACCCTGCAACCAGTGACAGAAGAGGACGGATCGCTCTTCATCATTTTTCGCGACGTCACGAGTGGAAAAGAGACTTATGGCGCGGGACGCTTTCTGCACGCGGATAGACCAGTCAACGGCGCGACCGTGCTCGACTTCAATCGGGCAGAAAACCCACCTTGTGCCTTCACGCCCTTTGCCACCTGTCCGCTCCCGCCGCCCGGCAATGATCTACCGGTAGCGATAGCGGCTGGAGAGAAACACTCCGGGCATCACGAGTAGTCGTTACAGTTGTCGGAACACCTCCTTTACTCGTTAGGTAGGGTTCAGGATGTGCTTGATTCCGCGCACCGGAATGACGACCCAATCGGGTCGATGGTTGAGTTCGTAGGCGACTTCGTAGACTGCCTTGTCAAGCAGGTAGGCTTCGAGTAAGGGCGTGAAGTCGCTTTCCTTTTGCGGGATGAAACTCGAGTCAGCCGCGGTCTCGAGATAACTGTGGAGAAAGGTCGCGCTCATTTGGCGATACCAGATGTCGGCCCAACGCTCGAGGAACGGGGCGTCCTCGCTTCTCATCGACGGCGCCCAGAGCGCACTGTAGGCACCGTACTGGAACGAGCGCATCATACCGGCGACATCGCGCAAGGCCGAGCGCTTCAGTTTGCGCTCGCTCAAGGGTCGAGCCGGTTCGCCTTCGAAGTCGAGAATGACAAAATCCTTTCCCGTGTAAAGCGCCTGACCGAGGTGATAATCGCCATGAATTCGAATCTTAGTGGCGCTCGCATGGCGTTCGAGAGTCTGCTGCTCCGCAGCGAGAATCTGTTTTTCGGCAGCCAAAACCTGAGCTGCTTCCGTTCGAAATCCTTCCGCTAACTCCGGCAGCTTCTTTTGCAAAAGGGCAAAGGCACGCCGGAGCGAAGCGCGCATCGATTGGTAGACCGAGCGTTGGGCCATGGCGTTGAATGGTTCGGGAGCGAAGCGCTTGTCGCTCGTGTTCGCGGCCAGCGCCAGATGCATCTCGGCAGTGCGCCGGCCGAGCAGCTTGGCTTTCTCGGGAAAGATGCCACCGACTATTTCGTCGAGAAGAGGCCCGGGCGCGATGGCAGCCGACAGCAAATCGCTCTTGCGGCCGAGCACGCGCTCGTAATAGCGGCCGACGGCATCGAGAGTGAGACGCCAGGCATCTCCCTCGTTAGGCGCAGCCGCCTGCAGGAGCGCAACGACCGTTGGCTCCATGCGTGTGCGGCGATATTCGATTGCACCGACAAAGGCGGGCACATTGGGAAAGTGTTGTTCTTCGCTCAGGTAACGAGTGAGCTCGACGTCGGGGTTCATGCCGTCTTCAAGTCTGCGGTAAAGCTTTAGGAAAAAGCGGTTCTCGAAAAGCATCGAGGAATTGCTTTGCTCGGCGTTGAGAACCTGTGACGGTGGGATTTCGTCGGCAGGCTCCTGCGCCAGAACGTTGCTGCCGACTCCGCAAAGCTCTCCGTCGCGTCCCTTCAAAACGCCACCGCTTGCCATGAGGCGGAAAAGGCTATCTCGAAATTCCCGGTCCCACAGCGCGTCACAAAGCACTGCTTTGTCGCCCACGTGCGCGATCACAGCCTGCGGTGTGGTGCGCGCGAAGTGTCCCGCGGCAGCTCCAGTTTCCAATTGCACGGGGAGCGAGTAAATTTCGGGCGCGCCATCTGTGTAATCGACCTGAAGGAGCCAGAACTGACCGGCATCGTCGGCGATGGGGATCTGTTCGACGATGCGTATCTCCCGGATGGTTTTTGCTTTTGCGCCAAACCACCGGCAGGTCTGCAAATAGGCTGGCAAGACTTCGCGTTCGAGCTGCGACCGGTGACCGCCAACTAGGGTCGCAAACGCCGGCTCGGCGGCAATGGTCGGCACGACGCGTTTTTTTGTCGGACGCTTTTCTTTCTGCGACTGAAAGGCGAACCAATAGTGACCGTGTGGCCCGATCGTGAGAATGTAAGGCGCCTTCCTGACCGGCGGAAAGAGATTGCGGCTAAAGACTTCCACCGGCACGCAATCAGCAAAGCGCGAGAGATCAATTTCGACGACCTGGGAAAAGCGCGAGAGATTGACTACGACGAGAATCGTTTGCTCCTCGTGGCGCCGAAGAAAGACGAGGACCTTCGCATTGTCGGGAAAGAGAAACTCGATCGAGCCGCGCGAAAAGGCGCGGAAGTTTTTTCGCATGGCGATGACTCGCCGCATCCACCAGAGAAGCGAGGAGAGATTCTTTTGCTGATTTTCGACATTGATCGCTTCGTAGTGGTATTCGGGATCAATCGTGATTGGGAGATAAAGCCGCTGCGGGTTGGCCTTGGAAAAACCGGCATTTCTGTCGCTGCTCCATTGCATTGGTGTGCGGCAGCCATTGCGATCGCCCAGGTAAAAGTTATCGCCCATCCCGATCTCGTCGCCGTAGTAGAGGACCGGCGTCCCCGGCATGGAAAAAAGAAGCACATTGAGCAGCTCGATTTTGCGCCGGTTGTTGGCGAGGAGCGGCGCGAGACGACGGCGAATCCCAAGGTTGATGCGGGCCGTCTGGTCGGTCGCGTAAACGCGCCACATGTAGTCGCGCTCTTCGTCGGTCACCATCTCGAGCGTCAACTCATCGTGGTTGCGCAAAAACATTGCCCATTGGCAGGAATCGGGAATCGCTGGTGTCTGATCGAGGATGTCGATAATCGGAAAGCGATCCTCCATCTGCAGCGCCATAAACATCCGTGGCATGAGCGGGAAATGAAAATTCATGTGCGATTCATCGCCCACACCGAAATATTGCACCGCGTCTTCCGGCCATTGATTTGCTTCGGCGAGGAGCATGCGCCCGGGGAATTTTTCCTCCATATGGGCGCGCAACTTTTTCAGGTAGGCGTGAGTCTCAGGCAGATTTTCGCAGTTGGTTCCCTCGCGCTCGTAGAGATAGGGAATGGCGTCGAGACGCAGCCCATCCACTCCCATCCATAACCAATAGTCGAGCACCTTCTCGACCATTTCGTGCACGGCCGGGTTATCGAAATTCAAGTCGGGCTGATGCGAATAAAACCGATGCCAATAATAAGCCTTGGCCACAGGATCCCACGACCAATTGGAAGTCTCGAAATCCTTGAAAATGATCCGCGCATCCTTGTACTTCTCGGGCGAATCGCTCCAGACATACATCTCGCGCTCCGGCGAACCAGGTGCAGCGCGCCGCGACTTTTGGAACCACGGATTTTGATCCGAGGTATGATTAATGACCAGCTCGGTGATTACACGCAGTCCGCGCTCATGGGCCGCGGCGAGGAACGCCTGGAAATCAGCCAGTGTTCCGTAGGCCGGGTTGACGTCGAAGTAATCTGCGATGTCGTAGCCGTCATCGCGCAGCGGCGAAGGATAGAATGGCAGGATCCAAATGGCCGTCGCGCCCAACTCCTGCAAGTAATTGAGCTTCTCTATTAGCCCACGAAAGTCGCCGATACCATCTCCGTCGCTATCTTGAAACGTCTTGACGTGCAGCTCATAGATGACCGCGTCCTTGTACCAGAGTGGGTCGCCAACTGAGGCCTGATCGCGCATTCACCACTTCTGCCGTAGAACGCGCCAGGACGCAATTTGCGTTCGGCGGGGTGCACTGCGGAGCGCCGCTTACCAAACGAAGTGCAGTCCTGTTGGCGGGTCTGGCGGTTTCCCATCCCAAACGTTGGCGAGCAATTTCGGTCGCTCGGCCGCGAGGACCGGCTGAGATTGATCCTGCGTTAGATCGCCTTCATAGACCTCGATGAAAATCCCATCTGCGGAGACGCCAGTTTCGAGAGCGTCCTGCAGAGGCTGCGGCGCGGGAGGAATTGGGGTGGGATCCGGATCCTGATAGAGCCATGCGGGGTTATCCACGGCGCGACAGACCAATTGGTAGCCTTTGATATAAGTAAGTGGGGGCGGCGGCGGATCATGCGGAGACGGAGTCGCAAAGAGAGAAGAGTTCATGACGCCAAAGTGGATGGGATATGTTTCCTTGCCCCAAGCAAGGAGCTGATTCGCAAGGGTCAAACCCAGGTCGTTGGGAAAAACCACTGTGAACGTGAGGATAAGCGAAGTCGTGGGAAAATCGGTGATGTACGTTGAAATCATGTCCTGGGCCGCAGGAGTGTAGGCCGTGCCGAAGTCTGGATAAGGCGTAACCAGTCCCGGATATCCGGCCGGTGGATTTTTCGCCAAGTTCGTCAGGCCAACAATGTCCTCCTGAATGTTGGCGATATACATGTTGAACTGCTCCATGAACCCACCGATCACGACGTAGGATAAGGCGGGGTTCGAGTCATACCGCGCTCCAAAGGCAGCCAGAAATTTCTTCCACTTTGCCTGATACGCCGTATCCCAAGGCAACGGTTGATTACCGAGCGAGAGGCGCGTCACCGGGTCCTTCTCTTGCATGGCGTATTTGTAGACGACTGGAGCACTAGTGTAGACCCAGTCCGGGGTCCAGAGCCCGGCCGCGATGGCGATGCATAATTTCTTGCCATGCGCCGTCACCGCCGCGATTGCGTTATCCAAATTCTCCCAATCATACTCGTCTCCATTGTCGGGCTGGATGCTTGCCCAACTGATTCTGAGCCGAAAACCATCGACGTTCGGATTATCAATCACCGGGTTGAGGTTCAGATCGAAGTCGGCGTTATGGGCGACGTCGTAAGTGAGATCGTAGATCCCGCTTGGCACCGGTTTCAAATCGGCGGCCAAGAGGCTGCCAGTGAGCCCGGCAAGCAAGACGGCGCAAAGCACCGTGGCGGTTTCTTTTGTGTAAGAGCGGAGCGACGGTTTGCCGCTTCCCAGCGGGTTTTGGGATTGCCTTTGGCATCCGCCATGAGGATTTGATTGATCTAAGCTTGTCATGAGAAATATCCTTTGTTGCTGCCCGCCACGCATGGCGACTCAAGGGACAGAACGAGTTCCGCGGAAGATGCCCTTCGCCTCTCGTTACAGCCAAGCCTGTGCCAGATCTGATGAAATCTTACGGTCGGGCCAGCCGGGTCACAGCTTCGCCCATACCGCCGGCCGTGCCCTTAAGGGCAACCTCACTCAGGAGAACCGTTCACCCCAAGGTTGATGAGGAATCGAAATTCAGCGGCTCTCTAAGAATAGAGATACTCATCATGATATTCGCGCTGAGGCGCAAATTGCACGTTCGGATCGCTCCCGGTCTCGGGATACTCAAAGATTTTTCCTTCGTAGTTGCGGATGACAATTTTCTCCTGGTCATGGTAAAGGACATAACCGGGATTGATTGGCACCTTGCCTCCACCGCCGGGAGCGTCGATGACAAACTGCGGCACCGCGTAGCCGGTGGTGTGACCGCGCAATCCTTCAATGATTTCGATCCCTTTCGCGACCGAAGCGCGAAGGTGTGAAGAGCCGTTGATCAAGTCACATTGATAAACGTAATAAGGACGCACCCGGCAGATCAGGAGTTTGTGGACAAGTGCCCTCATGGTTTCCAGATCGTCGTTTACTCCCGCAAGCAGCACACTTTGGTTGCCTAACGGAATGCCGTGATTCGCCAGCCGCTCCAACCCGGCCCGCACTTCCGTTGTTAATTCACGCGGGTGGTTGACGTGGATGCTCATCCAAAGTGGATGATATCTTTGCAGCATGGCGCACAATTCAGAGGTGATGCGTTGCGGAAGGAAAATCGGCACGCGAGTTCCGATCCGGAGGAATTCGATGTGCGGCATGGCCCGCAAACGACTGAGGATTTTCTCCAGCTTCGCGTCGCTAAAAAGAAGTGCGTCGCCGCCCGACAAAAGCACATCCCGGACTTCCGTATGTTCCTCAAGATACTTGAAGGCGGCCTCAAATTCCGTGTGCAACTCCTGTTCGCCGACTCCACTCACGACTCGGCTACGCGTGCAGTAACGGCAGTAACTCGCGCAACGATCAGTTACCAAAAAAAGGACGCGATCGGGATAACGATGCACTAAACCCGGCACCGGCATGTGCGAGTCTTCACCGCATGGATCCGCCATGTCGTATGGCGAAGTCCAGGTTTCTTCGATCCGCGGAATCACCTGACGCCGGATTGGACACTCAGGATTATCGCGCTCGATCAGGTTGAAGAAATGCGGTGTAATGGCAAGCGCGAGCTTGTCACCCGAAAGCAGCACACCGCCGCGTTCCTCGTTCGAGAGAATGAGGTGTTCCTCCAGTTGGGCGAGCGTCGTGACCCGGTTTTTGAGCTGCCATTTCCAGTCATTCCAGAGTTCGGGCGCGACATGGGGGAAATAACCAGGCGCGTGGGAGACGAACTCTTTTCCGTCCTTTTTGCCGTCGGCAAGAGTAAGCATTTTAGATGAGGAAAAAAATTAAGGGCACTAAATTCCGTGTCAATGCAGGCACCTTCGGGTGCGCGGAAATGGCTCGGTTCCCTGCTCCTCGGCCCAGGTATGGATTAACGTCACAGCATGAATTCGCAGGCCAGAAGCAGAATGCGCGGCGCCCGTCCTGGTCTTGCCGCTCGCACGCTTCCCGCTACTGTTTGAACGCCCCGCCACGGACTCTGTCGAAATCGCCAACTTATGCATCGTCTTTTCTGCTGTGTGCTACTTGCTGCCTTTGCCGGCTCCTCATCGGTGGAAGCGCAAAGCACAGCAGAGCCTGCAGCAGCCACGCCGCAAAGTACTCCGACCGTCGCTCCTGAAGCGGCCGCAAGCGGGAAAGATGTCGTGCACCAGCTCAACAACGCTTTCGCGCGTGTCTTTGAAACGGTAGCTCCAAGCGTCGTGATCATTGAAGTCAGCAAGAAAGCGGACAGCAACGACAGCTCACTTGACGACCTTTTCTTTCAGGCACCAGACGATCCGCACCATAGTCGCCCGCTTGAACCGGTGCAGAGTGAAGGGTCCGGCTTCATCGTTAGGCCGGACGGCTACATTTTCACCAACTATCACGTCGTGGAAGGCGCCGACACTGTAGAAGTAAAGCTCAAGGATGGTCGAGAATACCCCGGCAAAATCGTTGGCACTGACGAGAAAACCGACATTGCGGTGGTGAAAGTGGATGCGATGAATTTGCCGATCGTGCAGATGGCAAACAGCGACGATGTGCGGGTGGGACAATTCGCCTTCGCCATCGGCGCTCCGTTCAAGCTCGACTATACATTTACCTATGGTGTGATCAGCGGAAAGGGTCGCAATAAGCTGCTTGAGACCGGCGGCTACAACATTGCGGATTACCTGCAAACGGACACCTCGATTAATCCCGGCAACAGCGGCGGACCGCTTTGCGACATCGACGGCAAAGTGGTCGGGATGAACACGCTCATCAATGGCCTCAATCGCGGCCTCGGTTTCGCCATTCCGAGTAACATGGTCAACGAGATCGGCACCCAGCTTATTGCCGGGCAAAAAATTGTCCGGCCATGGCTCGGCATTCGCATCGAAACTTTGGGCGACAATCCTTCCCTGCGGGATCTGTTCAAGGGAATCGACAAGGGCGTGGTCGTGCGCACGATCGAAGCCGATGCGCCGGCCTACAAAAGTGACTTGCGACCCTTCGATGTGATCACCTCGGTCGACGGCCGGGCGGTAACGAGCGACACGCAACTGCAACACGAGATCTTGAAAAAGAAGGTCGGGGAAAACGTCGAATTGGGCGTCTGGCGCAAGGGTCAAACCATGAAGATCGCGGTCCCGACAGGCGAATTGCCTAACGACAATAGCAGAGTAGCCGCCGTGGAGCCCGCGCCGCACAACGAGTCACGGCAGGAAGATCTGCAGAAACTTGGCCTCCAAGTACAGGACTTGACCAACGAGGTTGCAACCCGGCTCAAGCTGAACGTGCAGCAGGGCGTAATTGTGACCGACGTGGCGGAGAACAGCATCGCCGCCGGGCAGGACATCCAGCGCCAGGACGTCATTACCGAAGTGGACGGCCATCCGGTGACAAGCGTTGCCAGTTTCCGCACTGCCCTAACGAAAGCCGATCCTGTGAAAGGCATTTTGCTTTACCTCGATCGCAAGGGCAGCCGCACTTTTGCTGTCCTACGCGCACCACAATAGCTGCTTTTCCAAGATCCAGGACATATGAAGCTGCCTTGCGCGCTCGTTGTTCTTTGCTGCGCCTTAGCAACCGTCGGTCGCGCGGAGTGGCAGGTGATCTCTTCCGCGAAAGATTCCTCGCCCAGCGAATTGGCTGAGCAGTGGACAACGGAGCTGCGCAATCCGGCAACACAGGAACAGGTAACTTTGCAAACCGTCGCTTTCGCCAGCAACGAGGCGACGCTGGAGGTTGTCGATCAAGGAAACGCCCCGCAAGCCAAGCTGGCCGAAACCATGCTGCACATTAATGCGCTGGCCGGAGTGAATGGCGGCTATTTCGATCCCACGGATGCGCCGGTTGGATTGCTCGTAAGCGGCGGTCGCATGATTTCACCTTTGCGAAAAGCGAAACTGCTCACTGGCGTGCTCTTCACCACCAGGTCAAAAATCGACATCGTTAGGCAAACGGGTTTCGCCATGAACGATCGAGTGCGCGCGGCAGTGCAATGCGGTCCCCTGCTTGTTGAGCACACGACGCCAGTGAGAGGTTTGAACGAGACGCGCGCCGCACGCCGGACCTTCGCCGCGGTCGATGGAAAAGGGCGGGTTTTGCTCGGTGTTTCCTCCGCGACTTCTCTCGTGCAATTGAGCCAAATTCTTTCCCGGACAAATGCCGCAGGCGAATTCAACGTTATGCGCGCGCTCAATCTGGATGGCGGATCTTCGAGCGCCTTTTGGTTCGCCGGCAAAGACCGAACCATCTCGAACCCTGAGGGCAAAACCGTGCGCGATTTCATTGCCGTCGTCCCCGCGTCGCGTTCTGCCCCTTGACGAAACTACGGACGGCTTGACGATCGCGGAACCCGCGCGAAGAATTTCCGCGCTCATGCGCACCTTTGGTCGCTTCCTCGTCAACGGCTCGCCGCATTATGGGGAAGTTCGCGACAACAAAGTGCATCTTCTGACGCAGCCCTTCTGGCTGGGATTGGATTTTAGTGGCGAAGTCGGATCGTTAGGCGAATTGAGAATCGCTGTCCCGGTCGCACCGAGCAAGGTAATCGCAGTAGGGCTGAACTATAGCGAGCACATTAAGGAAATGCAGCGCACCGAGATCGGATCGCCGCTGATTTGGTTCAAAGCGCCCAGCTCCCTCCTTGCCCACGAAGGCACAATCGAAATCGCCTTTCCCGAGCACAAAACCGATTTCGAAACCGAGCTGACCATTGTAATCGGCGTCCTGGCCAAGAATGTTTCCGCAGAACGCGCGCGCAATTTTATCTTCGGTTACACCGTCGGACTCGATATCAGCGATCGCGACTTACAGAAAGCCGAAAAACAATTTTCGCGCTGCAAATCGTTTGACACCTACACGCCGGTCGGCCCCTTCGTGCACTCGGAAGTCGAGCCAGACGATCTTGAAATTTCCCTGCGCCAAAACGACGAAATCAAACAACGAGCGCGGACCAGTCAGATGATTTATTCCGCAGCGGAAATCGTCGCTTTTGCCAGCCAGTCGCTCACGCTGCTCCCTGGCGATCTAATCCTGACCGGCACACCTTCGGGCGTGGGAGCGATTCGCGCCGGTGATGAATTATGTGCGCAAATTGGTGATTGGCCCCCGCTGCGCAATCGAGTGACAAATGCCGCGCGTAATTAAAAAAATCTTGCAACCATGCGATTTACTACGCTTTGCTCTACATCCCACTGTAAAAGTTAATTCGAATCGTAAATAGACTCCTGTATGAAGCGCGGCGGCCTAGACAGAAAAACTTTTGCTCGACGCGCTTTCATTTACTTTGGGATAAAGGGGTCATCTCAACACTGCCGCATTTCTCGGTCGACCGAACAACCTGCCTATATGAAAAAAACGCTAATCGTTAGTCTGTGCACCGTCACCCTCGCACTCACCGCCTTCGGCCAGAGTCCGGCTGCGTCGCCGGCTAATCCACCGCCGGCCGACACGGCAGCTTCGCCTGCCATGAATCCGCCGCCTGAAACGACCGGTGCAACCGCTGCTGCTCCGGGAGCTACGACCGCACCGGCGGCTTCAACCGCGCCCGGCACGTCGCCGGCTGCCGGCATGTCACCCGCAATGGATGTTTCACCCGCTGCGCCGGGTGCGACTGCTGCCGCTCCAGGAGCCACTGCTGCGGCGACAGCCGCGACCGCTGCTTCACCCGCCGCCGGTCCCGGGCCGACCACTGAAGCTGCTCCTAAAGCCAAGAATTTCTTCATCGATAACTTTCAAAAAGGCGGCCCAATCATGTGGCCGATTCTGATTGTCTCGATCGTCGCCCTTACCGTGGTCATTGAACGCTGTTTCTGGTGGGGCGCGCGCTGGTTCCGGCGGGATCCGAAGCGCGTCGAGAAGGTTTTTACCGCGATTGAAACGGGCGACGTAAACGAAGCATCCAAGCTGGCGCGCGGATCGCGCGATCCGGTTCTGCGCATGCTCTGGAACGGCTTAAACCATCAGCACGCTTCGCTGCAAGGCGCCCTCCAGGTGGCCGCGGGTATCGAGATTAAACGTGCCGGTCGTTTCCTCGTCGTTATGGACACGCTCGTCACGCTGGCGCCGTTGCTCGGATTGTTAGGCACGATCACCGGTCTGATTCGTTCCTTCAGCTTTCTCGGTAACGAAGAGCTCGCAGTTCAGGCGGTCACAGGCGGTATTGCGGAGGCGCTAATTGCCACGGCCTGCGGTCTCGGCATCGCAATTTTCGCGCTGATTCCGTTTAACTTTTTCACCTCGCGAGTGTCTAACTTAGAGTTCGAATTGCAGACCGCCGCGACTAACTTGGAAGTGATGTTGGAAGCCAACGCCAAGGCCAAAAGCGAGGCCGAAATGACCTCGACTTTGCCGCGGCCGTAAGCGAACGGACACGAGACGAACCATGGAATTCACCTCGCCCATTCCGCACAAGAAAGCGCGGATCGAAATCATCCCCTTGATCGACATCATGTTCTTCCTCTTGGCGAGTTTCATGATGGTGAGCCTGAGCCAGGTCCACATGAAGGGCATGAAGGTGAACCTGCCAACCGGGTTGAGCGGCCAGACGCAAAACAAACGGGAGTACGTCAGCTTATCGGTCGATAAGGATGGACAGATCTATTTCGACAAAACGCCAATGGAACCTGACCAGGTATACAAGGCATTGAGCGAGGTACATCAAACGAGTCCCGGCGCCAAAATTTTCATTCGCGGCGACCGCGACACTTATCACGGCGATATCATTCGGCTCATCGAACAGGTACGCTCTTCAGGCTTCTATAAAATTGCTTTTGAGATCAAGAGCCCGTCGATTTCCAGCAGTATCGCAAAACAACAGTAGATAACGCGCGATGGCTAAACCTCTTTACTACAAGCCGCAGCCGAAATGGCAGATTTGGGCCGCGCTCGCCGGGGCGCTGGCGATTGAATTCGCCGCGATCGGCGTAGCCAGTCTGCACAGAGAAGAAGAGATCCCGGTCGATCCCGGTTTTACAACGCAGCAGCCGGTGGACGCAATTATTACCGAGGTTCCACCAGAACCCACTCCACCGCCCGAAGAAGAGCCGCCACCACCACCGCCGCCGCCTGACGAACCGAGCGAGTTTGTAATTGAGGAGCCAACGCCGCCACCGAGGCCTAAGGATGCTCCTCCGCCAAAACCCAAGGCCAGAGTCGCGGCTTCGCGACCAGCAGGCCAGCCCTCTGGTCCCGTTTCTTATTCTTCTGCAAAAGCGAATTTCATTAGTGCGCCCCATCCCGGTTACCCATATGAGGCACGACGCGCCAGGCAGACTGGAAGCGGAATGTTTTTGATCACTTTTGATGCAGATGGTCGAGCATCCGATGTATCGGTGGTTCGGAGCACGGGCAGCCCCATATTAGATCAAACAACCATGAGCACGTTTCATCGCTGGAGAGCTAAACCTGGCGTTCCGAAAGTGAACGTTCCCATCACCTATACTCTGGAGGGAGCGCAGCTTTAGCCTAACGAATTCATGAGAGTCGCATCGCCGCTGCCGCACAAACATGCCCGGATTGAGATCATCCCGTTGATCGACATCATGTTTTTCCTGCTCGCCAGTTTCATGATGGTGAGCTTGAGTCAGGTCCACATGAAAGGGATCCGGGTCAATTTGCCTTCCACCAAGGCAGTCGCCCAGCCCACTCCGCCGCCAACCAAGAAGGACTATACCGCCTTACGGGTTGATGCCGACGGTCTCGTTCACTTCGATCAGGAAGTCGTGACGGATGGCGATGTCATGCCGCGCCTGATGCAGATGCACAAAGCGAATCCAAACGTCAAGGTCTTCATCAGCGGCGACAAAGAGGCGTTGCACGGCGATGTGATTAAGCTGCTCGACCGCGTGCGCTCTGCTGGTATCGACAAGGTCGGCTACGAGATCAAGGTCAAAGCCGGGCCGAAGTAAGCTCTCGGAGCGGAGATGCCGCGCTCACCCGCCCAACTGGCAGGTTTCGAGAAAAGCGCGTAACTGCGCCACCGCAATACCGCGGTGACTGATCGAATTTTTTTGCTCCGCGGAGAGTTGCGCAAACGTCCGACTCAATTCGTTAGGGAGAAAGATTGGATCGTAACCAAACCCGGCACTGCCTTCTTCCTGTCGAGCGATGCGTCCCTCCACCACACCTTCAAAGGTCGCAATCATTTTGCCCGCCATGGCAAGAACAAGCACGCAGCGGAAGCGAGCCTGGCGCGATACACTCAGCGGTAACGCAGCCAACGCCTGCAACAGTTTGGCTCGATTCGCTACGTCGCCCGCGGCTTCCCCGGCGTAACGCGCAGATCGGACTCCCGGCTTTCCGCCTAACGAATCAACTTCAAGTCCTGAGTCATCTGCGACTATCAAGCCGGGAATTTTCTCCGAAACGGCGCTTGCCTTAAGTCGCGCGTTTTCTTCGAAGCTGTTTCCGGTTTCCTCCACCTCGCTGATCTCCGGATGACGAGACAAATCGCTGACCGAAAAATCTGGTCCGAGCATCTGGCGAAATTCGCGTGTCTTGTGCGCATTTCGAGACGCCAGAAGCAAGTGCCTCATGCTCGTCGGTTTGAAAATCACTTTCTTTCCTGTGTTCCTGTGTTCCTGATTCTTCCTGCATGAGCCCGGGTCGCAAACCTTATCCATTCGATCAGATCGAGCCGAAATGGCAAAAGCTTTGGGAAGAACAACGAGCCTTTCACGCTCCAAATCCTGGTGAGCCCGGCTTTGACCCGGCGCGACCGAAATACTACGTGCTCGATATGTTCCCCTATCCCAGCGGTGCCGGTCTTCACGTCGGACACCCGGAGGGTTACACCGCGACCGACATCGTGGCGCGCTACAAACGCTTTCGCGGCTTCAATGTTTTGCATCCGATCGGCTGGGATTCCTTCGGCCTGCCGGCAGAGCAATACGCCATCAAGACCGGCCAACACCCAGAGATCACGACGCGCGAAAATATTGCCCGTTTCAAGACGCAGCTGAAACGCATCGGCTTTTCCTATGATTGGGAACGGGAGATCAGCACCGCTGATCCCGATTTCTATCGTTGGACACAGTGGATTTTCCTCCAGATTTATCAAAGCTGGTTTAACCCGGAGACAGGGCGGGCGGAGCCGATCGCCACTTTTGAAGGCAACGATCCCGACAGCGTTCGCCTGGCTTATGTAGCCGAGGTGGCGGTAAATTGGTGCCCCGAACTCGGCACTGTCCTCGCCAATGAGGAAGTGATCGATGGCCGAAGTGAGGTGGGCGGTTTTCCGGTCGTTAGGCGACCGATGCGACAATGGATGTTGCGCATTACCGCTTATGCCGAACGGCTGATTGAAGAGCTGGAGCAGCTCGATTGGCCGGAAGGCATCAAGCTTCTCCAGCGCAACTGGATTGGTCGCAGCGAAGGCGCAGAGATCGATTTTCAAATCGTCGGAAGCGAGAAAAAGCTGCGCGTCTTTACTACTCGTCCGGACACACTGTACGGAGGCACCTACCTTGTTCTTGCGCCGGAACATCCACTGGTCGACGTGATCGTTCCCGAGGAGCAACGCGATGAAGTACGGAAATACCGTGAGCAGGCCACACGCAAAAGCGACCTCGAGCGCGCCGAGCTAACGAAAGAGAAGACGGGAGTTTTCAGCGGGGCGTACGCAATCAATCCAGCCACCGGGGAGAAGGTCCCAATCTGGATCGCCGACTACGTATTGTCAGGCTATGGCACCGGGGCGATCGGTGGGGTACCGGCACATGACGAGCGCGATCTCGAGTTTGCGCGCAAATATGATCTCCCAATTCGCGTGGTCGTCAGGCCAAAGGATGGCGGGGAGCCACTTGGCTTTTTCGGTGAAGGCATCGCGGTGAACTCGCCGGCGATCGAAGGCTTGCCGACCGGGGAAGCAAAAAGGAAAATCATTGCCTGGCTGGAAGAACGCGGCTCGGGCAAACGCGCGATCAATTATAAGCTGCGCGATTGGCTTTTCTCGCGCCAACGCTACTGGGGTGAACCATTCCCGATCGTCTGGGAAAACGGAAGGCATCATTCGTTGAGCGCAGAAAGCCTGCCGATCGTTCCGCCGCCGCTGGCGGATTACAAGCCTACTGGAAGCGGGGAGCCACCGCTGGCCAAAGCGAAGGAATGGGTTCGTTACTCGGAAACCGCGACGCGCGAACTCAACACCATGCCGCAATGGGCGGGGTCCTGCTGGTATTATCTGCGCTTCTGCGATCCGCGGAATGGCCAGCGCTTCGTGAGTGAAATTGCTGAGCGCTATTGGATGGGAAGCGACTCTTTTCCGAAAAAGGAAATCGCGGCGTCAACGGACACCGAGACTCACATAAGTGTGGGCGGCGTCGATCTGTATGTCGGCGGCACGGAGCACGCGGTGCTGCATCTGTTGTATGCTCGCTTTTGGCACAAGGTCCTCTTTGATCTCGGTTACCTGACGACGAGCGAACCTTTCCAACGCCTCGTGAACCAGGGAATTATCCTGGGTGAGGATGGGCGCAAAATGTCGAAGCGCTGGGGGAATGTGATCGATCCACTCGACGTCATCGCCGACTACGGCGCCGATGCCTTCCGCTGTTACGAGATGTTTATGGGGCCGCTCGAGCAGATGAAACCCTGGAGTATGACGGGAGTAGAAGGG
The DNA here is from genome assembly GCA_036494545.1 of Chthoniobacterales bacterium. Taxonomy (GTDB): domain Bacteria; phylum Verrucomicrobiota; class Verrucomicrobiia; order Chthoniobacterales; family UBA10450; genus JAICXG01. The sequence continues at coordinate 425,145 of DASXOB010000022.1, forward strand.
GTAGCCCGCTTTCTTGCCCGCGTCTGGCGCCTAACGATGGATGAAAATCAGGCCGGCCAATGGATTCTTTCTCCCACCGTGCAGGAGATCGAGTTGACTCGCGCGCAGCTTAAGATCGTGCATGCAACGATCAAGAAAGTTACCGAGGACATCGAGAACCTCTCCTTCAACACCGCCATCGCGCAGATGATGATTTTTGTGAACGCCTTTACGACAAGCGAGTCGGTGCCAGTGTTGGCCTTGCGCACATTGTTAGTCTTGCTGAATCCTTTTGCCCCGCATCTCAGCTCGGAGCTTTGGGAGACATTAGGCGAACGTTTCCCCATTTCGCCTCACGGGGTTACCGAGCAACCATGGCCAGAATTTGCGCCGGAGTTTCTGGTCGAGGATGAAGTTGAGATCGTTCTCCAGGTAAACGGGAAAGTGCGCGATCATCTCGTTGTGCCCATTGGCGCAACTGAGGCCGAGCTGGAAAAAATCGCGCTGGCTAACGAACGCGTGCGGGGGTTCATCGCCGGCAAGACGGTCCGCAAGGTAATTACAATTCCAAAAAAGCTGGTCAACGTCGTCGCGAACTAGGATCCTTTCCCGTCATGTTGAAAGAATTCAAGGAATTCGCGATCAAGGGGAACGCCGTCGACCTTGCGGTTGGCGTCATCATCGGAGCTGCTTTTGGCGGCATCGTTAACTCACTTGTGAAGGACATCCTAATGCCGCCCGTCAGCCTCCTCACGGGTGGCCTGGATTTTTCGAAGAAGTTCATTGTGCTCAAAGCCGGGGCGAACGGCGCGACGAACTTCGCTACGCCGGAGCAGGCGCTGGCGGCGAAGGCGATTACCTGGAATTACGGCAACTTCATCACTCTTGTGATCAACTTCGCCATCGTGGCCTTTTGCGTTTTCCTGCTGGTGAGGGCGATGAACAAACTCAAGAGACCTGCGCCGACTGCCGAGGCTGTTTCTAAGGACTGCCCGGCGTGCGCAATGACGATTCCGATTAAGGCGCGGCGCTGCCCGCATTGCACGACAGAGTTGTCGGGCGTTTAGAGGGCGGCACCTGTCGCATCCACGCGCAGGATCCGATGCGGTGTGCAAAGCCAGATACGGGCCTGACCTTCATCGGGCCACTCCATCCCACCAGCCCACGGAGAAAAGGCAGGAAGAATCCAGCACCGATCCTGTTGGATGAATGCCGGGCACTTCAAACACAAGCCCGCGCCGTCGCGAATCGCGGTGGCCGGATGATGATGGCCAATGATCCGAATACGCCCTGTCTTTTCGGAGTCGGAATGGCCGTGTTGGAAAACAAAATCAGGTGTCTCCCAGCGCGGCGAAAACTCCGTCGTGGGCAGGAAATGACGGTCGTGGTTCCCCGCCAGAGCGATTACTTCGCAATGCTCGCGGAGTCTCGCCAGCAGCTCCCTCGCCGCCTCCATTGAAGCACGATCGTGGACAAGGTCGCCGACAATAATCAGTCGCTCCGGCAGATAATCATCCAGCAATTGTTCCAGTCGTCGCTCGATTGATTTCATCCCCCAAAGAGGCATGAGACGGCCAGCGGCTCGCTGACTTAGTTCGTAGCCGAAATGAAGATCGGCCACTGCGAGCCACCGCTCGGTTTCGTGAAACAAAGCCAGCCGCCCATCCAGTAAGACGTTGGAAGCGATGGCGACAACGCCTGCGGAAACGACGGGCATGATTCTTGGGCAGGGAAAATAATTCTTGCTACGACCGCCTTCAACCGCTAAGCACCCGCTTCAGCCGAAATGACGCTACTCCTGAGAGTTATACTTCTCAGCGCGCTTGCCTTGCTCGGCGTGGGCTGCGCCAGCCAAAAGCCGATCGCAGTCAGCAAACCAGTTGGCCAGCGCCTGCATCATGTTCGCACGACCGCCTACACGCACACTGAAGCTGGCGGCCGCCGTAATGCCATCGGCACCAAACTTTCCTGCAGCAGGGTAAAGAGCGCAGCGGCTGATTGGTCCCGCTGGCCGTTGGGAACCAAGTTCCGCATCGTCGACACCAATGAAGTCTTCCAGATCGATGATTACGGCAGCGCCCTCATCGGCACCGGCACGATCGACCTTTACAGATCAAACCGGCTGGAAATGAGAAAATGGGGCGTGCGCTCGGTCGATATTGACGTCATCGAATGGGGCTCGCGCGAGCAGAGCATGCGCGTTCTGGCTTCACGCAAGAACAATTCCATGGCGCGACGGATGATTCTCGCTCTCGCGCGGGAACCGGGAGAGTCGCCGCTGCCGAAGTTCTAGCTTTCCTTTTTGACAGCGCGCAGGCGCTCCGCACTTTCCGCGGATGCAAATCTTTGTCGTGGGCGGCGCGGGCTATATCGGAAGTATTTGCGTCGAGCTGCTGCTCGACGAAGGCCATCAAGTCGTCGTCTTCGACAACCTGAGCGAGGGCCATCGACACGCGGTTGATGAACGCGCGGCGTTTATCGGCGGCGACCTGGCACGGCCCGAGGAGATTACCCGTGCGCTTCAGGAGACAAAGCCTGAGGCGGTTATGCATTTCGCGGCTAATGCGCTTGTTGGCGAGTCGATGCAGAATCCATCGAAATATTTTCGCAACAACGTTACTGCCGGAATCAACTTGCTCGACGCCATGCTCGAAACAGGTGTGAGGCGTTTTGTCTTCTCCTCCACCTGCGCGATCTTCGGGCCGCCCGAGCGAGTACCGATCGACGAGACGTTGCCGCAGCGACCAATCAATCCCTACGGCGAATCAAAGCTCATGTTTGAGAAGGTGTTGCGTTGGTATGACCAGATTCACGGCCTCAGGTTCGTCTCGCTGCGCTATTTCAACGCTGCTGGCGCGACAAAGAAATTCGGCGAAGACCATCGCTGCGAGACGCACCTCATTCCCAACGTGCTGAAGGTTGCACTTGGCCGGAAGGAACATGTCGAGATCTACGGCACCGATTACGAAACACCCGACGGGACCTGCATCCGCGACTACATCCACATCCTGGACCTGTCGCGTGCGCACATTCTCGCGCTCGGCGCGAATGAGAGCGCATTCTACAACCTCGGCACCGGCGGTGGTTCGAGCGTGCGCGAAGTCATCAAGGTTTGTCGCGATGTAACCGGAAAAGAAATCCCAGTTCTGGAAAAGCCGCGACGGCCTGGCGATCCGCCTCGACTCATCGCCGCCTCGGAAAAAATCAAACGTGAATTGGGTTGGCAGCCAAAGTTCGAAAACCTGCACACCATCATCGAGAGCGCGTGGCGCTGGCATCAGGAATTTCCGCGGGGCTACGGCGACTAACCTCCGCAGTCGCGACCGCGAAGATTCAGCCCTTAGCGTGAAGAGGCAGTCGTTCCAAGCCAATCCCACTAACAAAAAAAGGCGCTCGAGGAAACACGTTCCGCGAGCGCTTTAGATTGACTAGCCTAACGAACCGTCAGGGATTGGTTGTCGTCGTGGTGGTCGTCTCCTTCTTATAATAAGAGATCGGCTTCTCCAAGGTCACCTTGGTGATAACCATGCGATCGCCTTCTTTCACGTAGCTGTAACGCACCGGCATATCGGGGCGTAGCATCGACACTTCCACCGTCTGTCCTTCCGGATCGACCACGGTGGTTTCTTTCGTGAAGTAATACCTCACCGGATCCGCACTAGTCTCGGTGCGGAAGCTGATGACGTTGGAGCTCGGGGTGAAGGTCGTGATCGTACCCGTCGCGTCCATAGCACTTGTGCTCGTCGTGCTACTCACTCCCGTTGCACCCTCGTTCGTAGTCGTGGTGGTAGTCGTTTCCTGCGCGAAAGTGGTCCCGAGCGCGAATGCGCAAGCCACTCCGGCAGCCAGTATTTGTGTTAGTCTGTTTGGTTTCATGATTGTCCTTTGGTTTGGTTGAACGAATGATATCCGTTGTGCGTTACTCCGACCGGTCCAGGCAGTCGTTTATTCAACCCCAATTCGGAAAACGTGGTGCATGCGGTTGCACAGTTAGATAAGAATTGGCCTATCTTCCCGTCATGCAGCCTTTGCCTGGCTTTCGCGATTTTCTGCCTGATGACTGCGCCTTCCGGAATGTCATCTTTGAACGATGGCGCGAGGTGTGTCGCCGATATGGCTTTGTCGAATGGGATAGTCCGTTGCTCGAGTTGACGGACTTGTATCGCAAGAAAAGCGGACCTGAGATTGTTAGTCAGCTCTTCAATTTTACCGACAAAGGCGAGCGGGAAGTAGCGATGCGGCCCGAGCTGACCCCGGCACTTGCCCGAGTGGTAGCGGCGCACGAGCGGGAGTTTCGCAAACCGCTCAAATGGTTTTCGATTCCGCAATGTTTTCGCTACGAGAAACAGCAGCGTGGAAGGTTGCGCGAGCACTTCCAACTCAACTGTGACCTAATCGGCGATGCCTCGTTCGCGGCCGATGCGGAGGTGGTCGCGCTCGCAATCGACCTTCTGCGCACTTTTGGGTTCGGTGCCAATGACGTCGTCGTTCGGTTAAGTGACCGTGAGTTCTGGACCGATCTCTTGCGCAAACAGAATGTTCCTGAAGATCAATGGAGTGGCTTGTTACAGGTCATCGACAAAAGTGAACGCGAACCGCGTGAGATAACCGCCGGGAAACTGGGCCCGCTGACAGAGTCAGTCTTTCAAGTGCTCGACGGCGGGGGCCGCAGCGAGAAGCTGGAAACGCTCGTTAGGCAACTGGAACTGCGTGGTCTGGGCAATTTTGTGAAAGTCGATCTCTCAATCGTGCGCGGTCTGGCTTATTACACTGGTCTCGTCTTTGAAGTTTTCGATCGAGCGGGAAAATTGCGCGCGATTGCGGGTGGCGGTCGCTACGACAATCTGATCGCGCAGCTGAGCGATGGTGCGGTCGCACTGCCCGCGGTTGGGTTCGCAATGGGTGATGTGGTCTTGGGTGAACTGATTAAGGAAACGCCGGCCGCATTTTCGCGCCTAACAAACAGGGTGAGCAGCCAAAATGCGCTCGATGTTTATCTCATCATCGCCAAGGAAGAGAGACGCGACGATGCACTTAAAACATTGCAACTGCTGCGCGACGGCGGCTGGCGCGTCGATTATTCGCTTGTTCCCTCCAAAGTCGGCAAACAATTCCAAACCGCCGAGGCCATGGGCGCCCGCGTGACCTTGCTTTTCGGCGACGAATGGCCGCAGCTAAAAATGAAAAACCTCGCCAGCCGCGAGGAAATGCTCGTGCCTAACGACGACCTCCTTGAACAACTGGCGTTGAGGCGCGCATAAGCAACTTGCGCCTTTTGCCCCAGCGCCCAAACTGACGGCTCGCCGCCATGTATCGCACCCATCACTGCAACGCGCTTCGCGCCGCTAATGTCGGCAACGAGGTGCAACTCGCCGGTTGGGTTCATTCGCGCCGCGATCTTGGCGGTGTCATCTTCATCGATCTGCGCGATCGTGAAGGACTAACGCAGATTGTCTTCCGACCGGAAGAGAATGACGAGGTCACCGACCGGGCTCATTCCCTTCGGCATGAAGACGTCATCGCGATCACGGGACGCGTAGCGCCACGCCTAACAGGACAGGCAAATCCCAATCTCCCGACAGGCGAGATCGAAGTGGTCGTCGATGAGTTGTTAATCCTCAACCGTTCCGACGTGCCGCCGTTCCCGATCGAAGGCGAAGTCAAAGACGAGGATCTCCAGCTGACTTATCGCTATTTCGACCTGCGTCGGCCACAGCTCGCTCGCAACTTGCGCCTTCGCCATCGGGTCACGAAGGCGACCCGTGACTATCTCGATAGCCAGGGCTTCCTCGAAATCGAGACTCCGATTCTCTCGAAGAGTACGCCGGAAGGCGCGCGCGATTTTCTCGTCCCGAGCCGCATTTGGCCGGGAAAATTCTACGCTTTGCCGCAGGCGCCGCAGCAATACAAACAGCTCCTCATGGTCGGCGGGATGGAAAAATATTTTCAAATCGCAAAGTGCTTTCGGGATGAAGATCTCCGTGCCGATCGTCAGCTCGAATTCACCCAGATCGACATCGAGGCTTCCTTCGTTAGGCCGGAAGACATCTTTGCGCTCACGGAAGGGATGCTGGCCGCCGTCTTCAAGGCTGCGCGCGGGATTGATGTCCCGACACCATTTCCGCGCATGAGCTATCACGAGGCGATGAATACTTTCGGCAGCGACAAGCCGGACCGGCGTTTTGCGGTTCCGTTGGTTGAGCTGAGCGATCTCTTTCGTGAGAGCGCTTTTAAGGTCTTTCGTGGCGCGGTCGAGCGCGGTGGGGTGATCAAGGCAATTAACGCCAAAGGCTTCGCCGGCATTACCACCGGACAAATGAATGAACTGGAAGGGCTCGCGAAGAAATTCGGCGCCAAAGGTCTTGCCTCAATCAAGGTGGAAGGCGGCGAATGGAAATCCGCCATCGCGAAATTCCTTTCCGAGACGGAAAAGCAAGACCTAACGAGCCGGCTCCAAATTGAGGAGGGAGACCTCATTCTCTTCGCCGCGGACTCATGGCAGGTCGCCTGCGAAGTGCTCGGGCGGCTGCGCCTCCGTGTCGCCGAGCTTCAAAGCCTAACGAATAATGAACAGCTCGATTTCCTTTGGGTGACCGAATTTCCCCTTCTCCAGCAAGATGCTGCAACGGGCAAGTGGAGCGCCATGCATCATCCCTTCACCCGGCCGAAAGCCGAAGACAAACCGTTGCTCGACCAGCCTAACGAGCTCGGAAATATCCGCGCTGAAGCCTACGATGTCGTCCTGAACGGCGTTGAGCTCGGCGGTGGCAGCATTCGTATTCACGAACGCGATTTGCAGGCGAAGGTGTTCGAGGTTCTCGGCCTAACGATTGAAGAAACCGATCGCCAATTCGGTCATCTGCTGCGCGCTTTCCGCCTCGGTGCTCCGCCGCACGGCGGAATCGCTCTTGGGCTCGATCGCCTGGTCATGCTCGTTTGCGGCACGGAATCAATTCGCGACGTGATCGCCTTTCCAAAGACCAACCGCGGGCAGGACCTGATGTCGCACTCACCGAGCGATGTCGACGCGACGCAACTCCGGGATTTGAATATTCAGACGACGGCGAACACTGCCCCCAGGCAGGTGGGATAGACTTACTGCAGCCAAGCCGATTTCTTCAACTGCCCTCCAATTGGGATTGCCACATTTTGGCGAACGATTTTTTCTTGAATCCAGATCGCCGCTTGGGCGCATCCATCCCATAGAATGGAAACTTCATCGCCACCACTGCCTGCCAGCGCCTTAGCTGCTCCGAATGTGCGCACCTGGACCGCTCTTTGCCACGCCAGCGCCCTCCTCGGCGTCTTCCTGCACTTCCCCGGCCACCTCATCCCGCCGCTCATCATATGGTTGGCGAAACGCGACCAATCCCCTGAGATCGACGCCCACGGCAAGGAAGCGGTCAACTTCCAGCTCTCGATGCTGCTCTACAACCTGATTGCGGTGGTTTTCTGCGTGATCCTGATCGGCTTCGCCTTTCTCATCATTCTTTGGATCTTGAACGCAATCTTCGCCATCATCGCCGCCATCCAGGCGAGCGACGGGAAATTTTACCGCTATCCGATGACGATCCGGTTCATTCAGTAACGCGCTCTGGATTCATTTCGTCTCCCGGCCAAGCAGATGCTTGCGAAGAAGTTCCTGAAAGACTTCGTAAACCGCACCGCGTCGTTCCGCGAAAATACAACGAATGGTTCGCCGTTTTCCAGAAAGTTCGTAGACAAAGATGATCCGATAAGCCCCGACTCGCAGGCGATGATATTGCTTCAGCGGACCTTCCAGTGCACGAATGTCGCCGCGCTCGCGAGCGAGTCCCCGCAAAGCCGCGCGCAAGACACGCCGCGGTTCGGGCGCTCGTCGCCTAACGAATGCGATCACCTGCTGGGAAAGCTCAACCTTTATCTCCATCGAGCACGGAGAGCGCTTGAAACTTTGTTTTGCCTTCTTCGTACTGGCGCAGCGCCTTCATCACCGAAGAATTCGCCATTACCTCCAGCGTCTCGACGATGGCGTCCATCTGCTCCTGCGAGATCAGGTAGGCGACCGTTTGCTCGTGCCGCGTGATCGCGATTGATCCTGCCTCAGCGACCTGTTTAATCAGCCGCGGCAAATTCGTCTGCGCCTGTGTCACAGAATAGGTAGAATCCATCGTAATTCTACCTAGTCATTTGCTCGCGGGTAGTCAACTCTCGACCCGCCGACTCGGCCAGCAGATCGCGACGAAAAAGGTGACAATCGTGCCGCAGGCAATCCACCATGGGAATTCCATCATCGGCAGCCACGACGGAGGAACGTAAAGCTGGCTTCCAAATATCCTCGCGATATCGTTAGGCAAATTGCTGATCAGGGCGACGAAAAGGAAGCCAGCGAGCATGGCGAGCGGATTGGCCCAATCCGATCCCCGTCGTTTCGTGAACATGCCGCAAAAGAAAACGCCTAACAATGAACCGTAGGTATAGCCAAATATCCCGAGCGCAATCGGAATAATGCGAACGTGGGGCAAAACGATCACGCAATAAGAGGTCGCTGAGGCAACGAGAATCATGAGGATGGAGAAGACGACCGTCGCCAGGCGAACGGCGCGCAAACTGTCTTTCTCAGTTGCCCCGCGATTGATGTAGGGCAGATACCAGTCACGGGTAAAACTGGTGGCGAGGGCGTTCAACGCCGTGCTCAACGAACCCATGGTGGTGGCAAAAATTCCGGCAATGAGCAGCCCGCGCAAACCCACCGGCATTTCATACAAAATGTAATGGCAAAAGGTCTCGTTAGGCGTTTTTGGCAGCGTCGGATCAGGATGCGCCTGATAATAGACCCAGAGGAGCAGACCGATCGTGAGAAAGGTGAAGGCGATCGGTATATCGGCCAGGCCGGAAAGAATGAGCGAGCGCCGGCTGCGTCGAACATCAGGCGCGGTCAACATGCGTTGCACCATGTCCTGATCGGTGCCGTGGGTGCCCATGGTGATGAAGGTCGAACCGAAGAGCCCGGCAAAGATGGTGTATTCGACGGCGAACATTCCGACGATTTTCTGCCAGCCGTGTTTTGCCGGATCGAGTCCGGTCGTGATGAAGTCATGGAGATGGAATCCGCCCGTTCGCCTGACAATTTCGTCCCATCCGCCCGGGATGGAAAAGAAAAGCAGGCCGACTGCGATCAGCGCGCTTCCAAACATGATCGAAGCCTGAATGAAGTCCGTCCAGATGACTGCTTTGATCCCACCTAAGGTCGTGTAGATGGCCGTTAAGACGACGATGGCGATTGTTGAAAGGACGTAAATCCAGAGGGTTTGCATCGGCCCAGGACGCACGCCTGTGATCATCTCATAGGCGAGGGCAAGCGCGATCGCGCCGACGTAAAGCCGCGCGCCCGAAGCGAGCAGACGCGTGACCATGAAGACGGCAGAGGCAGCATTCTTTGTCCGCGTGCCAAAGCGTGCCGTGAGGTATTCGTAGATCGAAAAGACTTTGTATTCGTAGTAGGGTTTGATGAAGATATAGCTGACGAGAATGCGCGCGATGATCGTGCCGAGGGCGAGCTGGAGATAAGTGTAATTGCGAAGGGCAAAACCTTCGCCTGGTGTGCCAAAGAAAGTGCCGGCACTCGTCTCCGCCGCGATGATTGAAGCGAGCACCGCCCACCATGGAATGCGCCGGCCGCCGAGGGCGAAGTCTTCGAGATTATCCTCCTTTCGCCCCATGTAGAGGCCGATGAAAATAATCGCGCCGAAATAAAAGAAGAGAACCCCGCAATCGATCAGGAGGCGCACGTTCACCGCCTGTTTGCTGCCAGAATTCGCCCCCGGCGCAAATGCTATTGTGTGACCCATGCAAATTTCCGCACCCGATTTTGATCTCACCCTGACCCTCGATTCCGGGCAGACATTTCATTGGGACCCGTCAGGCAACGGCTTTCTCGGAGCGATTGGTGAGAGGGCGGTCTATGTCGAGCAAAGAGGTAAAAAACTTCTCGTTAGGCCAGATGGAGCGGCGAGGAATTGTGCGCGCTATTTCTCACTCGACCATCCGCTGTCCGCGATTTGCGCATCACTGCCTACCGATCCGGCAATGCAAGCCGCGGCTCAGTTTTGTCGTGGCCTGCGCATCATGCGGCAGCCGCGCTGGGAATGCCTGGCCACGTTTATCACTTCGTCGATGAAACAGGTGACGCATATCCGGCAAATCTCGCTCACCTTGCGGCGGCGCTTCGGCAACCGACGCTCGTTAGGCAAGAGTACGGTTTTCACCTATCCCTCCGCGGAACGTATCGCCGGCCTTACCGAAACCATCTTGCGGAGCTGTGCCCTTGGTTATCGCGCGAAGAACCTTCTCGCTACCGCGCGCCTGATTGCTTCAGGCAAAGTCGGACTCGATGTGTTTGACCAGCTACCGGACGAAGAATTGCGCGCCCGACTCTGCACTTTGCCTGGAGTCGGCATCAAGGTCGCCAATTGCGTCATGCTTTTTGCCTATGAACGGCTGCGCGCGTTCCCGATTGACGTTTGGGTCGAGCGCGTCCTGCGCGAGAAATATTTCCGCGGTCACCACAAACCAACTGCTGCTCAGCTGCGCGAGTTTGCAGCGCACCATTTCGGAGAGCACGGCGGCTACGCTCAGCAATATCTTTTCCATCACGCGCGCAAGACCACGCCGCGGCGGTTGTCACGCGGGGTGAGGTGAGATACCTTTGCGCCTGAAAAACTCATCGGCGACCCAACCGACGGTCTGGTTAGGCGGCGCCGTTTTCTCATGGTCGTAGTGCAATAATGCGATCGAATCGCGAACAACGAAAAATATGGTGGGCTGTCCTTGCCTCCATCGTGGCCCATCTTCTGGTCGGGTTGTCCCTGGCTGCTTTTGGCGGGAGCCGCACCGAAATGGACTTGCCCGTGGAGGAGCCTCCGCCGCAACTCACCATCATGCAGGAACCGGAGCCCACGCCACCGCCGCTCGTGCCTAAACACGCACCGATGACTACGGTCGATGAGTCCCGCAAATCCAAAGAGGCTCCAAAAGAGAAGACTTTTGAGGCAAATGAAAACTCGATTGCCGCAGCAGAGAAGGCGGCGACAACAGATAATCCGCTTCCGGGGCAGGACGGCAAGGACCGCCCGTTCATGAACCTGGAAGAGCATCCAAACTCGTTCGGCTCGGCCGGAGCGGCGCCACAACCAACACCCTCTCCGACCGCTCCGTCGGAAAAACAACCGACTCCAAGTGAGAAAGCGCAGACCGTTGCGGCCACCCCTCCACCCGATCAGCTCGCGCTCTTAACCCAAACACCAACGCCGGTCCCCTCACCAGCCGCCGAAGAAGAAAAGACCGAGCCGCTTGTTCCCACTCCAACGCCGACGCCAACTCCCGAGCTGACCCCGCCTTCTCCGGCCTCGAGTTATCGTGACTTGCAACAGAAAACGATCATCCGCGGCGGGATCGACAACCGCGGACACTCTTCGGTGAATGCTGTTGGCACGCCGCAGGGTCGCTACAAAAAACTGCTCGAAGATGCAATCGGCTCCCGCTGGTATTACTACACCGCGGCAAAAATGGACATCATCAGCATCGGGACTACGAGAGTCACCTTTGACATCAACGCTGATGGCAAGGTCGAAAATCTACGCATGATCGAGAATACCGGGAATGAGGCGTCCGCCAGTATCGCCCTTCGCTCAATACAGGAAACGAAGTTCCCGCCCATCCCCGAGGATCTGCGCGCTACCATTCCCGAAGGCCGCTTTACAATGGAAGAATCCTTCACGATTTTCGCCAATCGATGAGCACGCCCTTCCTCGCTGAGGCCACAAACCCGATGCAATCCATGATCGACTTTCTCCTGCGCGGCGGCCTTTTTATGTGGCCGTTGCTCATCTGTTCGATTGTTGCACTGACCGTAATCATCCTGCGCTCGATCGCGCTGCGGCGGAAAAACGTGCTCCCACTCGTGATTGAGAGCGAGATCGAGCGGCTTTCGCCCGGTGGCAACCCAGAGCGGCTTGCGCGCATTGTGCGCGAAGATGATTCCTCGCTCGCCCGAATCGCTCGTGTTGCCTTGCAACATCTGCGTGCGCCGCGCGGCGAGAATGTCGATGCCGTCGAAACTCGCGCGCGCCATGAGATGGTGATTTTGGAGCGCGGGCTCATCGTGCTCGAAATCATCACCGGCATCGCGCCATTGTTAGGCTTGATTGGCGCCGTATCTGGTTTGGTCCATGTCTTTTCACACCTCGGCCTCAGTGGCGGCACGGCCGACACGAAGATTATCGCCCTCGGAATTGCGGAAGCGCTCAATGCCACGGTCTTCGGTCTTTCCATCGCCGTCCCGACTTTGATCGCCTTCAGTTATTTTTCGAAAAAGGTCGAAGTGATGTCGGTGGAAATGGAAACGCTCGTCGTGGAGCTGATCAGTAAATGCTATTACGGGCGCGTGCCGGAAGGAATGTCTGCGCGGATCGCCACCGTGCCGTCTCCGGCCATGGCACATGCGCCGACACCAGTGACCTAGGAGATTGCGAAACTTGCCAATTTCCAGTTGTCAGTTGCAGAACGGCCGGCGCCAAACCTTCAGCCCATCGATTGGCAATCGGCCATTGGCAGTCCGATGAAATTCGCCGTTCGCAAGCGCCGTGCGCCCACGATCATCATCGTTTCGTTGGTCGATATCCTGACCATCCTGCTCATCTTTTTCGTCGTCTCGACCACGTTTAAAAAAGATCAGCCGGAAGTGGAGATTAACCTTCCGGAATCCAAGACCTCGACAAACAAGCCGTCTGACCTGGAACACGCCATCGTGAGCGTGGATGCCAGCGACGAAGTGAAACTCGATGGCAAAACCATCGCAGTCGATCAACTTCAGGAAGGGATTAACAACTTATCGGCGGCGCGAAAAAGCACGCTCATTCTTAAAGCGGACGAAAAGGCTTCCTTCGGCATCATCATCAAAGTGATGGATGCCTTGAAGCTTGCCGGTGTGAAAAATCTCCCTGCGTTTACGCAATCGCCTCGGAAATGAAGTTGCCGATCGTTCGTTACGGCGATCCGATCCTACGCGCGAAAGGAAAACGCGTGCTGGCGATTGATGATCGTTTGCGCGAGCTGGCGGCGAACATGCTCGAAACCATGCACGAAGCGCACGGGGTCGGTCTCGCCGCGCAGCAGGTGGGCGAAGCGCTGCAGTTAACTGTGCTCGACGTCTCGGGTGCGGAAGACCAGGCCAGCACAATCAAGCTAAACGGCGTGGAAGCGGACTCGAACTTGTCCATGCCACTAGTGCTCTTGAATCCGGAATTGTCGTTAGGCGAAGAGAGCGGAGTGGGCGTGGAAGGATGCCTTAGTTTCCCTGAGATTACGGCAGATATCCGGCGCGCGCTCTCCGTCACCGTGCGCGCGCTAGACCTCGCAGGCGATCCGATTCAGATCGAAGGAACCGGCCTCCTGGCGCGGGCGCTTCAACATGAAATCGACCACCTCAACGGAATCCTCTTCATCGACCGAATGAGCGCGGCCACCAAGGTCGCGCTGCGCAGCCGGCTGAAACGATTGCAGCGCGAAAACTCGCCTCGTTAGGCGAGCCAGGGTCATTTTCTCGCTCGCTGGTTGCGCAATTTTCCAACGGGTTCAGGCTGAGGAGATGGCCACGCGACCGGAGGCTCGGGAACTCGAGTGGGAGGTGCTTCCCCCAGAGGAAAAAGGCGAACGGCGTGATCTGGAAGCGCTCTTTCGCTGGCTCGCCCTGATCATGGACAATCTTCTCCGCCTGCCCGGAACGCGCTTCCGCTTCGGACTCGATCCTCTCATTGGACTTTTTCCCGGCCTGGGTGATACCGGCTCGGCGATTATTTCTGCCTTGGCGTTGGTCGCCGCTGCTCGTCGCGGGCTGCCAAAGATTCTTCTCGTCCGCATGGCGCTCAATATCCTGATCAACGAAGCAGTTGGCATCATTCCAATCGTCGGCGATGCGTTTTCTTTTTGGTTCAAATCGAACGCGCGCAATTACGAATTGCTCAAACGCCACACCGCCGCCCCGCGCCGCTCTACGACCGGCGATTGGGTTTTCGTCTGGCTCGTTCTCGCCGCGCTTGCACTTATCTTAATCGTTAGCCTGGCGGTCAGCTTTTGGCTGATTTCGGCAATTCTCCACCTGTTAGGCCGCGTTTAATAAAATGCGCGATGCTGGCGAAGGAAGTCCCGCGCTCGGTCGACACTAGTCCGCCAGATAACGCAGACGAAGCGAACGGATAACTTCGCGCGCGCGGCCATAAGGAGCGCGGAACTCCGCGACGTTCGTAAATCTGAGCCGTCGCACGAAGCGCATTTCCTCTTCATGGGTTCGCGGCAGAGTCGACACGCTGCGGAATTGCCAGCGGCGCAAGACCGATTCGCAGCTGCGCAGGAAAGTGTAGGCCCCGGCGAGGTTGGCGGCGTCATTGGTCTCAAAAATCTCGTTCGACGACAGCTTCGCAATCGCGCCTAACGAATTCGGCTCCCAAACGCGATGCTGCATTTGCAGTCCCTGAATCAGGAACTCAGCCTCGACCATTCCGCCAACTCCGGTCTTGAAGTCGAAGAAATCGTTTCCGCTGCCGCGCTCGTTCGCGATGCGCATGAGCATGTTTTGAATTTGCCTGACAAGGTCCGTCTTGCTGCCTGCCTCACGCCAGAGTTCCTTCGCCAGCGCTTCAAAATCAAAACGCTGCGGACCGGCAATTCCGCGCGCCCGGGTGAGTGATTGCAGTTCCCAAAATTGCGCCCGCTTTTCGTAATAATTGCGCAACGTATCCAGTGAGCAGACAAGCGGACCTTTTTCACCCTCGGGTCGCAGGCGCGCGTCAATCTTGGAGAAACTTCCCTCCGCCGTGGACAGCGACATTTCGCCAATCAAGTTTTGCGCCGGTCGTGGATCGTCGCCGATGAAGATTACGTCGAGATCCGCACCGTAACCGATTTCACGACCGCCAAATTTTCCGAGCGCAATGATGGTCAGCGCCCCCTCTGGATTGAGGAGATGATCGACCTGAATGAGGCACGCTTCGGAGAGATCGTTCATTTCCTCGAGCAGTTGAGCGAGCGGCGCGAGACACAACACTTCGCGTAAGAGAATGCGCAGGACTTCGCGTTGTCGATAAATGCGCACCGGATCAATGTCTTGTCTGGTGGCACCTAACGACTCCAGGCGTGCCAGATGCTCAGAGACGCTGAAGGTGCGATCGAGCATCCCGCTGCGCGTCAGCTCCTCCAGCCATTGCGGACGACGAATAAGCCAGCCGCCCGCCGCTTCACTCGCGTCGAAAGTTTTCACCAGCAACTCCAGCAAACGTGGATTCGCGACGAGCAATTCGAAAAGAAGGCTGCGAAAACCGTAAGCTTCGACGAAGCGGACAAACTGGGTCAGCGTGACGTCGGGATCTGCCGCGCGGCCAAGCCGGCCAAGGAGAAGCGGACGAAGCTTGCGAGAGATCTGCCTCGTGCGCGGCGCGACATGAAGACCGGTCGCGCTTCGCCCAAGCTGAGCGATATTTTTTTCCGCCTGCACAGCATCGCGAAAAACGGCGAAATCGATGGCGCCGGAGTCTTTGGTCGTGCTGGTGGCCTGAATTACGCGCCGGAAAACTGCACGCACTGCTTGCATTTGCTCGTGCAGTTTTTCCAGCAACGCTTTCCCTGCGGCGAAGCCAAGACTGCGCGCGAGGACGCGCAGTGCTTCACCATTCTCCGGAACGGTGTGAGTTTGCTGTTCGTCTTCGATCTGGAGGCGATGCTCCACCCGGCGGAGGAAACGATACGCGCTTTCCAGGGCGAGCGCGTCGTCGTTAGGCAAAAAATCCAGCTCGGCCAGCCCGCGGAGCGTCTTGAGAGTTCCCGCTTCCTGCAGAAAAGGATGCCGTGCCCCGTGCAACAGTTGCAACGCCTGGACAACAAATTCGACTTCACGAATTCCACCGACACCCAGCTTGACGTTGCGGTCGTGTTCTTCGAAGCCAAGGATATCCCGCTCGATGCGCAACTTAATAGCCGCCACTTCATCGAGCAGATCAGGCGTAGGGTTTTTCGGAAAAGCGAACGGCTGCAACTGGCGCAGAAAGTCGTAAGCCAGCTCCCGATCACCGCAAATCCATCGCGTACGGATGAGCGCCATGCGCTCCCAGGTTTCGCCAAAGCCGGCGTAGTAATTTTCCATGCTGGCGAGCGACCTGACGAGTGGTCCCGCCCGTCCCTCCGGGCGTAAACGCAAATCGATCCGGAAGAGCGAGCCAGCTGGATCGCTGGCAGCGAAGGTTTCGATGATCTTGTTCCCCAATCGGGTGAACCATTCGTGGTAACTAAAGCGCGCGTTAAGCTGGCCTTCTTCGCTGTAGACAAAGATGAGATCAACGTCTGAGCTGTGGTTCAGTTCGCGACCGCCGAGCTTCCCCGCACCAATGATCGCAAATCCACTTTCAGGAGAGCCCCAACGCTGACGCAGCTCGGCGTCCCAGTGTTCGAAGACCTTCGTCAAGCAGATGTCAGCCAATTGCGACAGCTCGATCATCGTTTCCTCAAGCGGTGCGACACCTGAAATCTCGCGCAGAGCGATGCGAACCATCTCGCGACCTTTCCAAGTACGGAGGACGCGAAAGTTTTCTGCCGCCACTGGCTGACGGCCGGCAAGATTGTGTAGATCGGTCAGCATGCGACCGTAGCCGCGGCGATCTGCGCACGTTTCAGGGTGGGCGAGCCAAAGGAGGATTTCCGGTTCCTGCACCAGGCGCGTCGCACAAATGTTGGAGACGGAGAGAAGGTGAAAGAGCGCATCCGCTCCTAGCCGAAACTCGGCAATCACCTTGGCGAGCGAGGAAACCTCCTTCGGCCAGTTGGCTTCCAGAGCGGCAAGCGCGGCCGCCACCTGCCCAGGGCGAATACTCCTGGAAACGTCGCCTAACGAATTCGCGACCGCCACGCTACTGTGGTGGTTCGGCCATCTTTTCCCGCACCAGCGCGAGTGTTCGTCGTTCGCTCCGGGTGAGGCTGCCAAATCCGTTGCAGGAAATCTTGTCCAGGAGCGGGTCGATCTCTTCGCTCACGAACTCATCGAAAGACATCTGGCGAAGACGCTCCCCGGCCTGCCGTCGGCGCGAAAGCGAGCGCTGAATGAAAGAAGGGCGGCCGAAACCGAGCAGGTGGGCATAAAGCCAACCCGCG
Organism: Chthoniobacterales bacterium; assembly: GCA_036494545.1. Lineage (GTDB taxonomy): Bacteria > Verrucomicrobiota > Verrucomicrobiia > Chthoniobacterales > UBA10450 > JAICXG01. The sequence continues at coordinate 442,299 of DASXOB010000022.1, forward strand.
ACGCAGCCGCCGAGCCACGCACTATGGCCCACGAGTCCATGCCTAACGAAAATCATAAGCAGAACGCTCGCGCCCAAAAGTGCGTATGCGAGATGCTTGGTTCTCAGTCTCACCGGTACAACGAAAAAAAGGGAACCGGCGATCTCCAATTCAGGCAAGATGGTAGCGTAGGCCACAACCAACGCAGCGATGCCGCCCGCGCCCGCCAGAAGTACGGTCGTTTTAGGCATGAGGAAGAGGTGGCCCAGCTCACCGCCCACCATTCCACAAAGGTAAAGATAGAGGAAATGTCTCTGTCCTAGAATGCCTTCGATATCGCGCCCAAGAAAGTAAAGCACCGCCAACCCGGCAGCAAAGCTGAACAAACCGACGTGCAGAAACACGGCACTCAGAAATTGCCATGCATAGGCTCGATCGATGCCCTGGTAGCTAAGGCCAAGATATTGCGCAATAAGTTCCGGCTGACTAGCTTGAAGGAACAACTGCACGCAAAAAATGGCGACGTTCAAACCGATGAGAGAATAAAGAACGACGCGTTGAGAGGGCGTCCAGCGAGGGGCATGGGAATATGCTCTCCGGCCGGACAAGCGCATACTTGTCACGATATCGTAAACGCTTTCGATTGTCATTGGGAAACGATGGTCCGAAACCATTGATCGCTCTGCGCACGAGGCCTCTCGAACGCGTCCTTGGACAAGCCTAACGAGCCGGAGCCAGCACTCGCAGGCGGCGACCGCCGATTCCAAATTCTACTGGGCAAACGCCGGTTAGCTCCCCATCAATTTCCACCGGCACTTCCTCGTCGCTACTTACTCGAAGACGGCCCGTTTGGAAATATTCGACCTCCGGCGTTGTAATAGCGGCAGTGAAAATGACATTTTGCAGATACTTGATCAGGTCCATGTAACCAAGCTGCTTGAAGACCACCACGTCCAGCAAACCGTCATCGATCACCGCATGTTTGAAAAACGGAAACGGCCCTCCATAACGTCGCCCGTTACCGATGAGTACCAAGGATCCTTCCAGTGTTTTGCCCTCTTCAGTCGCGATCAAGAGCCGCGGTGGTTTGCGAGCCGCGATCTGCGCGGCGCACACCAGGTAACTAAGCGGTCCAAAATTCCGCTTAAAAGTGAGGCTCGTCTCTTTTACCGCCTGCGCGTCCAACCCGACGCCCGCCAACTGCACAAAATGCTTTTTGTTCGCCAGCGGCAAATCGATCCAACGACAGTGTCCAGCGCGCACAATTTCCCAGCACCGCCCGAGATTATTCGCCGGCAAGCCCATCTCATTCGCGAAGACATTCATCGTTCCCATTGGCATGAGCCCAAGCGCAGCGTCCGATCCGGCGATGCCGTTGACGACTTCGTTGATGGTTCCGTCGCCGCCCGCGGCCACAATTTGGTCGTAGCCCTCTACGACCGCGTCGCGCGCCAGGTGCTCAGCTTCCCCCGCAGTTGCGGTCGCGCAGAGAAATACATCGCCGCACATCGCCCGCAGCCGCTCGGTCAAACGCCGGGCTCGCTCGCCGCGCGCAGTTGGATTGAGGATGACGCAGGTGTTCGGCAAAGCGTTACTTGTTAGGCGGGTTTCGTCTTTTCTTCAACCGTGTGCTGCGTAGTCTTCTCGCGGTGAAGCGACTTCGCCGGTTCTTGCTTTGGTTGCTGGGCGGGATCGCGCTCCTGTTCGCGATGCTGGTCCTGGGTGTAAATCTTTACGTCCAATCGCAGGATGTGCATCGGCGCATCCAACTGGAGCTGAGCCAGCGACTCGGCACGCCGCTGCATCTGCGGCAGATCAGCGTAACACCTTGGAGTGGATTAAAGTTGAACGGCATCACGGTTCCGCAGGAGAAGGGCAAAATCGGAGGCAATTTTCTCGAAGCGCAAAGCTTTCAACTGCGGGTGGAATTCTGGTCGCTCTTTAGCAATCGGCTGGTGATCCGACAGGTCTTGCTCATCAAGCCTGAAGTTGTCTGGGCGCAGAATTCATCCGGTAAATGGCGTCTCCCTGAGCTATCGCCGGAAGAGAGACTGTCGGCGCCGGTGCCAGCAACAAAGACCCCAGACCACGTTGCCCTCGCTTCCCCGCCTCCAGTTGCTCCTGTTACGCCCGTCCAAACCCCCTCACCTAACGAATCGTTTCTTGCCAGTTCTCCGTCGCCAGTTTTCACGCCGGAAGTCCAGCGGGTCACTTTGAAGGATGGCGATTTTACCTTTCTCGATTCCGCCGGACGAGTGATCGCAAAATTTCTCGGGCTCGACTTCCACTCCAGTTTCCGAACCGCAACTGAGTTGAAGGGTAACGCCACCGTGAAGAAAATTTCGCTGCGCGATCGTTTCTTTCTCGAAAACCTCGAGTCGCCGCTGCGTTACGACCCAGCCGAGCTCGCCTTCTCTAACATTTCTGCGCAATGCGCCGGCGGAATGATCAACGGCCGTTACCAAATGCAGCCGCAGGCCATCGATTCGCCGTTCACGGCTGCAGTTAAGTTCCGCGATCTTCAGGTGGAAAAGCTCGTCACCAACGCAGGCGGTCCGTCGGGAATGATTCAAGGCCGCGTGGAAGGTTTTCTGGACGCGGCCGGCAAGACGGCCGACAGCAACGCGCTCAGCGGCCACGGCGAGATCGTGTTGCGCGAGGGAAGACTGCAGCAATACAGCTTGCTCGTCGCCCTCGGCCAAATTCTGCAGATCGATGAATTGACGCAACTGCAACTCGAGCAAGCCGAGGTCAAATATCACATTGATCCCGGCATCGTGAAGATCGACGAGCTGATCTTGCGCTCGCCCAACATCCGCCTCACTGCTAGCGGCACAGTCACGTTCAACGGCAAACTCCGGCTAAATTCGCAGCTAGCTCTCAACGACAAGATCCGTCGCCAACTCTTCTCGCCGATTCGAGAAAATTTTCAGCCGATACCGGAGCCTGCCGGTTACGCTGCGGTTAATTTTCGCATTAGTGGCACAGTTGAACGGCCGAAGACCGACCTGATGGGTAAACTGGTCGGACAGGATTTGCGCGATCTCGGCGGCGTAATCAGCGGTCTCTTCAGTCACCCGAAAAAGAAAAAGCCGCAGCCGGCTGCGACGTCGGCGCCGGGGGCTTCGCCTAGCGAGCCTTCTCCATCTCTGACCGCAACTATATCGCCTAACGGGCCAACACCAGAAGCCAGTTTAGTCGCCACACCTTCGCCATGAGAGTGATCGCCGGGACGGCCGGCGGTCTACGCCTTTTCGCTCCGAGGACAGGCGTTCGACCAACAATGGACCGGGTAAAAGCGGCGATCTTCTCCAGCCTTGGTGAACGGGTAATTGGTGCGCGCGTGCTTGACCTCTTTGCTGGCACCGGCGCACTCGGAATTGAAGCTCTCAGCCGCGGCGCCTGCTCCGTCACCTTCGTTGAAAACAACCGGCAGGCCATCGCTACCATCGAACGCAACCTCGCCCAAACCGGGTTGAGCGGGCGAATTTGCAAGCAAGACGTTTTTGCCTTTCTCAACCGCGGCAGCAGAGCGGAAGTAAACGATCTCATCCTTGCCGACCCCCCTTACGAGTCGCACGATCATGGCGACAATTTCACTGAGCTGCTCCTGCAAAATGATCAATTGCCCCGGCGCCTAACGACTGAAGGAATTTTCGTTCTCGAAAAACGCCCTGGTGAGCAATTACCTCCGACTGATCTGTGGGAAACAGTTCGGCAAAAGACCTACGGCGCGACGGAGACGATTTTTCTGCAACGAAAAAGTAACCGCGCCAGTAAGTCATGAAGTCTGTCAGCAATCGTTCGCGGCTTCCGATGACGAACGCACTCGAGGTTCTGGTCGCGATATGCCAGTGCGGCGGACTTGCGACATCGCACCGAGCGCGCCTGACCTTGCATATTCATCGGGAAATTCGCGCCTGCGATACACAGCCGCCAACACGCAAGGCGAGGGCTCTATCCGGGCAATGACTCGGTTCCTCTACAATCTCCTTTTTCCGTTTGCCCTGCTCGCTTTCCTGCCGGGCTACATCATCAAAATGCTCCGTCGGGGAAATTACCGAAACAAGTTCGGACAGCGTCTCGGCTTTTATGATCGCGCAACTCGCGCCCGGCTCACCGAGAATCGGCGCACTTGGATGCACGCCGTGAGCGTTGGTGAAGTTATGGTTGCTTTGAAACTGTCCGCCAAAATGAAGAAGGGTGATCCCCGCCTGCATCTCGCCCTTACAACCACTACTACAACAGGCTTCGCCCTCGCTTCGCGACGCGCGCCTGACTGGATCGAAGTGCTTTATACGCCCTTGGATTTCTGGCCGATCATGCGTCGAGCCTTCGCGGTCATTCGCCCTCTGCAGATTGTTCTCGTTGAGGCTGAAGTCTGGCCAAACATGACGGCGCTCGCGCACGCCCGAAAAATTCCCCTCGCCCTCGTGAACGCTCGCCTTTCACCGCGTTCCGAGGCGCGTTTCAGCAAGTTTCGTTGGCTAGTCACCCCATGTTTCCGACGACTCGATCTCGTTTGCGTGCAGGAAGAAAAGGATGTCACGCGCTGGGAGTGGTTAGGCGTGCCTCACGATCGCATCCGAGTGGTTGGCAGCATCAAGTTTGATCCCGAGGAGGCTGAATCCAATCCCGAAACCCCACAGACAGTTCTGCGAACCCTGGGTGTTGATTTGCACCGGCCAATCCTTCTCGCCGGCAGCACCCACCAGGGCGAAGAAAGAATTCTCGGGCGAATTTTTCTCGCCCTCCGTCACGATTTTCAAAATTTATTCCTCATCATTGCTCCCCGCCACATCGAACGCTTGCGCGAGGTCGAATCTGACTTGCGCACCCTTGGTCTAACCGTGGCCCGCCGTAGTCAGCCCACCGCGTCGGCGTTGGTGGATTGCCTGCTCCTGGATACGGTCGGTGAGCTGCGCGATTGGTATCTGGTGGCGACAGTCGTCTTTGTCGGCAAGAGTCTGACGGCGCGCGGCGGCCAAAATCCGGTGGAAGCGATCGTGGCCAATCGACCGGTCGTCTTTGGCCCGCACATGGAAAACTTTGCCGCGCTTACCGAAGCGCTAATCGTCTCTGCAGGGGCAGTGCAGTTACCTAACGAGCCAGCACTGCAAATTGCGCTCGCCGAACTTCTGCGTGATCCAGTGGAACGCGAACGGCTTGTTGCGGCAGCGCGCCGGGTGCTCGATCACCATCGCGGCGCAACCGAGCGGACCGCCGCGCTGCTGCAGAATCTCGCACCGTCGCTACCGTGAAATCTCTTGCAACCCCTGGGCCGGTTCGGAATATTGGGCGCTCCTTTGACCCTATCGTCCAGTGGCCTAGGACACCGCCCTTTCACGGCGGTAACACGGGTTCGAATCCCGTTAGGGTCGATTCTTTAAGGCGTCGGCTTGGCTGAGGTGGCAGGTGCGGCAGAAGACACTGGCGCGCCTGCGGGCACGACTCCTACCGCCGCTGCTGCAGCCGATGGCGACGAAGCGGCGCCTGAATTCGTCGGCGTAGTTTGCGGCACCGGATTCACCATTGCCTTGGCATCAGCCGCAGCACCTTGCGCCGCGGCTTTGGCCGGAAGTGGGCCCGTCGTTTTTGACGTAGCAGCGCTTTTCTCCAGCTCGCGCCGTACCGCAGAGTTAGGCGCTCCGTGATGCGCATAGAGAATCGAAAGAAAAAGAACGATGACAAAGAAAATGCTCGCCAGCCAAGTTGTGGCGGTGGTGAGGACAGTGGTGGTTTGCGCGCCGAAAATGTTTTCCGTAACACCTCCACCGAATGCCGCACCCAGGCCTTCGCTTTTCGGCCGTTGCATCAGGATGACAAGCATCATGAGCAGCCCGACGATCACCTCAAGGACGAGGAGGAAGTTAGTCAGAATGGTCATTTTGGGATGGGCAATATGGCCAAAGGCGGCGTTTTGTCCACGGCTAAGCGAAGCTGTGACCGGGGATTCGGGGAAGCCGCCGACCTCAGCGTACAGGCACCTTACGATGCACCCACACGCTATTCACCATCCCAAGACCGAACATGATCATCAAGGCAAAGGAGCCGCTGTAGCTGATGAGCGGCAAGGGTACACCGGTGATGGGCAAAATTGAGATGGTCATCCCGACGTTTTGAAAGACGTGAGTGAAAATGAGCGTCGCGATACCAATGACCAGTAAAAGGCCAAACATATCGCTCGCTTTCCAAGCGATGAACAAACAAGTCAGGAGCAAAAGAGCAAAAGCGCTCAACAACGCGAGTCCGCCAACAAATCCCCATTGCTCGCCGATGGCAGAAAAAATGTAGTCGTTATGCACCGCGGTCGAAGGCAGAAAGCCCAGCTCAATTTGCGTGTTTGGCGCTTTAAATCCTTTGCCCGCCCAACCGCCGGAACCAATCGCGATGAGAGATTGATTGATCGCCCACGCCGAACCCTGACGGTCGATATCCGGGTTGATAAAAGCGGTAATGCGCTCCTGTTGGTAAGGCTTAAGCCCAATATAAGCCACGGGCACACAGGCCACCGCGAGAAGCACGACACATATTAGATAACGCAACGGCATCCCGCCGACGAAGAGAAGCGCAAGCACGACCGGTCCCCAGATAATGCACTCGCCTAGATCGGGCTGCATGAGAATGAGCAAACAAGGCGCGCCGACAATTGCACCGCACAAGGTCAGGCGCAGCATCGGATGCATCTGGCGGAACTGACTGAGAAAAAGCGCCAGCACCATGATACCGGCCACGATTGCAAGTTGCGCAGGTTGAAAATTGATCGGTCCAAGGTGGAGCCAACTACGCGAGCCATACACTTTCGTCCCGATGAAGCGCGTAAGAATGAGAAAAAAAAGTCCGGCAAGATACATTGGAAGCGCGCCCCATTTGACCCAGCGATAGTCGATAAGACTTGTGACCATGAAGGCGAAAAAGCCAACCGCGACCCAGCTCGCCTGCTTACGCCAAAATTCCGCCGCGACCGGGTCTTGCCGCATGTAGGTCGCGCTGTAAATGGCGATGACTCCAAAGACTGCCAGAGCGAGCATCGTCAGAGCGAGCAGCCAATTGAGCCCGAGGAGTTTTCGGAGAAACGGCGTCATGCGGCGAATCGAATTTTAGCAGCAAACACAGAAGATGACCGACTCGAAACGGAAGTCCAGCAGGCTCGCGCCATCCATTGAATTATAAATTTTATCTCTTTGAACATGAGTAGCTTAGGACGCAAAGTACTGTTCAGAGCTCCGCCCGTCCTTGTCAGTTCGTCGGGCGAACCATACACTGATGGCCCATTCTTCTCTCGCCGGAGGAGTTCGTGATGGCAAAGAAAAAAGTAAAACGAAAAGTGGCCCGACCACTGTTGCCGATGCAACGGCATCTCAACCTCCGGCACGAAGGCCGCTATTTTGATTTGCGCCAGATTTTCGATCGTGTGAACCAGCGACACTTTCGGGGACGTCTTCGGGGTTATCGCGTTGTGTGGGGCCGGCGGCGGAAGGTGCGACCACGGGAATATTTCATCTTCGGCTCGATTCAGGAAGAAGACCGTGTCATTCGGATTCATCCGCTGCTTGATCAACCATTCGTCCCGCGCTGGTTCCTTGAATACATTCTCTATCACGAAATGCTGCATTCAGTTGTACCAGACGAAACAAATTCGTCCGGCCGACGGATTATTCACACGAAGGAATTTTATCGTCGCGAAAAAGCCTTCCCTGGATATGGACGCGCGCGGAGGTGGGAAGATGAAAACCTCGCTCGTTTTTTGCGCTGAGCGACCCGACAGATCTCAATTCCCCAAGCTTTAGCGCATCCCTCACCGACTCTCCTGCGCGGCTGGCGTGCGATTCCACTCAGACGGTGAGGGTGTCGTTGCTACGTTCTTTTTGATGAGATACCAGAGCGCGGTCGCGAGCAGGAGGGACGTCAGCTTCGCGCGCCAGTTGTTCAGGATCAGTTTCTTCATGGTGACGATGGAGCAAGATTTCTCCGAGCCGCTGCCGGAAACTTTCCGGAGTAAAATCGCGCTCGATCCGGCGCCGATAACAGATTGAAATCGCGCCAGTTTCCTCCGAGACGACAACCGCAACCGCGTCCGACTCTTCCGTAATGCCCAGTCCTGCGCGATGCCGCAAGCCAAGGCTGCGATCCAGCGTCTCGCGCTGGCTCACGGGAAAGATGCAAGCCGCAGCGGCAATCCGGCCGCCGCGAACGATGACACCACCGTCGTGCAATGCCGACTTCGGATGAAAAAGCGTGAGGAGTAATTCGCTGGAAAACTGCGCATCAACAATCACGCCGGTTTCTTCGTAAATCTTAATCGAGGTGTCACGCTCGATCGCTATGAGTGCGCCGAATTGCTTACTCGAAAGTTGCGCCACGACTTCTGCCAGATCATGGACCGTTTCTCGTTTCTCACTCGTCAGGGAAAAAATTGGATGTCCACCCAGCTCCGCGAGGGCGCGGCGCAACTCCGGTTGAAAAATCACGACCAGCGCCACCGCCAGGAAAACCGAGAAGCTCCGAATGATGAAACTAATGACCACCAGGTTCAGAAGTTGCGAGATTAAGGTGAGGGTAAGGAAAACAATCGCCAAACCGGTGAGCACTTTTGCCCCGCGCGTCCCGCGAAAATAAAGGTAACCGTAATAAATGACCACGCTCAGGAGCAGGATCTCGACAGCGCTCCGCCACTTATCGAAGAAGAGCTGGACAACGTTGTGAATCATTGCGTAGCGCCTATGAGAGCTTCGGTCGTGCGCAAAGCCTCGACGTTTTGTGCAACGTCATGCACTCGCAAGACATTTGCCCCGCGCTCGCGCAACAGCGACGTCATCGCCACTGTCGCACCGGTGCGGTCGGACGATGGACCGGTAATCTTGCCGAGAAACGATTTGCGCGACACACCGACCACCAGCGGACGATTCGCGAGGCGAAGCCGAGGGAGATTGGCGAGCAACTCCAGATTGTGCGCGCCGGTTTTGCCAAAGCCGATTCCGGGATCGAAGGCAATGCACATCGGGTCAATACCCGAGCGTATCGCGAGCTCAAATTGCTGTCGAAAAAAATCCGCCACCTCCGCTACAACGTCGCCGTAGGTCGGATTTGTCTGCATCGTCCGCGGTGTGCCCTGCATGTGCATGATGACAAGAGCCGCGCCGGTTTCAGCAGTCAGAGCAAGCATTTCCGGATCACCCCGTCCACCGGTCACGTCATTGATAATCGTCGCGCCCGCTTCCAGCGCGGCGCGCGCCACCTTCGCTTTCGAGGTATCGATCGAGATTAGAGACGAAACGGCGGCTTTCAGTTGCTGGATTACCGGCAGAACACGTTCCATCTCTTCGTCAGGCGAAACTGGATCTGCGCCTGGGCGAGTCGATTCCCCGCCCACATCAATGATCTCAGCCCCGCTCTGGGCCATTTCCATCCCATGACGGGTCGCGGCTTCGGTGGCGAAAAATTGACCGCCGTCAGAGAAAGAGTCGGGAGTCACATTGAGGACCCCCATAAGCATGGCGCGTTTCGTTAAGTCGAGGCGGCTGCCGGCGACTTTCCACGGGATCGCGCTCATCATCTTTCAGACTAACACAGGCGGACGGTTATTCGACCGAACCTCATGCCGCACTTTCGACCATCAGCTGTTGGGACGTTCCAGTTTCTCAACGAGCAAATCTCCCGCCACAAGGAGCGACAGATCGTAGAATCAGATTGTAAGTCTTCGTATTTCCCAAACCATCTGTTTTCCTCGATGCTCGCTCCGAAAATGAAGCGCGAGAACGATCTCCAACAGCAAATTCTCGCTCTCCTCCGCCGCCCGAAATACCGCCCGCTCGACAAAAAGGAAATCGCTTCCGCGCTCGGTTTCCGCACCGACGATCGGCGCGAAATCAAAGAAGCGCTCCGCGAATTGGAACACGCCGGTGAGATCGCGCGCATTCGCAAGAGTCGCTACATCCTTCCGGAAGCCGCCGACCTCGTAACTGGTCGAATCCAAATTCACCAGTCCGGTTTCGGTTTTCTAGCGCGCGAAGGCGCCGCGGAGGGCGATGTTTTCATTTCTGCCGAAAACACCGGCACAGCCATGAACGGCGATCGCGTGGTCGCGCGCATCACGCGGGATGCGGAGTATTCGCGCAGTCGCGGCGGGCGCAATCTGCCGGCTGGGCGCATCATTCGGATCCTTGAACGCGCACACGACACCATTGTTGGCACGTTGCAGCAGACGCGAAACTTCTCCTACGTGGTGCCGGACGATCCACGCTTTGTCCACAACGTTTACGTCCACCCGCGTCCACTACCAGACTCTCCACGTCCGCCAGAGCCTAACGACAAGGTGGTCGTTAGGCTGGAGAATTGGGAATCACGCCACGTCAATCCCGAAGGCGAAATCGTGGAATTGCTCGGTCGCGCCACTGATCCAGGCGTCGACATGCTCTCGATCATTCGCAAATATGGTCTGCCGCTCGAGTTTCCCGAAGCTGTCCTCCACGCCGCGAACGCCGTTCCAGAGCAAGTAGATCCGGATTCTCACGACGATCGCGAAGACCTGCGCGGCAAATTCATTGTCACAATCGATCCGGACGACGCGCGCGATTTTGATGATGCAATCCACGTCGATCGGTTGCCGAATGGCGAATGGCAACTTGGCGTCCACATCGCCGACGTCTCCGCCTACGTCACACCAGGCAGTCTCCTCGATCGCGAGGCGCGCCGGCGCGGAAACAGCGTTTATCTGCCCGATCGCGTCATCCCAATGTTGCCGGAACGATTGAGTAACGGCGTTTGCAGCCTCAATCCCAATGTCGTTAGGCTGACCCATTCCGTCTTCATCCGCTTTGCGAAGAATGGCGCGCCGCGCCAGGCACGTTTTGCCCGCACAATTATCCAAAGCGCCCGTCGTCTCACCTACAGGGACGCGTTTGCCATTCTGCAAAACCCGCCTAACGACGAGCTGTCCGAGCGTCTTCATCTCGCCTGGGAACTGGCTGCACTGCTCCGCCGACGGCGCTTCGCCCACGGATCGCTCGACCTCGATTTTCCAGAGGTAAAGGTGATCGTCGATCGCATCAGCGGCCGCCCGCTTCGCTTGGAGAAAATCGAGAATGACGAGTCGCATCAGCTCATCGAGGAGTTCATGCTCGCGGCCAACGAAGCCGTCGCCGCCGACCTGAAGAACCGGCTCGTGCCCACGATCTATCGCGTGCATGAAAATCCCGATCCGGAAAAGCTGGCCGAGTATCGCGAGTTTGCCCTGAGCCACGGATTTCAGGCCGGCGACCTCACCCATCGAAGAGAGTTGCAACGTCTCCTCGCGTCATTCCGTGGCAAACCGGAGGAACAGGCGCTCAAAATCGGACTTCTGAAAAGCCTTAAGCGCGCTCGCTACGCCACGCAGCCGCTCGGTCATTATGGCTTGGCGAAAACAAACTACGCGCATTTTACGAGCCCGATCCGTCGCTACGCAGATCTCGTGGTCCACCGCAGTTTAGCCGATCAGGCGGGAAAGCGCGGCAGATCGCAGCGGGGCCCTGGCGAGCTGACTACGATCGCCGAACACATTTCTGCCACGGAACGCGTCGCAGCGGACGCGGAGAGCGAAGCGGTGAAAATGAAAAAACTGGAATTTCTCCAACTCCAACTGACGCAAAAAAATCCGCAGGTCTTCCGCGCCGTCGTAGTGGAAGTCCGCAACTACGGCCTGCTCATCGAACTGCCCGACGTTTTATTGACTGGACTCGTCCATATCTCCTCGCTTACCGATGATTTTTTCAGCTTCGACAGTCCGCGGCAGCGTATCATCGGCCGGCGATCCCGGCGCGTTCTCGCCGTTGGCGATGTGCTGCAAGTAGTCGTCGCGCGGGTAGATACCTTCAAACGCCAGGCCGACTTCGCGATTGTGGCGGAGCGCGCCGGAAAACCACGCCGACGCCAGCATCAAGATCGCTAAAAAAAACTTCTTCCCTTTTTGTCGCGCGCCAGCCTAACATTCGCGCCGTCAAAAATGGACAGCATTATCGAAACACGAGAATTGCAAATCGAGCGGAAGTTATTTTCGATCGATCTGCGCGAAAACGGCCGTGGACGTTTCCTGCGTATCACGGAGGACAGTCAGGGTCATCGTAATGTCATCATCGTTCCGATGTCAGGCGTGGACGATTTCGCCGACGCAATCGACGACGTTCTCGCCTGCGAGCCGGCCGACAGCGATTCCTCGGCTTTAGCCTAACAGCGGAGCGTCATATTTGTCGCCGCTTGCTGCGCGTCGGGTAGTCGTTATCTCCGCGAGAAGGTTTGCCTAACGATTAACGAGCGTCATCTCATGGTGGTGCGTTGACTCTCCAGTTGCTCGCTCTACTATGCGCTTCACGCTACTTCGGGGCGCGATTTCGAGTTCATCTCCGCGTATTCAATTACTTTCATGACCAAGAGAACGTCTCGTTCGAAGCTCGCCACCAAAACCAAAATCCGGCCCAAGAAACCGAGCCGCCAGGTATATTACTTTGGAGACGGCCAAGCCGATGGCGCGGGCGACATGAAACCGCTCCTCGGTGGCAAAGGCGCCAACTTGGCCGAAATGACGCGTATCGGTCTTCCAGTGCCCCCCGGTTTCACGATCACGACCGAAGTCTGCACTTACTTCACCGAAAACAAGCGCGCTTATCCTAAAGGTCTGGAAGCGGCGGTTGAGGCCGCGCTGGCAAAGGTCGAAAAGTCCATCGGGAAAGAGCTGGGCGACAAGGAACGACCATTGCTCGTCTCCGTCCGCTCCGGCGCGCGCGATTCGATGCCCGGCATGATGGACACGATTCTTAACCTCGGCATGAACGACACCGTGGTCGAGGTCGTCGCGAAACAAACCGGGAACCCGCGTTTCGCCTGGGATTCCTACCGCCGCTTTCTGCAAATGTACGGCGACGTCGTGATGGGCGTCCAGAAACGCCAGGGCGAAGATCACGAGCCGTTCGAGAGCGTGATCGAGCACCTCAAGGACGAGCGTTACGGCAATCACAATTTCCCCGATGTCCAGCTTACGGTTGAGGACCTGAAGGAACTCGTTAGGCAATTCAAAGAGCTGATCAAGCAACGCACCGGCAAAAGCTTTCCGCAGGACCCGCGTAAACAACTCTGGGGCGCGATCGGCGCGGTCTTCGGCTCCTGGGATAACGACCGCGCCGTTGTCTATCGCCGTAAGTACGGCATCCCGCACGACTGGGGCACGGCGGTCAACGTGCAAACGATGGTCTTCGGCAACATGGGCAACACGAGCGCGACCGGTGTTGCCTTTACCCGCGACCCGGCGACGGGCGAGAGGGTTTTCTACGGCGAGTATCTTATCAACGCCCAAGGCGAAGACGTCGTGGCGGGCGTGCGCACGCCGCATCCGATCGCGCAGCTTGCCAAGGAAATGCCCGAAGCGCACAAGTCGCTCATGAAGGTCCGCAGCGTCCTCGAGAAGCATTTCAAGGATATGCAGGACCTTGAGTTCACCATTGAAGACAACCGCCTCTACATCCTGCAAACGCGCAACGGCAAACGCACTGGCCTCGCTGCGGTCCGCATCGCGGTCGAGATGGTCGAGGAACGCCTCATCACAAAGGAAGCCGCCATCAAACGTATTCCGGCCGATTCGTTAGGTCATTTGCTCGCGCCGATTTTCGATCGCAAATCAATTGCTTCCGCAAAAAGGATCGCGGCAGGCCTGCCGGCTGGGCCAGGTGCGGCGTGCGGTCATGTTGTTTTCAGTGCGGAGGAAGCAGTGCGGCGCGCGGAACGCGGCGAGAAAGTCCTGCTCGCGCGTATCGAGACTTCGCCTGAAGACCTGCGTGGCATGATCGCCGCCGAAGGCATCCTGACTTCGCGGGGCGGCGTATCGTCGCATGCGGCCTTGGTCGCCCGCCAGATGGGCAAGGTGTGTGTCTGCGGCGCCTCCGGGATCGAGATCGATTACCAACGGCGCACGCTTACCGCCAGCGGAGTTACGCTTAAGGAAGGTGACCATATCTCTATCGATGGCACTGCGGGCGAAGTCTTTGCCGGAGAAGTGACTACCGCGCCATCAGAGATCGTCCAGGTGTTGGTCAATCGCTCGCTCGATGGAAAGAAGAGCGAGACTTACCAGCGCTACGCGAAACTTATGAGTTGGGTCGATCGCGCCCGAGAGTTAGACGTGCGCACTAACGCCGACACTCCAGAACAAGTCGAAAATGCCCTCGCCTTTGGCGCAAGAGGCATTGGTCTTTGCCGCACGGAACACATGTTCTTTGAAGGCGACCGCATCGACGCGATGCGCGAGATGATCCTGGCTGAAGACAGGGAACATCGTGTTAAAGCTCTGGCTAAATTACTTCCTTACCAGCGCGGAGACTTCGTCGGCATCTTCAAAGCACTCAATGGTTATCCGGCAACGATTCGATTCCTCGATCCGCCCTTGCACGAATTCCTGCCGCACGAAAAGGAACAACAGTTAGACCTGGCGAAGAAGATCGACATCCCAGTCGAAACCATTTCCCGGCGTGTGCGCGAGTTACATGAATTCAATCCGATGCTGGGTCATCGTGGTTGCCGGCTCGGAATTGTTTATCCCGAGATTTCCGAGATGCAGGCGCGCGCCGTTTTCGAAGCCGCCGCCGAAGTGCAAAAGAAAGGTATCAAAGTCCGGCCTGAAATCATGATTCCGCTCGTCGGTTTTCCACGGGAGTTAAAGTTACAGATCGACATTGTGCACCGAGTCGCCGACCAAGTAGCAAAAGAAAAGAAAGCGAAGTTTACCTATCTTGTCGGAACTATGATCGAAATCCCGCGCGCGGCCCTGGTCGCTGACGAGATTGCAAAAGACGCCGAGTTCTTCAGCTTTGGCACCAACGACCTAACTCAGACGACCCTGGGCATGAGTCGTGACGATTCCGGCAGCTTCCTCCCGGCGTATGCCGAATTGGACATCGTGCCGAATAATCCCTTCGCCTCCATCGACCAGAAAGGCGTCGGCCGCCTCATGGAAATCACGCGCGACCTAGGCCGCAATGCCCGCCCTCAAATCAAACTAGGCATATGCGGCGAACACGGCGGCGATCCCAATAGCGTCAAATTCTGCCATAGGCTAGGTCTCGACTACGTCAGTTGCAGCCCGTTCCGTGTCCCGATTGCGAAGCTTGCCGCCGCCCAGGAAGCGCTGGAAGCGTTAGGGGAAGTACTCTCAGGTGACACAGCCTAATCACAAGTCCTACCGTGCCTATGACGGTAGCCCGCTACGCGCCTAATATATTGGCGTAACGGTCAATAGCACCTGCGTTCCCCCGGGCCCGTTTCCGGGGTCCACCACACTGCTAGTTGATGTAACGGTTATTGTGCTTGGAAGTAGACCACGGAGAAAGGTTTGAATGTTAAAGGCAGCTGCCGGGGCTGCAATTTGAAAACCAGGAGCCGGACCGCCAGTATTGTTATAAAGTATCACATTGATCTGCACCGTCTTTGGGAACGCCGCACTTGATTTAATCTGGGTTGCAAATCGAGTTAATGCTTCTTCACAACTCCAGCCAAGGTCTCCTTGCATTCCGGGCTGTCCCTTATCATTTCGTCCGGGTAGCCAACTTTGATCAAGCACTCCGAGGTAGATGCCTCGGACTTCAACGAGCTTTGAGACCCTCTTCTTTCTAAGACTCTCGTTCTTTTGCCCGTCTTTCGGGGGCGGAGACTCTTCGGGTGTTCTTTCAGTTTTCGCGTCAGACTTAACGGGATCTTGCGGCTCGGTTTCACGATCCTTATCCTCGACCGCGTGGCCATCCGTTTTTGGAACGGGCTCATCGTCGATGGACTGCTTCTTCTGCGATCCCTTCTTTTCACCAGGGTTCTGAGGGAGCTTTCCTTGAAAGTAATTTCCAATATCGGTTCCCTTCTGTACTTGATGCACGTAGACGTCGCCAGTTTCTGCGTTCGCGGCAAAGTAGAGAGTCCAGTAGATTTCTCGGGTGGCATCTTTAACCTCGATAGATTGAGAGATGAAACCAATAGAGTTCCACGCTTCGCTGAACTTACCTCCATCCACCGTCGTGAATACTTCGCCTCTCCTTTCAAGAAACAACTTGGCAAGGATCTCAGGCGTAGGAATTGGATTATCCGCCTTCCGCCGCCTTTGAACAACGGCGAGGTGTTGAGGAGAAACCGACGGCGCTCTGTCGTACTGCTGCTGTAAAAGATGCGTCAGTTCATGGGCTATTAGGGCTCTGCCAGAGTAAGTACTGGGCTCGTAAACGCCCCCTCCGAAGACTATTTTCTCGCCGCACGAAAACGCCATAGCCCTCAACTGTTGCGCGGAATCGGCAGCTTTAGCGTCCGCGTGCACTCGCACGCCGCCGAAATCGTATCCAAAGCGCGGTTCCATGAAGGCCAGCATGGATGCTTCCAATGGCTGACCGGGAGAGTGCAATACCTCGTCTACGATAGCCGGCGCTTCAATCTTTCCAGGATAACTCGCCGATAAGGGCTTCGTTTTCACAGGCGCAGACGCTGAGCCGTTGCTCTCGGGTTGAGGCATACGCATGACTTGTTCAGCGACGCGATCGGCTTCTTGCTCGTAGATATCTCCCGGAGCATTGACCGTGAGTTTCGTCTGAAGCCTGACTGGGGTCTTCGAGAAAACAGGTGTCCTGGTGAAATCGTGGCCGCGCGGTATGTCGTGTCGCGCGCAAGTTTCTTCGAGAGCTTCTGTCTCTTGTGCGAATGCGGAAGCGGCGCACGGAGCGGCATTCTTTCTCGCAGAAGAAGTTGATGACTTTTCTGCCGGGCGATTTGTCTTCTGAACGTGCGTTTTCATGGGTGGCTTTTATAAAGAGGAATACAAAAGTCGGGGTCTTATGAGTTACCAAGGCGGCGTGGCGAGAATAACTCGCTAATTGGCTTCAACTGCGGAGGACCTTCCGAGTGTCTCGATGGTGGCGAGGATGTCGCCCGGGGTGGCTGTTACCTGTGCGAGGCGATGGCGCACTGGAGCAGAAAGCAGTGATGACATCGAGATAGGCTTGCAGAGCCGCAGAGCTATTCTGTGCGCGCCAGGCAATACATGACTCAGTCAGCACCTTTGGGATAGGCGGCCGAAAAACGACATTGGGAGGAGAAAACGCCATCAGCTGTTCAGAGACCAGCGCAACTCCCAGTCCAGTGCCGACTGATTGAAAAAGGCTAGACTCGAGTTCTACATCCTGAAGGACTCGTGGGCTAAAGTTCGCTTTCCGGCAGGCGGCATCCAGCCAGTGCCGGTAGCCAGCATGACTCGACTCCGAAAAACGGATGAAAAACATCGGCGCCAGGTCCTTTAACCTCAGCCCAGGTTTACGAGCAAGCGGCAGATTCCCGGGCAAGGCGATGACGGCCTTGTAGGATGCCACCGGACGAAATCGCAGCCCGGCTTCGTCCGCTGCCTCACGCAGACCGACAAAGCCGAGGTCGATTTTTCCTTCCCGCAAGGCCGCAACCTGGTTCTTGTAATTCAGATCGAAAAGATTGGCCGATACTGTGGGATAGGCATTCTGGAACAGGGCGAGGGTAGTGGGCAGCACGTCGCAAAAAAAATTGGCCGCGTATCCGATGTTTAGAACTGCGGTTTCGCGTCGGTTGAGCTGTTGCACTGCCTCGACAATCTGAACGCTCAGCGCGAGGAGACGCTTGGCGTCGGCAAGAAAGGATTCGCCCTCGACCGTGAGGTTGACTCGCTGTTTCGTCCGATCGAGAAGGCGGACGCCGAGTTCGTCCTCCAAGTCTTTGACCTGACGGGTTAAGGCCGGCTGGGAGAGATGTAGCTTTTCTGCTGCTCTGGTAAAGCTCAGAGTCTCTCCAGCCGCCACAAAGTAGCGGAGATGCCGAAGCTCCATTCCTGACGGTATTTATCCGGTCGAAATCGAGAGGGCAATATAAAAAACGATTCGGCAAGAATCTCTGTGAAGCGGGATCTGCTTCATGCGTACCAGACATAACGGGGCAAGAAATAAAGTATTAGCCCGATGTCGTTTTCGCCTTCATACGGCAAGGGAACTTGCATGAGGCGTCAAGCGTTAGCCGTTTGGACAGGAAGTTTCGATGACGGAGTCGGCACGATGACAACTGAGAGCGGTGTGCTATCGAACGCGGAATATCTTCCTCGGACTCGCTTCGCGCCCGGGAGCGGCACCGATCCCGATGAGCTTATCGCGGCATCGCTTGGAGGGTGCTTTTCCATGGCGCTGGCAAACGAACTCGAACTTTCCGGCTTTAACGCGGAGCGAATCGAAACCACGGCCACAGCCACTCTCGAACACCTATCGACGGGCTGGACCATGATCCGCATGCAGCTCGACGTCCACGCCAGCGTCCCTAACGCCACTCAGGGAGATTTTGTCGACGCCGCGCTGGCGGCGAAAATGAATTGCCGGATCGCGCGCCTCCTTAATACCACCATCTCTCTGAACGCAAGTCTCGACAGTTGAATTAAGACGCTCATGAAGCCCTACGGTGTTCTTTCCCGATCGCAGCGATCGATCGAGCAACCTCCTTTTAAAGCCAAAATTCAGTAATTCTATTATGCCAACATTAACTACTTATCCCGGCGTTTACATTGAGGAGATACCCAGCGGCGTGCGCACGATTACGGGCGTCGCCACTTCCATCACGGCGTTTCTCGGCCGCGCCTTGCGCGGAGCTATCAACGAACCAACGACAATTAACAGTTTCGCCGACTTTGAAAGAGGATTTGGCGGTCTCGATGCCGATTATCCGATGAGTTATGCCGTGCGCGACTTCTATCTCAACGGTGGCAGCCAGGCATTGATTGTTGCGCTTGGGAAAAATTCCGCGCCGGCCAAACAAAATGACGTCAAGCTGCAGGCGGCGAGCCCCGGGGAATGGGGCAACAAGCTCGTCTATGTCGTCGACTCCAAGGGTATCACGGACGATGTCGCTGAACGATTTGGCCTGAATAAGAGTGATCTCTTTAATCTCACCATTTACGACGATCCGGGCACCGGCGTTGTGGAACAGTTTCTCAATGTCGCGATAACAGACGGAGCGGGCTCGAGGCGATTGGATCGGGTGCTGGCGGATGAATCCAATCTCGTCCGCGTGCAGTTGAAGGATGATGGAACACCGGATTTGCCGACCAAGCCTAACGACTCCGCAGCGGACGAAAACCCTTCCGATCCGGCCGCCGACTCGACCAAGTTCAAGTTTTTCTCCGGCGGAACCAAAAGCGACGGCCTAACGAATGATAATGACATTCTCGGCGACGAAAATAACAAGACCGGAATGTATGCTCTGGCCAAGGCCGACCTCTTCAACTTGCTTTGTATTCCGCCGGACACGCGTGGCGGCGACACGAGCAAAGGCGTCTACCAAGGTGCAATGACCTATTGCGCGAGCCGTCGCGCGATGCTGATCGTCGACTCGCCTGCTGCCTGGGGAGCAAACAAGGATACCGCCGCGGCTACCGCGAGAGATCATCTTTCCGATCTCGGATTGACAGGAGTTGAAGCGCGCAACGCCGCGCTCTATTTCCCGCGAGTCGTAGAATCCGATCCACAGTTGGGCGGCCAGCTCGATACTTTCGTGCCCTGCGGCATTATCGCCGGGATTATGGCTCGCACCGATACGCAGCGCGGCGTATGGAAGGCGCCGGCGGGTTTGGACGCGGCGGTCAGCGGCACCCAGGGATTGCAGGCCAACCTGAACGATCCGGAAAACGGCATGTTGAATCCGCTAGGTATCAATTGCCTGCGGTTCTTTCCCGCCGCCGGTCGGGTAGTCTGGGGAGCGCGCACCTTGCGTGGTGCGGATCAATTGGCCGACGAGTACAAATATGTTCCCGTCCGGCGGCTGGCGCTTTACATCGAGGAAAGCCTCTATCGCGGAACGCAGTGGGTAGTGTTTGAGCCTAACGATGAACCGTTGTGGGCCCAGATACGACTGAATGTCGGCGCTTTCATGCATGGGCTTTTCCGCCAGGGCGCTTTCCAGGGGCAGACGCCGAAGGATGCTTACTTCGTCAAGTGCGACAAGGAGACAACGCCGCAGGACCAGGTCAACCTCGGGATCGTTAACATCGTGGTCGGTTTCGCCCCGCTGAAGCCGGCCGAATTTGTCATTATCAAGCTCCAGCAGATGGCGGGACAAATTGAAACCTAATCTGGCCTAACGAACAAAGGAGAAATACATTATGGCTCAATTTAGTGTTAACGCGCAGCGCTTCGACCCTTATAAGAACTTCAAGTTCCGGGTGAAATGGGATGGCAAATATGTCGCCGGAGTGAGCAAGGTGGGAGCGCTCAAGCGCACGACCGAAGTGGTGAAACATCGGGATGGCGGCGACCCGAGCAGCAGCCGGAAATCTCCCGGACGAACCGAATACGAAGCCATCACCCTCGAACGCGGTGTCACCCACGACACCGAGTTTGAGAAATGGGCAAACAAAGTCTGGAATTTCGGTTCCGGCCTCGGCGCGGAAGTTTCGCTCAAGGACTTTCGCAAGGACATCCTGATCGAGGTTTATAACGAAGCTGGACAACTCGCGATCAGCTACAAGGTGTTTCGTTGCTGGGTTTCGGAGTTTCAGGCTGAGGCTGACCTGGATGCGAACGCCAACGCGGTCCTCATCCAGCACCTCAAATTGGAGAACGAAGGATGGGAGCGCGATTACGAAGTGCCCGAACCGAGCGAACCAACCTTCACGGAGCCGGCCTGATGAAGATGCGCGCGGGCCGTCTGTCGCCTGGCAAGGAGCGCGGCGGAAGCGCAGGTTTCCACCGGTTAGGATTTCGCATGGATTTGCTCCATGGAACATGCGCTCTCAGCTGTTGAGGTGCTAAACGTCTGGGAACGGGCCCGCTCCGTTTCTCCGGTGGATTGCGCGCTACTGCTCGCCGCCTCGGCCGGCGTCGGGGCCTCGCGCGATGAGCTCGCGCAATGCAGTATCGGTCGCCGCGACGCCCAATTACTGAACCTGCGCGAAAAACTCTTCGGACCAAAAATGACCGGCCGGGCCAACTGTCCTGCCTGTGCTCAGGCGATCGAAATGAATTTTTCTGTAGCAGAGATTCGAGCTGGTTCCGAGGAAGGATTGACCCCGCAGTTCACGACAAGATTTGACAACTACGAGATCACTTTCCGTCTCCCGAATAGCAATGATCTCGCTACTTTGGTCGCGGGCGAAGACATCGTGACGCAAAAACGTCGTTTGGCGCAGCGCTGTGTGCTGAGCGCCAGTCGCGATGCCCAGGCAATCGCGTTCGAGCAATTGCCTAACGAAGCTGTAAGTGCCTTGTCCGAGCGCATGTCCAAACTCGACCCACAAGGCGACGTCCAATTGGCACTGACTTGTCCACGATGTAGCAATCGCTGGGAGGCTCCGCTCGACATCGTCTCTTTCGTCTGGGCCGAAGTGCAGGCGTACGCCGCACAACTATTGCGCGACGTCCACTTGCTCGCTTCGAATTATGGCTGGCGCGAGGCGGAAATTCTTATGTTAAGTCCTGTGCGACGACAGGCCTATCTCGAACTCATTGCACAATGAGCGACTACCTTGGCAATCTTATCACGCGAACGTTGTCAGCTGACGCATTCGTGCGGCCGCGGTTGCCGTCGCTCTTTGAGACCTCGCCGGTAGATCATTCGGCAAGTTTGGAGCTGGAACAGGCAGGCGTTTCCAGCACTCCACCAACGCCGTTGCCGGCGCCCCAAAGTCATTCGACGAAGTCGGAAGCGGAGCAGGAAGTGATCTCTGAATCCCCGCCAGCCACAGCTCGCCTGGATGCAGCGCGGAAGATACAGCTGGCGATTCTTTCGCCAACCGAGTCGGTTCTAACTCAATCCGCGCCGGCTACGCCTGTGACTCAGTCATTCGAACCAGAAATGACAAGTGTCGTGAAATCTCCAGAGAAAGAAAATCAGTACGCCAACAAAATTCGCGAGCCATCTCCTGACGACCTTGTCCAAAGTCCGCCCGACCCACTGGTGAAGTCCCACCCAGTTCCGATTCGAGCGGAAGCCATCGCCGCCGATTCGCGCAAACGTTCATCGCCTGCAGAACAGGTCGATGGTGAGGCGCCCAATCTTCGCGATAACAAAGAAGCGATTTCGATCGCTCCGCGCTCGACCGAAAACTCCGAACCAGAGTTTTCAAGCCTTCCAAAACCTGCGGTCAGAATCGAGAAAGCGCGAACCGTTAAAGCGATCGTTCCCGCGATCCGTAACGTGCCTCACGCTCCATCTACTCCTGCACAGGTAGCGCCCGCGATTAACGTAACCATCGGCCGCGTTGAAATTCGCGCGACAACGCCGCGGTCATCGCCGCAAAGGGCGCAACCGAAATCGTCGAAAGTCTTAAGCCTTGAGAATTATCTGCGGCAACGTGCCAAAGGAGGCCAGCGGTGAGCAACACCCTGGCCATTGGCGCAGTCACCGCCACCCTGCGCAATTTGCTCGACAAAGCCATCGCGGAGGAAGGCGGCGGAATGCACGCCACGACGCTGGCTCCGGAGAAAGCACAAACCTTCGGCCAGGGAGATGGCCCAGGTCGGATCAATTTGTTTTTGTATCAAACTCAGATCAACGCCGCCTGGAGAAACATGGACATGCCAGGTCGGATCAAGCCTAACGAGACCGGCCAGCCGCCGCTCGCGCTTGATCTCTATTATTTGCTCACCGCCTACGAACGGGACGATGGCGATCCTTCCGTCATGGCCCACCGTTTGTTAGGCCGGGCCATGCGCACGTTCCACGATCATCCTGTCCTGGGTGCCGATGAAATTCGTGCCGCTCTCACTGATAACGATCTCGCTGACCAGATCGAGCGCGTTCGCATCACGCCGCAGCCCATGCCGGTCGAAGAATTCACTAAGCTGTGGACGACATTCCAGGTCGGTTATCGCATCTCCGCCGCCTATCATGTTTCGGTGTTGCTCATCGACAGCACACTGCCGTCGCGGACACCGCTGCCGGTCCTCACTCGTGGAGCTAAAGATACTGGCGCGGTCGCACAAGCCAATTTGGTCCCGCCCTTTCCCACAATCGCCTCCGTGCTGCCAGATGTGCAGCCGCCCGGTTCTGAAACAAGCGCGGTCCTGGGAAATAACCTGTTAATCACCGGTCATGACCTCGACGGCACCAATGTGTCGGCTGAAGTCGCGCATCCGCGTTTGCCGGATCCGGTTTCTCTGCCGCCACCTGTGAGTGCAACAGCGGCGGCAATCACAGTCAATCTACCTGATCAACCGCAAAACTTTCCCGCTGGCATTTATACGATTGCGGTTTCGGTCGTCCGCCCTAACGAGACTAACTCGCGTACCTCAAATGCACTGCCGTTCGCGCTTGCTCCGCAAATTCTTTCGAATCCACCGGTCAGCGCAACACGTAATGGCGACAAGGTCACCATCACTCTCTCATGTAGCCCGGAAGTCTTACCCGCGCAGCGCGTCGCTTTGCTGCTTGGTGGCGATGAAGTGCCCGCCGAACCGCATGCGGCAAAGACTGCCAATTTGACTTTCATCGCGTTGGACGATCCACCGGGGAAATTCGTTTCCGGCGATTATTTTGTGCGGCTCCGGGTTGACGGCGTCGACAGCCTACTCATCGATCATACCGTTCAGCCGCCGCAATTCAAAGCTTCGCAGAAGCTAACCATCCCACCATGACCTCACCCGATTCATGGCAGGAAAATAACGCGCGAAAGTTGTCATTGGCTCTGGCGGAGGTGCGGCAACGCCTTGAGGAATTCTCTCAGCGCACCGAGTCATCACACACGAACGCTACGAAGAAGGACGCGACCGCAGCGTCGCCGAAAGAGAACGCCGATCCCGGTCTAGCTTCGGCGCTTGAATTACTCAGCGACCGGCTCGCTCTTTCGACGTTCGAGCGCAACATCCTTCTGCTTTGCGCGGCGATGGAGTTGGATACGCGCATCGCCGGTCTGTGTGCCAAGGCGCAGGAAGACTCACAAAAGAACTTCCCGACTTTTGCTCTAGCGCTGGCTCTTTTCGACGAAGCTTTCTGGGATGCGCTTTCGCCGGAACGCCCGCTGCGCTACTGGCACCTGCTCGAGATTTCGCAATTCGGGGCCCAACCGCTGACCACGAGCGCGCTACGCGTCGATGAACGAATCGTCAGCTATCTCAAAGGTCTGAACTACCTTGACGAACGGCTCGCGTCGCTCTTTCTGCCGCTCAACCTTTCCGCGGACGCGCTCGAACTCGCGGCCTCCCAGGAGGTCGTCGTGCAAACGATTTTGCGACGCTGGCGGCAACCGGTGGAGAGCGGCGCTCTCCCCGTCGTGCAGCTTGTCGGGACCGATTCTCAGAGCAAACAACTCATCGCTCATCATGCCGCCGCGCGATTGAATCGGCAGCTTCATCGCCTAACGATCGAATCATTTCCCGGCAGCCCGCCCGATTTGGAACTGCTGGCTCGAATCTACGAGCGCGAGAGTCGGTTGCTCCCGCTGGCGCTTTACCTCGATGCCGAAGAATTGAGCGGCCCCCTTGAGCGTTCTAGCGCGTTGAGCCGTTTTCTGGTTCGCAGCGATGGGTTGTTCTTCATTGGGACGCGCGAACCCCTGCCGCAGTTGGAGCGTCCACACTTCTCAGTGGACGTGGCGAGACCAACCACCGCCGAACAAGAAGGTGTCTGGATCGCCGCGCTTGGTGACAAAGCCGGGGCCATGCCGGCGCGACTCGTAGGCCAATTCAATCTCAGTCTCGCGCGCATTCACCAGCTCGCCTCTTTAGCCAAAACCGAAGCGCAGGAATCGAATGCGCCGGCGACGCAAAAAATCTGGGCGATCTGTCGCGCCAGTGAATGTCCGCGGATGGATGCGCTTGTCCAGCGGCTGGAACCAAAGGTTACCTGGGACGACCTGGTCCTTCCTGCGGAACAAACGATTGCTTTGAAACAAATCGCGGCCCAGGTCGGACACCGCCATCGGGTTTATCACGACTGGGGATTCGAGCGCAAAATGAACCGCGGCTTCGGTATCAGCGTTCTCTTTGCGGGCGATAGCGGAACGGGCAAGACAATGGCGGCCGAAGTGATCGCGAATGACCTCGATCTGAATTTGTATCGCATTGACCTCTCCGCCGTCGTCAACAAGTACATCGGCGAGACAGAAAAAAATCTACGAAGGCTTTTCGATGCCGCTGAAGAAGGCGGCGCGATCCTCTTCTTTGATGAAGCCGATGCGCTCTTCGGCAAGCGCAGCGAAATCAAGGACAGTCACGACCGTTACGCCAACGTCGAAATCAACTATCTCCTGCAACGCATCGAGTCATATAGAGGCCTGGCCATTCTTGCCACGAACATGAAAAGCGCGCTCGACACCGCCTTTCTCCGGCGACTGCGCTTCATCATTAATTTCCCTTATCCAAACCAGGCCGATCGGCGACGGCTATGGGAGAAAGTCTTTCTCCAAGCCGATGCGAAAAACCATCTCGCCGCGCCACCGCTCGACAACCTCAATTACGAGCGGCTCGCAAGATTAAATCTTGCAGGCGGCAACATTCACAACGCCGCGCTCAACGCCGCGTTTCGGGCCGCAGCCCAAGGCTCAAAGGTGACGATGCCACTGGTACTGGAAGCAATCAGAACCGAATTGCGCAAGGTGGATCGTCCTATCAATGAATCCGATTTCGACTGGCGAGAGCGTGTCCTTAATCCCGGGGCCAAGAATGGTGCGGTTCTTATGCGATGAACATTTCTCTGCACATTGAGCGGCTCATTCTGGAAGGACTACCCATTACTTCAAATAGTGGCCCTCAGTTACGAGCTGCGGTCGAAGCTGAGCTGACTCGATTGCTTGCAAGTGACATGACTCTTCCCGAGACGTCGCCTCGCCGAGTCCGTGTCCTCGGGAACCATCTGCAAATCCAATCCGACAATAACGTCACGGAACTCGGGACCAAGATTGGGCAAACCCTCTTCGCGACTCTGGGTTCCGCAGGACTTGTTACCGGTCCCACACCATCCCGGGCTCGTCACAACCGACGCGTTCAATTAGAAAGTCGCAATGACCCGTCTCTAACTAACCAACAACGGAGATAAGTATGCCAAACCAAAAGTGAATGCACAGTGCCTTATGACTAAGTCTCCAATACTAACTTCGCGCGTGACTTTTGAACGCCCGCGCATTTGGTGGCGACTAAGCAGATAACTGACCACGAGTTCAATAAGCCCATGCTACACACGCCGGCAATAGCAAAGAAATCTGTCTCTCAGCGGACGATACCGATGCGGTCGTCCATTTGGCCTGCTCGAGGAGGCCTTCTGCAGAAGTGCGCGTGCGGTGGCGACTCGGGTCCGACCGGTGAGTGTGCTGAGTGCCGTAAAAAGCACGACCCATTACGGCGTCGCGCGCTCACGCGAGCCGAGCCGGGCGCTTTGCCGGAGATCGTTCACGAAGTGTTACAAGACCCTGGTGAACCACTTGATGCCGCGTCGCGAAGCTATATGGAGCCGCGTTTCAACTGCGATTTCAGCGCAGTTCGCATCCATCGGGGTGCGATGGCCGCTTCCGCAGCCGAGTCGGTCCAGGCCGCCGCTTTCACCATTGGGCGCGACGTAGTTTTTTCCGATCAGTACTACCAGCCGCAGACGCCGCTTGGCCGCTACCTGCTTGCTCATGAGCTCGCACACACTGTGCAACAGGGGGGTGCGCGTTGGGATGGCGCGGGTGCAATTGGCAGATCGAGTGACCCAGCGGAAGGGCAAGCAGACAATGTAGCGGCACGAGTAGCTTTTGGCAGCCGCGGTAGCCAGGCGCTTTCGACGAACACCGGGTTAGCCCTGGCTCGGATCGACTGCGCCAGTCTTAGTATGAAGGCGTGCCGGGCGGGTATCTACAGGTGTGGATACCAAAACACCGGCACCTGTGGCTGGGTCGGCCCCGCCAGGGGCTGCATTTGCACTGGGGCACTTAAGCCAACGCCGCCGGTGAAGGTTCCAGAAAAGGTGCCCGAGAAGGCGCCGGAACCGGTCAAGCAACGCGTGCGACCAATTGGAGTCGATCCCGATTTTCGAGATTTCGCAAATCGTCTTCCCGCTTTTGAAGCAGAGGTCGGTCGTGAGTTCATCATTGTCGCTGCCGACGATATCTACCAAGGCGTAACCAGCGCGGCGCAGCAAATACGCAACGAGCAATTTCGCCGCGGCACTCGAGTCGATCCACACAACCTTCCTTTCCTACAAATCAACCCGGCGCTGCTGCCGATTGCCATTGTTATTGGGGTCGCCGAAGGCGGGGTGCTACTGGCACTCGCCGCGCCGGCCATCATTGCGGCAGGGGCGGCGATTGCCGAATTTGTCGTGGCCTCGGCCACCGCGGCTACTGAAGCGGTCGCATCCCGGGTGGCCTTGCGTTGGGCTGTGACAAGGATCACGCAAGCCGGGGCGGCTGCGCTCGTGCCCCGACTCATCAATGGCGGTATGAGCTTTGCCCAAAGCGTCGTGGCGGTCCAGCCCCTCGTAAACAAGCGGGTGACAGCAATCGCGGACGTCACAGGGACCAGCCTGGAAGGTGCGACGGGTGGCCAGGCCGTCACAATCGGCGGTGACACTTACCGCACAATCATGCGTCTGACTTCCCGCAAATTCTAAGTTCCGATGATGCTCCTTTTACCAAGTCACCACCACAGTTACTCCAAGACGCGACTGTTTCTTTTCTACAGCCAGCTGATGAAACTGCGCAAACCATAATGACTCGAGCGCAAATATCGAAAAATTCTCCATCGGTCACTCCGATGCGAGCGGGCATTGTGCAGCGCAAATGCGCCTGCGGCGGTACGCCGGGACCGACGGGTGAGTGCGAAGCATGTCGCAAAAAGAGGCTCCAGCGTAAAGCGGCGTATTCGTCGGTAGGCAGTCAACCTGCCGTCGCTCCCCAGATTGTTCGCGACGTGCTAAGTTCTCCCGGTCAGGCGCTCGATAAGAACGCGCTCTCCTCGATTGAATGCCGCTTTGGTCGTGACTTCAGCAATGTCCGAGTTCACACCGACGCACAGGCCGCTCAGTCTGCTCAGGCAGTTAATGCGCTCGCTTATACCGTCGGGCGCGACATTGTGTTTGGCGACGGTCTGTATTCGCCCGGCACAATAGCCGGACGACGACTCATTGCGCATGAACTAACACATGTCGCACAACAAAGCGGCAACTCGTTAACGCCAGCTTTACTTCACGTCGGGAGTGAAGCCGATCCTGCGGAGACTGAGGCAGACCGCGCGTCACGAGCAGTCGAAACAGCAGATAGCCAAGCTTCTTACAAAGCATCGATCTCGCAGGAATCCAGTCGGAAGATACGACGACGCGTCCGGCCTGAAAACGTCTCGTGTCATGACAGCGGCCTGACAAATCCGAACCTCACCGGCACAGAAGCAGTCGCAGCGATCACCGATGCAGACGCCGACGCAATTATCTTAGCGCGGCAAGCCGAACAAACACTCACAACCCAACTCGCGGCCGCGCGAGCCGGTGATCCGATAGACGCTGCCACGGATACGATCTTGCAGGAAGAGCTTGGCCTCACACTCACGAACCGGGCCCAGTTCGGTCTTATACAACAGCAGATCGGTCGTTTCCGTCGCGTACGCGAAACGCTGGAAAGCGGATACTTGCGGTACATCTGTCGGGGAGACGGATCGATAACACTCGTCGGATGCACTCAAGGTTCATGCGGCACTGACTTTGCCTTCTCCTGTCCAGGCAATCGACTCATTGTCCTTTGTCAGGCCTTTTGGGACACAGCCGACCAACGTTCAGCCACCGTCCTGCACGAACCTTTCCATATTTGGTTTGATATGGCGCGACACGCACCGAATGCCCTCAGGCGGGCGGATGCAAGCTGCTTCGAATCATTTGCTCTACGCGTCTCAGGAAGGGCTGCCTTCGCGTCCTGCGCGGGACATACTGCTGGTTAGGCTATGAAACACGTCCTTGGTCCATTGTGTTTAGCTAACGGCACAGTTTCACACATAGGACTGACTGCGGAGATGACGAAACCAACTTGAAACTGATGTTTGATACCATCCATAGGAGCGCGCAGGCCGGCAGCGTCATAAACGCGAAGCCACCAAGCTTTGCTTTGCTGCAACGCAAATGCGCCTGCGGCGGAACGCCCGGACCCACCGGCGAGTGTGAATCATGCCGTAAGAAGAGACTCCAGCGAAAAAGCAGTCGCTTATCAGCTAAGACGGATTCCAGTGTCCCGCCGGTTGTTCGCTCGGTCTTGAGATCACCTGGACAGCCGCTCGATACCACAACGCGCGCGTTTATGGAGGCCCGGTTCGCCCACGATTTCAGCAACGTACGCGTCCATACTGATGCCAGGGCGGCAGAGTCAGCTCGCGCTATAGACGCGCGGGCGTACACGGTTGGCAGGAATGTCGTCTTTGGACAAGGCCAATACCATCCTGGTGGTGTCGCTGGACGCGGCTTGATAGCGCACGAACTAACCCACGTGATACAGCAACGCGGCGCGCCTACCGGGCTAAACTTCGGTCTCGAAATAAGTCAGTCCGACAACGCCGATGAACGTCAGGCTCAATCGGTGAGTCATGCGATAGCCTCAGGCGCATCTGCGCCTCCGATTACTTCCAGCGGCAGCGCTTTGCAGCGCCAGGATGGAGCGGGAGCTGGCTCAAGGGCGCCAGCGCCGCGCAAGACCATTTGGGTTAACGTCGGTTTTGACTCAAGCGCCCAAGCTAACGACGTGACCATGCGGAAGCTGCGTACGTCTATCGCCGTTGAGAAGACGGCCATATTTTTGTGCTGTGTCATGAACTCCGCCGCGTGCGATGTCGATGTTAAGACTCACTACGACTGGAACCGGGTTAATAAGCCAGCACCCAGTGATGGCGATTATGACTCGGACAACGCCGCCGATCGCACTTTAGGTGATAAGAATCTGGCCGCCATCTCAGGCCCGTCCTCTGGCCGCAAGGTGTTGGTGACCGAAAGCACGTTGAGCCAGACATGGCAGGGTGCACGTATCTTCCCACGCGCCAACACAGGCACAGCAGGTATTCTCTGGAACCGGAACCTGGCAGCCGACGATACTTTGGCGCATGAATCCGGTCACGCTGCGGGTTATGCCGGCGACGCCGAAGGAGGCGCGCACAGCTCGAACCCCGATAACCTGATGGCGCCGGGCTCAATTCGGCACGCCGGAGCTATACCTGACGCTAACTGGTGCACGCAGATGGCAAGCACCGCGACATGAAAGCTGGGAACCGACCATGAGCTACTTGTCCAGCGCTACCAGGAGACAAATTCCCCCCTCCTTCCTCACCTCGATAGGGATGTTGCAACGCAAATGCGCCTGCGGCGGCACACCCGGACCTACGGGTGAGTGTGAAACGTGCAAGCGCAAGCGCCTTGGACTTCAGAGCACACTCACGATTAGCAAGCCCGGGGATCGATATGAAAAGGAAGCCGATGAGATAGCCGAGTCCGTAGTAAACGAAAGACGAACAAGCGGGCCACTCCTTGAGTCGTTAGGCCACGCCGCTTCGACACCACGCGAAGGACTAACGAGCGACGCGACCGCAAAACCACAGGTGAGCCAGGGTGAGACTGTGCGCCGGAAAAGCGTAGCCGGGTCGTTGGCGGCGAGCGCGCCTCCGATTGTGCACGATGTCCTCGGTCAAAATGGTCAACCCCTCGAGCCTGCCACGCGTGAGTTTATGGGGAAAAATCTGGGCTATGATTTTACTCGAGTCCGCGTGCACACCGATGCCCGCGCCGCCGCGAGCGCGCGCGTCCTGGGAGCCAACGCTTACACGGTCGGAAACAAGATCGTCTTCGATTCCGGCCATTATCGCCCCGGCTCGGCCGAAGGACGTCGCTTACTGGCCCACGAGCTAGCGCATGTCGTCCAGCAATCGCAATTTGGGTTTCGGCCTGAAAGCGCCGGTCCACTCCAGCGCCAATCCAAAAGCTCTGGCGCCTTACCCTTCGGTGTCTATCAATACGATCGTTCCAACTTTTCCGATCGCTTCGACGGCGAAGTCGATACTCGCAATCACCGCGTGACTTTGACAATGCGACTCGCCCTGAATGACGCCGTGGCGGCGGACTCGTTCGTAGCAAAGTGGAAGCGCATCGTATCGTTCTTTATGGCCGCCAAAGAGCTAATCGAGAACACCTGGCGCAATACGGCCTTTGGTCTCAAGTCGAGTTGCATGGCAGAGCATTACTCCGTTCAGGTCAACCTGTTACTCGACTACGGTAATCCACACCAAACCATCACTCTCTGGGGAGACCGGGGAGAACGCAGTAATTCCACTAACTGGCAACTGAGTGATACAACAAGTAGGATCAGGACGACACCAGTTCTGGTCGATGTCAAAAAGCCGCCCTCGCCGGACAACCTCCGCCAAGTCGACTTCGCGCAGGTCCCAGTGATGCACGAATTTGGGCACCTTATGGGTCTGGATCATCCGCTTTGTAAAGGAGAGGATACACGTTGCTACGGGGTGACCTTCGAGCAAAAGGATGACTTAATGGGTTACGGGAGCACCATTTCCGCGCGCGACATGGAACCTTTTATTAAGATCATGAAACGTTACGGCCAGGAAAAGCTGCCGCGGGAATGCAACGACTGGAAGGCTGCTTCGGACTAACGACTCAAGAATGATGAACGAAAGACGACCATAGACAGATGAAGCAAAACGTCGCCATTGCCAGATCGTCCAGCTCCGCCACACAACTCGCCGCTGCACCGCAGAGAGACCGCTTCTCGCTCGTTCAACAGGTCCTGCAATCACCAGGTTATCCATTGGAACGAGAAACGCGTGAAGTGATGGAGAAACGGTTTGCCCACGATTTTGCCAAGGTCCGGATTCACACCGATGAGCGGGCGGGACGTTCCGCCGACGCGATCGAGGCCAACGCTTACACCCTCGGTAACCATATCGCTTTTGGCCCCCGGCAATTCAATCCTATTACTAGCCTCGGCCGGCATCTTCTCGTGCACGAATTAACTCATACCATTCAACAGTCGGACCGCGGACATGACAGGCTATCTCTGGCCAGGTCAGATTCACCTTTGGAGACGGAAGCGGAGAGGACGGCAAAGGAGGTCGATCGTGGCAAGCCAGTAAATGTCTCCAAATCGGGTGAGCGCGGAATCGCGCGTCAGGCGAAGACGGAGGCCAAGGCGGAATCGACCGGGGAGGAGAAAGAGGAGGAAGCTAAACCAGTCGTCGGCGCCGGAACGCCGGTTAGTCGTATCATTGTAGACTTGCGCAGCGGTCGGGTGGGCTTTGCGGTTCCGGCGCCGCAGGGTTATATCCTGGGAACTATCTCGACTGACTTACGACCGGGCCAATACAAGGTCTCGCCTGACCCAAGCAAGCAGCAATGGATTTTTAAGGCTGGCCAGGTGAAATCCGGGCTCCGCTTTCATGTCGAGTTGGAAGGTGCAGATCCCTGGTCACTGTCTTACCCGGACGAGTTGATTGTTTCGGTAGGATTCAGTTCAGGGAGAAGAGGCGGTGGGCCGTCAGGACAGACTCCGCAGGATGCGGACGCCGACCTCATTCGCATCTTTGACGAAGCGGGACCTGGAAATATCCCCGAGGACCCGAGCATTGATGGCTTTGTCGATTTCGTTTACGACCCACAAATCATCGAGGGGACCGGAAAGTTTTCACCCTTTGTCACCCTTCGCTTCCTCGATGGTTCGGAGGAACAGATCAGCATCGATACGATTGATGAAGGAACCGAGAAACCGGCCGATGCGAACGCCGTAAGCGGCATCTCGGCGACGGGTCGAACCGTTCCGGCAAAACTAAATTGCGCCACGACTCCTAACCTTTGCAGTATGAAAAAGGCGATCAAGCGCACCCAGCAAGTGCTGCTCGAAAAGTGGGACGCCGAGTTACTAAGTAAAGAGCTGGAGACTTTTCCGCAGGTATTCTCTGTTCTCGCCCAGGTAGGTATCATTGGCGCGAATGCAAAGGCGTTTGAGATTACAGGTAAACCGGTCAATGCGCGCGGAGGACTTAGGGGCACCGGTTCGAAAGCAGCGGTCGAAGCCGCCAAACGCGTCAAGCCCTTGAATGGAACGGTGAATGTAGGCGGCGGCTTGGAAGAGGGAGCCGAGCAGGTGACTAACCTTAATCCAATCAAGCAGGGCACCGGTGGTCCTACCAAAGGCATCCCCAATCACGTCAAAGCCGGTTTCGAGGAGATGGACCAGGTGTTTGAACCTGGTTCAGTCCAGAAGGTGATCTCGAGAAAACTCACCTCGAGCACGGTGGACTGGCCGCGCGCGGCGCAGGCGACCGCCAAGGTTATGGCGCCCGGCGGGAAGGTCCGCCTCAACGTATGGCAACTTGGCGAACAGGACAGCGCTTTGATTAAGGAGGCGTTCGAAAAGGCTGGCTTTAAGAATGTTAAGGTTCTGGGGAAAGGATCGAGTGTGGTTCTGGCTGATTGGTAACTCCTATGAGCACTTTTCCTAACTCACCGCGTGTGCTCAAGGGCGCTATTATCGGGATCGATCCCCTCAATCCTTTGGCCAGTGTAGTCATCTTCCAATATAACCCCGACACCATGACTCGTAAGCTTGAGCCGAGGGCGGTCAGCGCCGAGGGCGATCGCGGTGAAGCCTTTCGCCTGACCGGGGCGCCGAAGGAAACAATCACTCTCAGTGTGGAGATCGACGCCACTGATCAACTCGAACTGGGACAGGCGCCCGCTACTTCAGTTGGCATATATCCGACGCTCGCAGCACTCGAGATGCTGGTTTATCCCAAAACCGCGGCAGTCATTGCCAACGATGTGCTATCTGCTATTGGGACGATAGAGATCATCCCTGCCACTGGCCCTATGATCCTGTTCGTCTGGGGACCACAGCGAGTCCTGCCGGTCCGGATCGCGAGCTTTAGTATAACGGAGGAAGCTCACGATACGAACCTCAATCCAGTTCGGGCCAAGGTAGAACTATCGCTCACTGTCTTGAGTTACCAGGACCTGCCTCTCCTTAGTCCAGGCAACGTCCTTTTCCTTGCCCATCACATCGCCAAGGAGGTCATGGCGACCACGAATACTTTTAACAATATGCAAAGCACGGGCGTTCAGGCTTGATCCAGTCATGCAAACGATGAATTTTCCGTACACCAGTCGTTACTGCAATTGCAACACCGCGACTTTTTCGACGAGCGACGGTCGCACAATTGTTTTCCTCACCCGCCGTTTCCTTCCACAACCGGAAAGCTTTTCCTTGCTACAGGAATACGTGGTCTCCGAAGGCGATCGACTCGACAATATCGCCGCACGTTTCCTTGGCGATCCGGAACAATTCTGGCGTATCTGCGACGCGAACCGCGCTATACGGCCGGAAGAGCTGAGTGAAACCATCGGACGCCGTCTTCGCATTACCCTCCCGGAAGGAATACCAGGGGCAACCAATGCTTGATGGCATCCATCTCACCCTGCTGATAGGACCGCTCCCTGTGCCGATCCCGGCACCGTTGCCGCTGGTCGAGGCATTGCAAAGCGTCCAGGTGAGCAGCGAGCGAGAGCGGACCGGTTTTCAACTCAAGTTTTCCCTTGGTAAGACATCTCTCATTCAGTTAGCCCTTTTGCCGAGCGGACTTCTCGACCCGATGGTCACTCGGGTCGTCGTTATTGTTACTTTTCTTGGGATACCGCAGGTCATTTGTGACGGGGTTGTGACGCGCCATGAGTTAGCTCCCAGCAACGAAGCCGGACAATCGACACTGACACTTACGGGGGAGGACCTAAGTGTGCTGATGGATGTGGTGGAAATGAGGTTACCCTATCCAGCGATGCCGGACGCGGCCAAGATTGGAATAATCTTGAGCAAGTATGCCATGTTCGGAATTATTCCCATGGTAATCCCACCCCTCGTGGATACGGTAAAGTCGCCTACGGAAGGCTTCGAATCACAAACCGAGACCGATCTTTCGTATATCAAAGGTCTGGCCTCGCGCTGTGGTTATACCTTCTACGTCGAGCCAGGCCCGGCACCTCTGACCAGCACCGCTTATTTCGGCCCGGACGTGCGGATTCCAATCCCCCAGCCCGCTCTCAGTGTAAACATGGACTGGGCAACAAATGTCGAGTCGCTGAGTTTTAGTTTGGATGGATTGTCCAAGAAGGTCACCGTGATCACCGTTCTGGATCCGATCACAAAAAAGATTCCGATCCCGATTCCACTGCCGAACATCGACGTGCTCAACCCGCCGTTAGGACTCCGGCTGACTCCACCAGCTAAGATCGTCTTCTCCGATGACATGGCGAACCTGTCGCCTGACGAAGCGGCGAAGAAAGCTTTCGGGTTATTGCGCGACGGTGCGGACGCCGTGAGTGGCAACGGTTCGCTGAGTGTGCCGCGGTATGGGAGTATCTTGCGCGCACGCTTACTCGTGGGTGTGCGCGGCGCAGGGATCTCCTACGATGGATTATACTATGTCGCGAGTGTTACGCACGACCTCAAGCGCGGCGAATACAAACAGAGTTTCACCCTTTCACGGGATGGTTTGATTTCCCAAACGCCGGTCGTGCCTGCCTTACCATGAACCAGAAATACTTCGGGAAATATCGCGGCACGGTCCTGAACAATGTGGACCCAGAGTTACGGGGAAGATTAATGCTTAACGTGCCGGATGTGCTAGGTGTGATCCCGTCGAGCTGGGCCGAGCCTTGTGTGCCGCTGGCAGGCCCAACCGGCCCGCCCATGGGTGTTTATCTCGTCCCACCGATCGGCGCAGGAGTATGGGTGGAATTCGAAGGTGGTAACCCGGATTATCCCATCTGGAGCGGCTGTCGCTGGGGGTCGGCCGCAGATATCCCTGCGCTGGCCAAGGCCGGTAACCCGGCTGACCCTAACATTGTCATGCAGTCGCTCCTGCAACATACGTTCATGATCAGCGACCTACCTCCAACTCCGGCAACGGGTGGGATCATTCTTAAGAGCGCAACCGGGGCAATGATTGTCGTGAATGACAGCGGTATTTACATTCAGAATGGGAAAGGCGCATCGATTACCATGATCGGACCAACCGTGACGGTGAATAACGGAGCACTAACGGTCATATGAAGCCACATGTTAAGAGGAGCCATCGTAACTTATGCCAGGGTTTCTAGTCCACGTAGGCGCACAGGTGATGTGCTCGCATGCCGGCCAGGCTCAACCGACGGTACCGAATCCGCGCGTGACCGTGAGTGGCCAACCGACCGTCCTAATGACGGCGCCTTACGTTGTGGCGGGCTGCACGCTACCACCGCCGCCAGGCGCGAACGGCCCCTGTGTCACGGCCCAATGGCTCACCGGCACGACGCGTGTTCTATCCAATGGCCAGCCGCTCCTGGTGCAAAGCAGCCAGGCAATCTGCGCACCCACTGGAACGCCGCTCATCATTGCTGTCACTCAAATCCGAGTCAGTGCCACGTAGAGCAAACATGAATTTGGATTTTCCATATCATTTCGACCAGCGCGGCCGTACGGCAGCGACTGACAATGACGATCATATCCGCGACATGATCGAAGAGTTTCTCTTCACCAATCCAGGCGAGCGCGTCAACCGGCCGGACTTTGGGAGTGGATTGTTGCAGATGGTGTTTGCGCCAAATAGCCCCGAAATTGCGTCCGCCTTGCAATTCACCATCCAGGCTGGCCTGCAACGCTGGCTGGGCGACGTCATCGTCGCGCAAAAGGTCGAGGTGACCGCCGAGGACTCGACTTTGAATGTGGTCGTGCAGTACGTCGTTAAAAGCACGAACGAAACCCAAACCGCAACCTTTACCCAAACGTTTTGATGCCCGACTAACCGTGAGCTTTTGTTGCCAACAGGATGACCGCCGCGACGCGGTGCGAGATGCGCAAGGACTTAACGGCCTGGACTACGTCGAGGTCAGCAATGACCAGCTGACCCTGACCGTATTCTTCCTCGGCAAGCTGCCGCCGGAGTTGAGTGAGGAAAAACCGGATCTGGCGAAATACCTTAAGCTTTCCGGCGGTCAGCGCGTGACCGACATACACATTACCCAAGTCACGCCGGTGGCCGATTCCGATCCCGAGAAAGATGATCAGCTTGTCATCGAACTCGACAAGTATGGCGACTTTTCGACTTATACTCTGAGCCTGGTCGGCGTTAAGCAGATTGACCCGCGTTACCAGCAGGTTGAGTTCACTTTCAAGGTAAACTGTCCATCCGACCTGGACTGCGCACCGATCTGTCAATGCCAACCAGAAGAGTTAGCTGAGCCCGAGATCAATTATCTCGCCAAAGACTATGCCAGTTTTCGGCAACTGGCCTTTGACCGATTGGCATTGCTCGTGCCGGATTGGAAAGAGCGCCACGTTCCCGATCTTGGGGTGGCGCTCGTGGAGCTGTTGGCTTACACCGGCGACTACTTGAGTTATTACCAGGATGCGGTTGCGACAGAAGCCTATCTCGACACAGCCCGTCAGCGTATCTCGGTGCGCCGACACGCGCGATTGGTGGGTTATAAGTTGCATGAAGGCTGTAATGCGCGCGCCTGGATCGTTATCACAACCGATACCGATTTTGAGCTCGATCTGGGAGATGTCTCATTTATCACCGGTGTCGATGCGCCGCAATTAGCCGGCAAATCGATTTTGAACTGGTCGGACCTATCTGAGATTTCGGTGAGCAGTTACGACGTTTTCGCTCCGATGGATCTACGAGGCGCGACATCAGTTAAGTTTTACGCCGCAAATAGCGAGATGCATTTCTATACCTGGGGCGAGAAGGAATGTTGCCTCGAACGAGGCAGCACCTCGGCCACGCTTTTGGACGGATCGGAGGAGACTCCTGTCACTTCTCCCGATCAACCCGAACTGAAAATGCAACCTCCGCGCGCCCGGAAGCGTCAATTAGAAGCGGGAGATATCCTGATCTTCGAAGAAGTGCTTGGACCGGTAACCGGAGATCCTGCCGATGCGGACCCGACTCACCGGCACGCGGTTCGTCTGACCAAGGTTAGTCCGGGGATCGATCCACTTTACAATCAGCCTATCATAGAGATTGAGTGGACGGAGCAGGATGCACTCCCGTTTCCACTTTGTATCTCGGCGATTGGGCGGGCACCCGATTGCAAGTATCTCGAAAATATTACTGTCGTACGCGGTAACGTAATCCTGGTGGATCACGGAATGCTTTTCGAAGAAGACCTTGGTGAGGTGCCCACGCTGACGACACAAGCAGTATGCGAATGCGCCGATCATCCCAGCGACATTCAAACGGTCGCTGGACTGTTTCGACCGCATTTGTCGAAGGCCGGGCTAACTTTTCGGGCACCATTGCCGGCGGATAGTCCAGTCGCGACGCACTGGGCGCCGGCCGCGTCGCTCTTGAGCCAGGATGTTCGCGCGGCCCTGCCGCAGATTCAGCTTGGTTCTCAGCCTAACGAACAATGGACTGCGACCTATGACTTGATTGAAAGCGGTTCGAACGATCGCTGTTTCGTGGTGGAAATCGATAATGACGGGGTGGCCTATCTGCGCTTCGGCGACGGCGAACTCGGCTTTCAACCGACCGCAGGCAAAAGCTTCCATGCCACTTATCGACTCGGCAACGGTATGAGTGGGAATGTCGGCGCCGAGGCGATTTGTTGTCTGGTTCTGAACAAGACCAAGATCAGCGGTTTGTCGGTCACGGTTCGCAACCCGTTGCCGGCAGAGGGGGGCACGGATGCCGAACCGA
The DNA here is from genome assembly GCA_036494545.1 of Chthoniobacterales bacterium. GTDB lineage: Bacteria > Verrucomicrobiota > Verrucomicrobiia > Chthoniobacterales > UBA10450 > JAICXG01. The sequence continues at coordinate 480,953 of DASXOB010000022.1, forward strand.
TGCTCCAAGCGAAACTGTTTGCTCCTTCAGCAATCCGCGATCCCAAGGAAATTCAACGGGCAATCGTCGCAGAAGACTACGCGCTGATCGCGGAGCGAAATGCAAAGATCCAGCGCGCATCCGCGGCACTCGTCTGGACGGGAAGTTGGTACGAGGCTGATGTCGCAATCGATCCGCTGAAAAGCGAGCACGCGAGCAGTGAACTACTTTGTGAACTCGAATGCGAGTTACGTCAGGTCCGCCGCATCTGCCATGATTTACGCGTGCTTTCCGCGAGTTATGTTCCGCTGGATCTGAAGCTCGAAGTTTGTGCGCTGCCGGGATATCTGCGCGCACATGTCAAAGCGGCGTTACTCGATGCATTTAGTGACCGCGTTTTGCCTGATGGACGGCGCGGATTTTTCCATCCGGATAACATCACTTTCGGCGAAGGCATTTTCTTGAGCAAGATCATCGCGACTGCTCAAGCGGTAACAGGAGTTGAGTGTATAACTGTAGCCCGATTCCATCGGCTTTTTGAGTCGCCCAACCATGAGCTCGAGAGTGGTGTCCTGCCGTTAAGGGTGAATGAAATCGCGCAACTGGATAACGACCCAAATTATCCTGAGCACGGCAAACTCGAGATTGGCGTGAAAGGAGGCCGATAGGATGACTAGTAAGACCTGCGGCTGCACGACGGAGACCTGTGGCTGTTGCGAAGGGATTCAAGCGCTGACTCCTCAGTCGGTCATCAATCGTCCTGGTTTGAGTGCGCTGAGTTATCGTGTTGGCACCCACGGTGCCTTCCTGGAAACGATGAAGGCGCGTCTCTCCACTATGACGGTGGATGCACCAAGTACGGACGGACCGAGTCTGGAGACGCTGACTCCGCTGCGCGACCTAACGACACGCAATCCAGGCGATTTCTCAATCGCGCTGCTCGATAGCTGGGCCACGATCGGGGACGTGATCACTTTTTATCAGGAGCGATTAGCAAACGAAGGTTTTCTTCGAACCGCGACCGAGCGTCGCTCAATTCTCGAGCTGGCACGGTTGATTGGTTATAAGTTGCGGCCAGGTGTGGCGGCGACGGTTTACCTCGCCTATACGATTGACGAAAACCAAACTACGCCGGCACAGATTCCCGCTGGCGCGCGTTCTCAAAGTATTCCCGGCCCAGGTGAGCTACCACAGTCCTTTGAGACGAGTGAGCCGCTCGATGCTCGTGCGGATTGGAACAACTTACAGGTCCGTCTCACCCAGCCGCAAAACATCACCCTTGCTGATGCGATGGCGATTGAAAACATCTATGTCGCCGGCGCGACCAACAATCTTAAGGCTGGCGATTCGCTGCTGCTTGTATTTGGCGCGAACGGAAGTCCGTCGATTTTGCGCACGGCGCAAAGTGTCGAGAGCCAGTTCGAATCTAACCAAACCCGAATTGAGCTCCAGGCGATTGCGCCACTTTTGCTCAGCGCACTCAATGCCTTGCTGGCGTTTCGCGATGCCATCAAAGGCCTCCCTGACGCAAGCACTGAGAGTGGGCAAAGGATTCTTTCGCTAGCGGACGACTACATAACTCAGGCTTACCTGGGCGCAGGCACTCCAGACGTGTGGGCGGTGGAATTCAAACGTTATGGCGCACCCGAGTTAGATGATTTTGTTCCCGCTTATAATGATTTCGCGAATAAGCTGGCCGATCTTTTCAAGAATCCGACCGGTTCAACAGGCCAGCCGGCCGCGACGACCAACCTTTCACTCTTCACGGGGTCGCTGCTTCTGCCCGCCCAGCCTCAGGTGGCGGGTAGCCTGCAATTGAGTCGCAGCTTGAGTAACTCCTTTCAAGTCAGCGCGGATTCCAACCCGCAATTGCTGGTAAAGTTTGCGCCGAGACTCAGTACCAGCTTTTACACCGCCTGGGCCAACGCCAATATCAACGATGCGACGCCAGAGTTAAAAGGTGTCTTTGTTTTACGCACGGAAGCTTCACTCTTCGGCGCCAATGTACCGAAGATACCCACTTACAGCGACAACGTGCCCAATCCGCCTAACGACTGGGATGAATGGCCCATGGATAGTTCGGAAAGTACTGACTCTATCTTTCTCGATCAAAATTATGACGCCATCCAATCGGGCAGCTATGTCCTGGTTCAGCAGGGTCTTGACACGCGCGCTGTTAAGTTAGTCAACAGCACGCAAACCATTCAACGCAACGCATACAATATCAGCGGCAAAACCACCAAACTGGTTTTCGCGGATGATTGGAGGAGTAGTAACAGCGGTGATCTTTCGACCTTGCGCTCTGTGCTGGTGCGCGGGCAAAGCGAACAGCTTGCGCTCGTAGAAGAACCGGTCACCGGCGATGTCGCCGGTCAGGAAATCCCGCTCGACGAACTCTATGATTCCCTTAAGTCCGGCCGCTGGGTCATTCTTTCGGGCGAACGTGCGGATATTGCTGGCGTGAGTGGCGTCGAGTCGAGCGAGTTACTCATGATCGCCAGCCTGCGTCAGGATTTCGACCCGACCCTGCCAGGTGACAAGACCCGCACCACTCTTTTTCTAGCAACTCCGACGGCTTATGCCTACAAGCGGGAGACGCTAAAGATTTACGGCAACGTCGTTAAAGCTACTCACGGCGAGACACGGAACGAAACGCTCGGCAACGGCGACGCCACGCAGTCATTTCAAAGTTTCACGCTAAAGCAGCCCCCGCTCACCTTCGTCTCCGCGCCCAATCCCTCGGGTGTCGAGACCACACTGGAGGTTTTTGTGAACAACGTGCAGTGGCACGAAGCCGACACGCTTGCGGGACTGGGTCTGAAGGATCGGGTCTTTATCACCAAGACCAACGATGAAGAAAAGACCACGGTGATTTTCGGAAACGGCACAGAAGGCACGCGAGTCCCCACCGGCATGGCAAACGTCGTCTCGATTTATCGAAATGGAATTGGCCGGCCGGGCAATGTGAAGGCCGAGCAAATCAGCCTGCTGCAAACCCGCCCTTTAGGCGTGAAAGCGGTGATCAATCCACTCGCCGCTTCGGGCGGAGCGGACCGGGAAAATCGCGATCAAGCACGGGACAACGCGCCGCTGGCGGTCATGGCGCTCGACCGGCTCGTCTCGGTGCAGGATTACGGGGATTTCGCGCGCACGTTTGCGGGGATCGGAAAGGCGGCCGCGCGAAAATTAAGTGACACCAAGCGCCAGCTCATTCACCTAACGATCGCGGGAGCGGATGATGTTCCGATCGATGAAACTTCCGATCTTTATCAGAACCTGCTCATCGCGCTGCACAGATTCGGCGATCCCGACCTGCCGGTGCAGGTGCAGGAGCGCGAACTGGTAGTGCTTGTGCTGAGCGCGAACGTGCGCCTTGCGCCGGATTACCAATGGGAATCGGTGGCGCCAAACATTCGGGCAGGATTGCTCGATGCTTTTGGCTTTCAAAAACGCGCTCTCGGCCAACCGGCATTGCTCTCAGAAATCATCAGCGCGATCCAAAACACGGACGGCGTCGAATACGTTGACGTGGATGCTTTCGGCGGTGTGCCAGAGAAAAAGCCCGTGCTGGGCGACAATGGAAAGCCAACGGGAGAACGAACGCTTCTGACGTTGAGCGATATCGCTGAAGCGGTGGAACAAATCGTCAATCCATCCGCAGCTTTCCTCATGCAAAGAACTCCCAAGCCTCACGCGCCAAGCGCTACTAAGCGAGTTGCGGTGAACATGGCCGATTTTGAAGGCGGCGCGCCGCGCCCGGCGCAACTTGCGATCTTCACCGACGCCGTACCCGACACGTTAATCTTCAATCAGATCAAATGAACATCCCCGCTTCAGACCCGCGAATCGACCGGCTCTACAAGCTGTTACCCGCCGTCTACCGGATGCGCGACGCGGACCAGAAATATCCGTTGCAAGCACTGCTCCGGGTCATCGCCGAGCAGGTCAACGTAGTCGAGGACGACGTCAGACAGCTGTACGACAATTGGTTCATCGAAACCGCCGATGACTGGGTCGTGCCGTACATCGCGGACTTGATCGGTTATCGCCCCGTCTCGGATGCCGGTCAGTTAAGCGACGACGCGACCGCCGAAGGCCGCGCGCTAAACCGCGTTCTCATTCCGCGGCGGGAAGTGGCAAACACGATCGCCTATCGACGCCGTAAAGGAACGCTCGCGCTGCTGGAGCTGCTCGCCAAGGACGTGGCTGATTGGCCGGCGCGCGCAGTCGAATTTTTCAAACTCCTCGGTTGGAACCAGAACATCAATCACCTTCGCCCGTATCGCGCCCTAACGACGGACGTATTAGGCGTGGAGGAATTGGATTTGATTGGAAGTCCGTTCGACGCGGAGCCGCGCACGGTGGACGTGCGACGAATCAACTCGCATCGCACTCTCGGGCGTTACAACATTCCGTCGGTCGGCCTTTTTGTCTGGCGGCTGAAGCCCTATTCGGTGACGCGTTCACGTCCGCGCTGCGAAGAGAACGTGCATCCCAATTGTTTCACCTTCAGTTTGCTCGGCCAGGACGCGCCATTATTCCGACAACCCGAAGCGGAAATTGACGAAACGACAATCGCCCAGGAAGCAAATGTAGCCGCGCCAATTCGCCGACTGGCGTTTGAAAGACATCCCGGGCTTTTCTACGGCGAGCGAAAAAGTTTCACTATTTGGGCGGACGGCTGGGCCGGATTCGATCCGGCGAAGCCGATACCGATCGAAGCGATTGTGCCGGCTGATTTATCCGACTGGGAATACGCGCCTTTGGCTAAGCACATCGCGGTCGATCCCGCCCTCGGACGGTTCGCGTTCCCGCTGGACCAGGACCAAATGCCGAAGAAAGGAGTGCGTGTCACCTACCATTATGGGTTCAGCGCCGAACTCGGTGGTGGCGAATATGACCGTCCGATCCTGGATCCGTTTCCGCGAGCGACGGTGGAATCTTCCGATGCGCAAAATTCGCCACCACAAGCTCCGGAAGTGGCCGCCGTGAAGAGCTATCAGGTGGGTGAAGGCAAACCATTCTCTCGGCTGCGCCAGGCAATCAATCAATGGCATGAAGATAAACCCCAGGATGCAGTTATCGAGATCACCGATAGCGGCGTCTATGTTGAACCGATCTACATTCGAGTAAACGCGAACCAAACTCTCCAATTGCGCGCGGCGAATGGTGTCCGGCCCATTTTGCGGATGTTGGATTGGCAAACTGACCTGCCGGATGCGTTCACGGTCACGATGTGTCGTGACAGCCGATTCACGCTCGATGGATTGCTCATTACCGGGCGCGGCGCGGAGTTTCACGGTCCGGAGCGCGAGAAGCCGGCTGATCCGCGGGATCCGATCTGCGGTGCGGAGATCTTAATACGCCACTGCACGTTTGTGCCGGGATGGGAGCTGGAGTGCGACTGCACGCCTGTGCGCGACGGCGAGCCGAGTCTGGAGTTTTACAACATTCGCGCCAGGGTCCGCATCGAGCACAGTATCCTTGGCGCGATCCAGGTTCACGAGGACGAGGTTAAGTCGGACCCAATTCCGATCTGCATCAGCGACAGCATTGTGGACGCAACCGCGGGCGACAAAGAAGCGATCGGCGCTCCCGGATACGCGGTTGCGCACGCGCTCTTGACCATCTTGCGCTGCACAATCTTCGGCATCGTGGATGTGCACGCCGTCACGCGCGCAGAGAATTGCATTTTCAATAACTGCCTCAACGTCGCGCGGCGTCAGTTGGGCTGCATGAGGTTCTGCTACGTACCGTATGGTTGTCGCACTCCGCGGCGATATCATTGTCAGCCTGATCTGGCCGCGCAAACGATCGCCGAAACATTGCAAGCTGCGGCGATTGCGAACAATCAGCCCGTGCCTTCCGAGGCGGAATTGGATGCCGCCAAGACGCGCGAACGGCTACGTGTGCGACCGCAATTCAATAGCGTGCGTTATGGCACGCCCACCTATTGCCAGCTGTCTGATGAGTGCGCCGGCGAAATCAAACGCGGTGCGGATGATGAATCGGAGATGGGTGTGTTTCACGACCTGTTTCAACCACAGCGTGAGGCGAATCTCCTGGCACGGCTGGAAGAGTTCACACCCGCGGGGACGGACGTCGGAATCATTCACGCAACCTGAAGTTCATAATCTAGAGAAAATGCAAAACACTGGAGACGAAACATGAAAGGCGATTTCACCCGAGACTCATTTGGTCCGAAAAAGAATTTCAGCGCGGTTCTGATGCAACAGGGGCGCGTCACGTTGGACGCCGATTTCAACGAACAGTCAGCGATCGAGCGTCATTATCTGCGCACGGTCACGCGCGATGTGATCGGACCCTTCGCCGCACCCGCCGGGGCTGACGGCGGTTTCGGCCTCGCGCTCGATGCCAATAACAACCTAACGATCGGCAGCGGCCGTTTTTATGTTGATGGAATCCTGGTCGAGAACGAAATCGAGAATTGCACCTATAAAACGCAGCCGGATTTCCAGGTGCCGGTCGATGATCCGCTGCTGCAGGCGATGTCGGGACAAGGCAACACCGACGCGAGTCTTAGCTTTTGGGCTTATCTCGACGCTTGGGAACGGCATATCAGTTCACTCGAAGACGATTCGATCAGCGAGAAGGCACTGGGAGGGCCGGATACCTGTACCCGCGCCAAGGTTACCTGGCAGATCAGGGCGCTGCCGCTAACCCGGGATATGATCAAGGCACTGGCTGCGGCGGAAAAAAAATACACCGATCGAATCGATGCGCTCTGGGCAGAAAAAGCGCAGTTGGAAAAAAAGTTTCAAGACGCTACCGACAGCGCGACCCAGGTTAGCCTGCTCAAACAGCTTCAACCGGTGGACGAAGCCTTGACCCAGCTAACTCGACTCTCGTTGTTGCCGGTGCACCAAACCTTGCTCGGTCAGCTAGTGGGCATCAGCAACGCGTCGATGGCTGCACGGGTTAATCCAGGAATAAAAGTCGAAGACGCGTGCATCACTCCGCCCGCTTCAAGATACCGCGGGACCGAGAACCAGTTTTATCGCGTGGAGATTCATCGCGGCGGCGCGGCCGGCGAAGCCACCTTCAAGTGGTCGCGCGACAATGGCAGCGTCGCGACGAGCTGGCTTGGTGCGACGGGCGGCGACTTGCAAGTGGCGCGCACAAATGGTTTTTCCGCCGGCAATTGGGTTGAGTTGTCGGACGATAGCACCGACCTGCTCGGCCAGCCCGGTCCGCTGGTGCAACTGGTCAAGGTCGAAGGCAGTACCCTCTCGGTGGATCCGGCAACGACGCTGCCGCCGTTTGGCAATTATCCCGCCAACCCGAAGGTGCGCCGTTGGGATCATGTCGCGACCGATGCAATCTCGTTAGGCGCAGATAACGCGATTCCAATCCAGGAATCGCCGACCGGAGCGACGGGCAATCAAATCGTCTGGTTGGATTTGGAAGATGGCGTGCAGATTCAATTTTCCGCCGGCGGCAACTATCGCAGTGGTGACTACTGGTGGTTTCCGGCCCGAGTCGCCACCGGGAATATTGAGTGGCCGCAAGACGATGATCTCAATCCGCAACCATTGCCGCCGCACGGGGTCCACCACCATTATGCCACGCTCGGACTGGTCACGAGAGCAAAGGGGAAATGGAATCTACAGAGCCTTCGCTGCGAATTTTTGCCGATCTTTTTCTGCCCGTCGCAACCAGTCGCAGCGACCGGCCCGCGAGTGGTAGCCGGACCAATCCTCGAGGTGCAGCCGCAAGGTCCGCAAACGACGTTACGCACAGCCGCCAGCGCTGAGAAAAAACCCGCCCCAGTTAAGAAGGCTGCGAAGAAGAAGAGCGGCTGAGCTGGTTTGGGCTCATGCTTGCCTAACGATCTTTCGCTTTTCCTCGAAGCGAGAAGTTTGCCGTTAGGCGCACGCAAGGTTCTATTGGGGCAATGGGGAGGATCGGCTCGATCGAGAGCAAATTCGCGGCGATTGATTGCGAGGTCGCGTTTGATAATCGCACTCGGCAACTCTACGCCACGGACGCTTCGCTTTACCAGATTGAGCCGGCGGGCGTTGCATTTCCACGGAGCGCCATCCAGGCACGGAACGCGATTCTGGCGGCGGCGGATGCTAGTATTTCCGTTTCACCACGTGGGGCCGGAAGTGGACTGGCCGGCGGCGCGATCGGTGACGGCCTTATTGTCGATTTTTCGCGCTACAATCGCGAGATCACAAATCTGAATCTGGAGCGACGCTCCGTGCGAGTCGGCGCGGGTGTCGTGCTCGATCAGCTCAATACCTTTCTTAAACCGCACGGGTTCTGTTTCGGTCCCGATGTGGCGACCAGCTCTCGGGCAACGCTAGGCGGAATGATTGCCAACAATTCTTCCGGCGCGCGCGTCCCAGTTTACGGCACGACCGCAGACCACGTGCAGGCACTCGAAATTGTTCTGGCCGATGGCCGCATCGAAACAATCGGACCGGAACATCCGGCTTTAAAAACGGAGCGCGAGCGAGTCACCAAATTCGTTAGGCAAGAAGCGGATGAGATCGCGCAACGCATGCCGCCGGGGATGTTGAAGCGCTGGAGCGGTTACGCTTTGGAACGCTTTTCACGCGCGCCCGACAATCTCACAGAGATTCTTTCCGGCAGCGAAGGCACGCTGGCCGCGATCTTTTCAGCAGAGCTGCGAATCAATCCGCTTCCGCGAGAAAAGGGGCTCGGCCTCATTTTTTTTGCCTCCGTTGCAGAAGCGATGCAAGCAACAGTCGAACTGCTGGAGCTGAAACCATCCGCGATCGAACACATCGATCGCCCGCTCTTCGATCAAACGAAAGGGCAACTCGCTTTCGAGGCTGCGAGAAAATTGCTCGAACTGGATACAAAACCTTGCGAGGCGATTCTCATCGTCGAGTTCTACGACGATCATGTGCCGGATCGTCTGGCGGAACTGGCCAAGCGCAATCTCGGTTTGCGCACGTTGATTTGTGCCGATCAAACGCAGATGAATCTAGTCTGGTCGATGCGCAAGGCCGGCTTGTCACTCCTTACTGGTCGACCCGGTCCGGCCAAACCCGTCGCCTTTATCGAAGACGCCGCCGTGCGACCGGCGCAGTTGCCCGACTACGTGGCGGGCCTCGAATCGATCATGCGACCGCTCGACCTGGAGGTCTGCTATTACGGGCACGCTGCGACCGGATTGCTGCACGTGCGCCCAGTGCTCGATCTACATGAGGCGCGCGATCTGGCCAGATATCGACAAGTGGCGAACGAAGTTTCGGCGCTCGTTAGGCAGTTCAAAGGTTCACTCGCGGCCGAGCACGGCGTAGGCATCGCGCGCACGGAATTCATGCGCGGACAGCTCGGTCCCGCTTTGCTCGAGGTGATGCAACAGATCAAACGCACGTTTGATCCGAAGAACCTCTTCAATCCGGGAAAGCTGATTGGCGGCGGACGTTTCAAAGTCGATCGCGACCTGCGGGATAATTTTGAGAAGCCGATCGAGTTGCCATTTAGGCCGGTCCTGGCTTTTGCCGCGAAAGACCATTCTTTCATCGGTAATCTTGAGCAGTGTAACGGCTGCGGTGGCTGCCGTAAGGATGCGCCGACGATGTGTCCCACCTTTCTCGCCACAGGCGAGGAATACATGTCAACGCGCGGGAGAGCGAATGCGATTCGCACCGCACTCGAACTGCGGATCGACGCCAGCGATCCACTGCGAGCACAGGAACTGGAAGACGCGCTGAGTAATTGTCTTTCCTGTAAAGCCTGCACGACGGAGTGCCCTTCGAACGTCAATCTGTCGCTGCTCAAGGCAGAGTTGATTCATGCGCGTTACGAGCGGGATGGATTGCCCTTCCGGGCCCGCATGCTGAGCGATGTCGATTCGTTAGGGCGATTGGGGTGCTTATTTCCGGCGTTGGCGAATGCGGCGCTCGATTTCCGGCCGTTGCGCGTGCTGATGGAGAAAACGCTCGGCGTTTCATCAAGGCGATCACTGCCGCACTACGCGCGCGAGCGTTTCGACAAATGGTTCGTTAGGCGAAACGAACTAAAACAGAGAACGGCAACACGCGGCAAAGTGCTCCTGTGGGACGATACCTTTGTGCGTTATCACGAGCCGCACATTGGCGTCGCGGCGGTGAAAGTTCTGGAAGCGCTCGGTTTCGAAGTCCTCCTCGCGTCAAAGCGCAAATGCTGCGGCAGACCCGCCTTTAGCCAGGGGAACCTCGATGAAGCTGCACGTCTCGGACGACATAATCTTGAGGTGCTACGGCAGTTTGACGATCAAACGCCAATTCTATTTCTCGAATCATCGTGTTACTCGATGTTCGTCGAAGACTATCGCGAACTAAAGTTGCCTAAGCTTGAGCGTTTGGCGGCGCGTTGCTTCCTTTTCGAGAAATTTGTCGACGATCTGCTGGCGCGCCAACCAGACGCCGTCTCCTTCGAGCGGCGCGCGGCGCATGTGGCCATTCACGCGCATTGTCATGCAAAGACACTCTTGCACCCTGGGTTCATGGTACGACTGGCCGAGCGGCTTCCCGGACGGCAGGCGACTCTCCTTGATACCGGGTGTTGTGGAATGGCCGGTGCGTTTGGAATGCTGGCGGCGAAATATGATCTCTCACTTAAGGTCGCCGCACCGCTGGTGGAAAAAGTAATGCATCAAGCGCCCCGGACGGTCGTCGTCGCTTCGGGCACTAGCTGCCGTCACCAGATCGATGACCTCACGCCTGTTCACGCCAGGCATATGGCCGAGCTGCTGGCGGACGCTCTTCCCTAACCTTGCGGCGGTGGAGTCGGCGGGTTGGCGCCCGGCGCCGAGGTGCCACCTGGCGACGCCGTCGGCGGCGCGCCACCGGGCACGTTGGCATCAGCAGGAACGGCGAGAATGTCCGGCTCGGTAAAGGATTCGGTCCGGCTCGCTAATTCCTTCCGTAAAGCGGCAACTCCTTCGGCGGTCACAGGTGACCCTTTGTTGTCCCAGGCGGACCGTTCATACGTGACAACTTCGGCGATCTTTTCGTCGGTCAACGTCTTATCCCATGGCTGCATAACGGCACTTCCGTAGCGTTGTCCCTTCACCGTAACGGGACCCTGTAATCCCTTGAGCACGATCATGACGTGGCGATGTGATCCGCCGTTAACAATATCCGAGCCGGCCAGCGGAGGGTATTGCCCGGCAACACCGAGACCGTTGGCCTGATGACAGGTGGCGCAATTCGCCGAATAAATCTTGGCGCCCTTTTCGGCTGGCGTGAGTTCGGTCGCCTGCTCAGCAGTGCCTCCGCCCGCACCCTTTGTCGCGATACGCGGAGCGCCACCTAAGTAATCCAGACCATCGCCACTGAAATTTCCCGAATAGCGCCCGAGATACGCCCCGCCAAAAAATACCGCCAGTCCGTAGACGGCGATCAGCCAAAGTGAGAGCGGCTCGCGCCCGATTCGAGGCTCGACTTTTTCTCTCACGATCGCCGCATGCGAATCACGCACCTGTTGTGTTTCGTCGTAATCCATCCCCTGCCGCGGCGCGTGTTCGGCTGGTTGACCGTTCATTTTTGCGCCTCCTTTCCTTGTGCGGCAGATACGGTGAGCGGCGACTTTGCTTCCTTCAATGGATGTGATTGATCGAGCGACATGAGGTAAGCAACCAAACACTTGGCGTCGTAGCTCGGAACGATCTCCCAGTTTTCATCGCTGTCGTTCAGGCGCCCGCCGGCAAAATTGATCGAGTCCGCCGAAGGGACCACTCCAATGCGGCGCTTTTGGTAGAGGAAACGGTATGACGGCATGTTGGATTCCGAAACGATGCTGCGCGGATCGTAAAGGTGTCGATGATGCCAGGCTGCGGTATAAGGCAATGGCGTACCTTCGCTGGTCAAAGCGATCGTATCAGCGACCATTGCCGGAGCCGAAGTCGGGACGTTGGCTGCTGGTTGAGTCCCGGCCGCGGGCAGAGTCGCAGGGGCACCGGGAACCGGCGAAGCGGAAGCCGCCGCTGACGCAGTGGCGGGTGGCGGAGCAACGGACGCAGCCGGGCTGGCAGCAACGGTGGGGGGCGGAGGGCTTCCATCAGGCGCCGCCTTCGCTTCGTTAGGCACGGGACTTGTTGACGCCGTCGGGCTGGCACCAGGTTGCGCGCCTGTCGGTGGAGCAGCGGCGTTTTCTTGCAACGCAGGCCGATGACCGACATTAGCCAAGTCAGGACCGAGACGCGTTTTTCCGAGTAAAATGATCGGCTGAAAAATATAATCGCGCGGCGCACTGCGCCGATCCCCCCACTTGCGCTCGATGTCGGAACCGCCGTACTCAGGACGCACCTGCTGACTGTGGCAGTAGAAGCAACCGTTCTCGGCATAGACCTGCGCACCGCGCACCGCCATACCGGATGTCGGCGCGGGATAAACATCGGTTCCTTCTTCGTCGCTTTGCGGATTGAGACTCCCAATCTGAAGTTGGGGCACAAGCGTCATGCCGACCCAGGAAAAGGCGAAGATGCCCAAGATGCCGAGGAAGATCGACTGCAGACCCTTCATCAGTGAGCACCTCCGGATTTGCTTTCGAGCGGGTTCAGGAAGGTGGGCACGCTCGCGGTGCGACCAAAGCCGAGAAGCATGAGACCGAAATGGAAGGCGAAGACCAAATGGGAGACCGTCAACAAAATCCAGGCGAGCGTCCGGCCGCGGAGATACGGTAAAATGCTTTGCGTGCTCTCCGCGAAAGGCAACGTCGCATCATTCAAGCTCAAGCCCTGCACAAAACCGCCGACGAGCAGAAGTAGAACCGTTAAGCCAATGCCGTAAGCGGATGCCCAAAAGTGCAGCTTAATCAGCGACGCGTAGCGCCATTCCCGCCCAACCAATCGCGGCACGATGTAATACATCGAGCCAAAAATCACCATGGTGAAGAACGCGTAGAGACCCATGTACGTCCAACCGACGGTGGCCTCGCTGAAAGAAACGATTCGGGCCATGGAGCGGAGCGAGATAATCACGCCCACGATGCTGAAGGCGGTGTAAGCGATCGCCCCAAAAACGGTGAAGCGCAGTGTCGGGCTGTAACGCATGAGCGGGAAATGATCCCGCATCGTCATATGATGATTCAGTCCGACGGTGGCCACGGGAATGATCGTTAGGATCATCGCGGCGATACTAGCGGTGATCATCCAGGCCGGAAACGGTCCATCGATCAATCGCATCATTCCGGTCCAACTAGAGAAAAGCGCGAAGCTCCAAAAGCCGATCGCGGCAAGATAATAACTGTGCACCGGCCGACCGATCACTTTCGGGATCATGTAGTAAGCGGTGCCGAGCCCAATCGAGCCGAACCAGAGGAAGAGCAGATTGTTGGCGAACCACCAATTCACCGCCGCCTTCATCACGCCCTCGACCGGTAGAATGAAGAGCATGACTTGCGCGCTGGCATAGAGCCAGGGAAACCAGAGGAATGCGCCTAACAAATACCATTGCGTGATGTAAATGTGCCCTCGCCGTCGGTAGCGGAACATGACCAGGCCCCATGTCAGAACAAGCAAATAGGAGAAGAAGAGCGTGAGGGCGGAGAAGCCGGGAAACTCCAGCCATTCGTAGCCGGTATTAGCGCCGCCGAGCACTCCCAGGAGTCCCATCAGCACGCCAACATTCCAAAAAGCCGCGCCGGCAATGAGCACAAGCGGGTGTCGTAAAGTCGTACGGCAAAGCCGCGCCATGAGCCAGATCGCGGTGCCCATCCCAGCCATGCAGCCCCAGCCGTAAATCAGCGAGTCCCAGTGAACCGGCTGTATTCGACCCCAGGTAAGAAAAGCAACGTTCGAGAAGAGATCCGGCCAGAAAAGTTTGATCGTCGTGAGAATGCCGAAAAAGGTTGAAACGAGCAGCCAGGCAATCGCAGACCCGTAAAAAATCATCACCGGCAGGCGGGTGGAGGCATCGATCAGAGCGCGCTCGACCCGCTCGACATCACTCGTTGTGACTTCGATGTCGCCTAACGGCTCCTCGGTTATTTGGCCGGTTGGATTCATGAGCGTGTGCCTGACGGGGCGTCGTTAGGCGAATTTGCAGAGTCTTTTGCCGCGCGCCGGCGAAAGAGCGACCGGCGCGATGGTGGCAGCACGAGGTCGGTCGGGCGACCGATCGGTTCGTCGCGATCGAAAATCACGGCGGCGTGTTCGTCGTAGCCTTTCACTTTGGCAAAAATTTCAGCGAGCCTCATCGATTTAACGCGGTGAAGGTGAAGCGGCAGGCGAGGTTCCGGTCGCGCCGCGCGCAGGAATCGGCGTCCCAACCGAATGCTGCACCGGCGTATTCGTTGGCGTCACCGGAGCAATATTGGAGATCGATTTGGGACGAGCGGCCGGCGTGGCGTTCGCGCCAGGTTGAGTATTGGCCGGAACATTTGGCGGATTGGCGGCGGACGCAGGCTGACCGCGGATTTCAGAGTTTGGTCCCTCGATTGAAACTGGATTTGGTGTCGGCGAAACGTTAGGCGCACCGGCCGCCGTTGGATTAGGCGGCTGCGCCGCTCCCGGCACCGTCTCGGGTGCAGGTGTAGCGATCGGCCCCGCGGCCATTGGTTTTTTCTCCCGAAGGTCGCTCACCTCCAAGGCCATCGCGCGATCGATTGGAATGTGGGCGACTCCTTTGGACTTATCCACCCACCCGTAACCGTTCAACTTTGAATTCCATTCTGCGCGTGCGGTCTTTAACTTTTCGGCGCGATTGGCGGCCCTTTCCTGTTCGTAGGTTGAGCCGCGCTGAAGCGCACCAAACGTGATGGCTACGATTGCGCCGAAGAAAACAAAGAGCGCGACCGCCCATAGCCAGCTTGAAAGCAGGAAACGCGGCTGCTCCGGATGCGCGAGTGTGTCTTCGTCGTTAGGCACAGTTAGTTCGTTAGGCGAAGTGATTCTATCAGGCGCGGATCACGTATCGGAAAGAGCGAAGTCCGGCTGACAATCCACAAATAGAAAAAGGCGAGCGTGCCGCCCATCCCGATCAACGGTAGAAAATCAAGAATGCTCAGGTGGATGCCCGTGCCGTGGAGCGCCGGCAGGACGATGATGTACATATCGAGCAACTGCATCAGCACAATCCAGCCGGCGATACAGCAAAGGACAGTCGGCTGCTTTTTCACCGAGCGCAGGAGAAGAATCGCGAAGGGAACGAAAAAACGGCCGATCACCAGCAGCCAGTTGAGCACCACCCAGCCCGCGGTATTGCGGACGATGAACCACTGGGTTTCCTCGGGAATGTTGGCATACCAGTAGAGCATGTACTGCGCGAATCCGATGTAAGCCCAGAAAACGCTAAAGGAGAGCATCCATTTCCCCATGATGTGGTAATGCTCCATCGTCACGACCCCCTCCAAATAACCGGCGCGACGCAAAGCCGTGATCACCAGCACAAGGAGCGACATCGAACTGCCTGCTGTGCCGGCGAAAATATACGGACCCCACATGGTCGAAAACCAATGCCAGTTGAGACTCATCAGCCAATCGAAGGCCCCAAAGGTCAGACAGCAGGCAAAGACCGGCAGACCGATGAAAGCCGCCCGGCGCATCCAGACAGTAAACTGCGGATTCCCATCGCGGTCCTGCCGCACCGAATAGCGGCGGAGCAGATACGCCACAATCGTTAGGGCAGCGAAGAAGAAGATCGCGCGCAGAGCGAAAAATTCCCAATTCAGGTAACCGCGCTTTGCATCGAGACCCTGATCGGCCCCGGGTGGGATATTCATCCAGCGATAGAGATAATGCCGCCAAATCCAGACCGGGAGAAAGAGCACGGCGAGCACAGGCATGAGGAGCGCAATATTTTCGAGCTGTCTCCTAACGACCACCGACCATTCCGCATCGGTCACGTGATGAACAATCGTCCAGAAAAGGCAGCCGATGCAGAGCGTGAAAAAGAAAATGAAACCGAAAAGCCAGGAAAAGCTGAACTGAACCGGCGAGATCACTCCGCCGATAAGGCTAAGGACAAGCCCGAGAATGCCGACGACGCCGCAAACAATCGAGAGTCCGGCAAAACGGCTGGCCTCGAAGTATTCTCCTTCCGGCGCGGGTATGACGTTGGATCGATCGCTCATTTCTTAGCTGGCTCCGCTGGTTTGGCCGGCTCCGAGAATTTCTCCAAGTCTGCCTGGTGATCGGCCGGCACATCCGACGCGCTCGCGTGCTGACTGCGTTGCAAAGCGCGCAGATAGCAAATGATCGCCCAACGGTCGCGCACCATCACACGTGGTCCGTAAGCCATCATGGTATTCTTGCCCTGAGTGATGGTATTAAAGATCTCGCCATCGGCCATGTTGCGAATCCGGTCATCCTGCAGGCTAACGACGGTGGCGAGGCCGTACTGTTTCACAATCCCGTCGCCTGCAGCGAGAGAGCCGTGGCAAACCGCGCAGTTGATGTTAAAGCGCTGTTCCCCACGCCGCATTAGCTCCGGTGTAACCTCGAACGGAATGCCCGTGCCCCAGTTCGCGCCCATCTTTCCAGTGTTGTAATAATCGGTGCCTTCGCTGAAACCGAGACGCGCATGCATGTTCAGCTCGCCGGCTTCATCAACCGCCCGGCCTTCGTCGTTAGGCAAAGGCATTTCGTAACCGATCGGGACGGTGCCAGCGACCGGAACTCGCTCTCCGCGTTGATCAGCGAAGAAGTTGCTCGGCGCCTGCGCGCGCACCTTTGGCTGTCGAACCATGTCCGGGAAAATCTCGATTTCCGGCCGGCTGCTTTTTTGGCCGCGGAATCCAAAGACCGCCAGCCAGGCGATCACGACAAGCGTAAAAATGAGAAAGAAAGCGCGCAGCATGTCAGGGTTCCTCGTGCACGACGGTGATGTATTGGCCGCCGGTGCGCTGCAGCAGTTCGCGCGCTTCGTTTTCGTTGAAGCGCGGATCCCGCGCTTCCAAGACCAAAAAGAAACCGTCGTTCGTTACGCGTTTGAACCGATTCCAGTTGAACATCGGATGATTCCAGCGCGGAAGAAAATTCATGGTCTGCCAGGCAAAAAAGGCGGCAAAAGCTGAAAACAAGACGGTGAGCTCAAACATGATGGGGAAGAACGCCGGCACCGTCCAAAAGTTGTAAGGCTTGCCGTGCACGATCAGCGGGTAAAGGAAGGATGAAGGACCGAAAGTGAGAACGCATGCGGTCAAAAGTCCGGTGACACCGCCGCAAAGCACGACGGCACTGAGCCATGATTTGCCCAGGCCCATCGCCTCATCCATGCCGTGAATTGGAAAGGGCGAATGCACATCCCAACGCTTATAACCGGCGTCGCGCACCTGCTTGGCGGCTTCGTAAAGAGCCGAGGCGCTGGAATATTCGGCCGCCATTCCGTAAACTCGATTCCCGCGCGGCGTGATCATGTGCGCTCCATTCCCCCAGCCGCGACGGCATGATGCTCCTCCGGCGCGGCGTGATGGGCGTCAGCTTCCGGCAACACGATTTTCACTTCCGACATGGCAATCATCGGAAGGAAGCGGATGAAGAGCAGAAAGAGTGAAAGGAAAATTCCGAAGGTGCCGATAAAGGTCCAGATATCCACCCAGGTGGGATAAAACATGCCCCAGGCCGAAGGCAGAAAGTCGCGGTGCAGACCACCGACGATAATGATGAAACGTTCGAACCACATGCCGGCGTTCACGCACATGCAGACGAAATAGACGATGTAGATGTTGTGCCGGCACCACTTGAACCAGAAGAGCTGAGGCGAAAGCGTGTTGCAGAACAACATTCCGACCCACCAGTACCACCAGTAGGGGCCAAAGATTCGGTTATAGAAGGCAAAGCGCTCGTATTGGTTCCCGCTGTACCAGGCGATGAAGAATTCCATTGCGTAGGCGTAGGCCACGATCGAGCCCGTCAGCAGGATCACCTTCGCCATCTTGTCGATGTGTTGCGGAGTGATGATGTCCTGCAGCTTGTAAATCGCGCGCGCCGGAATCATGAGCGTGAGCACCATGGCGAACCCGCCGAAGATTGCGCCCGCCACGAAATAGGGCGGAAAGATGGTCGTGTGCCAGGTAGGTATCACGGAGGTGGCGAAGTCAAATGACACGACGCTGTGCACTGAGAGGACAAGCGGTGTCGAGAGGCCGGCCAGAAGCAGATACGCCATTTCATAATGCCGCCAATGGCGATTCGAGCCACGCCAGCCAAGGGCGAAAATTCCGTAAAAGAATTTCTTGATCTTCGAAGTGGCCCGATCACGCAATGTCGCCAGGTCTGGAACCAGGCCCGTGTACCAGAAAAGAACCGAGACCGTGAAATAGGTCGAAACGGCAAACACGTCCCAAAGCAGCGGACTACGGAAGTTCGGCCAGATCGCGTATTGCGTCGGCACCGGCGCTAGAAACCACGCCATCCAGACGCGACCGACGTGGATGCCGGGAAAAATCGCGGCGCAAATCACCGCGAAAAGAGTCATCGCTTCGGCCGATCGATTGATCGAGGTACGCCATTTTTGGCGCAGCAGAAACAGGATCGCGGAAATGAGAGTCCCGGCATGACCGATACCGATCCAGAAAACGAAGTTGGTGATGTCCCAGGCCCAGCCAACAGGCGAGTTCAAACCCCAGGTGCCGACACCGGTTGAGATTTGGTAACCGATGCAGGTGAGGCCGAAGAGAGCGATCGCCGTTGTGACTGCGAACGCCACCCACCACCAGCGCGGCGTGGGATTCTCCACCGCACCGGAGATTCGATTCGTTACCCAATCGAAGTTGCGCCGGTTCAAGACCAGCGGCACACGCGCAAGCGGTGGGCTGACGGAAGCAGAAGCCTCGCCAGCGATCACATCTGGTGCTGTGGTGGCTCCATCCATTATTTCGAGAGTCTGAGTTGAGGTTCTCTCATGTTTTCTCCATCGGATTTAACACAGCCTTGCCCTTTTCGTGCTCCGGACTGGCAACGCCGATTTCCTCAGCGTCGGGCATTCGCGGGTTTGGGTTGCGAATCCGGGCGAGATAACTCGTGCGGGTTTTTACATTCAAATATTCGAGTAAACGATAGTTTCGATTCTCGGCTTTGATCTTAGAGACCCGCGTTTCTGGATCCTTGATATCTCCGAAAACAATCGCCTCTGCCGGGCATGCCTGCGCACACGCAGTCGTAAACGAGTCACGCGGGATGAGCGTCTTGTCCGAAGCGCCGGCGCGCACATGAGCTGCGATCTGCGCTTCTTCGATTCGCTGGACACAGTAGGTGCATTTCTCCATCACACCGCGCATCCGCACCGTGACGTTGGGATTCTTTTGCAGTTTGATCGTCTCGGCGGGCGTCTTGTCCGTTAGCGGTCCCAGATATTCCTGATAGACAGAGAAGCCGGCGATTTTCGTTTTGCCCACTGGCCGCTGGCTATAATCGAAGAAATTGAAGCGGCGCACTTTGAAGGGGCAGTTGTTTGCGCAATACCTCGTGCCGATACAGCGGTTATAGACCATCACGTTGAGGCCGGCTTCGCTGTGAATGGTGGCGTTGACCGGGCAGACGGTCTCGCAAGGCGCGTTTTCACAATGCTGACACATGACCGGCTCATGCACGATCTCGGGATTCTCCGGCCACTGACCGTGATCCTGATCGAACGGCTTTGCGCTCGCAAAATAGCGATCGATCCGGATCCAGTGCATTGCGCGACCATGCGCCACCTGCAATTTGCCGACGATCGGGATGTTGTTTTCCGCCTGACAGGCAATGACGCATGCGCTGCAACCGGTGCAGGTGTTGAGATCGACTGTCATTCCCCATTGCTGGGGCGCGCTTAGATTCGGATGGGTGTAAAGGGTCGGCAGGCGATGGGGCAGCTCTTCGTCTCCCGCGATTTTTGTGACGAACTCTTCGTCCGCACGGTAACGCTCGAGGGTCGCTTCCCTAACGAGTCCCCGACCTTCAATGGAGAAATGTTCCTGGGTCGTGGAAAGGGCGTAATGGCCGGCCGTTTTTTTCACCATTACACTTCCAATCGCCTTGCCATCCGCAACGATGAAATGCGGGTTGGAGGTTGTGCGCAGGAGGTAAGCGTCGAACCCCGCTTCCTCGCCAACTGGACCGGTGTGTTTGCGACCGTAGCCTAACGGAATCGTGACGGAATTGTCGGCGTGACCGGGAACAATTACCGCAGCAATAACGAGCTGGCGCTTCATCAGCGCGTGTGGTGGCGGCAAAGGTGGCGGCGCCTGGCCGGGCTTGGATGGAGGTGGTTTCGGCGTCGGTTCGGTCACGGTTACCTCAATCAGGTCGCCATCTTTGACGCCGAGATGTTTCGCGTAAGCGGGGCTCATCATGGCGGCGTTGTCCCATGTCAGCTTGGTGATCGGGTCAGGCATTTCCTGGAGCCAGCCGTTGTTGATGTAGCGGCCGTCATCCACCGAATAGCTGGAGACAAGGACAATCTCAGGCGAATCCTTCGTCGGCGGCGCAACGTCCGTACTCCACAGCGTGTGCGCGACTCCACCGGCGGTATTGCCATTGAACTTTGGCTCGCGGTTCTTTGGCTGAATG
Source organism: Chthoniobacterales bacterium (assembly GCA_036494545.1). Lineage (GTDB taxonomy): Bacteria > Verrucomicrobiota > Verrucomicrobiia > Chthoniobacterales > UBA10450 > JAICXG01. Next base: position 501,405 of record DASXOB010000022.1, read on the forward strand.
TGGCCGGCAGAACCGTCGTGCAGAAATTTGTTCCAAGCGGTCTCAAAATCGCCCGGCGGCGCCGTCGCGCGAAAGGTTTCCTGGACCAACTCCGGACCTTCCACTTTCGGCCGGCCGAGAACCATCGACATTAAATCCAGATCCGAGAGCCCGCCAAAAAGCGGCAGAATCATCGGCTGAATTGCAACATATGCTCCGCTCGGCGTAAGCCCGTCACTCCAGGTTTCGAGATAATGCGCCGCCGGCACATGCCATTTGCTCAAACCCGAAGTGGCGTCTTCATAATGCCCAAGCCTAACGACATCCGGAACTCGTTTCTGCAACTCCGGCCAATCAAGCGCCTGTTTCGTCTTGCGATCCAGCGTGATCGTGCGGGGTGCGCTATAAACCGGGTCGCCGCCAAGAATGAAAAGCTGCTGAATCCGGCCCGCATCGATTTCGCTCGCTAACTGCAGGATGCTGCTGTTACGCGGCGTCTTCGGCAGCTCGCGCAAAAGCAGGGTCGTGCCCAGATTTTTCAACGCAGCGTTGATCCCGAAAGCCATCAGTTGGACGACGACAGGTTGATGCGAGCCGGCTACGACCAGACTTGCACCCGGCCTGGCCATCAAATCCTTGGCCATTTCCTCGAGCCAGCGCGCATCGAATTTCTCGATCCGCGTCGGTGCTTTCAGGGTGATGAGAACAGAGGAAAGACCAGGGTCCTTTGTCGCCGCGGCGATCTTGGTCGCGAGGGCGTGTGTGATCGCCGGGATTTGGCTGGCCGGAAAACGCAATCGGTGATCGGCCATTGCGCCCGTGAGGCTGAAACGATTTTCGATCACGTAAAGGCGGTTCATTGAATCTTTCGCCTCCCGCACGCGGCGGCGCTGAGTAAAACCGCGAACCGCCGTCAAATCCCCTTCACCGCAATTTAGGAAATCGCTATCCAACGCCACGACAACGTCGGCTTTGTCGAATTGCGGGATAAGCCGGGTGCTGTCCCCAAAGCTAATCTGGGTCGAAAAATGTTGCGCCTCGCTCAGGAGCGGTTCGAACACGCACCAGCACATGCGAGGGAATTGCTTCAACAGCTCGGCGCGAAGCCGTTCCCGAGTTGGTGACCAGGTCTCTTCGACGAGGAATGCAAGACCGGCTCCGCCATTCGCCGCCATCTTCGGTCGCAGATCGGCGATGTATTTTTCGAATGTGGCGTTGTCGGAAACTTTGTTTTCCCTGATGAATCGCTGCGACCGCGATGGGTCGTAGAGATCGAGGAGCGAAGCCTGCGCGAAAGCGTCGGTCGCACCATTGCTGTCGGGATGCAGCGGATTGCCCTCGATCTTGATCGGCCGGCCATCCACGGTCGTGGCTATGAGTGGCATTGCCCCCTGGCGTCGCGGCATGGCGGTCGCGTAATAGAGGAACTTGCCGGGGATAACCCATTCCGCGCTCTTGGTGAAAGGCACGAGATGCATCTCTGGCTTGCGGCAACTTGTCAGGCCAAAACCGGCCAGCGCCATGGACGCGCCCATGAGCTTTAGGAAATTGCGGCGGGAAACCTCATCGCCCGACATCTCGGCCGCGCCGGCGGGAAATTCGCGTTCAAGCCATTCACGAAAGTCCGGCGTGTCGCTTAGTTCACCAAGGCTGCGCCAGTATTGGCGACCCGTAGTCGATGGCGCGGGATGATGCAGGATGCGCTTCATAACGTTGCGAGATGCAGGATGCCCGCCATCTCCCTAGCCAGGATATTTGTTAGACGGAAGACTTTCGCGCAGCTCATCGGTGGCACCCCTGGCAATTGGTCGGTGGCTTGATGTCCCAGCGCTGTTTCAGCGTCAACCCAATCTCCGTTTGGGTTAGATGCTTCTTTTGCGACCAATCATCTTTCACCCCGGCTGGCTGACCATACTTCGCGACAAATCCCGCCGGTTGGACGTCGTCCGGCTTCCAATCAAGATTCGTGATCTGGTCCTCCGGCCGCAAAAAATTCTCCGGTGCGCGATGGCACTCCAGACACCACGCCATGCTGTGCGGCTTGGCGTGATATACCACCGGCATGTGATTTATTTCGCCGTGACAGGTGTAACAGCTAATCCCGCGGTTTACGTGGGCGGCGTGATTGTAATAGACGTAGTCCGGCGTGCGATGAATCTGCACCCACGGCACCGGCTGACCCGTCGTCCAACTCGATCGGACCGGCTCCAACTTCGGGTTCTCCTTCTGCACCTGCGTATGGCAGTTCATGCAAACCTGGGTGTCAGGAATATTCGAGTGCGCTGCGACCTCGACGTAACCGTGACAATAACGGCAATCCATCCCGAGCTGCGTCACGTGCACATCGTGCGGGAACGGCACCGGCTGGACCGGCTGGTAACCGACCCGGGTGTATTTCGGCGTATCGTAATACCAGGTCGCGCCGCAAATCGCGCAGACCAAGACGACGCCACAGATCATCATCTTGAGCGGAAGCCAGTTGGTCCAGCGCGGAAAAAAATTCGCCATAACGAATCAGCGGAGACTAAACCGGCGTCGGAGGGGCCGCCAAGTCGTAAACGCAGGAACTGGTAGAAAAAGACGTAGCGGCTTCAGAAAATTCTAATGGTGTTAATTTGCGGGCGCGCTCGGCGCGAATGCGGAGGATTCTATGAACGGGCGTTTGCTTGGCAAAAGAATTTTGAAAGCGCGCCAAAATTTTCTGTCGCGCCACTCCGCGCGAATCGCCAATCGCCTAACGAGAAGCTGCGGAACGTCGCAAAACAAACGCGCGAATTTTCTGAGGATCGAAAAGCGGTAGCGAGCAACTGCGATCCGTACAGACGAAAGCAGCGGCTTGATCGAGTGTCGGAAATTCGATGTCGGAGTTTGGGAGCGCCGGCCCTTGCCGATCGAACCACTCCACACGCTTGTAGGTTGCCGGCTCACACAAGGCCGCCCTGAAAAGCTCCTTTGCCTTTGGATCGCTCTTGCCGCCCACGATCGTCAAATGCAGAGGCGGGGACGAGAACTCACGATCGGCGAGAAGAATTCCGCCGACGAGAAAGCCGCGCCGTTCGGCAACGGACGGAATCACCAGATAACGCATCGCGTGCTCAGCGTGCGCGTGATCTTCCGCGTTGCCGCCGTAATAAGAAAGCAGGTTCGTTAGGCGCGCGAAAGCGCTGTTTTCATCCGTCTGCGGTTTCGGCGGGAGCTGTGTGCCTGACGATCGACCGACGGAATGATAACCCGGCTCGCCGCGGAAATTCTTCGCCGCAAATTGCGCCGTTTCCTCGGCGCGTTGCAGCCACTGCCGGTCGCCAGTGACTTCGTAAAGCTTCAAAAAGGCACGCGCCATGTAAACGCTGTCGCCTAAATAGGGCCCGGCAGAATCGTGCTCGTCGTGGCTGAATCCGCCATTGCCTAACGAACGATGCGCAATGATCCAGTCCGCCGCGCGCGTCGCGTCCGTTAGGGCCGATTCATCTCCAGTCACCGCGTAGAAGGTCGCGAGGGCATTGATCGCCCAACCGTTTTCTCGCGCGTAAGTGTGCTGATCGATTCGCGGCAGGCCGCGCTTCCGGCGACTGGCATCGTCGAGTTTATAATACTCAGTCGACTCTTCGCCGCTTTTCACGTCGGCGTTCTGGCTGGTGAAAAACGCGCCATCGGGACTGGTGAGAAAGTTGCGCAGAAAACCTCGAATCTTTCTTGCCGCGTTGAGATACCTTGGATCCTGCCAAAGCGCGAAAGCCTCGGCGTAGATCCGCAGGTTCTCCGCCTGAAACTGCATGATCTTTTCAAAGTGCGGATGCTGCCAGTCGCCGTCCGTCGAATACTGATCGACCCCGCCCCAGACCGGATCGATCAACTGCAGTTGCGCGTCGAGTGTTTCGCGCGCCATACGCTCGAAATCGCGATCGCCCGCGAGTGTTTTCGCGATACAAAACTCGATGATGTCCCAGTCGAGAAATTTCTGCACCCGGCCCCAGCCGTGATTTTTTTGATCGTAATCGTCGCGTAACACGCGCTCAAGGTTGGCGCGGTCGTTGGTCGTCAGGCCAGCCGCGGTCGCCGGCTCGAGCGGCTCCTCTTTCACCACCGAAGGCCCAGGCGACGGATCGTCGATGATCGCCTGCAACATCGAAGCCATCAACCTTGGCGGAAGATACCCCTGACGTTTCACGATCTCGCTCCCACGGCTGTTGAAGACAACCGTCGCCGGCCAGCCGTAATCTTCGTAGCGATTGGAAATGTCCGGTCGCGAATCCTGATCGACTTTCACGGGAAGATATTTTGCTTTGATAAGGGCAATGACTTTCGGGTCGCGATAGGTGATCTCATCCATCACGTGGCACCAGTGACACCAGCCCGCTTCGAGATCGAGCAACACATAGCGATGCTCTTTCTGCGCCTGCTTGAAGAGATCGCCAGACCACGGACGCCAATCGATCATTGCCGTCTCCGCGGCGCGCACTGGCTGAGCCGCAAACCCGACGAAAGTTAGACTAACGAGCACCAGGCCGCGCAGAAGGTTTTTCATATTCCTGCTTTTGATTACGTCCTGCTGGCGTTCGCGGATTCATTTCGACATGGAAACGAACGCGCCGCCCCAATCCGATGGCGGCGGCGCCTGCTGAAATTCGCGGCAGCGCGCGTGCAAAACACAACTCGGGGGATCGTTAGGCTGCGCGGCCAGAATGTCCATCGCGTCCGCAAATTTTCGCCCCATATAAGCGGCAAGAGCATTTTCGTACGCCGTGACGGTTTGCCGCATTGCGGCGGCTGTACCTTTTTCACCGAGCAGTTCGTAGACTTCGATCGCGTCGATTTTTCCTTTCACAGCAACCTTATCAAGAAGACGGAAATCAAATTCTGCCCGGGTCGCAGCAAAAATGGGAGCGCTCGCGATAATGGCGGTACCGTACTGTTTGTTTAAACTCTCGAGCCGTGACGCGAGATTCACCGCGTCGCCGATGGCGGTGTAATTCAGCCGATCGGGCGCGCCAAAGTGCCCGACCTGCGCCTGACCCTGGTGCAGACCGAAGCGCGTCTCGAAAGCGGGCCGTCCTCGCCACGTGGGCGAACGCGAAAGGGCATGGCTCGCCGCTCGACAACGCAACGCCGCCAGACAAGCCATTCGCGCAGGGTCGACGATCGGTTCCGGAGCGTTCCAAAAAGCCATGATCGCGTCGCCGATGAATTTATCGATCGTGCCTCCGGTTTCTCGTTGGATGATTCCGACAAGCAGTTGGAGATAACTACCGAGCGCATTGGCGAGTTCGTTAGGTGCAAGCCGTTCGGAGTGCGTGGTAAAATCCTGAATGTCGGTGAACATGATCGCGATCTGCGTCAGCTCCGCGCCCAGGACCGGCTCGGTTTTGCTCCGATAAAGCCGGCGGACGAGATCGACCGGCACATATTTGCTCATCGCGCGCATCGCGGTTTTGGCCGTTTCCAGGCTCTCGAGCACCTCGCTGATATCGCGAAAGGGCGCCTCGGTTGAGGAAGGCGAAAACTCAAACGCGTTCATTGTCAGGCTCTCGCGCACGATCTGGCTGTGCGCGCGTTGCACCCGCCGCAAAATGAAGCCACCGCCAGCGAGGAGTAGAGCCATCGTGACTAACGAAACCCCAAGAAGCTGATCGCGAATCGTGATCAGCCGGCCGGCGTAATAAGCGCGCGGCACGACGATACCAACGATCCAATCCTGCGTTCCAGAGAGAGCGCGAAACGTGGTGAGGTATTCTTCGCCCAGGAATTCAAACTGGCCCGAAGCGCTTGTGGTTCTCTCGTTCAAGGAATGCAGCGCCGGAGAAGAAACGGCCGCGATAACCTCCGGCGGCAGATGGGCCGGCGCGATGCGCAAGTCGCTGCCGACCTCCTGCAATCGGTCCTTAGGCGAAAGACGCGTAACGAGGCGGCCCATGGCGTCGCAGATGAAAATGCGATGCGGATCGATTGTGCCGCCCGTGCCAATCTTGAGCTGAACCGCGCGGTCAAGTTCGTTCGTGAGCAAACCCACGCGCAAGACGCCGGCGAATTTGCCCGCGCTGTCGTTGATTGTCTGCTGCACGCTTACTTCGGCGCGGGCATGCATCTCAGGAAGCGCGGCGTCGAGTTGCGACCAATGCAAATCGCTCCACAAAAGTTGTCCGGAAAAATCCTTTCGCGCCGGTGTAAGAAAAGTCGGATGCAGTGTTGGATCGGAAATCTTCACGCCGGATTGGCGCGCGAACGGCAAACTGGACAAGGGCGCATTCGGTTTCAGCTCGCGCTGCTCCGCGACGAAAGTGCCGTTCTCCTGATGAACTTCACGACTCCAGAATCTTTCACGATCTTCCGCGTCTAACGAGCGCATGACGCTCACCTGCCCACGCGGGAAGACTGCAAGTTGCAGCGCTCCATTCTGGTCGAAACCGATTTTCTTGCCGTAGGTAAAGGTCGCTTCCGAGATGTCGCGTTTCGACAACTGAAGGACGAAAAGCGCGGCCTCAATCGCGTCAGGCTTGCGTGGATCGACCAGGTCGCAATTTGCTTCCTCCTGAAACTGCGCCACCGCCGCCGGTGCCGTCGCCAGAAAGTTGCTGACGCGCTCGACAATCTCGCGACTCGCAGCATCACGAATTCGTTCCGAACTTTCCACCGTCGTCTCCAGGGAAAGGTGATAGACAACAAAAAAAAGCAGACCAAGGACAAGGGCAAGACCGAGCAAGGTCAAACCAAAGACCTGCCGCAGGGTTGGCTTCATGATGGCGCGCCGGAAATCAGCCACGCCTTTGCCTAACGACAAGCAAACCGGTTAGACACGGGTCGAATTGGCAAGCTTTCGCTCGATCAGCCAATCGAGCGAAAATCTTCCCGGACCAAAAATGAAGACGATCAGGACGGCAAAGAGAAAAAGAAATTCGTCCGCGGCGAGAAACTTATCCGGTTCGTTGAAAATATTTTTTGCGACGGCCAAATCGGCCGTCAAATAAGCGATCGTCAGCAAAATCATCAACGGGACAGAAACGAGCCGCGAGGCGAGACCAAGGAGCAGGAGGAGACCGCCGGAACATTCGGTCGCGCCGGCGAGGATTGCCTGCTCGTGCGGGAAAGGGATGCCGAGGCTTTGGAAAAACTGCGTCGGCTTTTCCAAATCGGAAAGTTTGCCTTTCCCGGTGAGAAAAAATTGCCAACCCCAGTAGAGGCGGACGACGAGGAGGAAGGGCGAACGCAATGTGTTGCCGACCACGATGAGCCAGCCATAGAGCCTGACGACCAGCGACTTCATTTTTTCCTCCTGCAAATCCAACCAAGCGCGGCCCAATCATGGAACCATTCCTGGATTTGGCGCGCCCCGTCTTTCCTGACGCCCTTGCTTTTGGAAAGCGCGGCGAAGCAGGCTTTCTCGACCGTAAGCCCGCGATCAAGACCACGCAGGATGGAGAATGCTTCCCGCTCGAGTCGCTTGTAATAGAGCTGATTGTCGTAACGATGCACGACCAGGTAAACACGTTCGCGCTTCGGTCGGTGCAAGCGCTGTTTCGCTTTCGCTCGTTTTGGCATCGCCTCGAAAGTGTTGCTCGCTTCGTCGCGCAGGGTATCCGCTTCGCGCTTCTTCACCGCGAGCAAAAATTTGTCGACAGCGTAATTGAGTTCGAGAAGCGAGAGATAGGGTTGCAAACTCACGCACAACTTTGCCGACGGCGTGTCAAGCACGTCGTCGGTTGTCAGACATGGCAGGGCTGCGTCGTCGAAAGCACTGATCTGTGCCCATTCGAAGCGGGCCATATCGAGACTGAGTTGTTCGTTAGGCGCGATCCATTTCGGCTCGTCGCGCAGGAATTTTTCCAGACGCGAGCCGAGGTTCCGCAAAGTAAATGAAATCGATGGATACTTCGCAAGATAAGCCGTCGCGAGCGCGAGAAATTTCCTGTCGCCGACAATCGCGCGCAGTCCCGGATAATCATCGTAGAGACAATCGAGAACCCGAAACCAGTAAACGCGATTGTAAATTTCCAGCCGTTCGAAACTCGTCAGGCGGTCGTTAGGCCTGATGAATGAATCGGCCACAGTTTCCATCCTGCGACCGTCAATCCAGCGCGTTTGCATGCCGTCTTCTTGGTTAAGTGGACGGAAAACCGCCGACGCCATGAGCGTCTGCAGATCCTTCAACTGGGCGCGCGAGGTGACCGGCAGCTTATCGTTAGGCTGGCGTCGTTTGGAGCTGGCTTTCAAGGAACTTGTTCGCCTTCAGCGCCTCGTTATGCACTTCGTCAAAAGTTGGAATGCGATCATCCCATTCGAGCAGGGTGGCCGTCTTGCCGACGAGCTTGATCGCGTGCGCATACATTTTCCAGACCGGATCGAGCACCGGATGATCATGGGTATCGAGGATGTACTTCTCGAACTTCGAATGACCCGCAATGTGAATCTGGCCGACGCGATGATGCGGAACCCCGTTCAGATAATCGTAGGGATTGAAATTGTGGTTCTGCGAGGAGACGTAAATGTTGTTCACGTCGAGAAGAATTCCGCAATCGGCCAGCTCGACAACTTCGGAGAGAAATTCCCACTCCGTCATTTCCGAGGCGTGAAACTCCGCGTAGCTGCTCACGTTTTCGACGCAGATCGGCACTTCGAGAAAATCCATCGCTTCTCGGATGTTGGCTGCGGTCGCCCTGGCAGCAGCGAAAGTGTAGGGCATGGGAAGCAAATCGTGCGTGTAACGTCCATCCACGCTGCCCCAGCAAAGATGGTCGCTTAGCCAGGGTGTGTGGGTTCGCCTAACGAGTCGTTTGATCTTTTTCAAATGCTCGCGGCTCAGCCGATCAGCCGAGCCAAGATACATCGCCACGCCATGCTGCACGACGCGATATTGTTCGAGAATTTGATCGAGCACTTCGAGCGGCCGGCCTCCATCGACCATGAAGTTCTCGGAGATGATCTCGAACCAGTCGACGACCGGTTTTTTCCCGAGGATGTGGCGATAATGCGGAACCCGGAGGCCGATGCCGATGCCGTAGTCGTGGAAGTTATTGAAGCGATTTGCCGGCATGAAATTGCCCTATGAGTTGGAGTAACCCAAGCCTAACGATGCCTGACGAAAGAGAATCGGAGGATTGAACTCCGACTCTCCCCGCGACCCGCGTCCAAGAACGCAGGACGTTTCGCTAGTGCGAAGGCTTGCTGCCGTCGGTGGCGCAACCGCCTTTGCCTTTGCAGGAGTTCTTGCCTTTGCAGCCGTTGTCACCGGTCTTGCAACCGCCTTTACCCTTGCAGGAGTTCATTCCCTTACAGGAGTGAACGTCTTTCTTGCTCATTTGCGTGAGCGAGGTGCCGGCTTTGCCGGAGAGGTTGGCGGCGTGCGCCTGGACGGCGTACGAGCCGCTCATCAGTCCGGCAATCGCTGCGCCGGCGAGGATGGTTTTGGATTTCATTTTTTATTTGATGGTTGTGGTTTGTTCTTACTCGGGGCCGGAGCTTCCCCGACGTGATCGAGGCCGGTCCGAATAAAATCTGCGTGGGAGTAGGAGGAAAAGAGAGCCTAGGCAACATTCAGAGATTATAAGACGAGATGCTGTCACTGGTTATTCCCTGCCAAAAAGAGTATCCGCTTGGCAAGAATCCTTTTGGGCAATTATGCGCGCGGCGCGCGGAAACGGATGCGTCGAAAAGCTCCTCGTCTGCCCGCTGCGTAACTTCACACTCCCCGTTGCGTCGGAGTCCAGATAAACTTGTGCATCTGAAGCTGAAACCGCACCGACAGATTGTCGGCCAGAATCCATTCCACAATCTCGCGCGGATCGATGCGGCCGAAAATAGGCGAGAAGAGGACCGAGTGGCACCGTTCCGCCAATCGATGCTCCTGCAATTGCGCGCACGACCATTCGTAATCTTCGCGCGAACCGATGACGAATTTTACTTCATCGCGGTTCGTCAAGTGTTCGATATTGGAAAACAGATTCCGCTGAACCTCGCCGCTTCCCGGCGTTTTCAAATCCATAATGCGATGGACGCGCGGGTCGACCTGAGAAATGTCATGCGCTCCGCTCGTCTCAAGCAGGACGGTGCAGCCGGTATCGGACAGGAGCGTCATGAGTGGGAGAACGTTTGGCTGTAATAACGGCTCCCCGCCTGTGATCTCGACCAGTGGGCATTTGTACCCGAGAACGGCCCCAACGATTTCGCCTAACGATTTCTTTTTTCCCTCGTAAAAGGCGTATTCCGTGTCGCAATATGTGCAGCGTAGATCGCAAAAAGTCAGCCTGACGAAAACGCACGGTCGTCCCGCCCAGGTACTCTCACCCTGAATAGAGAAGTAGATTTCGTTAATCGTCAGCTTCTTTTCCTGCTGCGACATCGTGGCTGAACCTACCATCGAAGTACCGTCTTTGTAGCAACGGGCGGGAATTTCTCTTCGCCGCAAGTGCTTGCGAAAAGTGCCGTGCGACTCAACGCCAAAGCCAAATCAGGCGACCCGCGAAAAAGAGCATGACGAAGGCGCTGACCGCTTGCGTCCCAATCTGCCAGGCTGGCTGGGCGAAAACGCGCGCACCCAGTTTTAGCGCGGTGCAAAGGACGATCGTCCACGCGATCGCGCCCGACACTACCGCTGCCGCCAGGGTCACCGAGCTGAGAAATGTTGCCTGAGTCTGTGTCGCTCCCTGGCCGCCCACGACCGCAAACCAAAAACCCACATTCCAAGGGCTCGTTAGGGCAAGAATCAGGCCGAGCAGGTAGCCGCGTGACGCCACAGGTTGTTTTGCCGGTTCCAACGTGAGGACGGCCTGACGATGACTCTGCGCTGTGCGCCAGGCTCCCCGGATAAAGTTGAAGGCGAGAAAGAGGAGCAACAAAAAGCTGATCACCCCGAGCGCGAGATGCAAACCCGGCGAAGCGAGCAGCGCGCCCGCGCCCGCCGCCACACCGAGCGCCCACAGAAAATCGCCGCTACACGCACCGAGCCCGAGCTGCCATGCGACCCAAAATCCCCCGCCCTGTTCATGGGGAATCAGTGCACGGCGAATCATCTCGGCATTGATCGGCCCGGGCGGCCAGGCCACCGACCAACCGAGAATCAAGCCGTTGACAATGGTTGCGCCCGAGACCGCGCTCATCGGGCTAGACTGTCCAGGTGGATTTCAAAATCCGCACTTTTCTTTCGCTTCCTCATAGCTGGACCGGACCCGCTCCAGGCCGGCGAGATATCTGTCCACCGCCGGCGCGTCCGCGATCCGTTCCAGATTGGTCGGGGAATAAAGTCGCGAAAAAATTGCATGCACGATTCGCGCGCGCGGCACGCTTTTCTCGCCGTAGCCAAAGGGAATGTTGCTCGACCAGAATCGGACATAATCAAGGCCGAGCTTTTTTTCCGTCCCGAGATAAATGACCGAATGTCCGTGCTCTTCCCGGCCCACTTCCGGCGACCAGAAAATCTTCATGAAATCGCCTGGCTCAGCCTCCTCGAAATCGTCAAAGTTACGCCCAATCCCCAGCTCATAAAAAAGGCGCGCCGTGCCTGGTCCGTTTGCATTCCAGCGTCCCCAGATGCCTTGGCCGTCGCGCTGTCCCCGAATCATGAGCGCCTCGAGCGTTTCGTAATTGAGCTGCAAGTCGCCGCGCGCGCGCAGCTCTTCAATCGTCTTCATGAAGACGAGATAGGTCGCGCCGGAGCAGTAGCTAGGCGACGCCGCATCGGGCAGAACAAAAAACTTTCCCGATTCGAAATGGGCTGCCGATTGCAGGCGGATGGTGGCGGCGCGCGAAGCGGAATAGCGGCCGCCGACAGGCATTTTCCTGATCTGTGCCAGGATAATCTCGTTGAGCGGGCTTGGGGCAAGCTGACCACGGCATTCGTTGATCGTCAGGCAAAAGCCGAGCGCGAGAGCGAGCAGGAAACGCACGAGGACCAATAAGGGAAATCTTCTTGCGGGCAAGAAGTGGGCTAAGCGGTCATTTGGAAAAAGGAAGCGGCAAAGGGCCAGCCGAAGCTTTGAAACCCAATCCTTTGGCTTTTTGTTGATGTGCCGCGCCGGGGTCCGCCTCCTTGGCTTTCAGGCGAGTCTATGCTAACCACCCAAGCGGTATGCTGCGTTTCACCAAAATGAACGGCGCGGGGAACGACTTCGTTCTGCTCGACAATCGCGCCAACGACCTTTGCCTGACGAGCTCGCAGATCGTTAGGCTATGCGATCGCCATCGCGGCGTGGGCGCCGACGGCGTTCTTCTTCTCGAGCCAGCGGCCAACGGTGCCGATTTCCGCATGCGCTATTACAACGCGGATGGCGGCGAAGCCGAGATGTGTGGAAACGGGGCACGTTGCTTCGCCCGTTTTGCCGATCGGATGGCTGGGCCGTTACAGCAGCTCACTTTCGAAACCCCTGCCGGTGTGATCGGCGCGCGCCTTACCGGCGAGCAGGTCACTTTGCAAATGAGTCAGCCCAACGACCTTCGGCTCGGACTCGAAGTAGCGGTGGGCGGGGAAAAATTCAATGCCAGCTATGTTGATAGTGGAGTTCCACACGTCGTCGTGCCGGTGGCGCGGATCGACGACGTCGACGTGCGCTCGTTAGGCGCGGCCCTTCGCCATCATTCGATGTTTGCTCCGCGGGGTGCGAACGCCAATTTCAGTGAAGAACGCGGCTCGCACACCATCGCCATTCGCACATACGAGCGCGGCGTGGAGGATGAAACCCTCGCCTGCGGAACCGGGGTTGTGGCAAGTGCAATTCTTTTCGCAGCCAACGCAAACCTTGCTGGCCCGATCGAAGTGCTGGTACGCGGCGGCGACAGTTTGCAGGTTGATTTCGTCAGGCGCGGCGACGCATTTGCCAACGTAACCCTGACCGGCCCGGCCGACTTTGTTTTCGATGGAATGATTGAGCTATGACCGGAACGCGCTTCGCCGATTCACGATTGACGGTGTAACGGATTTCGCGTCGACCTGCCTATGTTTCGCGGCACCTTCACAGCGCTCGTTACTCCTTTTCGTCGGGGCGAACTCGATATCGCGGCTTACGAACAGTTGATCGAATCGCAGATCGCAGGCGGCGTCGACGGCATCGTCCCGATCGGGACGACGGGCGAATCCCCGACTTTGAGTCGCGGTGAGCGCCATCATCTCGTCGAGCTGGCGGTGAACAAAGCGCTGGGGCGTTGCCAAGTCATTGCCGGCACCGGCTCGAACTCGACACGCGCCACGATCGAGCACACGAAAGAAGCGGAGAAGATCGGCGTGGACGGCGCTTTGCTCGTAACCCCGTACTACAACAAGCCAAGTCAGGAAGGGCTCTTTCGCCATTTTGCTGCCGTTGCGGAGGCGACTGCCCTCAAGCTTGTGCTCTATAACATTCCTGGACGCTGCGCAATCGATCTCAAACCCGATACTGTCTTTAGGCTGACGAAGAAATTTTCGAACATTGTGGCGATCAAGGAAGCGAGCGGAAGCGTCGATCGCGTGAGCGAATTGGTGCGGCGGGCGCCGGAGGGATTTACCGTCCTGAGCGGGGACGATTCGCTGACTCTGCCCTTCCTTTCCGTCGGTGCGGTTGGAGTGGTGAGCGTGGCTGCAAACTTGTTCCCACGCGAGGTTTGCCAGCTCGTTAGGCAATTCCTCGACGGCAATACGAAGGAAGCGCAGCGTTTGCATCAGAGGTTTTATCCGCTTTTCAAAGATCTCTTCATCGAGCCAAATCCTGTTCCGGCGAAGACTGCGCTCGCCTGGCGCGGAGTCATGTCCAACGAAGCGCGCCTGCCGCTTTGCGAGATGGCAAGGGAAAAGGCGGCTCAATGGCGCGCGACTTTCGAGGCGCTGGAAGGGAAAAATGAGCGACGAGATCAGCCACTAGCCTAACGAATCGTGGAACCGGTGCGAATTGCTCTCGTTGGAGCCAAAGGTCGCATGGGACGAGCAACTGCCGCCGCAGTCGAAAAAAGCTCTGGCCTGACGATCTCCGCCAGGATTGACCGCAACGATTCCATCGAGTCGGCGATCGAAACGTGCGATGTGGCGATCGACTTCAGTACGGCTGCAGCAACACCGGAGGTTTGCCGCGCATGCACGAAATATGACAAGCCACTGGTGCTCGGAACTACCGGCCACAATGAAGCGCAGAGAACATCTGTCGCCGCGGCGGCCAAGAAAATTCCGGTCGTCTTTGCAACCAATTTCAGCACCGGCGTAAATGTCCTTTTCGCACTGAGCCGGCTCGCGGCAGAGTTGCTGGGCAACGATTTCGATCTCGATGTGATCGAAATGCATCATCGCACAAAGAAGGACGCACCTAGCGGAACTGCCAGACGTTTGCTCGAAATCTTGCGGGAAGCGCGCGGCACGGAAAAAGAAATCGCGGCGAAGTCGATCCGGGCCGGCGATATCGTCGGTGATCATACGGTAATTTTTTCCGGATCCGGAGAGCGATTGGAACTCGTTCATCGCGCAGCCAGTCGCGAGACATTCGCAGTCGGCGCGTTGCGCGCAGCGCGCTGGGTCATCGATCGGCCGCCCGGACTCTACCGAATGGAAGATGTCCTCGTCTCATAGGATCGGTATCGCACTTGGCGCGAACCTCGGTGATCGCCTTCGCAGCTTAACGACTGCCCGCAAGCACATCTTTGGGCTACCAAAAGTCATACCGCCATTTCTCTCATCGCGCGTTTACGAAACCGACCCGGTCGAATGCGAAACTGGTGCGGAGAGATTCCTCAATGCCGCAATCGAAATCGGCTACGAAGATTCACCGGAGCAACTCCTCAGCCAGTTGCAAAAAATCGAAGCCGCCCTCGGTCGTCCGGCGGATCACAGGCGAAATCATTCGCGACCTATCGATCTCGACCTGCTCTATTTCGGAGCGTGTCAGATCGATGAGCCCGGACTGCAACTCCCACATCCGCGTCTGCATCTGCGCGGATTTGTCCTCTGTCCGCTGGCGGAGATTCGTCCCCATCTCGTCCTGCCGGGGCAAAGCCAAACCGTCAGCGAGCTGCGCGCCGAATTGACCAACCGGTCCTCAGTGGTGCGCGCTTCGGAGCAATGGTAGATTTGCGAGCCATGGAGGACTTTCGCGCCCGCAAACGCCGCGGAGACCGCCTCGCCGTCCTGACCGCTTACGACTATCCTACTGCCCGACTTCTCGACGAAAGCGGGATCGACATCATTCTCGTCGGCGACTCGTTAGGCATGGTCGTCCTCGGCTATCCGGACACGACGGAGGTGAAGTTTGAGGAAATGCTGCATCACACCCGCGCGGTGGCGCGCGGAGTGAAACGCGCGCTGCTCGTTGGCGACCTTTCCATCGGCACCTATGACACGCCCGCCGCCGCGGTCGAAAACGCGCAGCGGCTGACAGAAGCCGGAGCACAAGCAGTAAAACTGGAGGGCGGCGCGAGTCACACCGCACAAATTGAGGCAATCGTTAGGCATGGCATTCCGTTGATGGCGCACATCGGAATGTTGCCGCAGAGCGTGCGGAAGGACGGCGGCTATAAGGTGAAAGGACGCAGCCCCGCGGAGGCGGAAAAACTGCTAGCCGACGCACGAGCAGTCGAAGCGTCTGGAGCCTTTTCTGTCGTGCTGGAGATCGTGGTGCCCGAAACAGCGCGTAGGATCACCGAGGCAATTGCGATTCCGACCATCGGAATCGGCTCGGGCGAGTATTGCGATGGGCAAGTGCTCGTGACGCACGACCTCATCGGGTTGTACCCCTGGTTCACGCCCAAATTTGTCTCGCCGGTGGTTCAGGTAGCGGAGGAACTCCGGCGCGCGGCCCGCATTTTCATCGACCGCACGCATGGTGCAATTCGTTAGGGCCTCGTTCTTCGCTTTGACAAAACTTCTCCGAAAATCGTTTGTCTAACTTGCCGATGAAAGCCATCACCGCCCGCACTCCCGCGGTTGAGCCAATGCCAGTCTGGTCTGGCCGCAGTAAACAACCCAACTGGTTGTTCGTCGGCCTTTGCTGCTCGCTCGCGCTTCACGCCATTCTCTGTTTTCTCTTTTATCGGACCGGTTTTCAGCCGGCCGCGGCTTTCGGCGCGGACAAGCGCCAGCCGCCCACCTTCAAAATAAAAAGTGTCGAGGCGGCGCCGAAGCCGCTTGATCAAGCCGCCGCCAGCTCGGCTAACGAGGCAGCCAAGCCAGAGCCCGACAAAACAAACGTGCAATTGCCGGACGATCAAAAGTCTTTCGACAAACTTCTGCAGGAAGTCCATGCCACCGCTGCGATGCCCGACGACACGCGTAACGTGCTCCCGGATAAGCCGAAAGTGGAGCAGACAAACTTGAACTCCGTCCTGAACGACATCGAGCGCACAAGCGCACAGTCGCTTACCAAATCGCCGAACGCGAAACGGGAACAGTCGCTGCTCAACAATGTAGCCGAGTCGGGCCGGCCACAGCCGGCGATGGCGGGAACCGATCTGGCAACGAGCACAACAATCAAACGGCCAAACAACTTCAAGGCCCTGACCGGGGACAGCGCCGGACCGCGGACTAATCGTGCGCCAGGGTTCAGTGATCTTGAGTCTCTTCTTTCCCAAAAAGGTCCCCTCGGGTCCGGCACCAAATTCAAGATGCCTAACAATCAACTTTTCGAGTACGACAGTTCAGAGTTGCGCGGAGACGCGGTCGATCAATTACAAAAGGTCGCGACGCTAATCAAACGCAACCCCAAGGCGACTTTCACCCTTGAGGGTTACACCGACTCGTATGGCTCGGATGAATATAATCTCGACCTGAGTTATCGCCGCGCCGAGAGTGTGAAGGCATATCTGGTTAGCGTGCTCGGTATCAATCCGGCACAAATCGAAACGAAGGGTTATGGCAAGTCCAACCTCCTCACCTCACCGGATGCCTCGATTGAGGAGCAGGAGATCAATCGCCGAGTTGTTGTGGTGGTGCATTAGGTAGCCGCGCATCCTTCTCGTAGAACCACCGTCGGCTGAAGGCTGGACTCACCAATTTTTGATCCACCTGGCCTGATCCGTTCCCGGTCCTCCATCCGCGACACTCCACAGATCGAAGGTCGGGTTATAGCCATCGGCTAATGGTCCAAGAGTCGAATATCCGTAGCTATCACCAAATGGATCCTTCACAAAATTCGTTCCGCCAATCGCACCAAGCTGATTGGGCTTGAACTGCATGTAGGAGGGAGCATTCGCATCCGGCTGACCGTCTCCGTTCAGATCGCCTGACAAGCTCTCAAAAAGGATCTTACCCGCCACCTCGTAATCGCTAAAGTTAATACTTTTCGGATCGAGCCCACTACTCGGATACGACCCATTGTCTGCTCTGTAATCTTCCAGCGCGGCAGACATGGCGGCGATCTCCGCTTCCACTCGTGAGCGCGCGCCTTTGCGATAGGTGTAACTGCTCGTGGCCAGGATCAATCCCGCAAGGACAGCGATGATTGCGAGGACGAGCAGCACTTCAATAACAGTAAAGGCCTCTGCCGTGACAGGTTTGTGTTGTCTGTACCACATTCGTTAGGTTTGTTGTTGAAGTCCACCAATGATGCTGAGCAAGGGCATGAATAACGCGATCACGATCGTACCTACAATTAGAGCCAGAATTACGATCATGATTGGCTCCAGCATGGAAGTCAGGCCGGCAACGGAGTTATCCACTTCGTCGTCGTAGACCTCCGCGATCTTGAGCAGCATCTCGGGTAACTGACCGGTTTCTTCGCCAACGTCGATCATGCTGACGACCATCGGCGGAAAGGCACCGCTCGCCTCCAATCGCTGAACGATTGAGTCGCCCTCTTTTACAGAGTCGTGCACTTGCGAGATCGCGTCCGCAATTATGGCGTTGCCCGCGGTCTCGCGCGCAATGTTGAGTGCCTGCAAAATTGGCACACCGCTCGTCACCAGCGTACCCAGGGTTCGCGCAAAACGCGAGATAACAGTCTTACGATTGAGGTCGCCAAAGAGCGGCATACACAACTTAAAGCGGTCGATGACACCCCGGCCTTTGCTGGTGCGCGTGACAAATCTGTAGCAAGTCATGAGTGCGACCAAGGCCAGGAGAATGATAAACCAATGGTCCTTTAGGCCTGTGCTTACCCCGATGACGAAGTTTGTGATGGCAGGCAATGGTTTGTCGCCCAGCATTTCGTGGAAGATCTGCTGAAACGTCGGCACGATAAAGACCATGAGAAAGGACATGATGCCGAAGGCGAGCACGAGCACGATCGCGGGGTAAATCATCGCCGCCACGACTTTGTTTTTCACCTTCTGTGCCTTTTCCTGAAATTCGGCCAGACGACCAAGGACGAGCTCGAGCACGCCGCCGAGTTCGCCGGCTTTCACCATATTCACGTAGAGCCTGTCAAAGATGCGCGGATGCTGTCCGAGACCTTCGGAAAACGTGCTCCCGCTTTGCACCGATTCGGCAAGCGATTGGATGGTTGCCTTAAGCACTGGATCACGTTCCTGTCTTGACAGCACACTAAGGCCCCGCAGCAACGGCAGGCCGGCATCAACAAGGGTGGCGAGCTGGCGCGTGTAGGCGGCCAGCACCTTCGGCTTAATCGTCTTCCGCTTCCAAAGAACGATGTCCTCTCTTTTTTTCTTTGCCGGCACGGCAATGGGAACAACTTGCGCGCGGCGGCTGGCTTTCTTTCCCTCCGCGACCAAGCCGCCGCGACCTTCCTCGTGAACGCTGGTTGGGAAATAACCGGCCGCGCGCAATTGGCCGATGGCGTCGTTCGCGGTGAGCGCGTCGACAAAGCCGCTCGACTCGCGGCCGCGCGCATCTAGGGCAATGTAATCGAACCGGGGCATGGGGGATGTGCGGATCGAGAATAAATAAACCGCGACACTCTGTCGAGCAATTGCATTCGCCCATCTGCGGATTCGCTATCTTGCTCTAAGTTTCAAGGGTAAATATTTTCATCTCCACCATGGATAAAAGAGTAGCATTCTACAACTCGATAAGCGCCGGCAGTCCTAAATACGGTTGTAATACCCTGGCATCAGCAAATCGAGGGCGGCACGGGCCAGCCCCGCACCGCCCTGCTTTGTCCGTTAGATAAATCGATCCTGCTCTTAGTTGCCGAGATATCTGGCCAAGGCAAAATCAACCCCTCTCCGAGTCGGGGTTGCATTGAAACCTACTGCAACAATTTTTCCATCGGTCTGCAGCAGACCTGCATTAGCGCCGCCATTGAGGTCACCAAAAGAAGTGCGCACCTCGCCGGCCGTGCCGAAGGTCGAATCTAGCGAGCCATTACTGTTCATTCGGGCGACCAGGAAATCGGAGTCGGATGACTCGTTGTCGGAAAACCCGACTGTTACCAGCTTGCCATCAGGCTGGAGCAGAATGCTATGAACGGTTTGGCCCACACTGCCAAAATTGACAGTCGTTAGGCCCCTTCTCCCAAAGGTCGCATCCTGGACTCCGTTCGAGTTGTAACGAGCGATCGCGAACTGTTGGGTTGTGCCGTTCCTTGAGACTGTCGTCCCGGCCGCGACCAGCTTGCCATCTGCTTGCAGGACGACCGACCGCGTCTGGTCCAAGTTCTTGCCACCAAAGTCCGTCTCGACCTTGCCGACAACTCCAAAGGTTGTGTCCAGGCTTCCATCGGCCAGGTATCGAGTTAGCGCGAAATCGATGAAGGTTGCTGGATTGCTTGAATCTCCCGCGGCGATGATCTTGCCGTCCGGTTGGAGAATGACGGAAAACGCGTCGTCATTTCCTTGATGAAAATCAGTCGCGACTTCACCACCGGTGCCAAAGGTCGTATCCAGCGAGCCATCCGAGTTATATCTTGCAATGCCAAAGTCAGTGTTCGACGAATCGTCGCTCGTGAAGTTGATATACTTTGTGCCGGCTGCCAGGATCTTGCCATCAGGCTGCAGGGCCAGCGCCGAGGCGAAGGCACCTTCGCTATTGAAGGTAGTTATCACCAGACCGTTATTCCCAAAAGTCGTGTCAAGCGAGCCATTCGAGTTATAACGCGAAAGCGCGTAGAACCCCAGGAAGGGAAAACCCGGATACGTCCCGCCCGCGACTACGATTTTCCCGTCGGGTTGAATCGCGACCGCCGAGGCCGACTCTGTCATGCCAAAGTCAGTGGTCACTCTGCCGCCCTGACCAAAGGTCCTGTCGATCGTGCCATCCGCGTTGTAGCGGGCAACGAGGAAGTCGCCAGTCACTGCCGAGCTCCCGACGAAACGAATTCCGGCAGTGACAATCTTACCGTCTGGCTGAAGCGCGGCGGCGTTGGCGATGTCGTTACTTCCCTTGAAATCGGTTGTTACCTCACCGCTCTGACCAAAGGTCACATCGAGGTTGCCGGGGGCGGCGAACGCCGTTGTGGAGAAGAGAAAGAAGGCCATTAGGAAAGTCCGACGATAACGGGATAAGGTTGACAGATTGAGTTGACGAAGTTGGGCGCGAGTCCGGCCCGATTGCTCCTTCGCGTTTAAGGTGAGTCTATTCATTTGCATGGGCGAATAGACAACTCCTGACTTCTTACCAGCAAGAAGCTCATCGTAACTACCCTGTTACCACGTAACGAGACTGTTACCTATCGCGGAAAGATACCGCGCTCTGTTTCACCTGTAACTCGAGCTCTTCCGTTGGGATTTAACCGATATCTCCAACCGCGCATTCAAGTTGTTAGCCCGTGACGATGAGCCTCCCTAGGGTTCGATCGGCAGACAGCCTTCCCAAATCGCAGAAGGCTATGTTATCGGGTCCTGCCATGAGTCTCTGATCGCTTAGGTATACCTGAGTACTTCCTCAATTGTCGTATGACCTTCAAAGACGCTGCGAAGACCGTCCTGGCGCAGCGTGATCATTCCCAACTCAATCGCTTTTTCTTTCAGCACCACTGCTGGCGCACGCTGGTTGATCAAGACGCGCATTGGATCGTTGATCCGCATCAGTTCGTAAATTCCGATGCGGCCTTTGTAGCCAGTGTGATTACAAGCGGAGCATCCTTGCCCGCAATGGAAGTGTCGTTGGCCGATATCGCTGGGCGAAAGATTCAACTCGGCCAGGAGCGAGTCGTTAGGCCGATACATTGTCCGGCAACAGGGGCAGATGCGACGAAGCAAACGCTGACCAAGCACGGCTTGCAGGGTCGAGGAAATGAGGAACGACTCGACGCCCATGTCGATGAGGCGCGCAATCGCGCCAGGCGCATCGTTTGTGTGCAGCGTGGTAAAAACCAGATGTCCGGTAAGTGAGGCCTGAATCGCGATCTGCGCCGTCTCGAGATCCCGCATTTCACCGACCATGATGTGGTCCGGGTCCTGACGAAGAAAAGCGCGCAGGACGCGCGCGAATGTCAGGCCAATGAGATCGTTGACTGGCACCTGCATGATGCCCTCGAGATCGTACTCGACCGGTTCCTCGACGGTGAGCAATTTGGAATCAATCAGATTGATCTTGCGCAAACAGGAATAGAGCGTGGTCGTTTTGCCCGAACCAGTTGGACCGGTGACGATGAAGATCCCATTGGGCTGGTTGATCACCTCTCCGACGTAACTGAGGACGTAATCAGGCATCCCAAGTTGCTCAAGATCGAGGTTCACGGTCGAGCGATCGAGCACACGCAGGACGAGGCTCTCCCCAAATTGCGTCGGCAAGGTCGAGACACGCAGATCGACCGCGCGTCCGGCAATGTTTTTTCGAATGCGACCATCCTGCGGGAGGCGGCGCTCGGCGATATCCATGTTTGCCATCACCTTGACGCGGGAGATCACAGGGAGCGCAAGGTATCGCGGCGGCGGTGCCATTTCATAGAGCGCGCCGTCGACACGGTAACGAACTTTGAACTCATTCTCGAAGGGCTCGAAATGGATGTCACTCGCCCTGTCCTTGATGGCCTGGTAGAGAATGAGATCAACGAAACGAATAATGGGCGTCGCGTTGACTTCGGCTTCGATGTCTGCGTCAATTGTTTTCTCGCCCGCGAGAGTCATGAACTCTCCGGCTTCCCCAAGTTGTTTTAGGATTTCCTCCATGCTGGAGGTGTCGTCGCCGTAGTGTTCCCGCAGGCGTTCCTCGATTTGCTGGCTGGGCGCGACTACGACCTCCACGTCGCGGCCTAGAGCGAAGCGAAGATCTTCAATCGTCCGTGAATCGAGCGGATCGACTAACGCAAGCCGGATCGCGCCACCTTCTTCGCCTATCGGTAGTGCACGGTGCAGCCGCGCCAAACCAGCAGGAATGAGATGGAGAATGTGCGGAGCGAATTCGACCGCGTCGAGGTCCACGACATGCGTTCCTAATGCATCGGCGATCGCCACGTACAATTGTGTTTCGTCGATGATGCCCTGATCGACCATTGCTTGTTCGATTGCCTTGCCGTTTTGTGTCGTTTCAAGCAGGACGTCGTCGGCCTGAGAACGATCCATGAGTCCTTGTTCGATGAAGAGTTCGACGAGGCGCTCGTTGTTCATGGGAGGTCGGCCATTTGCTCGATCCGGCAGTCTGTTATCTCAATTCGCGTCTCCAATCGTCATCGAAATGATCTCCTCAGCGCTCGTTAGGCCAGCGAGCACTTTGCGGACGCCGTCTTCGCGCAAGGTGCGCATCCCGAGCTGACGGGCGCGCTGGCGAAGAACCATCGTGGTGGCGCGTGCACTCACCATGTGCCGTACTTCGTCGTCAATTTGGAAAATCTCGAAGATGCCCATACGACCTTTGTAGCCTGTCTGACGGCAATGTTCGCAGCCTACGGGACGCATGGCACTGATTTCCTGGCGCAACTGCGACGGTGCGATGTTTAAGGCCCGCAGCTCGGAATCGCCGAGCCGGCCCGACTCCTTGCAATGCAAGCACAGGCGCCTAACGAGCCGTTGTGCCATGATCGCGCGGATCGAGGTTGCGACCAGAAACGGTTGCACGCCGATATTAATAAGACGCGCGATGGCGGAAGGCGCGTCGTTCGTGTGGAGCGTACTGAAAACGAGGTGCCCCGTCAGACTCGCGTTGGTAGCAATGGAAGCGGTCTCGAGATCGCGAATCTCGCCGATCATGACGATGTTCGGAGCCTGGCGGAGGATCGAGCGCAGCGCGGCCGGAAAGGTCATGCCAATTTCGTTGTTCACCTGCACTTGATTGATGCCGTTGATCAGATACTCCACCGGCTCTTCCACGGTGATGATTTTGCGATCCGGTTTATTGATGTCATTGAGGCAGGCGTAGAGTGTCGTCGTTTTTCCGGACCCAGTTGGGCCGGTGACAAGGATGATGCCTTCGGGCGCGCGCAGGATTCGTTCGAAGGTTTCCTGGTCGTCGCTGAAGAAGCCCAGTTCGGGCAAGCCACGGAGCAGGCTCGTCTTGTCGAGCACGCGCAGGACCATGCTCTCGCCATGATTGGTGGGAATCGTAGAGACACGCAGGTCGATTGACTTACGGCCCATCCTTACCTGAATGCGTGCGTCCTGCGGCAGGCGCTTTTCGGCGATGCTCATCGATCCCGTCATTATCTTGAGCCGGCTGATGATGGCGGACTGCAATTTTTTCGGCGGTGAATTCATTTCGTGCAAGACGCCGTCGATGCGGAAGCGGAGACGGAAACGCTTCTCCAGCGGCTCAAGGTGAATATCGCTCGCGCCAAGTTTGTGCGCTTCGATGAGCAGGAGCGAAACAAGGCGAATGATGGGCGCGTCGTCGCCCTCGCTTTCCGACAGTTCCGCGCCTTCTTCGAGATCGATTTCTTCCAACGCTGCATCGCCAATTTTCTGACGCAGGACATCGACCGCTTCCTCGGCATTGCCGTAGTACCTAATCAGGCCCTGACGGATTTTTTCCGGTGTCGTGCAAACCAGCTCGATCTGACGCCTCAATAAGAAGCTGAGGCTATCGATGCTCTCGACATCGAGCGGGTCGCCGGTCGCGACGACGAGCCCGTACTCGTTGCGGGCGATCGGGATCATCTTAAAGCGGCGCGCATCCTGTGGACGGATTTCTTCGATGACCTCTTGCGGCACAACGATGTCAGAGAGATCGATCCAGGTTATCTGCGCCTGAGCGGCCAGACTGCGGGAAATATCGTCGGCTGAGAAAACGCCTTGCCTGACGAACGCGTCGACGATGCTTTCTTCGTCGTTGAGGGTGGCCTGTGCCTCCTCGATCTGGCCAGGTGTAACGAGTCCGCGATCGCGCAGCAGTTCGAGAACGTATTTTTCGTGAGTCTGGGGCATCGCGGGGGAATCGAAGAGCGCTGCCAATCCTATGTTGCTTTCTCGTTGGCGGCAAGAATAGCCTTCGAGAACTGGCCTTCACCTGTTTCGATGAAGCGGGCTTCAGATTCCCCGAATTTCCGCGAGGGCAAAAAAGGTGCGAACAGGCGCCATGGTCGAGCTTGACAATCCCTGGCCGCGCTCAACAAACTGCGCCATGAGCGCGGCGCATATCAACATTCGGTCAACGCGGCGAGGAGAAGTCAGTCGCCGCAGCTTCCTTGGTACCACTCTCGCTGGCGGAGCGGCTCTTTGTGCCGGCGGGCTTTCGTCGTTAGTCCGCCTCTTTGCGGCGGAAAATGATTCCTCTCTTGCCGAAGCCGGCATCCCTGAATTGCAGGCGCTTCTGCAGTCCGGCGCCATGACAAGCGCCGGCCTGACGGAAAAATACCTCAAACGCATCGCCCGTCTCAACCCGCTGCTCCACGCCGTCATTGAAACGAACCCGGACGCGATGGAAATCGCGACCCATCTGGACGCGGAGCGTCGCGCCGGAAAATTGCGCGGAGCGCTCCACGGTCTGCCAATTCTGGTAAAGGACAATCTCGCGACTGCGGATCAAATGCAGACCACCGCCGGCTCGCTTGCGCTCGTCGGAAGCGTGGTGCCGGCCGATTCGGTCGTAGTGCAAAAGTTGCGTGCCGCCGGCGCCATCATTTTGGGCAAGGCCAATCTCTCCGAATGGGCGAACTTTCGCGGCTTCGCACCCTTCAACGGCTGGAGCGCGCGCGGCGGCTTCACGCGCGATCCTTATCTCCTGCGTTTCGATCCCTGCGGTTCCAGTTCGGGTTCCGCAGCTGGCGCGGCGGCCGGTCTGTGCGCCGTAGCCATTGGCACCGAGACGGATGGTTCAATCGTTTGCCCGTCCGGGAACAACCTTTGCGTCGGGATCAAACCGAGCATTGGGCTCGTTTCGCAGGATGGCATCATTCCAATTGCCCACAGTCAGGACACAGCCGGGCCAATCACGCGCACCGTGACCGACGCCGCCATCTTGCTAGGCGCGATCCAAAATCCGCTCACCGGTGCGCCGGACGATTACACACGGTTCCTAGTACGCGGGGGACTGAACGGCGCCCGCATCGGCCGCGATCGGCGCTATTTCACTCCGGCATTTGGAGGTGAGCACGATCTGAATGCCGTGATCGAGCCGGCCATTCAGGTCATGCGTGATCTGGGAGCAACTGTGATCGACACCGACAGCGGCGATCCCAACCGCTATTCTGACGCCGAATTCACCGTTCTACTTTATGAATTCAAGGTGCAGATCGCGGAATATCTGGCTGGCCTAACGAACACCACGATACGTACGCTGGCCGACCTCATTCAATTCGACATCGATCATTGTCCGGAAGAGATGGAATTTTTCGGCCAGGAGATCTTTGAGATGTCGGAGGCCACGAGTGGCGACCTGACCGATCCAATTTATCGCGAAGCACGCGCTCTCTGCGTGCGCCTGACTCGCGCGGAAGGGATCGACGCCGCGCTCGAACGTGACCAACTCGACGCCATCATTGCACCGAGCTACAGCTTCGCTTCGACGCCGGCGGCGGTCGCCGGCTATCCAAACATCTCCATTCCGGTCGGCCTAACGAATGCAGGAAAACCAGCCGGCATCTGGATGTACAGCGGTTATCTGCGCGAAGGGAAATTGATTTCCCTCGCCTTCGACCTCGAGCAAGAGATTCATCCACGTTCCCGGCCGCAATTCATTCCGCCGCTCCCGCACAAGCCAGCCGATGCTGGAATCTGCAACGGGACCAATCCACCAATGCCGAATCTACAAACTCTCCGTCATCTGACCCGCCACCTTGGCACTGGCAAGCCACTGAATCGTTAGGCAAGGATTGTTTACCTAACGATTACCGATATGGATCGCGTGTTTCTCGACCGCGAGGGCGGCTTCTTTTACTGCTTCGCTCAAAGTTGGGTGCGAATGAACCGTTCGACCAAGATCTTCGCTGCTCCCGCCAAATTCCATCACCGCGACGATCTCAGCGATGAGCTCTGACGCAGCGTGGCCGAGAATAGAGGCGCCGAGGATGCGGTCGGTTTCGGCATCGGCGACAATTTTTACCCAGCCTTCGACGTCGTCGTTTGCGAGTGCACGCCCGTTGGCACGGAAGGGGAATTTGCCGACGCGCACATTCAGGCCTTTCTCTTTCGCGAAATCTTCCGTGACGCCGACACCAGCCAGCTCCGGATTCGTATAGATGATGCCGGGAATGACATCGTAGTTCACGTGGCCGGCTTTGCCGGCAATCATTTCGACGCAGGCGATGCCTTCTTCTTCGGCCTTGTGCGCAAGCATGGGACCGGCGATGACGTCGCCGATTGCGTAGACGCCAGGGACGCTGGTGCGAAATTGCTCGTCCACTTTGATGCGGCCGCGATCGTCCATCGCCACTCCGAGTTTATCGGCCCCCACGCCCTCGGCGAAAGCACGTCGCCCGACCGATACGAGCACTTTGTCGGCTTCGAAGTTCAATTCTTCGCCGCCTTTAGTTGCGGTCGCGATGGCGCGGCGGTTGGTCACCTTGACGGCACCGACCTTGGTTTCGAGATGGAATTTGATTCCCTGATTCGTTAGGGCGCGCTGGAGGAGGTTTGCCATTTCAAGGTCGAAGCCAACGGCGATGCGGGGAAGAAATTCCAGCACGGTGACTTCGGAGCCGAGGCGGTTCCAGACAGAGCCAAGCTCGAGACCGATGGCACCCGCGCCAACCACGAGAAATTTTTCCGGCGGCTGGTTGAAGCAAAGCGCTTCAGTGCTGCTTACGACCGTTTCGCCATCAAACGGCATGCTGGGCAGATTGATCGGCACGCTGCCGGTTGCGATGATGATGTGATCGGCAGTAATGTCGTTAGGCTCGCCATCGTTAGACTGGATTCGCACCTGGCCGGGCCCCGTGATGGTGCCAAGCCCGGCGTAAGTGGCGACCTTGTTGCCCGTCATGAGGGCACGTACGCCACCCGTGAGTGTTTTCACGACTTTGTCCTTGCGAGCGAGCATCGCCGCCAGGTCGAGGCCGACTTTGTCGAGCACGATGCCATGTTTGGCCGCTTCCTTTTTCGCGAAAACGAAATGATCACTCGATGCGAGAAGAGCCTTGCTCGGAATGCAACCGACGTTGAGACAGGTGCCGCCGAGATTCGGATCCTTTTCGATAATGGCAGTTCGGAGTCCTAACTGCGCGGAACGAATGGCGGCGACGTAGCCGCCCGGGCCGGAACCTATGATGATGACGTGGAATTTTTCCATAGAGTTTGGGTATTAAAGCGGTGACGAATTCGTCGCCTTAGCGTTCGTCCTCCACCGGCTCAGACCTCGAGCAAGAGCGCGGTCGGATTTTCGATCGCTTCCCTCACCTTAACCAGAAAGGTGACCGCTTCCTTGCCGTCGACCGCTCGATGGTCGTAGCTGAGGGCGAGATACATCATTGGCCTAACGACCACTTGACCGTTCACCACCACCGCGCGCTCTTTGATGGCGTGCATGCCAAGAATACCGCTCTGCGGCGGATTGAGGATGGGCGTGCCCATAAGTGAGCCGTAAACGCCGCCGTTCGAAATCGTAAAGATGCCGCCCTGCAAATCCTCAATCTTGATCTTTCCTTCGCGAGCACGGAGCGCAAAGTCGGCAATGTCACGCTCGAGATCGGCGAAACTTTTCTTATCCGCGTCGCGCACAACCGGCACAACCAGACCGCGCTCGGTCCCAACTGCGACCCCGATGTCGTAGTAATGGTTGAGAATGAGATCATCGCCTTCGATACGGCTGTTGATCGATGGAACAAATTTAAGGGATTCGACAGTCGCTTTGATGAAAAACGACATGAAGCCGAGTTTTACCCCATGATCGGCCTGAAACTTCTCCTGCGCTTTCTTGCGGAGCGACATCACCTCGCTCATGTCGCACTCGTTGAAAGTCGTGAGCGTGGCGGTGGACCGCTGCGAGATGACGAGCTGCGCCGCGATCTTCCGACGGAGAGGCGACATTTTTTTGCGGGTGAAGCGATCGGCTGATTCCGGTTCAACGACGGGTTTCTTTTGCCCGCGCGGTTTTTCCTGCTCGTCGGCATGCCTTGGCCGCTCATTCTCTTTCAAATGCTCGAGGACATCGCCTTTCGTTAGGCGACCGCCTTTCCCGGTGGCGGTGATCTTTGCCGGATCGAGATTCTCTTCATTCGTTAGGCGTCTGACCGCCGGCGAAAGAAGATCGGCGTTCCGGGAAGTTTTCTCGGCCGCCTGGCTCGCCGCCGGTGCGACTGCCTCTGGCGAGGCGGGTTTTGTCTTTTTCGTCGGGACGGTGGCGGAGTCATCAATTAGTGCCACGACCTGACCGATTTTTACTTCCTGGCCTTCGTTCACCCTGGTTTCAAGCACGCCCGCGGTTTCGGCGGTGATCTCAGTGGAAACCTTATCCGTCTCGAGGGTGAGGAGCGTTTCGCCGGGCTCGACGAAATCACCCGATTTCCGGTGCCAGACGGAGATGACGCCGCTCTCGATCGATTCCCCGACCGGCGGGATTTTTACTTCGATGCTCATCGGTCGCGCAACTTAAGCTGAAGAGCGCGGCCCGGTCGAAAACTTTCGCGGTTCTTGCGAGGCGACGGCTCCAAATTCGAGATGGTTGATGAAAGCGACGAAAAACTTAGTGCATTTCGCGTAACGATTTTTTGGTCACAGCAGCCTGGATGTATTTGCCCCAACTCAAATTGTCGCGACCGGCGACGTGCTCTTTCGCTTTGCGAATCGCCATGTCGGAAACAGCCTCCACCACCCATTGGAAGTTTTCCTCTCCGACTGAGGCGGCCTCAGCATCGGGCGCCGGATTGCAAAAGTCGATCGCCAGCGGCACGCCGTCACGAATCGCGAACTCGACCGTGTTGAGGTCGTAGCCGAGATATTGGTTCAACAGTAAAACGCCCTGCTCCACCTTCTCCAGGATCTCCCGCGGCGCCTTCCAATCAGTCTGATAACGCAAATGATAAGGATGACGCGGCTCGTAGTTCATAATCTTCACGTTGCGTTGATCGATCGAATAACAGCGGAAATACATTTCAAATTTCACTTCCTCCTGCAGCATCATGACGAGCTGTCCCGTCTCGCCGTAAGCCCGGAAAAACTCGTCCGAATTGTGCAGCCGATAGACGTTCTTCCAGCCGCCGCCAGCAAAGGGTTTGAAGAAGGCGGGCCAGCCGACGTAGGCGAAGATTCCCTCCCAATCCATTGGATAGGCAAGATTACGGAATGACTTATCGTTCGTATCTGGCGGCGGCTGATTCGAGGGAAGGATAACTGTGCGCGGAACGTCGACTCCGATTTTGGTCGCAAGCGCGTTGTTAAAAAACTTCTCGTCGGCGCTCCACCAGAACGGATTATTTATCACCGCACAACCGGTGAGGGCTTCGTTCTTAAGCCAGGCGCGATAGAAAGGCACATCCTGCGAGATGCGGTCGATGACGACGTCGTAGCCCGTCGGCTCGCCCTGGATCACTTTGTCGATGCGCACGGGCTCGGCCATGATTTCACGTCCGCCGGTTTTCTGATTAACGCGCTCGACAAACGCGGGTGGAAAGCTGTGCTCCTGGCCGTAAAGGATTCCGATTTTTTTCATAGTGGCGAATTTCGCAGTCAGCTGGTTTTAGCCGTGATCCTATTTTTGTCCATTAGATGGTGGAGAGATAATACGGCAGCATGTCCGCCAATAATTCCAATCGGGCCCACATCATTTGCGGTCGTCGAGCCAATGGCGAACGGCGCGCAAGCTCCTCTTAGCTCGAAACCTTTGTTTTGGTGATAGCGGCCGAATGAGGTGGGGAAAAAAATGAGAGGCAATCCATGACCGTGGCCGAGAATGAGCATTTCGAAATCGCGGCTCATTTGAGGCGTCCGCCAACCGACATAGCGTTCGTTCATAAGATGCGGGCAGGAGTTAAGTGAAGGGAAAGTCAGTTGGCGATGAAAAAAAATGAATCGAAATCCGCCGCGGACAATGCGTGCGGTTGCACGGACGCGACTCCTCGTCGATAAGACCCGCTTTCAAAATGGGCGCTGAGCATACGCTGACGGGCAACATCCAACAACACGCGCAATTTGAGTCGCGCATCCTGCACAACCAACGGGATGTGCTTGTCTACTTGCCGCCCGCTTATCCGCGCGCGGTGCGCCGACGTTATCCCGTACTTTACCTTCAAGATGGGCAAAACATGTTTGATGCAGTGACGTCCTTTGCTGGCGTTGAATGGGGTGTGGATGAGACCGCGCAACGTTCAATCCAAAGGAAATGGATCGAGCCGCTGATCATCGTGGCGGTGGCTAATACCGGGAATAATCGCATCCACGAATACGCGCCGACGCGAGGCGTGATCGAGACGACCGCAACGCGCGTGCGTCGCAGTCGCGGAGGTCTGCGGCGTTACGGGCGTTTTCTGATCGAAGAGTTGAAGCCGTTTATCGATCGGACTTACCGGACGCGTCCGGATGCGGAGTCGACCGGCCTTGGCGGATCATCGCTAGGCGGCCTCGCCACCCTTGCGCTCGGTCTCTGGTATCCGCAGGTATTCAGCCGGCTGGCGGTCTTGTCGCCTTCGGTCTGGTGGGATGAATGCGTGATCTGCCGGATGGTAGACGAATTGCCGGAAAAGCTGCCGCTTAAGATTTGGCTCGATACCGGCACGGAAGAGCCGGGCTGGGAGCGGGCGCGCGACCTGCGCGATCGACTGGTGGAGAAAGGCTGGCGACTGGATGACGATCTGCAATACAGCGAAGTGACCGGCGCCGGTCATAGCGAAGGCGCCTGGGCGGCGCGATTCGAGTCCGTCCTGCGCTATTTGTATCCACCAACTCCGCCTGGCTTGAAAGCTCCGATCCGCCAGGCGCGCGTTCTACAAACTACGATTCGTTAGGCTTAAAGCAGTTTCTTGCCTGTAACAGCAATCGTTAGGCAATATCCTTGGCTTTCGGTTCGGCGAAGTTGCCGAGCTTGCGAAATTTGGCATAACGCTCCCTGAGCAGCTGATCGAGTGGGGTCTTGAGCGCCTGCTTGAGATTGCGCCGGAGCGCGCTACCAAGGTTTGCCGCTGCAGTGTCGTGCTCGCGATGCGCCCCGCCTTCCGGCTCCGGCACAATCTCATCGACGACCCCAAGCCTCATGAGATCCTGCGCGGTGAGCTTGAGTGCTTCAGCCGCTTCCGGCGCGTGCTTGCGATCTTTCCACAAAATCGCGGAGCAAGCTTCCGGGCTGATCACGGAATAATAGGCGTTCTCCAAAATCAACACCCGATCCGCGACACCGATGCCAAGCGCACCACCCGAGCCGCCTTCGCCGATAACGCAGGCGATGATCGGCACCCGCAGAGTCATCATCTCACGCAGGTTGACGGCAATTGCCTCCGCAATATGGCGCTCCTCCGACCCGATGCCGGGATATGCGCCGGGTGTATCAATTAGGGTGATGATCGGAAGGTTGAATTTTTGCCCGAGTCGCATAATGCGCAGCGCCTTGCGATAGCCTTCGGGGTAAGCGCAGCCGAAATTGCGTTTCACGTTCTCTTTTGTGTCACGCCCTTTTTGTTGCGAGATGACGACGCAGGGTTCAGTGCCGAGTTTGGCCAGGCCGCAAGGCATTGCCCTATCATCGCCAAAAACGCGGTCACCATGCAGCTCGATCCAGCCGGTAAAACACCGCCCGATGTAATCGAGGGAAAATGGACGCTGCACATGCCGCGCAATTTGGACTCGCTGCCAGGCGGTGAGGTTATCGTAGATTTGGCGACGCGTTTCCCGGATCTTCAGCTCCATCGATTCGACCTCGGAATCGAAGTCGATGTCGTGCTTCGCGGAATGCGATTTCAACTCCTGCAGCCTGTGCTGCAATTCGAGGATCGGCTTTTCGAAATCGAGCGGCTGAGCATTCATCCTGTATCGCGGCAATGAAGGGCGAAGGGCTGAAGCGGAAAACGAGCGTTAATCGCGCGGCCGTTTCGCTTTCTCAAAGCTTCGACCTCAACATCACGGAACAACAGTGACAGGCGTTCGCGTGTTGACAAGACTGCTCAGCTCTTCCACATCGCTTGCCGCCATCCCAAAACCCTCTTCTGGTGGCGGAATATCGAGGATTTGATGCGAATCGTCGGGCTCGGAATAAATGACGTAACCCGGCGCGGCGAGCCGGATCCAGCGAGTGCTGTTGAGAAATTGTGCGCTGCCAAGGCCAATCCGCCTGCCGCTCTTCCAAGCCATGATTTTACCCACGCGGGTGTTGACTTTGACCTGGGGATTCCCCGGCACTTTTTCGTCGAGAATTCGATAGTGCTTAAAGAACTGTCCGTGATCGAGAAGGTAGAGCCACTTCGCATTGCGCTGGAGGAGGAGGGAAAATTCCGGATGCGAAAGGAGCAGCTTCTGTCCGATGCGTAGTCGCGTGCTGCTCAAGTTGTTTGTGCGCATGATCAACTCTGGAGTGGTCTTGAATTTGCCCGCCACCCGTGCGAGCACGTCGCCGCTCCGGATGATGTATTCCTCCTTCTCCGGTGCAGGATAATCGGAGAGCAAGATGGAAATGTTCACTTCACCAAGCAGATCTTCCGCCTCGCCGACATGCTGACCGCTCGGGTATTTTTGGATGAGTCTCGTTAGGGCGTTACGCGCCTCGTCAAGTTTGCCGGCGTCCTTAAGTTTCTTCGCGGCCTCGAATTCGGGCAGGCTAATGTCAGGCGTTGGATAGGGCAACGCGGCAGCTTTTTTTTCCGCCCGCATGACCAGCTCCGGCCTAACGAAAATCTTGTAGGTAAAGAGTGCCGCGCTCCCAAAAATCACGACCGCAAGAAGAAGAGCAAGGATCCACCTCATGCCAGGGCAGAGAAGCTTTTGCCTAACGACTCAGCGCAACCAAAGCAGAGGGCACGCCGGCCGAACTTTAGCTTTCGGTATTGGAACCGGAGAAAAACGTATTCCAAAACCGGTAGCGCGGCCGTTCCACCTCGTCGGTCCAGGTAAAGTGGCAATCCTGGCAGTAGTATTCTTTTGGGAAAACCTTGAGAGCCAGGAGGATTGCGGCCAGCCCAGGGACGAGAAACTTGCGCGTCAGCTGAGGATATTGAATGCGAGTTGAATCGCATTGTGGGCAACGCAGCGCTGCGATGTCCGGATCAGCCGCTTCCCACTCGATCATGAGTTCCTGTGCGCGACCAAAATCCTTTTCTTCCACCATCACCTGTGCGTTGGCTTTCGGCTTCGACATGAAAGCAAAGGTTTGCAGGTTGGCTTCATTATGCAGGTCGGCTTTCACTCCGGCCGCTTGAAACTTCTCTTTCAACCGTTTCGCCTTCGCCGGCTCGTTATAGGTCGCGATCGTCACCATAAAGTGCCCGAGTTCTTTGGGCGTGAGTGATCAAACATCAACTACGGCCCTAGCGCAAGACTGGCGGCGGAAACCATTGATAAAGGACGAGATAAACGAGAACGCCCGTGATTGAAACGTAGAGCCAGATCGGCATCGTCCATTTTGCAATCCGGCGATGCTTGTCCCAATGGCGGGTGAAAACGGGGATAAGCGTCAGGATCACCAGCGGCAGCGTAACGATGGCGAGCACCACGTGGGAGATGAGGATGGGAAAATAAAACCAGGCGATGAGCCCGTGATAACCGGACGATTTTTCTCCGAAGTGCAGATGGTAAACAATGTAACCCGCGAGAAAAAACGAAGAGGAAATGATCGCGATAATCATGCAAGCAATGTGTTGCCGCCAAAACCCTCGCCGGATGAACCACCAACCTAACGAGATGAAAACGGTGCTGCTGGCGTTGAGCGACGCGTTAACGGCCGGCAGGTCGGAGATTGTCATTACAGCTTGAAGAGTCGAACGGCGCGCGAATGCCCCTCGCTCTATCGCTTCAACCCTTTAACTCTTCAATGCTTCAACGATCATAACGAATGCCTGCGCAAGTCACCGAGGAGTCGCCTCCGCGACCACGCTTGCATCGCGGCCGAGTCCGCCAGCCGACGCGCCTGCGGATTCTTCTGTTCCTCCTGCGTCTTACAATCATCCTGCTTCTGTGCGGTGTGGCAGCAGGCGGCTGGTACCTGGGCCGCAAAGGCTTTAGCCGTAAATGGCGCAATGTGATCGTGCAGGAACTGCACAAACGTGGCGTAGAAGCATCGTTCCGCAGACTCACCCTCGATCCGTTCCGCGGCCTCATCGCGCGCGACGTTCGCATTTACGATTACAAGAAGCGCGACCGGACGCTCGCGGTGGTAAGCGAAATCTCCCTCGACATCAACTACGCCGCGCTGTTTCACCACGAGCCATTTCTCAATGCAGTCGATATTCGCAACGGCGACCTAACGATTCCGCTGTCTCCAGCGACTGGCCATGTCCAGAGTGCGGAACTGCAAGGCTTTCGGGCGCATGTTTACTTCTTGCCGGAACGCATCGAGGTCAGCCAGGCCGAAGGCTACTTCTACGGAGTGCACATTTTCGCCAGCGGACAATTGATCAAGCGTGAAGGTTATCGGCCGTCGACGAATGAATCGGCGGCCGACACCGCGCACCGCTTGCATCTACTGCAGAGTCTGGTCACCACCATGCAACATTTCCGTTATCCGGAGGCCGCACCTGAATTGCAGGTAAAATTTTCGGGAGATCTCTCCCAGTTCGAGGACGCTCACTTCGAAGCGAGCTTGCGCGCCAGCCGCATCGTGCGCGACCAATACGACGCACGCAACTTCCATCTTCTCGCGGATTGGAAAGACCAAACCCTCACGATTCCCAAATTGGCCTGGTATGATCACGACGGCCGTTTCGCCGGGAGTGCCACCTGGAGTCGCGCCAATGGCCGGGCCACATTCCAGGCGCGAAGCAGCATCGCACTAAAACCATTGTTAGGCAGTTTTGGTTTGGGCGCGACGCTGGGGAGCATGAGCTTTCGTCATCCGCCGCAAATCGAAGCGACTGGCTCAGCGACCATCGGCGCGGCCCAAAAGCAGATCCAAATCGTAGGCAAAATGGCCGCGGACGATTTCACCTGGCACGAGGTCCCGTTCGAAGGCATCAACTTCGAATTCGCCTGGGACGGCAAGCGCACAATGTTACGCGATCTGCACCTGCGACATCGCAGCGGCCAGCTCAGCGCCGAGCTTTTCAATGCGCCTAATGTTTTTCGACTCAACGTCGACAGCTCAATCATTCCCGCCGCTCTCGCTTCGCTCGCGCCTGTCCGCTTTCGCCCGCTCCTGGATGAATGGGAGTGGCAGCGCCCACCGAACGTACACCTGACGATTCGTGGGACGAGTCGCGATCCAGCCACCTGGCATGGCGAAGGCACGATGGCGCTTGGCCACACCCGCTTCCGCGGCGTGTGGATGAACAGTGGAACCGCCAACGTCCGTTTCGGCGACGAGACAGTTGCTTTCGAAAATTTCCGCGTCACGCGCGATGAAGGCGTCGGGACAGGCAGTTTTACTTACGACGACAAACGACACGAAGTGCGCCTAACGAACGTGCAAAGCACGCTCCAACCGAGCGAAGTGATTCGTTGGATTGAACCGCGATTCTGGGAGCACGTTGTGCCTTATCGTTTTCATCGCGTACCACACGTCACCACCAACGGCGTTGTGCAATTCCATGGTGGCAAGCAAACTCACCTCGAGCTCAACGTCGATGCTCCCACCGGAATGGATTACACCTTCATCGACAAAGTGCTGCCCTTTGACAGGATCTCGGGACGCCTCCTTTTCACCGAGGATCGGCTGCAAATCTTCGACCTCAACGGGACGCTCTTTTCCGGCACGGTCACAGGCACAGCCGATATCTCATTGGCGCGAGCCAATCACCATTACACCGCGAGCGCCACGGTCGAGAACATCGATTTCTCCAACCTAACGAATCTCTATTTCAAATATAAAAATGCCCAGGGCGCACTCAATGGTCATCTCGACTTCGGCGGCGCAAGCGGCGATCGTCAGGCGCTGCGCGGCAACGGACGAGTCGAGGTGAAAAACGGAAACGTCTTTGCCATCCCGGTTTTTGGTCCTCTTTCCGAAGTGCTGAATAAAATGTTTGCGGGCGCCGCCGGCTACAGCATCGCGCATGAGGCGAGCGCGCTTTTTACCATTAGAGACGGCGTAATTCACACCGATAAACTGAAGATTGCGGGCAAACTTTTCTCCATGCTTGGGCACGGCAAGATTGATTTCATGAAGGATGATCTCGACCTCGATATCCGGGTTGATGCAAACGGCGCCGGCGCGCTCCTTACTCCGATTTACAAGCTTTTCGAATATCACGGGAGCGGCAGCCTAACGAAGCCGGTCTGGCGACCGAAGCATCTCTAGAAACTGCCAACCGTCGATTTGAAGCGATCGATACGAAAGCCTTCTGGCACAAGGGAAAAACGGTTGGGATCCGGCGATCGGCGATTGGCGATTTTGCTTGGCGCTCACATGTCGATCGGCGGCGGCGTGTATCGAGCGATCGAACGCGCGCGCTCGATCGAATGCACCGCCATGCAGATTTTTGTAAAGAACAATATGCAATGGTTTGCGCGCCCGTTCACGCCTGAGGAGATCCGCGCCTTTCGTGAACATGCTCAGCGACAAGAGCTCAAAGCCGTGTTCGCCCACGCCAATTATCTGATTAACCTCGCCGCGACCAATCCCCAGTTTCATGCCAACTCACTACGAGCTTTGTCGGAAGAACTCGTTAGGGCCGACCAACTGGGTTTGCCCTTTATCGTGCTTCATCCCGGTTCGCACCTCGGCGCGGGCGAAGAAGCCGGGCTGAAGAAAATCAGCGCGTCGATCGATCGCATCTTCGCCAGGATTCCGAAGGTAAAAACGCGCATCGCACTCGAAGCAACTGCCGGACAAGGCTCTTCCCTCGGTCACGACTTTACTCATCTCGCCGAGATCATGGCGAACGTGCGCGAGCCCGAACGGCTCTGCGTTTGTCTCGACACCGCGCATGTCTTTGCCGCCGGTCACGACCTAACGAGTGCCGTGGGCACGCGCAAAATGTTTCGCGAGTTTGATCGCACGGTTGGTCTGCGGCATCTGGCCGCATTGCACCTGAATGACTCGAAGACGGCGCGCGGCTCACGCGTCGACCGCCACGAGCACATCGGCAAAGGGCGAATCGGACTGGAAGCTTTTCGCGTCATCATGCGCGATCCACGATTCCGTAACATCCCCAAAGTATTGGAAACGCCTAAGGGCCAAGATTTGCGCGAGGACGTGGACAACCTGCGCGTCCTGCACGGATTGTAGTCTGGGAGGTCATGCCTTGCCGGAAGGTCGCGTCCTCTTATTCGTTAGGCGACGAACCTGGCGAAGGTGAAACCGCCGATCCTGTGGCACCTGGGAGAAGGAGAGTCTGACCAATCTGCAATTTTCGGTCGTCTTCGATGTGATTCAATTTCTGCAACTCGCCGATCGTTACCTTGTGCATCTTGGCGATCGAGGTAAGCGTTTCTCCCTTGGCCACGACATGTGTGCGCCCATTCGGCACGGCAGCGGCGGCGGGAATAGAAGTCTCAGTCGCGCGAGGCGCAGTGGCGGTGGCACCAGCCCCGGGGTGCTCGATCTCCTGTTGCAGGCGCAGGATTTGTTGGGAGAGCAAATCGATCTTGACGTTCTGCTGGTCGATCTTGCGCGAGAGATTCAGGAGTTGAGTGGCTTCGGAAGTTCCCGCCGGTGAGGCCTCTTGCGCGAACGCGGCTGCCGTGAGCGCAGCGTTGAAGGCAAGCATCACCAGGACGTGACGGCAGCGAATCATGGGCGAACCTTGGCATCTCCGTTTGCGACTGGCAAGCAAGCTCACCTCCCTTCCAGTTAAAGGTGGTTCGATCTCAGATCCGTGCCCAAGGCGCCGGATCCGCGCTCCAGATTTACCTTCGCCCCTTCCCGCAACCGGGCGAACCGCGGGATACTTTGCGAGATCTAACTCTGGATGTAACTGGCTTAAGAGAAGGGATCGATTCGCTTGGGTGGCCTTGATCTTCTCCTTCTACCCAGCCGAAGGAAGTTGCCGTCGCTCCCGGTCGCTATCTTGTCCTCGACTGGCTGACCAATGGCAGTGTCTCATTGCTGTCTGCATCGAGCGTAACATCGCCAAGTGCGGCGTCAGAGCTGCCGCTGCTGTAAAAAAACTACGGCGCAATCCCACCGCCGAGTTCTCAGGCAGTCGGTTGCGTTTTTACGGCTTCGACGGTAACTTTTTTTCATGCCAGAACGGACGGAAAGACCGGTGGCGCCGGTGCCATGGGGGCCGCAGCAAGGCGATGGGGGCGGGCCGAAGTCACCTGACGTTTCCAAGCCGGACACGCGCGATTTGCTCAGGAAAATGCGCAAGGTGGACCCGAACCAATCGAAGCGTTACCGGCAACGCACCGGCCAGTGACCAACGAGTCGTTAGGCGAGGTTTCCTCGGATTTTCCTGCGCTTCTGCGTCGCAGAGGTTTGTTAGGCGAACCGCCAGGCCTAACGACTTCAGCGGCGATGGCCGGTTCCAATTTCACGCCGACACAGGCAACCACGATTCTCGCCTTCAAATTCACTGGAGGAGTTTTGGTCGCAGGCGATCGGCGCGCGACAGCCGGCAACACGGTGGTCTATGATCGGGCGGATAAGGTGCTGGAGATCGACCGGCATTCTATCATGGCGATCGCGGGTGTGCCGGCGACGGCTTGGGAGATGGCGCGGGTGCTCGAGCATTCGTTGCAGTATTTTCGCCGCACCCAGCTTCAGGAGATGAGTGTTGATGGCAAAGTTCGCGCGCTTTCGAAACTGTTGCGGGACAACTTTGGTTTCGTCGTTCAAGGCATCGGTATAGTCGTGCCGATTTTTGCCACATACGACTTCGCTGGTGATGGTCAGGCCCGTCTCTACTTTTACGATGCCATGGGCGCTCAATTTGAAGTGGCGGAGTACGCCGCGACCGGCTCGGGCTCGCCCGCGGTGCGCGGCGTTTTGTTTTACGAAAATCGCTGGGGCAAAAAGCCCCTGCACAAATTGCGTGAGGAAGAAGCGGTCACGCTTGCCTTGCGCGCCCTTGATACCGCAGCCGAGGCGGATACCGCCACCGGCGGCGTCGATCGGAACGCGCGTATCTTTCCGCTCATGAAAGTGATCTCGCGCGACGGAATCAGAACGCTACCCGAACAACAAATCGCGCTGCGTTTCAAGCGCACGGTGGCATGATCGAAGAGCCTTACCGCTGGGTTGAGGCGATCGCCAACCGACGCGAATACATCGAAACGCAACTCGCTTCTGGCAGTCCGATCGCAGCCCTGAGTTATCGCGATGGAATTCTTTTCGTTACCGTCGGGCACGCGCGGCAAAAGCTTTTCGAGATTTACGATCGCATTGCCATGGGCGCGATTGGACATCCGGGCGATATCGAACGCTTGCGCATGGCAGCGATTGAGCTGGCGAGCACGGAAGGATTCACCCGTTCAGCGGCTGATGTTTCGCTGCGCCGGCTGGCCCACTATTCGCTCAGTCCGCTTTTGAAAAATGCTTTCGAACAAATTTACGGCCCGCCCTTTCTGGCCCGGATGATTTTTGCTGAAGTCGGCGCAACCGCGGCGGAGGATTTGTTTCTCCGCGTCGATTACGACGGCGCAATTACGGCAAATGGCCCGACTGCCGATACAAAGGCGCCACGCTTCAGCGCGCTCGGCGGTACCGCACGCGCGACAGAGGTAATGGAAGCGCTCTTGGGGCGCGACCATGATTCCAGCTACACGTTGAATCGCTCGATGAAAATTGCGCTTGATGCCTGGAGCGCAGGCAGCCTCATCGCCGGTCAAGCTAGCGGCAACGAAATTCCATCCCAGGAAATGCTGGTGGAACATCGGACGCAGAAATTGCAGGACGCGATGCTGGAGGCTTGCGTCCTCGAACGGAAACGTCAGGGTCCAATCTGTTATCGCCCAATTGCTGGCGAGGAATTGAAGGAGCTGATTAAAGCCTAACGAATTGTTAGGCGCTTGCTCGTGTGGCTGCTCTCTGCTTTAGAGGGAAATATGCGGCGCGCGCTGCCCTGGCTCGGGTTGCTTCTTCTCACGGTTTGCTTTGTCTACCTTGTTCGATTGCCTGTGCCTGAATCGACGCGCCGCGCGGCGACGGCGCGGAAACCGATCGGTCCTGTCGAACAGACGCTCGTGGTGGTGCTCGATCCTGGCCATGGTGGCGACGATTCTGGCGCGATGTGTGGCAATGTGATGGAAAAAGATCTCACCCTCGATGTCGCCTTGCGGGCTGAATTGCTTCTTCGCACCGCGGGATTCACCACCGTGCTGACGCGAGACAGCGATCGCTATGTTTCACTCGCGGAACGAGCGTCTTTAAGCAATCGCACCGAGCATTCCATCTTTATCAGTATTCACTTTAACGACGGCGCACGCGAGGCGGCCTCGGGAGTTGAGACCTATTATTCCCCCGGTCAGGCAAATGGCGCGGCGGGATTTCTCTCCTGGCTGCCATTTGTCTCGCAGCCACAAAACACACAGCTAACGGCCGCGAGTCATGGCCTCGCGAGTTGCCTGCAGGGCGCACTGGTACAGCGAACGCAGGCGGTGGACCGTGGGATCAAACAGGAAAGGTTTTATGTCATCGCCAATACCGGGCATCCGGCGGTGCTCGTCGAAGGCGGTTTTATGACCAACAAGTCGGACGTGACGAAACTCACGACTGCGGAATATCGTCAAGACATCGCCACCGCGGTTAGCGAAGGCGTGGAGCGCTATCGCGCCACAACACACAAGAGCAAGTCGGACCTGGCGATCGCGGCTGCCCAGCCTGAATAAGGAGAAAAAACGAATCGTCGAATGAGGCCATGAAACGAAGCTGGTTTGCTCTCGTCATTCTCCTCCTTGCCGGCGCAGGGGTCTTACGCGCGGATCAAATTATCTCGCAGGTTCAGCAGGCGCTGAAAGAGCAGGGCTTCTACTATGGCGACGTGACAGGAACGAAGACGGCCGATACGACTGCAGCGATCCGGCGTTATCAGATTCGCAATGGACTTCAAATTACGGGCGAGATCGACGCAGAAACCTTGCATTCGTTAGGCTTGGGCAAAGGCAAGGTTGAGGCAACTCCCGCACCGCAGCCTGCTGAGCCACCGAACGAAGAGGAGGCGCCACGCGGCAGGGAGGAACCGCCGACGCAATCGGCCGAGATTTATCCCCCGTCACACGGGCCGGTTTATCAGCCGGGACCGGGTTACAGTCCAGCCGTGCCGGCACCGCGCGTCAGCCCAAGCGTTTTCGCTGGCACGCCCTACGAGATGGCGCCGCCAGATCTGCAGCGGCACGTCATCGTTGGAGCGCAAACGTTGCTCACGCGATGGGGATATTGCCACAGCGGGATAGACGGCGAATTTGGACCTGGCACTTTGGCGGCGGTGGAAGCATTCCAAGTCCGAAGCGGCATCGCGCCTAGCGGGCGGCTCAATATGGCAACGCTGGCCGCCCTCGGCTTGCTCCCCGGACAACGGGCGCCCGGCTACGTCATACCGCCTCGGCGCTATTTCAATCGCCCGGTTTACAGGGGAGAATGGATTCCCGATCGTTAGGCACGTTCTACGACTTTGATTCGCCAAAGCTGACGGACTGGAGCTCGGCGAAGACCGTTCCGATGAAGACGCTGGCTTCGATGCGAAGGAGCAATCGATCTGTGTCATCAGAAACCCAGACGGCTGCACGGCGGAATTTCTTGTGCGGCTCGAGCAGGCCTTTTTTCCCAATCTTGCTGATTTGTACGTCGAGCTTGATTGCCGCGTAGTCGCCGGCTGCGATCTTGAGAGGCGCTCGACCGGCAACAGTTAGCGTCACCAGATAGGGAGTGGTCGCGGGATAAACCACGACTCGATAGACATCGCCGTCGCGCAACGGCTGGCTGCGGAAGTAAAGGAGGGAAGAAAACATGTCAAAGATATCGCCGGGAAAACGGAATGTTTTCGTTACCGGGGCTTTCTTCGATCGTGAATCCGTGCGAAGGCGTTCGACGCTTCCACGCTTGAAAGTCAAATCGGTGGTGACGGTTTTCCGACGCTCAACGTCCACTTGATGCATGGCGATCGGCCGCAACGTGGTGGCATCGACGCTGGCGTGATGCTTTGTATCAAATTTCCAAAGTGCACGCACCGGACCGACGGTCTCGCCAGTTCCGTCGAGCTGAAGCTGTCCGTCGCTCTTCGTGAAGTGGATCTCCGCGTGCGCTGCGACCGCGTCGCTCCAGCCGAAGTTGTACGTAGCGATTAGCGGCCGCGGGTTTGCAAAATCACCTCGGGGCGCAGTGGTAACCGTCGTTTTCCAATCAGCAGGTGGCGTCGTCGCGCCAAAGCCCGAGAGCACGAGAAAAATCGCGCTCAGACGGATTGCGATCTTCCCTGGAAAGCCCACCACGGCAGCATGCGCCGTCGGTTTCTCGCTTGCAAGCGAGTCCAACCCGACAACGCAATCGAAAAGCAATCATCGGGTGGCAAAAAAAGAACGCACGCCGTTAGTGCGTGCGTTCTCCGAGAGCGAAAATTGTGATGTCGTTAGGGCTTGGCTTTCGCCGGGCTGGCAGTCGCTTTTGCAGCCGGGTTGGCGCTGGTCTTTCCAGGAGGCGCCGGCTTATTGAGCTGCGCAATGATGTCGTTGGTGAAATCCATATCCGGCCGCGCATACATTACCGTCGGAACTCCATTGAGGCTAACGCCCGAGGTATCGAAAACCAAATCCATGTTGGAATTCTTCACCTTGTCCAGCACGATAGCGGTGATTTCCTTCACGATTCCGTCCCGCATCCTGACGGCCTGTTCCTGAAGCTGCTTCTCGCGCGTCTGGCGGAAATCGTTGATCTCACGTTCCATGTTTTTGATGCTGGCGATTTTCTCGTCGCGGTCCTTCGCTTTTTGGGTTTTGGCGTCGGCACTTAACGCGGGGGCTTCGAGCTGCTGATTGAGTTTGTTGATTTCGTCGAGCGCCTTTTTGTAAGCGTCGGCGCGGTCGTCGTATTCCTTCTTCGCGGAATCCTTGGCGTCGTTGATTTTCTTCTCGGCGTCCTTGGTCTTGTTGTATTCCTTGAACGCGCGATTCATGTCGATAGTGCCCACTTTCATACCCTGCGCGAAGGCACCAAAAGGAAGGGCGCAGACGGTAAGAAGAGCCACGAGGAAAAGCTTTTTCATATGTTGTAGGGTGAGACTGGTAATTGGGAAGGGCTTAGACTGCAAGCCCCACCTTTCGTTCAAAACTGGTAGCCGACGCTGAACTGGATCTTACCGCTCTTGGAGTTGCCGTCCGCCTGGATGGGGATGCCGTAATCGATCTTAAGGGGACCCACCGGAAGATCGAGACGCACACCCACGCCAACGTCTGAAGCGATGTGGTCGGTACTAAAGTCGTAAGCATCGGCATGATCAAAGCCGGTATCGTAGAAGAGAGCGGCGCGCACCCGGTCGATGACGCGGATCGTTCCTTCAATCGTGAAACGTGCGAGCGTTTGACCGCCCAGCGGTTCGCCATTGTGGTCCTTCGGGCCGACGTCGCGATAGTCAAAGCCGCGCAGGGTATCGGCGCCGCCGAGAAAGAGACGGTCGAAAATAGGCACGTGATCACCGCTGCCCCACGTGTCGACGACCCCAATCGCGCCATCAAGCGTGAGAATAATATCGTAGGGGAAGAGAAAATACTGTGACCCCTCCAGATCAAAACCGTATGTCTGAACGTCGCCCCCGAGAAAGCCCCCCGCGATATGTGGCGTGAAGGTAACCCGATGGCCGTGGCGTGTGAGATAGACACTGTCGCGTGTGTCGTAGACGAGGGTCGAGAGAATTTGGCTTTTAAGAC
Source organism: Chthoniobacterales bacterium (assembly GCA_036494545.1). Lineage (GTDB taxonomy): Bacteria > Verrucomicrobiota > Verrucomicrobiia > Chthoniobacterales > UBA10450 > JAICXG01. The sequence goes on from DASXOB010000022.1 coordinate 545,394, forward strand.
TGTTGCCAGCTTCTTCCTGAATGGCCTCCGACGCGCCGCCGGCAATGTTAAAAATATCGATCTCCTGCAAGGTGTAATTCAGGTCGACAGAAAGGAAGGGCGTGATCGGCCTGCGCGCATCGATGGCGAAGCCGTAATTGCGCTGGTCGTAGATCGAGCTGAAGAAATTTGACTCACGATAGAAAAGATCTCCGCCTAACGAAAGGCGCTGATCGAGAAAATACGGCTCGGTCAGGGAGAGGATATAGTTTTGTTCCTCGGTGCCAAACTGAGCACGAGCACGAAACTTTTCGCCGCCGCCAGTGAAGGTTGGATAGTTCAGCAGATCGAAGTTGCCTTGCGTTAATTCGACAAAGCCGACCAAGCTCTCGATTGTGCTAAAGCCGGCGCCAAAATTGAGCGACCCCGTCCGCTTTTCCTGCACCTGCACGAGCAGGTCTTTGCGTCCGGGAATATCGGTGTCTTCGGGATAAGTATCGACCTTTTCAAAATAGCCGAGGTTTTCGAGGCGCTTCTTGCTTAGATCGACCCGCACGGTATCGAAAACATCTCCGGGCAAGACCGCGACTTCGCGGCGAATAACTTTGTCTTTGGTGCGAGTGTTGCCGGTGATATTTACCCTCTCGACAAAGGAACGTGACCCTTCCGTAATCGTGTAGTCGAGGTTGACGATGCCGGGTGCTCCCGCAGTCGCTTGCGGTTGAATGTCAACATCGACATAACCACCCGCGCCATAGCCATCGATGATTGCCTTGGTGTCGTCTTTCAAACCTTTCGGCGTATAGAGCGAGCCCTCCTTCATCTTCACGAGTTGGTGCAGCTTCTGTCCCGAGGCCGCTTCCTCACCGTGAAAGGCGAGACTGCCAACGTGATACCGGATGCCCTCGTTCACGACGACCACGATCCGCACACCGCCCTCAAAACGTTCCTGCCGCACCTCGGGAATGGCCACATCGATATAGCCATTGTTTTGGTAAAACTCGCGGATGCTATCCAGGTCCTGCTGAAGTTGAGCCTTATCAAGGCGTCCGGACTTATCGAGGAAGGAGATAAGGGTTTTTGCCTTCGTCTTCATCTGGTGTCGCAGGGTGCGATCGCTGAAGTGTTTGTTGCCTTCGAAGCGAATCGCCCGCACCGCGCCTTTCTCACCTTCGTTCACCGTGTAGACGGCGCGAGCAGTGCCATGAACCTCATCGGTGACTAACTGCAAATCGACCTTCACATCGGTAAAACCTTTGCTCTGATAAAAGTCGTAAATATTCTGCCGCCCCTCCTCCAACTTCTCGGCGTCCACCGGCGCGGGGACGCGAAACTTGATCTTGCTGCGCACAGTCTTGGCTTTGAAGCTTTGCGCGCCATCAATCTCGATCTCGGTCACAAGTGCACGGGTGGCGAGGATCACCTCTACGCGGACGCCGTTGCCAGAGGGCTGACCAAAGATGCGCACATTTTGAATTTTTCCGGTGTCGTAAAGTGCTCGGATATCATCCTCCACCGTCGCCTCGGAATAGGGCGAGCCGACTTTGGTCTTCATGTTCGCCAGAATCCGGTCTTTCGCGATCGTCTCCGGTCCGACGTAGCGCACGTCGATCGAAGTGACGGTAACTCCTTCGAGGCCTTGCGCCCCCGCTCGTGGCGGGCTGACGGCAAACCATCCCGACAAGAGAAGCACCGCACAGAAGCAGACTAACGAGCTAGAATTTTTCATAGAGAGCGGACGGTCGCGAGACCTCGATCAGCGGTAGAATTGGCGTATTAGATGGGGAATGCTCGGTGCCGCGTCAAGGCAGGAAACGAAGAAATGCGCGGCAGGGAAAGCTGGGCGACCTGGCTCGATCGTATTTCGCCCTCGGAATTTTACGGTGCGCATTTAGATTAACTCGTACCAGTTGTTGCGTCGGCGCGGTTCATAACCGGCATCGAGAATGAGTGCTTCGATCTTTTCGGCGTCTAGACGAAAGGTTGTGCCGGCGCTGCTCACCACGTTTTCCTCCATCATCACTGACCCGAAGTCGTTCGCGCCGTATTTAAGTGCGATCTGTCCGATGAGCGGTCCTTGTGTTACCCACGAGCTTTGGATGTTGGGAATGTTGTCGAGAAAAATGCGCGCCAGGGCCTGCGTGCGCAAATATTCCGCGCCGGCTGTTGGGTGATCGATCTTAAGCACGGTGTGTTCCGGTTGAAAAGGCCAGCAAATGAAAGCGGTGAACCCGCCACTCGCATCTTGCTGATCGCGCAAACGCTGCAGATGCTCGATCCGATCCTCGATCGTCTCGACGTGGCCAAACATCATCGTCGCGCTCGACTTCAGACCCAGCTCGTGCGCCACTTGCATGACTTCCAGCCATTGATCTGTCTTGCATTTTAGTGGCGCGATTCTTTGCCTGACGGAATCGACCAAAATCTCACCACCGCCGCCCGGGATTGATCCAAGTCCGGCCTCCTTAAAACGTGCGACGACCTCGCGCAACGGCATGCGGAACGTCTCCGCAAAATGCTGAAACTCCGGTGGACTAAATCCATGAATGTTGATGTGCGGATATTTTTCCCGGATGTGATGGAGCAGATCGATATACCAATCGAACCCGAGTCGGGGATGATGCCCACCTTGCATCAGGATTTGGACGCCGCCGGTCGCGGTTAATTCATCCAGCTTTTCGTCGAACTGCTCACGGGTGAGGATGTAATGATCCTCGTCGCGCTCTGTGCGATAAAACGCGCAGAACTTGCAATATACGTTGCAAACGTTGGTGTAATTGATGTTGCGATCGACAATGTAAGTTACGATTTCGCGCCCGCGCCCGTCGTAACTTTTCTCTTTCGCCAGGTTGCGCCTGACATCGGCCAGCGCGCCGAGCTCAGCCAGCGGCCAGTGATAAAGTTCGAGCGCTTCCTCTTCCGAGATGCGCTCGTTCTCGAGGATCTTTTCTCCGAGCGACTGCTGTTCCTGAAGCACGACCATCGGCGCGCAATCTAAGCGCAAGGTGAGGAAATTGGAATGCGCTTTAGTAAGGCTCGGGGTCTGCCGACCATCAATCTTAAATCGTCCAGCGGCTTGCCTAACGAGAATAGGATTTTGTGATCACAGCTACGCGCAGGCTTCCGGCTCCCTTATTCCAGAGTAACCGTTGCGTTCGCCGTGAGGCGATCAGGTTAGTGCGATCGCCTGGAAAGAACTGACGACATCATCCGGGCCACTCTCGGTGAAGAAGCACTCGTAAAAGCCGGGGCCGAGGTCCCAGTGATCGCCCTTGTAATATTCATCGCGATAAAATCGCCAGGTGCCGCTCACAACGATGAGGGAACTGACGCGATCGTTCCAAAAATCGCCGAGATAATGAAAGCTGAGGTTGGTTCGCGCGTATGCGCCTTTGAACCCAACGTGATCGTAAACGATCAGCTCCGGCAGGTGAAAGTTCCCCTCGACCGGTGTGCCGGCCTCGCCGGGATCAGCCGCACAGGCATGGTAACTGAGCGGCCCAACTTTCCATTTCGTGTCGATGATCGCGCCATTTTCTGGCGACAGGTCGGTTTTTGAAACGTGTCTCATAAGCGTCGTTATTTAACTGAAGTTGATCAGGCATCGCCGCGGTTGTCGAGCGAGAGATTCAAAGAAATTTGACCGATGAGACCTAGATCGGGTGTTCTCGATTATCGGAACGCAGCCGAATGGTTTTGTTCTGCAAATCATGCGAAGCGCGAATGAAGCGTACGGTCTTGCTCTTGGCCCGCATGAGGACGGAATGTGTGATTGCGTGCGAACCCTGAGATTTCACTCCACGCAGAAGCGCGCTATCGCTAATCCCGGTGGCGCAAAAAATGATGTTCTTCCCGTTCGCCAGATCATCGGCAAAGAAAACGCGATTGAGATCTTCTTCGTAACCATCAGCGATCAGTTGAGCGCGCTCTTTCTCATCGCGCGGCCACATCCGACATTGCATTTCGCCGCCGAGACATTTGATGCCGGCTGCGGCGAGAACGGCCTCGGGCGCGCCACCGATGCCGATATAAAGATCGATCCCGCTTTCAGGGTAGGAAGGTGAAATAGCGGCCGCGATGTCGCCGTCGCCGATCATGCGCAGCGAGGCGCCGAGCCGCCGGATTTCCGCGACCAGCTCCTTGTGGCGCGGTCGGTCGAGCATCATCACAACCACGTCTTGAATTCGCTTGCCCAATGCGCGGGCGACGGTGATGAGCGTTTCCTCGATCGGGCTTTCCAGCTTAAGAGTGTGTATCCCTGCTTTCTGCATGCTGCGGATGACTCCCGGCCCGTAAGCCAGCTTCATCATGTAGAAAGACGGAATGTCGCGCAGGGCGCACTTCACTCCTTTCTCTGGACTTGCGGCAGCGATGCAGGTGATCGAGTTCGGCATTCCCTTGGAGATGTTGGTCGTGCCGTCGATTGGATCGAGCGCGATATCAAACTGCGGTGCCCCCGGCAGCCACATACCGAGTTGTTCACCTTTGAAAATCCCGGGTGCTTCGTCCTTGATCCCTTCGCCGATAACTACTTCGCCGCAGATGTTCATGAGATCGAACATTCCGCGGAGAGCGTCGCATGCGGCGGCATCGGCTTTCTCTTTTTCGCCGCGCCCCATCCAGGGAAGTGAGCTGAGGGCCGCGGCTTCGGTTGCCCTCACGAAATCGAGTTCAATAATGCGTTCGATATCGTCGTAGTTTTGTTTTGGGATGCGCAGCATCGGGGGATGTTCGCAAACGTCGCGGGCGGTGACAAGCGTGTTGCAGGAAAAGCGAGGCCGACCGGCGATTGTGATCCGCTTTCAGAACTGGGTGGAACCGCGCCGTCTTCAACAAACGCGATTCCCGCTGATCCGGCCTCTTTTTCTTAGCGTCCTTCCGCTGGCGGCTTCTCCTTTGCCGAAACCTCTTCGTTAGGCGCGACCTCGTATTCCGGCTTCGACGCGCCTTTGAGCCAGTGATCAAACCAGCCGAGAATATGCTGCAAGCGCTCAACTCGATGCCATGGCTCACCGGAGCGTGAAAGTTCGTGCGTTTCGCGGGGGAACCTCACCATCACTGTGGGAATCTTGCGGAACTTTAACGCGCGGAACATCTGCTCACCACCCGCATCCGGAGGAGTTCGAGTGTCTTCTTCGCCTAGCACAAGCATCAGGGGGGTCTTGACGTTGTTGATGTAGCTGATGGGCGAGCGGAGTTTGTAATCGCCCTCTTCATCTTTGAAAGGTGGCGTCTTGAACCAGTTCGGCTGGAAAAGGGTAAAGTCGGCGGTGTACCACCAGTTGGCCCAATCTGCGATATCGCGTTGCGCCACGGCCGCGGCAAAACGATCGGTGTGTCCCACAACCCAGTCCGTGAGGAGACCACCGCCACTTCCCCCGGTTACGCCCAGCTTCTTGTCGTCGATTGCTCCACGCCTAACGACCTCGTCGACCGCCGCCATCAGGTCTTTGAAATCATCGCCCGGATATTTGTATTGGATGATGTTGCCGAAGCTCTGGCCGTAGCTCGTGCTTCCCCGCGGGTTGGGATAAAGCACGACGTAGCCCTTCGCAGCCATCCACTGGAATTCGTGCTCAAAAATGTAGCCGTAGGCCACATGCGGTCCGCCGTGAATGTCGAGAATGAGCGGATACTTCTTTGTTGGATCGAAGTTAGGCGGCTTTTGCACCCAAGTCTGAACACGCTTACCATCGAAGCTCTGATACCAAATCTCTTCGGGCTCGGTCAGATTCAGCTGGCCGAAGAGCTTGTCGTTCGAATGCGTGAGCTGCTGCGGCTTCGCACCGGGTTGTGCGACGAAAAATAGGTCGTTGATCCGCGTTGGCGTCGAAATGAGAAGGACAATTCTTTGTCCGTCGGCGGAAGCGGAAAAACGCGTGACGGCGTGATCGCCGTCCGTGAGATCGGTCTCGCTGCCGTTCTGTGCGTCGAAAGCAGCCAACTGCGTGCGGCCTTCTTTCGCATAGATCTCCAGGATGGTTTTTCCATCTGCCGACCAAATCGGTTCATTCCGTCCAATTGCGCGTGGTGCGGCGTTATCACCGAAAACGCTGTCTCCCGCGTCGCAATCAAAGCCAGTCGTTAGGTTAACGGGTTTGGAGTCGGACGTGAGATCGATGGTCCATAGATCGGGCTGGGTGTAGGAGTTGACCGGTTCGCTCACAGCGGCAATGAAGGCAGCACGTTTTCCATCCCGGCTGAGTGACAGACCGCGAGTCTGCATGGGAATGGTAGTGAGTAATTTTGCGGGACCTCCCTTTGGCGAAATGACATAGAGCTCAGTTTTCGGCAGCTGGTAGTACGGCTCGTCCACATGCCAGGAGGTGAAGTAAATCTGTGCGCCGTCCGGCGACCAGGCGGCGTTACCTTCATCGAAGCGGCCGTTGGTGAGCTGACGCGGCTCGCCCTTTTCATCCGCACTGTGTGGTACATCCACGATCCAGAGATGTTGCGGACGCTTGAAGTCGAGATAACCCTCCTCGTCTCCCCGATAAACCGCGTGGGTAATGACGTGTACGTCGCTCTCGTGCTTCTCCTCGGCCGCTTGTTCTGCCTTGGTTTTCTTTTCGTTAGGTGATTTTTCCTTCGTCGACGGGGAGGGCGAGTTTTCCGCCATGAGCGCCTTCTTCAGCTCCTCTTCCCTTTCTTCCTTGCGCCGCTGCTTGGCCAGGTCGTCCGGATTTGAGCTGCTCGTGAAGACGATCGACTTTCCATCCGGTGACCAATTCGGATTGCCCGCGCCTTTCGGCAAATCGGTAAAAATAAAGGCGTCGCCGCCGCTCATCGCGAGGAGATAAAGCTGCGGCGGCTCTTTCTTTCCTTCCTTTTCGCTCGCGCGGGTGAATACCAGCCATTTGCCATCGGGCGACCAGCGCGGAGTGGAATCGTGTGGGCCATTCGTGAGTTGCCGCGCGGGTTCGTCAGGTCCAATCGGCACAACCCAGACGGCAGTGTCATACCCATCCTTTTTTTCGTTTACTGTCACCCGCACGTATGCAACGCGGGAACCATCGGGCGATATCTGGGGATCGCCGAGCCATACAAAATCGAAGAGATCTTTTTCAGTGATGTTGCGTTTCGGCGGTGTGGCGGCCTGGGCGGAGAAGAGACTCGTCAGACCAAGAAGAGCGAAAAACGAAAGACGCAGGAGATGGCTAGGCATGGACTGACGCTTTATTGTTCGAACGGCAGCCCACGCTCAGAGATCGCGTAGGGCGCGCTCGGCTTTTTCGACGTTTGACGGGCGCAATATCATAAGGCCATCCCGCGATTTCGGGCTCGAAGCAAGATAGGTATACTCTATGTTGATTCCCGCCCTTGCGAGACGCTCGGCGATAGCTCCAAGCGTACCCGGCTCATTATTGCTCTCGATCATCAAAACATCGTTCTCTAACGCGAGAACACCCCGCTCGCCCAAGATCATGAGAGCTTTAGTCGGATCGCTCACCACCATTCGCACGACGGCGTGATCGATCGTGTCTGAAGTCGCGAGGGCATGAATGTTAATTTTTTCTGCCGCCAACTCAGTACAGACCCGAGAGAGAGCGCCCGGTCGGTTACCAAGGAAGACTGAAAGTTGCGTAGCCGTCTCAACCAACACTGGCGAAGTCATCATCACTCATATCATGTGTCGTCCGTTCGACGCTGACAATGAACAATTCGTCCATCTCTTTGAAAGTACGGAGGCCGGCGTCGCAAATATGCTCAAGGCGGTCACGAGCACGGGAACCGGTACGAGTTTAATCTGAGAAATTTAAAACAGCCCATCTGGGAGCCTTCAGATACGAAATCGAGAGCGCAGAACTAGTGGATTAGGACAAGATAAAATAATTATAGACAATCGACTTCAGAATGATCATTATCGCGGTTGCTCAAAAATATAGGGGCAATCAGCAACACCAACAATACAACTCACTAAATAATAGATTATGTTTTGTAATAATCGCCGCATCGCTGCAGTTCGCGCAACTAAACTGTTGACAGCCGCGCTGCTAACTATGGCAGCCCAATTCACGTTCACGCCAGGCTCGCAAGCGGACCCCGGCGATCTCTACGTGACGGATTTGTCCTCCGGTTCCGTCATTAAGTACGCCCCGGACGGAAGCTCCATTGTGTATGCAACCGGGCTCACTAGCCCTCAGGGTATCGCACTCGACCAGGCTAAGAACGTTTTTGTGGCGGATGCTGGCAGCGGAGAAAATGGCGATGGCGAGATCGTCAAATACGATCATGCCGACAAGACGAAGAGCGTCGTCCTTGACGGACTGAACAACCCGGTCGGTCTGGCGTTGGATGGTAACGATCTTCTCGTCTCGGACAACAATCTTGGCCGCGTTATTCGCGTGCCAATTGGTTTTAATTTTGATAACCCCTCGCTTTTCCGGATCCTCGATAACCCTCTCGGCATCGCCTCTCACTCTTTTCCACCGAAGGGCACCGATTCTGAATTTAATCGTTTCATCGCGACCGGTGCTTCGGTCATTAAAGTCAACCCCGACGGAACCACCACCGACATTGATCCTGGCGACAACAGCCGTGGCGTCGCGGTCACAAGCATCACAATTAGCGGGACGGCGGTCGAGGCGATCTTTGTCACGACAGACGACGGAAATATTGACCTCATTCTGAACGAGACGAAGCTTCTTCGTCCACTCGTCACCGGACTGGAAGATCCTGTCGGGATGGACTTTCGCCCCTCTCGTTTCAATGGTGACACCGAAGATGTTGGCGACCTTTACGTGGCGGACCGCGGCGCTGGCGAGATTCTCAAGATAGAACCAGGAGCCGATCCCCAAGTGTTTGCTTCTGGAGGCGAGCCTAACTACATGGTTTTCGAGACTAACGCCACGCCCCCTCCTACTCCTACTCCTTCGCCGACAATTAGTCCTACCCCCACTCCAACACCTACTCCCAGCCCGGTTCCTGTCGGTAAGGCATTGAATATCTCTACCCGAGTGGATGTGGAGACCGGCGATGACGTTGCGATTGCTGGCTTCATTATTACCGGCGGAACGACTCCTAAAACGGTAGCTATTCGCGGCATTGGTCCGTCACTCGGAGCCTCAGGCGTCGCCAACACCCTGTCCGATCCCGTCCTCGAGCTTCACATGCCTGATGGCACTGTGGTGACTAACGACAATTGGAAGGATAACTCCGCAACCGATCAGGGAATTATTGTGGCCGCTGGATTAAATCTGTCGGGGACCTCGACCATTAGCGACAGTGAGTCGATTGTCATCGCCACTCTACCGCCGCGCGATGACTCCGACCCAGGTAGCGGCCAGTATACCGCAGTCATGCGGGGCGCGAACGGAGCGACTGGCGTCGGCTTGGTGGAAGTCTACGACCTGGACGATCCAAGCGTTGTCGCCGAGCTGGCTAACATCAGCACGCGTGGAATTGTCGGCACAGCGGACAACGTCTTGATCGGTGGTCTCATTGTCGGCCCGGACAACAGCCTTAATACTTCCGTGATCGTACGAGCCATTGGGCCATCGCTGGCCAATGTCACTCAGCCGGTGGCGGATTCTCTAAGCGATCCTTTCGTCGACTTGCACAACGGCAATGGCGACGTCATCACTTCGAACGATAACTGGCAGGATGGAGAAAATGCCGATCTAATCATGGCTGACAAACTCGCGCCAACCGATAGCGCCGAGGGTGCGATCTTTGCCAACCTCATTCCCGGCCTCTACACCGCGATCGTTATGGGGAACAACGCCGGGGTCGGAGTTGCCTTGGTGGAAATCTACCACGTGCCCACGCCCGCCGCGAAGTAGGCGACCGTCCACCGTATCATAATTCGATAAGAGCGGGCGCTGCTGACTCCGGCGGCGCCCGCTCCGTTTCGTTAGGCACTGGTCAGGAAAGCAGTGAAGTTGAGAGCTTCGCTCCTAGAGCAGCTTCAATTTTGTCAAATCCTGGGAATCCACCATTCCAACCGGCACGCCGCGGTCGTCTACCACCACGAGGTCGTCGATGCGGTGACGCTCGAGAAGGTTTAGAACTTCCACTGCCAGTTTATCTTTATGTACGACAACTGGGTTAAGCGTCATGAGATCCGCCACGAAGCGCTCGCCGACGCGCGAATCTGTCTGAAAGTACCGAACAAAGTCGCCGTGGGTGAAGATTCCGAGCAATTGTTCATCCTCTCCGGCCACCACAGCCGCACCTGCGCGAACGGCGGTCATCGCCTCGAGTACGGTGCGGACGGTCGCGTTTGGCCTAACAACTGCGAGCGCGCTTCGCGGTCGCATCACTTGGTGGACCCGCAAAAGCAAGCTGCGTCCCAGTTTTCCTCCAGGATGAAATTTCGCGAAGTCCTCCTTTTGAAAACCGCGCGCTTCCAGTAGAACCATGGCAAGCGCGTCGCCCAGGGCGAGCATCACAGTCGTGCTCGATGTCGGGGCGAGATTTAACGGACACGCCTCCTGCTCAACATTGATGTCGAGAAAAATGTCGCAGTTCTGCGCGAGCGTCGATTCGGGATCGCCTCCCATTGCGATCACGCCCACCTGAAAACGCGCGATGGCCGGCAGCACCCGCAACATTTCTTCCGTCTCGCCGCTGTAACTGAGGGCGAGAACAACGTCGCCGTCCGCGATCACTCCGAGGTCACCGTGCAGAGCGTTGAGCGAATTCAGCACAACTGCTGGCGAACCGGTACTGGTGAGCGTGGCGGCAATCTTCTCGCCGACGTGGCCGGACTTGCCGACACCTAAAACAATAACTTTCCCTCGCGCCTCGACGGTTTCTTTGATTAAGTTAACCGCGCGAATAAAATTTTCGCCCAAGCGATTGCGTAACCGTTGCAGCTCAGAAATTTCTAAATCGAGTACACGTGCGGCCTTTTCAATGTAATCCATCGAACTATAATTGTGGGGTGAAGCCAGAGCGCGAGCAAGCGGCCTTGGCCGAGCCGGGGGAGAAAACTATGAAAAAAATATTTCTCAGCATTCTGTTGGCTGGCGCGACCAGCACGGCCTTCGCACAAGGTCAGGGGGAAATAACAACCACGACAACGACTACTGCCACCACCAGCAGTCAGGTGCAAACGCAACAACCAAAGCCACGTCCGCCACAAGCAGCGCCACTCGTTCCGACGGAAGGGGTGGTGCAAACGGTTATTCGAAACGGCCATCCTGTGCAGCTCTTGAATCCAGCAGCACCGGCTCGCTACGGAAGTGGCCACGAACACGTGGCACACGATCCGCAAGATCCCGGCAAACCCAAAGGGATCGTTCTGTTCGCCTGGTCATTTTAGTTGTGCGGCCACTCGCTGACGAGCGATTTTGAGCGGTTGAAGCGCTGCCTTTGGCGTTGCACGGTGGGGCGTGCCCGAATTTGCTCGGCCCGTTGTTGCCTGCTATTGCGCGACATTTCTCAAGCCGGAAATGTTGCATATCTACCGGCAGATCACCTCGCTTGAGCGCTTTCAAGCCGTCGTTATTTCACAGAAACGCGAGAACCCCGACCGTTTTCCTTTCCAGCCAGTCTTTGTCGTTGGCAAACCATCGCTTCATTTCCTGCGGCGATTTTGGTTTCGGACTTTGCGAGAGGCGCCCTGGCCAATTTCGCGACGCGAAGTCGTACAGCTCAAGCGTGTCCTGGATGACGCTGAGGCACAGGTGCTGCACGTTTATTTCGGACACATCGCCGTTCATCTCCTCCCGTTGATCCTGCACTGGCGGCGTCCCACGGTGGTTTCATTTCATGGTGCAGATGTAATGGTCGAACTGGACAAGCCTCATTTCCGGGCCGCGACCCGCGAAATGCTGGCCGCTGCCCGGCTCGTCCTTGTCCGCGCCGAGTCGCTCGCGCGGGCACTGGTCGCGCTTGGTTGCCCTAACGAAAAGATCAGGCTGCAGCGCACCGGCATCCCGCTCGATGAGATTCCTTTTCGAGAACGCAATTGGCCTAACGACGGCAAGTGGAAATTTCTGCAGGCCGGGCGCCTGATTGAGAAGAAGGGATTCAAAACCAGCCTGCGCGCCTTCGCGCGATTTTGGAAAGAACATCCGCAGGCGAGTTTCACCATCGCGGGCGAAGGATCAATGAGGGAAGAGCTGCAAACGCTGGCGCGTGAGCTCGGTCTTGAAGCTGCAGTTCGCTTTGCTGGTTTTCTCTCGCAGACCCAACTTCGCGAGGCATTTTATCAAGCACACATTTTTGTTCATCCGAGCGAACTGGGCGCGGATGGCAATCAGGAAGGCGTGCCCAATTCGATGCTCGAGGCAATGGCCAGCGGTCTGCCCGTTTTCGCGACCGATCACGGCGGAATTCCCGAGGCGATCGAGAACGGCGTGAGCGGCGTGCTCGTGCCAGAACGAGACCATGAAGCGTTGGCCGGCGCACTTCTCAGTTGGACCGGACGATCGCAAAATCTCGAACAGCTCGCCCGTGCTGGAGCCCGCGCCGTCTCGGACAAATTCGAACAACAGGCCCAGGTTCGCGGCTTGGAAGCGATTTACGCCGAGGCATTGCCTTAAGCGTTGGCGCAAGAACTGGTTTGGAAAAAATCAGCGAGTTGTTGCCTCACGATTTCAAAACTCAAAACCGTTTGCGCCAATTGCTGCGAACTGGCTACGATCTCCTGGTAATAGCTCGGCTCACTCAGCAAGCGTGTCGCTATCGGTGCCAACTCGCCTAACGAACGCCTGTATCCGCACGCTTCCGGAAAAACCATCCGTTCAATTGCGCCGTCGCCTCCCACGCATGGCATACGGCACAGGAGAGCATCGCCCGCGACTTGTCCAGGCACGCTGCTTTTATCGGCTTGCAAGACAATTTTGTGGCGCGCCATCTCTGCGAGGTAATCGCGATAGGGAAGCCGTTCTTCGATAATCCGCAGCCGGTTGGGCAAGAAACCAAGACTCTTCCAAACTTTGCGGCAGCGCCTCGCGTCTTCGTCGAAGACGGTTACGGGCACATCCAGACCCGCAGCGATTGTTAGGCTAGCGAGGTGATTGCGTGAAGGCGCGGCCCATTCGCGCGTCCCGACAAAAATCCCGTGCCGCTTGCCTAACGATCGCGAAAAATCCCAGCGGGAGTCATGCGAGGGATAAGGCGTCGGAATGAACTTTCCTCGGCCGTAAAAGGGCAGCGCCTCGGGCGTCGCGGCCAGACAATTGTCGGCTGCCTCCACTACCGCGCGAAAACGCTCCGCCCGCTTCGGATCCGCCAATTGCCGGGCAATCTGATGCAGACCGGTTTCTTTCAATGAGACGATAACAGGCAAGCGATGCCGTTTTAATTCGCGCAGCGCGCTCAGCGTCGCCTTAAAGTCGCCGCGAAGGAGCAGAAGCACAGGCAGCCTTTCAGCGACCGCGCACTTCACATCGTGGTGAAAGGCGCCGCGTGTACAAGCTGCATAGCCATGAAAATTTACCGGCGCATGCTCGTGATCGTTAGGCGGACCGATTCCTTGCGAGTAATCCTGCTCCGCGTCGCGTCCATCCGGATTCAGGACCGTGAGGCGAAAGTCAGCCACAGGTTGTGCCTAATGGTCGGGACCGAAGTCGAGCGGAGCCGGCGGTTGGCTTTGCAAAAGCGGTTCGTTTCCCGCTTCGTCGATCGGTCGCACCGGTTGAGCGCGGCGCACTTCCACCTGGCCATCGGGCGCGGGCACGACTGGAATGGCGCGTCTGACCGGTTTGCCCGGATCGAAAGGCTGATCGGCGGAGTTGTCCTGCGCGACCGCCTTTGGCTTGTAGGTAGAACCGATGGCCGCGTAAGGATCGTCTTTCGCTACCAACGTCGGGCCGTGCATTACCACTGCGGGAACAGCCTTCGGGTCGATCGCGAGTGCGGCCCGCGGCCACTGGCCTTCGTCATATTTCTTCACCAACTGCGTGCGCACGGAATTACCGTGCACATCGCACGGATCGGTCGGCTTTTGTTCGTCCGTCGCAAGCTCGACGTAGGTGGTGCGTCGCCTAACGACATTCCCGCTCGCGCTCTTCACATCTTCGTAACATTTGTTAGTCGCAAGCAGGCCGGACTTGGCACAAATCTCAACCTTTTGCACGCTCGGCGGGACGGGAAAATTCTCGGGCGGATATTTGCTGGTGGAAGCATTCATGATGTCGACCCAGACAGGCAGTGCGACGGTACTCCCGAACGCGCCACGATAGATTGGTTGTGGCTTATCGAAACCGGCCCAGACAACGCAGGTCAAATGCGAATCATAGCCTGCAAAGAGAACATCGGTGAAGTCATACGCGGTACCGGTCTTGCCCGCGGCCGGAAATCTTTTCAGCCCATATTTCTCGTAAGCCAGCTGACCGGTCCCTTGTGTTAAGGCATCTGTCAGGCAGGAGGTAATCTCGTAGGCGACACCAGGCTTGATGACCGATACCCGCTCGTTGCGCCTCGGACTTTCCCACACAACGTGACCTGATTTGTCTTCAATCCGATCAAGGACATGCGGCGGCTCCGGTCGCCAACCTTCGTTGGGGAAAATCGTGTACGCCAAAGCGAGCTCGGCTAGAGTGATCTCGCTGCTGCCGAGAAAGGTTGAAGGATACGAACGTAATTTACTCTCCACCCCGGCGTCGCGGGCAATCTTCAAAACGTTATCGAGTCCGGCATTGTTTCCGATCCGCACCGCAGAACCGTTCTTGGATTTGGCGAGTGCTGCTCGAGCGGTGATTGAGCCTTCATAACGGTTGCTGGAATTTTCAGGTCCCCATTCGCCCAGGATGCCGGTCGTACCGCCGATCATGACGGTGCGATTATCGAGCGCTGAATCTTCCACCAGCGAGCCGGGATAAAGTCCCTTTTGAAAAGCAGCTGCGTAAACAAAGGGCAAAATGGCAGTGCCGGGCGGGCGGCGCGCCTGCAAAGCGCGGTCGAATTCGTTATGCTCGAAGTCTCGTCCACCAACGAGCGCGAGAATGCCGCCGGTTTTGTTGTTGAGCGCGATGACTGCACCCTGCAAGTAATCCGGCGCGGGAAAGGCGGTGGATTTTCCGTTAGGCAAAGTTCGCCCCTTTAGGAGCGCGACATATTGGGCATAGGTCTGGTGATCGTAACCCGGGACCCGCTCGGCGGCGTCGAGTTGTGCACGGAGCGATTTTTCGGCCACGTCCTGCAGGCCAGCATCGATTGTGGTGTGGATACGAAAACCATCGCTCATCGCCCGATCCCAACCGACAGCGGCGATGACCTGTTGGCGAATGTAATCGATGGCGTAGTTCTGGCCGCGAGCGTTTTGCCGATTGCCAACAACGAGGTCTTGCGCCTCGGCACGGTGCATCTGTTCTTGATCGATCAAGCCAAGATCCTGCATGCGGCCGAGAACAAAATTGCGCGCCTCGCGTGAAGCGTCGCGATCGCTCCAGGGCGAAAGTTTGTTGGGGCTCTTCACCAAGCCGGCAAGCGTGGCACATTCTGCGAGTGTCATGTCGTGCGCGGGTTTATCGAAGTACCCGCGCGCTGCCGCCTCGGCGCCGTAGAGGCCTCCTCCGAAATAGATTCGGTTGAGGTAGAGCTCGATGATTTTTTTCTTGGAGAAATTCTCTTCAATGCGACGAGCAACAAACATCTCGAGCAGCTTCCGGCGAAATGTCTTGCCTTTGAGCTCGAAACTGTTGCGCGCCAGCTGTTGCGTAATGGTGCTCGCCCCCTGGCGCACATGCCCGGCCACGAGATTCTTGCCGGCTGCCCTAACGATGCCTAACAAATCATAACCGTGGTGTTGGTAGAACTTGTTGTCCTCGGCTGCGATAATGGCATTGATCAGGTCTTGCGGAAGCTGATCGTAGGGGATGGTCTCGCGGTTTTCGACGTAGATTTGACCAAAAATCTTGTCGTTGCGATCGAGAATGACGCTGGCCGACTCCATCTGTTCGAGATGGGAGAGATCGAGCGAAGCAGCCTGTTGCTGCAAGCTTGCCGCAAAGGGTAGAAAAGCGAGCAGAGCGCCACCGAGCACGACAAGGACAAAAATCAGCGGGACGTAAAACCACGGGCGGGCGTACCAGGCGCGTTCGTAGCGCGAGAATTCGGTCGGCGTGTAGTAATCGACAGGCATGCGGCGAGATGAGCGAAAGCCCGGAAAATCGAGGTCGCGCGCAACTTAGCGGCAAACTTCGCGAAAAGCCAAGTGCTTGAAAGGTTGAAACATTACGCGGTTCGATGCTTGAGTAGTGCCGGTTTCCCCCAGCCGCCAAAATAATGGACGAGAGTAACGACGAGCTCATTCACGATATTCGCGAGGGCATTCGGCGCCGGGGGCCGGTGCCGTTTGCCTGGTTCATGCAACAGGCGCTTTACCATCCTGCGCACGGCTATTATAGCTCCGGGCGCTGTGAGATTGGCCGGCGCGGCGATTATTTCACCAGTGTGAGCGTCGGGCCGCTCTTCGGACGTTTGCTCGCCGGTCAGTTCGCGGAGATCTGGGAAACGCTCGACCGGCCTAACGAATTTGTGATTGTCGAACAAGGCGCTCACCACGGGGAATTCGCCGCCGACGTTCTGGAAGCGATGCGCGAGCATCACGCGGAGTGTTTCGCCAGGATGCGCTATCGCCTCATCGAGCCGTTTCCGATTCTTCGACGCCGGCAGGAGGGCGTGCTGCGACAATTTCGGGACCAGGTGGAATGGGCCGAGTCGCTCGAAACGATGGCGTCGTTTTGCGGCGTGCATTTTTCCAATGAACTGCTGGATGCAATGCCGGTGCACCTTTTGGTCGCGACTGACGAAGAAGACGAACTCCGGTGGAGCGAGCGGCTGGTCGAGCGAACTTCTTGCGGGTTCACTTTTGTTGATCGTCCAATCACCGACCCGCGCGTGGCAGCGCGTCTAACGAAAATTCCGGCCGCAGTCGTGCCGGGCTACGAGACGGAAGTCAATCTGGCGGCGCTCGACTGGATTGAAGCTCTCGCCGACAAACTGGAGCGTGGCGTAATCCTGATTGCTGACTACGGATTGACGCGAGAAGAGTTTTACGCGCCTAGTCGGCGCACCGGCACATTGCAATGCTATTCCGAACATCGCGTTTTGCCTTCGCTTTTGGAGCGGGTCGGCCAGAGCGACCTGACGACGCATGTGGAATGGACGAGCCTCGCGGAGAGGGCGGAGGAATGCGGCCTAACGATTGCCGGCTTCACCGATCAGCATCATTTTCTCACTGGCCTGCTCACCAGTCATCCGGACCTGGCCTCCGCAGGCGCGGAAAAGAGTCGGGCACTGCAAACCCTTATTCACCCTGAATTTCTCGGAACAAGATTTCAATTTCTTGGCCTAACGAAACATTTTCCCGCTGACACTTCGTTAGACGGATTCCATTTCGCGCGCCACCCAAGGAAGTCCTTGGGTTTGAAAAATTAGATCAACGGCGAGGCTTCGCTCTCGACGTGCTTCAATTTTCCGCCGGCCTGTCCGATCACTCCGAGAAGCGATTCCAGATTTGTGCGGGTCGGATTGTAGCGGATGGAAATCTTACTCGGTGCAATATCCCAGGCCTCGAAGGCCTGGGGATCGATTTTCTCAAGGTCATCGCGCAGATTTTTTTCCTGCTCAGGATCCAGCGCTTCCTCGAGCTCGATCTCGGCCGTTACGTATTCCTCGGCCCCCGAAGTGGGATCTTTTTCGTGGGCCATAATCAGCAAGTCGCGACGCTTAAGTTGGCGCACCGCCAGCAATGATCGGCTCAGTCGCGATTTCGTCTTCGGTCAACTGCGACTGAAGATAGGTGCGTCCTTTGTAGAAGCAGGCGAGCACGACAAAGATCGCAGCCGCAACGAACATCACGATGGTGAAGAAGCTGAAGTATTGGTAGTCGGTCAGCTTTTTCGTGCCGTCGGCGTTCAAGTCCCAGGCATTGAACAACCCGACAAAAAATTCTCCCGTGGCAATGAACAACAACCAAAGCGCCATGACCGAGCTCTTCATCGAGTTGGGTGCTTGTGTGTAAGAGAACTCGAGGCCGGTGATGGAGACCATCGCTTCGCCGAGCGTTAGTACGCCGTAAGCAAGCAATTGCCAGTTGATACTCGGCCTCAGGCCCTGGTCGATCTGACCTTGGATCCAAACGATGACGACGAAGCTGAAGGCGGTTAGAAACAAGCCGATCCCAATCTTGCGCAACGAGGTGAGCGGAAAGACGCGATTGATCGCTGGATAAATGACGTAGTTCACCAGCGGAATGAAAAGCAGAATGAAAATCGGATTCGCGGTCTGCACCTGTGCCGCGATCAGGTTCATTCCCATCCAATGCAGATTCATCTTCTCGGCTTGCAGCGTCCACTCCACGCCGTTGCTCATGCCCCAGAGCGCCCAGAAGAAGAGGATGAAGAGATAAACCAGCGCGATTCGGCCGAGGGTGGCCAAGCCTGCGCGGCTAAAAGTTTCGCGCAAATAACCAAGACCAGCCGGCGGCACATGCACCATTTTGTGGCGACCCGCCCAGAAGAAAATCGTCGCGATTACCATCGAGATACCGGGAATGCCGAAGGCCCAGCGTGGTCCCAGCGTTCCATTGGCCAGCAACCATGGACAGAGAATGGAAGAAATGAAGGAGCCGGCGTTAATCGAAAAATAAAACCAGCCAAACATCTTCGAGAGCAGATGCTTGTTCGATTCGCCAAACTGATCGCCGACGTTGGCGGAGACGCAGGGCTTTATTCCGCCCGAGCCGATGCAAATAAGCCCAAGGCCAATCGCGAGCATGGTGCGTTGGCCGATGCCGATGCCCCACGAGGTATCCATCAGAGCGAGAGTGAGGCTTCCGAGGCAATAAATCATCGAAAGCCAGAGGATCGTTCGATACTTGCCTAACCAGCCGTCTGCCAGGATCGCGCCAAAGATGGGAAGATAGTAAACGCCCGAGACGAAGTAATGGGTGTATTCGTAAGCCTCGTTAGGCCGCATCGGCGCCAGCGCCCCGGACTGATTCAGAATATAATGCGCCATGAAGACGGTCAGAATCGACTTCATGCCGTAGAAGTTGAAGCGCTCGGCGGCTTCGTTGCCGATGATGTAAGGCACACCCGGCGGGAGTGTGCTGATGTTGGGCGGCGACGTGAGGTATTTGGATTCAGCCATGGCGCGGCTTCTTATTAGGCGAGCGATTTGTTAGGGCGTCGGTGATGGAAAAAAGTTGGCCGGCGTAGCCTCACTCCGCCGCGGCGGCCGCTGGGCCTCCGCTCCTTCGGGTTGCTCGACATCGAGTGGATGGAGATGCTCCTGTTGCAACTCGGGCAGTTCCCCGACCTGATGCTGTTCGCAGGAATTGAAGAAAAGAAGACAACCGGCGAGCGCCGCGAGCGTGAAGGAGCAGGACCGAAACATGCGCGGGCAAGAGTAAGGGGCGAGGTACGCACGGCGCAACAAAAAGTTCGGCGCGAGTTTCGGTGAATTGCCGGCAGCCAAAAAAGAGGCGCTCGCTGCCAGTCTCAAGACCAGTCGGCGCCGGGGCGTAATTTCCTTCTGCGCTGCAGAGGCCGGCAAATCCCTAGTCTAACAAATGCCTAACGAAGAGCGCGCGGCCGAAAGATTTTTACTCCCAGCAGCCCGAAAAGGGTCCCAAAGATTCCGCAGAAAATGGCGCTCCCAGCCAGTTGGAAAAGGAAGACGTACCATTGAAACGGCTTTGCCGCTTGTTGCGCCATGCCATCGCGCATTGCGTCGAGCGTGACCGGCCGAAGAAACGAACCAAGAATCGCGAGGAGCAACTGCGCGTTTTGTCGCTGCCAGAGTTGATAATCGAAAAAGAGCCAGATCAAATCTCCGATTACGATCGCCACCAGGACGCCGAAGAACGTGCTCAAAAATCCGAGTTTTGCTCCATCCTTGAATTGCATTCTCTGACCGCGAAGCGAGACCGCATGCCAGATTGCCACGAGGGCGCCAACGATGTATGCCGGCACAATGAAAACGTTCACGTAGGGCAACAGGCAAATAATCGCGGTCGTCGCCGCGCCGATATAGAGTGATGTTTCTGTGTCGGGTTTCGCCACCATCTCATTCGCCTCCATGGCTTTCTTAGAGCAAAAAGAACTGACGAGGGCGAGAAAAAGTTGCGCCCAAACGCCTCCGCCGAAGCGATCGTGATTTTGTCGGCTTCCCGCGGGATTTCATGTAATTAGTTCTCCGGCAATGGGACAAGCTCTGGTGATCTCCGAAACTTTCTTCCGATGAAGCTGGAAGCGCTCCGATCCGTTCCGCTCTTTCGTGCCCTCGATGAAGAAGCCGCCGTCGAACTATGTCAATTACTCACCACAAACGAAGTCACCTCCGGCACTTGTCTCTTCCGGCGCGGTGATGCCGGCGAGTCCATGTACCTCATCGAGCGCGGCTCAATCAAGATCAGCGTGAAGGATGCCGACGGCCACGACACGACTCTGGCTGAGTTGGGGAAAGGAGAATTCTTTGGTGAAATGTCTTTACTCGATGGGCACGTGCGCTCGGCGGATGCAACGGCGAGCGCGGATTCCCTGCTCGCCGTCTTGCCGCGGGCCGAGTTCCGCGCCTTTCTGCGCAAGAATCCCGATGTTGCCCTTGGGATTCTCACCGCGTTGACCCATCGTCTGCGGCGCACGGACGACCTGCTACGGCATCGGGTGTCGCGTAATGTAAACGAAGAAGAAGCCGCGCACCTAACGATGGCCGATCGCGCCGCCGACGTACTCGCCGAATTCGGCGGAAGCTGGAAATTTATTGGCGTATCGATCTCCTTCACCATTTTCTGGATCCTGCTGAACACCTGGTTCCTTCTAAGACCTTTTGATGAATATCCCTACGTCCTCCTCAATCTCGTTCTCGGTATGATTGCTGGTTTGCAGGCGCCAATCATCATGATGTCGCAAAATCGTCAGGGCCAGAAAGACCGGCTCCGGGCCGACCTCGACTACCGGGTAAATCTGAAAAACGAATTGTTGCTCTCGGAGGTCTTGCGCCGATTGGAGGCGCTCGAAATTCATCGTTACTCACGACCGGAGGACGACTTCGAAATCCGCCGCCCGGACTAAGCCGGAGCTGGCGGAAGGGGTGGGATTCGAACCCACGGTGAGTTTCACCCCACGCTCGATTTCGAGTCGAGTGCCTTAAACCGGACTCAGCCACCCTTCCCCGGGAGCGCTACTATGAAATCGCTTGTTTGATTTGCAATCGTGAAACAGGGCGGGGCGCGAGACATTTTTCGTCACCCAGTCTGTGCTGTCCGCGGCGCTAAGGTAAGAGCACAAACCTGAAAAATTTACTTTACGCAGTCGTGTCCTCGGAGGCCAGCGGAGCCGTCCCCGCCCAAGACTAATGCGCCTTCCCGTGGGGCAAAAAAATGTTACAATAAAGTGCTTGATCAGCCGCGAACTCTGGCCGCATATGGTGGTCGCGCTGATCGCAGCCCCAATATCCTGTTGTTAGCTGTTGTTCTCAGGATATTCACGAGCTGCCTCAGAGGAGTATTCACTTTTATTAACAATAACCCGAACCGCCTTCGACCAATGATCCAACTCAAACCCGGTCTTCAGCCCGCCACTCTCGCCAAGCCTCGCAAGTCGCTTTCACGTCGCCCAAAATCACGTGGGAAAAAGAATCGTGGCTTGCGTTTCGAGCGCGTCTTCAGCGACCCAACGGTGGATCCATTCAAACAGGTGGAATGGGAACGCCGGACTGCCGAGATTACTGATGACAGTGGCAAGGTGATTTTTAAGCAGGACGACATCGAGGTCCCAAGAAGCTGGAGTCCGCTCGCGACCAAGATCGCAGTCTCCAAATATTTCTACGGCGATATTGCCAATGGGACTGATCCCTACAAAGGCGGCCGCGAGACTTCCGTTAGACAGCTGATCCATCGCGTGACCCGCACCATTACGGATCGCGGAATTGCCGATGGATATTTCGCCGATGCAAAGACGGCAGAGATTTTCTACGATGAGCTAACCTGGCTTTGCCTCAATCAACACGGAGCCTTCAACAGCCCGGTGTGGTTTAACGTCGGGCTGCATCACGAATACGGCGTCGGCAAGGGCGGGAGCGCGGGCAATTACTTCTACAATCGCCAAAAGGGAGAAGCCGAGCGCGCCACGACGCAATACGAATATCCGCAAGGTAGCGCCTGCTTCATTCAGTCGGTCGGGGATTCCATGGAAGACATCATGCGACTCGCGACGAGTGAGGCGATGCTTTTCAAGTACGGTAGCGGCACCGGAAGCGACCTGTCGTCATTGCGCAGCACGCGCGAGAAGTTGAGCGGCGGCGGAAAACCGAGCGGACCACTCTCGTTTCTCAAGGTTTACGATCAAGTCGCGAACGTGGTGAAGAGCGGCGGAAAAACACGGCGCGCCGCCAAAATGAATACGCTCAAGGATTGGCACCCCGATATCGAGGAATTCATCGACGCCAAACAGAAGGAAGAAAAGAAAGCCTGGGCGCTGATCGAGCAGGGCTACGACGGCAGTTACAATGGCGACGCCTACGGCTCAGTCATGTACCAAAACGAAAATCTGAGCGTCCGGGTGAGCGATGATTTCATGAACGCGGCAATCGAAAACCGCGAGTGGTGGACCCGGCGAGTGCGCGACGGCTCACCCTGCGAGCGTAAGGAAGCGCGGAAACTCCTGCGCAAAATTTCCGAGGGCACCCACATCTGTGGCGATCCCGGAATGCAATTCGACACCACTATCCATAAGTGGCACACCTGCAAAGGCACGGGCCGACAAAACTCTACCAATCCGTGCAGCGAGTATCTTTTCCTCGATAACACCGCCTGCAATCTCGCCTCGCTTAACCTGATGAAATTCAAGACGGAGGACGGCTCGTTCGATGTTGAGCGGTTTAAGGCCGCGGTCCGCGTCTTCATCACCGCGCAGGAGATCATCGTGGATAACGCAAGTTATCCGATCAAGGAAATCGCCGAAAACTCGCATATCTTTCGAACGTTAGGCTTGGGCTACGCCAATCTTGGCTCGCTCATCATGAGCTACGGCTACGGCTACGACAGCGTCGAAGGCCGCACGCTTTGCGGTGCCATCACAGCAATTATGACTGGCGAAGCCTATGCCGAAAGTGCGCGCATGGCGGCTGCGATGGGCCCATTCCCAGGATATCACGATGCCCGGGCCAGTGGCGTGCCAAAGCCAGTCGCGAGAGACAACGTCACTTCCATGCTCGAAGTGATTGACCTGCATCGTTGCGCAGTGGGAGAAATTCCCGACTGCGAGGAATTCGCTTATTTGAAAGAGGAGTCGGCCAGGGTTTGGAAACGCGCCGCGGAACTGGGCGCAGCCCACGGTTATCGCAACGCGCAGGTCACCGTCCTCGCACCGACCGGCACAATCAGTTTCCTCATGGACTGTGACACGACCGGCATCGAGCCAGACATCGCGCTCGTGAAATACAAGCTCTTAGCTGGTGGCGGCATGTTAAAGATCGTCAATCAGACTGTCCGTCCGGCGTTGGAGAAACTCGGTTACAACTCGGAGGAAATTGAGCGCATCATCGCGCACATCGATGCTTTCGACACGATCGAAGATGTGGTTGATGGCGACGGATCAAAAATCTCTTCGGGATTGAAGCCGGAACATCACTCGATTTTCGACTGCGCTTTCAAACCCTTCAAAGGCGAACGTTCGTTAGGCTATATGGCGCATCTCCGCATGATGGCAGCGGCTCAACCCTTCCTTAGCGGCGCGATTTCCAAAACCGTCAATATGCCGGAAACCGCGACCGCAGACGAAATCATGGAGACTTATATCGAGGGCTGGCGCCTTGGCCTCAAGGCGATCGCCATTTATCGAGACGGCTCCAAACGCTCCGCGCCCTTGAACACGCGCAAGACCAAAGACATGGGCGCGACAGACGGCGCGATGCCATTTCGCGAAATCGCTGAAGCGGACAAGCGTGTTCTCGAACTGGAACAGGAAGTCGCGCTATTGCGTCGACAGGTCGATCTTCCCGTGCGCCATCGCATGCCGGACACGCGCATGTCGCTCACCCACAAGTTCGAGATCGCAGGCCATGAAGGCTACATCACCGTCGGCCTCTATGAAGATGGCCAGCCGGGTGAGCTCTTCATCCAAATGTCGAAGGAGGGCAGCACGATCGGTGGCCTGATGGACACCGTGGCGACCCTTACTTCCATGGCGCTGCAATATGGAGTGCCGCTCGAGAGCCTGGTAAAGAAGTTTGCCTACCAGCGCTTTGAACCGAGCGGCTTCACCAAGAATCCCGATATCCGCAACGCCAGCAGCATCACCGATTACGTCTTCCGCTGGCTCGGCTGCCAATTCATCAAGGGCTACAAAGAAGCGACTTCACCCAGTCGCTCGCATCCCGAGCTTCCGCTCCGTGAGATTCCTGAGATGGAAAAGAAAGCGGTCAATCGTCCCGTCTCCGATTTGCCACGCACAGCGGAGAAGGAACTGATCGACGTCATCACCAACCACGCGCCTAACGAGGGCCAGCCAAGCGGCCTGGCCACCGGCCGCACTCATGCCGAACGCGTCGCCGAAGCCCTCGGCAACATGTTTATGGACATCACTTGTTCCCATTGCGGGAGCAACAAAGTCATTCGCGCCGGCGCCTGCGGCGTCTGCACCGAGTGCGGCACAAGCCAGGGGTGTAGCTGACCGAGTCGCGAGAGCAGTTCTCATTCATGGCTTAACCGTTCGTGCCTGCAGCTATTGAGACATTCTGCAGTTTCTGCGGAAGGTCTGGTTTCGGCGGAGAAGGCAGAACGAGTTTGTGAATTGCTAGCGTTTTGAATCCAGGCACCCTTTGGATCGGCGCGAGCGAATCCAAGTCGAGACTTCGTTAGGCTCGACAGCTTCTGATGGAAGGCGGCGGATTAGACAATCAGCCGCTCTGCGCTACAGTGCAGCCCCGCCGGCCCTTCGCCGGCGGCTCATACTTTTCCACCTATGGCACTTAGCGAAACCGACATTCAACGACAGCAGGAAATCAAGCAGGCTGAAGAGCTGCTTTTCAGCGGCCGCCAGGAGCTTGGCTTCGCCAAGGGCTTGTTCCTGGGAGACTTCGTCGCGGATTGGGCAATGCCTTATCCCAAGCTCTCGCCCGCGCAACAAGCCGATGTTGATCGCGCGCTTTCCGAGCTGCGCCAGTTTTTAGATTCCGAGTTCGACCCGGAGGAAATCGATCGTCAGGCAGATATCCCGCGTCATGTGATCGACGGCCTCGGTCGCGTCGGCGTACTTGGCATGACCGCGCCGAAGGAGGTTGGCGGCCGTGATTTTTCCCAGATGCAATATTGCAAAGTGCTGGAGGAAATCGGGTCGCGCTGCGCTTCGACCGCCGTGTTTACGAACGCTCATCATTCCATCGGCATTCGCGCGCTCCTGCTTTTCGGATCGAAGGAGCAGCAGGAGAAATGGCTGCCCCGGCTGATGAATGGCGAGCAGCTCGCTGCTTTCGCGCTGACCGAACGAGAAGCCGGCTCCGACGCCGCCAATGTACAGATGAAAGCGACACCAACGGAAGATGGTTCGGCTTACATCTTGAATGGCGAGAAGCGCTACATCACCAATGCTTCGATCGCACAGGTCCTCACGGTGATGGCGCGGACACCAATTCCGGGCAAGGACAAGGACGCCATTACTGCCTTCCTCGTTACGCCGGAGATGGAAGGCTTCGAAATGCTCGAACCGCGCATGCCGAAACTCGGCATTCGTGGGACTGCGACCGGTCGCTTCCGCCTTAACAGCGTGCGCGTGCCAAAAGAGAACATTCTCGGTCCGTTAGGCAAAGGTCTTCGTGTTGCGCTCACCGTCCTCGACTTTGGGCGCACGACCTTCGGCGCCTGCTGCACCGGCGCGGCCAGGACCTGTCTGCGGATGGCGATTGAGCACGCCAACTCTCGCAGCCAATTCAATAAAACGTTAGGCAACTTCGACCTCGTGAAGAAGAAGATCGCGCGCATGGCGGCCGATGTTTACGCCATGGAAGCGATGACTCAGGTCACCGCCTCCCTCATCGATCGTGGCCTCGAGGATTACATGATCGAGACCGCCATGCTTAAAGTTTTCACCACCGAACGACTCTGGGACGCGGTCAACGATTGCTTCCAAATCCACGGCGGCTCCGCCTATTTCGACGATTCCCCGCTCGGCCGCATGTTGCGCGACGCGCGCATCAACCAGATCGGCGAAGGCAGCAACGAAGTGCTCACTTCATTTATTGCGCTCGTTGGCATGCGCGGCCCTGGCATGGAATTCAAGGAAATCTACGACACGATGCTCAAGCCGACGCGTGGGCTCGGCAAAGCTTGGGACGCTGGCCTCAAACGCCTCAGCGCCGCCGTCAAGGTGCCGGAGGTCCCGGTTCGCAATAGTCGTCTTAGGGCTCACGCCAGCCAGCTGGCTCGTCTCGTCTGGCGATTCAACTTGGCCGTCGATAAGGCGCTCATCATGTATCGCGAGCCCGTCATGGAAATGCAGCTCGTGCAGGAGCGTATTGCGATCGCGGCAATGGAACTTTTTGCCTCGACCTGTGTCTTAAGTCGCTGGGATTCCGAATTGTCCGCCATCAGCCGAAACGGCAATGAAGCGCCAGAGCACGCTGCCGCCGATTTGTTTGTTAAACGATCACTCCGAAAAGTACGCGAAGCATTTCGCGACCTCGGAGACAACGATGATCGCGCGCTCTTGCGCACAGCCAACGCTGTCCTCGGCGTGAGCGATACCTCTCGCCGAAACGGCGCTTAGCAGACGGCGCCCTCTGGCCCGCTTTTAGCTCCAAAATCGGGCATGAGTCCCGATCCGATGCTGGACCTGCGTGGCCAGCGCGTCCTGATTTTCATCGTCGCCTATAACGCCGAGACGACGATCGAGAAGGTCCTGAGCCGCATTCCGCCCTGCCTTCATCAGCCGCAGGTCGAAGTCCTGATCATCGACGACTCTTCCAACGACGATACCTTTTGCAACGGTCTGCGTTATCAGCGCTCACATCCTGCTATTAAGATAACCTTGCTGCGTACTCCGCGGAATCAAGGCTACGGCGGCAATCAGAAACTCGGGT
The DNA here is from genome assembly GCA_036494545.1 of Chthoniobacterales bacterium. Taxonomy (GTDB): domain Bacteria; phylum Verrucomicrobiota; class Verrucomicrobiia; order Chthoniobacterales; family UBA10450; genus JAICXG01. The sequence continues at coordinate 572,352 of DASXOB010000022.1, forward strand.
ATCGTTATGCAATCGACAATGGCTTCGACATCGTCGCACTGGTGCACGGCGATGGTCAGTATGCCCCGGAGAAATTGCCCGAACTTCTTGCTCCCCTCCTCCGCGGCGAAGCCGACGCCGTTTTCGGCTCGCGCATGATCGACAAGCCTGCCGCTCGCGCCGGTGGCATGCCACTCTACAAATGGTTAGGCAACCAGATTCTCACGACCTTCCAAAACTGGATGCTCGGCACAAATTTCTCCGAGTTCCACTCCGGCTACCGCCTCTATTCCACGAAAGCTTTGTCACAGATTCCGTTCGAGAAAAATACCAACGGATTCCATTTCGACACCGAGATCATCGTGCAGATGGTGTTTAAAAAGTTGCGCATCGCCGAGCTGCCGATTCCGACTTATTACGGTGACGAGATTTGTCATGTCAACGGACTGCGTTACGCGTGGGATATTTGCCTAACGATGCTCCGTGTACGCCTGCAGCGGATGAATCTTTTCTTCGACCGCAAGTTCGACCTTGATCGACCCGAGCACACTTACGATCTCAAGCTCGGTTTCGAGTCGTCGCACACGCTCGCCATCCGCGCCGCCCGACCGGGCGGCCACGTCCTCGATATCGGCTGCGGTCAGGGATTGGTGGCGCGCGAGCTGGTGCGCAAAGGCTGCCGTGTCACGGGCATGGATCGCTTCATTCCGGAATCGTCCGACTCGCCTAACGAACTCGAATTCATTCGCTGGGATCTGGATCGCCGCGAGTTTCCGGTTCACGTCTCGCGGTACGATCAGATTTTCCTGCTCGACATTATCGAGCACCTGAAAACGCCGGAAGAATTCATGGAGGAGTTGCGCTTCGCCACCGGGCGCAAACGTCCGGAAGTGATTCTGACGACCGCGAACATCGGCTTTTTTACCACCCGACTGATGCTGCTCTTTGGACAGTTCAATTACGGCAAGAAAGGCATTCTCGACGCAACGCACACGCGCCTCTTCACATTCCGCTCGCTCCGTGAACTACTGAGGCAATCGGACTACGAAATTGTTGAGCTGCACGGAATTCCGGCGCCTTTCCCGAAGGCTCTGGGCGATAATTTTGTCGCACGCCTTCTCGTTAGGCTGAACGCCGGGCTCATCCGCCTCAGCCGCGGATTATTTTCCTACCAAATCTTCGTGCGCGCGCAGGCGCGACCAGGCGTCCACCACCTTCTGCTCGAGACGGTCGACGCCACGGCCGAGTTGTGCACGAGCCGGATGGCCTCGCACGTTTTATCCTAACGACGCCGCGTTTTTGATCTGACAAATAAGGGCAAGCGCAAGCTCGCACCAGATTGGGCCGCTAATTGATTGTCCCGAGCAACGCCAGAATCAGAAATGACACGAGCCGAGAATTGGTAGTGCCGTGAAACCCGCTCCATGAGTGAAAGCTAGATCGCGAGCGATCACTTGAGGATTTTGATGGCGCGAAGGAGGTCGGCCGGGGCCAGTTCGTAGAGGTCGTTCTGGACGAAAAAAATCCGGTATTGCCGCGCCTCCAGAGTGCATAGAAACGCAATGCAAAGACTCATCCAAAGCGCCTGCGTCTTCCGGCGCGGGATGATTTCCCACAGGCAAAAGACGGCGAGATAACGAAGCGGGAAATCCCACATGTTGGTGTAACGCAGGTTCATTCCGTAACGAATGTCTGCCATCACGAGAAAGCTCGCGGCGACAAAGAGGAGAAGAAAAAGCCCGGCGCGGTCGGTCGCGCGGAGTTGAAAAATCCCGCCGATCGCGAGAACTAAAACGACTGGGTCCATGACCATGAGATCAACCAGATAACGATACCAGGGTCCGTCTCCCGTCTTGATCGCGTAATCAAGAACGGAGGCTTTGCTCACCAGCAGGCGATAGATTTCGATCGTCGTTCCCAGACCGCCGCAGAGAGTGACAAGAAGAACGACGCCGAGGAAAGGACCGATGACGGTGGCGAGACAAAGGCCCTTCGTTAGGCGACCGAATCGCAGCCAGTGATTCGCCGCGATGAGAACGAGAATTCCCACATAAGCGAAGGCCGCGTTCTCCTTCGTCAGCACCATGACGGCGAGCGCGCTGCCGTACGCCGCGAGCGTCGGCCAATGATGGGGCCGTTGCAGATTTTCCCAGAGCAACCAGAGAGAAAGCGTGGCCCAGAAAGCGAAAACGCCGTCGATCAAGGCGTGCTGCGACATGTGAATCTGTGTCGGCGCGAAAGCCATCAGCGCGGCGGTGCAAAGCGCCATCGCCGTGCCGCCGAGCCGCCAGGCGAAAAACGCGCTCAACGCGAGGAGCAACATGCTGCAGAGGCTCGAGATCGCACTCAGCGAAGTCATCGGACCGGTGCCCCAAACCAGGTGCCAGGCGTAGGCCGCGCCTATGTAGAAAAAGCGCGTCGGCGGGAGAATGGCAGCAGGCAGCGAAGTCTGCTCTTCGACGTAGTGCTGGGCCAACTCCGGGTAAACGCCCATGCCGTGGAGGATGAGGACGCTCACGTAACCGCGATAAAGTTGTTCGTCGATGCCGAAGGTTTGAAATTTTGGCGTCGAGTGGAGTGGCGCGAGCCAATGCAACGTCGGATGCGCCGGCGTGAAAACGTAATCCGGCACGCGTAGAAAACAGCCGGCCAGAAGGACGAGCGCGAAAGCTGCGGTCACCGCGATGCGTCGGCGCGAAAAATCGCGCGGCCGAGTCGGCGCCGGATCGGTCGCCGGCGAAACAGGATCACTCAGGAGAAGCATTTTTGATGAAGGCGCAGCCGAAATCTAAGAAGCAGCAAGTATTCCAAGAGCCGAAAATCCGCCCCAAGACGGCACGAAAAATGGTCATCAACAAATGCGAGAGCGCGCCGCGATGACCACGCCCAGCCTTACCATTCTTATCCCATGCCTGAACGAATCCCTTGGGATCGGCGGCGTGGTGTGCGAATACGCGGCGGCATTTCCGCGAGCGAATATTCTCGTCGTCGACAACGGCTCGGACGATGGAACCGCCGCCGCCGCGCAGGCGGCTGGCGCGGAAGTGATCACCGAACGCCGTCGCGGCAAGGCGACCGCGGTCGCGACCGCGCTGGGTGCGATCGACACCGATTTGGTGCTCATGGTCGACGGCGATGGCAGCTATCCCGCCGAAGGTGGCCGGCTCCTCGTCGAGCAATATCTGCGCGAGCCAGTCGACATGATCACCGGCATCCGCAGCGCGCAAAAGGCAACGCAGGTTTTTCGCCCGATGCATCAATGGGGCATGTCGATTTTCGCTTCGGTCCTGAACACGGTTTTTCGTTTCAAGCCGCTCGATCTTTTTTCCGGGCTGCGTCTTTTCTCCCGACGCTTTTACAAACACGTGCCGGTACTCTCGCGCGGTTTCGAATTGGAGATCGAGCTGACAATTCAGGCCATCGATAAGGGTTTTGCCCAGGCTGAAGTGCCAGTGCCATTCCGCGGTCGCGCGCAGGGTTCCGCTTCGAAACTACAAACCATGCGTGACGGCTTGCGCATTTTCCGGCTGCTCGTTGTCCTCTTTCGCGATTACCGGCCACTCACGTTCTTTGGTCATCTCGCCGGTTCGGTCGCGCTGCTTGGGTTGGCAGCCGGTTCCATTCCGATCACCGATTATTTTTTCACCGGGTGGGTCAACCACCTGCCGCTGGCTGTCCTCGCGGCCAGTCTCGTTACCCTCGCGATCATTACCGGTCTCGTCGGACTGCTCCTCGAATCGAACCTGCGTTACCACCGCGAGGCTTATCACATTCAGCTTCGCAAATTCGGTGCGCCAAAGGCGCAAACTCCCGCGAGGAAACCTGCGCAGGCTCTCGCCGGTTGAGGCGATGTCGGCATGGCCAGCGTCCATCTTCTCACCCAATACATTTGGCCGGATGCGGCGCCGACCGGTCTTTACGCCGAGCAACTCGCGGCACGTCTCGAGGAGGGGGGAGCCGATGTTAGGCTGGTCGGCGGCAAGGGCGGCTACCGCTTGCAGCGCCGGGAGAAACCGGTCGAGCGAATCGTGCATCTCGATCATTATGAAGGTCGCCGAGGTAATTTGCGCCAGACTTTCGCGGAATACGCGTCGGTGACGCGCGCCTTCTGTGACTACATCACGCGGTTCGTTAGGCGTGAGGACCTCGTGATCGTGACGAGCGCGCCGCCCAACACGGTAACGTTGGCCAGAGCGATCCGGCGACGGGGCGCGACCGCCATCTATTGGCTGCAGGATTATTACCCGGAACTCATCAGGGGGTTGCACGAATATCCGGCTTCGCTGCGGAGAGTTTTTCGGCGCTGTTGGGACCGTCAACTCGAACGCTGGGATCGGGTGGTAAAAATCGGCGCCAATCTCGGCGGACCGACGGACAACTGCGTCGTTATTCGTAATTGGCCGACGCTCTCCTTCGAGCGCGGGCTAAAGCCGGAGCCACGCACGGCGCTTTACTCTGGCAATCTCGGTTTCGGCCACGATATCGAACTGCTCGTCGCCACCTGCGAGAAGCTGCGCGACGCAGGCTATCGCATCACCATGCGAGCGGATGGGCGTGGCGCAGCGCAGTTGCCCGCCTGGCTACGGCCATCACCGCTCAAAGCTGATGCCGAGGAATTGCGCGACGATTTGCTGCGACACGAAGTGCATCTGGTCGCTGCGAACCCGAAGATCACGCAGGCGATTTTTCCTTCCAAAATCTGGAACTCGCTCGCTGCCGGACGCGAGCTTATCTGCACCGGTTTCGCCGGCGAAATGGCAGTGGAACTGGCCGCCGCAAAACAAGCGCCGTTTGGACAACATCTGGATCGGTGGATGCAGTTGATCCGGGCAATTGCCGGCTCCCGCGAACCCGAGGAATTGCAGGAAAAGGAAGTGGTCCTGGCATGAGAAAGGACGGCGAAACGCTGCTTTCGAACAGCTTTTGGTCGCTGCTCAACCAAATCACACGGATCGGCTCGCTCGCGATCGTCCTGATCGCACTCAGCCGACACTTCGGGCCGGAGCGTTTCGGCGCACTCGCTTTCGGCCTCGCCTTTGTCCGCATTTTTGCCGTCATTACCGCCTTCGGACTGGAACGCATTCTCGTTAGGCATTTCGTCGAATCGACCAACAAGACTAACGAGATTCTGCGGAGCGCATTTCGTCTCAAGCTCAGTCTCGGCGTGCTCAGCTACACGAGCCTGCTTGCGATCGTCGTCGCTCTCGATCCGCACGATCGCCTAACGATCACGATTGTGGCCCTCGCCGGCGTTGGTCTGCTCTTTCAAGCGTTCGACGTTTTCGATTATTTGTTTCAGGCGGGCAATCGCTTCCGCCTCACTTTTCTCGGGCGAACGCTGCCGGTCTTGCTCAGCACAGGGCTTAAACTGGGCGCCATCTTTTTGGGAGCGCCGCTCCTGGTTTTTGCCGGTCTCGAAACGGTTGAAGCGGCGTCGATTGCGGCCGCCCTTTTCCTGATCCATCGCGCGACACACGATCACCCGCAACCGACGGAAAGGATTGGCAATCGAGGGTTGCTGCGTGAGGGATTTCCGCTCCTCGTGGGGGCGCTCGCGGTCATGCTTTACATGCGTACAGATATTTTGCTGCTTGGGAAATTCGCGGGCTATCAGGCCGCCGGAATTTATTCCGCGGCGGCTCAGGTGACGGAAGCGTGCGCGCTCTTTCCGATGGCTTTTATGCCGGCGCTCTTCCCGCTGCTGGTGCGCTGGCGGAAGCAGGGACCGCTTTTCTATCGGCAGCAATTTGAAAAGCTTTTTCTCGGCGCCGTGCTGACCGGATTCGCGATCGCACTTTGCTTAACCATAACTGCGCCACTGGTCATCCGGTGGCTTTATGGCGCAGCCTACGCGTCGGCTGCCGGCATTCTCGCGATCCATGCCTGGTCGGCGCTTTTCATTTATCTCTCGATTATGCAATCGGGCTACGACATCACCGAAGGACTGACCTGGATTGCAGCCTGGCGAACCGGTGCCGGCGCGGCCCTCAACATTCTTTTGAACCTGACTTTCATCCCGTGCCATGGCGCCGCGGGATCAGCTCTGGCGACAGTTATCTCGCAGTTTTGCTCGAGTTTCCTTTTCAACTTCGTGACCTCGTCTACGCGTCCGATTTTTTGGATGCAGCTGCGTGCGGGCCTGCTTCTGCCGCTCGTCAGAGCGATGATCAAGCCGCAAATGCGGGAAGCGCCGCCAGATAATCGCCGACCGCTTCCGGTGTGATTTTGCGCATGCACCAGTTCGCCTGGTTGCGGCATTTCCACTGCACACAGGGATGATAGGGGCAGTTCGCGTCGTGGAAGGTTTTTAGTCCTGCCGGCGCGGCCAGCGTAAGCGGACTCCCGGGCCCAAAAAGCACCACGCCCGGAGTGTGGAAGAAATTCGCGATATGGGCTGTGCTCGTATCGGTGCTCACCACCGCGCCGGCGCGCGCAATGATGCGGGCCAGTTCGCTGACGGAGAATCGGTCAAGACCGTCGCGCACGTTAGGCAGCTGAAGAATAGCTGCGAGATCGGCGGCTTCCTCCGGGAGAATTTCCCGGCGCAAACCGACGAGGAGGAATCGAGTTTTTGGGAAACGTCCGGTAAGCTGGAGAACATTTGTGAGTGGCCAGTTTCTCCACCGTGCAGCGGTGGTGGCACAGACGACCACGATTCCTTCGTAATCTGCGATGGCGTCGCCCCGCAGCTGATTGGCGACGGTAAAATCAAGGGAGCAACTGACGAAGTCTGCGACCCGCTGCCGGTTTGCGTATTCGTTTTCCAGAATCGAATGCGGAAGCACGTGATCGATCAAACTGGCACCGCCGCGGGTGACTCGCGCGGCGAGTTTTTTTGTGCCTGCAAATTTAATTGCCAGCGCGCTCACCGCATTGCCAGTAAGATCGATCCAAAGCTCGGGGGGTTCTCGCGCGCCGCTCGCGCGCGGCGGACGAAATCTCTGGGCCGGAGGGCTCGCGGATTTTTGAAGAAGTCCTCGAGCGCGTTATCGAACGGAAACACATCCCAACCGCAGCGCTGCCCTATCTCGGCATGGGGCGGGCGCAGCGCAACCCGCGCTGAGATCCCGCGCTTCCGGCATTCATTCACCATTCCGGCGACCAATGGCAGATGGATGAACAGGTCGCCGAGGCCTGCGATCGAAGAAATAACACAGGGCCCGTGCCATCTGAAATCCGCCGTTCGCTTAAAAGGGTTGAGTCCGTCAACTGCACTCATGACCAAGGCGCTACGCAAGGAGCGCGTGTCGTAACCGAGGCGAGAGGTCGAGGCAGGCGCGCGCTTATTTCGCATGACCGAGATGGAAAGGGTCCATCCATTTGGGATTGTGGGGCGTCGTCGCCAAGCCTACGGCAGCTAGTTCGTCGCGCCCGATAAAGCGCGTCTTGCCGGCACGGCCAAGTGTCTGCACTTCGGCAGGACTCATCCAACCAGGCACCGCCGCTGCGACAATCGGGGTATCTTCGAGAAAGGGATCGTTGCGGATCAGGTCGGCAGAATACCAGCCGTCGAGAGGGTTTAGGCCAACGACTTGGGCATCGCAGGAGTGAATCATATGCGACGCGCGCGCGAACGGACGAACGAACGTTTCCACCTCATAACACCGCAGGGGGAGGGCAAACAAAAGCGAAATGGCAACACCGAGGCCGAGAAAATTTCGCGCGCGTCGCGAGCCGACTTTTTCGCCTAACGACTCCCAGCCCGCAACCGCGACGAGAACCAAACAGGAGAGCGTTCCATGGAAGTAACGGTAACCCCAGCCGTGACCCTGATCGAGATAGAAAAAATAGTAGAACCCGAAGGTCAGGAGACAACTAAAGGCAGCATCCTGGAGGATCGGTCGTTCGCGAAAGATCCGCCGCAAGCCGAGCACGAAAAGGAGCGGCGTAGCGAGGCAACTCCATCCAAGAACAAGCAGGAGGTCCATCGGTTGGATGGCTATCATCTTGAAATTAATGAAGTGCAGAAACGTGCCGATGTCCTGTCCCGCAGGCGTTGCGTAATGCAGTCGCCAGGCACACCAGAATGTGCAGCCTAACGAGTAAATGATTCCAAAAATAACCACTGGACGCCATCGCCGCTGCCAAACGAGTCGCAGAAGAAAAGGAGCGACAAAGAGCGCGTGCACGATCGGCTGGTGCAACCCGATCGCGAGCAGACCGACGACTGGCGCGAGGTAGAAGCGACGACGATCGGGCTGTGAGTACAGCCAGAGCCAGATGGTGTTGAGGGCGAGGTGCGCGGGCATCGAATATTCAGTCATTGCCATGACGAGAAACTGCGCCGAACCGGTGAGCAGAAAAACGGCAAGGAGTGCGTTTTGCCTTTCGTTAGGCCAAATATTGCGAGCAGTCGCGTAAAGCACGAGGACGGTGAGAGCCGCAAGGAAAGGATTTAGAAAGCTCTGCAGATAGACGCTTTGGAAGAGGGCGCGCATTGCCGCGTAGACGGGAAGGTAAGTTGCCTTCCAGGCGTGCTTCGCCGGCAGATAATCGACATAGGTCGGTTTGATCACGCGCAGCGCAGGAAGCCATTTTGCCGGGACTTCGGCAGTGACCTCGCCGCGCAGGAAAATCTGCGCCTGAAAATTAGTCATGAACTCGTCGGCGCTGAGGGCGTAGTTGTGGCAGACGAACTCCGTGCCGAGAGCAGCGATCGCGAAAACGCCAGCGGCAATGCAGGCGACGAAGAGGTGGTTGTGTTTCCCGGCCGAAATCTCAGACGGCTCTATTCTTTTCTCGCGAAAAAACCACATCGCTCCGGCGAAACAAAAAAGCGCTAGCAAGCCGAGCCCCCATACTTCATCGCGCGCGAAGAGGACGTAAAATGCGTTATAGCCAGTTCGCGGATCAGGCTGTCCGGCGAACGTCCCGCCGAGCCAGAAAGCGAAGCCGGCGCCAAGTAAGGCGATGCCACCGATGCTCCAAAGGATTCGACGCGGAGTGGCGGCAGAAGACTTCATGTGGGAGATCGCCGAGCGGCTTCTCTTTCCAAGCAGTCGCCGGGCCACGGGCGCGGCGTCGATTTGAGCCCGCCTTCTAGCACAGGACTTGCAGCCAAGGCAGGAATGGAACTCGCGACCGCGCCGACACTGTCCTCTCTCACTGCCGGCCCAATCGCGGGAAGACGCACCTTTCCGCTCAGCCGCCGCAAAGCGCTCGTTGGCCTAACGACGATCGCTCTCCTGGCCATCGGCGTGTTTCTGCGGGTCAATCCGTCGGCCGGCTACCAAAAACTGGGAACAGACGAACACGGCTACATGGTTTTCGTGAGGCAAATCGAGACGGTTGGTCTTTCGAACTACGACGCGGTCGTACAGGTTTATGTGCAGCGACAGGCGAAGCTCCGTGAAGCAGTCGTGCCCGCGACAAGGATGGGATTTCTCGTGCCGGCTACGATCTGCGCGGAGGTATTTCAGCTGCGCGCTTTCACCGCTCTGCATGCGACTGCTGCTGCAGCCGGCATTTTGCTTCTGCTGCTCTCGACGCTGTTTGCCTATCGCCTCGGCGGAACGATTCCGATGCTCGGAGTGACGGCGCTGATGGCGACATCGCCGCTCGACGTCTATCTCTGCCAGCGCGCGATGATCGACGGCTACTTCGCTTTCTGGGCGCTCGCCGCGCTCTGGCTCGCCTGGGAGAACCTGCAGCGGCCGCGCCGTGCCGGCTGGCTTGTGGCCTACGCTCTTTGCCTAACGGTTGTCGTCCTGACAAAGGAAACGGCGGCTTTTGTTGTTTTGGCGATTCTCGGAATTTTCCTTGCCAACCGTCTTCTGCATCTGGGCACGGTCACGCCGCAACTGCTGGCGGCGACGATCATCGGTCCGGCAATCGCCGCCTTGATTCTCTTCGTCATGATCGGTGGAGTCGGCGAGACGATTCGCTTTTACGAAATGTTCGTCGCGAAATCGCGGAGCAGCTTTTACTCCGTCGCGGCGCAGGATGGTCCCTGGTATCGCTATGCAATTGATTTCGCCCTGGTCTCACCCGCGATCGTGGCTTTTGCTGTCGGCGGCATTTTTCAACTGCGGAAGTTCGACCGCGCAGGTCTCTGCATGGCGACGTTTGTCGGTCTGACGCTGGCGAGCATGTCGTGCGTGCGGTACGGACTCAGTCTTCGTTACGCTGCGTTCTGCGACATGCCGTTGGCCTGGCTCGCGTGCGCACAGATTCTGACTCTCAGCCGCCGAGCGTCGCGCACGCGCCCGGCGATTATCGCGATCGGGATTTTCTCGATTGTGGGTGCGATCGGGTTCAATCAATACACGCGTATTTTCGTTAAAGGCGGTCTTTACGATCCGATCACGGAGCAACTTGTCCTAACTCTCAAAATGGCCAAATCGTCCACTGCGGTTCGCGCCCAGTTGGCAGCGCCCGCCGGGCACTGAGTCAACTTAGCGAGTGAGCCGTTCAGCGTGTGCGATCCGGTCCTGAAGAGCGGCGAATTCGGGACGCGCCGGATCGAGTTTCCTCGCAGTAGAAATGGCGTTACTCGCGGCTAGAAGGTCTCCGGAAGCAAACTCCGCCGAAGCAAGGAGATAATGCATCTTGGCGTCCTTCGGGCTTTGCTCCAGAGCCCGCGAAAAGAACTCTCCGGCAAGCCGCCAATGACCTTCGTTTAATGCCACTACGCCGAGATTGTTCAACGCGCGTTCGTGAGTCGGATTCAGGCTTAGGCTCGCAGTATAAAACTTTTTCGCAGAGTCATTCTTCCCCTCTGCCAGGTACAAATTGCCGAGAGCGAAGTTCAGCTCAGCGTTATTCGGTGAATAGGCATACGCTTTTTCAAACTTATCCTGAGCAACGGCAAGCCGTCCGGCATCCAAGGCCCGTATTCCAGAATTGTAGCTATCGAGCGCCCACAGGGTAGGGTCGCGTTGCGGCAGGGACACAAACAGTGTGCTGCCCACCAGTATGGCGACAAACACGAGCGCGTCCTGGTAACGCCTCATCTTTATTCTCCGCCACAATTCCACGATGCCATAAGCGGCGAAGAGAAGTAACCCGGGCACGGCCGCCAAGCGATAGCGTTCAGTTACAAAGACAGCGAGCAGAGATGCCATCTGGAGCAGCACCGCCGCTGCGATCCATCGCGCATCAGGCCAACGCCGGCAGGCGACAAACATGCCCGCGATGCCAAGCGCCGCGACAAGGCCAAAGGATTCTCCCGGAATGATAATCGCTTCCTCGCGTAAACCGCTGACGATACTCAGATCATCGTACTGAAACGCGCTCCAGAAGTTTCTGACTTTCAACGCCAGTAATTGCAACCAGGTTCCCGGATGACTCTTGATCCACGCCATAGCTTGACCTGACCAATAAGCCGATACTTCGGAGCGCTGGAGCGAACGTCCTTGAGCACGTTCCGCGACCCTGATCGAATCTTGCAACATGGCTTGTTGATCGGCCCGGAGTCCGGGAGGAAACTTTGGGTATCCCGTGGCAGTGGGGTTATTCCCGATCCAGAAGTTGACTCCTCCGTGAGCGGACAGGAAAACGCGATCTTTCGCGATAACATAGTTATGTATCCACGCCGGCGACGTGCCAGACAACAGTCCGCTGACAACAAGCATCGCTGCTACCAGACGACGTGATTTGCACATGGGCCATTTCGTAACAATAGCGGCCAGCAGCAACGGAACGAGAAAGAGAATGGTTGCGATGCCCATGGCGCTAAACCCTATGAGCACGCCAAGACCAAATAGAGTCCAGCCGGGAGGCGCATCTCTTAGCCTAACGACTTGCCAGACGACGAACCAAAAAACGAAGACCAGCCAGGACGTTGGCATGAGGATGATGGCGTAAGCCTGCGCCGGCTGAAACAACGCCCATCCGATTGCCGAGATAATTCCGATTGCCCTGGTGTGAATTCCTTCCGCATGGCAAGTGTCTTTCTTTTCGACTCTGTCAGTCCTGTCGAAGGTGAGAATCGCTATTTTATAGAGTAGGACCGCGGTTCCCCCGTCCAGGCCGACCTGCAGGAGTCCGGGAACGAACGGACTATAGCCACATAGCAGATAGAGGCCGGCGAGAAGGTAGGCATAAAGAGGCAGTCCATAAAATGCATGATGGTCGGTCCATTGCCCGTGCAGAATCCGCAGCGCCCATTGGTTGTAAAAATGCATGTCCCCAGCGGAGGGCAGAAAGAAGTCACTGCCCGCCATTTTCGTTAGGCTAATGAGGCGCAACGCGAAAACGGCAATAAACAAATAAACCTCGATCTGAATCGACCGTCGGGGACCCTGTTTGGTGGAAGTAACCTTCATCGCGGTCGACAGAGAGAAGCCTGGCTGAATGCGCCCGGCTCAAATCACTGCAGGATCCGCGCCAATTCGACGGTCGCATTCGGGTCGCGCCGAAATGGCATTAACGCTGCTCATAGCAGCCAGGGCTCGATTCCCACAAACCACCGACAAATCCTGAGTGAGCGGCCTTACAAAACCGACATAGCACGCCAGTAACCAATGCGTAAAAACGATTCTAAACGAGCGGGCTTCACCCTCGTGGAAATCATGATCGTGTCGGCAATCATCGCTCTCCTGGCGGCGATCGCCGTCCCGGGCTTTCTTCGCGCTCGAAAGCGTTCCCAAGCCAGCCAAATCGTCAACGATTTGCGATTGATCGGCGCGGCCGTAGATCAATATGCCGTTGAGAACAACAGGTCGAGCGGCTCGACCATCACGGTCGCACAATGGACCGCCTACCTTAAACAAGGCTCCACTCTTTATAACACCGGCCAGGATCTCTTTGGCAATGATTATGGAGCACAGACGGTCGATTCGCCGCCAAGGGTGCCACACAGCACATGGAACACTTTAAGTGACGTCGCCGGGACAGACTTCTTCCTACCTTACAGCCACTATTAGAGTTTTAGCCGCCGTCAGAAGTCAATAGCTCCGTCGTTTGGCTGGAGAATTCGCGGAGTCCTAATCTTCGGGCAGGCAATTGGCATCGGGGCTGCTCTTTAAAGAGACAATCCGCGCTGGAACAGCGGACGCAAAACCAAACGAAATAATAGAAATACATACATATGTTAACCAAACTCAACAAACGCCATGGGGGCTTCACCCTCGTGGAAATCATGATCGTGGTTGCGATTATCGCGTTGTTGGCAGCGATTGCAGTTCCGGGATTTCTTCGGGCGCGCAAACGCTCCCAGGCCAGCCGGGTTCTTAACGATCTCCGCTTGATTGACGCCGCCGTCGATCAATACGCCATCGAAAATAACAAGACCAGCGGCGCGACCATCTCGACCGTGCAGTGGACTGCTTACCTGAAACAGGGTTCAGCTCTATATAACACTGGTGCGGACCTCTTTGGTAACCCCTACGGTCAGCAGACGGTTGATACAATGCCGAAGGTGCCGAACGCTACGTGGAACACTCTAAGTGACGTGGCAGATACCTCCTTCTTCTCACCTTACGGTCACCTCTAGGCCGTCGCCTTTTACCTGTCATCACTGTCTAACAGTGGTGACAGGGACTGGCGCAATACTCCCGCCGATCCCATACGCTGCTCACTATGAGCACGCTAACCCGGATTTGCCGAAGGTATGCGGCCTGACCCACCAAAAGAAAACCTGAAAAACCCCGGGGAGGGTGGTCGAATACGCGACGTCTTCCTGTCGCTCTCGCAAAGGACATGGCTCTGCTGCCTTTGTCTTATTTTCCTCGGATGCATTGTCCGATCACCGGCACTCCAAGGACCCTTTCTCTGGGACGACCAGTATTTGGCTTCTGGGAACCCATTCATTAAAAGTCCACTTCTGATCCTCGAGGCCTTTCGACATTACCTCTTTCTCGATTCCTATTCCGTCCACTACCGGCCCGTCCAGAATCTCTCCTACATGCCGGATTATTACTTCTGGCGAGACAACCCATTTGGTTTCCATCTTTCGAATATCCTATGGCATGTCTCGAGCGGGCTCGGGCTTTTCTTCTTGCTCAGGCGCCTCCTGGGAAGTCTACCGAACGAACGCCTCTCGTCAGTCTCACGTCAGTTTTTGTCTTTCCTGATCGCGCTCCTGTGGGTTGTTCACCCGGTCCACAGCGCCGCCGTGGATTACATTTCGGGCCGTGCCGATAGCATCGCTTTCTTTTTCGCCTGCTGCGCCTGGATTCTCTATCTCCGCGCCCGCGGTGTCTCTTCAATCATCCCACGTGCCCTCTTGTACCTCACGGCGTGCCTCCTGGGCCTATTCGCCCTTTGTGCGCGCGAGAGCGCAATGATTTGGCTCCTGTTTTTCCTGTGCTACCAACTCTTTTTCGATCGCAAGACTGGCTTGAGAAACAAGTTAGCCGTAGCGACCACATGTTTCGCCCTGACGATTGCCTATATTGGGCTACGTCATTTGCCTGCGCCACGGTTGCAAAATGCAGCCGGGCCAGAGTGGAGCGGACCGGTGAGAGTTACGCTCATGCTCCGCGCGCTCGGCGATTACGCACGGCTCATGATTGTTCCATCCAAGCTGCATATGGAACGCACGGTCTTTGATCCTTCGCTGGTGCGCGACACAACCGGCTGGCAAGCTAACTTAGCCACGGAATATCTCTCCATTCTCGGCTTGTTCGCCTTAACCGCATTTACCGTCGGTGCGCTCCGCAAGGAGAGAGGTCGCGACCTGCGGATTCTGGGCGCGCTCTGGTTCCTTATCGCTTATCTTCCTATCTCTAACCTTTTCGATCTTAATGCTACCGTTGCGGAGCACTGGCTCTATTTGCCGAGCGTTGGTTTCCTGCTTTTCCTTGCCGGCTGTGTGCTCGCGCTTCCCCGGCGTAGTTATCCGTGGTCGGCAGGCGTCGCTGTCCTTCTTGCATTGAGTCTTAGCGTGAGGAGTTATTATCGCAGCGCGGACTGGTCCAGCGAGGAGGGATTCTTTCAGCAAACGCTGTCTGGCGGAGGAAGCGCTCGTGCCGCGACAAATCTGGCTCTTGTCTACAGCCGTCGGGGCGACTACACAAAGGCAGAATCCATCCTGCGCCGGGTCCTGCAAATGAGTTCAGACGAACCCATCGCGCGTAACAACCTGGCTGACACGCTACGACGTCTTGGTCGCAACGCGGAGGCCGAAAAGATCCTGGTAGAGACGAACGACGAAGGTGAAACACTTCGTAAGGAATATTCGCGGTCATGGGTAATCGCCGCCAACCTGGCCCGGATGCGACATGCCCAGAAGGATGACAAAGCGGCGATCGCATTTCTTGATCAAGCCAGCAAGAACTATCCCGATGTCTGGGAACTCATCAGTTATAAGGCAGAGTTACTGCGAGAGGATGAAGGTCCTAGCGTCGCACAAAAGCTGGTGGAGGACTTTGCCCGCGATAACTGGTGGCATTACGGCGCCCAGCTGGCTCTTGGAAGATTGTATGCGCAGGAGGGAGATATCCCAGATGCAACCAGCGCTCTACTTCAGGCTAGCCGACTGGATGTGCGAGACGTGAAAGCACTCAACCTTCTCGCCCAAATCAAATTGCGACAGCATTGTCTGGATGATGCTTACCTCGCCCAGCGCAAGGCTCTCGCGCGCCAACCCGACGAGCCCCGGCAATATGTTTTGCTCTCGACGATTCTGGAAAAAATGGGTCGTACCCTCGAGGCACACACAGCAGTCGCCCAGGTAAAGCGCCTGGAAGATCTCGCCCGGCAGAATAGGGAACTGTTAAACTAGAGAGCTGACAGGTTAGAGTCTGCGCTCAATCTGCAAGATTGACAGCGAGCGCGCCGGCGTTACCATCGGCGTTCCTCGCCGCGGCCTATGCCTGCGAAAATTTTTAACGATAAAGAAGTGGATCTCGGGCCGCTTCTCGACAAGACCTGTGCAGTCATTGGCTACGGCGCGCAAGGCCGGGCGCACGCGCTCAACCTGCGCGATTGCGGGATCCCGGTTGTGGTTGCCCTGCCACCGAAGAGCCGCTCGCGCGTGGTTGCGCGCCGCGATGGACTTCGCCTAACGAAAACAAGTACGGTGGTGGCGCAGGCCGATGTCATCTTTCTCGCTCTGCCCGACACGAAGATGGCTCAGGTTTACGAGACTGAAATCGAGCCTCATCTCCACGCGGGCCAGGCGCTCCTTTTCGCCCACGGCTTCGCGATTTTTTATCGTACAATCCTTCCGCCTAACGACATCGATGTGATTATGGTGGCGCCGAAAGGGCTGGGTTCCATGGTGCGCTCGCAGTTCGTCCAAGGTCGCGGGGTACCTTGCGCGATCGCGATTCATCAGGATGCGAGCGGCCATGCCCGCCAGATTGCCTTTGCTTACGCCAAAGCGATCGGAGGCACGCGTGCCGGCATCTTCGAGACCACCTTTCGGGAAGAAACCGAGGCCGATCTCTTCGCAGAACAAGCTGTCTTGTGCGGTGGAGTTAACGCGCTGGTCAAAGCGGGGTTCGATACCCTGGTCGAGGCAGGATACCAGCCGGAGACGGCTTACTTCGAGTGTCTGCATGAGCTAAAATTTCTCGTCGACCTGATGCATCGGGCCGGCATCAGTGGAATGCGCGCCCAGATCTCAGAAACCGCCAAGTGGGGCGACGTCTCGGTCGGACCAACGATTATCGATCGCCGAGTCAGAATGCGCATGAAAGAAGTGCTCGCAAACATCCGCAGCGGAAAATTTGCACGCGAATGGAAAGGCGAAAGTGCCAGTGGGCGGAAGTGCTATGAACGTTTGTTAAAGGAAGGGCAGAAACAAACGATCGAAAAAGTTGGGGAACGACTTCGGCGGCTCATGCCCTGGCTTAATGAAAATATTTAGCCGGGCCGAGCCGCCGCCGTAAACGGCGCTCCTCTTAGTTCCAACGTCACTGCCTTTTTGCCTTAGCGGCCCGGCGTATGATCGTGGACGTCGCCGATAATGATCATCGGGGTAGCCGTAGATGGGATGGAGCTGCTCACTCTTTCGAGCGGAACAGGTATGGCTGAGCACGATGAGTGCACCAGATAAGCGACTTTCTTCTGCGCGGGTTGCTGCTGCATGGTCTGCGTCCTGGCAATAGGAAGGTCCCGGTAACTGCCGGGGCCTGCGAATGCCGACGCTCCCATGAGTGCTCCGATGGCGATGGCCATCGAAAGCAAAAACCAACCCCGCAGATACAACCATCTGCTTGTTGTTTTCATACTGGAATGTTGCTCCCATAACCAACCCCCGCGCAAAGAAAATCTTCGGACATAAAGGCGACAGATTCAGCTAGTCTTCCCAGAGAAAGTGCTCGAGCCGTAACTGCGTAAGTCGCGCCTTTGCCTCGTCGCTGCGCGCTCCGCCGGCCGCCGCCAGTTTGCGATAAACTGCTACGGCTGATTTCCAATCGCTATTCTCCTCGAGGAGCTGAGCGGCGTTAAAGCCGGCTTTGTAAAACCAGAAAAATTCGCGCGGTTTGTCCGGTCGCATTGTCTCTTCGAGAATGCCGTAGTAAGTCGTTAGGGCGGCGGTGCGATCGTGAAGTTGCTCCAGCGCTTTGCCTTTTTTGAACTCTGCCTGGTTGCGCCAATGCGCCGATACTTCAGGTTCTGCGGCCAATTGATCGTAGAGCTCGATGGCGCGTCGATAATTTTGCGGATCCGCCGCGGCCATCTCGTAAAAAATATCCGCTTTCCCACAAAGAGCTTCGCGTCGTTCCGGCGGCTTCGCCTCGTTTTTTAAAACTTCGTCGTAAAGGGCAAGCGCTTCGCGATTCTTGCCCAGCCGTCGTTCGATTGCTGCTTCCTGGTTCCTCGCCGCCCACTTCAAGTCGCCATTGAGTTTTACCGCCTGGTCAAGAAGAGCGAGTGCATGATCCAAAGCACCAGTGCCCATGCTGGACATAGCCGATCGCGCTGCAAAAAAGAGCGCTTTTTCTGTCAGCGGCGCATCCGGCCTCTGTTGCGCGAACAATTCAAATTGCGTCTGCGCGTTGGCAAAGTCCTGTCGACGATAGTAAGCCTCGGCCAGCTTCATTCGGACCTCGCCGGCGAAACGCGAGTCGGGATGCTGCTTAAGAAAATTTGTCGCTGCGGAAATAACAGCTTCGTCCTCGTCCGATTTTGTATCGGCCAGCCACACTTCAAGATAATCCGCACGTTCCAAGGCGGTCGGAGTCGGATGAGTCGCACGAGCAACGGCCAGATTTTTGCGTGCCTCTTCCAAATGCGGCTTCGGCGCGTGAAAGGCGAGTTCCGCCAGCGCTACCCAAGCCTCCGAGAGCCGCGGGCTCTGTGGAAAATCTGCGATGAATTTGCGAAATGTTTCCGCAGCTTCGGGCCTATTCTGCGCAGCCTGGACCGCGCCTTTTTCCAATAGCATCTCCCCCTGCAATGCACCCTGACTCGGGTCATTACTCACCTTGCGATAATCATCCGCGAACTGATCAGGGCGATCGAGTCGTAACCAGCAAAGAGCCGCGTTGAAAAGTGCATCTCCGGCGCGCGCCGGCGAGCGCCGAGCGATCTGCTCGTAAATTGGTGCAGCCTTATCCAGCTCGCCCTTGCGGTAGTAGGCTTCGGCAATCAACCAATCGGCCTGCTGCATAAAGTCGGGTGACGGATTCTGCGCCTGCGCAGCCTCGGCATCCGCGATCGCGGTAACATAATCATTCGCCGCAAGATGGAGGCGGGCCAGCTCGAGAGTGGCCTCGCCTAACGACGGAGAGTGCAGTTTGCTCTCGCGCAACTGCGTCAGCAGTGCAATCGCTTCCTCGCGTCGCCCGGCGCGGAGGAGACTTCTGGCGAAATAAAGCTGCGCCAGCGCCTGCCGCGGTTGCGCGGGATCGTGCATCCAATGCTCGAGCTCGTGCGTCGATGGTTTCCGTTCATGGCGATAAAGCTCGTCGAGTTTTGCGAAAATTGCCGGCAAGGCGGAATCGTTAGGCCGATGATCGATAAATTCCTCCAAGGCATCATCGCCGGCCTCTGGAGTTTTTGTCTCTAGATGTGCCTCCGCCAGGGTGAAGAGAGTTGCGACGAGGAGCCGGTGCGAAACCCCCTCCGGATTCTTGAGCAATACCTCGAGCGTTTCGGTCGCCCGATCCGGCCGATTCGATTCGAGATTTAGACGGCCGAACAAGAAACGTCGCTCGCTTCGCTCTGTCGCTGATTCAGGCTTGGTCTCACGAAGAAGACGACCAGCCTCTGCCAGCTCGCCGCGTTCCATAAGAAGTTGTGCCTGACCTAATTTCGCCCGCGTCGCCCATGTTGGTGACTTCTGCAAGGAGGAGAGCGCGCCCATCGCCTCCGGGATGCGACCGAGAGCACGCAACGCCTCGGCTGCGCCGAAAATTCCTTCGAAATAGTGCTGCGATTTTTCGTCCCTCGCGATTTGTTGGTAGAGCGGGAGCGCCTCCGCCCAACGATCGAGCGCGGCTAACGATTGGGCCTGCCAGAAAATTGCTTCCGGATTCGTTAGGCCAGTCGATTTCAGGACCTCGAGTGCTTCTGCTGGACGGTCGCAGAGGAAAAGCGCTTCCCCCAGCTTCTCCTCGGCGGCCGACTTATCCGGTGAAGCCGGGTTTTGGGCGAGCAGGATTTTCAGCCGCTCGACCGCAACCTCGGGCACCCCGTCGCGCAACGGCACGAGCGCATCCTGCAGCGTCCAATTTTCCTGTGCAAACGCGGACGCGCCTAACGAGATAAAGACCGTAACAATAACAAGCAATTTCATTTGCCTAACAATGGCCGCAGAAATCGGCCGGTATTACTTTCCGAGGAATGCGCTACTTCCTCTGGAGTGCCGACAGCGATGATCCATCCACCTCCCTCGCCGCCCTCCGGTCCGAGATCGATCACCCAATCGGCGCATTTAATCATTTCGAGGTTGTGCTCTATCACAACCAGCGTATTGCCCGCGTCGCGCAATTTCATCAACACCTGGAGCAGTTTCTCGATGTCGGCAAAGTGCAACCCGGTGGTGGGTTCGTCGAGGATGTAGAGTGTGCGGCCAGTGGCCTTCTTCGCCAGTTCGGTTGCAAGTTTCACCCGCTGGGCTTCGCCGCCGGAAAGCGTCGTGCCCGATTGACCGAGCCGCAGATAGCCGAGACCGACATCCTGCAACGCGCTTAACTTATCCGAGACAGTCGGTACGTTGCGAAAGAACCGCGCTCCTTCATCGACTGACATCTCGAGCACGTCCGCAATGTTCTTGCCTTTGTAGGTGATCTCGAGCGTTTCGCGGTTGTAGCGCTTGCCCTGGCAGACTTCGCAGACGGCGTAGGCATCGGCGAGAAAGTGCATCTCGATCTTAATCAGGCCATCGCCCTGGCAATTTTCGCAGCGGCCGCCTTTGACGTTGAAACTGAAGCGACCCGCATTATACCCACGAATGCGCGCCGCTGGCAGTTGTGCGAAAAGCTCCCGAATCGGCGTGAATGCGCCGGTGTAGGTGATGGGATTTGAGCGCGGGGTACGGCCAATTGCGCTCTGGTCGATGATGATGGCTTTGTCGACTTGGTCGAGTCCACGCAGCTTGCGGTGTTCGCCGGGTTTCTCTTTCGAGTTGTAAAAGTAGCGGAAGAGCGCACGGCGCAGAATGTCATCGACGAGAGTTGACTTTCCGCTTCCGGAAACACCGGTAACGCAGGTAAAACAGCCTAACGGAAAGGCAGCGTCAACATTTTTCAGGTTGTTTTCCGTTGCGCCGGCGACCGTGAGCCAGCCTTCACCGGAGTCGTTAGGCGTACGCGGCGCAGTCCGACGCCGTGGGATGGCAATCCTCGATCGACCGGAAAGATAAGCCGCCGTCGGAGAATTCTTCGCCTGAAGTATTTCCTTTAGTGTTCCCTGCGCCACGATCTCGCCACCGCGTGGTCCGGCATCGGGTCCGAGATCAAGAATGTGATCGGCAGCGCGAATTGTTTCCTCATCGTGCTCGACAACAATGACAGAATTCCCGAGGTCGCGCAGCCGCCGCAGCGTGCCGATGAGCCGCGCATTGTCCCGCTGGTGCAGGCCGATGCTTGGTTCGTCGAGCACATAAAGGACGCCGGCCAGGCCGGAGCCGATCTGCGTGGCAAGCCGAATGCGCTGCGCTTCGCCGCCGGAAAGCGTGCCGCTTTCGCGATTGAGCGTGAGATAATCGAGACCGACTTCGAGCAGGAACTCAAGGCGCGAAGAAATCTCGTGCACTACTTCGGAGACAATCGTGCGCTGTTGGTCGCGGAGCTGGAGCTGCCTGATGAATTGTGCCGCTTCGGCGATCGTTTGCTCGCAAAATTGATGGATGTTCAGTTCGCGTCCGTCTTCGCATGCAATCGTAACTCCAAGGATTTCCGACTTGAGGCGTGCGCCGTGGCAGACCGAACATTCCGCGCGATTCATGAAGGCGCGAATGCGGCTACGCGTAATTTCGCTTTCGGTTTCATTGTAGAGCCGCCCCATCTGCGGGAGCAAACCCTCGAACGGCCGTGAGGTTTTTTTTGTCGCCTTCCCATTGCCGCCAAAACTCATTTCGATCGGCTCATCGCCCGTTCCGAAGTAGAGCGCCTGCTTAAAGTCGTCAGGCAATTCCGCGAACGGTATTTCATCCGAAACAGCGAAATGCCTAACGAGCGCCGTTTGCAAGCCCCGGTAGTAGGCCTGCATCCGTTTCGACCCGCGCCGCCACGGCACGACCGCGCCTTTTGCGAGCGATTTCGTTGGATCGGTCACCATCAACTCCGGATCACAAACGAGCTGCGTTCCCAACCCGTGACAGGCTGGACAGGCGCCGAGATGGCTGTTGAAGGAGAAATGCTTCGGGGTGAGCTGGCCTAACGAAAAGTTGGTTTCGGGATTCCCATAGTCGGTCGAATAGCGAACTTCCTGCCATGCGCCACCCTGGCCGTGCAAGACGATGATCTTGTTGTCGCCCCACTTCAGCGCCGTTTCGACCGAGTCGGCCAGACGCGGACGCAGGCCATCGCGAATCACCAGTCGGTCGACCACCGCCTCAATCGTGTGCCGCTCACCTTTCTTCAGCCGGATGGGTTCTGGTCGTGCCAGCTCGACAATTTCGCCGTCAACGCGAATGCGGACGAAACCTTCCCTCCGCGTCTTTTCGATCACGTCGCGAAATTCTCCCACTTCATTCCGCACCAGCGGCGCGAGCAGGATGATTCGCGTTTCCTCCGGGTAGGTCAGAATCTGATCAACGATCTGCTGCGGCGATTGGCGAAAAATGGGTCGGCCGGTTACTGGATCGTGCGGTTGTCCCACGGCGGAGAAAAGGACGCGTAGATAATCATAAATCTCGGTCGTGGTGGCGATGATGGAGCGCGGGTTTGTGCCGGAGCTGCGCTGTTCAATGGCAATGGCTGGCGAGAGGCCTTCTATAAAGTCGACGTCCGGTTTCTCCATCTGATCGAGAAATTGCCGGGCGTAAGCCGAGAGGCTTTCGACGTAACGTCGCTGGCCTTCGGCATACAGTGTGTCGAAGGCGAGCGAGGATTTTCCGGAGCCGCTCAGGCCCGTGATGACGACCAACTTTTCCCGCGGAATCTCGACGTGGAGATTCTTCAGATTATGCTGGCGTGCTCCGCTGATCTTGATACTCTTTGCAGGCATCGGACGGAATTTGTCGAACCGATTAGTCAAGCACAGCCGTCCAATTTCTCCAGTGAATTTGACCGATGATGAGCGAGCAGGTGAGTAGCATTCCACAAGAAGAATTGGCGCAGTTGCAGAAGAAGTTCAGCGAGATCAAACACTCGATAAACAACGCGCTCGCCGTCATGATGGCACTCTCCGAGATGTCGCAGCGCCGGCCGGATTATTCTGAGAAACTGGCCAGCACGGTCCTTTCGAAGGCGCCGCAAATCGTGACCAGTCTGCAAGAGTTCACGCAGATCCTGAACGATAAAGCGGGCGTGAAACCAGGCGAGAAAGCTTAACGATTCCGGCAATCAAGCCGCGCCCATGCCAGCAATGCGGGTGACGCGCAGCTTCCTACAGCGCCAGCAGTAACTCGGCGATCTCTAAGGAAGCGCGAGGACGGCTCAAGGCGCTGATATTTCTCGACCACTCGCCCCAGACCTGTGCGTTGTTCGCCGTCGCGCGTTCCACTGCCGCGACGATGGCGTCCGGCGTCATTGCCACTACTCCGGCATTCGATTCCTCGATCAGCTGCGCGTTCCCTTCCTCCTGACCGGGCACAACTTGAGTAATGATCATCGGGCATTCCGCCGCGATCGCCTCCTGCGTGGTCGCGCCGCCGGCTTTGCTGATCAAGAGCCGACTCTCCCGCATAAGGCGCGGCAACTGGTCGGTCCAACCGATGATTTCAAACTTGCGCGCCGCTTGTGCATCCACAGCCTCCACCGCGCGACGCAGACGCTCATCGCGTCCCACGGTGACGGTTAGGCGAACGTTAGGCAAACGCGCCAATCGTTCGATGACCTCGGTCGCCACGCGACCGCCGGCGTTGATCATATAGAGAATTCGCCAATCCTCCTGCGCGCCCGGGCGCGGCCGCGGCTGGCGAAACGCGGCGAATTTTGGGGAAACTGGGAAACCAGTGACTCTCACCTTTCCGCTTGGCAGATGCGCCTTGTCCAGCTTCGCGGCGGTCTGTTCGTTAGGCACAAGAAATAAGTCCGCAGCGCAGCGATACCAGATCGCGTTGACCGTGATCGAATCGGTAATGCAAACCACTCGTCGAAAAAGTGCCGGCGTGGCTCCAAGGATCGCTTCGAGTAAGTACGGATAAGCCGGGTAGACCATCACCACCGCTGTCGGCTCAAAACGCGCCAATAACTGGCTCAATCGTCCCCTAGCCAGAAAGAGCCAGCGCAGACGCGGTCCATATTCTTCCTGCCGATCGAGCCATTGATAAAGTGTGCCCCATGTGCGTGGCGCGCGATTGATCATTGCAAGATAGCCTTTGCGCGCCAGGTCATTGGCTATCCCGTAAGTCTCGGCAAAAATATCGTGGACTTCGACCGCTGCCCCGTCGTCGACCGCTATCAGTCCATCGTGCATGCCGCGCGCTGCCGCATTGTGTCCTTCGCCGAAGCCGGCGGTCAAAATCAGGATGCGTTTACCCATTCGTTAGGCGCGGAGATTGGCCGAGAGTTTAATGACAACCGCTCGACGGCAAAGTAAACTTCGCCGGACGATGAAATTTCTCCGACTCACCGGAAGAGTGGTACGGCGTCTCGTTTGGGAAACGGCGACTGACGAAACGATGGGACTCTCCGCGCAGATGGCTTACCAGATGCTTTTCACCCTCGCCCCGGGTCTTCTGTTTCTCTGGCATCTGCTTGGCCTTTTTGGCACCGATCCGTCCAAGCTGCACAAGATGCTCGGTGTGGTACGCGCTTTTCTCCCGCCTGATCCAAAGGTGCAGGAAATTCTCGACACGATCGTGGCCAACGTCATTGTCACCGGCCGTGGGGGCGCCCTCGTCACCGCCGGCATCATTCTTGGCATCTATCTGGGCACGCTTTTCATCTCCACGATCTCGCACGCTCTCAGCCGCACCCACGGCATAACCGAGACCCGCAACTGGTGGTCGAAATACATTATCTCATTCCTCCTTCTTTTTTGGTTTGGCATTACCATTCTCCTTGCCTTCAATCTCACTGTTTTTGGGGAAGCCCTCGCCGGGATTGCCGAGGTCAATTTTCAATTACGGATCCCGCTTCAGGACTGGGTCGCGGCGCTGAATCTTCCCTTTACTGCCATCGCGCTCGTCATCCTCGCGCTCGCTCTCTATCTTCTCACACCCGAGAACTACCTCACCATTCGTCAGGCTCTTCCCGGCGCAATTTTCTTTTCTGCGGGCTGGATGACGGTGACCAAGCTCTTCCAGCTCTACGTTGCGCGTTACGATCGTTATAACCCGACTTATCTCGCCCTTGCCTCGATCATCATGCTTCTTACCTGGATGTATCTCACCTGTCTCCTGCTTTTGTTAGGCGGAAAATTGAACGCTATCCTGCGCCGCGAAAGCGAGCGGGCCGCCGTGCGCGCAGAGCGAGACGCGCCTCACCAAGCTCATCCAGCCTGATTTGATCGCGCCTTGAGCCAACCGCGTTCAAAGATTCACTGGTTTCACCTGCTTTGGTGTTTACTGCTCGTAGCTGCATTCGTCGGCACGATCACGCGGGGGGAGCTGACTGAGGAAGAAAAGAAACAGCTATTTCTCAAGGCGCGCGAACAAATGCGCACCGTCCCGACGCCGACTCCCTCCGCCACGCCACACCGCAAACCGAAAGCCGCCAAACATCCACCAGCGAAAAAGAAGCATCCTAAGACCACCCCAGAGCCCGAGGAAAAGCCATCCCGAACTCCAACCCCCAAATCGGAGGAGAAAAAAGAAACACCAACGCCCCAGTCGAGCGAAACTCCCGCGCGCCCTCCCACGCCTAACGAATCAAAGGCGCCGTCCGTTGCCTCGCCGCCAGCAGCAACAGAAACTCCTGTTCCATCTCCCCGATCCGCCCAGGTGGTGGTGACGAAAGATGGTTACCAAAAGCCGCATGGCTTCTCGCTCCTGCCTTTTAGCCTCTTCGGCAAACGCTACCAGTATCTGACGCGCTCCGTGCGCGCAGAGATCGATCACGCTCCGGTCCTGCGCGAGCGCTGGCGCTTCATCATTGTGCACAACAGCGGCACACGGCAGGGTAACGCGCGTATCTTCGATTACTATCACCGTAACGTCCGTCGCATGCGCAACGGCCTCGCTTATCACTTCGTCATCGGAAACGGTACTTCCTCCGGCAATGGCGAGATTGAAGTGGGCGATCGCTGGCGGTGTCAGATCAACGGCGGCCACGTGCATAGCGATTACCTGAACAATATCTCGTTAGGGATTTGTCTCGTCGGAGATTTCAATCGCGACCAACCCACCCGCGCCCAGCTCGATTCCTGCGACGAACTTATTCGCTACCTCCGGGCGCGCTGCGGCAAAGTCGACCATCACGACATCCCGGTGCGTCCACACCGCGAGATGAATCCGCCGCGCTGGCCAACTGATTGTCCGGGCGACGAATTTCCTTACCGCTGGTTTGGACAATTTCGTTAGGCCAGAAAACTACCGTTGACAGGCACGCCCGGGATTGAATGTCGTGCTGGCCGTCTCAAGGTGGTTTTCACGTTCAATCATTCGATTGCTTCGGTGGATGATGTCATTTCGTCCTGCGCCGCAGTGAATCAGGCTTTTGTCGATGAGTCTGATCCAACCACATTTCTCGTTAGTCTGACACGAGCTAGTTGAAATGATGAGTATGTCACTCTTACACTAACCGGCATACATGATGACGGAGGTAGCGTCCTTCCATCTGCGTCCGCTACTTTTGGAGTTCTGCGCGGCGACATCACTGGCGACCGAGTTGTCAATGGACAAGACGTCGACGAGATCGTAGCCCATCGCGTCGAGGAGACTAATAAGACCAATTTTCGCGCAGATTTGAATGTCGACGGCCGCATCGATTCCAAGGACGTCAAGCTTCTCCGAGCTGCACTCGGAATGATCTTGTCGCCCTGATAAGGGAATTGGCAATTGCTGGTGTCCACCAGCGGCAAAAAGGGTTGACGACTGAAAAGCGGATGAAAGATTCCTCAATGAAGATGCTGATCCTTTTCGTCGGTTGGTGCATTCTATTGGTTTTGAGTTGGCCAATTGCATTCTTGGTCTTGATCCTCTTTCCGATCGTGTGGCTGGCGGTGCTGCCGTTTCGTCTCGTCGGAATCACCTTTGAGGCACTCTTCGCTTTTCTTCGTGCGTTATTTCTTCTCCCGGCGCGTCTGCTCGGCGGAAGCCGCAGCGCGCGACGGGCTTGAACATCGTCCATGCGGCGTCGCCTTTTTTTCCCGCTCCTCTTCTCGTTTTGCTTCTGTGCGTTCGCGACAGCCGGTGAGACGGAGAAACCCTTCCAGTACCCAGAAGCCGCCAAGGGTAAGAACCTAGATAACTACCACGGAACAAAGGTCGCCGATCCCTACCGCTGGTTGGAGGATCCGGACTCGCCAGCTTCACGCAAATGGATTGAGGAGGAGAATAAAATCACCTTTCGATTTCTCGATGCGATTCCCCAACGGGCTGCGATCAAGGCTCGGCTAAGGGAGTTGTGGAACTATGAGCGTTACGGCGTTCCTTTTAAGGAGAATAACCGCTATTTCTTCAGCAAGAACGCCGGCTTGCAAAATCAAAGCGTAGTTTATACGACCACGAACCTTAAGGACTCGCCCCGAGAGTTACTCGATCCCAACACGCTCGCCCAAGATGGCACCGTGGCCTTAAGCGGCACAGCCGTCAGTGACGATGCACAACAGTTTGCCTATGGACTCGAGACAGCCGGTTCCGACTGGCAGGAATGGAGGGTACGGAATGTCACAACCGGCAAGGACGAAAGCGACGCTCTGAACTGGGTCAAGTTCTCGCAAGCGTCCTGGAAGAAAGATGGCAGCGGTTTTTTTTACAGCCGCTACGACGAGCCGAAAGGCGAGAATAAACTGCGTGCCCAGGTTTACAATCAGAAGCTCTTCTTTCACAAAATAGGGACGCCGCAGGCAGACGATAAACTGATTTATGAGCGCCCGGATCATAAAGATTGGCTCTTTGGCGCCGAAGTCACAGATGATGGTCATTTTCTGGTGATTGATGTCAGTCACGGGACGGATCCAAAGAATCGGATTTTTTACAAGGATCTCACTAATCCAGATGGGAAGGTGATTGAGTTATTACCTGACGGTGACGCTGCCTACAGCTTCATCGGCAACGAAGGCGCTACCTTTTGGTTCAAGACCGACCTGCATGCATCTCTCGGCCGAATTATCGCGATCGATACTGCCAAGTCGCCACCAGCGGAACCAAAAGAAGTTGTGCCTGAATCCACCGACAAGCTGGAAGGAGTTAGTCTGGTGGGCGATCGTTTTGTCGCCGAGTACCTGAAGGACGCGCATAGCGCGGTGAAGCTATTCAAGGTTGATGGCTCACCCGACGGCGAGATCACACTCCCAGGACTGGGTTCGACAGCGGGATTTACAGGAAAACGCGGTGATCGTGAGACCTTTTATTCTTTCACCTCCTTCACATTGCCAACGACAATTTACCGGTACGACTTTGAGACGAGAAAGAGTCAGGCGCTCTTCGCCCCAAAGGTAAAGTTCGACCCGAATGATTATACGACTGAGCAGGTCTTTTGCACCAGCGCTGACGGCGCAAAGGTGCCGATGTTTATTTCCTACAAGAAAGGGCTGAAGAAGGACCGAAAGAACCCGACCTACCTTTACGGCTACGGCGGATTTGATATCTCCGTGACGCCAACTTTTAACCCAGCGAATTTGGTTTGGATGGAAATGGGAGGTATCTATGCCGTGGCGAATCTTCGAGGGGGTGGAGAATACGGAGAGAAATGGCATGAAGCCGGGATGAAGCACCAGAAGCAGAATGTCTTTAACGACTTTATCACGGCGGCACAATACCTG
The DNA here is from genome assembly GCA_036494545.1 of Chthoniobacterales bacterium. Taxonomy (GTDB): domain Bacteria; phylum Verrucomicrobiota; class Verrucomicrobiia; order Chthoniobacterales; family UBA10450; genus JAICXG01. Next base: position 600,705 of record DASXOB010000022.1, read on the forward strand.
ATTGACAATAACTACACGTCAACGCCTGAGCTCGCGATTGGCGGAGGCAGCAACGGCGGATTGCTGATTGGCGCTTGCCTCACCCAACGGCCTGACCTTTTTGCCGCCGCGGCTCCCGCCGTCGGTGTTATGGATATGTTACGTTTTCAAAAGTTCACTATCGGATGGGCCTGGTCGTCCGATTACGGAACTTCGGATGACGCAGCCGATTTTCCTTACCTCTATGCCTACTCGCCGCTCCACCACATCGCAGAAGGGGCAAAATACCCGGCGACCTTCATAACTACCGCCGATCATGACGATCGCGTTGTTCCGGCGCATAGCTTTAAGTTCGCGGCTACTCTGCAGGCTGCGCAGGCTGGATCTGCACCAATTCTGATTCGCATCGAGACCAAGGCCGGTCACGGCGCCGGTAAACCAACGACCAAGATCATCGACGAAATCGGCGATCGCTGGGCTTTCCTCACCAAAGTGTTGGGGATGCAGCTTCCAGACACCTTCGCAGGAAAGGCGCAAGGTGCCTCTTCTCAACCATAAGCGCCCGGGTAACGAATTAAAGGTTGCGCGCGACTAATTCAACGCATAGACCTCGACCAAAGCGACGCCGCTACTACCGTTTGCGCCACTGACGATCGCTGAGTAAGCACCCGGAGCAAGCGTGGCGATAATGGCTGATTCGTGGTCATCTGTCGGGGCCAACGTGCTGGCAATAATGTCGGCTTCTTGACTACTCCGCCAACTGTCATTCGAACCTATGCGTATGCCATTGCTATCGTAGAGATCGAGGCTGGGATTCTTGAGGGCATCGGCCACGCCCAAAGCGGTAAGCGACGGGCCGATCGCACGTACCATCACTTTGTTTCCTGTCGTTCCGCCGATGATAAAGCCGCCGATCATCACCTGATCGCCTGTCCCTACCTGGCTGCGGGTGGAGATATTGGCCGCTCTTCCAAAAGTCGCCGAGAGATCGTACAACTCGAACAGGGCAACACCGCGGGAATTTCCCTGGCCACTCACGATCGCACTGTAAGCGCCGGGCAACAGAGATACGACGAGCGCCGCCTCGCGTGGATCGCCTGGCGCAAGGTTATAAGAGGAAATTTGTTCACCCGTGACATTCCAGTTGTCATTTTGCGCCACAACCACTCCCTTCGAGTCGAGAACCTGAAGAACCGGATCCGCCATCGCTCCCGCAATGCCAGCGGCGCTCAGCGATGGACCAAGCGCACGCAGCGCCAGTTTCTTTGCCACGACTCCATCGACGATAAAGCCGCCAATCATCACCTGATCGCCAGTCTGAACGTTACTGCGGGTGGAGATATTGGCCAGAATCGCCGGCGGTATGACTTGGGACGAGCCCACCGTGTATGAAACTGGCACCGAATAAGGGCTCTCTGCTCCGGTTGTATCGTAGGCAGTTACAGCAAAAGTGTAGGTTGCGCTGTTTTGCAATCCTGAGACGGTTGCGGTCGTACCGTTTACGTTCAGCGTTGACGAATAGGGCGCATCAGCCGTTCCATAGTAGACGTGATAACCGGCGATATTAGACTCAGTATTCGCGTCCCAGGAAAGCGTAATCCCGCGGGCCAAAGTCACCGTCGCAAGGAAGAGACCAGTGGCCACTGCCCGTAACACAGTGAGAGGAATTACTATATTCACGATAATTGTAATAGCATCCATCATGCCTCCAAAATCGCAACAGATGAAATTTGAACCGCCGCTGGGCCTCGGCTTGCATTTGGCTTTTTGGCCCCGGTTCGCCATTGAACCGTGTCCGCGGCCTGCGTCTTGCTTACCTAATTTCCAAGAACCATGAGAACGCCCTTGCAAATACTGGCGGTGGAAGACGAAAAGGCAGTCGCCCAAATACTCGCCGTAGTTCTCGGCGGACCAGCGTCCAAAGTTACGCGCGCAGCGGATGGATGGGAAGCATTGATCAAGATCGCCGCGGCGCCACAACCCTTTGACGTCGTTATCACAGACCATCGCATGCCACGAATGAATGGACTCGACCTCGTGCGACGATTGCGAGACCGCAAGTTCACCGGCAAGATTCTAGTTCTTTCCGCTCATCTTTCCGATGAAGACATCCGAGCCTACGAAGCTCTCCATGTCGACATGATGATGTCGAAGCCCTTCGACTTTGAGGAAATTCAAAGCGCGGTCGCCATCCTCACCAGGGGTGCCTCAGTCGCTGCTGCGGCCTGACGAGCCGCGTCTCTCAAGCGACTTGCCGTCGGGCTCGATCAGCGCATAATAGTGCGCCGGTTTGGCTTGGGGTATAGCTCAGTTCGTAGAACGTCTCGTTCGCAATGAGTTTTCGCTCATTATCCCCAAATTATCCGAGTTGATCGCACCTCCTCATACGAGGGAAAAGAGCCAAAATCGACGGTTTCCTTTTTGTCTCAAATGCTCCGAAAAAATCCCGCCGGTGGATAAAAAAGTGGACAAAGGATTCGGGGCTTTCGACATCTTGGGTTTCGGTGTCATAAAACCCTCATACCTCTCTAGGCATCCTCCAAGTCTGCGGCAAGGGCCTGGCGAGGCGGATGATCTTCGTTTCATACGATGGCTAGGCTCCATCTAGGATTTGCAAGGGACTACGCCCCGGGCAGGCTCTTATTGCTGGGGAACGTCGGATTTGAGTCCGGGGGGTGGCAACGCCCGGTAGTAGCCGGATTGGCGATCATCACATGGTCGAAAGGGCTCAGTCCCCAAGCAACCGAATGTTTATCTCGGATTTGAGGGTGCGGTGTACCGGACATTTGGCGGCGATTTCCAGTAGTTTAGCACGTTGTTCCGGCGTTATTGATCCGGTAAACTCAATACGCGTGTCGATCCGATCGAGCATCCCTTCCTTCGTCTCGCATTCCTCGCAGTCTTTCGCGTGAATGCGCGAATGGGAGAGCCAGACGGTGATGTTTTCCAGCGGTATTTGTTTCCGGCGCGCATAAAAGCCGACCGTCATGGACGTGCAAACACCCAACGCGATCAGCAGATAATCATAGGGGCCTGGCGCAGCATCATTGCCTCCGGCGCTCACTGGTTCATCCGCGTGCAGATGATGGTTGCCACTGACAACTTCCTGTAAAAATCCGCCGGCGTCTCCGCGCACGACAACATCAGCCGACTGTTGATTCGCTTCTGCGATTGGAATGGTCATTGCAGACTCCTTCGGTCTTTCTTTTCAACGCTTCAGCCCTGCTGTAGCCGAGGGCAACCGAATCCACGTTTTAAGCACAACCTTTAGTGGAGGATCGTGATGACATATGTCAATCGTATTCAGTCATGGCTGACGGCCCTCGGCGGATGATTAGGACACGCAAATGCTGACGAGCCCGTCGCAATGATGATCAGCGCTCAGGCGCGCAAGCCGACTCATTCCGTTTCGATCGCGAATCGTTCACCAATCTTTTTGGAAGCCACCGAAATGCTATCGCTTACTCAAGAAACCTAAGCAGAACATCAGTCGTCTCTCTCGGCTTATCATATAGAATCCAATGATCAGCGTTTGGTAACACGATGACGGTCGCGTTATCGGCGATCGGCTTTGCTTGTTCGCCCAGCTCCTTAGCTAACGACTTCTCGCCGCCGATCGACAATGCCAACGTCGTTAGTCCCGTTTGCGAGGGCGGCGCGAAAAGCGACTTGAATTGACCTTTGCTCGTACGTTCTGTTCGGGTTAGTGACGCGTGACCATGCCCGGCCTATTTGATCCGCTCACGATTCGAGATCTGGTGTTTGCCAATCGAGTGTTCGTCTCGCCGATGTGCCAGTACTCGAGCGACGACGGATACGCTAACGATTGGCATTTTGTTCATCTTGGCAGTCGCGCTGTCGGTGGCGCTGGACTGATACTAACTGAGGCCACGGCAATTCTTCCCGAGGGACGCATCAGTCCGCAAGACCTCGGCATCTGGGCAGACGGGCACATCGAGATGCTGGCTCGAATCGTCGGTTTCATTCATAAACAAGGGAGCATCGCCGGAATGCAACTGGCCCATGCCGGACGCAAGGCCAGCACGCGCCGGCCGTGGGAAGGTCAGGGTTCAATTCCCGAGCACGAAGGAGGTTGGAAACAGGTCGTAGCTCCAAGTGCATTGGCTTTCGCCGACGCCTATCCGATGCCTCAAGCCCTAACGAGTGAAGGCATTGAAGAAACTATTGCTGCTTTTGCCGCAGCCGCCCGCCGCGCCTGCCAGGCCGGCTTTCGCGTCGTTGAGATCCATGCTGCGCACGGCTACCTGATTCACGAGTTTCTGTCACCTCTTAGTAATAAACGCGAGGACGATTACGGTGGTTCATTCGAGAATCGAACCCGACTGTGCCGTGAGATTGTTGCGGCAGTTCGATCCACATGGCCGAAAGAATTACCGTTATTCATGCGCATCTCCGCGACGGATTGGATCGATGGCGGTTGGACCATTGATGAGTCTGTCAAACTCGCGGCGCAGCTAAAGCCAATGGGAGTTGATCTCATCGATTGTTCTTCAGGTGGCAACGTTCCCCACGCAACAATACCTGTAGGTCCCGGATACCAGGTGGCCTTTGCCGAGCGGATCCGCCGCGAAGCGGAAATCATGACTGGCGCCGTCGGAATGATCACCAGTCCCGTTCAAGCAGAGCACATCATTCGGACCGAACAGGCGGATGCAGTAATTATGGCCCGCGAGTTTTTGCGGGACCCATACTGGCCGCTACAAGCGGCTCGTGAACTACGGCAGCCAGTTGCATGGCCTGTGCAATATCTTCGGGCAGGCCCGAACGGCGCGCAGCCTCGGGTTCCAGTAGATCTGAAGAGCTTCGAATCGTGCTTTGAAGAACAACACGGCGTTCCGCAACGCTGAAGCTCCGTGGTGACAGTGTTAGTCTGCGATAGAACTATGTCGCTTTAATTCCAAGGCGGTAACGTCTTGCTACCAATTGCCAAAGGTTAGTCAACACGTAAGAAAACACCAAATAGAAGAGTAACACTCATGAATACACAGGAGCCAAATCAACAGGTCAGTAAAGCGATTGTTCTCGTTCATGGCGGGTTTGTAGACGGTTCGGGACGGGCCGGCGTCTACAACATACTAAAGGAAAAGGGTTACAATGTCGCGGTGGTGCAAAATCCGACGAAGTCCCTCGCTGAAGACGTCGCATTTACAAAGTCGGTTATCGACCTCCCGTGCTGTGCCCCCCGCGTGAAGACCAGAAACGATTTCCGCGATAATGTCATATCGTCTAGGTTCCGACTCGGATTGATTATGGAGGGAACGACAAATGAAAAACGGAAGACTCAATGGAAAAGTTGCAGTGGTGACCGGTGCATCGAAAGGAATCGGGGCGGAGATCGCCAAACAACTCGCGGCTGAAGGCGCGTCAGTAGTTGTTAACTACGCCTCGTCGAAAACGGAGGCAGACAAAGTCGTCGACGAAATAGCCAACGGTGGTGGAAAAGCTGTCGCCGTGCAGGGGAACGTCGCGGCAAAGACAGATGTTGAAAGACTCTTTGCCGCCGCCAAAAACGCCTTCGACAGAATCGACATCCTGGTTAACAACGCCGGCGTGTATCAGTTTGCTCCGCTCGATCAAATCACCGAGGAGGAGTTTCATCGACAGTTTAACACTAACGTGCTCAGCTTAGTCCTGGCCACGCAGGAAGCGGCCAGGCATTTTGGTCCGGAAGGCGGCAGCATTGTTAATGTGAGTTCCGTCGCCTCCACCTCTGCTCCACCAGCAGCGGCGATTTACGCCGGGACGAAGGCGGCGATCGATGTCATCACGCGCGTGTTGGCAAAGGAACTCGGGCCAAAAAAAATCCGCGTGAACGCAATCAAGCCCGGTCCAGTTGCGACCGAAGGGTTCCAAAACGCCGGACTCTCTGGAAGCGATTTCGAAAAAGAAACAATCGCGCAAACGCCACTGGGTCGAATAGGGCAACCCAGTGATATCGCGTCCGTCGCAGTTTTTCTCGCCTCAGCGGAGAGTGGTTGGATCACCGGTGAAATCATTCACGTCAGCGGCGGCCTTCGTTAGGCGTAAATGACAAATTCGCTTAAGAATAGCCCTAACGACATCCAGTTCTCGGCGTTTGCCTGACAACTTGGAGCAAACGAATGTAAATTGTTTCTAGATGGGTTGTTTGTTCTCGCAACTTGATCGCGAATCATGAAGCGCATGAGGGAACCATCGGAATCGATCGAACGGACGGCCGACAATCTGGCTGAGGACGCTCTCCATCGCGCGGTCGATACTACACCCGCCTTCATTCACACCGGTCGGCCCGACGGATACCTGGACTACTTCAATCGCGGATGGTTGGGTTTTTTTGGCAAGTCGCTCGAAGAGGTTTCTGGATGGAGATGGACCGAATTGGTCCATCCGGAAGACGTCGCGACGCTGGTTCAAAAATGGCACGAGGCGCTGGCCAGCGGAGAACCATTAGAAGTCGAGTCCCGTGTCCGCCGTGCAGACGGAACTTATCGTGCGTTTTTGCATCGGAAAGTCCCACTTCGTGATGAGTACGGAAATATTGTGAAGTGGTTCGGGTCGAGCATCGACATCGAAGATCAAAAGCGTGCTGAGCAACGGGTGGCAGAGAAGGCCAGTGAATTAGAGCGAAACGAGTCTTATCTGCGCGAGGGAGAGCGGCTCGCGCGCATGGGAAGTTGGTCGCTCCGGCCGGAGGGAATATTTGATTATTGGTCTCCGGAAACCTTTTCCATTTTTGGCTTCGATCCGTCCCAAGGTATTCCGACGTTGAAGGAATGGCTTGATGTGCTCCATCCGACCGACGGTGATCGCGTCCATGAGTTGATCCAGAGAATGTTTTCCGAGGGCGTGAAGGGCGACATTCAGTATCGCGTGGAGCATCCTCAACATGGTCAGAAGACGATGCACAGCATAGGTGAGCCGATATTAGAGGACGGCGAAGTCGCACGGTTGATCGGCAACACGCTGGATATCACCAGGCAGGAAAAACTGACTCAGGAGCTCCGACGGCGAGAAGCATATCTGGCGGAAGCTCAAAGGCTCAGTCACACCGGGAGCTTTGGGTGGGATGTTTCAAGCGGAGAGATCTTCTGGTCTGATGAAACCTTCCGAATATTTGAGCTTGATCCGAAAATCGAGATTACAACCGAGTTAATCGTACAACGGACCCTTCCTGAGGATAGACAAGCGGTCCAGAAAGTCATTGAGCGTGCTTCTCGTGACAGGACTGAGTTCGCTCTCGAACATCGACTGTTGATGCCTGATGGATCTATCAAGTTCGTCCATGTGGTGGGCCGTCCATCAACCGGTGACGGGCGCCGCTCCGAATTTGTAGGCGCTGTCACAGACATCACGGACCAGAGGCAAGCAGAACAAAAAATCCGCGAACAAGAAATAGAGCTCCGAAAGATTCTGGACCTGACGCCGCAGCAAATTGCTGTGTCTGGAAGTGATGGAAAGCCGCTTTATGTCAATCCGGCAGCGCTCGAGTATTTCGGCGTCACGATGGACCAATGGCGAGTCGAAGCGAATCGGCCTGAAGCCAGTTGCGCATGGCTGGAAGCACGACTTGACCTCGTTCATCCAGACGATCGTGAACATTTTCTCAGCGAAAGAAGGAAGGGCCTTCTCAAGGGGGCGCCATTTGAGTTCGAAGTTCGGCTCCGCAGACACGACGGGAAGTTTCGGTGCTTTCTGTGTCGACAAAATCCTCTGAAAGACCAACGCGGGCAAATAACTCGATGGTATTCCACAGCCACGGACATCGAAGATCGCAAACAAGCGGAGGAAGAAATACGACGCGAAAACATCCTACTGCGCGAGGAACTCGGTAAGACATCGATGTTTGAAGAAGTGATTGGCACTTCGCCGGTCCTGCAAATGGTCCTGGCGCGCGCGGCCAAGGTCGCCCCGACAGACTCAACCGTTTTGATCATGGGCGAAACGGGAACCGGGAAAGAACTGATCGCGCGCGCAATCCACAAACGGTCAGAGCGTTCGGAGCGTCCGTTCATCAGTGTGAATTGCGCAGCAGTTCCTGCTTCGCTCATCATGTCGGAACTATTTGGTCACGAAAAAGGCGCGTTTACTGGAGCACTGCAGAGACGACCCGGTCGGTTCGAATTGGCAGAAGGCGGAACGCTTCTTCTCGACGAAGTAGGAGATCTGCCGGCGGAGACGCAGATCGCTTTGCTCCGCGTCTTGCAAGAACGCGAATTTGAGCGCGTGGGTGGTACGGAAGTTCTGCGCGCTGATGTCCGCGTGATTGCGGCGACGAATCGCGATTTGCAGGCGGCTATCGCGGACGGAGCATTTCGCAGCGATCTCTACTACCGGCTGAATGTTTTTCCAATTGAACTGCCGCCTTTGCGCGAGCGTAAAGGGGACGTTCCCTTGCTGGTAAATTATTTTGTCGATCGTTATGCCAAACGAGCGGGCAAAAAGATCAAACATATTCAAAAGAAGACACTGGAGATGTTGCAGGAGTATTCCTGGCCGGGGAATGTCCGCGAACTGCAAAACGTGATCGAGCGCTCGCTCATCATCACGGAGACTAACGAGTTTTCGATTGATAAGAGCTGGGTGGCGAACGAGCCGAGATCGTCCACGACGGTGACCGATCGGAAATCAAATGAGCGTCAGCGAATCGAAGCGGCGCTTGCGCAAAGCAACGGAAAGATCTCCGGGTCGAGCGGCGCCGCGGCCAAGCTCGGCCTGCCCGCCTCGACTCTCGAATCCAAAATTCGCTCTCTAAGGATCAACAAATTCCAGTTTAAGGGAGTTTAGCAGGCTCCGATACCCGGCGCGCAGCTCGCACAAATCGCGAAGATCACCGACGCAGGCCAGCTCACGCCGGTGATCAATCGCATTCTTCCGCTGAGCGAAGCGCGGCGCGCGCACGAGCTAAGTCAATCCGGCCACACCTACGGAAAAATCATCCTACGAGTCGAGAACGGAGACGGAACCTTGGAAAGGAAACAATCGTGATTCGTGGGTTCGGTCTTCGTGAATTCACGAAGGATTCACGAGTTCTTGGAGCGATGCGCATGGCGCTCAGTCGTGCCATTCAAGTTTTTTCCCTCGTGGAACCGTTGGCAGAACTCTGTTGGCATCTTGTAAGCTAATGCGGCGTACAATGAAGAGAGTCATCTCAAGCTCATGAAACCGATACCTGGAACATTGCAGGCAGGCGGAGCGTCATTTCAAACCACGCATTGGACACTCGTATTACGCGCCCGAGAAACTCAGTCGGAAAAATCGGCGCAGAACGCGCTCTCCAACTTTTGCGAGGCCTATTGGCCGCCGCTTTATGCCTTTCTGCGACATCGCGGTCACGCGTCTCCTGAAGCGCAGGATCTTATCCAGGGTTTCTTCGTCCACCTGCTCGAACAAAATACGTTGAGTCGCGCCGACCAGGAGAAGGGCCGTCTTCGCACATTTTTGTTAGGCTCGATGCAGAATTTTCTGTGCAACGAGTACGATCGCGCCCGGGCTTTGAAAAGAGGCGGTGGTCATCAAATTATTTCGATCGATGAACAGCTGCCCGAAATGGAGGCGGCAATGATGGACACCGCTCATCTCGGCGATCCGCACTCTTACGATCTGGCTTGGGCTTCGAACATTGTGAAACGCGCGTGGCAACACTTGGAAAATGCGTTTGAGTCGGAAGGAAAAACGGAATGGCTGGAAGTGTTAAGGCCGTTTGTTGCGGGAGGCGGGCGAGCGCCACTAAGTCAGGAAGAAGCGGCCGCAAGACTTGGAGTTCCGATCGCGACGCTACGGACCTGGCTGTCGCGTCTGCGCCAGCGCTATCGTGAGGCGCTCCGCATGGAAGTGGCGAGCACCGTTTCCGATCCGGCCGATGTCGATCAAGAGCTTCACTATCTTTATCAGATTCTGACAACATGAGCGCCGAACCTGAGATTCTCAGCCACGAATCAGCGGTCATACGTGGGTCACGGCTCTCGCTCGAACGAGGTAGAACGGACGCACTCTCTCGTAGCAGCTCAAACTCCAGCAGAGCGAAACTGGGGATTGCATCGGCTCGAAACGGCGATGGGCGGATGCAAGCACCTTCCGCAAGCGGCTCGAATGATATCTGTGTAACTGAAAACGGCATCGACGTGATGCGCGGTTCGGAATTAGATAAACGGCCCACACTTATCGGTATGGAGCGCGAACCAACCGTCGGGACATGCACGATCTGCGGACGACCGCTTACCCAAGTAGGCCCAAAAGGCGAATGTCTTCGTTGTCTCGCCGATCTCGGTTTTTTGAGCGGCGGTCAGGAACCCGAAAAATCTGCTACAGCGCGACGATTGACGCCTGGACCACTTAAGTACGATCACTTTGAGGTCGAAGTCGGACTCGACGGTTTTCCGATTGAGCTCGGCTCAGGAGCTATGGCGATTACTTATCGCGCACGCGACACGGTTTTGAATTCTGTCGTCGCTCTTAAAGTCATCGACCGAAAAGTCGCAAAGGTGCCTGGAGTACGATCGCGCTTCCTGCGTGAGGCTCGCGCAGCCGCGCAGATCCACCATCCGAACGTCGCGCGCGTCAGTCATTATGGCGAACAGGACGGTGAATGTTTCTACGTCATGGAGTTGGTCGAAGGCGAAACGCTTGAGGCCAAAGTGCGGCGCGAAGGTCCAATGCCGCTCGCGCTGGCGCTTGAAGTAATTGAACAAGCCGCGCGCGCGCTGGCCGCCGCGGAAAAGTGCGGCGTTGTCCATCGCGACATCAAGCCCTCGAATATCATGCTGGAGTCGGATCCAGGCGGCTGCGCGCCGATTGTTAAAGTGATCGATTACGGCATCGCTAAGATCCTCGACCCGGAAGGAGAACGCGGTGCCAAACAAACTCAGCCTGGGTTCATCGGAACGCCTGCGTTCGCAAGCCCCGAGCAGTTCGCTCCTTCCGAAGAGACGAAAATCGATACGCGCTCGGACATTTATTCGTTAGGTGTGACCTTTTGGTATTTGCTTTCGGGCCGTGTGCCGTTTGTCGGGCGCACGCTTCGAGACGTTGCAACAAAGCAGGCGGAGGAACTTCCGCTCGAGCAACTGAAGAATGCCCACGTGCCGGCGCGCGTGGTCGCGCTCTTGCAGTCGATGCTGGCTGTCGATCCTGCGCAGCGCCCGCAATCAGCGCGCGAACTGCTGTCGGCCATCCACCGCTGCCACGCAAAATTCAGCACGGAAGCACGCGCGCGTCGGAAGCGATCTAAGATAGTCGCTGCCGGAGCGATTTTGGTTCTCAGCGTGATCGCAATCAGCACTTGGCTGTATCAGCGCGTGCAACCTTCCGCCGAGATGGAACGCTCGATCGCGGTTCTGCCTTTTGAAAACCGGAGCGAAGACAAAGCGAACGCCTACTTCGCCGACGGTATCCAGGATGAGATTTTAACGCGCTTATCCAAGGTCGCCGATCTGAAGGTAATCTCGCGCACTTCCACGCAACATTATCAGAGTGCACCGCAAAACCTGGCCGAGATCGGCAGGCAGCTTGGAGTTGCTCACATTCTGGAAGGAAGCGTGCAGAGGAGCGGCGACGGAGTGCGCGTGAACGTGCAGTTGATCAAAGCCGCTAACGATTCCCATCTGTGGGGCGATACCTTCGATCGCAAACTGACCGACATCTTTTCCGTCGAGAGTGACGTGGCCAAAGCCATCGCCGAGCAGCTGCGAGCCAAGCTCACGGGTCAGGAAGAGCAAGTCATCGCTGCCAAGCCCACCGACAACCCAGAGGCTTACGACGCTCACCTGCGTGGTCTGGCTTATACACTGAAAACGGCAATCACACCCGCCAACTCCCTCACCGCACAGAAATATCTTAGAGAAGCGGTGCGCTTGGATCCGAAGTTCGCCCTTAGTTGGGCGCTGCTATCATACGTCGATGCAACCGGCTACTTAACGCTGACTCTTCAACCGACGGTCGCCCTGCGTGAAGAGGCGCGGCAGGCAGCCGAAACCGCGCTCTCCCTTCAGCCCAATCTCGGCGAGGCCGCAGTGGCCAAAGGCCATTACCACTACGCCTGCTTAAAAGAGTACGACACCGCGGTGCGTTACTATGAGCAAGCGCGTCAGTCTCTTCCCAATAGCAGCCAGATTCCTGAGTTGCTGGCCTATGTCGCGCGAAGGCAAGGCCAGTGGGACCGGAGCGAGAGTTATTTCAACGAAGCCGAGCGGCTCGACCCACGCAACGTTGATCTGCTCACCCAGCATGCGGGCTCCTATGGGTATCAGCGTCGTTTTCCCGAGGCGCTGCGAAAGCTTGATCAGGTTCTTAATATCACACCGGACGATGTCGATACCCTGGTCGGAAAGGCGGCTATCGCACAAGCGGAGGGCAATCTGCCGCGCGCCTCGGCGCTGCTCGTTCCGCTTCATCCAAACGCCGACGACTCCGACGCCGTGAAAACACAAGTTTACCAGGCGGTCCTGGAGCGCCGCCCTGCACCAATGATCGCCCGGCTAAAGGAGATAATGGCCAAGCCTGATCCCGCATTTGGCTACTTCAATGGCGAACTGCGCTTCTATTTGGGCTGGGCGCAAGAAGTAGCCGGTGAGCATGCCGCCGCCCAGGAAACTTGGCGGCAGGCGCGCAGCGAACTGGAACTTTTCCTCAAGGAACAGCCGGAAAATTACCGCCTCATTGGATATCTCGCGCTGACCAATATGGGTCTCGGTGACAAAGCCGTCGCATTGGCTCTGTCGGAACGGGCGATGGCCGCGCTGCCGACCGAAAAAGACGCGGTGACTGGTCCCATTCCGATCGAGATCCTGGCCCGGGTGGCGGCGCAGCTCGGAGAGCCCGACCGCGCCATCGCCGCTTTACAGACACTACTTTCGATCTCGTACTACGGCCCTTTCCCTGCGGGCCCGCTCACTCCCGCGCTCCTCCGGCTCGATCCAATGTTCGATCCGCTCCGGAACGATCCGCGCTTCCAAAAACTCGCCGCCTCGTCCGCATCGAAACCGGCGGACAAGTAACACGACGCGCGAGCGCCAGCGATCTTCTTCCCGCTCAGTTGGACGGCCGATCGCGATATTGCCCTTCGAGAATCTTAGCCTCTCTCGCTAGGATCCGCGCTTCGAAGCGCTCTTCCAGCGGCTCGCGCCTGTCGCATTTCGCTGAAAACAAATTAGTCCGCTGCGTGCTTCGCTGGGATCGTTCTGGCCAGAAAGCTACACCAGCGAGAGCCACGATGATTCCAACTGAAACTTCAATGAATCGATGTAGAGCAACGATCTACGCAGGGTTTGAGCGCGGAATCAAAACATGATCGTCAGGGTGACACCGGCACAACGATAAGCGGCTTCTCCAGCCGAAAGCCAAACGAAAGCAGGCCGATGGAAAAGATCGCGAGCATGAAGGCGGCAAGATTTGCTCCTAAATAATTCGCCTCGCCTGCTCCGACTGACGCGCCCAGGGCCGTAGCGACTACGCGTTCGATGGAGCGCGTCAGCCTGGCGCCGAGAATGGATTGCGCTCACTGTATTCGGAGGAAAATCTCAGATTTCCTGAGATGTCGATCTTCGAACGCTTGAGAAAATAGCGTGAAGACAAACTCAATTGCTCAGGAATCCGGCTGGAACGTTTCCTTCTGGTTCGCATTCTCGAGTCCATTGCTCGGTGTTCTGCTCGGCATCCTGGCCGCGGCGATCTTTTGTCGATGATTGAAGAGGCTATGAGCACAACGCCAATCGTCTTCATCTTGATCATCCTACTGTTCGGCTTCGATTCGACGGGACAGGTCAGGACGCAGCTGGCACTGAAGATCGCCCAAGACATCTCAAATTTTCTAAAATATCGATCTTCGAAAGATTGAGAAAGAAATGACAACTATGAAAGCGGCTACGGTAATTGATTACATCGTCCAGCGAATTGCTGATGAGGGCGTCCAACACTGTTTCGGCGTGCCGGGTGACTATGCGTTTCCGGTCGGTGACACGGTCGATCGCAATCCAAACATCAAGTGGATCGGCTGTTCGAACGAGCTCAATGCGTCTTACGCGGCCGATGGTTACGCGCGCGCTCGGGGCGCGGCAATGCTGTCGACGACTTATGCAGTGGGAGAGCTATCTGCAATCAACGGAGTCATGGGCGCGAAGGCCGAGCGCTCGCTCGTCTTCCATGTTGTCGGCATGCCGTCCTATCAGAACCAGCGCTTGCGAAAAACGATGCATCACACTCTCGGCGACGGAATTTTTGACAAGTTTATCGACATCTCTGCTCAAGCAGCCTGCTGTCATGCCGTGATCAATCCCGATAACTGCGTGATCGAAATGGAACGTGTGATCGCAGAAGCGCGTCGTAATAATCAGCCTGCTTACATCGTCGTTCCATCTGATTATGCGCTGGCGCCAATAACACCGGCCGATGTTCGGCCCATGACGATCAAGTCTAACGAAACGTCTCTGCAAAAAGCCGTCGCTGTCATCACTGAACGTCTGAAGAGCGCAAAGTCGGTGGTGGCATTGCCGGCCTTCACGATCTCGCGTCTCGGATTACAAAAAGAAGTGCGCGCGGCCATCGAAGCGATCGGCTGTCCGTTCGCTACCACGTCGATGGAAAAAAGCATCATGGACGAAAGTCATCCGCAATTTGCCGGCATGTATTCGGGGGTGCTGTCCGCGGAAGAGACGAAAAAAATCGTTGAAGGCGCCGAGCTGGTTCTCGACATCGGCGGCGTCAGTTTCAACGACGAAACCACAATGGGCTTCTCTACTCACCTTGATCCCGCGCGCTTCATTTCAATCGGGTTGAATGATGTTCGTGTTGGAGATCAACTGTTCGGGAATGTTCGGATCGCTGACGTTCTTGCCGCGCTGGCAAAATTTGAATCGGTCGCGCCACGGTACAAGCGAACACCAGCGGAAAATCCGTCAATAAACGGAAAACCGTCGGACAAGATCACGATGGACGCGCTCTACCCTCGTTACGCGGCATTTATCCGATCGGGCGACAACGTTGTGCTGGAGAGCGGAAGTTCGAGCTTCGGAGTTCCGCCACTGACGCTTCCAGATGATGTGCAGGTCCACATCCAAATG
>DASXOB010000023.1:0-25900 GCA_036494545.1 Chthoniobacterales bacterium
GGTGAGCTTTTCGGCGGAGCAGGCTACACGGCGGTCGCGCAAATGATTCAACGCACCCGAGAAAAGAACAGGCGAGGTGCGCTGAAATTTAACTTAGCAAAGCTGTTGAGCCAATGTGTAAAGTGAAGATCAGACCCTATAACAGAACAGAACAAACAGACCCCATAACAGAACAAAGCCTTCCTGCACCTATTAGCCAGGGCCTAGGCCGGCTCCGTATTATGCAGCAAGGCGTAGTCGACAGTCAGCCTGCCGTCTCCGTGATCGGTGTACATTTCGACAAAGCGTTCGCCGAATTTTATGTCTCGCCAAGTGTAATCCATTTGTGTTTGGACGTTGGCCGGAATGACCGGATCAATCCCAACCACCGAAGCCACAACAGTTACACGTGACTTTTCGCACTCCTCCGGGGTCAGCCCGTAGAGGGGGCTCGTCTCGTCAATCACATGGCGGAGAGTTAGCGCAGCGGGGAAAGTCGGCAGCCGGTCGAATTGAAGTTTCAAGGCGTAAAAATAGCGAAAGTCGCCACCTTCGATCAGCGGCTCGTCCCGGTTAAAGATAATACGGAATTCCGCTTCGACTAATTGCCGGTGACGTAAGTTTCCGATGCGCAACATGAGGGTTGGTCGACCGTTGAGAGGTGCGATCACAACGGAGCGGGAAAAGACAATGCGAGCGATCGGCCTGGAAAAGCGGACAAAAATGAGTCCGGTCATGACCGCGATGAGAAAAAGGCCGCACATGATTTCTACGGTCGCAAGAATGTTTCCGTAGAGACTTACGGGATAAAGATGGCCATAACCCACCGTGGCCAGAGTTTGGACACTGAAGAAGAAGGAGTCGCGAAATGAACCGGGTCGCATATAGGCGACGCAGTTACCGCCCAGCATGAAGAGCAGGCCGAAAAGGCAGTTGAGTGCGAGGTAAACGCCGCCAACAAACAGCCCGAATTGGGGCCACGACAAGGCTAACAACCATTGGTAGGCGTCGCGCCACTCTCTTTTTTCGGTATTGAGTTTCAGAAATTCGATCTGTCCCGAGCGAACCGAAACGGGCTGATGCTTTCGCTTCATGACACTAATGTAACCGGTTTCGGCGGGTGCGCTGCCTCGGGCATCAGATTGTTTTGGTGGACTCAATCGACCCGTCGTCGACACCCTTGGAGCTGTATTTCCCACAGTGCCATTGCCTTCCGCATGGCAAAACGATCGTTGAAAGAGACGGAGCGATCGCACCTCGAACCGAGCGAAAATTACTTCTTGACACGCGGAAACAAAATCTTTAGCGACAGCTTAACAAGCAGAAAGCGTCTACGAAAAAACATCACGTCATTGCTCATAGCTTGCTATCGCTCCTGGCACTTCCTCTGTTGGGAACGTTCACGGGGACAGCGACCGCTACGCGTATCGAGTTACGCAACACGTTCGATTCTGCCGACAGCAGCGGCCTTGAGCACGGCATCCTCGTCCAGGTCGATACCAGCGGGTCGAATTACTCTCGGGGCGGCACAATCCCGCAGCGGCAGCCAAGCGTGCTGGCGCCGGTTAAATCGCTAGATGGACAAGTGCAGAGAGTGGAGCCAGCGCTTTAGAGTCAGTCTGTAGGTTGGATGCCTCCGACTCCCCCGGGTCGGAGGCGCCTACGGTATATTTGAGGCGGCCGCTTCCTTAGCGGCCGTCTTTTTTTTTGAGCAAACGACCATATCGGACAAAGAACCTCCGATTTGGGACTTTCATACAAGTCGGCGAACCAATAATCTTGCCTTCGCAAGCGGCATTGCGCTAGACTTTCTTGATGGAAGCTAAGGCAGCTGCGGGATTCATCTCGCAAAGGCTGGCATCGCTTGGCACTGCTTTTCTTGTGCTGATTCTGTTTGCCAGCTGCGGCGATAGAAATGGGAGCGCGGCCGCATCAACCGATCTGCGGTCAACGGATAGCCGCGTGGAGACGATGATCAATAACTACGAAAAGCTCAGCAATCAGTATATTCACCTTTCCAAAAAACTAAAGAATGGTGATGTTAGTGTTACAGTTAGATACATCGAACTTGGTAAGCAGGCCCGCCAGGAATCAGCCGAGCTAAAGCAAGCCTCGAACATAATGACCCCACAACAGGCCCAACGGGTGGCCAGCATTTCGGCCCGCACAGCTCCTTTTATGTCGGAATAGATTGACTTGGTTCTCTGCCCTCTTCTTCGGGGATAGGACTTACCTGGCGACCATTGTAGCTATTCGCGGCGCCGCCGAATCAGTATTAGGAATTCAGGGGCGAACGGCCACATCTCCGTCCGCCCCTCTGGCGGGTCCATTCCTCCGGCCTTACCAAGCTCATGACGGGCTCCGCCGGGGCGATTTCGGACTCCTCAGTGGACTGAAGTTTCAGTCGTAGCTACGAGAAGAAGCAATTGCCCGTTCGTAACAGAACTGTTACCAGGCAAGGATTGCGCCCCTGGCTGATCACTCACCTTCACCGCCATCGCGTCGTAAAGGCTGGAACCGCTTTGCTCGATCCTGGCAGAGTGAAAGACGGCCGTGTGCGCAATCGACTACAAATGCGCACCCGCCGGGAGGTCATGTGCCAGAATGCCCGGCCGATTTTCGATCTGGATGGATTGAGGGACAACCGCATCGAAATTCGAGTTTACGGACTGCGGTAGAGGAACCACCAACTGGCATCGCAGCGCGGCGCCGAGACCCAGGCTCCGCCGGAACGACCGCCGCGCCATGGGATGTGGCGCAGGAAGGATGTCGTGGAATCGTTCCAAACCAAGGAAAGCGGCCTTCGCCAGGACGTTGCTCGATCTTGCTAATGTTGTTCGTAATTCACAAAGTAACTCTGAGAGGTTGTTGTAGACTATCTCTTGATGGAGCGCACTCTTCGACTTGGGTGGCGGCCCTGACAAATCGATCGTGCTACAGGGACTGTTACCTTTCACAAGAAGTCCGCTGTGCAACACAAAGCGGTAATCTCGCTGTCTCTAGCTAACAACGCGAGCCGACTTCAACACTCTTAACTTTAGTCCTCGACCTTCGCTGCGGCTCCGCTCCGTTCACCCGAACTCACATCCACCCGAGCCAACTCGTCAGACGGTTCCGCAAGGGCGCCCTCCCAGCGCAGGAAACCAGACGGTAGTGGCGTTAGCCAGATATGAGTGTCGGGAACGCGAATAAATAACTTTGCGATCGCCGGTATCTGCGGCTGAACCATAAAATGCTCCCCACGCAAGGTACGACCGGACATTCGCATTTTGTCGACGCCCTCATAGGTGAGTTTCACTGTCACGATGCGCGGACCAGGCGTAAAACCCACTGCCTTTAGCTCAACGGCCTGTCCTTTGACCAATTGATCGCGCAGGTTTTGCAGAACCAAAGCAAAACCAAAACCGGCGAAAGTCCGGCCCGACTCAATCTCGAGTCGTTTGGACCATTCTTTCTTACCATCTTTTGTTTGCTTGCGCGCCGAGGCCTGTCCGGAATCAAAGTCAACCAGATACTCTCGCTTTAGGGAATGGTCTCCCCATTCGCGCCATGACCAGGTCCTTTGTCGCAACTCGGGATGCGATGAAAAGGTCGCTTTTTCTTCAATCCGCCCGCCACTCTTTAAGTCATAGCTAATCTTGATTCTGAGCAGAGAGCCATCGATGTCCTGCGTAAATTCGCCCTTGGCCATTTCTTTCCCCTGCAAATCGCGCATTTCCGGGTAGGCATGCGCAGCCCCGGCAGCCTGCCTCACTTCCACGGCTCGCAGCGGCAGAAGCGCCATCACAAGCCCGAAGATGGCTCCTGTAATACCCGCTCGCCTCGTCACTGGACCACAATCGACTGCACGGTTGTGCCAGAGCCGCCGCGATTATCGAAGACGGTAAGAGAGATCATGTAAGTGCCCGCTCGATTGAAGGTATGAAACGCAGTCTCGCCAAAATACGTTCCTCCGTCGCTAAAATGCCATTCCCGGTTGCCAATCGCACCATCGGGGTCGTAGGAACCATCCGAGGATAAGGTGATATCGAGCGGCGCGTGACCGGTTGGCGGCGTAAAGGTAAATTTGGCGACCGGATCCTGGTTTGGGGCGGTAACGTCAAGTGCTACGGTATTGGTAGTAACAGCGCCGGCGTTATCCGTTACCTTCAGGCTAGCCACATATTGCCCTGGCGTATCATAAGTATGTTGCGGATTTGCCGCAGTCGACGTCGTCCCGTCGCCGAAATCCCACAGGTAACTGGCGATACTTCCGTCAAGATCAGCGCTTCCGGTGGAGCTAAAACTTACACTAAGCGGGGTATCTCCGATCTTGGGTGTCGCTGTTGCCACAGCCACCGGCCACTGATTCCGACCCAGGCCACGCAGCTCGTAACCAATTCGATATGAGTCATACCGTTGATTGAGTAACACCGAGCCGGTGAGCAGGGTGAGACCGTTACTCGCGGTAACATTCGGCCAACTATCAGCAACCGGCGACACAGAAAACACGAACCCCATCGGGTCGACCTTCGCTCCAGCTGCCGTTACCCGCATGCCGAAGAGATCGCTGCGCGAGTCCAATTGATTAAGAGTAAATGGCGCAAAGCGATTGATTTGATCGTTGTAATTCACGACGTAATTCGTTCCGTTCCAGACGGCCCGCGGGCTATACTGGTTCCCCGACCAGGGAGTGAGATTGACCGCCGCACGATGCGTTCCGTCGGCGTTGACAATCACACCTACGAGGTCAGTCTCGGACGTGGAAGAAACCGGTGCCGATTGCAAGGCGAGCGCATTGGTGCCATCTGACGCGACGGCGACTTCGACCACCCCATTGCCCGGTGCGCCCGACGGACCATAGATAAGAAACGTGGCGCCCTTGGTCCCGTCTGCATTCACAAACGTGCCATAAGTTGAGCCCACCGGGTTATCATGAGTAATGTTGGAACGAAACACCACCAGCCAGCGTGTTCCGGCGGTTGTGACTGAAACAGAGACACAGAATGAGTTACCGACTGAAAAGCCGCCCGGATCGAGGACGGCGCCGGTGTCACCATCCACCCTCGCTACAACTGGCACGATGATCTCAATATTGTTATTCACCAACTGCCGGGCGATGACGAGGAAAATATCGCCCAGGGCGGAAACCTCGGTCGGGCCGATTCCCGGCATAACGAGAAAAGGACTGGAATCAACCAAACTGCCATCCTGATTAAGGCGTTGACCGACGATCCCGCTTGGATTCGACCATGTCACAAGATAGAGCGACCCGTTCCAGGCGACTGAGGGCGCACCGGGCGCAGAATTGTTAGTGCCCGCGTCCAGTTGAATGGGATTTTGTGTAAGCGGACGACCTTTGAGATCGAGCGGCTGGACCATGATGCGACTGCCGCCAGAGATATCGCTGCGAAACGCAATCATCGACCCACTGGAACCCATCGCCGGGTCGCTCCGCGTCTGCGCCGGCGCGCTGCCGGCGGCAGCAACGGTTTGAGCCGCAACGTTAGCCGAAGAGATATGAGCTGAGAGCACATCAAATTCATTTCCTTGCAAGACACTCCAAACAACCTGGAGATCACCGGTCCCGCTAGATGCGGTTGGTCCCGAAGACGGGCCCGGGATAAGAATACCATTGGGATCGAGTAACGTACCGTTAGCGTCTATCCGGGCGAGATAGAGCTTGCCTTGAGAAGACCAGGTGACTTTGAAATAGGTGCCGTCCCAGCTGACCGCCACAGGTAAATCATCAGGAGGATGACTGCCAGAAATCAAGATGCCGCCATCCAGCAGTGCGCCACTGGTTGAGACCCGGGAACCAAAAACGTTTGTTCCACCCCAGACGGCAAAGAATTGCGTGTTACTCGCGGTGAGATCAAAAAGCTCGCCGGCTACCAAGTCATGCGGCATGGGATCGAGCAGATTAAAATTGGAATCGAAACGCAGGACCGACGTGTCAGAGAATTCCGACCAGGTAAACAAAAAGACCCCGTTGGCATAAGCCAGTTTTAGCGTCGATCGCAGAAAGTAAGTAGAAGGAACCAATACTTTGGGCCCCTGCACCACAACGCCCTCCGCAGTTACACGAAGGATGTCGAGCGCGCTGTTGGAGTCGCTTTCCTGAAATGCTACAACCCAGTCATTCCCATCACTGGCTGCGGTCCAGGAACGGCCGGCCGGTGAAACATTTCGGATCTTGATTGGAATCTGATCGAGCACCTGGCCGGCGGCCGAGACTCGCACCGCTTCCAGTGAACTTTGATAATAGAACCCGGTGCCATTGATATCGACACTCTCGAAAAGTACTAGCCAGTTAGTCCCATTCCAGACCGCCTGTGGATTGAGTTGCATCGCTTTCTCCTGGGCGATTGGAATGGGTACACGATCCAGCATTTGGCCATTGGCATCGAATCTTGTCCCATAAATGTCGGCGGAGGATTCCCATTCAAAGGAAGGCACAAGCAAACTCGACGGGAGCGCACGATTATCCTGCCAGACGGCAAGAGTCATGTTACCGCCCCCGGCAATCTCCGGCGCTGTTTGATCGGCAAAGGAAGGACGAATTGCCTTGTCACCGGTGATAAACCGGGGCGGCAATATGGTCGTTAACTGGGCCTGGCTCGTAGCACAGTAAAGGGCCACGAGTCCCCAGATAAGAGATCGGCTAACTCGATAGTGTTTGGTGCTCATTATGATTGGTGTTTACCGGTGTGGTTTAGGGTGTGAATGGAGTGGATTCAAAAGTATGGAGAGATAGACCGCTCGGGACTGAAGGAGGAATTAAGGCGGCAAGGTTTTCCGGCAATGCGCGCGGATCGAGCAGTCCTTCACGCAGGAAAGTCTCCAGGTCGGAAATCTCCTCTTCAGTAAGTGCCGGTATCCGGGCTAGCGCCGGATCAAGGCGTCGAAGCACGGGAGCGATAGGCCCTGTATTCCGCGTTAAGTCAGTCGCCACACCTTCGGCGACCGGATCGTAACTGCGGGCCTTTTGCATAACGCTAAGGTGATATCGCAAGGCGTGATCGAAGCTCACGAGTGAGCCATTATGGAAAAAGGCTGGCTGCACACCGAGATTCCGCAGCGGCGATGTGCGGAACTTGTACAAATCGCCGCCTTCTTCTGTGATGTCGAAGTTACCGAAGTCCTGGTTGCCATCCTCCGAAAATTCGCCCCGCGCATTCCGGAAAGGAACGTCTCCAGTGCCTGCGCCAAACTTGGGCGCGATCTGGGGAATACCCGCGACATGGTTTTGGAAATCGCTGAAAAGCTCGTTCGAAGCCCCAGCCACGGCATGGCATTGAACACAGTTAGCCTTGTTGAAGAAAACCAACGCGCCGCGTTTTTGCGCGTCGGTCATAGCCAGCTTCTCGCCGCGGGCGAAGCCATCGATCGGCGCGTTCATAAAGGTAAGTGTGAATTCAAATTCAGCGATCGCCTGACCGAACATGGCGAAGGTGATCGGCCCATTCTTTTTTAACTCTGGAAAGGCCAGCTGGAATGCTTTGCGATAAGCCTCGCTCGCATTGAGACGGCCAGCTACGACGTCACGGATGGGCTCATTGCGAAATTCATCGAACCCGCTATCCGGACGCTGGATTCGAACCGGTGGTGGCAATGGCACTCCCGTCCGCCCGATCGCAGGCACATCGAATTGACAAAAGTCAGGCTCGGAAGTGTTAGCATGAACACGAGTGGCGCCAAAAACTCTGGGCGCCGACCGCGCGAGAGGATCGAACACTGCCGTGATTCTCGAGCTCCCAATCTGCTTTAGCAGGCGCGCAGCCCCGATGGTCCTGGCGGTAAAGCGAGAAGTCGTGATCGTGCTTTCGCAGATTCCGGTGAACCCGGCCGCTTCCGAGACCTCAGTCGGAGGAATATGAGCTTGTGCCTGAAGAAGATGCTTAAAGTCAGGGTCGTTAGGCGGAAACCGTGTCGTACCTTCCGGCGGTGGGAAAAGAAAACCCTGAGAGTTATCAAAAGGATCGCCTGAGATAACGCTGAAGCGACCGTTCCACATCAGCTTGGGATAGAACGCCGTGTTCACAACCGCGGGCGTGCGGCGCTGATTACGCGGACCGGCCCGGCGTGGACCGACAAAGTTATTGTTCTCGACTCCAATAGCCATTGATTGAGAGTCGCCAAAACCGTTCAGTGGCGAGTGACAACCGGAACAGGAGTTATCGCCGTGCAGGCCGACAAATTTATCGAAGAAAAGCAGACGACCCAACCCGGCTTTGGCGGGATCGAGCCGCCGGCCGAGGCGCGCTTCCAAGGTGCTTTCTACCTTGCCGGTGAAACCCTGACGGATAAGTGTCTGCCGCAAGTGCCGATCTAAGTCGCCACTCTCGGATTCGCCGGCGAAGACATTAGTCAAAGAAAAGACAAATAGGACGGCAGGGACTGCGGGCAAAATGCTTCTGGCGGAAGAAAGGACGCCCGAAAGAGGAGGTTTTTTCATTCGATTTTTCCGGGTTAGAATGATGAGAAGCTCACCGCCCGCTAGCGTGGAAAAGTTACACGGCTGTAACCTGTCGCTTCCGATGGCGAAAAAGACGCACACTCAGCAGAGCGGCGTGCAAGGCTGTTTGTTATGCTGTCTGCGGCAGGCGAACGTGCAACTCCGTCCAGGAAGCATCCGAGCGCAACAAAGTGACATCTCCGCCGTGCGCGCGGGCCAGTTCGCGGGCCATGCTTAAACCGAGACCACTACCACCTACCCGTTCATCGCCGCGCGCGCGGTAAAACCGCTCGAAGAGATGGGCGGTGCGTTCCTGAGGAATACCCTCCCCGGTATTGGCAACGGTGAGTTCCACCGATCCATTAACCTTGCGCGCTGCCAGCCGCACCCGTCCGCCGGGATGATTATATTTGATCGCGTTCTCGATCAGGTTTTGGGCAATGATGCCGATAAGCCGGCGATCGGCGCGCACGGGCAAATGCTCAGGGATCTCTGCATCGACAGCGAGATCAAGGGGTTCAGCGATGGCGCGTGCGTCGTCGACAACACCTTCAAGGAGTTCAGTCAGGTCGAACTCCTTTCTCTCCATCTCGAGACGACCCGCGTCGGCTCGAGCGAGAAGGAGCAGGTTATCGGCAACGGAGTTAAGCTGGTGAACGCGGTGCAACAAGCCTTCTGCCGTCGCCTGAGTCTGAGGGCTGCAATCCGCATCGTGAAGGATCTCTTCCACGCCAGCGCGCAAGACGGCAATCGGCGTCTTAAGATGATGCGAGGCGTCGGCGGAAAAACGGATTGATTGCTCAAAGCTGCGCTGCAAACGCTCGAAAGCGGCATTGAGCACTTCGATAAGACCGGCAATTTCATCGCGGGTCGGTGGGACGGGCAGTCGTTGATCGAGTCGTTGCGCAGTGATTTGTGCGGCCGCCTTGCGAATGTCTTCCACCGGCGCGATCGCCTGACTGGCAACCCAGCGACCGCCAAGGACGATGATAACAAGGACGGTGGGAATGGCAGCGAGCATGCCACGAAAGATGTCGCGCTCGATTTGATTGATCTCCTTCAAGTCAGCCCCAACGCGCAGGGTGAGTCCGTTTTCGGCAAACTCGCCCATGCGGATGCTGCGCCGGCCGATCGTTCGAGTATGAATTTGACGAATGCCATCGCTGGAAAGCGGCTCCCGCAAATCAGGCGAGAGATAAAGCGTCTGGCCGGCGGCATTGGTTACCTCAATGACGCGCTTCCGCAAAGCGAGTGGAACAAAGATTTCCTGAAATGCATTGCGGTCGCCATTCGTTCGATCGAAGTGCTCGACATCGCGAAACAGCTCATGCGCATCCATCGTCAGGCGCTTGTCGAAGGCGCGGATTTCTTCGTGGCGCATCACGCTCCAGGTGGTGGCCGCGCCGCCGATGGTAGCAACCAGGGCGAGGAGCGCAGCGTAGAGCGCCACTTTCCAGCGTAAAGGCCAACGCTTCACGGCGTTTCGCGGATCATGTAGCCGAGATGCCGCACGGTGTGAATGAGAGGAGGAGCATCGATTTTACGACGCAAGCGACTGATGAATACCTCCACCAGTTTCATGTCGTATTCGTGCTCGCGCTCCCAAACCCGTTCGCACAATTCGGTTCGAGTAAAAACACGCCCAGGTTCACGCATCAGCACTCGCAGCAAAGTGAGCTCGCGCGCGGAGAGTTCGATCCGCCGATTACCGCGTCGCAGTTCGTTATCAACCAGGTCAAGGGTTAGATCGGCCACCTGAAGTTTGGCCCGTGCTTTTTCGGCATAACGACGACCGAGCGCGGCCACGCGCGCGATCAATTCCTGCATGGCAAATGGCTTGGCGAGATAATCATCAGCTCCGAGTGCGAGACCATTCACGCGATCGCTCAATTCGCCGCGCGCAGTCAAAATGAGGACCCGGCTGTCAACATGCGCCTTGCGCAAGAGGCGCAGGATTTCGAAACCGTCGATGCCTGGCAGCATCACGTCGAGCACGATGAGATCGAAGCGTGTTTCGCTGGCCACCTTGCGTGCTTCCTCGCCGTCATGGAGTACAACCGACTCGTGCCCAGCCGCAGCGAGCGCGCGCGAGATGTGGCGAGCGAGACGTACTTCATCTTCAACAACAAGGATACGCACTGAATTGAATGTTATTAACCGGAGATCCTCTTAAAGTTCCATCCGCAGCCCACCCGGCGCGATCTTGGAAAAGTTACGGGTCTGTTACTTTTCATTCCCTCTTTATCCCCAACGTCCGATTATAACAATGCCATGCTCGAAATTTGGTTGACTCCGTTGCGGTCGACGCGGACCGATCTAACTGGACTCTTTCCATGATCAAGGAAATCCGGCCAGCAACAGTCGCTCTCATCTGCGTCGCCGCTTTTCCAGGCATTGGCGCAGGGCAGGCTGTTATCGAAGGCAACATCCAACTACCGAAGAGCCATTACGCGCCGGTCGAAAACGAGCGCTACGAAATCGTGAGCAAAGCCGGTGTGCTCGCGACCGAGCCGCCGCGCGCGGTTGTTTACCTCGTCGGCCAGTTCCCCCGGTCGGGGCCGCTTCCTACAAAGACGATCGCGCAGAAAGATCTGGCCTTTCTGCCGCCGTTGCTGGCGATTGAGACGGGAACGAAAGTGGAGTTTCCTAACAAAGACGATACCTATCACAACATCTTTTCCTACTCGCCAACCAAGCGTTTCGATCTCGGCCGTTATCCGCCGGAGCAAAGCCCGCCGCCCTCGGTAGTCTTCGACAGAGCGGGTTTGGTAACGCTGCGCTGCGATATTCATGAGCACATGCGTGGTCTCATTCTCATCCTCGATACGCCGTATTTCACGATTAGCGACCCGCACGGTCATTTTCGCCTAACGAACTTGCCGGCTGGTCATTTTACGCTCAAGGCCTGGATCAACAGCCGGAGCACGCTGGAACATCCGGTCGAGCTGCAGAACGGCGGGAAGTTGCAAGTCAATCTCCCGTGAACTCGGCTGTCGAGAGACGCGCGCCCGGTCTTCGCCGCTTCCGCACCAAGCTGCTCGTGGCCATGATGGTGGTCGTCGCGGCTCTAACCTCGTTAGGCATTCTCGCCGCTCAACGACGGGCGGCGGAAGATGCGCGCGCCGGCCTCCAGCGCGATTTCGAGCTGGAGCTCGCCTCACTTCATCGCCTCCAGGATTTGCGCAATTCCGCCGTGGCAGATCGGTCCCGCACGCTGGCGCAGAATGCGCGCATCCATGCCGCCTTGGAGGATAACGCGCTCGATCTCCTTTACCTAAGCGCGAGCGCGGAGTTGCGCGATGTCATGCAACAACCGGAAGCGGGGCACGACGGCGCCGATACGCTGCATGCCCGTTTCTATCGCTTCCTCGATGTTCACGGAGCAGTCATCACTCCGCCTAGCGATAGCGGAATGGGCGCACTGACACGAGAAGAAGAGGCACGCCTGGCGCAATCCAGCGTTCCACGAACCATGCAGAGCGGCTATCTCGTTAGGCAAGAGGAACCAGGGGGCGCGGCGGTTGATGAAATGATTGCCGTGCCGATTCTCTCCAGCGAAACCAACGAGGCTATCGCCGCGCTTGTCCTCGGCTTTACGCCGGTGGAGTCGATGGCGCATGGCGAATCAACCGGCATGCGAAGCGGAATTCTGGTAGATGGGAAACTGAGTCTGGCGAATTTTAATGCTCAGGCCGTAGAACAGCTCCAACGGGAAGTCATGCGCGAAATCGCACAAAGAAACGGCAAAGGTCAAAGCATTCAGACCGAGATCAACGGGTTGCCGCATCTGCTTTTTTTCAAACGACTCAATCCTGAGTCAGGTTATCCGCCGGCCTTCGAAGTTTGCGTTTATCCGCTCGATCAGTTGCTTAGGCGACAGGCACGCTTGCGCTGGCAAATTCTGGCGGTCGGCGGCGTTCTCATGTTGGCTGGCTTTGTCGTCAGCACCGTTTTCTCAAACCGTCTTTCTCAGCCCGTAGAAGAGCTGGCGGTCGTCTCGGAAGAAAATCTGGTCCAGCGTCAGCGGGCCGAAGCGGAGCTGCAAACGACCGCCGAAGAGCTGCAGCGCTCGACTCGCTTCTCCGCCGATGCATCGCATCAACTCAAGAATCCAATCACCGTACTGCGAGCGGGTCTCGACTCGCTCCTCGCGCGCGATGGATTTCCGCAGGAAGTCTATGAGGAAATCTCAACGCTCATTCACCAGACCTATCGCCTCACTGGAGTTGTGGAGGATCTGCTTCTGCTTTCTCGCATGGACGCCGGCAAGCTGCGGCTCTCGCTCAAAACGATCGACCTTTCGCATCTGGTCGATGAGTGGGTCGACGATCTTCAGGCATTGCCGGAGGCATCGTCGCTGCGGGTGGAAAGCGATATACCCAAAGGCTTGGAAATTGCCGGCGAAATTAAATACACCGGATTGGTTGTGCAAAATTTGCTCGATAACGCACGGAAATATAACCGCCGTGAAGGCGGAATCATCCGGATTGTCGCCCAGCCTAACGGCTCGCAGGTCGAGCTGCGGGTGGCGAACACTGGCCGGGGCATTCCCCGCGAAGCCCAGCCATTTGTCTTCGAACGTTTTCACCGCGCAGGAGCGGCCGAGGATGTGCCTGGTCATGGCCTGGGCTTGAATCTGGCGCGCGAGCTGGTGCGATTGCACGGCGGCGAATTGCGACTCATTAGGTCAAACGCTGAATGGACAGAATTCAGCGCCACGTTCCGTATCCCGCGACAGGCCACGCAACCTGTGGCGAGCGCATGATCAAGCCTCTCGTCATCGGCGCCTGCCTCTTCATTTCCGCCCTGGGCACACTGGCTGCCGAAGATTTTCTCGACGAAGTGGATCGCGCCCTGACGATCAGCACTTTTGACGATCGATTGCGAGTGCGCGTGAGCGGGTTGCTCGACGTGGAATATTACAATATCCCGCAGCCGCCTCCCGGTCTCATCCTGGCTGACGATCATAACCTGGTCGCGCCACGTCTCAGCCTGTTCCTCGATGCAAAAGCCGGGCCATATATTTACGTCTTTGCCCAAACGCGCGTAGACACCGGCTTCGATCCGACGGACCAGGGCTGGCAGTGGCGAGCCGATGAATACGCGGTGCGCTTCACACCATGGGAAGACGGCCGATTTAATCTTCAGGTGGGAAAATTCTCGACCATCATTGGTGGATGGATCGAACGTCATCTTTCCTGGGAAAACCCGTTCGTCAATGCTCCCCTGCCCTATGAAAATCCGACGCTCGTCTCCGACATCGAAGTGCCGTTTACAGGGAACAGTTTTCGCAACGTTCCGAGCATTTATAAGTATGCCTTTCTTCCGATAATTTGGGGTCCTGCTTATACGATCGGCGCTTCGGTGAGCGGAAAGGTGGGAATATTTGAGTACGCGGCCGCGGTGAAAAATGCGCCGGCCGCCTCGCGGCCTGAAACCTGGAGCGATTACGACTTCGATAATCCAGCAGTCGAGCTGCGGCTCGGACTTCAGCCTAACGAAGCCTGGCATTTTGGCATCTCCGCGACCGAAGGTCCTTATCTCACCTCTGCGGCCGAACCCTACCTATACGACACCACCCGCGGCGACTATCGTCAGATGCTCCTCGGCCAGGATGTAAGCTGGGCGCGCGGCCATTGGCAGGTTTGGGCGGAAGCGTTCGAAGCGCGTTTTGAAGTGCCGAATCTTGGAGATTCCGACGTCTTCTCCTACTACATCGAGACGAAATACCAGATCACGCCGCAGCTAT
Source organism: Chthoniobacterales bacterium (assembly GCA_036494545.1). Lineage (GTDB taxonomy): Bacteria > Verrucomicrobiota > Verrucomicrobiia > Chthoniobacterales > UBA10450 > JAICXG01. Next base: position 14,166 of record DASXOB010000023.1, read on the forward strand.
TTGGAGCCTTACGCTGGAATCAGGAATTTTTCGCCAGCGACGATGACCCGCACAGCCAACCGATTGCTAACGGACACGACGTCTGGCGTGCCGAAGCCGCGCTTGGCTACCGCTTCACCGCGCATACCCAGCTCAAAGTTCAATACAGTTTGGCTCGAGGCGATTTTGTCTCAGAGGACTTGCATGGCACGTTTGCCGCTCAGTTAACCATTCGTTTCTAGGTGCTGGGATTGCGCAAAGGAAAAGCAGTTGGCGCACCAGGCTATGTCCTTATCACCAATGGAAAAAGGAATGGAGAAAAGAAAATGAGTTCGGTGACGCGTTACGCGATTTCAGGCCTGACGATGACAACGCTTTTCGCCGGGATTTCGCTGGCCAAAGCCATTGAGTCAACTTCAGCCGCAAGGACCAACCATGTTGCCGCGGGCGCGGCCGTTTTACGGCAAAGTGATCCGTTGAAGTGGACCTGGGATTCCAGGACTTCTACAATCTCAAGACCGGAAACCGCTTCTTCTCCAGCGCCGCTTCTGCCCCTGATTCAAAAAGGCCCGGTGCGAGTACAGTTACAGGAAATTGCCCACGGCTTGAATGCCCCTAACGATCTCACTTCGGTGGGAGACGGGCGCCTTTTCGTTAATCAACAGAATGGTCTCGTTGCCTTAATCAAGAACGGAACGCTCGTTACCACACCATTTCTCGATGTCTCGGGCCGGCTCGTTTCGAGCACGGGAGAACGGGGCTTACTTGGTCTGGCTTTTCACCCTGGCTATAACGATCCCTCCAGCCCGGGTTATCGAAAGTTTTACACCTACACGAGCGAACCGGTTAGCGGTCCGGCGGATTTTACGGTGCCAAAGACCGGCGCATTCGATCACCAAAGCGTGATTGCGGAATGGCAGGCCTCCGCCACCAATCCCGATGTTGCGGACTCCGCGACGCGGCGCGAAGTCCTGCGCATCGACGAGCCGCAATCAAATCACAATGCCGGCAAGCTCGCCTTTGCGCCAGGCGAATCTTATCTTTACATTTCGTTAGGCGACGGCGGCGCCGGCAGCGACGTTGGTGATGGTCACAACCCCGCAACCGGCAATGGCCAGGATCTCACTACCGTTCTTGGCAAGATTCTTCGGATTGACCCACTCGATCCCGGCCTAACGAGTAGCAGTCCAGATCCGGTCAGCGCTAACGGCAAGTATCGCGTGCCGGCAGGCAACCCTTTTATCAATAACAGCACTGCGGTGCACGAGATTTACGCCTACGGCCTGCGTAATCCCTTTCGCTTTTCCTTCGATGCTCCGAGCGGGCGACTCATTGCCGGCGACGTTGGCCAAAGCAACGTCGAAGAAGTAGACATCATCCAGGCGGGCAAGAACTATGGTTGGCATCTCAAGGAAGGCACATTCCTTTTCGATCCGAGCGATGCTTCTGTCACACCGGATCCCTCTCCTGATCCTTCCCTCGTCGACCCTGTGGCGCAATATAGTCACTCCGACGGCTCCGCCATCATTGGCGGATTCATCGAGCATGGCCCAGGCGTACCGGCACTTAGTGGTATATACGTTTTCGGCGATTACTTCGGCTCCTCAGGCACCGGACGCCTCTTCTACTCTGACTTTTCCGACGGCCTGATTCAAGAGCTGCGCATCGGCGAACCGGAACAGCCGCTGGGGATTTTTCTCAAGGGCTTCGGTCGCGACGATAACGGAGATATTTATGCTTTGGGCGACGGCACGCCGGACGGCGGCGTCGTTCTCAAACTCGTCTCGGTTGCCGCGACACCTGGGATGCAAAATCTTTCCACCCGCCTGAACGTTGGCGGCGGCGATGATGTTCTCATCGCCGGGTTCATCGTGACGGGGAGCGAGAGCAAACAGGTTGTGTTGCGCGGGATCGGACCATCACTCGCCCTGAGTAATTCGTTAGCCGACCCAAAGATCGAATTGCACGATAGCACCGGTGCCCTCATTGCTTCCAACGATGACTGGATGGAGAGTCCGGATCAGGCCCAAATCTCCGCCTTGGATCTGGCGCCTGGCGACGCCAAGGAGGCGGCTCTTCTCGCTGAGCTGGCGCCCGGCAGCTACACCGCAATCCTAAGTGGCACCGATGGTGGCACTGGAATTGGCTTAGTCGAACTCTACGCGACCGATGACAGCCAGGCCGCGAACCCGGTTAACATTTCCACCCGCGGATTTGTGCAAACGGACGACAATGCCATGATTGGTGGCTTCATCATCGGCGGAACGGAAAGCCGCAGCGTCCTCCTGCGCGCCATCGGACCGTCGTTAGGCGCAGCCGGAATCAGCAATCCCCTCTCGGATCCGACATTGGAGCTGCATGACTCCAACGGCGCGCTCATCACGGCCAACGATAATTGGCGCGACACTCAGGAGGCAGACATTACTGCCACCGGTATTGCGCCAGCCGACGACCGCGAATCCGCCATCCTGACCGAGCTGGCTCCGGCAGCTTATACCGCCATTGTGCGGGGCGCGAATAACAGCACCGGCGTCGGCCTCGTGGAAGCTTACCAGTTACAGTAAGCTCACTTATGGCCAATCTCCGCAAAGAAAACCGCCGCCTCCGGTGGCCAGAGGCGGCGGCAAGTTAGCCTGTTACTCCAATCAGTAACAACTAAGTCTCAAGCCAGGCTTACCAGATATTGGCGCGCTCGTTTGCCGGTCGGACCATCGGGCTGTTATTCGGCAGATCGAAGGCTTTCTGAAACTCCGGCATGTTCGAAATAGGAACAATCGTTCGAAAACGGCCGGGCGAATGCGGGTCGGTCGCGAGCCGCAATTTGGTTAGCTCGTCCCGCTGATTGGCGCGCCAGATTTGCGCGTAGGCCAGGAAGAATCGTTGGTCGGGCGTAAAGCCGTCTATCTTTTGATCTGCCGTTTCCGGATGCTTCGCCTGTGCCTTTTTGAACGCGGCATAAGCGATTTTAAGTCCGCCAATATCGGCGATATTTTCGCCCAGAGTTAGCTCGCCATTGATGTGCAGACCCGGAAGCGGCTCACAGGCCGAGTACTGAGCGACGATGGCTTTCGTACGCTTGGCATAAGCCTGAGCGGAAGCCGGAGTCCACCAATCGCGCAAGTTACCCACTTCATCATATTGGCGTCCCTGATCGTCGAAGCCGTGAGTCATCTCATGACCAATAACCGCACCCATGCCGCCGTAGTTGACCGCGTCGTCTGCAGTTGGGTTATAAAAAGGCGGCTGGAGGATACCGGCGGGAAAGACGATTTCATTCATGTTCGGGTTGTAATAGGCGTTCACCGTCGGAGGAGTCATGCCCCACTCTGTCCTATCCACTGGTTTACCTACCTTGCCCATCTGACGGGCAACCTCAAACATCTCGCTCCGGAAGACATTCAAAGCGTAGGGTCCACGATCGACCTTTAGTAGAGAGTAATCGCGCCACTTATCCGGATACCCAATCTTAACCGTAAAGGCTGCGAGCTTCTTGAGCGCGGCTTGTTTGGTGGCCTCGTCCATCCAATCGTTGTTCCTGATTCGGTCGGTCAGGGCATCCTTAAGGTTATTCACCATTTCCAAGGCGCGTTTCTTGGCCTCGGGTGGAAAATGATCGGCAACATAGAGCTTGCCGAGCGCTTCTCCTATTTCGCCATCGATGGTCTCGACCACTCGTTTCCAACGTGGCTTAAGCTGCTGAGCACCGGTGAGGGTTTTGCCGAAAAAGGCGAAGTTCTCGTCCACGAAATCCTTGGATAATGTCGGGGCGGCGTTATGAGCAAGATGCCACCGGAGATAAGTCTTCCAGTCGTCGAGGGAGACGTTTTGATAAGACGTCTCGACGGTCTTGAAAAAGTCGGGCTGACCGACATTGATGGCACCCGGGTTAGTCAGCTCCAGTTGTTTGAAATAACTACTCCAGTTAAAGTCAGGCGTGAGCTTCTGCAGATCAGCCTCCGACATCTTGTTGTAGTTCTTCTGCGGATCGCGCAGTTCGACCCGCGTGCGCGAACCCTTGGCCAGAGAGGTCTCGACACTCATGACAGTTTTGGCATGAGCCGCCGCCGCCTCCGGAGAGTCGCCAAGAAGAGTGAACATCTTGCTTACGTGAGCCACATATCCGTCTCGGATCTTTTTCGATGCGTCGTCCTCTTTGACGTAGTAGTCACGGTCAGGAAGACCTAGCCCACTTTGGAAAGCCCGGGCGATAACCATGGTGCTGTTCTTGTCATCCTGCCCGGAAGTAAAGCCGAAAAGAGCCCGGACGCCGAGGCCATGCAGGTGAGCGATTTCGTTAGTCAGATCAGCCTTGTCCTTTAACGCATCGATGTGTTGTAACTCGTCTTGTAACGGCTGGCCACCAGCCTGGTCGATAGCTCGTTCATTCATGCCGCTGGCATAGAAGTCACCCACTTTTTGTAAATCAGCGTCGGCCGCTTTTTCAATCTTCGGCTTCCCCGCTTCGTTGTTGCTCAGGCTGGCAGCCTGCTCCGCAATCTCGTGCAGGGAGTCGTTATTCTTTTCGATTAGCTCATTAAAGCTGCCCCAACGGGAATACTCGGGCGGTATGGGATTGTTCTTCAGCCAATTGCCGTTGGCGTAGCGATAGAAGTCATCCCCGGGTTTGACCGAGGTATCCATGTTCTTGGGATCAAGCGGCGGCGGATTCCTTTTCACCTGGGGCTGACCTGTGGCACTTGCAGCGGCGCTGATGGCAGGAGCGGCCGGCGGCGGACTTTGCTGCGAGGGCGCCTGCTCGGGTTTGTGGATTGTTGGCGGCAGGGAAGAACCAACAGGTGAATGGCTGGGCTCGGATTGTCCACGCAAGGTGGCGGCGCAGAGCAGGCCAACAACAGTAATAGCGATATTTTTTATCATGAAGTAAGGATGCGAGAACGGTACGGCGAGACCGCAACCGGCCGCGTTGGGCTGAGACATACTGGTCCTCAGCTGCGCAAGCGTCGCAACGTCATGCAAGGGCCGTACCATGCAAGAATAATTTGAACAGACGCCTAGTCCGCAAGAAGTTAGTCCAGCAAATACGCAATCCCCGCTTTTTTGGATTTGTCATTTACGGGACGCGCCCGTCTCAGTTTTGGAATTTATGAAGTGGCTTGCAGACTCTTTCAGGTGACGAGACTTTTATTCATTCATGAATCGGCAAAAATCGGCATCTGATGAGCACAGGCCGCCAGGCAAAGCCGCGATGGAAGATGTGCGCGCGATTTATGCGGAGCTGGAGGCGCGGCCGGTGGCGCGCGATTGCCTGCGGCGCAATGAATGTTGCCAATTCAAGCTTACCGGGCTTACCCCTTATCTAACCAAAGGCGAAGCTCTCGTGGCCGCTCGCGCCTGGCGCGCTTCCGGACGAAAGATGTTGCCTAACGACTCCGACGGAAAATGCCCTGTCTTCGATCCCAACCTGGGCAAGTGCTTGATTTACGCCGACCGACCGTTTGCCTGCCGGACCCACTTCTGTGCCGCAGCCGGCGGACCAATTGCTCGCGCCGAAGTGCTCGATCTGATTCGACGTTTGGAAGCGATTGACGTTCGACTCCAGGGCGATGGACCGCGAAAACTGCCCGTTGCGGTCAAGGTCGCCCTGCAGGGACTTGCCTAACGAGCCGCCGAATTGTGGCGTACCCTTGAAAGAATCAGTGGGCCGCCACCGGCCGTTTCGCCTTGGCCACTTTCTTGAAAAAGAAAACCAACGGAGTGGTGGCCAGACAAAGGATACCGAAGAGCCGAAAATTCTGCGCGTAAGTCACAAGTAATGACTGCTGCCCGAGAATGCCATACAAGACCTGCGGTGCCTGATGACTCGCGCGCCAGAGGCCTTCGTGCGCCGCGAGACTATTCTGGATAGCGGCGAGCTTTTGCTGATAAACCGGACTGAATTGTGAGAAGTGACTAACGAATGTGGCCTGGTTCGATTGAGAGCCGCGGGCTACGAGGGTCGTTAGGCCGGCGATGCCAATGCTGCCGCCGAGATTGCGCATCAGGTTGAAGAGGCCGCTGGCGTTGCCGATTTGGTCCTGTCGCAGCGTTCCCATACTGGAAGTAGCGAGCGGAACGAAGACAAAACTGATGGCAATGCCGCTCAGGACCGTCGGCCAGACGATGCTGCTCATCGTCATGCTCAGGTTGATATTGCCAAAAAGGAATGAAGCATAGGCCAGCCCGAGAAACCCAGCCGTAATCAAAATGCGGTTGTTGATTTTTCCTACCAACCGCCCCACCAGAATCGTCGCGAGGAAAGCGCCCACGCCGCGCGGACTCAAAGCCAGACCGGCGTCGAGCGCGGTGTAGTGCAGGAGGTTTTGCATGAAGAGCGGCAGGACAGCCGTGGTGCCGTAGAGCAGGGCACCGAGAATCGCAATGAGCGCACAGCCGACGGCGAGGTTGCGATTCTTCAGCACGCGTAAATCGACCAACGGCTGGCGAGCCGTCAGTTCCCTAACGACAAAAGCAAAGAATGATGCCACTGAGATTGTGATGCACCACAGAATGGTGTGCGAGCCGAGCCAGTCGAGCTCCTGGCCTTTGTCGAGAACGAACTGCAAGGTTGCCAGCCAAAGCGCAAGAAAACCGAAACCCAGGTAATCGATATTCTTCGCGCTGACGCGCCGCAGATAAGGCGGATCTTCGATAAAAGCCTTCGCCATCAAAGCGGCGATGAGACCTATCGGCAGGTTAACGTAGAAGACCCAGCGCCAACTGTAGTTGTCGGTGATCCACCCGCCCAGCGTGGGCCCCAGAATCGGCGCCACCACCACACCCATGGCAAAGACAGCCATGGCCGATCCGCGTTTCGCGGTCGGAAAGCTCTCGAGCAGGACGGCCTGGGAAATAGGTTGTAAAGCGCCACCCGCGGCGCCTTGCAGAACCCGCGCGAGAACAAGGAATCCCAGACTGGCTGCAGCGCCGCAAAGGGCTGAAGCCGCCGTGAAAAGAATGATGCAGGCGATAAGGAAGCATTTTCGGCCGAAAAGATTCCCCAGCCAGTTCGTCGCCGGCAAGATAATCGCGTTTGCAACGAGATAACTCGTCAGGACCCACGTTGCTTCGTCGGTGGTGGCGGAAAGATTGCCGGCGATGTGCGGGAGTGAAACGTTGGCGACAGAAGTGTCGAGCACCTCCATAAATGTAGCGAGCATAACCGACGCAGCGATGAGCCACGGGTTATAGCTTGGCCGCCAGGCAGCAGCGGCGTCAGGCGGATCAGATTCAGCCACGACCGTGCCTAACGACTATAAGTCTTTCGCAGCCACCAAACGGTTGCGGCGCCCAGGATCGTGAAGGCAAACGCCGTCACGACGATCACAGTAATCGCCAACTTAAAGCTGCTCCTCACTTTCACATCCGGTACCGCCGACATCCCGGGACCGAGCACCTGCTGGACCCCAGGTTGTTCGTCGAGCACGATCTTCACCGGAACCCGCTGGACAACTTTGACGAAGTTGCCAGTCGCGTTTTCCGGCGGGAGGAGGCTGAAGCGCGCGCCGCTCCCAGCTTGAATGCTGTCGACATGGCCACGCAACGCGCGAGCCGGGTAGGCATCAACCTCCACCTCCGCGGGCTGACCAGGACGCATGTCGGTAAGTTGTGTTTCTTTGAAGTTTGCCGTCACCCAGACCTGCTGAGGCACAATGGCAAAGAGCGGCTGACCGAGCTGCACGAAATTGCCCGGCTCAATCGACTTATTCGTTACTCGTCCCGTTTCAGGCGAAGTGATCTTCGTGTAGGATTTCTGGAGATCCGCCTGCCGTAACTCGGCTTTCGCCTCAGCTACCTCTGCTCGTGCGGCGCTGACTTGAGCGCGCGACGACCCTGCCTGCTTGACGGCTTCCTCGGCCAACGCAGCTGCGGCTTGCAGCTGCCTCTTTTTCGATTCGAGCGTGGCTTGGGAAGAATTTACATCGCTGAGCGAATGTTGAAAATCTTGTTTGGAAATCGCTCCACTGGCGATAAGCCCCTGGTTACGACTCAAGTCACCCTGCAACTTTTCCGTATCCGCCGATGCCGCCGTAGTCCCAGCCTCCACCGAAGCGTAGGCCGCCCGAAGAGTTTTCACGTGGGCCTCGGCTTGTTCGGCCGACATTTGCGCATTTTCCAAGTGCGCCTGAGCGACTTCGAGCGACGCCTGCTTTTGCGCTACCGCTGCTTCGATATCACGTGGGTCAATCTCGAGTAAAAGGTCACCCTTCTGCACCAACTGGTTGTCCCTCACCTTCACGGCAGAAACTCGTCCCGCGATTTTTGGCGCGATGCTCACGATATGAGCATCGATGAAGGCGTCGTCGGTGCTTTCATGCGTGAGGTTGTGGAAGAAAACGGTCGCCAGATAGAGTACGGCGAGCGCGGCCACGAGAGCGGCGCCGATCACCACCCCGCGCCGGCGAAAGAAGGGTCTCTTCTCTGTCTCCAACGGCCGTTGGTCGAGATCGACCAATAGATCGGGCTCAGTCGGCTTGTGCGCCGTTCGCGTGCTCGATTCTTCTTCCAGGACAGGCATAGTCGTAAAGTCGTTAGGCTGGGCTGCGCAGGCCGGCCGCACAGAAGTTGATAATACGTTCCAGCACCGCCTCGCAATTTGTCAGGCGACAACGGCCGGCGGACGAAAGTTCAAGCACCTGGGCGTGGGCCACAGCGTGCAAAAACGCCCCGGAAGCCAAATGCAAACGCCAATGCGTTTCGACGTCAGAGAGCTGCGGCAGGCTACGGCGCAGGGCGCGATGAAACCGGCGTGTCTTTTCAGCAAACTCCTTTTGCACCAGCGGCTTGAGGTAGGCACCCGGTTCGGCCAGGCAAAGTGCGAGGAGACGCAAAAAATTACGCCCGCCTTTGGAAGGTTGCGTGATTAACTCAACCATCGGGCGAAAAAGCGCTTCCAGAATTCTCTCGACCGCCACCGGCTCATCGCGCGCGTCCGTTTCGAATTGATCCAGGAGCGCGAGGCGGGCCTCGTTTAGCGGTTTCATGCGGCGCGTCAGCATCGCGACGATGAGAGCATCCTTCGTTGCGAAATGATAGTTAACCGCGGCCAGATTCACCTTCGCCGCGGCGGTGATGGCGCGAAGCGAAGTCGCTTCGAAGCCATGCGCGGCTACAAGCCGTTCCGTGGCATTAAGAATCGCCACCTTGGTGGCATGAAGTCGTTCCGCCATGGCAGCCAAACAATAATTCAAACGTTCGTTTGAATCAAGTCGAGTAGGCATTAACCATCTCGGTGCTCTCCGGCGGCAACTCGGAACGCAAGTGGCGGAGCCATACTCAGGCGGCCTTGCGCCTCTTTGCCTTCGTCGTTTTGGCGGCGCGCTTCTTTCCCCCTTCGGCATTCGCCAGGCTTTGTTTCAAAACCTCAACCAGGTCGATAACCTTGGTCGAAGACTTCTTCTCTTTCGGCTTCTTCTCGATTTCCTTGCCGCCGGCTTCAACCTTCTCCTCGATCACGTCGAGCAAGGCGTCGCGGTAATCGTCCTTGTACTTTTTCGGATCCCACTCCGAAGTCATGCTCTGCACGAGCGCCTTGGCCATGTCGATCTCGCGTTTTCCGGGCTCCATTTTTTTGGGCACGCTCAGCTTCTCGGAATCCGCCAGTTCCTCGGCGAAATGCATCAGCTCCAACACAAGTGCGTGCTTCAGCGCCTTTACTCCGGCGAGATACTGACGCGTCTTGATGATGACCTTGGCGATCCCGACTTTGCCGGTCGATGCCAGCACATCACGCAGTAAGACGTAGGCTTTGTCGCCACCCTTCTGCGGTTCGAGGTAATACGGCTTGTAAAAATACATCGGATCAATTGCGTCCAGGTCCACGAAATCCTGAATGTCGACCGTCTGCGTGGCCTCGAGATCGACCCGCTGAAAATCCTTTTCGCCCAGGACGACGAACTTTCCCTTCTCGTATTCGTAGCCTTTTACGATCTGGTTCCAAGGCACCTCCTTGCCATCCTTCTCCGCGACACGTTTGTAGGTTACCGGACTAAGATCGCTCGATCGCAGAAGGCGAAACTTCAGTTCCTCCCGCCGGGTCGCGGGATAAAGAGCGATGGGAATATTGACCAGACCGAAGCTGATACTGCCTTTCCAGATTGCGCGCATGCCAAGAGAAAATCGTGCCTCGGGACGGATTTGCGCGCGTTGTCTTCCTTCCTACGCCCGATTGCCTCACTCGTTAGGCGGATCAGAACGCACTTTGAAGCTGCGCATCGCGCCTCGAAAGCTGGTCGGTTTTGCTCGAATCCTGTTGGCAAACCGTTGCAAGAATTTGTTCTCCGATCTCTCGCTACGGTCTCGCGGCATCCACTACGGCCGTCCGAGAAACTGACGCTCCGCGGGCAAGGTCTATTGTGTCAAGAGTAATACTGGTGCCATCGGGTGGGATCGAGCCGCTGCCCACGACAGTAAAGAATAACTGTGCCGTGGACGATTGGCCAGCTCCAACGGACCCAAAGTAATGGTAACTGGCGCTACCGCCTCCCAAACTCCCGAAGGTCGTGTATTCCGGCACCGTGAAATCGACCTGCACGGTTTGCGCGACAGCGCTAAGGTTAGTGACTGTGACGTCATATTCCAGCACTTGACCAGGCGCTACCGGATCAGGCGTGGCAGTGATGGTGTAACTAAACGCAGGCGTCGCATAAATCACGCGGGTATCGCTCGCGCGAGCCACATGGCCGGAACTATCTGCTGCTAGGGCATCGAGTGGCCCAAGCGCAGCGGCGTTTGAGTTAACGCTAAAAGTTGCGTTCACCTGTATGTTAGTATTTGCTCCCAGAAGACCCAAGTTCCAGGTTACCAGCCCTCCCCTTAGTCTGCCGCCATGATCAGCCGAGACAAAGGTAGCTCCGGCAGGCACTGCGGCGGTGAGCATGGTATTGTGCAATGCGGCAACGCTGACGTTAGCAGTAGCCAGGGTATAAGTGAAGTTACTTCCGGGCGCGACGGTGCCTTGTTCGGTAGCCAGCTGCAAAGTAAGCGGAGGCAGCGCCTGCACTACCCCGTTGCGAGAAATCGATGCTCCGCGGGCGAGATCAATCCCATCGAGCGTAATTGTCGTGCCATTAGGCGGAATATTGCCGCTGCCCACAACCGTAAAGCGCAGCTTTGCTGTCTTCGATGTCCCAGCCGGGACCGAGCCGAAGTAATAATAACTTGCGCTGCCCGCCCCAAGACTCCCATAGGTCGTATATTCCGGCACCGTAAAGTCCAGCTGCACGACCTGGTCCGTGGCCGCGAGATTCGTCACAGTCGCGTCAAACTCCAGCACATGCCCCGGCGCCACCGGATCGGGCGTAGCCGTCAGGTTGTAGGCAAAGGTTGGTGCCGAATACACAACCCTTGTATCGCTCGCCCGCGCGATGTGACCCATGCTATCGCTAACTATGGCGTCGAATGGCCCTAACGGAGTATTCGGTGTGGAGCCAGCTTGGAAAGTAGCATGCACTTGCACATTCGCGCCAGCTCGCAAAGTGGCAAGATTCCACGTAACTACGCTTCCGGTTAGCACGCCACCGCCATCGGCCGAGACAAAGCTCGCTCCCGCCGGCACGGTAGCGCTTAATGTTGCTCCAGATTGGGAGAGTCCGCTCAGGTTGGCAGTCGCCAAAGTATAGGTGAAGACGGCTCCTGGAGCGACACTTCCCTGCTCGCTGGAAAGCTGCAGATTAAGAGCGGGCTGCGCCTGGACGACTACGCTGCGAGAAATCGAGGCTCCGCGGGCGAGATCAATCCCATCAAGCGTAATTGTCGTT
>DASXOB010000024.1:0-99995 GCA_036494545.1 Chthoniobacterales bacterium
ATCTTCGCGAACTCGGCCACCGTGATGCCGCTGGCGGACAAGCCGTGAAACCTGCCGAGGAGCGGATGGGGAAGATGCTCGGTCCCCGTCTCGCGCTTCATGTTCGCGTCCTCCGCCCAATTGGCGATGATCTCTTTTTTCACGCCGGTTTTTCCTTTAGGCGTGTAGACGATGTCAACCGGATCGAGGAGCGGTGAGTGCAGCTCCGTCTCTTCGCTGTCCTCGGTCTCCATGAAATTGCGATCGCCAATGCCTTCGCGCGCGGAGTCGATCGAGAAACTCGCCTTGCCGACGCCTTTGTATTCAAGGTTATAGAGCGGAAAACGTCCACCCCCACTTTCGTTAGGTCCTGGTTCGTCGTAGGAAATGGACACCTTGTTTAGGTGAAAACCTTTTGGAAGATAACCGGGAACGAGGCAGGTGATCTCGAGCTTCTTCAGGTCATCCAGCGTCGCGCGCGCCTGGCCAGATGACGCGCCCAGCGCCACCAGGCAGAGCGCAGAAAGGATGAGGACCGCTGGGCGTACGACTTGCATGCGTCGTTAGTAGCGGATTAACCGTGCGGTGTCTTGGCTATTTACGAGGCTTGTCCGCCGAATGCTGAGCGGCCATTGACGGGCAAAGTAAGAGGAAAAATGCAGAGGAAGAAGACTTGCGGAATCGCACCATGGATTTTGCTGTCCGCGTGGCCCGGATGTACACGCAATTACCAAACACAACCGAGGCACAGATGTTGGGAAAACAAGTATTGCGGTCAGGCACATTCAACTAGACAGGATTAAAGGACTAACAGGATTTACAAAAGGGTCTCGTAGAAACAGGGTAAATCCTGTCTAGTTTTCGAGACATGGCAGCGTCCACTGTAGTCGAGTACCTGGCCGCGCTTCCCGCGGATCGCCGCGCCGCGCTCAGCGCCGTGCGCAAAGTGATCAATGAGAACCTGCCGGACGGATACGAGGAGGGCATGCAGTTCGGAATGATCGGGTGGTACGTCCCACTCTCCCTGTATCCAGCGGGCTATGGCGAGAATCCCAAAGTGCCGCTATCATTCGTTGCCCTCGGATCGCAGAAGTCGGGCATGGTGCTGCATTTCCTCTGCTTCTACGGTCATCCCACTCTCTCAAGCTGGTTCGTCAGCGAATACAAGAAGAGCGGCAAGAGGCTCGACATGGGTAAAGGTTGCGTCCGCTTCAAAAAGTTGGAGGACCTGGCTCTCGATGTGGTAGGCCGCACCGTCGCGCGCGTTTCCGTCGAGGAGCACATGGCCAACTACCGCGCGGCGCGAGCGCGCAAGGTGAAGTAACAAGGAAGAATGCAGAAGGAAGCGGGGATTGTTAGCGTGGAAAAGCTCGCGCCTTTGCGACAGGAATGGAGCGACTGGGGAGGAGAGATAGACGGAAAAGCCGCGAGGTAGCGGTGAGCGAGTCGGGAGACGAACGAATCAATGGAGCGAGCGAATGGAAGGAGGTTGAGCGACCAACATAGACAGCGCGAGGCGCTGGGCGGAGGCCGACCAAGCGGCGGTCGCGCGGGAGTCAAAGCAGGCGACATAGACGCCAGCCCGAAGGGCGAGCGATTCGGGAGCGAGTCAATGCGAAGAGCTGATCGCGATTTCGTTACCATCCTGAAGCGAGCGAAGACCTCTTAATTCTAAATGGTTGCGTCTTACTTCTTCCTTCATCCCTCTTCCTTTCCTAAAGTCCGCGGTGAAAAAGGCGAACGCAAAGAGATAACCGTAAGCGCGATGCGCGACGACACTGACAAGCTATTTAGAGGATCGATTCCGCAGCTATACGAACAGCATTTGGTGCCGCTGATCTTCCAGCCGTATGCGGCGGACATGGCGGGCCGAGTAGCTTACCGCCAGCCGTCGGCTGTGCTCGAGATTGCAGCCGGCACAGGTGTAGTGACTCGCGAGCTGGCGAAGAGACTTGCGCCCGACGTGCAGATCATCGCCACAGACTTGAACGAGCCGATGCTGGCACAGGCGTCCGCTGCTGGTACTGCGCGCGCGGTCGAATGGCGCCAGGCGGATGCGATGCAGCTGCCTTTCGGCGATGGAATGTTCGACATCGTCGTCTGTCAGTTCGGCGCCATGTTCTTTCCGCGGAAGCCGGCAGCATTCTCAGAAGTGCGGCGTGTGTTGCGCCATGGCGGGACATTCCTCTTCAACGTATGGGACCGCATCGAGGAGAACGAATTCGCCGATGTCGTGACGCAAACACTCGCCGACATATTCCCGCATGATCCGCCGCGCTTCCTCGCGCGGACTCCGCACGGCTATCACCAACTGCAGGACATAGTGGCGGACCTCGCCGCTGCCGGCTTCAATGAACAACCGACGATCTCGACGCTTGCGATGCGCAGCCGCGCAGAGTCGCCTCGCGTGCCGGCGGTCGCCTACTGTCATGGGACGCCGCTGCGAAGTGAAATCGAAGCGCGTGATGCCTCGCGCCTCGTCGAAGCAACCGATCTCGCCGCCCACGCGATCGCCGCCCGCTTCGGCTCGGGCGAAGTGGACGGCAAAATCCAGGCGCACGTGCTCGCCGTACTACGATGATGAGGAAGTTGGCACACAGGAAGGTGCTGCATTTCCTCTGTTCTTAGAACCCATCTCATAAATAGGAAATGGTTGCGCGAAGGTCATGCGTAACCCCGTTCCACTCCTGGGTCGCGTCCTTATCACAGGAAGGCGCCACTATGCCGGGTGTGCGCGGGAAACGCGACTTGTCTGCTCCAACCAAACCGGTAATGTCACTCTAAGATGAAACGTACCCGCTTTTTTAGCTGTGTTGTTTTGGGTAGGGTTCTTGCCATTGCCGTCGTAGTCATCACTGGCGAAAGCGCCGTTTCGCAAGTTGCGAACCCGCTTGGTTCAGTCGCGACGAATGACGAAGTTGCGCCTAACGACCTTCGGGCGCCCGTTCGTGCAACCCCGGAGAAACTGGTCGCGGCTATCCAGCAGGGCGCCCTCTGGCAGCACCTGACGGACTTCCAGACAATCGCAGATCAGCATCCCGGCCGCGACGGGCACGGCAACCGTGATACCGGCACTTCCGGCTACAAGGCGTCGGCCAGTTATGTCGCGAACCTGATGAAGCGGGCCGGATATACCGTGACTATCCAAACTTATAACTATCGGGTATCTCAGCTCATTGGCGTTCCCACGCTGAGTTTAGCCGGCCGAAATTATTCGGTGGAGAAGGATTGGGTGATGGCAAGGCTATCCGGCGGCGCAAACGTCACTGCCCACGTTCGGCCGGTCACTGGCTCTGGAACCGGTTGTTCCTCCGAAGAGTTTGCGAATTTCCGACGCGGAGACATCGCTATCCTGCGCCGCGGCGACTGCGCCTACGACGCGCAGGTTGCGCAGGCGGAACACGCCGGCGCATCCGCTGTCATTCTCTACGACCCGAAGACCCAACCCCAGGCCCGGGGCGAGGACGAGCGCGCGATCGAGGGCAGCAGGATGCTACGCCCGCGCCTGCATCACCAGGCAAAGATTCCGGTCGTCGCCGTCGCCTCTCCCGCATTGGCGGCCGACCTCCTCGGGCGAATCCCCGCGGGCGAGTCGCCCATTACGCATCTCGAGATTCGCATGCAACCAACATCTGGAGTCGACTACAACGTGATTGCTGACTCTCCCTATGGCGATCCCAACCATGTCGTGGTGGTGGACGCTCACCTGGATTCCATTTTCGGGCCCGGGATGCTCGATAACGCGTCCGGGTCCACAACCATTCTGGAAATCGCCTTGCAGATGTCGGGAACGCCGACTCTGAATCAGTTACGCTACATCTGGTTTGGCGGTGAAGAACTTGGTCTATTGGGATCTGCATATTACACAGCTCACCTGACTCAGGACGAGCGGAACCTCATCGTTTTCGACAACGACGCGGATGTCACTGCTACTCCTAACTATGACTACGAGTTGGCTGACCCGAAGTTTGCTTATAACGTCAACCAATTCCCGCCCAACGTGGTCCCGGACTCCCAAATAGGTAACCAATTCTACACGGATTTTTTTAACTCTGTTGGTGTGCCATCGCAGTCGGCGCCATTTGGAAATTTTGGCACCGACTCCAATTCATTCGCTTTGATTGGCATCCCCGATACCGGCATTCTGACGCGACAGGACTGCTGCAAGGGATCAGCGGAGGTAGCTCTCTGGGGTGGGTATCTTGGTAACTATGAAGGGAACATACCCAGCTACGATGGTGGCTGCGTGGACCGGCCAAACCTCTGGTGCGATGACCTTTCCAATAACGATCCAGCGGTACTGGCGCTGGCCTCCAAGGCAACAGCCTACGTCACCTTCCAGCTCGCCAACTATTCGTTCGTACCCCGAAAGTAAACGGCGGAAAAGTTCTTGGGTAAGGGCCGTAACGCGGGTGAAGGAGCGGCCGGGCTTTCAAAGAGCAGCGCCAAGAAGGGCGCGATGAAGAAGGCCAAACCAAAGAAGTGACGCTGGCGACTGTCTTCAGCGAAAAGTGAGCATGTACGATCTCGCGATGGCGAAGCGCGCGGCGATCGTAAATTCAAAGAGTGAAGAACTGCGTCTATGCAGGCTTCAAACTCTCGCACTTCACTTCGTAGCTTTCGATCAAGGCCGCGATCTTCGTATGGAACCCATCTTGCGCCGAATACAACGCGCCAATCGGATCCGAGAATTCCTTCTGTTTGAGTTCGTCTTCGATTGTCAGAGTCAATCCCGCCAGCGTTTCGATATTGGCACGCGAGTGAAACTCCATCTCTTTTAACTTCGAAAGAACGGCCATGGATTTTTCCAACTCACCAGGCGCCTGCTCCACTTTCGTAGCCGCAGTTGGTCCAGGTGAGCTCACGGCCGGGTCGCCCTGAACAGCTACAGCGGCAGTTTTCCTGGCTCGTCCTTTCTTCGCCTTCGCATCCGCGGATGCCGGCTCGTGATGTTCCTTTTCCTGCTTAACCTTCTTATTGTGCGCGACGTTTCGTGGATCGGACATCCACACTAATACACCAGTTGACGACCCACCGCCCACAACAACGAGTCCGATCTGGAAAACACGATTACCGCCAGCGTTGCGCGAACGAAACCAATCGACGGCTCGACGACTACGCCGCCATCGAGGAAGCGTGCGAGGGGTCGGGGCAAGTCGCCAGGTATTGACAACGGTTCTCGATTTCCAGTCAAGCCCGATGGAGCGCGAACGCGGCCTCTTATTCAGGAAAGCCCTGACGGGGCAAACCAAATCTTAATATTCTTCGCCGGCCCTCAGCCTAACGAGCTGACAAAGTAACTGCGCTGACGAGATTCAAACGTGTTGCCGAAGTAGTTTTTCCACCAGTGGTCAGTCTCGTCCAGGTGTCCCACTTTCACCTCGTCCGCTTCCGGGTGTTGCCTAAGCCAGTCGCGAAAAGCGAAATGACGATACAGCCGCATGAATTCGCCAAGGTAAATGTCGGCCACGCGCGGGTTGCCTCGGACAATCAGCATGTTCTCGTCGTTATTCCTGGTCGAGGCGTTGCTGAAATTTGCCGAACCGGAAACTACTAATGGGTTGGGGCCGAGAGGATCCACCAGCATGTACTTGGTGTGCAGATAGCGCACATGGACATTGAGATTTGAAAGCTGTTCTTTTAGCCAGTGGTTAAACGCGCCTTTTCCAAGGTGCGATCCGATGGCGAACTTGTTCTCTCTCATCTTCCTCAGCTCGATAATGGCCGCTTCATTGGCTGCTTTCTGCTCCTTAGTCCTGGTCGGCCCGCTCATCGTCTCCATCAAGGCGTAGCGGAGTCCTGCGCTTCCATTGCGATAAGCGTCCTGGAAAACTGCGTTCATGCCGAACGCAAAAGTCATGAACAATGCGTCATGTGCCCCTTTCGCCTGCTCCGCGTACCAATTTAGCGCTTCCAATCCATCGCGCGGACTAAAGATGGGGGTGTTTTGCTTCGCCAAAGGATCCGCCGGAAGAGGACTGTGTGCGACGAGGACACTAGCATCGTCAGACTTTGCGATGTTCTTCGCCAGCTCATTCCAGAGCCACAAATACTTGGTCGCAACGTCATTATTTTCACAGATGTGCACAACATTACTGTGTCCATAAATTCCGCCGACACTGAAATTGGTCGAGCCAGTCAGGACGGCTTGTGCGGCACCGGATTTCGTCAACACAATGATCTTGTTGTGCGAGAGGGTTAATCCCTGGGCGTTTCGCGGATGGCAAATATTTTCAACGCCGAACTTTTGAATCGCCTCCTCATTACTGACTTTTTGATCGTCATCTTCGGCGTGATAAAGCACCTGCACGTTTGCACCGCGATCACGTGCAGCGGCGAGCGCGGGTAAAACCTTATCGTCGGTGAATTCGTAAGCGGCGACGCGCAATCCCCAACCTGCCCCAATCGCCCGCCCGATGAATTCCGCAATTGCCTCGGCCGCACCGCGCGATAGCCAGTCAAATGCAGCGGGGCCGACCTGCTCTGGTCTTTTGTCGCCGAAGAGTCTGGTGTATTCCTGAGAAGCCGCGGCACCACGATTGAAATGCACGTGATGCGACCTGCCACGTTCGCTTTCGGTTTTTATCCTCACCGCCACTCGCTCCGACTCCTGCGGGGCGGTCGGCGACCCTCTCAGACCAAATACTTCGTAGGTATAATCGTGTTTTGGTTTCGCCGAGAAATCGGACCAGGTAAAACCTTGAATCGGATGGTTTCGCGTCGAGTAGAGGAGGCCGGGAGCAGGATGTGGTTCCACGCTCGCGAAAGTCTTGTATCCCGAAAGCCAGTATTTTTCTCCCTCAGTGTGATCTTCGCGTCGCAAAGCGAAGCCAAGAAGGCCGGGACACTTTTCTTTCGGCAAATCGATTCCCAGAAGGACAACGTGGGTTCCGGCGATCGCCTGAACAGTTAGACTGCCGCCTGGCTGCTTTGGTTCCTTATTTCTCATGACTCTCTAACCTCCTTCTCGAATTGGTAAAGAACGATCACTGAAACTGAAACAGAATGCCGAGATTTGCAGAGGGAGAACGCGCGACTTTCATGGGGAAACGTCTGTGCCGTGGGTTCTACCAAGAAAGCACGACAGAGCGAAAGGAATTTATTCCCGTTTCGCAGATTTTTCCCCTCAGCAGCCTTCGCCAAGGCTCCGGCTCGCCGAGGACAGCGTACGCCACAGCACTTGTAAAAAGCTTCGCCTCACGCGACTTGGATCACGATGACCCGACGCTCCACTAATCATCACGCGGGCGAATGCATTCACGTGACGCTGCTTCAGGGCTTCGTTAACTGTGGTTTCTTAGATGTTGCGTTCTTTGCTCTCTGCAAAACAAAGGCGGCAAAGGCCTTGTTTTCTTTCCACTGATATCCTTCCGGGTCACGCGTTACGTCCGTCCAGGTCACATGTGGCTGATTACGCCAGCTGTCGAGCAAAACACCCTCCTCAAACGATTGTCCCCGAGCGGTAACAACAATGCCGTTATTCTCGCAGATCGTGCCCGCCCCCGACTCACCCCAGTGGAACTCGACCGTTTTCAACTTCAGCGCCTCCAATCGAACAAGCACCTCCATGGAGTACTGGTAACAGTATCCTCCTTTTGTCTTTCCCGTTTTGACCAGATAATTCTGAATGCCGGGCATCAGGGTCGAGTACCATTTCACATGCCATTCACGCCCCAGTTCGTGTCCGGTGTTGACGACGCAAGCGGTTACCTGCCTGGCGTCATCCAGGCTGACTGTGGGCGAGAGCGCCTTGATGTGAGCAATCAAAGCGGGATCGTCAGGTGACTTCGCGATAGGCAGGTATTTACTCTGCGGTCGGTTAAGAGCCACCAGAAGCAGCGGTGCAATCGCAAACAGAATAGCCTGTAACAAGAAATGGCGACGAGAAAACATACTAAGACTCACTATACGCCTCCGAAGGAACTCCCTGGCAACGTGGTTAGGCCTGCGCCGATGTAATGCATTAGCGGTAAACCTCGCGACGATGGCGAATCCGATGGATGGCACAAGTCGAATTCGCGTAAAAGGCTTCGCCTCACAAGATGTCACGATTCTATTCTCCGCGGACACTGACCCAAAATGACCGTGCGGGACCACCGGTGTCAAAGCGTAGTATCAGACTCAGCATCTAAGCACGGGCTTAGTCATCTTTAAGACGTTCGCCGTGAGGCGGGCTGCTCGGAAAACATAAGACCAGACGACAAATTGCCGACCTCTGCTATAGTCCCTGCCAAGCCGGAAATTTCTGTCCCTAACCGTTTGCATGGACTCATGCAGCAAACATAGGTGCGACGGTAAAACCTCGACAAGAGGAAAGGCTATCTTGCGCACCTCGCGTCCCCCGATTTCGCCGAGAATCGCCGCGATTTGGGTCTCGCTCGCCGCCGCATTTGTCAGCGGCGATCTGCGTGCTCTTCCACCACGAAATCATCCCGACGAAGATCCTCATCATCTGGGAAGTATCTCCTTTGCCGGAGACCATTGGGCCGACGTGTTGCAAGGCGGTTCCTTCGCGGTTCCAGCGGGCACCGTGCATGGGGCGGTCGATACGCCTGTCCAAGGCCCGACAACCATCACCTACGAATTCAGCGGAGTGCCGTCGTGGATCAGTCGGTCCGATCGGACATTGAAGGTGTCGGCCACGGCGTCGCCGGGCCTAAGCGCTATGGTCGAAGTCAACGCCCTAGCCAGGAGCAACGGAGTGCTCGTAGCGGAGGGAGGCACCGCTTATGTAATCACAGTGCTAGGTAACTGGCATCCCAAGGTGACGAAGTTCCGACCCTCGCTGTCCAGCATCGATATGAGCATTGCGGTTAGCGACCACTACCTACTGGCCGGCGATTACAATAACTTCGAACTCTACAGCAGAAACCCGCTGACGCAGGTTTCGCTCGATGGGACAGATCTGGCATCGAACACGACTACGTCAGATCTGGCTATCGAACACGGTGCGGTTGCGAACCTAATGCGTAAACGTTGGACCGGCACAGGCGAACACAACGTGAACATCGGTCGTTTCCCTTCGAGCACCGACGCCGAGGTCAAGGCCGGCAAGGCCATTCCGTGTGATCCGGCTAATCCTGTCCCATCCGACGGCTCGAGCGCGTGCATCAACGATTTCTACGATACCCGTTCGACCTACGACGAGAAACGCAAACAATTCTGGATCGCGACCCACGGCCGTAACCAACACTGGGCAACAACCGATTGCGACCCGAACGCGGCGCTCTGCAAGGCCGAGCACAACGAAGCAACGCGGATCACTTTTGCGGCCGTGTCCAAGTCGGAGGACCCGTCGAAAGGCTTCCACATCTTCAAGATAACCGAAGATTACGAGGACTTCCCGCTCATGGCCATACACGGACAATACGCCGTCTTTCATCACAATGTGCTCGACGGCGAGGGCGTACGTCCCGTTGGCAAGATTTGGCTCTTCGATGCAGATCAGATGGCGGACGGCATCCGCACCGAGATCAAGCCGGTATTGACCAAGGATGATTTTCCGAGCCCCTACATCCGTGTCGCCAAGCATCATGGCACGCTAGATGACCTCACGTTTTTTGTCGCTGCCTCCGGATCACAGCTCGGGGTTTATGGTCTACCGAAACCTTCCGGCACGACTCATGCCGCGCTCATTAAGTCGAAGACCGCGTATTCGGACCCGGGCAAGACGAACATCGGTTTGTCCGAAGTCGTTTACAGGAACTGCAACATCTACGCTGCCGGTGATGACGGCGAAAAGATTCACGTCTGGCGCGTTCCGATCTCACTCTCCGGCGACAAAAAGCACGTTATCCTCGACACCGAGAAGGCCAGGAAGTGGACGCTCGCCGGCACGCGCAGCCGCGACTACGTGTCAATCGACGTTAACAAGGACGAGGACGTCGTGATTTCTTTCCGGGCTTATGATGCGAAGACCCCGACCCGGATACGCTATGCTATTCTCTACCATGGCGAGTCTTCGTTTCGCGAATCCGTGGAGCTGACCTCGCCGAGCACGGGATCGAGTGGTAATCGAATCGATCTGGTGACCTCCGAGGTCGATCCGTCCGACAACGAAACGGTATGGTTTATCTCGCGCGACGCCGACGGGCCACTCATAGCCTCCGTCCGTCCTCGCTAGCATAGGATCGTAGGAGTCAAAGCTTACTATCGACCCTGGACGGTGTGATTTTCCAACAGGCGCTCAAGTATGTCCCGGATTCGGGTAGTGTCGATAGCAAGCTCTGACCGTTGTTGAAAGCGCAATCCCCAGCTAGCGTCCAGTGAGGATGAGACATCTCTTTCTTGCTGCCACTCTCGCCGCCGCGCTCCCTTTCCCTGGCTTGCCAGGTCAATTCGAAAAGATTGCTCTCGATGCGAAAGGGCGCGTCGGCGTCGCGGTCCAGCTCCTCGAGTCGGGCGAAACCGCGGACCTGCGCGGCGACGAGCATTTCCCGATGCATAGCGTTTACAAGCTGCCGATCTCGATGGCGGTCTTGCAGCGCGTTGATCGCCGAGAGCTGAAGCTCGATCAACAAGTGAAGGTCGAGCCGGGCGATTTCGTGCGCACGGGAATGTATAGCCCGGTGCGCGATAAATATCCGAACGGTACCGAGCTGACCATCGCGGAACTTCTCCGCTACACCATTTGCCAGAGCGATGGCAGCGCCAGCGATGTGCTCATGAAACTCATCGGCGGTCCGGGCAGTGTCATGGCATTCCTGAAGGAAATTCAGGTGCCGGACATCCAGGTGGTTAACTCTGAGAAGGAAATCGGCCGCGACTGGGAAACGCAGTATCGAAACTGGGCGACTCCCAAAAGCGCGCTCGCCCTCCTCGTGGCCTTGCAATCTCGGCGTGGCCTCTCGCGGGAGAGCCAGGCCCTGCTGCTGAAGTTGATGACCGAAGCCATCCCGGGCGCGAAACGCCTCAAAGGCGAATTGCCTGCTGGAACCGTAGTCGCACACAAGACGGGCACCGGTGGGACTCGCGACGGCATCACCTCCGCGACCAACGACATTGGCGTTATCACTCTGCCCGATGGCCGACACCTGGCCGTGGCGGCATTCGTCTCCGATTCCGCCGCCAATGATGACACGCGGGATGCGATCATCGCCCGCCTGGCCAAAGCCGCCTGGGATCGCGCCCAATCGCCAGCCCGATGAGGCGCTCAAGCCGGCTTTGGCTCTCGACGACTATTATGACGGAGTTTTAGATTATGAAGCGAAGTAATCCTCGTCTGACGAGTCGTTCTCTTCGTCAGACCAGAGACCAAGCTTTTCTGACTTGGCCAGCTTTTCACCCGCTAAGAGCCGATCTTTAACCTGCTCAAATTGCTTTTGAGGCACCTTTAAGTGGGCCTCGGGAAGTAAGGCAAAAAGGGCCTCGGCGGGAGCGCAACCATGCCGCACCAGATCAACACCTAGGTTGTCTTCATGATCGGTAATCCAGACGAAAAGAAATTCAGATTTAGGATTTCGTTGGTCGAACGGACTTAGTTCCGCGACCTGGACAAGTCGAGCGTGTGGATGCTCTTGAAGCCATTGCTTCCGGAAGCTTTCGCATGGCGGGGACAGATTCGCCCTCAAAGAACCAAGAAAAAAAAGCGAATAAAGTAGCTCAGGGTTGGCTTTGTCTTGTCCAAATGTGCCGACCCATTCTACTTCTCCAGGAACTTCAGTAGCAGTTATGAGTGCAAACGACGTTAGATAGAAAAAGGCCGCAAAGATATAAAACGTCGCTTCGACTTACAATAGCTCAAATGTGCTAATATGGCGGGGGGGGTTAGGGGTCGGTTCTTGATAATGCCTACTGTCGGATTTCCTTTGGCGATACAACAAGTGATTGAGATAGCCCCGGGTTCCCATCCCCAGACGTTCTGCGATCCAACTCACCGTCATCGTCGTCTCCGCCCGCAGTCGTGCCGCCAACGCCACTTTCACCGGATCTCCCTTGGGTCGCGTCTTGAGCGCCTTCTCTTTCCACCGTCGCCGCTTCAGTTCCTCCGCAACGATCGCTTCGGCTGCCGCTTCCGCCGTCTGCGCCCGCTCCTCCCCGTAATGCTCGGCTCCTATTCCCTCCCGCATTTGCGCCAACAACTCCCGGCGAAATGCTTCGTCGCCCAGATACCAGCCACGCCGGATCGGAGTGAACGCCTCATCGTCTTCCGCGCGCCGCCCCTCCAACGCACGCTCGAGCTGGCGCCGCCCTGCCGGGCTGTCCTTGGGGATGCCCCATTCGCCCAGCAGCCGGTCCACCCGCAGCCACCCAGGCCGCTTCGATGGCGCCAGCAGGTACGCGGGCCAACTGCTCCAGGCAAAACACTTCAAGGGCTGGTCGCCTCGCAGCATCCTGCGTCCGCGGACCCGGGCGGGATTGAGATGGACATAATCACATACGCTCCGGAGATAGCCGCCGCTTGATCCATCAACGATCAGAGACTTATAGCGACCGGAGAAGAGATGCCCTGACAAATTGTGCCGCCGGTTGAAGCGACTGGTGTAAGTGCCCAGAAACCATTTCATCCCAACGACCAGATTGGGCTGGGGCGTTTCGACCACCAGATGAAAATGATTTGGCATCAGGACATAGGCGTGAACCTGCCAACCGGTCTTGACGCACACTTCGGCTAGGGTCCCAGCAAAGCGTTGACGGTCCGCATCGTCGAGGAAGATCGGCTCGCGCCTGTCACCGCGACTCAGGAGGTGGTAGATCGCACCGGAATACTCGACTCTCACCTTGCGGGCCATTCACGCAAGCGTTAGTCCGCATCACTTTAATTGTCAATATCAAGAACCGACCCCTGTGCAACCAACTTTGCAACTTTGCAACCGCTACACGCATCTACTTGGAAAAAACAGAGACTTACCCTGCTCCTCCTCTGATTCCTACCTTGACAACGCAGTCTCTGTTTTGTTGATAACGGAGGCAATCTCATGAAACTTAAAATCCTCTTCGTGATCCTGCTCACAGCCTGCTTCGCGCTCACTGGAGCAAGAACATTCGCCCAACATGTTACGTTCGAAGTCGTTGCGACCTTCGATTACCCGGGAGCTACTGCGACACTTCCGCTTGGAATCAATGACAGTGGAACAGTCGCGGGTTGGTTCATCCCGGGGATCGGCGAACAGAGCGGCTTTCTCCGTACAGTCGATGGCCGTTTCAGCCCCCCGCTCAACGAGCCGCAGGACTATCAACTCTCTACCGTCCTAACTGGGATCAACAATGCCGGAACTACGGTTGGTTGGTTCGCGACGGAGGGCCTGACTATTTCTGGCCTTATCCTCTCGGACCGCATTTACAGCGAGTTCAACGTTCCCGGCGCTACCAGCACTTACATTTGGTCGATCAACGACGCTGGTAACTTCTGCGGAGCGAGCGATGATCCATCCGCCGGGCGCTCAGCCTTTGTCGACATCGATGGGACGTTAGCATCTTTTACCGTTCCCGGAGCCACCTTTGGCACTAACGGCGCCGGAATCAATAACCTGAACCAATGTGTCGGATATTACGACGGCGGCGCGGGCTTCCAGGGTTTTCTACGCCAGGCGGATGGAACGCTAACTTATCCGATTCCTGCTAATGGACACAACACTCACCTCACTGGTTTAAACGATTCCGGCTGGATGGTCGGCGATGCTACTAACCCGACCGGGTGGCACGGCGTGTTCTTCCCTACCCTGTCCAATTTTGTGACTTACGACTATCCTGGAGCAATCCAAACCTTCTTCACCAGCATCAACAATCAGGGCTTCATCTGCGGCTACTACAATACGAGCAGCAGCAGCGGCAACGGTTTCCTGATTCGAGTGCATGTGAAGTAACCCGGCTCGCTCTCGCTGCGCGACAGGTAACAGCCACGCAGAACCTGCGCCTTCGATATCAAGCGTGCCGCCGTTCCGCCACCTTAGCCGTGCCGCCACCTTAGGCGATCGGGGGGGGGGGGCCGATCGGGGTCGGTTCTTGATAATGGCTACTTCCGGCTGGATTTTTCCTCTGGTGATCATCAACGATCAGAGACGTATAGCGACCGGAGAAGAGATGCCCCGACAAATTGTGCCGCCGGTTGAAGCGACTGGTGTAAGTGCCCAGAAGCCATTTCATCCCAACGACGAGATTGGGCTGGGGCGTTTCGACCACCAGATGAAAATGATTTGGCATCAGGACATAGGCGTGAACCTCCCAACCGGTCTTGATGCAAACAAGATTAGCCGTGCTCGCTGATTTGCCAGAAGGGTTTGAACTACGGTTGCGCGCTGCTCGGCTGGAAACTATACTTTTTCCATGCCAGAGCAGCCTGACCAATCCAAAGCCAAGCCTCCAGAGGAGGAGACCAAAGAGGACAAGCCGCAGCAGCCAACAATTAAACTAAAAGACCTGGCGAACTACCGAGACCCCATGGGTGGGCTTGGGTCGGACCACCAAGCGTCGAAGGAAGCGCGCGATCGTTAAGCACTGACCGCGTAAACCGCGTAAAAGACTTCGCCTCACGCGGTCGCTCCGTTTGATCGTGACGGGGTGTTCTACGTCTACGTATTGCGGTCGGAGAGCGACTCCGGTTTCTACGTCGGCTTCTCAACCAACCCGCGCGCGCGGCTAAGGCAGCACCAAAATGGTGAGAGCTTTGCCACATCTCACCGCGGTCCATGGAAGCTCATTTATTACAAGGCGTATACGGAACGCGAAGACGCGGAGGCCGAGAGAGATTCCTGAAGAGTGGGGTGGGACGACGGTTCCCGCGTGCCCAATTGCGCCACCATCTCCGCTTAAAAGGCTTTGCTTCACGCGGCTCTGGTGGTGATCGGATCCTCTAGTGACCAGCCGCGTGGGCCCAGCCTTTACGCGGTCAAATCGACAGTTTCGCATCGCCCTCCACCAAGCGCTGTTGCAGCTTCGGATGTTCGTCCGCGCGCCATCGCTCGGCGCGGTGGGTGACGCGGTAGCGGAGCGAGCCTCCATCGGGCGTGGTCGCGCGCGCGATCGGGCGTGGGATGCAGACGAACTCACTTTCGACCGCCTGCGGTCCGGCGGTGACGACGGCATAACCGTGGCCCCCCATGTCGACAAATTCGAGGTGCGGTGCGTTGTCGGGATTGCTGACCTGGTGCGCCGCGGCGAGATCGCCCGACTTGGAATATTCGAGCGCGCTCTTCACTCCGTATTTCAGCGTCAGATTGATCGTGTTTTCATACTTGCCGCCGGGACGTTCGACGGCGAAGAGCGGGCGCAGAGGATGGTCCTTGAGACCGTGCTCGAGTGCTTCGGCGAGTCCGGGGGCGGAGATGGAACCGCAAACGAAAGCGACACCGACCGGTTCGAACTTCTGGGGTGGCAGCGCCTTGGCGGCGTAGCCGGCCCAGAAGCTGTGACGGTCGCCTGATACTATGACGAAGCCGTCGATCCGCTGGTCGCGGATGAAATCGTAGAGTTCGGCGCGCTCGGTCAACGCCCCACTGAAATCGCCTCCGCCGAAGATGCCATATTCGGGCCACACCCACGGTTTCTTAAGCTTCTTGTTCAGCTCGGCGGGCAAATTCTGGGGATCGCTCCGCATGTCGAGCGTAGCGTTGGTCGCGCCCCAGATCTTCCACGTCGCCTTCGATTTCGTTAGGCGCTCTTTGAGCCAGGCCTTCTGCTGGCGGCCGAGCACGGTGAAAGGCGGCTCGTTCTCGCGGAAATTAGGCACCGCCTTGTCGCCCACCATGATCGCCGCGGGCGGCTTACCCCCGGCATAGTCCCGGCCGGCATCGAGAATTTGCATCCAGCTTTCCGGGAGCATGAAGGGAGTATCGCCCGAATCGATGTCACCGGCTTCAGGCCGCGCGGTCGGTTCCTGCATTTTGTAGCTGTGAAAATCGGTCAGGATCAAATCGACATGTTTGCCGTATCGCATCGCGCGGTACGCTGTCATCGATCCGACTGCGGTGCGGTTATTGGCCTCGTCGCCAAAGCCGTGATCGTCGAGCTTTGCGATCGGCGCGCTCACCACCTTCGGCGGCCCGAACTGATCGAGCCCCGGCCCCGAAGCCTTCGCCACCCGCGACGGGATGTATTCCCACCACGCCTGGTTGGCCGCGACGCGCAGAGGCTGGGCCGGCTCTATTACCTTGGGGCCATATTGGATGAAGCTCTGCCAGCCTTGCCAGGAGAATTCGTGGTTGTCACCGATGCACACGAACGGGAAATGCGCGCGCGCGTCCTGAACGTCGGGGTCGCGGATGTGGGCCTGATAGACCATCCGGTAACCAGCGAGCGTGGTCGGGACGTGAAAATTGCCCACTTTGCGCGCGTCCGGGATTTTGCCGATGTCAAAGACGGTACGGTCGTAGCGGTGCGGCACCTCATCGGGATACTCAACTACCTCGTAGATGAAATCACCAAGGTGCAGCACGAAGCCAAGTCGCTCATCCGCGGGCGCGCGCTCATCCTCCCAGATCATGCGGCGGTAGGCATTCTGCGCACCCTCATTGACGCTCTGGCAAGAGACAAAGGCGAAGCGGACCGGGCGCGGATCATCGTCAGTTGGCGCTGTGATGGTGCGGCCGATGCGGCTGCCATTGCCGTCGCGGTCGCTGAAGCGATACCAATAAACTCGCGACGGCTTCAGATTTCCCACCAGAACGCGACAGGTCCAATCGGCCGCGGCGGAAACATTCACCGTGGTGCTGGCGGCGACTTTCTCGAATGCTTCGTCTTCGGCCACTTCGAGAGTCAATTGCGCTGGTTTGCCGGAGCTGGGATATCGCGTCCAAAACAAAACGCTGTTGCTATCGGGATCGCCGGAAGCAACGCCATCCGGAAAAAGTTGGCGACGTTCACGCCAGGCCGTTTGCGAGCGGCGCGGTACTGGCCAACCCCAGGCGGCCGCTGCTCCCCAACTGGCCGCAGCGACTATAAAAGCGCGGCGATTCATACTTCCTTCTTATAACTCAGGACGAACCGAAGCAATCAGGACTAAGAGCAGACGCTTTAGGACTGGGTCCGACTCGAATCGGCTTCAACAAAGGACTTACGGCCGCAAGTTATCTTCCGGCTCCGAGACTTCCTCGCGCACACCAAACTGAGTCATCGCAAAGAGCAACACGCGTTCGGCCTGCGTCATCTCCGCATAACGTGTTAGAACCTCACGCGCCAGCGCAGGTCGATCGGTGATGAGGCCATCTACACCGAACCCGATCATGCGAATCATCCGTTGCGGATCGTTCACGGTCCACACATAGACCGGTTTGTGAGCCGCGTGCGCGTCACGGATGAACGAGCCCGTGGCCATGCGCGACTCGACGGCGAGGAAGTCGAACGGTAATCGGCTCGGTTCGCCGACCGCCTTTGCGACCAGCAATCCAGCCGTCCAGTCGGGTCGCAGCCGTTTCATGTTCTCCTCCATGCGTCGATTCAGCGACATGGTAACTATGTCGTTCTGCATGCCCGCCGCTTCGACCAGCTCCACAACGCGTTCCTCGAGATGCTGGCTTTTACCGTAATCCTTTAGCTCTATGTCTACTCGAGAAACGCCTTTGCAGACTGCGAGAGCCTCGGCCAGCGTCGGTACACGCTCGTCCTTGAACTCGGGCGAGAAGTAGCTGCCAATATCAATTTCGCGCAGTTGACTGGCAGATGAGGACCAGATTTGCAGCGGTGTGCGCGCCACTTTCATCAGGTCGCGGTCGTGCGCTACGAGCACGACACCGTCAGAAGATTCCTGCACATCGAGCTCGACGAAATCCGCGTGCTCCTCTCCGGCGCGCCGGAACGAAGCTAACGTGTTCTCCGGCCTCGACGCCGATGCGCCGCGATGCGCGAACACCAGCACTAGTCGATCGGTCCACCTATCTTCCATCAGCATATAGGCCAGTCCGGATGCAAGAACGACCGCGAACGCGAGCCCACCGACCAACGTGGCCCACGAAATCCGGAAACGTTTTCCTTCAACTTCAAACTCATTGCGAAATCGAGCCGGAAGAGAAATCTGCGCGGCGGGACCGGTTGCGAGAAAAAATTTTGTGAGAATCAAGGCGAACCATGATGCGGAGAGGAAGTTCACCGCGAGCGAACTAAGCCCCCATATGACGGCAACCACGCCGATCAAGATCAGCAACCCGACCATCGTGCCGCCAAAGGCTGGCGTCATCACGCGTCCGAGTAACCTGATGGTCGCGGAAGTTGCAAGCGATGCCAGAAGCGTGAGTAAGCCCCAAAGCGCGAATGCCACCACGGCTTGCACCCGGCGTCCGTTCATCCGCCGTGCACTCTCGGCAAAGGCGGGCCAGGGACGCATTCGCTCAAACACAACCAGTGGAAGAATCAGCAGCCAGCTCGAGAGCTTTCGCGCGAGCACAATCGTCAGCAGCAAGACGAGCACCGCGACAATTGCGCTGGCCAGGACGAAGGCCGGCGGTCGAGCGTGAAGGTAGTAATTAATGTCGTGCTCGCGTAGCAACAGCCAGTATGTCGCACCGCTTGCAGCGACAAACGGAACCAAAAAAACAAGAACGCGCGCGAAGAGAAGCAGCGTCAATCGCAAAATCGAAATCGCTCGCGTCGCACCGTGCGCAATCGCGTCCCGCACGCGCACGTCTACACCGCGTGCTCGAGCGATGCCCACCGTCATCAGACATGCTTGTCCGTACATGGTGAATCCGAGAGTCGCCGCGACTAGCAGCAGCAGGGCAGCGAGTCCCGATTTTGTAGTGAAGAAGAAGAACGCGATGTCCGCGTCGGTCACCGCGCTGTTGCCTGAGCGAGAGATGAGCATCCGCAGCAACACCTCTGACGTCGGTGTGATAACAACAAACGCCAGCAGGGCAACGACCACTTCAATCCCGATGAGCGTTCTCCAATCACGGACAAAGGCGCGAGCCGCACCTGCTATTGTTGCCGGCGCGCCAAACGGGTTAACCCCTGCTTCGCTCGCGTCCGCTCGTTCAGCCATTAGGCCGTCCCGTCCATCTCATTCGATCTCCATCGACTCGATTGACTCGTTCGCTCCCGCTCATCTCGGCCTCTCGGCTTGCCCATCTATGTCGCTCAATCCCCAATGGGCTCCAATCGCAGAAAGGCTTTATCTAACAACATGAATCAATCGTCTAACTGCGCGCACACGTCCCGAGGTTAGATAGGCGCTTCATCTCACCGCGTGAGCTTGTCACCTAACAAGAGAAGCGATGCCAGTAATTGCATTGGTCAAGGGAGCCCGATTGGGTCAGAGCTTACTTTCGTAAGAAACTATCGATAGTTAGCTCTGACCCGGCATGCGCCCCTCGAGCTCCCGATCGTTGTATTTTTCCAACACGGGAAGCGGGGCGGACCGCTTAAAGTGTAGCCAAAGAGCCGGACAAAGAGAGCGAAAGTGATACGTTGCCTCGCCGTTACATTTCATGGCTTCTTTAGAACATTGCTCGGTCGCGCGACTCGCCGAAATCCTCGGTGCGTCCCGGGAGGAAATCATGAGCGAGTGGCGGGTACGGGCGAGCGAGCTGCTGCGCGAACTTAATCTCGACAAGCCGACGCTGACGGATCATCTGCCAGACCTGGTGGCGGAAATCACGCGGGATCTCGCACAGCGGCGGGAAGGCGCGATCTCGGATGAGCAGACGCGGGGCAGCCCGCCGGTGCACGGCGTGCAGCGTTTCTACGATGGTCTCGATGTCGGTGAAGTGGTGGGCGAGTACAATTTGCTGCGCGTCGCTTTCACTACCGTCGCGGAGCGCCATGGCCTTTACCTCGTCGGGGAAGCCGCCCGCATCATCAATCACCGCATCGATGAAGGCGTGCGGATGGCGGTGACGGCGTTCGCGGCGCAACAGGCACTCATGCGCAAGGAACAGGAAGACGAACATCTCGCTTTCATCGCGCACGATCTGCGCACGCCGCTGAACGCGGTCTCGCTCCTGGTCGACCAGTTAAAATTCGAGCTCGACGAAAAAGGAGGCGCCCAGTCAGCCGAGGTTTTCGAGGTTCTGCGGCGTAATCTGCAGCGGGTCGAGGACCTGATCAAAAAAGTCCTCGAGACAAAGGTGCAGCCCTCCGGCGCGGGCAGTTCTTTTCAGCCCGAGCTCCGCACTTTCGAGCTATGGCCGCTGGTGCAGCGATTGATTTTGGATCTGCAGTCGGTCTCTTCGCAGCACGAGGTCGTCGTCGTGAATAAGATTCCCCCGGCGATAACCATGTGGGCCGATGCCGGCCTCATCTCGCAGGTGTTCCAGAATTTGCTCGGGAACGCATTCAAGTATGCCGCGCATGGGCGAGTGGTGGTGAGCGCGTCCGAAGACGACGACGCGGTCACCTGTGTAGTGCATGATGACGGCGCGGGCATTCCGCTGGAAATGCTGGCGACCGTCTTCGATAAGATGGCGACCGATCCGGCGAAAGCCGGCACCGGCCTCGGCCTCGCGATCGTGAAACAAATCGTGGAAGCACACGGCGGAACGGTGACCGTGGAAAGCGAGCATGGCAGAGGTGCCAAGTTTAGCTTCACAATCCCTAAGGCGCGGTCAGATCAGGTAAGAAAAACAGGCGCCTGACTTCGTGCGCCGGAATCCTTTGGCGAAGGTATTGTTGCCCGTCTCCAGCGTTTACGACAGGCACGACTCGATGAACGGGATGGACGACGACAACTTCTACTTTGAAGAACCCGGTCGACTACATGGCCACATCCTGGTCAAAAGACCTCTCTTCCTGTCGAGAACATGGCTTTTCAAACGAGCGGGACTCATCTCACTGAGAAAACAGCTTTTCTCGTTGGATAAATGGCATTTCCTCTTAAGAAACAGCGCTGTTCTTACTAAGGAACATCCCGTCGCTCGAGAGAAGCGCCGCTATTATCATCATGTCAGCCGCTTTCCTTATTAAGGTTGCCGCTGCATTCAGCGCGAAATCGCTCACTCATGGGAACTTGGCCACGGTTTGTTCTTGACAGGAACCAGCAAAACGAAGCAAATCGTTTCATGAACTCGAGAAAAACTGTCCGCAAATCCGTCGCGCTCCCCAACTCACGCTGGGCTGCCTATGCGATGGCGGGCGCGGCCACTTCGCTCGCCGGTTTGGCTTCCGCCGAAGCGGAGATTCATTACTCGGGCCACATCGATCACCGATTTACGGGCCACAACCATGCCGCCTTTCCATTGCAGGATGGAGCCCGCCTGGTCTTCTCGCATCAACTTAGAGGGTCCAACAACAGGGGGTTCGCGCACCTCGCCATCGAGGGAACAGCCGGGCTGTCAGATACCATAGGATACTTTGCGGGAAAGCCCAACAATCCTTTCAGCGGCTTCGGCTTCTACGTCTTCCGGCTGG
The DNA here is from genome assembly GCA_036494545.1 of Chthoniobacterales bacterium. GTDB lineage: Bacteria > Verrucomicrobiota > Verrucomicrobiia > Chthoniobacterales > UBA10450 > JAICXG01. The sequence goes on from DASXOB010000024.1 coordinate 21,253, forward strand.
CCTCTCACCACGCCATAACGCGGAATTCGATGGGGAAGAGTTGTTTCACCACTAGCTGGTCGTCCATAACCAGGTGCGTCGGAGCCACCATCCAAAGCGGTTTGGGTACCTATGGCGAGTTCCAACAGCCGGGAAGAGGATTCATCGCCTTTTCCTTTAATACCGGTGCCGGGCTACAATTCGGCTGGGCGCGCATCAAGACTTCGGGGTTACCGTTCGTTAACTTCATTCTGGTGGACTACGCCTGGGGAGATCCGGGCGATACTATCGTAACCGGTCAGACATCGAGCAGCGAAAAGCCGCAAGCGGTGACGAAGTCCGGCTCGCTTGGCTTACTCGCGACCGGTGCGCAGGGATTAAAAGCCTGGCGCCAGCAAAGGCAGCAGGTTGTTTCCGCAGTAACGGAGTAGGAATAAATCGCGGCCAGAAACAGGGAGCGTGGCGGACAGTCAGCGCGACCTTCTCCGATCCAGTGCCTACTGCCAGCTAACCGGCAGTGTTATCTGGAAGCTTCGCTTTGGACGTTGTTGATAACTAACTCCGGACCTGATACCAGATCCGCATCCAGTTAATGACAGGACAGGATGAGCACGAACGATTGCCCGACGCCGCCGATACCCACCGAAACTAACTCAGGACAATTCTACCATGGCACCAAGGCAAATCTGAAAATCGGCGACCTGATTCACCCCGGTTATTCCTCTAACTACTCCCGAAAGTTATCCTGGGTCTACTTCAGCGGTACCCTGTTCGCCGCTACCTGGGAAGCGGATTTGGCTAAAGGCGAAGGTCGAGGCCGCATTTACATAGTAGAACCAACCGGCCCTTTCGTTGATGACCCCAACCTCACAGACAAGAAGTTTCCAGGTAATCCGACCAAGTCCTATCGCTCCCGCGAACCGCTGCGCGTCGTAGGCGAGCACCTCGATTGGCGGGGACACACCCCGGAGGAAATCCAAGCGATGAGAGGCGGGATCGCCGGCAAGGAGATTATTGACGATTGATTAAAAACCGCGTGGCGTAGCTTTACGCGGCAATCCCACCAAGTCCGGGAGTCGAATAGGACGACTTCCATCCTTCAGGTCTACGATCGTACCTGCACGGTCACCGGATCCAAGTGTCTACCGTTGTAAGACGAACCAGGCAGGATTCAGATGCGCGAGCGGCTCTTTCAGTTTCTGCAGCTCGGCGGCTGGTCCGTGGACTTCCAGGCGGATGAGTTCCGCCATCGTCAGCGCCTGCGCGAGCATTGCGCTCACGTTGTCCAGGTGCTCCAGGAGCGCTTCTGCGCTGACGTAGCCTTCACGACAGAACACTTCGTCGCCGTTGATCGCGAACTCGTAGAAGAGATTGCCGGCTTCATCCTGAGTCTTCTCAGCAAATTCAGGCAAGATCGCCTTTAAAGACGCCAGTTTATCCGGAGGAACCTTGAAGTAGGGATGAAGACTGACGAATCCCGAAAGGCGGTTCATGCCAGTGATCGTAGCCACGACTCGTCCGCCGTCCAGCCGCTGCGACGGTTCTGGCAGCGCAGATCTCATCGTCCGTCGACACGGATAGGAGCCGAAACGCAAACTCGCAATCTGAATGTTTTTATATGTACGTCTTGCCGTAAAAAGGCTTCGCCTCACGCGGCTTTGATCATCTCAGATTCTGGCTTTCCAAGAAGCGGGGTCGACGTCTGCGTCTGGCTCAAAGCGCAGAATGTCGCCGGGCTGGCAGGAGAGGGCCGCGCAGATCGCATCGAGCGTTGAAAAGCGGATCGCGCGGGCTTTGCCGGTTTTGAGGATCGAGAGGTTGGCCAGGGTCATCCCCACCCGATCCGCGAGGTCGGTCAGGGTCATCCGCCGATCGTGAAGGAGGTCGTCGAGTTTGATGGCGATGGCCATGTTACACCGTCCCTTTCAGGTCTTCGCGCATGAGCGTGCCCTCCGCGAAGACGCGAGCGAGCAGAAAGGTGAGGAGGACGGCGAGCCAGCCGTTGACCGAAAGGCCAGCATCGAGATGGAGCCGGTGCTCCGGAGTGGAAACGATCTTGCCGATCGTGCCGATCATCAGACTCAGAACCTGGAGCGCGAGCAGGGTCCACGCGATCGCCAGCAAACGAGCCGCGTTGCCGGCGACGAATGGGTCGCCTTCGCGCACGGTCTCGACGATGGCGACCAGCCGCTTCAGGACGACGTAGTTCAGCGGGATGGCGGCGAGGCCGAGGACGGCGATCGCACGCAGCCCCATGATGAGCCCGGCTGGGTTGGGCGACGAAGACAGGTGGAAGGCACGCATGATCCATTGCCCGTTCGCGCTGGCAATCAGCAGAGCGAGGATCGTGGCGCCAAACACCCAGTTAATAACGATGAGAATGCGGAGCGTGATGTAGGCGATCGGCAGTGCAGCTGGGAATTTGTTCATTGAATATCGATAATGTATTTATCGATTATCGTCAAATAGAGTATTGATATTCGATACATTCGCGTAAAGGGCTTCGCCTCACGCGGGTCCGGTCATCATACCGCGACATTCCACTAGTTGGCCACGTGAGCGAACACTTTTACGTGGCGCTGGCGTGGTGCGGCGCCGGGATCGCGGCAGGGGCGGATCGGATGGAAGCGCCGCGGCCGCTCAGCGTTGCGAAAAGGCTTCGAGCCTCACATCGATTCGAAAATGACGAATTGGACAACGTCTTCCCCTGAGATTGCTGAGACCACTTACTCACCCTTCTCGCACAATTGGCTTGATGGCCTGGGCCAGGCCTGTGCATGCTCGAAAAGCCGAGCGGAAGCGAAGACGCCTGGCCCGTGAGCGGAAGCCGCTGACACAAGAATCCTGGAGTTACCGAGGAACATCATGAAAACAATCGGAGTGCTACTGACGTTATCATTTTTTGCCGGCCTGACTGCTGAGGGCCAGTGGTCGGCGGTGGATTCAGGAACGACGAGCAGCTTGAGAGGCGTCTACCTGCTCGATTCGGGGACCGCCTATTCCGTGGGAGACTCCGGGACGATCCTGAAGTCGACCGATGGCGGCGTGACTTGGAACGCGCTTACCTCTGGAACGACAAAGGCTCTTTACGACGTCTTTTTTTTCAATGATTCCGAAGGTGTCTCGGTGGGTGACGGTGGGTTGATCCTGCGCACAACGGATGGCGGTGCGAATTGGGTGCAGGTCGCCAGCGGAGTTCACGACAGTCTTCGCGCGGTCTCCTTCAATGGCGCCAACGGGATTTGCGGCGGGCTTTCCCAGGACATCATTTATTCCAGTGACTCGGGGGCGACCTGGCACGTCTCGCAGAAAGGGTTCTTCGGCGGTGGGTTTTTCGGCGCGCAGATGCTGAGTCCTACCCTGGGAGTCATCACGGGACAAAACTCCATCTTCCAAGGTCTCCAGGGAACAACCGTGGATGGCGGAGTGCACTGGACGTTTAATCCCTTCTACTTCAATGAGAATGAAGGTAGCGCGGACGATATCTTCTTCTTTGATGATATGACGGGGGTCAGTTCCGGCGTGCTCTTTGACGGTACCGGTGCGATCGCGCGCACGAGCAACGGCGGGACAGACTGGAACTCGACCCTTTTCCCGCAAGGCGTGCAGGGAATCGATTTCCCGCAACCGGAGGCTGGCTTCGCCGTTGGTTTCGTCGGGACCATTCTCAAGTCGAGCGACCTCGGCCTAAGCTGGTCCGCACAGACGAGTGGCACTTCTTTCGACCTTTTTGACGTGCACTTTGCCAGCGATGGCTTGACCGGCCTCGCAGTTGGCGATGCCGGCACCATTTTGCGCACGACGGATGGCGGCGCGGAGGGCGCGCTTGAGCTGGTGGGAGCCGATTCGCGCAAAGATAATTTCGCCATTGATCTGCCGCTGGCTGGCAGCCCAGGGATCGAATGCCGCAGAGGCGGAACTGATGGCCGCTTTACGATCGATTTCCTTTTTAATAACCCACTTACTTCGATCGGCAGCGTCACTGCTTCCTGCGGCGAAGTGAGCAGCTATGTCATCTACCCTGGCGACCCTCACCAGCTTCGCGTCAGGCTCACCGGAGTCACCTGCAACGCCCAATTTGTCACTATCACACTGACAGATGCACAGGACGACGAAGGCGACTTCCTGCCGTCCGCCAGCGTGAAGCTTGGGTTACTCCTCGGCGACGTCAACGGCGATGGCGTCGTGGATAACGCTGATGGAGATCAGATCAAAGCCGACCGGGGACAAATCACCGACAGCAGCAATTTCCGCGAAGATATCAACACGAACGGTCGCATTGACACGGCTGACTTCGCGCTTGTTGAAGCACAGCGCGGCACCTTCCTGCCTCCCATTCGTCCCGCGATGTTTGTGATAGATAAGGACGACAATAGCGTCATCAGGGCAAACCTGGATGGAAGCGATGCGACCGATCTGGGTAACATTGGAGGTCTCCTAAGCAACCCAAACGCGATCGCGGTCAATGCGTCCTCAGGTAAGCTGTATGTCGTCAATGAAAGCGCCGCCTCAGTCGTAATGTCGAACCTGGACGGGTCGAATCCGGTGGACTTAACGTTCGGCGGCCTGCTCCACGAGGCTCCGTTTGGCATTGCGCTGGATGTAGAGGGCGGAAAGATCTACGTCTCGGTGGATGGCGGCCCTAGCGCCGTGATCAGGGCAAACCTCGATGGATCCGGCGCGGAGGGTCTGGGCGGTTTCGGTGGTCTGTTCACGGGCCTTGAAGTTGCAGGCATGGACATCGATACCGTGCACGGGAAGATCTACGTCGTCGCCAATAGCGGACCCGAGGGTCAGATTACGAGGGTCGTGGAAGCCGACCTGGCCGACGGAGCGAATGCGGTGGCTTTGGACGTCGGAGAAGACCTTTACGCTCCACTGGATGTTAAAGCAGATGCCGCCGGCAACAATCTGTATGTGGTTGATTTTAGCAGCCTCATCTACCGCTCCGACCTCAATGGGAATGGTGTCGTCAATCTGGGCGTTCTCGGCGGGCCATTCCCGTGTTGCATGGCACTCGATCTCGTTGGCGGTAAGATGTACATCTCCGCCTCCCACACGGTGACTCAGGCAGATCTGCCGGATGGAAAGAATCCTGTGGTATTGAACATCCCGTCACTGGGCACACCCGCGGGCGTCGCGATCTACCGGCCCAGTTACTGAGGCTCTGAGGAGAGCGCGGAGTCACGAGAACATGTAAATTCGCTAAGAGGCGGAGATTGCCGGTCCGCAACAAGCCGAATCCACATTTCCGATCCGCCTGGCTGTCGCATCGCTTCCAACAGAGGATTGAAGAGCTTATCGAACAGAACAGGCACAGCGCCGCGATTACATTCTCTCTGCGGACTCTCTGCGCCAATCCGCATCCAGGCAGACTGCGGTGCGCCGAACGATCACTCCGCCCGTAGTGCGATCATGGGATCGACGCGGCTGGCGCGGCGGGCGGGAATCCAGCAGGCGAGGAAGGCGATCGCGAAGAGCAGGAGGCCAATGAAGGTGAAGGTGATCGGGTCGGTCGCGCTGACACCGTAGAGGAAGCTTTTAAGAAGCCGCGCGCCGCCGAGCGAGACTGACAGGCCGATGACTGAGCCGATCGCGGCCAGCCACATGCCTTGTCGGACAATTAGCTTTCGCACATCGGAGAGCTGCGCGCCCAAGGCCATGCGCAACCCGATCTCGCGGGTGCGCCCGGCGACGACGTGCGACATGACGCCGTAGATGCCAACTGCGGCGAGGATGAGCGCAAGGAAGCCGAAGCTGCCGAGCGCGATGGCTGCCATGCGGGCGGGGAAGAGCGAAGTGCCCATGTGCTCAGTGAGGGTCTTGGTGCTGTAGATCGGGAGCGCGGGATCGAGCTGCTGGACCACGCCTTTGAGGGCGTTGAGCGCGGCGTGTGCGTCACCGCGGACGCGCGCTACGATCGTGGCGCCGCCGTCGTAATCGCGGAAGAATGGCCGATAGACTGCGGCTTTCGGGTCTTCGCCCAGCGAGTTGTACTTCCCGTCGGGCACGACGCCGACGATTTCCCACCACGGATTATCCGGGCCGCGGAAGTTGAAGCGCTTTCCGATAGGATCCTTTCCGGGATAAAAGCGTCGAGCGAACGTTTCGTTCACGACGGCGACGCGGTTGTCTACGGTGTTTTCGTCCATGCGAAAACCGCGCCCGCGAAGCGGGATGCCCATTGTTTCGAAATAGCGTGGGCCGGCGGAGATTGGGACGGCCTGCGGAAGATTGCTCGCGCTGGTGAACTCGGCGCCTTCGATGTAGACGGTCGTCGAGTTGTAGTTGAGACCGAGCGGGAGGTTATCGGTGACGGAAACCGATTCCACCTGCGGCAGGGCGGCGGCGCGTTCCAGCACCTGCGCGTAGAAGGCGCGGCCGCGCGCTTCGTCGTAGCCCTGCAAGGGAAGATCAAACCCAAGCGCGACGCGGTTCTCCGGACTGAAACCTGGCCGCACCTTTTGCGCCGCCTGCAGCCCGCGCACGATCAAGGCGGCGCTGATAAGCAGGACTAACGAGAGTGCGACTTGCAGGACGACGAGCGAGTTCCGCAGGCGCGAGCGGCGGAACCCCGTCATGGAGGTTTCGTCCTTGAGCGCGGGGACGAGTTGCGGCTTCGACGATTGCAGCGCTGGAATGAGGCTGAAGAGAATGCCGGTGGCGAGCGAGAGGACGAGGGTGAAGGTGAGGACACGCCAATCCGTCCGGAGGTCGAAGAGGAGGTCGACGTCGACGGGTAGGCGGAGATTGCGCACGGAGTGGTTGATGAACGCGGCGAGCCCGGCGCCGCACAGCCCACCCGCGCAGGAGATGATGAGGCTCTCGGTGAGCAACTGCCAAACGAGCCGCATGCGACTGGCGCCAACGGCGAGCCGGACGGCAATTTCTTTCCGCCGCTCGGTGGCACGGGCCAGGAGCAGGTTCGCGAGATTGACGCAGGCCAGAAGAAGGACGAGCGCGCCGACTGCGGTGAGGATGCCGGAAAAGCCGAAGACAGCGTTGCGGATCTCCGGCAGGAAGAGCCCCGGTTTCGCGAGGAGAATGCCGCGCCCGGCGTTTTCGGGATAATCTTTCGCGAGCTGCGCCGTCAATGTTTGTAGTTCGGCCTGCGCCTGGGCGGTGCTGACGCCGGGTTTCAGTCGGCCGACGACGAACTCGTTGTCGTTCATCCGCCGCTCGAGCGAGTTGCTACCGGGCTCTATCTCTTTCGACATCATCATCGGGATGAACATCTCGGCCTGATGGGCGACCTCGGTGCCGATGAAGCCCTTCGGCGCGACCCCGACGACGGTGTACGGCCGGCCGTTGAACTGCACAGTCTGGCCGACGATCGACGGATTGGAACCGAAGCGGCGTTCCCAACAGCCGTAGCTGAGCACGGCGACCGGATGCGAGCCGGGCGTCGCATCTTCCTCCGGCAGAAACGCGCGGCCGAGCGCGGGTTTGAGGCCAAGGACGTCGAAGTAGTTGCCGGACACGAGATAGCCCCAGACGCGCTGATTACGTCCGCCGTGGCTCAGTGAGCTGACGACGATGCGATATGCGGACAAGCCGGAGAGGACGGTGTTGCGGTCGCGGTAGTCCTTGTAGTTCGGGTACGACTGGAGGGTGACATCCGCGCCGTTATGCAAGGTGCCGTAGAGCTCGACCAGCTGCGACGGCTCGTGCACCGGTAGCGGGCGCAGGAGGGCCGTGTCGAGCAGGCTGAAGATGGAGGTGTTCGCGCCGATGCCGAGCGCCATCGAGATGATGGCAAGCGCAGCGAATCCTGGTTTTCGAAGAAGTTGGCGAAGGCCGAAGCGGATGTCCTGATAAAGTCGTTCCATGCTTGCGGCAGGACGCGAGGGTTTGCCGGAGAACCCCCGACGAGTCGGCTCCGCTTCGCACCTGCGCCCATGAGATGCGCGCGCGGGAAGGTTTGGATTCAGGAAACTGGCGGAACGAATCAGGAAAGGGAAATTAATCGGCAGTTGGCCCGATAGGTCCTCACCATCGCGGGCTATGGCGGGCGCCGATCTTGGCCGGTTTAGGTCGGCTCGACCGTAAGCTGATGTCGCGGTAGAAAAAACGAGAGCGAATGTTTTATGTTTACCTGCTGCATTCCGCTAGAGACAACGGTTTCTACATTGGTTTCTCGACGGGCTTTAGGCGACGGCTGGCGGAACATACCCGGGGCGCTTCATTCACCACGAAATCGCGAGGTCTGTGGAAGTTGATTTACTATGAAGCTTATACGGAACGTGAAGACGCCGAAGGCCGAGAGAAATTTCTGAAGAGCGGGCCCGGGCGGCGCTTCCTGCGCACTCAATTGCGCCAATATCTCACGCGATTCCCCACTCGAAGGAATTGCGATGTCTCGACGCCTCATTAGTCAACCGCGTGAGGCGAAGCCTTTTACGCGGCGTTTGGCCTATAAAGCTTGCTCCCCATCATCGACTACATCTTTACGGCGTGCTCAGGTAATAGACTTCCACCAGTCCTACGCCGATGGTGTTATCTGATCCACTAACAATCGCAGTATAGGCGCTGGGCGCGAGGGTGCGATAAAGAGCGCTTTCCTTTGCATTACTCGGTTGTAGCTCTTTCGGGATCTGGGCGGATTGGCTATCCTGTTGCCAATCGTCGTTCGCGGCGATGGTGTCGCCGTTGGCATCGTGCAATTCGATCGTGGGATCGCTCAAGACGCCGCTGATGTTGAAGGGCGGATTAGCCAGGCTGGGGCCAATCGCGCGCACGACGACGGTGGCGCTTCGCGCTGTGTCGGGGCCAATGATAAGTCCGCCAATCATGACCTTGTCAGCGGTGCCGACAAAGCCGCGCGTGCTGATGTTAGCCAGGAGTGAGTCATTGCTTCCACTCGCATCCAGGTCATAGGCTTCGACCAATCCGTTACCAGTGCCGTTGTTCCTGCCGCTTAAGATCGCGGTGTATTCTCCTGGGTCAAGAGTTACAAGAATGGCCGACTCGAGGTCCTTTGTCGGCGCGAGATTGGTTGCTTCTATCTCGGTCTCCTGAGATTGGCCGGTTGCGTCGTTGAGTTTCCAGTCATCGTTCGTCGCTACAACGACATCGTTACCCTGATCGTCGCTAGTATGCAGCGAGAGCATTGGGTTGGCCAAAACTCCGGGAACATTAAACGGCGGCTCGGCCAGGCTGGGTCCGATTCCACGAATGATGACTTTCTTAGCTGCGCTACCCTGCACAATGAACCCGACGATGCCGACGTTATCTCCGGTCAGTACCTCCAGGCGCGTCGAAATATTTCTAAGAGTAGCAGCCGGGCCCTGGGCCGTGCTTGGCTGAATGGCAAGAAAATTCGGAACATTCAAGCCGGAAGCGAAGGTGCTGCTTGTGCCGTTAGTCGCGATTTTTGTAATGACGCCGCCGGTGGTACCAGTCTGGTTACCACTCGAGACAAATATATTACCGGCAGCGTCCTTGGTTACACCAATCGGATCGTTGAAGCCGGTAATAGAGTCAGTCTTGGCGCCTGTGGATGAGTAGGCGTTTACCGTGCCACCTTGATCTGTTTCCAGTAAGTTGCCGGAACGATCCGAATACAACGCCCAAGGCGCGTTCAGTCCTGCCACGAACGTGGTCTGCGCGCCTGCCGGAGTGAACTTCAAGATTTCACTCATATTCGTGCCAGAACGTTGATTTGCTAAGTAAACATTGTCAGCCCCGTCAATCGCCAGCCCCCTCGGGATAGTAAGCCCGGAAGCGAATACCGTTTGCGTGCCAGCGGGCGAAAATTTGTAAACATTACCGAAGGCCGAAATGGGACCATCTACTACGAAAAGGTTGCCGCCGGAATCAAAAGCCAGGCCCCAGGGTGACATCAAGCCGCTGGCGAACACACTCACTGTCCCGGCTGGAGTAACCCGATAGATTGTGCCGCTGCCCGACCCACTGCCTGAAAAACCCCCGACGAATAAATTTCCCGCGGCATCGAAGGCGAGACCCCTGGGAGTCCGCATGCTGGCAAATGTCGTCTTCACGCCAGTGGGCGTGAAACGATGAACGACGCCGTTGCCAGAGTCCGAGACATACAAGTCACCGACGGCCGCATGCGTGATTGATGCCAGCAAAGCCAGCGCGGCAACGCCGGCGCCGTTCAATATCGTGAGGATTCGTGTCTTTTTCATACAATGCATTCCCATCCTTGAGGAATGCGGAAATCGCCGGTCAAACCGCGCACAGAGAATGGAAAAATTCCGCAATTCTCGTGACCCAGAGCCAGGGCGAAAGTAATATCCCAGAAGGACCGGAGCTGATGAGCGAAGAACAGGAGGTAACTGAGTTACTGCAGGACTGGAATGCCGGCGATCGGGATGCGGCAGCGCGCCTCATTCCATTGCTCTATCAGGAACTTCGACGGCTCGCCCGAAAGCAACTCGCGATGGAACGGCGGGACCACACCCTCCAGCCGACCGCACTGGTGCACGAAGCCTATCTTCGCCTCGTCGATCAGGAGTCGGTCCACTGGAAAAATCGCGCGCAATTTCTGGGCGTCGTCGCGAGGGTGATGCGACGCATACTGGTTGATCACGCCCGCGCGCACCTCGCGGCCAAACGCGGTGGTGGCAGTGTGAATCGTCTTTCGCTTGATGAAGTGGAAATCCCGCTGCGGGAACGCGCGGCCGAGGTGCTGGCGCTCGACGCCGCGCTTTCCGAGCTGGCGCGAGTGGATGAACGCAAGAGTCGAGTAGTGGAACTGCGCTTCTTTGGCGGCCTGAGTGTCGATGAAACCGCTGGAGCGATGCAGCTCAACCCGGCTACCGTGCGACGCGACTGGACGGTCGCCAAAGCCTGGCTGCACCGCAGCATCAAAGCGGCCGTCTAATAACTCAGATGCAATTCGATTGGGAGCAGGTGCAGGAAATTTTCCTCACCGCCCTGGAGCAGGAGCCGGCGGCGCGCGCGGATTTTGTCCGCGCGCGTTGCAACGGTAACTCCTCCACCTACGACGAAGTAATGAGCCTGCTCCGCTCGCACGATGAAGCAAACCATTTCATCGAAGAACCCTTGGTGCCGGTTAACGCTGCCTCCTTTGACATCACTAACCCTGAGTTACAAGCCGGCGAAGTCATAGGTGACTATACGATTGTTTCACTCATCGGCTCAGCCGGGATGGGCGAAGTTTATCTTGCCAATGATAATGAGTTTGATCGTCAGGTCGCGATCAAGCTCATCAAACGCGGGTTGGTCGGCGCGGAAAGCATCCGTCAGTTCCGGCGCGAGGAACGACTCCTGGCCGCCCTCACTCATCCAAACATTGCTTGTTTCTACGGGGGAGCAGTCTTGCCGGACGGCGTTCCTTATTTCATCATGGAATATGTAGCTGGAACTCGCCTTGACCGGCATTGCGAAGAACTTCGGCTAACAATCCGCGAGCGGCTTGAATTGTTTCGCAAGGTTTGTGGCGCAGTTCATTTCGCACATCAGCATCTCATCGTTCACCGCGATCTTAAGCCTTCCAATATTCTGGTTACAGAACAAGGCGAGCCAAAGCTACTCGACTTCGGCATTGGTAAACTACTCCAGACTGATAAGTCTTCTCCCGAGCTCACGATTACCGTCGCGCCGATCATGACACCGGAGTATGCCAGCCCGGAGCATATCCGCGGGGAATCTGCAACTACTTCGAGTGACATCTACTCACTCGGCGTCCTCCTTTATGAGATACTCTCGGGGGAACGACCTTACAAGCTTAGCTCACACACACCGAGCGAGATTGAGAAAATCATTTGCGAAACCGAGCCGGTGAGACCGAGCGCAGTAACCGCGCACAGTCAGCAATCGGCGATCAGAGCGCAGAATCTTCGCGGGGATCTCGATAAGATTGTTCTGATGGCGATGCGCAAGGAGCCGGCACGTCGCTATGCTTCGGCCGCTCAGTTATCCGAAGATATCCGACGGCACCTTGCCGGTATGCCAGTTGCGGCGCGCCGCGACACACTGAGTTATCGCGCGGGAAAGTTCATCAAACGCAATAAACTGGCTGTGATAGCAGGATTGCTTATCGTTACGACGCTGCTGGCCGGTCTTATCGCGACGCTCTGGCAGAGTCGCGTAGCGCGACAGGAGCGCGACGCAGCGCAACGCATAAACGCCTTTTTGCAGGACATGCTTGGAGCCGCCTCGCCGGAAAACAAAGGGCTGGATGTAAAGGTCAAGGACGTACTCGGGGAAGCGTCGAGGCGCGCCCAGATCGAGCTGGCAAGCGAACCGAAGGTTATGGCTGACGTGTTGCTAACCATTGGCCGGACCTATGTCAGCATTGATCAGGTGGCTGCCGCGGAAGCAAACTTTCGTATTGCGGTCGCTACGAGCCTAAAGGCAAACGGCGAACTTAACGAAACAACTACGGCAAGCATGGCGTGGCTTGGCCTGGCCCTGGCATATTTGGATAAGACCGCAGACGGTGAACAGGTCTCACGCCGAGCAGTCCGTCTCGAGCGCAAGCTACACCCGCAGGGAGATGAAACGCTTGCGATTGGTCTTTACAGTCTTGGACTTAATATGCTCCTGCGAGGCGAAGCAAAGGCTTCCGTGCCAATACTGGAAGAAGCTTGCGAAGTTGCTAAAAGGTATCTGGGCGCAAACCACGGATACTATGTCGCCGGGCTCGGAGCGCTCGGTTTGGCACGCGAAAAATCAGGCGATTTCGACAAGGCTGAAACAATTCTTCGGCAGGCGGTAGAGGCAGGCCGCAAATTAGAATACCGTTACCAACTTTTTCATGCTCAAGCAGCCGCTTATCTTGGCGAGTTACTGACTGAGAAAGCGAATTATCAGGAGGCCGAGGCTTTTCTGCACGAAAGCGAACTGCTTTATCGCCAGCGCACGGGTGATTCCACATTTAGCATTGGAGCAATCAAACAGGACCTGGGAGATGTCTATCTTCATCGAAAAGATTATGCACGCGCTGAGGAGGAATTAAGGAAATCGCTCGATATTCTGCAAAAGAACCTTTCGCCCCGTCATCCATCAACCCTGAAGGCGGGAGTTTTACTCGGATTAACTCTGACACGCGAGAACAGAGCAACCGAAGCCGAACCGTATTTGCGAAAGGCATTGGAGCTGCAAGGAACGTTGCCTACCAATCCTATCGAAATTGCTTTTACGGAAGGCGCATTGGGCGAATGCCTGCTGGTGCAGAAACGTTTTGCCGAGGCTGCGCCCTTGTTGCGGACGAGTTATGCGCAGGTTCGCGCTCGGCGGGGAGATCAGGATGCACTCACGATCGAAGCCGCGCGAAGACTGAAGTCATTGCCGCCGATGCCAGCGCGGTAAGAAGTAACGCCGCTCCCGCGATAAACGTGATTGAAGCAAGTAACATTCGGAATTTGGTTTTCATGTTGGCGAGATTGAATTGGGGTCGCGTCTTACATCTGACATTTGATCCTGTCGACGGCCTTTGATCGCACCGCCACGAGATCTAACACTGACTAAAATGATTGTTCACCTCGTCGACGGTACTTACGAGTTGTTCCGCCACTTCTACGGCTTGCGCCGTTTCACAAAAGGCAAAGACCGGCCTTACGGCGCGGTCATCGGCGTGTTGCAGACCGTGCTTCAGTTAATTGAGAGCGGCCGCGCAAAAGACTTTGTCTCACGCGGTGAAGTCGGCGCAGAAGGCTCGGCCTCACGGGGTCAGGGTAACACTTATCTCGGAGTTGCCACCGATCACGTTATTGAGTCGTTTCGTAATCGGCTTTGGGCGGGCTATAAGACTGGCGCGGGCATCGAGCCTGCGTTGCGCGCGCAGTTTCATCCGCTCGAGGACGCGCTGGCGGCGATGGGCGTTGTTGTCTGGCCCATGATCGAGCTGGAAGCCGATGATGCGCTCGCTTCGGCTGTGCATCTCGCAGAGAAAGACAAGAAGGTCGAGAAAATCGCGATCTGGACGCCCGACAAGGATCTGGCGCAATGCGTGCAAGGGATGCGCGTGGTGCAGATCGATGGCCGACGCAAGATCATGCGTGATGCGGTTGGGGTCCGCGAAAAGTTCGGCGTCGATCCGCCACTTATCCCGGACCTGCTCGCGCTGGTCGGCGATGCGGCCGACGGCTACCCCGGCATCCCCGGGATCGGCGCCAGGACTGCCGCCCAGCTTTTGAATCGTTACGGCCCGATCGAAAATTTTCCGCCAGACGTTCTCAGCCAACAGCGCGAGCTTGTGTTGCTCTTCAAGAAACTCGCGACCCTGCGCACCGATGCGCCGCTCTTCAAGAAAGTCGAGACGCTGCGCTGGCGCGGTCCGACTGCAGAGTTCGCGGCCTGGGCGGAGAAGATGAAAGCGCCGCGGCTGCTCGAGCGTGCCGAAAAGGCTGCGGGCCGATGACGATGCGCTCTTAGCCCCGTTACCGTTCCGCGTGAGACTCGCGCATGGTTTCGGGGTCAGGCGTCTGCATTCCAAAGACGTTTTCGGAAATAATCTCTCCAGCTTTGCGGTAGCGCCGGCACTTCGCTGGCGCGACGGAGCAGCTCCTGGTTTTGCGAATCCGTCGAGTAGAGATTCACAATCTCCGTGATCGTGACGCCGCTTTCCTGTTTTTCCATCCATTCGATTTCCTCGCCCTCCTCTATTTCTCCTTCGCGCAGGACGGCCAGATAAAACCCGGTGCGTTTGCTTTGCAGAAAGCGTTTCACGATGTCGCGACGATCGAATCGGATGCCCAGCTTGTAGCACGGCAGCCGCGGCTGTGTGACCATGAACTCCGCGGAGCCAACACGAAGACGATCGCCTACTCTGATCTGATCCTCCAGAATACCCTGGGCGGAGAAGTTCTCGCCGAAGGCTCCGAGAGGCAACTCAACTTCGGGTAACTGAGCGGCCCAATAGGAGTAGTGCTCGATCGGGTAAAGATAGACCGCTTTGTCGACTCCTCCGTGTACGGTAAGATCGGATTGCTGGTCGCCATCCAGATTCAGGGTCGAGACATGCACGAGACCTTGCACCGGATTCTTCCAGATCGACGTCCGCACGGTTTTTCCGCTCACCTTGATCTCTCGCGGCAAGCCGACGTTCACGGAAATCAGTTTCATCGGTTAAATCGCGCGTGCGCCGCTGGAACGGAGGCGAAGCAACGGCCGGGCTTTCGAACCATCTCGCGGTCAGCTTGATTTCCATGCCGACCTTGTACCATAGAATGGGTGTGTCGTAGTGATATTCACATCTTAGGCTTCGGAAGGGTCGCGAAGACTTCCATCATTGCGCTGTCGTTAGGATTATGCGCTGGCAACGCTCCTGTAAAGGCAGTTCCCGCTTTTCGCAGATGCGAAATCTTTTCCAGATCGAACAGTTTTGCCATTCGCAACTGACCTGAACCGCTTTCCCCGCCAACTTGACGCGCCCGCAATACTTCGCGACCAGCGATGCTGATTCCGTAGGTCTGCGGCTCCACGATTCGTTCTTTGCCGTTGTAGTTGAAGCGTAAGACCTGTTTGTTCTTGATCGCAGAAAGAATCGTCCGATCTCGTCTTGGTTTGCCGAACTCTCTTGGGGCCTTCGCCCTCACTCTTTCCGTCGCGCGATGTGCCTCTAATCCTTTCCGGATGAAATCAGGAGGTTTTCTTCCGTTCGAAGTCTGCGTTTCTCGATGTGAATTTCTCGTCACGACAGCAACATTCGTTGCACTTGCAAAATAGTGTGAGTGCGCGAAGACGCAATGTTCGTCGCCCGCGCGAAGATCGGTCAAGCGCTGGTGTAAACCTCTGATCCCGCTTCGTGAAACTCGCGGGCCTTTTGCTCCATTCCGACCTTCACCGCGTCTTGGTCTGTGAGATGCTGCTCCGCGGCGTATTTGCGAACGTCCTCCGTTATTCTCATGGAACAAAAGTGAGGGCCACACATGCTGCAAAAGTGGGCGGTCTTTGCGCCCTCCTGAGGGAGAGTTTCATCATGAAACTCGCGCGCCGTCTCGGGATCGAGTGAAAGATTGAATTGGTCTTCCCACCTGAACTCAAACCTGGCTTTGCTGATGGCGTTATCGCGGTATTGCGCGCCAGGATGGCCTTTGGCCAGGTCGGCGGCGTGGGCGGCGATCTTATAGGCGATGACTCCGTCTTTGACGTCTTTCTTGTTCGGTAGTCCCAGGTGCTCCTTCGGGGTGACATAGCAAAGCATGGCGCAGCCGTACCAGCCGATCATGGCCGCGCCGATCGCGCTCGTGATGTGATCGTAGCCGGGAGCGATGTCGGTGGTGAGCGGGCCTAACGTGTAAAAGGGGGCTTCGTCACACCACTCGAGCTGTTTCTCCATGTTCTCCTTGATCATGTGCATGGGAATGTGGCCCGGGCCTTCGTTCATCACCTGAACATGATGTTTCCAGGCACGCTGAGTCAGCTCGCCCTGAGTGTATAACTCGGCGAACTGCGCTTCGTCATTGGCGTCGGCGATACTTCCGGGTCTAAGTCCATCGCCGATGGAGAAGCTAACGTCGTAGGTGGCCATGATCTCGCAGATTTCGTCCCAGTGAGTGTAAAGGAAACTTTCCCGGTGATGAGCAAGACACCACTTAGCCATGATACTTCCGCCGCGACTGACTATGCCAGTCATGCGGTTAACAGTTAGCGGCACATACCTAAGCAATACACCGGCGTGGACGGTGAAGTAATCGACCCCCTGCTCCGCCTGCTCGATAAGAGTGTCGCGATAAATCTCCCAGGTCAGTTCTTCGGCGCGTCCGCTGACTTTTTCGAGTGCCTGATAAATCGGCACAGTGCCAATTGGTACGGGCGAATTGCGAATGATCCATTCGCGCGTGGCATGAATATTCTTGCCGGTGGAAAGATCCATCACCGTATCCGCACCCCACTTGGTGGCCCAGCGCATCTTCTCGACTTCTTCTTCAATGGATGACGCGACCGCGCTGTTGCCGATGTTGGCGTTGATCTTTACGAGAAAGTTGCGGCCGATGATCATCGGCTCGGACTCGGGGTGATTGATGTTAGCCGGGATAATGGCGCGGCCACGGGCGACTTCCTGCCTAACGAATTCGGGAGTTATCTCCTTGGGGATAGCGGCGCCGAAGGAGTTACCGGGATGCTGGTGAGCTAACGAGTGGCGTTCAGTTGCGAGTTGCGAGTTGCGAGTTGCGAGACGGCCGTTCTCGCGGATGGCGATGAATTCCATTTCCGGTGTGATGATTCCCTGACGGGCATACCAAAGTTGCGTGACGGGATGACCGGCACTGGCGCGGAGTGGTTTGCGTTTCATGCCGCGGAAGTGATCGAGACGGTTGCGGCGCTCGGCGCTGCTGGCGAACTCTTCGTGGCCGCGGGTGAGATAGCCGTTGTCTTCCGGCTTCACTTCGCGACCGTCGTACTCTGCAGTGTCCCCTCGCCTTTGGATCCATTCGACGCGGATCGGCGGCAGACCTTTTGCTACATCGGATGATTGCTCGGGGTCGCCCCACGGGCCGCTGCAATCATAAACGCGGATCGGTTCGTTAGGCTCCAATTCGCCACTGAGTGACTTCGTCGGCGCCTGTGTGATTTCGCGGAATGGGACGCGTACATCTGGATGCAATTTGCCGCTCAGGTAAACCCGACGGCTGTTCGGCATTACGTAGTCGGAGCTTTGCGGTTCGAGAGAGTCTTTGGTCGCGATCATAGGAATGGAATCAATCTGGAAGCGAGAAAGCCAGAAAGGAGCAGAAGCGTTTTTCTTTTGCTGGTTTTCTGGATTTCAAATTCCTCTTCGTTCAAAGCAAAAAAGCCACGCGCGAGATGACGCATGGCCTAACGAACTCCTTGCTCCCTACGGCGGCATTACCCGCATCAGGTTTAAGGGGTCTCCGTTTCCGCAATTGCAGAACCGAACTCTCAGCCCATGGCTCCCCCGCTCTGTTGTTTCAGAATAGAACCGGAGGGTGGGAAGTCAATGCGACGGTGCCGCGGAGGCCGGCGCCATTTCGGCTTCGCCGTGGAAAATCGCCTGCCATCGGCCGTACTGCATCTGCCAGAGGGAGCCGCAATTGGAAGTGGCGCTCGTCTCGTTTCCCCCAGATGCAGTTTCCACGGTCGCCAAGTAGGTGACGATCGCGATCAACCAATCAGCTAAGACAACGTTGAAGTTGCCTAGCCTGACCGATTTCATTGTCCGTTTTGGGATCGCCTGCAGCTCGTTTGCCATCGTCATGATGCCGTCGGCAAAAACCGCGCGCACGGTAGGCGCGACGAGCTGCTGGAATTGGTCCAACCGTTTGTGCTGGGCGGCATCCCAGATCGCGTTCTCTTTTGCAACGATTGCAGCTTCGTCCGGCGTCGCAGTTGCGAACGCGGTCCCAGCGCTCGTGATCAGAGTGATAGCCCGGAATTTCATCAAAAAAACGGCGCGCCCGTTAGAGCGCGCCGTTGAATTCTCGACTGGCGAGAAGTGAAAGGCTAACTGCCGGCCGCCTGCTTCATGTTGGTATGGAAGATCGCCTTCCAGTTGCCCCTTTCCTTCACCCAGACAGACCCAGCGTTGTAGGTCCCGGAGGCGTCTTTACCATTGTAGGTGCCTTCGACCTTCACAACATATGTCACGGCGACGCCGTTAGGGCCCTCAGCCGTTTGTTTGAAATTGCTGATCTCGAACGATTTCATATCCCACTTCTGCATGTCGGCCAGCTCTTTCGCCATGTCGGACATGCCATCGTCGTAAACGCCGACCATCTCCGCGGACACGAATTTCTTGAACGCGTCTGCGTTCTTGTCTTTGAAGGCCTGCCACGCCCCTTTCTCTTTTTCCATCATCTGCTCCTCGGTCGGCGCGGCGGCGAAGGAAATCGCGCTGGTCGCGATCAAAGCCGTCATCATATAGCTGAGTAGTTTTTTCATTATTGCTCCTTTGGTTGGTTGGTTATGAGCAGAAGGCTGAGGATTCGACCGGGAATGGTCAATCCAATTTCGGAGGCCACAGAAAAGGCCTCCGGCGGTAGAAGGAAAAGCTCGCCTCGGTCGGGCGAACTAATTACTCGTAGGAATGACGGCTGGGGCCGGCGAAGATTCCGGCTTGGCCGGCGCGACGGCGTCCTTCAGGACCAACGCGCCTTCGGCTTCACGACGGTAATCGGCCACCATCATCGGGCGAGTTTTGTTGTCGACCAATTCCTTGTAACCCAGAATGCCGGTAGCGATCGAATTCGCCAGCTTTGCCCGCCATGAGCTTTGGGCGATAAGCCGACTCTCGCCGCGCTCGGTCAGGAATCCGCCCTCGACCAGGACGGCCGGGATTTGCGTCAGACGCAGGACTGCAAACCGGGCGCGCTTGATTCCACGGTCGACTTCCGAGAAGTGGCCGACGACGGAATGATAGACGCTCATGGAAAGCGCGAGGCTCGGCGCGTCAACCGGGCTGCCTGCCTGCATGTTCATAAACCGAAGCGCAAGCGCGTCATCCGCAGTGGACGGCGCGCCGCGCGGTGTAAGTGAGAAAATTTCAAATCCGCTCGCCGCCGGGTTCGAATCGGTGGCGTTGAAATGAATACTGACGAAGACTGCGTCCCTGGCAGCGTTCGCGATTCGCGCGCGCAATTCCAGCGGCACAAAGATGTCGCTATCGCGGGTCATGATGACCTTGAGACCTTTGGCTTCGAGGAGCGGCTTGATGTTGCGCGCCACGTCGAGGGCGAAATCCTTTTCGTAGCCGTAACTACTGATTGCGCCCTTGTCGTAGCCGCCGTGGCCGGGATCGAGAACCACGGTTTTGAAATGACCGAGATTGGTAATCATCTGGGGGCGCAGCTGCGGCTCAAGGGTTTTGGCGAGGTCGACCCGTGAGACGAGATACTGGCCATCCTTTTCCGCCACCGGAAAACAGAGCCAGCTGCGCACCCCGTTGATTAGAATTTCGCGGCTGTCGAGCTGCACTTCGACGGAAGATTTGCCATTATCAAGGCGGATACGCTTCTCGCTTGGTGTGACACCGGTCGGCAGGCCGTAAAACTTCGCGATGTTGTCGATGGTCAGATATTCGCGGCCACCCATCTTGACGATTTGCCAATCGGACGCGGCCTGCGCGGTCGCAAACAAGGCGACGGACAGGGTGACAGTTGCGAGCAGCCTGGCGCATCCGAACATGGGCCGGAGTATTAGATATTTGAGCGTCTGCGACAAGAAAAAAAGATTCCAGTAATTATAAATCTCGAGGGGAGGAAGGCCATGGACCGGGCCGTTTGCGTTGGATTTGCATGCCAGCAAAGTCGAAGAAGCAACAGATGGCAGCGGGCGCGGCGCTCGCAGCGAAACGGGGAGAGAAAAAGATGTCGTCGCTCAAGGGAGCGTTGAAGAGCATGGCCAAATCGATGAGCGAAAAGCAGCTCAAGGACTTCGCCGAAACCAAGCGCAAGGGTCTGCCGAAGAAAAAGAACAGAGGGAAGAAATAGCGGATTCCAAAATCACAATTTCGTTAGGCGAGCCGAAGGACCGGTCGATTCCGTCTCTCTCAGCCGAGCGCAACCGGTAACGCATGGGCTTGGTTAGTAGTCATGCAGCCAGCCGGCGCGGCGGAGGATTTGTTTCAATTGCGGATCGTCGCTTGCGAGCGGCGGGAGCCAGAGTCCAAGCCGCTCGCGTTTCCACCAAGTTCCGTGCGGATTTGGCCTGACGAACGAATAACGATAGAGGACCGCTCGGATGTAGCGGGGCGGTTGGTCGGGGAAGGGATTGGAACGAAACAGGCAAACCGCGCTGCGTTCGTTGTGCAGCAGTTTCCAGATGAGGTTGAGTGTCCAGGGATACTCGTTAGGCGAAGCCATGGCCGCAAACCACATTTGCCAATCGAGCCGGAGCTGGTAAGGCGCGATCTGCGGCGGCCGCTCGTCGAGCGCGACCGGCAGCCCTTTGTAAGGATACCCTCTCCAGATGGCGTTATCGTCCGGCGAGCGATCGTTTGTGCCTTCGAAGACGACATTGAGACGCTCGGTTCCCACGGTCCCGAAAGCACCGTAGGTGTTGACCAAATCGACCGGATCGAAGGAGGTGTTCATGATCTGGTGCGTGGAAAAGATGTTGAGCACCGGCTGAATGCTCAAAATCGCCACGACCGACGCGACAGCCCAGGCCGTGCCGAGCATCGGCCGTGAGACGACCGCGCCCCGTTGCGCGGCAACCGCTCGATTCGTTAGGGCGCGCGGCAGAATTTTGGAGAGAGCGCGATCGTCGAAACAGGCGAACGCTGGAATGATGGTGAGCCAGTTTAGAAAAGAAAGGTTTCCACCCAGGGCGATCGCGATCTGGAAAAGAATGATGATGCTTCCCGCCACGAGACGCGCGAGTCGCGGCCAGAAAATAAACCAGGGTGCGACCAGCTCGGCGAGGTGATTGAAGAGTACGCCGCCGCGCAGGACGGCCCGCGGCAGAAAATGAAACCAGCGGCTGAGTCCGTTCGGGATCGGCTGGGTTTCGTAATAGGTAAAGAGCGTGGTGAGATTCCGCCAGCTTTCGTCGCCGCGGATTTTGATCATCCCGGCGCCGAACATGATCCGGAACGTGAGCCAGCGAAAAAGCCAGAACACGACGAGCGGTGGCGGCCGGCGCGGGAAGGGGCGGCCATCGAAGAGCGGGCAAAGGAAAATGGCAAGAAAGCCGGTTTCGAGGAGCTGCGTTTCCCACCCGTAGCCATACCAATCCTGGCCAAGGTGGACGAACGACATGTAAAGCGCCCAAAGGAGGGCGAGAAGAATCGCGTTCGCGTAGCCGCAGGCAACAACGCAGGAGAGGGCAAAGCAAACCCAGGCAGTGCTCACAAGCATTGCGTCGGAGTGGTTAAACCAAAAAATTGAGGGCAGACGAAGAAATCCGCCTAACGAACCGCCGAGCGCGGTGCGAACGTGCTCGACGAAATTGCCAAGGGGCAGAAGGCCGTCAGATCCGATCAGCGGCAGGATCTGATTGACCGCGACGAGAAACGCAATTGCATAAACGATTCCGAGGAGGCGCAGGATGACGAATCGCGTCAGCCAATAACTTTCGCGGTCCGGTAGAACGTGCTCCCAGTCTTCCAGCTTCACTGAAAGGATATCGCGGCAGCCGCCTGGTTCGTTAGGGCTTTTCGCTCGGGACAGTTTCCTTTTTCGCCGGGCGCCGAATGAGCGTGATCTGTTTGATGCGCGCGGAATCAGAAGGGCTCCACGTGCCAACATCCGGATCGTTTTTGAAGGCTTCGTGCACGATGCGGCGCTCGTAGGAATTCATCGGCTCCAGCTGCAATGGTCGCCCGGAAATGCGCACCCGCTCCGCCAGCTGGCGCACGTGCTGCACGATCTTGTCCTGCCGCATCGAGCGATACATTTCGCAATCGACAATCCATTTCGGCGCCTCGGGATTTTTCGCCTGCAAGAGCCGGTTGAGGAGGAACTGAATGGCATCAAGGATTTCGCCATCGCGCCCAATGAGGCGATCGGCTTCCTCGGTATAAATCTGGAGAGTCGGATTGCCGCTTTCGCTCCTGGTTTCCTCGATTTGCACGACGAAACCAAGATAGCCGAGCATGGTGTCGAGCAGCTCTTTCGCATCCACCTTGGTCTCGACCTCATTGCTCATCAGCGTACTCTCCCTTTTCGTTTTGCCGGCTGGTTCACTTTCTCCAGCTTGGGCAACGGTTGGTTCCTGTTCTGATACAACTGCAGGATCGTAAACAGGTTTTGGGTTGTATAATACAAAGCAAGTGCGGCTGCAAAGTTGTAGCAAAAGACGACGAAAATCAGCGGCATAAACATCATCACGCGCTGCTGGGTGGCGTCACCACTCTTCGGCGTGATATGCGTCATCCAAAAGCTCGTTCCGGCCATGACGAGCGGCAAAATGTTGATCGGCCAACCCAGACCCGGGATATGCGCGACAGTATCAGGCTGGGAAAGGTCATGCACCCAAAGGAAGCTGGCGTTGCGCAACTCGACCGCCTGCCGCAGCATGGTGAAGAGGCCGAAAAAGATCGGGATCTGGATCATCATTGGGAGACAACCGCTCACCGGATTGACTCCGTAATCCTTATAGAGCTTCATCAGCTCGGCATTCATTTTTGTCGGATCGTCCTTGTACTTTTCGCGCAGTTCCTGCATTTTTGGCGAGAGCGCGGACATGCGACGCATCGACTTGTTGGCCTTGGTCTGCAGCGGCCAGAGCAAACCTTTCACAATGGCGGTGAGAATGAGGATCGCGACAGCGTAGTTCCCGACGAATCCGTGGATCAGATTCATCAGGTTGAGGAGCGCTTCGCTGACCAATTTCCAAAGGCCGAAATCCATGATCTCGGCTTCGTCGTGTGTCAGCTGCGCGAGGCGATGATAAAGCTTCGGACCAAGATAAAGTTGAAACTGGACGGTCACGGTTTGGCCGGGCTTTACCGCGAAACCGGGCATACCCATCGCGCCTTCGATCCCGTAATCGATCTTCCCTTCGTTATCCTTCCGCGCCTCGTAGCGAGTCGACCAGGCCCGATCGGCCTTGGCGCCTAACGGGGTGATGAGGCTGACGAAGAACTGATTGCTCACTGCCGCCCATTCCGCGTTGGCCGTCTTCTCCTCGAAAAACTGGAGCGCGCCTCGCTTTGTTGTCCCGATGAACGGATACTTTTGCTCGGCAAACCAGCTGACGTCAGTCGTCCGAGTTTTGCCGTCGATGCACCAGGTGAGGCGGGTGTAATTCGGCAGATCGTTACGGTGAATCGGCGTCGCCGAGCCGAGCGCGACATAGTAGGCGGGGTTCACGTAAGGCGCAGGACCGCGATTTTGGAAATCGACTTCCATCTGCGCGACATAATTGTCCTTTTGGTTAGGCGGCGAGAGGAGAGTGAACTTCTTATGCAGCGTGACGTCGTTAGGCAGGGCACGCTCCAATTCCACTCCACCGCTAGTCGGGACGAAGCTGAATTCTTCCAGCGACGGTGCTTCAGGTTTTTCGATCAAAGCGCCGATTGGCACCGGCTGCTGGGAATTGAGTTTCACCGTCTGTCCATTCTCGCCTGTATGCTTGGGCAAGATTGCTTCCGCTATGCCGCCGCCGCGGTTGGTCA
Source organism: Chthoniobacterales bacterium (assembly GCA_036494545.1). Taxonomy (GTDB): domain Bacteria; phylum Verrucomicrobiota; class Verrucomicrobiia; order Chthoniobacterales; family UBA10450; genus JAICXG01. The sequence continues at coordinate 45,242 of DASXOB010000024.1, forward strand.
GGAGTAATTCGAGATCATCGTTCCTGAGCGTGACGGTCTTTTCGACAAACGACCGCGTCGCGGGAGTTGGGGTTGGACTTGGCGTCGATTCGTTAGGGACGGTGGAAGGCGTTGCGGTCGCGGACTGCGTAGCGCCTGGCGCCGCAGACATGGCGACTGACGGCACGGGCGTAACAGGCACGATTCGCGGCGCCGGTGGCGCGTGTCGCGCGACATAGATCTGCCAGCCGACCAATCCGAGGATGCAAAGAGTAACAACAATCCAGGCTTGTCGGTCCATCGGAGCAAATTTTCCGCTTATTTAGCGAGCTGGAATTGCCAATCGCACATCGCCCTTGGCCAATTCATCGCACTGCCGTCGCCGGCACGGGATCTTCGCCTTCGCCGCCCCAGGGATGACAACGTGCAACGCGTTTCAATCCCAGCCAGCTTCCACGAAACGCGCCGTGTCGCTCCACCGCTTCGAGAAGGTATTGCGAGCAGGTGGGATGAAAGCGGCAGCCGGTCGCTGGTCCCCCAAGCCAGGAGAGCACCGGCGAGAGCGTCATTTGATAGGCCCGAATGAGAAAGCGAAGAAGCGAAACCATCGTCAGGGCCGTAGGATAGGGGCGGGCCGTCCAAGGCGCAACCCAAGGCGCAACCGTTCGCAATTCCCCTCGCGGCTCAGACGTCCGATTCGCTCAGAATTCCGGCGCGCCGTGCGAGTTTCAGCCATTCCCTCTCCAGCATCTCCCAATCTGCTGCTGCTGCCGCCGGTCGAGCGATGACTACGATCCAGAAGCCAGGGAGCAAGTCATGCTGTCGCCGCCGCACGACCTCGCGCAACCTTCGCCGCGCGCGATTCCGCACGACCGCTCCCCCGATCCGTCGGGCGGTGACGAACCCCACCCGAAAAGCTTCCTCTCCGTCCACTCGCAAGGTACCCAGCGTGAGGAGGGCTCCGCGGACCGTTTTCCCTTCGCTTCGCACCTGCTTGAACTGTCGAGCAAGCTTCAACCGTCGTTTCGCAGGAAATGCCAAGCTCAAAATCTCGCGGCTCATCGCGGCGCGATTCTAATGCGCCGTTACAGGAACGTCACGAAAGCTCCCTCGAACTTGCTCGGACGCCGTGCAATTCTTGCCTGTCATGTGCCCGAGGTGGTTCACGTTCACGGTTCGCATTCTGCTCTTTGCTCTGTTGGCCTGTAACGTCGAAGCCCGGGGCAAGGCGCAACACGTCGTCCTCATTGTTTGGGACGGAATGCGGCCGGGGTTTGCGGTCGAGAAATACGCGCCACACCTCGTCGCGCTGCGCCGCGACGGCGTCTTCTTCGCCAACAATCATCCCGTTTATCCTAGCCTGACGAACGTTAACGGGACCGCGCTCGCCACCGGTGCAGAGCCGGGACGCAGTGGCATCATCGGCAACATAGAATTTCGCCCTGCGGTCGATGCGCACAAACCATTCGATACTTCGGAATATCCCGACTTGGGTCAGATCGATTCATCTGCCCTGACACACTACCTTTCCGTCCCCACTTTGGTGGAATTGCTGCACAAATCTGGCGAGCGGACCGCCATCTCAGGTTCGAAACCGGTCGCGCAGTTGTTCGATCGCGCCCGGCAACGAAACGGTGAGGCCGCAAAAAACTCTTTCGTTGTTTACCGCGGCAAAATTCTTCCGAGGAATGAAAGTGGCCTCATTGAGACGACGATCGGTCCTTTCCCTCCGCGGCGTGGTTTGCCTAACGACAGTCAGGATGCCTGGTCAACTCGTGCCCTGACCGACGTACTCTGGAAAACGGACGTTCCGAAATTTTCCCTCCTTTGGTTAAGCGAACCGGACCTCTCGCAACATGAGAGCGCACCCGGTTCTCCGACCTCGCTCGCGGCGATTAAGAGCAGCGACGACGACCTTGGCAAAGTCATCGCCGCCTTGAAGGCAAAGAATGCCCTGACGAGCACCGATCTTTTCGTGGTATCCGATCACGGTTTTTCTACGATCGATCTCGCGGTCGACGTCGCGGAGCGCTTACATGCGGTTGGATTCAATGCGGTCCGCGTCCGAAGCAATCGTCCAGCAAAGGGAGAAATCCTGGTCGTCACTCTTGGCGGCAGCGTCGCGTTCTACGTCGCCGATCACGACAACAACACAATCCAACGCCTGATCGAATTTCTGCAGAGTTCTGATTTCGCCGGTGTCATCTTTACCCGGACCGTTTCCGAAGGCTCTTTCACTTTCGCGCAGGCATTGATCGACACGAGCGATGCTCCAGATGTTTTGGTAGCCTGCCGCTGGAGCGATCAACCGAATCATTTTGGCGTGCCGGGCAAAATTGCTTCCGACATCGGCCACACGGTCGACCAGGGCAACCACGGGAGCCTGAGTCGATACGACATGCACAATACCCTCCTCGCGACCGGGCCGGATTTCCGCCGCGGCTGGACGGACGAGAGCCCGACGGGCAACGTCGACGTCGCGCCCACAATTCTTTCTATTCTCGGTCTGGAAGTGCCTAACGAATGCGATGGACGCATTCTGACTGAAGCTTTCTCGGATAAAGAACCGGCACCGACATCAAAGTCGCAGACTCTCGAAGCGCACAAGGGAACCTGGCGCCAGAGACTTCGCCTAACGAGAGTAGGCAGGACCACCTACTTCATGGAAGGCAACGGCGGTCGAACGGAACAAGCGGCGGATGAGCCTAACGAATCACGCGACGGTAAAGCGCCTCATACTCCGGCACGATCCGGGCTGCGGTGAAAAATTCCTCCGCCCGCCGTCGACCATTCGCACCCATCTCACTTGCACGCTCCGGCGTATCGGCAAGAAACCCGATCGATTTTGCCATTGCGGCCGTGTCTCCAAACGAGTGGAGAAATCCGCATTCGCCGTCGACCACCACCTCCGAAATGCCGCCAATCCCAAAAGCGACCACCGGCTTCGCATAGAAAAGCGTCTCGAGAATGCTCAGCCCAAAGCTTTCGTGCTCCGAACTGTAAATGCCGGCATCGGCTGCCAGAAGATAATCCTCCACTTCGCGCGCTCCCTGTCTGAGGAGAACCCGTTCGCGCAGTTGCAATTCGTCGCGCAACGATTCGTACTGCGAAAAAGAATTGCCCGCCACAATCAGCAGCCGCATCGGTCGGGAACTCCTCGCCGCCGCAAAAGCGCGAAGGAGCAGATCGACGCGCTTGAGCGGACGCAGATTAGAAATGTGCATCGCCAGGAATTCATTGGGGGCAAGACCCAATTCCGCTCGCACTTCCTTCCGGCTGCGCGAGCGCGGAGACGGATCGAAAAAGTTATGAATCACCTCGACCGGTTGGTCGATCGCAAAGGTCGCGAGCGTTTCATCGCGCAAACTTTTCGAGACCGTCGTGATCGCATTCGAATGCAAAAGCGCATGCTCGATCGCCGGACGATAGCCCGGGTCCTGCCCGAGCAGGGTCGTATCGGTACCGTGCAGCGTGGTGATGATTTTCGGTGGGCGCGTGCCATTCGATTGCAGCATCTGGACCGCAAGATAAGCTGCGGTCGCGTGCGGCACGGCGTAGTGGACGTGAAAGACATCGAGCTCTTCCGCGCGCGCCACCTCGGCCATCCGCACAGCCAGCGGCAGTGTGTAGTCGGGGTAGGTAAAGAGGCTGTATTCATTCACCACCACCTCATGGAAAAAAATGCGGGGCTGACTGAGATCGAGCCGCACCGGCAAAGCGGAGCTGAAAAAATGCACATCGTGCCCGCGACGCGCCAACTCCGATCCGAGAGCGGTGGCGAGAATGCCGCTTCCCCCGATCAGGGGATAACAGGTAATGCCGATCTTGAGCGCCCGCTCTGCCATTTTAAAAGAGACGAACGGACGCCGGTAACTCGGCGAGATTGCTGACCAGGAGATCGTTGCCTGGGAAAAGGGCCTGCGCATGCTCCACACCGCTCGTTAGGCCAAGCAAGCGCGCGCGGGCGGTTTGCAGCTCGAGATAACGGCGGGTGCGAAGTTGGGTCTGGTGGCAATTCATCAATTCCACCCAGCGCGCATACTGCGAGCTGATATCGACGCAAATTCTCAATCGATCGTTAGGCGGTTCGGCTCCGGGAGCGATGGCGTATTCCAAGTGATGACCGATGGCATGCGCCTGCATTTCGCGCAGACCCTCGACCCCGCCATAGCGCGCCAGTCTCGCCGCCCTCCGGCAAAGTTGGCTAACGATCAGGTGGTCGGGATGTTGATCGCCGCCGCCAGTGGGCGAAAGCAGCACTGCTGGTCGGACTTTTCGAATCATCCGTGCAAGAGCAAGGCTGTTGCTCGCGGAAAGAACGAGACGGCAATCACCACCCAAGTCGAGGAACTCAATCGTCGCGCCGATAAGGCTTGCGGCCCGCCGCGCCTCTGCTTCGCGTTCGTTAGGCGTGCCGTTCGTTCCCGCTTCGCCGCGCGAACAAATACAGAGCGCAATCGCGCTTCCACGATCGGCCTCCGCGAGCAAGATACCACCACAGCCGAATTCGATGTCATCCGGGTGTGCGCCGACTGCGAGAAGCGCGAGTTGGGAATCAGGCATCGGGAATATACGCAAGATCGGACTCGGAAATGTAATCCCGAGCGATGAATTGGACTCCGGGCGCCTCCGCCGTGTTCACATATTTGATCTCGCTCGCGCCCGCGACGTAATGCGTGCAACCGATGACCGATTGCATCCAGCGCAGACGGGTGTCGCGCGTCGGACTGATCTGGGAGATGTCGAACTTCTCAAGCGGAAGCCTGAGATACGAATCGCCGCCCTTGTGCAAAAGAAGTTCGTTGGGGCTGATCCGCGCCCGAACCAATTCCCCTTCATACTTTACGTCGACGAAGAAATCATCGACCGGGCAGGCACAACGTCGAAACTCGGGATCGCCGGAGCGCGTCAGGCGCAGGCCCTCGAGCAGGCCAAAGCGGCGATACATCTCGAGACAAAAATCGGCCACGTTATCGGCCTGCACCGTTTTGAATTCATCGACCCATCTTCGCGGAACAAGATTTGGTAGTTGTCGTGCGGTATCCGCCTGCCAACCGGGGGCGATTCGCTTGGCAAAGAGGGGCGAGAATTCGCGCTGGAGTTTGTTTTCGAACTTGAAATTGATTCGATGCTCACGCCCGCTCCGCAGGTCGTGCAGGATCGTCATCGTTTCTCGCGGGTCGTGATCGCTGTCGTGACAAAAGAATACGATCTCACCGCCAATTTCTGATTGGAGCCGCCGCGCCGTCTGGATCTTCGCGTAGAGGAAACGGCGTGGAAAAATCCCGCACGGTTGTTGTCCGAAACAGATGATCGGTGACGCCACTCCCGAACCGTAGCACAGGGATTCTGTCTGTGTGCCGCGCAAGTCCTGCCGCCTCCAATCACGCCTCGCAACGGCGCGTTATCGGCGCGAGAAGACCGCTTTTTCGAAGAGACTCGCGAGCAACAGGACTGCGATGCAACCGATCAAGTTGTACCAAAGATAACCAATCTTCGTGCTGTAGAAGAGAGCGAGCACAAAGGCCTCCGAAAGCAGTGCGGCAAAGAAGACAGCAGATCCCCTAACGAATCGAAGAAAAAACGCGACGATAAAAATACCAAGGATGCTTCCGTAAAAAATCGAGCCGAGAATGTTGAGCGCCTGGATAAGATTCTCCACCAGGTTCGCCAGGAGGGCGAAAGAGATCGCCACGGCGCCCCAAAGAATGGTGCACAGCTTCGAGGCAAGAAGGTAATGTTCGTCGCTCGCGTGGGGATGAATCAATCGCCGATAAAAATCGACCGCGGTTGTCGAACCGAGCGCGTTCAATTCCGCCGCACTCGAAGACATCGCCGCGCAGAAAATCACGGCAACAAGCAGGCCGATGATGCCATGAGGAAGATAGCGAAGGACGAAGCCGATAAAGACATAGTCGGCATCGTTCGTCTCGATCCGCGGATCGACCGCTTTCAATTCGTGCTTCAGCTCAGTGCGAACTTGTTCGACCTCGCGCTGGGTCGACTGTGCGACGGCGGTGGCGGCGGCGATCGCCGGGGGTCCATCGGAGTGCAGGCTTTTCGTTAGGCCAAGAACGGCGGATTCTTTGTGGTCGAAGGCAGTTTCATAGCGTGCTTCAAGGGCAGCAAATTTCGCCGGCTCGGCGGCGGACGCGCGCGCAAGCGCAGGCTGGTTAAAAAACAGCGGCGGCTTTTCGAATTGATAAAACACAAAGACCATGACCCCGATAAGGAGGATGAAGAACTGCATCGGCAGTTTGAGGATGGCATTGAAGATCAGGCCGAATCGCCCGGCGACGAGCGACCCGCCGGCCAGGTAACGCTGCACCTGGGATTGGTCGGTTCCGAAATAAGAAAGCGAGAGGAAGAATCCTCCAAGCAAACCCGACCAGAAAGTGTATCGGCGTTGCGGATCGACCGAGAAATCAACCGCATTCAGTTTTCCCATTTTCCCTGCAATCGACATGGCATCGAAAAAGGAAACGTTTGCCGGAAGCCGATGGACGATCATTCCGAAAGCGACCGCCATCCCGGCCAGGATCACACCCATCTGCCATTTTTGCGTGTGGCTGACGGCAATCGTACCGCCCAGGGAGGTGTAAAGGACCACGAACAAACCGGAAAGCACGATCGTTAGGCTCAGTTTCCAGCCCAGAAGCGTCGAAAGAATGATGGCCGGCGCGTAGATCGTGATTCCCGCCGCGAGTCCGCGTTGCAGGAGAAAAAGGAACGCGCCTAACAATCGCGTTTTTTGATCGAAGCGCTGCTCGAGATACTCATAGGCGGTCACGACCTTGAGGCGGTGATAGATCGGAATGAAAACCGCACAGACGACGATGAGCGCGAAGGGCAGCCCAAAATAATTCTGGATGAAACTCATCCCGCTCTCGTAGGCCTGGCCTGGCGTGGAAAGGAACGTGATCGCGCTGGCCTGCGTCGCCATGACGGAGAGACCGATTGTGCCCCAGCGAATGCTCGAGTCGCCTCGCAGGTAATGGCCGAGATCGTGATCAGCCCGCGTCTTCCACCATCCGTAAATGGCAATCGCGAGCAGCGTGCCGAAAAGGACGGCGTAATCGAGCCCGCTCACTCGAAATAATGACTCACCAGATAGAAGAACCCTACCTGGAGAACGAAAATCACGCCGATGGCAAGGTAAGCATTTCGCCAGGAACCAAAGAGTGGCAGGCGCCGGGTTTCGTCTTCGGGAGACGGGTTACTTTCCATAGGAGCGCAACCAGCAAACCTCATGACGGCGACGACAGGGGCTTCGAGATATCCGCGACACGATCATGGGTTTGCTTTGCCTAACGAAATGAGATTGGCGAAAATGCGATAGGCACCTGGCACGCCGGCGGGCAACTCGCGAAACCAGGAGTAACCGGTGTAGACGAACCAGCCCTGGCCGACGCGGGTGACGAGCAAACCGCCATCAAGCGGCTTTTCGTTAGGGTCGTGACTCGAGAGGATCGGCGTCCAGCCGGCGTCCCATTGGTCCGGAAAATAGAGACCGCGCTCCTGCACCCACCCCTCAAAGTCGGCCGGGGTAATTTTGTTAGGCGAATTCATTACCGGATGGTCCGGCGCGAGGATACGAACCTCGGAATTCTCGTCGGTGACGCGATCGTGCGAGACGTGGAGTGGATGCGGTAATTCGTTAGGTTGGGGACCGGGCGTAGTGTTGTATTGCACCAGGACGACACCACCTTTTTCGGCGTAGGAGCGCAATTCCGGATACCAGGTCGGCATGCGATCCGTGTGCACATTGTAAGCCCGAACTCCAAGAACGACGGCATCGAATTGCGCGAGGTTCGCTGCTTTCACCTCGGAGTCGGCCAGAATTTTCACGTTCGAGCCGATCTCGCGCAGACTTTCCGGAACAGCATCGCCCGCGCCAGGAATGTAACCCACATGCAGAGCCCTGTTCTCAATCTTCGCCCTAACGACTTTGGCCTGCGCGGGTGAGATCAGCATTTGCGGTTCGATATGCGGATAGTCGATGCGTTGATGACTAAAGGCCGGCGTTCGCTGGCCGGAATCGGAGATGAAGATGGCGCGCAAAGTCCCCTCACCTGCCGCGGCCGGCGGCGCGAGCTGGAAACTGCAATTGGTTTCGCTCGCCGCACCTTCAAGATTCACCGGCACGGAATCCGGTTGCACCTGCCAACCTGCCGGCGCTTCGAGGGCGACTTTGCCGCTGAATTTTTCCGCTACTGCGATCACACGCAGATTGATGGTTTTCGGCTGTGAATTTCCGAATACAAAAACCGATTGCGGCAACTCAGCGAAGACGGGCGGCGCGATGACGAGCGGTTCGCTGACTTCGCCCGCGACACGGTCGATCTTACGAAACCGTGGCTCAAGCGTGTAAGCGATCTCCTCTTCCCCGATCTTCACGGCCACTTCAATCGGGAATGGCGGCGGGCTCTCCGGTCGACCAATCAGTCTTTGGTCCGATACCTTGTAGGTTCCAGTCGTGCCCCGTTCGCGCAGCCAATAAGGCCCAGAAAACGGAAGATCGTTAGGCAAAGCGATGGTGGCTTTCTCCGTCTGGAGTTCGTTAGGCGGAAGCGGCTTCTCAATCCCAGTTGGCTTTCCTTCCTGAAGAATTTTCAGCGATTGCCACTTCATTTCTACCGGGGAACGATTGATGGCTTCAATCTGCAAGCCGAGCTTTTCACCCGGTTGCGCGTTTGCTTTTTCGGTCACGGCCTCGAGATGCAGCCCGGCGCATGCGGCAATGATCTGATCCAGATCGCCCAGCTTTTCCTTGGCCCACGAATCTTCACCCAGGCCGCGAAGTGTCTGACGCAATTCAAGCAAGGCCGGGACAGATTTCCACGGCTCTGTGTCGTCAAAATTTTGCAGGATCGATTTGATCCTGGCGCTTGCGTCGCCGCCGTTAGGCACACGAGACCAGGTCGTATCGATCCCGGCCATGAGATCATTGCCACCTGCGAGAGGCTTGCCATCGAGGAATTGAAAATATTCCTTGCGCTCAGCTCGACTAATTTCAACGCCGAAGCCCTGGCTCTTATGCATGCTGCGACTGGCGGCGGCGATCTCCGGATAAGACTTGCCCAGGAGCGGCTGATAGCCCCCAACCTCCAAGGGAATCAGGCCCGTGACATCAACTGGTTCGTGCCGCATCTGCGCACGAAAGGCAGCCCACGAATTCCAAAGCAAACGCATTGGCTGCCATGGCCTAACGAACTTAAGTTGCTCGGGAAAACGCTTCGGATCGCCCGCAGCGCGAAAGGCTTCCGCCGCCAGCCGCGCGGAGGCAGTGTGGTGACCGTGCGTTTCACTGTCTTCAGTTGGAAAACGCGTCACCACCACATCCGGTTGAAACTGGCGCATCGCCCAGACGACATCGGCCAGAATTTCTTCCCGATCCCAGATGCGGAGCGTTTCTTCCGGCGACTTGGAAAAACCAAAGTCGTTCGCTCGGGTAAAAAACTGCCGGCCGTGGTCGATGCGTCGCGCGGCCAGCAATTCCTGGGTGCGAATAACGCCTAACGAATCTCGCAGCTCGGGCCCGATCAGATTTTGTCCGCCATCGCCGCGCGTGAGCGAAAGGTAGGCGGCATCATAGAGTGCACCGTTTGCCAAATAGGCGATGAGGTTGGTGTTCTCGTCGTCCGGGTGAGCCGCAACGTAGAGAACTCGCCCCAGCACATTGAGCTTTTCGAGAGCAAGTCGGATGTGCGCCGAATCCATTTCCCGTGGCGCTTCTGCAGCCTGCGCCACGCAGGCACAACTAACGAGTGCGAGCACTCTCACCCAGCACACGGAAAAAGCCATGTCACAACGAAGGTGCAATGATCAGGCGGGCACCAATACGTTAGTGCAGGGAATCAATCAGTAACTGGCTGTTACGAATCGCAGTTTCATCCGGCTCTGGCTCGGCCTTGAGCAGGCGGATCGACTCCTCAGCAGCGGTTTTTGCCTGGTCTTTGTGACCGAGCTTGGCCTCGATTTGCGCCTTCTTGTAATACATGAAGTAGCGCGGCTCTTTCTGTTGCGCGATCGCGGTATCGACCCACTTCTGGGCCTGCTCGAGATCCTTGTTATGGTCGTAATAGAAGCTTGCCGCCTGATAATAGAAGGTCGGCTTGAGTGAGCCTGGGTCCTTCAGCGCGTCGGTGATTTCCGCATTCACCTTCTCCATCGCATTCGTCGTCAGCTGGACAGGCACCCGGGTCTTGTCCCACTCCAAGGCGATCGTCGCTCCGGTATCCTCCAGGTTGTCGAAGCTGATCGTGAAAGTTTGCACCGGCTCGGGGAGAGCGCTCGCTTTCACTTTCGCCCGCATCTCATCTGCGTCGGGCTTATAACCGTAGGCGCCCCAAAGCTTGATGTTCTTGGAGAGAATGATCGTCCACTCGTCTTTACCCGGAACGGTGTACAAAGCGTATTCACCCGCCGGGACGTCGCGTCCTTCAATTTTGACCGCGTCGCTAAACTTGATTTTGGTCGGCTGATTTGCACCTGTGCGCCAGACCTTGTCGTAAGGAACAAGACCACCAAAAATCTCGCGGCCGTGCATGTCGGGTCGCGAGTAATCGATCGAGACATCCGTCAGACCGATGCGCTGGGTCAGGGTGGCATGCTGGCTGGGGGCTGGGAATTGAATCTGCTTCTCCGCGGCACGGAGAGCGGAAACGCTCGCCAGCGTCAACGCGAGCGTGGCTCCGAGACAAAAAATGGACGATTTCATGTTTGCCTTGGACAATACGAGGTTGAAGCCAGAGTCAAATCGAAGCAGGCTACAAACAGTCGCTGCCTAACGAGTTTAGGACTTGATCAACTGCAAGATATCCGGCGAAGGCAACCGCAGCAGCGTCACGTCCAGGATGGTGCTACGATGCGGTTGGATGAGATTCTTCACCTGCTTCCCGGAAAGCGGAATACGTAACGGTAAATAAGAGACGAGCGGATTCTGCACCGGCGCAGCGGGTTCGATGGCCGTGATCTCGAGCGCGAAATCGGCGACGTTGCCTAACGAATCAAGCCAGTCCTTCGCCCGGCGGTCAAAACGCTGAGTGCGCAGATAAAAGACAATGACATTATCCGACACACCGCTGACCGAGGTATGCTCGATCAGGGATTGAATCGGCACGGTTCCCTTCGCAACCTGCTCGGAAACGAAAAAAATGTCGGTGTTCGCGATCGGAATCGGCAGACCATCCTGATCGAACAGTCGAATGATGATTTGCGCATGGGGATCGTACTGGTTGCGCGGGTCGGCGAGAAAATTGAAAAGTCCAGGCCGCTGCATGGTGCGCGCGGTATCGAAACTGAGCGCAGTCTCCCGATCATAAGCCGCCGCGACGCGCTGGTAATCGGCAGTTGTTCGCTCCGGTGTTTCGAGCGCAAGCTTAAGCATGCGCTCGACTTGCTCGCGCGGAATCGACCCGTAAACGACACCCATTTTTTCACCCGAATGTGCGCAACGATACGGGATGCCGCACGGCACCATCGGTCGGTCTTTGGCTGCGAAAGAGGATGCGGTGACCGAATAATATTGGGTGAAATTTCCCTGCACGGCAGCGGCCTGAATTGCTTTTTGAATTTCCGGCCAGGGGAGTAAGGCAGCGGACTCGTTAGGCGAGATGACAAGATGATTGAAATTTAGATTTCCCGCCGCGACGCGAATCACCCCGTCCGAACCGTCCTCGTGCGCAAAGCGAATTGGGAATGTGAACCACTCCGGATCGGCCTGTGTTCCGATAATAACGAATTCCTGCACCTGGTAATCTTCCAGCATTCGCGACTCCGCCTGGGTAAAGAAGAGATGAAGATCGATCGTGGGCGATGAACCGAGCTCGAGCGAACCGAGCACTTTCACTCCGCGTTGTGCGCCACGCTCGAAAACGAACCGGCCCCAGCGCGCGACTTGCCCCTGCCCAATGCTCGCCCAGCCGCTCCCGAGGTTTGCACCCGCAAGGTAAACCAGGTTTCTCACCGGAGAAGGTTTCGGGCTGAAAAGCCGAATCCAGGTGCGAATGATCAGCGCACCCGTGCTGTGGATGACGACGTGAAACCCATCCTGAAGCAGTTGCGGATGTTGTTCGATGAGGGCACGATGAAAGCCGCGAGCAATATCGGCGACGGAAACCGAGTCGTTGAGCGACACATAACGGGAGACATCGACTTCGATCACCTCATAACTCTCCCGCAGCCGCCGCGGCAGATCGCCGTAGATGTTTTCGATCGAGACCGGCTCCGCGGTCGGACTCTCCGAGCTATAACCATGAATGAGAACAATCGGTTTCATGCCAACGACAGATCAGCCTATGGCCAATGTTGGGGTCGGAACAAGCACAAAGAGAAGGTTGAAGCCAACCGGCAGCGGCATATCGATCATTCGTCGCAACCAGTGCTATCGTGATCTTTGTTGCGTGGAAAAGCTTTTCTTATAAAGGCCAGCAAATTGCCGTTAACGCGGTGAGGCTTAACTTAGTGCAGGCGGGCAAAGAGCACGACAATGTAGAAGATGAAACCGGCCATTCCCAGAACGACCAGCGCCTTGTGGTAGGCTTCGCGTCGTGTCAGAGCACCGACAATCAGAATAGCCGCAAACACAGCTTGAAATGCCAGATTAGACGGATTCGGCAGCCTGTTATCGAGAACGAAGTCCTTGCATATACTTACCACAACCGCTCCAAACGCGAGCAAAAAGAACCAGCGCCGATGCGAGTAGAAGCTGGCTTTCAAGTCTATATCCTTTTCGGCTGCAATGTCCGGGAACACCAACCCCGCAATCATATAGATAAAGACGGTGTTTAGCAGGACGACAGCAAACTGGAGGAAATTCCAGTTATGCCTGTTTCGCATTCCGAACATCGACCACCAATGCTGCACGCAGATAAGCAGCAGGAGAATCGCCCAGGCGATCACGGGCCAATAAACTTTAACTTTCGCCCGGGATAAGACTAACCCGCGAAAACCCTGGAGAATCTGTGTGACCGCCAGCCCAAGGATGACGGAAAGCAAGACTGAAAGATAGCTAAATTCGTCCATTACCCTGGGGGACCTTCTACTCCCGGGGCACAACTGTAAACCATGGGGAACCGATTCTCAGGCACTCCGGCGGGTGCATTTCGACATTGGGTCGAAGCGCAGGTTTAAACCTATCCATTTGTGCCACAATCGAACGGGCCGGAGCCTAGCCGCTCCACTCCCGTTTTGCCATTTGCGGCTAAAACGCGGTCGAAATCGGACCATGACCGCTGATCTCTTCTAGGACAGACAGAGTCCGTTGCCTTTTGGTCATTTCCAACTTTTTCTTTAGCAGAAACGCAAAGTTGGTCGCACTATTTCTCACGGTCGAGCACTCGAAGCCCGTGGGTTCGAGCATCCTGGCAATGTTCGGACACGCGAATCGTCCGTTTGCAGAATACTTGAGCCGCTTAGGAATAGCGGGGCTGGGAGAATGGGGTTCCCGCGGCGCGTTTTTACCGAGTGACCTGGTCACACGGTGTCGAAAACTAACCTGTGCGGAGATTACGGCGTCAGCCGTCAATAATTCCATCTCTCCGGGCACCCAAGTCTCAAAAACATCGCCAGAGCAACAATATCTAGGAACTTCGTCTGCCCACTTTCGTAGACCTAAGTAGCCATCTTAGATGAAAACCAGTTCATCGAATCCATTCCACGAAAAACAAGCGCAACGTTGCGGCAGCATCTCCTCTACAAGAAACCAATAACACTTACCCGCCGCCTCTGCGTGCAATCGACGACCAGAAGAAAGTAATATGAAACTAAACTCGAACTCATGCCAAATCGGCGTACACCGTGCGCGATTTATTCTCATCGCCATGTCATTGGGCATCGCGATTCTCGCTGCAGTAACGGCAAATGCCGCTCCGCTACTTAATCCGCTACAAATCGCGCTCCTAAAGTGGACGGCGAACCGGACAACCACGTTTCCTCTCGGAAACCAACCCTACAACGCTGCATTTGACGGCGCGAATATGTGGGTAGTTAACAACGCCGACAGTAACGTGATGAAAATCCGTGCCAGTGACGGCGCAGTTCAAGGCACCTTTAGCCTCGGCGGCCCCCCCTATTACATCGCCTTTGATGGCGCGAATATGTGGATCGTTCTCGCACAAACGAGCCAGGTGCAAAAGGTCCGCGCCAGCGACGGTGCTATTCTTGGCACCTTCTCCACCGGCAGTGGTGCCGAAAGTCTGGCCTTTGACGGCGCCAATATGTGGATAGCCAATGGCGCGAGTAACACAGTTACCAAAATCCGAACGACCGACGGAGCTATCATAGGCACCTTTACCGTCGGCACGACTCCGGTGGCTGTTGCCTTCGACGGATTCAACATCTGGGTAGCGAACAACGGCAGTAACAATGTAACAAAGCTACGGGCGAGCGACGGAACGGTGCTCGGAACGTTCAACGTCGGAAGCGGTCCTTCTGTAGGCTGCATTCTTTTTGATGGAGCCAATATCTGGGTGGACAACGCACTCAGTAACAACGTGACGAAGCTCAGGGCCAGCAATGGCGCTTTGTTAGGGACCTTCAACGTCGGCACCTTTCCCGACGGCATCGCCTTCGATGGAGCCAGCATCTGGGTCTCGAATGGGAACAGCGGCACGGTCACCAAACTGCGGGCGAATGATGGTGCGAACCTGGGTTCACTGCCCGTCGGAAACTCTCCTGGAGGCATGGCTTTCGATGGAGCGAACGTCTGGGTAATCAACGTCAATAGCAGCACCGCAAACAAGCTCTGATTGTAGTAAATTATTGACTACGAGAGTGCCTAACGAAGGCAACTATCAAGGGAGCACAAATCCATATGTATCATCTAATGCAAGTGGTGTATAAGTCATCGAACAAAACTTCAGTCAGCCGCCCGCGTGTTCGGCGGAATCCCCTACTCCAGGCGCTTGGGCTTCGGCTGAGTACTACTAACGTTCGTCGGAACAAGAGAACGCATTTAATAACTCTATTCGCGACGATTTTCACATTACTTATCGCCTTCATGTGCGCTTCAGATACGCTGGCGCAAGGAGGAACCTGGGCAAATATCGCGCCCATGCCAGTAGGGGTCAGCGGAGGCTCTGGTGTAGTTTTAGACGGCAGGTTTTATGTCATCGGCGGCGCCGGCAATGGGAGCATCCAGCCGCCGCAGGTTTATGACCCGATCAGTGACACCTGGTCGTTTAGAGCGGCTGACCCAGTGGCTCAGGGAAATGCAGCAGTCGGCGTAATCAATAATAAAATCTATGTCGCGGAAGGCTTCCTTAATTCTAATGGTCGTACTTGCACACAAGCTCTCGAAATCTACGATCCGGCCACCGATTCCTGGACAGCAGCAGCACCCAGCCTGGTTGCGCGAGGCACGTCGGCAACGGCGGTCATTGGTAGCAAACTCTATATAACCGGTGGTAACAACTTCGCATCCCAGGACAATAACGCGGAATTGGAAATCTATGACTCAGATACCAACACTTGGTCCACCGGTGCGTCAATTCCCGTCCCGTCTGAAGTCGCAGTTGGCGCGGCGATTAACGGCAAGTTCTACGTTGCTGGTGGCTACGTGCGTCAGGGAGATGAAGCCTTTGCTACCGCGAACCTCTTCATTTACGACCCGGCCACCAATAGCTGGTCGTCGGGAGCGGCGATGCCTTCGCCCCGAGCCGCGGCAGCCGGTGGTGTAGTTAATGGACAGTTATATGTCACCGGTGGCGATAGTGCTAATGGCTCGACGAATCCGCTGATAATTTATGACCCGCTAACGAACAGCTGGTCGTCAGCAGCCGCGGAGCCGACGCCACGGGGAGTGGGAGCTGCCGCAGGTGTAGGTTGCAAGCTCTTTGTTGCTGGTGGGAACGCACCTAACCCTCCCGCTACCGCGACAGCGGAATCCTTCGCACCAGATTGTGGAGGTTGCGTCGGACCTCAAGGTCCTCCGGGGCCAGAAGGTCCCCCGGGGCCAACGGGCTCACAGGGCCCCCAAGGTAATACTGGTGCTACCGGAGCAACAGGACCATAAGGTGATACCGGGCCTATGGGTCCACAAGGGCCAACGGGAGCTACTGGGCCTCAAGGTTCAAAGGGGGACACTGGCGCCACTGGCGCGACGGGACCGCAAGGTAATCCTGGTCCTATGGGTCCGCAAGGTCCCGTTGGAGCTACAGGCTCTCAAGGACCGAAGGGCGACACCGGCGATACAGGAGCTACAGGTCCACAAGGAGCACAAGGTCCCGCCGGCGTCGGGTTCGTAGCCGGCGCAGTCCTTTACCTGCCTACTGGTACAACAGCGCCGACTGGCTTTACGAAGATCGGCACGAGCGCGATTGCTTACAAAGCCTTGAATAATAATGCCAAGATTTTGAAAGTGGATGTTTACGAGAAGAACTAAGTGCCGCGCATCATTTTGATCCTAGCGCCGGGTCCAACCCCTGACGCCAAAGCACAACCTGCAACCACCTCACCCTAACGATGCGATGCCCTGATAACACTCACTACCGGCACACCCAAAGTCGCCGTATTTCCCGCATTCCAAGTGAGAATCGGCATAATGGATCGACCTATTTTTAGCTTGAGAAATTCCAGGAAGCCAGAAATGATCGCCACCCATGACTTCGGACGCCCCCGCGGAAGCGGACGGCACCACCGGGCGTTTCACGACGACGCGCTGGAGTCTCATCCTTTCTTCATTCGCCGCGCAATCCGACGACGAGAAAGCGCGCGAGGCACTGGCCCAGCTTTGCCGGCTCTATTGGCGGCCAATTTTCGCCTTTATCTGCCGCAAAGGATATTCCGTGCCCGATGCTCAGGACCTTACTCAAGATTTCTTTATGCTCATTGTTAGCGGCGATCTTCTGCGTCATGCTGACCGCGCCCGCGGCCGTTTCCGGTCTCTACTACTGGAAACGCTGCAGAATTTCCTCATTGATGCCCATCGGATCAGTCATGCGCGTAAGCGTGGCGGCGATGTCGAATTCATCTCCTGGGAAGCCTGGATGGCGGAGGCGCCATCATACCTTTCGGTCCCAGCGACCGCGATAGATGAGTGGCCGGCGGAAAAACTCTTCGATGTCCGTTGGGCTGCGACCGTGGCCGAGCAGGCGCTTCGGCGAATGAGTGAGGAGTGTGAGCTTCACGGACGCCGGAGACTATTCGATGTCTTGAGCGGAGCGCTGACCGCGGAAAGAGAAGATGTCTCCTATGCAACGCTCGCCAGCGAGCTCGGAATGGAGGAGACGAAAATCAAAAAGTTGTTGCATCAAATGCGCCAGCGTTACCGTCAACTGCTTCGCGCGGAGGTCGCCGAGACGATTGAAAACCCGGACGACATCGATGAGGAGCTTCGTTATCTCTGCGCCGCGCTTGCCGCCGGAAACCAGCAGTTAGGGACCGACCGCTCAATTGGCTGAGCCGCAATGACTCTGTTTGTGATGCTTCAATCCTTACACTCTTTCGCGTTAGTAGCTACGTAACTCTCCAAGCCATTCGCTATGAAGTTGGCCGGCCTTACTGACAAGTTAGCGGCCATCTCGTCCTTGCCGAAGGAATGTCCGGTTTGCCATGCAGATTCTCGGGTTGGCGGCGGACTTTGCCTCGGTTGTCTCCTGCGAGTGGGAGTGACTCAAGAAGATGCCGACGCAACGAATTTCCTCCAATCAATGATTGAAGCAGCGGTTCCCGATCGGCAATGGCAGCTCGGAAACTATGAGATCCTGGAAGAAATAGGACGCGGCGGGATGGGGGTCATTTATCGGGCGCGTCAACGACATTCCCGGCGGATTGTCGCGGTGAAACGCCTGCTAAGTTATCACGCGGATTCGAATGGGACCCTGGCGCGCTTCCGACGCGAAGCGGAAGCCGCAGCGAGCCTGGATCACCCCAATATCTTGCCCATTTACGAGGTAGGAGAGGGCGACGATGGGGTCCCCTACTTCAGCATGAGATTCGCTCCCGGCGGCAGCCTGCAAGAAGGGGCGATAGCCTTGCGGCCTCAGCCGCGTGAATGCGTGCGCCTGCTGGCCAAGGTAGCGTCTGCGGTTCATTACGCGCACTCGCAAGGAATTATTCATCGTGACCTTAAGCCGGGCAATATCTTATTGGATAGCCAGGGCGAACCTCTAATCAGCGACTTTGGTTTGGCCAAGTGGCTCGATAGCTCGAGTAACCTAACGAGAACACTTACGATCTTCGGCACGCCTGGTTACATCGCGCCCGAACAGGCGGAAGGATCGGCGGCCGATCTGAAAGCAACGGCTGACATCTACAGTTTGGGCGCGATCCTCTTCGAATTGCTTTCCGGAAGACCGCCGTTTCTTGGTGAACATGCGCTGGCAGTTATACGTCAGGCCGCGGAAAAGCCGGCCCCTAAGTTACGCTCGATGACCGACACGGCCGATGGCGACTTGGAAACGATCTGTGCCCGCTGTCTCGAGCGCCAACCGAGCGCGCGCTATCTCTCCGCTCGCGATCTTGCCGAAGACTTGGAACGCTGGTTGGAAGGTCGACCGATTATCGCCCGGCCAACTTCGTTGCCGTTACAAGCGTGGCGCTGGTCACGACGCAATCCGCTCGTTGCCGGAGCTGTTGCAGTTTTGCTCGCATTGCTAACTCTGATTGGTGGTCTCTTTGACTGGCAATTGCGTAGCCAGACGGAGTCGAAAGCGGAACTTGCCAAGCTTCGGCAGGGCGTGATGGAGTTCGCGCAGGTAGAAACGCAAGTATGTCAACCGGGTGAAAAAGAAGTTCGGGAAGACGTTTACTTTGCCGTCGCCAGTCAGCTTGGAATCGACGGTCAGCTATTGCGCGAACGATTACCGCCTTTTGCGGCCTATCTCCAGAAAGCAGCCGACACTTCGAGTTATGAACGCGCAAACGCCGCTTATGTGGTGAGAAACTATAGTGACGCCGAGCGTTTAGCGCTCGAAGCCGCTGACGAATCACGGAAGATCGCACCTGGCAATTCGAAACCTATCGTTGCGGCGTTAGAGTTAGCGGGTCTCTCCGCGCGTCGCGCGATTCATTACGATCGTGCGCTGGAGCATTTCCGTGAAGCTGAAAAACTCACCGATCGTCATCGAAATGTTGAAGAATGGATCCCGGTGCAGCAAGACATCGCTGACTTGTTTATCGTCGAAGGAAAATACAGCGATGCGGAGGAGCTCATTCGGACCATCATCGCGGTGCGCACTCAACTTCTCGGGTCGGAAGATCCCGACACCCTGGATAGCCGCCACCGATTGATCTACCCGCTGAACCGGCAAACCAGGTATGCCGAGGCTGAGTCTGAAGCCCGACAAGTACTAAAGCTTCGAAAGAAAGTTCTCGGAGATAATAACGTCGACACATTTGTCAGTCGCTACAGCCTCGCTGATGTCCTGGTTGAACAAGGAAAATTTAGCGAAGCCGAGGGTCTATATCGTGAAGTTATTAGCTTCACTGAAAAACGGCTGGGACTGGATCACCCCCGAACATTATCGGCCCGGTTAGGCCTGGCTACTGTTCTAGGTGGTGAAGGAAAGAACGCCGAAGCGGAATCGCTTTACCGGGAAGTAGTCAAGCTCGACAAAAAGGTATATGGATCCGAGCACCCTAATACGCTCAACGACCGTCAGGATCTGGCGACAGCCTTACAGGCCGAGGGTAAGTATCAAGCGGCCGAGACTGAGTATCGCGAAGTCATCAAGCTGGAAACGAGAGTTATCGGGACTGATCACCCTGACCTGCTTGCCCTACGGAACAATCTCGCCGACCTCCTCGACGACGAGAAAGACTTCGCTGGAGCTGAAGCAGAATGCCGCCAGATTATTGGCCTCGAACAGAAGGTACTCGGACCTGAAAACCTTGTAACTCTCAACACTCGCGGGAATTTGGCGGTCGCGCTCATCGGCGAGGGCAAGTTCCCCGACGCCAGGTCCGAATACCAGGATGTCCTCCGGCTGATGGAGCGCGTGCTCCGGCTCGATCACCCCGACACCGTGACCTTCACCGAAAAGTTTGCCATGGCTTTAGCTCATCAAAACAGAACTGCTGAAGCGATTCAAATCTCCAGGCGAATGCAGGCTGATGCTAACAAAGCACTGGGTGCAAACGACCCGGCGACACAGAAATATGCCAGGCTGGTGCAGAGCCTCGAGGCCAGGAAATCTGAATGACAGGCAAAACCACACTTGCAGCTATTAGCGCGTCTTTCTATATCGCGACCGCCCTTACTCACTCTGCTCTTAGTAAAACTGCCGGGACCTGGACCACTGGAGCGTCGATGCCGGGCGCGAGTTATGGTCAACTCGGCGCCTTTGTAGGCGGAAGATTTTATGCTATTTCAGGCTTCGCGACTAACCGGGTCGGAATCTATGACCCGGTTAACAATAGCTGGACGACTGGCGCGCCGTTGCCTCAGTTTCCGCCCGATAGCGGATACAATCTACGACAGTTCTATGGCTGTGCGGTTGTAGGGACAAAGATTTATGTGATTGGCGGTGACACCGGCGGCACCGGCGCACGCGACACTAACTATGAATACGATACCGCGAGCAATACCTGGGCTAATCGAGCGGTTATCCCGGGCGGCGCGCGTTCGTTTCTCGTCGCGGTTAACCTAAACAACAAGATTTACGCGATCGGGGGGATTGACGCCAGCGGGCAATATTCGAGCCGCGTGGACATTTACGATCCGTCCAGCAATACCTGGAGCAGTGGCACGCCCCTACCGGCTGCTCGGATCGGCATGGTGGCGGGAACAATTAACGGTAAGATATATCTGGCCGGCGGATCGGCCGCTAGCGGCACTCTGACCAGCGCACTAGTTTTCGATCCAAACAATCCGGAAAGTTGGACATCGATTGCTGCAATGCCAATCGCCGGAAACGGCCACAGTGCGGTGCTTAATAACCAGCTTTTCGTCCTGGGTAGTGGGACTTCGGCAAACCAAGTCCAATCGTACGATTCGAACTCGAATACTTGGAATACCAATTACGCACTATTACCTGTCGGCCGAGCTGACGACGGCGCGGTCGCAGCAGACCAGGCCTCTGGGAAACTTTATGACGCGGGCGGCTACAACGATGGGCAGTTCCTCGATCGACTCGATATCTTGTCTCTCAACACAGGTCCACCGGTTATTACCAGTCCTTTGAACCTGGACTATCTCTCAACTAACGAGATTCTCGATCCCACCACCAATACCTGGTCGGCAAAGACGCGTATGCCGACTGCGCGTGAGGGTTTTGGTCTTGCGGCAGCCTCCGGCGGACAAGATGGGAACTGGACAGTCGAAGCTCCTATGCCAGGACCGGGTTACGCGCTGCGCGCTGCCTTCGTGAACGGTAAGGTCTACGCGATCTCAGGATTTTCCGTTGATAGCAGTGAATGGCGGTTGAATCGCATTTACGATCCAGCAAATAATACCTGGACGCTGGGGACTCCATTGCCTGATTTAGGTGATGGGTATCCTCTGCGTCAGTTCTTCGGCTGCGCCGCCGTTGGGACAAAGATTTACGTTATTGGGGGTGACACTGGCGGAACCGGCTTTCGCAACACCAACTTTGAGTACGATACCGTCGCAAACAGCTGGACGACCAAAGCAGTGCTGCCTGGCGATCCGCGCTCTGGCCTCGCCGCAGTTAACCTGAATGGAAAAGTCTACGTCATAGGTGGTTATCTCTTAGACAACGGTACGTCCACCCACGTGGACATTTACGATCCATCGAATGACACCTGGAGCTCTGGCACTCCGCTCCCATCTGGACGAGCCGAAGCGGCCGCTGCCGTAGTTAACGGTAAGATATATCTGGCCGCGGGAAATGATAGCACCGGAAGTCTTCTGAGCACTGCACTGGTTTTTGATCCGGCCAATCCAACTGCCTGGCAACCCATTGCACCGCTCCCGATTGTTGGAAATGCGTCCGGCCAAAGTGTTTCGTTGGATGGCAAATTCTTTATCATCGGCTGTGGCTCGGGTGTCACACAGGATAATACGGTCCAAGCCTATGATCCGGTGTCGAATACCTGGAGCACAAACTATTCGCTGTTGCCGACGGCACGGGCCAACGGCGCTGCCGCCGTCGATGAAGGATCGGCAAAGATTTATTATATGGGAGGCGATGTTAGCGCAACCGGATTCCTTTCCGAACTCGACGTCCTATCGATTGCACCGGCTCCAGAGAAAATCTATGTCGCCGGAGGTGAGGTGACTGCGTGTCCCGGTCCGCCGGTTGCGACATTGGAGGCTTACAGCCCTGATACAGATAGTTGGGTGACCCTGGGACCCATGCCTACAGCCCGGAAGAATCTTAGTCCTGGGACAGTTAATGACGGTGTGAACGACGTGATTTACTTCATCGGAGGCCAAACGGAATGCAGCGGAACGGTAGGAAACGTCGAAGCCTACGATGTCGGGACAAAGATTTGGACGGAGAAGCAAGCGATGACTTTCCCGCGCTCGCAGACCGGTGTAGGTGTGCTCAACGGCAAAGTCTATGCCGTTGGCGGCAGCGACGCCAATGGCGAGCCGCAGACTACGCTCGAAGTCTATGATCCCAGTGCCAATGCCTGGACCACCCTTGCTCCGATGCCCACCGCGCGGATCGCCCCGGCCATAGGTGTAGTTAACAACGTCCTTTATGCCATCGGCGGCTATGACAATGTTAATCTAAACGGCGACCAACAGGTAGAAGCCTTTGACCCGTCGACCGGGAATTGGACCGCAGGCCTGGCCCTCTTGCCCACACCTCGAACTTCGGGAACCGGGGTCGGCGTTGTGAACAATCTCATTCATGTCTTTGGCGGGGTGAACAACGACCACGAAGTCTCAATCGACGAGACCTATGACCCGGTAAGCAACACCTGGTCGATCGCTCCGCCGATGCCAACGGCGCGCTTCGGTCTCGGTGGCGTAGTGACTAATAACAGCCTTTACGCCTTAGGCGGTGTCTTAAAAGGAATCGCCACGGTGGGACGCCCATTCGTTTACCAAATCGCCGCTACCAATCAGCCGTCCTCCTACGGCGCGTCGGGTTTGCCAGACGGCCTGAGGATTGACTCCACGTTAGGTATCATTTCCGGCATTCCAACAACCCCTTCCTACAATAGCCAGGTCCAACTTAAAGCCATGAATGGCGCCGGGCTGGGATCTGCCACTTTGGCGTTCTCTGTCCAGGACGCCATCTCATTCGGTCCAACTCTGGTTAACAGCACCAGTGCAACCGGCAAAAGCGGTCAGTCATTTAGTTTCAAGGTATTGGCAAGTAATACGAATTCGCGCGGATTGTTCACTGCGGGTGGCCTTCCACCGGGACTAACTATTGATTCCGGGAGCGGTGTGATTTCGGGGGTTCCTACTGCCGATGGTAATTTTGCGGTCTCGTTATCGATAACCGATCAAAATACAACGTCGAATAGTAATCTGCAGTTGAATTTCGTTTCCGACTTGGCTGTCCCCATTATCACCAGCGCCGACACCGCCCTTCTCGTCCCGGGTCAACCTTTTACCTACACCATAACCGCTGACACCGATGGACGCTTTAGTTATATTGGGACAGACGGGGTCGTAAATGGGGTGTTGCCATCGGGTTTAAGCTTCCATCCTCCGGCGACAATTTCAGGTACTTACAACGGGGGCAGCGCAGACGGTAATCGTAGCAACACAATGTTTTCCGCGCCTGATACGATAAAGATACGACCACCTCCCCTCTCGGTCATTCAGCCTCTCGCAAGCAACTCTCACGGTACCGGGACCCGTCCGCTTAACTTTTACGTCCCTACCGCGGTTTCCCGCAAAACTCATGGAACTGCGGGTAACTTTGACATCAGTCTGCCATTGACTGGCGATCCCGGCATCGAATGCCGAACCGGCGGCGCCAACGGAACCTACCAGGTCGTAGTCGGTTTTCCAACTGGTGTGACCCTCAGTGGCGCTACCGTTACACCGGGGACGGGTGGAACCGCCAGCCTTGCAGGCCCACCGATTCTTAGCCGCGATGGAACACAGGTAACGATAAATCTCGCTACCGTGAGCGACGTCCAAATACTTACAGTTACTCTGACAGGCGTGAACGATGGTACAAACACCTATGACGTAGCTGTCCCAATGGGAGTTCTCATCGGCGATACGGGCGCGAATGGTATTGTTGACCTGCCGGACGGCCGCCTGGTCAAATCGCAATATGGTAAGCGGCTCACGACTTCCAACTGCCGGGAGGATGTCAATGCGGATGGTTCGATAGATCCGTCTGATCTTTCTCTCATGAAATCATACGCAGGAACGAAACTGCCGTAACACCGATTTATGACTGGCGCGCGGTGAATGCATCCCAACGAAAAGGCCCGGGATTACGATCCAATTCGGCTTGTCCCAAGGGAGAGATGCCTCATTGACTTTCAGCGTGTTTGGCCTTTTTGGGCGTATTTCGAACATTGGGACGTACGAACACAACTCAAATATTCGCTTAACGACTCATTTCGATCTTGATTTCATCTGAACGGCTCACCGTGGCTGGTAAAGATTGCAACGCCATTTGCGAAGGTAATTCGAAGGAAAAATCACTCGACACCGAACTGTTTTATCCTGCACGATCGCTTGCGAAATAATGAGCGATCACGCTGGAGAAATGGACGCTCTCGTTCAATCCAAGCCCGGCATTCTCCGGCGCTTCTTTTCTGCACTCGGTCCAGGAGTAATTGCCGGCGCGGCAGATGACGATCCTTCAGGTATCGCGACCTACTCGATTGTTGGCGCGCAGCTTGGCCCCTCGCTTTTGT
Organism: Chthoniobacterales bacterium; assembly: GCA_036494545.1. Classification (GTDB taxonomy): domain Bacteria; phylum Verrucomicrobiota; class Verrucomicrobiia; order Chthoniobacterales; family UBA10450; genus JAICXG01. The sequence continues at coordinate 69,968 of DASXOB010000024.1, forward strand.
GGACGGCGCTTATTACCTGGCCGCTGATGGCGTCTGTGCAGTTCATGTGCGCCCGTATCGGAATGGTGACTGGCATGGGTCTTGGCGATGCTTTGCGAAGGAAGGGACCGCGCTCGCTGCTTTTATTCGGGGCAATCGCGCTCCTTGTCGCAAACAGCATCAATGTGGGCGCCGATCTTATCGGCATGGCAGATGCCGCAGAGATGCTCTCAGGCATTAGCTCGCATATCTATGTAGTCTTGTTCGGTGTCGCCATTGCGCTGGCTACGATTCGGTTTCGTTACCATCGGATTGCCGGGATCATGAAATGGCTCGCGCTCGTTCTTTTCGCCTATGTCATTACGGCGTTCATTGTCGGTCCAGACTGGCGCAGTGTGTTACGCGCTACCTTCATTCCGTCATTGCCATCGGGTCATGATCAATGGCAAAGCCTTGTCGCAATCCTCGGCACCACCATCAGTCCCTACTTGTTTTTCTGGCAAGCCTCACAGGAGGTAGAAGAAGAGAAATCGATGGGCCGGCGCATGCTAGCCGATCGACTGGGAGCAACCCGCCGCGAACTAGGTTTACGAGGCCTCGATGTCGGTGTTGGAACATTCTTTTCCAACATGGTGATGTATTTCATTATCCTAACAACCGCACTCACGCTTCATCGCCACGGGATCACAAACATCGAGACCTCACGTCAAGCGGCGGAAGCTCTGCGTCCGCTCGCCGGGGTTTTCGCCTCGACACTTTACACAGTGGGTGTAATCGGCGTTGGAATCCTGGCGATTCCAACACTTACTGGTTCAGCTGCGTATGCCTTCGCGGAAACCTTTTCATGGCAGGAAGGACTCGATGAGCCATTTCGCGGAGCGACTCCCTTTTATGCGGTTGTAGTTATCTCGACATTCTTTGGCATCGCTCTTGATGTTTTCCACATCAATCCTTTGAAAGCGCTCTTCTACACGGCTGTGATCAACGGTGTGCTCGCGCCGTTCTTACTCGTTGGCATCCTCGTTGCCGCATCAGATCGCAAGTTGATGCAAGACCAGGCGAGCTCGTGGCTCTCGCGCATCCTGGTTGGGATTACCATCCTGGTAATGTTCGGTGCGGCTGTAGCGATGTTCGTTTTCTAGAGCAATTTTCGCTCAATAAAAGCCAGGTCATGAAGCGTGGCGAGCGAGCAGTAGTTCCAATCTGCGGCGAAAGGAGAACCATGGATTCGATTTCTTCAGGATTGGCACTAACTGCCAGCGGCGCGATGCAAAATGACGCTAAGGTTATCCGCGTAACCACCGTTGCAGGATCCAGCGCCGGGCTTGCGCGTTAGAACGAGCTTAACACAAATTCGTCTTGTCTTCGCTGGAACTGACACGCTACTATTACGGAATTTCAACCCAGTTTGCTTGGCGCGCTCTAGCGCTGTCACTGGTCCGAGCACAACACTCTTCAGGTTGCTGGCCGCGTCATTCCTGAACTCTACCGTGAGTGTTGCCTCGTCGTCCTGGTCAAAATAACCGCCTAGCCAGGCCGAGATATCACAGATGACCTTACCTGCATCGATGTCATTCGCATTGCTAGAAACCGCGATCTCCTGAATGGCAGTGCTGACAGCATCGCGTCCCCCGGTAAAGAATTGCTTCATCCCGTTCAGAGACGCCTCCGTAACTGTCGGATAACCTTCCGGCGCGCCATATGGCACAACAGTAAACCCACCCGTCGTCCTCCAGCCCGGCACAGGAACTGATGCGGCTATGACAGACGCCGGCCCGTCTTCCGCACCGCCATTCACGAGGAGATTAACGCCGTAAGTCGGAGGTTGGTGTTCTCGAAAAGCAGCGCCTGTCTCGCGCGCCGAAGGGAGAACAGCGACGGCCTGGCTATCGCTCTTCTTGCGCGGTGGGGGAATAAGCTCGGTTAGCAAACGCTCGAATCGCGCATCGCCGCGTAAAGGATCGAGCATGGGCAGAACCTTGATGTTATTAGTAACCGTGCTGTCGTTCTTGGTCGCGCCGCGCTCCAGCCATTGCATCGCCCGGTCCTTGTTGCCGAGAGCTGCATGAATCATGGCATGACCTAGGGGCCAGGCGCGCGTGCCCTGGTTCTCCAGGTTTTCCAGTTGTCCCAGCGCTTGTAATGCTTCCACGCGGTCGCCTTTTCTTGCATAGGCATAAGCGAGCGAAGCGAGCGAGTGATAGCAATCCCCGATGCCATAAGCCCGCTTGAATGTCTCAATGCCTTCATCCGTCCGGCCATTTAGGAGAAGAGCCATGCCAAGGGTATTGAGCGCAGGGAAACAGTGCGGCTCCAGCTCCAGAGATTTTTGTGATTGCGCAATCGCTTCAAGATAGTGCCGGGCAAGCAAGTAGCAGGTCGCGTAATTAGCCTGAGTGATCGCATTAAGCGGGTCGAGCTCCGCCGCGCATTTTATCTCCGGTAAGGCGTGCTCAAAGTCACCCTGTGGCGTGTAAACCACATAGCCCAGATAGTAATGAGCAGTAGCGGAGCTGGGCGATAGCTCGATCGCATGTTCCAGCTCCTGTTCGGCGCGGGCAAAGTCGCGGTCTTCATGCCGCACCGCCAGGGCGAGCGCGATGTGTGCCTCGGGCAGCGTGGGATCGCAGGCGACCGCCTTCTCCGCCGCTGTTCTCGCCAGACCGTAGTAATGCTGGGTAGGTGTCTCGGTTCCCCAGTCCGGCAGCATGATATAAACTTCTGCCAGGCCGGCATAGCCCAATGCGTAGTTCGGGTCTTTGTCGATCGCCTGTTGAAAGCAGTCGATAGCTCTCTTCAGATTCTGCTCGTCACTCCTGGTGGAAAGATAGCGACCCTGGAGATAAAGTTCATGTGCTTCCGCAGTCCGAGTCGCTGGCGCAGCGAGTATTTTGCGGTTGCTTTGGCTAAGCGTGATGTGAAGGTTGTCGGCGACTTTCGATACGATGTCGCTTTCGACAGCAAAGATATCGTCGCGAGATCGCAGATACTTTTCTGCCCATAGGCGGGAATGGGTGGACACATTATTAAGCTGGACCTCCAACTGCATCTGTTCCCCACTCTTTTGCAGAGACCCTTCGACCAAATACACTACCCCAAGCTGCTGTCCGATAACGTCCAGGTTCCTGTTGCTGGCTTGGTAACGCTGTGTCGAACTACCCGATATAACCTTCAATTCCGCGATTCGCGAAAGCTGGTTGACTAACTCATCGCCGATACCTTCGACGAAGTAACGCTCTGCTTTTTTCCCGTTTCCGCTTTCGAATGGGAGTACCGCGATCGACTTGAGTTCCCGCATCGCGGGCGCTTCGTCTGTCTTGTGGTGAGTGAGGAGGAAAATCGCCGCAGCCAGGATGAGAGCAGCCCCCGCAAGCGCAGCGGGCAAACGCCATTTATTGAAATCCTGCGCTTCTAACTCCACTTTGCGGCGAAGATGCTTCAGGCTTTCCAGCATTTGGCTCATGTTCAGGTAGCGGTGGGCTCGATCTTTCTCCAGCGCCTTAAGAATCATGTGCTGAAATTCGGGTGTCAGCCTGGCCGACCCGGCGGGCAATGCGGCGGGCGCGGTTTGCCCTATTGCCCGGCTTATCTTTTCGGCCGTGTTACCGCTAAACGGTGCTATCCCGGCCGCCATCTCATAGAGAACAACGCCCAGGCTCCAGATGTCGGTCCGCTCATCCACAGGTTCGCCGCGGACCTGCTCGGGTGACATATAGCGCAAGGTGCCGATGGTTGATCCGAAAATGGTTTGCGCGTCCGCTATCCTGTGCTCGTTAGGCAACACTTCGACAACATCTGGCTGAGTGAGCTTGGCAATGCCGAAATCGAGTACCTTCACATATCCGTCATCGCGCACCATGATGTTTTCCGGCTTGATATCGCGGTGGACGACGCCGGCTTTATGTGCTGCTGCCAGCGCGCTGGCTACCTGCGCAGCGATCTCGATAACTTCCTCCAATTGGACTTGTCCGCGTCCCAACCGTTGACGCAAGGTTTCACCTTCGATGAGCTCACTCGCTATGTAGTAGGTGGAGTCTTCCTCGCCGATCTCATAGATGGTTACAACGTTCGGATGATTAAGCGCGATGACTGCACGCGCTTCTTGCTGGAAACGCCTTACCCGTGCCGCACTGGCGGTAAAGTGCGCGGGTAGGAGTTTGAGAACGGCTTTCCGTCCCCCCTTCGTATCGACCGCGAGATAAGCCTCGCCCATTCCGCCACGCCCAATCAGCTCGATTACCGTATAGTGACCAATCGTGCGTCCGATCGGGGAATTGATCGCGTCGCTCTTCACCGCCCAGGTGGCAAGAGCAGCCGGTGGTGTTTCAATGAAATCAGTTGCCCACTGAGAAGATCTTAGCAATGATTCCACTCTTTCGCGCAGAAGATCATCGCCGCCGCAGGCCGTATCAAGATAGCTGCTTACTTTGTCGGGCTCGCACTCGCACGCGGCGTGAAAGATCGTTTCGAGCCTATCTAACTCCACCACCTCATCGGTGCCCTGGCTTTTGTTAGTCATTTGCCATCTCGAGCCCCGATGCAACCCGGGGGTTCAGTCTGAAAAGTAAGGCGGGCATCCTGCCTGCCGGTTTTGCCTGACCACCAGTCGCATGGTGCAGGCTGGAAGCCTTGAGTTGCGCCGCAGCGCCAACCTACCATGCCGCATAGAGCTCGTTGTGCAGCCAGGCTTTGGCAAAACTCCAGTCACGTCGGACCGTCTTGGGCGAAATGCTTAACACTTCGGCGATCTCGTCCTGGTTTAAGCCCCCAAAGTATTTTAGCTCGACTACCTGGGCTTTCCGTGAGTCAAGCTCCCCCAGCCTCTCCAGCGCCTCGTTAAGGTCGATCACTTCCTTCGATTGTGATTCACACACCACTGCTACCTCATCCAGTTGGATCTTTTGCGCGCCACCGCCGCGTTTCATGGCGTTGTAACTCAGCGCATAATCGACCAATATTTGCCGCATCGCTCGCGCCGCGACCGCGAAGAAATGTGCCCGATTATTGTAGCGCGGCTGCGCCTGGTCGGCGAGACGCAGGTAGGCTTCGTTGACCAACGCTGTCGTCTGCAAGGTGTGGCCCGCGCGCGCTCCGCCCATGTAACGATGCGCGAGGTGTCGCAACTCGTCGTAAACGAGCGGAGTCAGTTTTTCGAGCGCTTCCTTATCGCCATTGCTCCAGCTCGCCAGCAGGTCCGTCACTTGGGACAACGACGCATCTTGTTCTGACGCGAGTCTGCCATTGGCATTGGTAGCGTCCGATTTCGCGCTCATGCGAAACGAATCCTGAACAGCGTTGACCTGCAAAGACAAGAAAATTTTCTGCGGGCCGGAGCACCGGCTTTGCGCGAGGAAGTCAGCCATCTCCACTGACTCGGCGGCCAGCCTTCCAGCCTGCTGGAAAGAGCCGACGAGCTGGAAGGTCGTCGGCCGAGTCAGGCTTGCCACGGCGAGTCCGTCCGGTGACGGGCGAGACGCCTAACCTCTGCAAACAAAAATTGCAATCCGATGGCCGCTTTTTCAGCCCGATCCCGTTTTACATCAGTGGAAGCTGGAATCACACGGTTTCAGCATTCATCCCGAGAGCTGGAAAATCAAAACGCCAAAACACAAAGGAAAATCAAACAATGAAAGTATCTTGTATTACTTCAGTCGTAGTCGTTCTCATCTCGCTACTAACCTTCGGCGCGCAGGCTGCCTGTATTGAAGTTAACAGCGTCAACACGCCGGGCGATGCGACGGCCGAGTTTGTGATCAGCCAGCCGGGCTCTTACTGCGTCCCGAGTAATATCGTCGGGGTGAGTGGCAAGAGCGCAATCAGGATCGACTCCGACAGCGTCACTCTCGACCTCGGCGGCTTTGCCCTGCTCGGTGTCGGCGGATCACTTAGTGGCATTCTCATCAATACTCATGTTCATGTTGCGGTTCGCAACGGCTCGATCACCGGCTGGGGTATCAACGGGCTGGACGGAGGCACCAGCGGTCTGGCGCGGATCGACGATCTGCGCGCGGACGCTAACGCCGGGGTCGGTATCTCGATTAATAGCGGCAGTCAGGTTAACAACTGTGTTGCATCCCAAAACGGTGGTGTTGGCATTGGATCGAGCAATGACGTGCTTGTTACTAGCTGCGTCAGCAGCATAAACGGAAGTCACGGATTTCAACTTGGGGGTGGCTCGACACTCAAGTCATGCCTTGCTTATGACAATGGCGGGGCCGGTTTCACGACCAGTTCAGTGGCCAGTCTTACTATTATCGATTGCAACGCTCACTTCAACACCGGCTTCGGCATCGCCGGTCCGAAGCGAACATTTGTTACCAGCTCGACGGCGGAAGAGAATCGCAGCGGCGGTATCTCTGTCGGCACCTCCAGCACAGTTAGTAACTGTAACGCGGGCGGCAATACTGGCGTCGGGATTCTCGCTTCTGCTGGTAGTGCAGTTACCGCCTGCACGGCTTCGGCTAACACTGCCGACGGCATCCAGGTCGATAATCTTAGTCGGGTGGAAGATAATACCTGCCAGGGTAACGGTGCGAGCGGGGGTGACGGTGCCGGCGTGCACGCCACAGGCAGGATAAACCGCATCGACGGCAACATGACGACCCAAAACGACCGCGGGGTGGACATAGATGCTGGTGGTAACCTGGTCGTGCGCAACGATGCCAGCCTTAACGGAACGAACTTCGACATCGCCGCCGGCAATACTAATGCCAATGTCGAATCACCGGGTCCAAACTTCATTCTCACCCGCCCGTGGGCAAACTTCATCCACTAGTCCTTCCTAAGTGGTCGTTACCCGGTAAGCCTCAAAGAGCGGGCATCGCAGATCCAGAAGGTCAGCGCCCATTTCGAAGGGACTAAACGCGCGCTGCAAACGGTGCCCAACAATCAGTAACGCAACAGCCCACCTGAACGAAAAAGGAGATAAAAAATATGACAACTCAATCCATGGGAAATTCGATTAACTGGTCGCCCTTGCGGCCCCGCTTTCTCCTGATCCCGCTTGCCCCCGCTCTCGTGTGGCTTGCGCTTTTGCCCACGGCTCGAGCGCAAGACGCGTGTCGAGAAGGCTGCGACTTCCCGCTCGCCGGCACCTACCTGGGTCTCAGTGCGCTCGTGAACAACACAACCGGCTTCGGCAATACGGCCACCGGGGCTCTCGCGCTCGCGGAAAACACGAGCGGCAACAACAACACGGCCATCGGTGATGTTGCGCTCTTCGCCAACACCACCGGCAGCAACAACGCGGCCATCGGTTATGCTGCGCTCAATAGTAATACTGGCAACGACAACACGGCGACCGGTTTCGGTGCGCTTTTTTCCAACACTAGCGGCAGCAGAAATGTGGCCATCGGTTCCAGCGCGCTCTTTAACAACCAAACCGGCGGCGACAACACGGCTACCGGTGTCAATGCGCTCCACGACAATACTGGCAACTACAATACAGCGCACGGTTATCAAGCGCTCGAAAGTAACACCACTGGCACCAGCAACACCGCCAGCGGACTAAACGCGTTGAATAAGAATAGCACCGGCAGCTACAACGCGGCCAGCGGTGCTTATGCGCTCTATAATGATACCGCCGGCTATAATACAGCCGACGGCTATCAAGCGCTCTATAGGAATACGACTGGCAGCCACAATATTGCCCTGGGATATAATGCCGGTTACAACATCACCACCGGCAGCAACAATATCGAAATCGGTAACCCTGGACTGGCAGCCGAAGCCAACACCATTCGCATTGGTTCGGCAAGGACTCAGACGAACACTTACATCGCCGGCATTAGCGGGGCCACGGTGGCAGGAGGCGTAGGAGTAATAGTCGATACCAACGGTCACCTCGGCACGGTCGTCTCGTCAGAGCGTTTCAAGGACGCGATCAAATCGATGGACGAAGCGAGCGAAGCGATCTTCGCACTGAAGCCGGTCACCTTCCATTACAAGAAAGAACTCGACCCCGATGGCATCCCATAGTTCGGTCTCGTGGCTGAGCAAGTGGAAAGGGTGAATCCCGACTTAGTCGCACGCGACGTTGATGGAAAAGCTTACACGGTTCGCTACGACGCGGTGAACGCGATGTTGCTAAACGAGTTCCTAAAAGAGCATCGCACAGTGCAGGAACTAAAGTCCACTGCCGCAAAGCAAGAGGCGACGGTGGCCAGGCAGCAGAAACAGATTGATGCACTCACTACCGTTATCCAGAAAGTTAGCGTCCAACTCGAAGTAACCAAGCTTGCGCCGCAGATGGTGCTCAACAATCACCAAACAAAAGAAAGCACTTATGGAACATCACACTAAACTCGATAATACATTCGATTCTTGCGATTGGCTCCGCCGGACCCGGCGGCGGACTAGTCTTATCCTGGTACTGGCGATTAGCTGGTTTGTGTTTGCTCCGGGCGCGCGCGCGGTCGAGCCGCCACCAGATGGCGGTTATCCTAACTACAACACCGCTGAGGGCCAGGATGCGCTTTTCACTCTGACATTCGGCCTGGAAAACACGGCCCTCGGTTATAATGCGCTTTATTACACCACGAGCGGCAGCTACAATACCGCTACCGGTTACGATGCCCTCCGCCTCAACTCCACGGGTTCCTTTAACACAGCTACGGGCGCTTCCGCGCTCCTGAATACCACCACCGGCGGCAATAACACGGCGACGGGCTATCTGGCCCTCGGTCTGAACACCACGGGCAGCTACAATACCGCTACCGGTTCCGGGGCGCTGGGAAAAAACTCTACCGCCAGCAACAATACCGCCACCGGCTACAGTGCGCTTTCTTTGAACACGACCGGGACCGACAACACGGCCCATGGGGCGAACGCGTTGTTTAACAACACCATTGGCAGCAGAAACGTGGCCAATGGCTCGGGCGCTCTCTACAGCAACCAGACCGGCGGCGACAACACTGCCACGGGCGTGAACGCGCTCTACGCCAACACTGGGAGTTACAACACCGCAACCGGCTATCAGGCACTGGAAAGCAACACAAGCGGCAGTAACAACACCGCGCACGGACTCAATTCCCTCAACGCTAACACGACCGGGAATAATAACACCGCCACTGGAGCTTCTGCGCTCTTTAATAATCTGGGTGGGAATGGCAACACGGCTGAGGGCTACCTTGCCCTTCATGAAAACACTAGCGGGATCAATAACACCGCTCTCGGGACGAGTTCCCTTTATAGCAATACAGTCGGCGCGACCAACATTGGCATTGGCCTAGGCGGCGGCTTTCTCACCACCGGCAGTAACAATATCGATATCGGTAACCTGGGCGTGACAGGCGAATCCGGCATCATCCGCATTGGCACCGCCGGAACCCAGATCGCAACCTATATTGCCGGGATCAAGGGCGTGCCTATTGCCGGAGGGCAGGTTACAGTCAGCAGCACCGGTCAGCTCGGAATACGAACTTCGTCGGCCCGGTTCAAAGAACAGATAGAGCCAATGAAGAACACAAGTGAAGCCATCTTCTCGCTCGAGTCGGTGACCTTTCAGTATAAGCGCGCACTTGATCCCGAGGGCACCATGCAGTTTGGCTTGGTAGCCGAGCAAGTAGCGAAGGTAGATCCCGACCTGGTGACCCGCGACGATCAAGGAAAGCCTTACACTGTCCGCTATGAAGAGATCAACGCGATGTTACTCAATGAGTTTCTCAAAGAACATTGCAAGAGCCAGGAACAGGCAGGCAAAATCGAAAAACTGGAAGCCACGGTCGCAAAGCTTGAATCCTTGCTTGGCCAGCAAAATGCACAGATCCAAAAGTGGCGCCATCCTCGCAGCCGAACCGTCATGGTCGATAAAGCTTCTCTAGCATCGGATACCACTCCTTCGCCGGCATCGGATTTAGACTTGCGACATTAAGCCAGCGACAAAGGGAGATTCCTATGATCAATCCGATGCTGCGAGATATTTTCACTCAGCTGATTAAAAGCACTGGCCACGCGGCCGGTTTGCGCCGCAGTGTTTTACTAGGTGCACTTATCGTGTTCGTCCTTTCGCCGTGCACTTGGGCCGTCAACCCACCACCGGATGGCGGCTATGATTCTTTTAACACCGCCGAGGGGCTTGACGCTCTGTTCAGTCTGCTGCCCGGCCCGGCCAATACGGCCCTCGGCAACGCAGCCCTCTATCACACCACCACTGGCAGTGTGAACACAGGCGTCGGGGCGGTTTCGCTATATTACAACACCACCGGCGGCAAAAATACAGCTATCGGTGACGGTGCGCTCTATCAAAACATGGCCACGAGTAACAACACGGCCGTTGGTGCCACTACGCTCAACCTAAACAGCACCGGGAGTAACAATACGGCCATTGGCCAGGCCGCGCTCATTTTCACCATGATCGCCAGCAACAACACTGCCACCGGCTCTTTCGCCCTTCGAGGAAGCACCTCGGGCACTAACAATACGGCCGACGGCGCTAATGCGCTCTATGAGGATTCGATCATGAATGACCACACCGGGAGCCGAAACGTGGCCATCGGCTCCGCAGCCCTTTACAGTAACTCCAGCGGAGGTGACAACACTGCCGTTGGAGTCAACGCGCTCTATTTTAATAAGAGCAACTATAACACGGCCACGGGCTATCAAGCACTCGAGAGCAACACCACCGGGGCCAACAACACGGCTGATGGGATCGATAGCCTCAATGCGAACACCACCGGCAGCAACAACACGACTAATGGCGCTTATGCCCTTTTTAACAATCTGGGAGGAAGCGGCAACACTGCTGAAGGCGATCTTGCGCTTCATGAAAACACCAGCGGCCTCAATAACACCGCTCTCGGGACATATGTCCTTTATGGTAACACCACTGGCGGTTCCAACATCGCCGTTGGATTCAGCGCAGGCTTTGGACTTACCACCGGGAGTAACAATATCGACCTTGGTAACATCGGGATGGCAGGCGAGACGGGTATTATCCGCATCGGGACGGCTGGCACGCAGATGGCTACCTTTGTCGCCGGCATCAAAGGGGTGCCGGTCACAGGATCGCCGGTCACGGTTAGCAGCACCGGCCAACTTGGCATTAAGACCTCATCGGCGCGCTTTAAGGAGAAGATCAAGCCGATGGAGAAGGCCAGCGAACCGCTGCTTTCGCTCAAGCCGGTGACCTTCCGTTACAAACACGAGGTTGACGCGGAGGGACTCCCACAATTCGGGCTCGTCGCCGAAGAAGTAGCCAAAGTGAATCCTGACCTGGTCACGCGCGACGAACAAGGCAAGCCGGACACCGTGCGCTACGACGCAGTGAACGCCATGTTACTCAATGAGTTTCTCAAGAAGCATCACCAAGGAGAGGAACAAGCCAGCAAAATTCAGAAATTGGAAGCGACAGTGAAGCAACTGGAGTCACTGCTCAGCCAGCGAGCCGCGGAGATCCAGAGAGTGACCGATCAGCTTGCGCGCTCAGAAGACAAGACGTCACCCGAAATAACAAACCGAGACCTATAAAATACACCACCCAAAGGACTGAATGCTCGAAGCGTACCAGGAAGACAGATCTTAGGTTCACGCCTGCGGCTTTGGAGCCTAGGGGGGACGTTCCCTTTTGCGAAATCAAGCTAAACTGCGTCAGAAAGTCGCCGCAAAAGCGATGATTTCGCCTAAGTCGAGCCGTTCCCGCACTTTTTTGTCATTTGCGGTTTTTCGCTAGCCGAAGTGGAAATATGTAAGACCAATCACCTGTAGATTCGTCAAATATTCGAGTGCTTTTCGCAGTGTCCGATGTCCAGATTGCCCATCACAGTCATCCCCCGGCTCGATTCTTCCTCAGCAGAGCGCTTAATGTATTTATCGCAAACCCGCCCGGAACAAACACTCGCAAGGGGGTGATCGCAGGTTCCTTGGGTGGCAGTCGGCCTTTATAGGACGAAGGTCCAATACTTTTCCCTTTGGGTCGATAGCATAGTCCAGCTTGTTTGAACCCGACCCGTGTCGGTCGTCTATCCCTGAACTTGAGATGAAAATAAATTCGAATCAGCAGCACCGCTCGCCTCGCTCGATTTTTCTCCCGATGGCATTGGCCGCTCTATCTGTGTCCTGTGCGGCCTATGGACCGTACCATGCCAATACCCCGGAGAAACCAAACAACTCCATCAGAGGTCCTGAAGATCAACGTTACAAAATGGCCTTTATCGAGTTTGGAGACCAGGGTTCGCCCCTGGATAATTATCAACGAAAAGCGGCTCTTGAAATGATCCATAAGGCGAAACGTCCGCTACTCTTTGTCTACATTCACGGCTGGCAGAACAATGCCACTTCGAAGGATGTGTGCCGCTTCGAGCATTTCCTCGATACGGTTTCCAGCTTTCCGGAATTCAAGGGACGAAGGATCAATGTCCTCGGCGTTTATATTGCGTGGCGCGGCAAGGATCTTACCGTCCCGGGCCTGAATTTTTTCACGCTCTGGAGCCGCAAAGCCACCGGCGAAGGAATCGCCGCGGCGAATAGCTGTCTTTCGACGATTCAAGAGCTCGCGGTCGTCGCCCGGGAACCGGGCAAGAGTTATCATCGGACCGTTCTGCTCGGGCATTCGTTTGGAGCCTTAGTGTTGGGGAACACGATTTCTCATACCATCCTCGGCAGCTCTAGTCCTTGGGACATGGCCGTTGCATTTAATTCGGCCGCCAGTTCGGTCAATACGCGCCAACTGATGCAGGAGTTCGACTATCTATATAAGTACGACGCCGACCGTCATGCTTACATAAAACGGTCCAATTTGGGAGGCACCGAAGCCATGACCATATCTGAAAACCGTCCAACCATTGTCTTTTTGCAAGCCGAGAACGACACGGCAACCGGCACGGCCTTCCCATTAGGCCAGCACTTCTATAACATTGTGAATCTTCGCTTCCATTGGCAAGAAGTGCCGGTACCTGGGCACCATGCAGACAGAGTATCAGAAAGGGAGTTTTATAATCACACGCCGGGAAACAGCAAATATCTGGTCAACTATCAGGTAGTACCGCTGGGAGAGACGCCGCCGCCGCCCGACATCAGAGAAACACAGAACCGGGCTTTCGAGGCCAATGTAACCCGGAACCACCCGGATTATTCCTTTTACACGAGCGAGGAAAACGACGGGCATGAACAAAAGTTTTGTCGAAACGATGAGTATAATCCTGGTGAAATGCGGCCACCGACTGGGAAGGAAATCTGGCGCCGGTGGAAATTTCAATACACTGGCAACGCCCGCGTCCCATGTTGGATCGTGCGCGTGCCTAAGGACATCATTTCTGGTCACGGAGGATTATGGAGCGACAATTCTGTCGCCATGCTGGGCGCTCTTTTTCGTATCCAGTTCCCGCTGGGAGAGAATGGTAGCCAGGCAGCGACTGCCAGGCCAAACACCGCTTCCAATGTTCCGGATTCGCAGTAGTAGAAATTACTAAACATGATCACGAACAGACTTTCTGGTCGCGGTTCAGCCATGCCTAGTTCCATGATTTTGTTTGCTTGTAAATTGGGGACCGCCCCACACGATCGGTTCTCAGGAGAAAGCTGACCAGGGCTACATGACAAGTTCACTCATACTGAGTTTGATCAGTGCCGGCTGCATTTTCGGCGGAGTCTTGCTCGGGTTGTTGCTGCGCGGCCTACTACCGGACCAACATCTGCGGGATGAATCCAAGGACACGATAAAGGTCGGCGCCGGAATGATCGCTACCGTCTCCGCCCTGGTCCTCGGCCTTCTTGTGGCATCGGCCAAAGATACCTTCGACACAACTGAGGAAGATCTCACTCAGCGCGCCGCGAAAATCATATTCCTGGATCGCCTGCTCGCGGACTATGGACCGGAAACCAAGGCCACTCGCGAGCAGCTGCGCCGCACTGTTGCCGCCTCAATTGAGATGATCTGGCCGAATGAAAAAAACGGCGCGTCGGGATTGAGCGATTACGAGCGGATGAATGGAATACAGGTCACGCAGACGATGCTCTTTAAGATCACTCCAACCAACGACGCCCAGCGCCAGTTATATGCGACGGCCCAGCAAACCCTGACCGACCTTCGCCAATCCCGCTGGGTCTTGATTCAACGGGCATCCCACGTCATTCCTATCCCATTCCTGGTGGTGTTACTCTTCTGGTTAACGATGCTTCACGTTAGCTTCGGCCTATTCGCACCCCGCAATGCGACCGTGATCACCGTGCTTTTCATTAGTGCGTTGTCGGTTTCGGGCGCGATCTTTGTTGTCCTGGATATGGCCCATCCGCTGCAAGGCACGATCAAAATTTCAAGCGATCCGATGCGCCAGGCCTTGGAACTTCTCGGACACTAACGCAGAGTCGCTTCAATTGAGAAGCCGCGGGACAGCGCCGTCGACGCCGATGGCGTCGCACTCGCCGCTATTCAGGGGCTGTATTAGGAAAACCGGCAACTCAAGCGCGACCTCGGGGCGCTCAAGGTTCAGGTCAATGCAATCGCCCGCTCCTCGGTCCAACGCCGACACCACTGATGGATGACGCAGCAACGCTCCGAATAACGAGGTTGGCAGCTCCGGCAAGAGCGGCGAGTCCCAACTTGACGTGTGGGACAAAAGTATGGACTCACGTGACCTATGGGGTGGGTCAGAGCTAACTTAACCGCTGCGACCTTTGCGCGAAACTCTGCTCAGGGAGACGACTCGCCGATTTCAATCAGGGTAAGATGTGTTCCGTCAGCCGATAATTGCAGGTGCAAAGGCCATGAACGCTGATTGTCGATCTGATAAGAGCACTTCAAATCACGTGTCTCCGGGTCGAAGCTTTGGACGTAAGTGGTCGGATACTTTCGTTCGCGCTTATCTCCTAGCTCGCTGATGCGGGAGACTTCCGTGGTCGTTAGACCGTTCTTTTCCGCGTAATAGGAAATCGGGAACGGGCCGAGATCATCAGGGAAAATCAGGGCGAGACTCTTCCAGTTCTCCTCCACCGTCCGGATGTAAAGTTGCGCCGCAGGTGCATCAATCACCACCAGCAGCGGTCCGGCCTCATAGACCTGCGGTTCAACTCCGTCAGAAACTTCTCCAAACCATTCGATCTTGTCCGATCCGGGCGGACGGTAGCCGGCGCGCTGCGAAAAGCCGTGCTCACTCCGGCCACGCGCATTTGCATCGACGATTAGACTGCCGTGATTCGGGAGCTGCATTTCCCGACGAACAAACTGCGGCGGCGTAAATGGCGACCAGCCGACGAACAGCATGATGATAAGGACGATCGGCACCACAGCCATAACTGCGAGGACGGCTATGCCAATCTTTATTGGGCGACGCATTTCTTTTCGGAACGCCGCAAGCTTCGTACCAACAGAAGAAACCCTCCTCGTCTTTATTGTCCTGGATATGGCCTATTCGCTGCAAGGCACGATCAAAATTTCGAGCGAGCCAATGCGCAAGGTTTGGAACTTCTCCGACGCTAACGCAGGGTCGTTTCAACTGACGACCCATGGGTCGTGGTTCCTTCAGTAATATAGCACCTAAGTCCGATAGATAGGTCACGCGGAAAGACGACCGCGTGGTCGGCGCGCCTTGAGGCGAGATCTCATCTGAAATCCGGTTCGGAGCTGAAGAGGGATTGTCTCCGGCCGGGCAGGATCAGGAAATTTTCCACGACTAGAGCCGGGTGACGAGTTTCTGAAAGCGCGGATCCTGTCGGAGGGGATCGAACATCGGATCGAGGCGGAGAAGCGCGGGAGTAAGTGCCATCCCTGCTAGTGCGCCAGTGCCCGGTATCGAAAGTATTTTCTGCAACGCGGCAATGGCGCGGTCGGGTTCCCCCATGCAGGCTGCCACCCGAGCCAGGACCTCGATCGCCTGAGGGCCGTTGGCGGCATCTTTCTCGATCGGCTTCACCGCCATGGCACGTTCGACCAGAGCAAAGGCCGCAGCTTTGTCGCCCAGGCCCATATCAATCAGCGCCAGATCTTCGATGAGCGAAAAATTTTCCGGCTGCTCTTTGAGAAAAGCCTCCAGCTCGCTCCGCCCTCGCTGCCAGGTTTTCTGAGCGGTGGCCTCATCGCCGGCGAGTCGTTGGGCCCAGCCTAACCAAAAGAGCAGCTCGCCATTAAGATAACCCAGGGCCGCGTCGGACTTGGCCGACACCTCCTTTAGCCGTGGGATAATTTGTGCAGGGCGGCGCTCCAAAATGGCTTGATAAGCCAATATTTCCCAGGCTGTCGGATCGTTGGCCGGCGGGTTCAGCGGAGCAAGTAGCGCCGAGGCACGCGGTAAATCGCCCTCAGCCTGCGCAATGGCAGCTTTGTCCACAAGAGTATCGATGTCGCCCGGCGTAATATCCAGGACCTGATCGAACTTCCGCTGCGCTTCGGGAAAACGACGAAGTGTAACGTAGGTCTGCGCATGCTGGGTGATCAGGTTAACGTTCCGCGGGTCGAGACGCTCGGCTTCGTTAAAGTACGACTCGCTCCGCTCCCATTGGGCTTGCCGCCGTGCGACATATGCCATCGACTCGGGAATCCGGCTGCTATTCGGAAGTAACTGACGTGCTTGCTCAAAGTAACCCATAGCTGTGTCATAATCTTGCAGGCAAGCGTAATGGTAGTATCCCTTGGCCGTTACGGCCTCACCTAGGTTGGGCTGAAGCGTGATCGCGGTTTCGGCAGCCTGCCGCGCTTCTTCACGCAGAGCGACCGTCGCTGGAAGATTGTGAGTCCGGTAGCCACCCGCATCGACGTACGACAGGAGCGCCCAACCAAGCGCGAACTTTGGGTCCAACCTTACGGCTTCCCTAAGGTATTGTTGCGCACCAAGGAAATTAGCGGGTGTGTTCTGCGTCTTGAGTGTATAAGCTAGACCACGAAGGTAGGCGTCGTACGCATCAGAGTTGCCGGTCGGTTTGGCAGCGATGATTTTGTCTTCCCGTCCGCTGATTTTCGCGCGCAATTGCTCGGCAATGGTTTTGGCGATCTCGCTTTCGACCGAAAAAATGTCGGTCAGCTTCCGATCGTAGATATCGGCCCAAAGATGTGAATCGGTCGCTGCTTTGATCAACTGGACGTTGACGCGGACTGCGTCCCCGCTCTTCTGGACAGTACCTTCCAGGATGTGAGCGGCACCGAGTTGCCTGGCGATCTCCGGCAGATTCTCCGGCGCGCTTCGGTAACGCTGCGTCGAGGTACGCGAGATGACCTTCAGGTCCGCGATCTTGGATAAGCGCGTCAAAATCTCGTCCTGTATGCCCTCGGCGAAGTAGGCGTTGCTCTTTTCTTCGCTGAGGTTTTCGAATGGGAGGACCGCGATGCTTTTCTGCGGCGCGGGCAGGAGAGCGTCGCCGCCGCGCCCGTGGTCACCGAGGCCAGGTTGCGAACTTGGACGGAGCAATTGGTAGACAAACAAGCCGCCAGCCAGCGCCGCCAGGATCGCCGTCAGACCAACCAATCTGCGGCCGGTTCGGCGCGCGATCGACTTGTTAGGCGCAACCTCGTCCGTCCATTTCACTCCTTCCGGTGTAATCTCGAAAGCCCAGGAGAGGACCAGAGCCACCGGGAAACCGATCACAATCAGGGCGACGAAAACTTTCATGACCCAAGCCGGCGCCTGAAAGGTGGTAATCAGGAGAATGGAGGCCGCCTGGATGAGCAACCAGGCCACCACAAGGTAGGCCACTGCGACGCGATAGACGTTGCGTCGTTTCAGCTCAGTAAAAAAATGCTCTTTGTCCGCGATATTTGACTCCATCGGTACGGACTTGCGCTATTTCAAGCTAAACTTCTCCTTAGCGTGGATCAGCCTAACGAGGCATGTTGAAAATAAACTTACGGCATCGTGCTTCATGAGAAAGGTTGCGGTCGATCGCCAGTAGTGCGCAATCTCTCATTCGGGCCGGGACTTGTGTGCTAGTATGATTAAGATAGCAGAATCGCATCGCCCTTCGCGTTGGGAAATCCCAACGTCATTAAGAACGTAAGTGCACCATCAAAGTTTAGTTACCCAAGCTAGTCGTTAGGGCAGTTGACAATATGCGCTGAGCGTGTTTTTACCGCGTGCGTCATTAATGGCCTATTTGAGCTGGATAGAAGAGCAGCAGTGCGACGCACCAGCATGCCATGCCTGCGTGTAGGATGACTATCGGCCACAACAGGACGCCGACGGAGTGCAGTGTCAGTCCCGTCATGCAGAGGATGAGCGCCGCGCCAAGATTGTAGAGCACCATCGCCGTGACCAAGCCGCGCGCGGCGTGACTTTGACTGTCCTGTGAAGCAAACCACGCGGCGACTGAGAGGGTGAGTAGTCCGAGACCCCCAACACGAGCGACCGCTGTACCGACCGCGCCTTCCAACGGCAAGGCAAGCAACAGCTGTGTAAACCCCGAGGAACAGGTGAGAAGGGCGAGGCCCGCACCCGCTTCGATCAAGGCAGTGGCCAGAAGTAACCGCTTCATAAATGGGGAAAGAGTGGACTGTTAAGTCGGGAAACGCGTGGCAGGAGCTGGCCAGCGGTTTTCATGAGTGTCATTTCTTTATGAATACGTTGCTAGTCGCTCACTCTGGCGGCTGCTAATGCCGGTTCCTCCCTGTTGGTGTCTGCCGCTTTCCCCGGTTCGAGATTGAAGGTTAGCTTGTCGATTTTACCGGTGAACTTAAACGGAGGATCGTAGCGATACTCCAGCATCGCGACGCCGCTGCGCGTGTCGCTGCCGATATCGAACGCTTCGTCTTCCGGAATCATAACCGGAATGCCGTGTTCCATGGATTTCTTAGCCACTTCTTTCCCGTCAACGGAAAGCACACCGGTGCCTCCTTTGCCCAGCTCTGGGCCATCTGACTTGAAGTCGAAGACGATGGTATGTTTGCCGGCACCTAATTCGGGGCCGTCCCAGATGGTGCGCTTAAGATCAAGTAAATTGTAGAGGAACACCGGTTTGCCTTTGCGAAGCCCAAGTTTTCCTTCGCTAAGGAATAATGCATAGCCACCAAAACGCCCACCATGGGTAACAATCATGCCAGTCCCTCCGTCCTTGGGAATCTCGACTTCGGCAGTAATAGTATAGGACTTGTTCAAGATATTAGGAGCAGCACTGGACGGCACGCCCGTCAGTTCTCCCGAGTAGGTGAAGACGGTCCGTCCCGCCGTTAAGTTCGGTCGCGGCGAATTCCAGCGCGCGAGGGTGGTGTTGTCGAGAGGCAGCACATTATACTTCGCAGCCTCGGCATAAAAAAGGTCCTGCAGTTGCTTGAGCTTGTCCGGCATCTGGGCCGCCAGGTCGTTAGACTCCGTCAAATCTTCCTTTTGCAGTTCGCCGACGTTGTATAACTCCCATGCGTATCCGGTCATGATGTCGGGCGGCGGCTTGTTGCCTAGCTCCCAAGGCTTGGTCGCGGGGGTGGTCGCTGCCACCCAACCATTATCGTAGATAGCACGGTTGCCAAGCATCTCGAAGTATTGTGTGGGATGCCTGGTTGGCGCGTTGGCGTTCGCTTTGTCCCATGTGTAGGCCATGCTTACTCCCTCCATCGGGATTTGTTTGATGCCGTTGATGGCTTCGGGCTGCGGAATGCCGGTCGCTTCCAGAATCGTCGGCGCGATGTCGATAACATGGTGAAACTGACGACGGATTCCGCCTACATCAGTAATGTGGCCGGGCCATGACATGGCCACGCCTTGGGCGGTCCCCCCAAAGTGCGACGGCACCTGCTTTACCCACTTAAATGGGGTATCCATCGCCCAGGCCCAACCCGCCGCAAAATGCGGGAAGGTCCGGTCTGAGCCCCAGAATGGGTACCAGAGGAACTGATCTTTCACCGGCACGGGGATTCCATTGAAAGTGGTAAACTCGTTAGGTGTGCCGTTGAGCATGCCTTCGGCGCTGGCGCCGTTGTCGCCGCCGATGTAAATGATCAAGGTGTTATCGAGCTGGCCAAGGTCCTCTACCGCCTGGATGACCCGGCCGATCTCATTGTCGGCATAGGCAAGGTAGGCTCCATAGATATCGGCCTGCTTGATGAACAATTTCTTCTCTTCCCGACCAAGTGAGTTCCATGTCGGTAAATCTTTCGGCCACTCGGTGAGCTTGGCGTTCTCAGGCATGATGCCTAACTGCTTTTGGTTGGCGAAAATCGTCTCGCGCACTTTGTTCCAACCGCCGTCGAAGAGGTGCATATCGCTGATCTTCTTGATCCACTCCGGCGTGGGATGATGAGGCGCGTGCGTAGCACCTGGCACATAGTAGACGAAGAACGGTTTGTCGGGCGCAAGCTCCTTGAGCTGCTTCATGTACTGGATGGCTTCATCGGCCATGGCCGTTTCCAGGTTCCACGTGGGGTTGTTCAGAAATGGATAGATGGCGGTCGTGTTACGATACAGGTTTGGTTGCCACTGGCTGGCATCGCCACCAACAAAGCCGTAGAAATATTCGAAGCCCATTCCGTTAGGCCATTGATTGAACGGACCAGCCTGGCTTGATTGGTAACCAGGCGTGTTGTGGTTTTTCCCGAACCAGGAGGTGGCGTATCCGTTTTCCTTTAGAATGGTTCCGATAGTGCCTTTCTCAATCGGGATGATGGAGTCATAACCCGGGTATCCAGTTACGATTTCGCCCACGACACCGAAGCCGACCGAGTGATGGTTGCGGCCCGTGATCAAAGCGGCGCGCGTCGGTGAGCAGAGTGAAGTGGAATGGAAGTTGGTATACCGCAGCCCGTTCTTGGCGATGCGATCCATCGCCGGCGTGGGAATGACGCCGCCAAAGGTGCCAGGCGCGCCGAAGCCACAATCGTCGGTCATGATGAGCAGCACGTTAGGGGCGCCCTTTGGCGGGACCACGCGCGGCGGCCACCACGGGGTAGATTCCGAAGCTTTTTCTTTGATCACCCCGCCGTATTTCGGAGGTGCCGGTGGAAGCTGTTTTCCATCAATGGTGGTCGTTGCACCGGGCGAACCGGGTGTGCCCGTGATTTGCTGGGCTTGCACAGTAAGCGAGACAAACATCGCTGCCGCCATTAACAACGGCCAATAGTTGTGAAGTGAATTCAACTTGTGTTTCATGTTTTTTCCTTCTTTGCGTTACTAATTGAGGGAATAATGAAACAAAGCTGAACTAATCAGAACGGTCACGATATTGGACTTTAGTCTTATAGTTTAGAGGCCTGACGAGCGACGTTAGTCAGACTGACCGACTTCAAAGCATCTATGTTTGGCGCTTGGTCCACGTTGTTGGCGGTGGCGGGCGCGCCATTTCTTTCGACTCAATTGTCACCTTGTCGATCCCGCCGATGAACTTGAAAGGGACCTGATAAGCCGAGCTAACTGCTGTGCCTTCATCCGCGCTGACATCAGCTCCTTCGTCCCAGTCGCCGACTACTCGCCTAACGAGTTACAACCTGATCCCAGTGGTGATCTGCGGCCCATGAGTTATTCGGAGCGAACCCCGTCGGAGGCGGGCTTGCACTTCCAAGCTAGTGATCGCTGGCATCCACATATCGAGAGTGGCCAAGCGACATGAGGTTCGCCGCTGTGCCGATAAGAACGTGTCTGGATCGTCAAATGTTTTCGCCCCAAACCGACTGACTTTAGCAAGCGGCTAAGCGCCCTGAGCATTGAGATGTCGTCATCGAGAAGCCAGATAGAGTTGGAAGCGCTAAAAAAAGAATGTTTTTCTTTCCGGGCTTGGAATGATGGAACCTTTACACCCCGTCGACCTATTGTTTGCTAAGAAACATTTCATAATCAACGTTGTTCTTTCGGAATGCCAACTAGATCCTGGTCTTATCGCCTCACTGCGCCTTTGCATATCGTAGAGTTGCTAATCAGTGCCAATCGGGTTGCGTGGGATTAGCGTGCTCCGACTTGCCACCGCTTAACATCGGTTCGCATATCCTCATGAAGCCGGCGAAGAGAACCGACTTCCCCGGGGTCAACTCTTTCTCTATAGATCAGGTCATGAGTAACCGCCATCTACCTCCAGGATGGCTGGCCTAACCTAGAACGAGGAGAGAAACGGGAAAATCGTGGAGTACATCACTAACAAGATCGTCATTTCAAAAGAGGAAATCACGATCGATCTTTGCTATCTCTCTTCGTCTAAAGAATTCACAAAAAGGGACCTTGGAGCCTAGCCGCTCCACTCCTTTTTTATCATCTGAGGCTAAGGTGCAGCAAAAAAGCACACTCGAAGTGGCGATTCCACGAGGGATGGACCGGTTCCAATAACTTTTTATCATTCACACCTGTTTTTATCCAAAACGGAAAATTTTAAAGGGGGATTCCGCCATCTCGGGCTCTTTCGCTCACTTCTTTCCCTCTCTCAATTTCCACCAGGTGTAGGCGCACGACCTAGTTTTTTGAAAAATCGCCAGATTTCCAGACACTCGCAACTAAGGGGACCGGCCTTCTCGTAGGCGGCCAAGCCCTAGCGCTGCCCGGCTCTGCAAGATGACGGACTCCGGTGGTCGCTAAATGTCTGACTCTGTGCGCAGCGGGAAATCTGAAATATTTTTTGCAAAGATTTCCGCTTGACACCCTTCGGCGTATTTCAGAAAACCCCGAACAGGCCATTAGGAGATCCCGTGCATCGTCTCTTCAACCTTGGCAAATTCGTTTGTCGTTCGTGCTCGAACGCGTCCCGGGGTGGTGCCCTGCGCAAATTTGACCGGCAACGCGGTGCCGCCCGTTTGATTGCCGACCGGGTCGAATACCTAAGTGTCCCCGATTTTCTTACAGCTGATGAGTGCAGCTCGGCGATTGAAATCGCGCGGACGGCGAGTACCGCTGCCGAGGGGGCTAAGAACGGAGCTTTGCATGAGCTCGCTGAGGCCCATCATCTTAGGCTGCTGGAACTTGATGCGAAGTTGTGTGACCTCCTAGGGCTGCCCTTGGGAAGCGGCGTACAGTTGCAAACGTTGTACTCGGAAGCTGCTTTACCGAGGGCAACCTTTGGCGACAGCGTAACAGGACACCGCTGTGCTGTAGCGATCTACTTGAACCGCTTTGACCGTCCAGGCGAAGTGCGGCTAGGTCGTAGCGGCTGTGTATTACGACTGCGCTCCGGCACGGCACTGATCGCGAAGCGGGAGACTCTATGCTCGTGTGAGTCCCGAGTGGGGTTAGAGAAACTTCCCACACACCTCGGCTACGACGCCGTCCTCATTAAGTCTTTTGACGAAGGTGTACTTCCCCTGCCTTTGACCGACAAATCTTCGGCGCTGCCATTGAGCGTGTGCCGTGTGCCGCATGACCTATTTGACGCCTTGCGCACTTTTCACAACAACCACGCCGCGAATGCTGCCGAGGAACATGTCCCAGGCTATGTTGAATCCAATCAGCCCCTCGCCAGTCAGCTGCTCCAATTACCGGAACACATGCAGCGTGACGTGCACTCGTCCTTGCAACCAATTGTAGAGCAATGGTCGCGCTGCGCGCTCACACCGACTTTTGTTTACGGTATCCGTCGATACTTACGCGGCACGACTCTAAAGATGCATCGTGATCGAGAAGGCACGCATGTCTTTGGCGCTTCCCTGAACGTTGCACAAGAGGTCGAGGATCCCTGGCCGCTTTGCATCGAAGACGGCTGCGGGCAGATCCGGGAAATCGTGTTACGACCTGGCGAAATGATCCTATTTGAAAGCGAGCGCCTGTTGCATGGACGGCCCGAACCATTGCGAGGTAATTTTTACGCCGGCGTGTTCGCACATTTTCGTCCGCGCGTTCAGAATCCTTCGATCCCACAAATAACTAGTATTGGAGACCCCTTATGTGCGTCATCACATTAACAGAATTTGGCGGCGTCGATGCGTCGGGCGGACCGTTTCAGGGCCCCGGGGCCCCGCCCTACATTCGAGTTAGCGGGACAATCACGGGTTGTCCGCCGCTACAGGCCAATACGCCCCCGAGCGTGACGATTCAGACGACTTGTAGCGCACCTGTTAGCGGAATCAATGTGAATGCGGCAGGGCATTTCTCCTGGGACCTTCCAAATAGCGAACGCTGCCCTTGCGACTCGAAGCGCTCGGTTACCATTACGTGCGACGCGGATACAAGCTGCTCTAAGACCTTTCTGGTGACGATCGCTTGTGGCGCAGTGACGCCGACACCGCCGCCGACACCCCAATGTCCTGCGGGCTCGCCGCTCGGCCCGAACATCACATTTGCGCAGGATGCTAATTGTGATGCGAATGGCCAGCGTCACGTGACGGCGACAGTCACAGTCAACGCAGGCTGGACACTAAGCAAAATCGACTGGTCTTGGGATGGCGGAGCGGCGGTAACTTCAACACCGGCGACCAATCCAAGCAGTCCACCCACGCCTTTCAACGGTGGCACTACGCATTCGGTAGTCGCCACTGCGTGGCTGGCCGCACCAAATTCGGACTGTTATTACTCCAGATCATCTTTGCCGGTCGCGGTTAACCCATGTCCCCCTACTCCACCTACTCCACCTACTCCTACTGCTCCACCTACTCCTACTGCTCCACCTACTCCTACTGCTCCTCCACCTACTCCTACTGCTCCACCTACTCCTACTGCTCCACCTACTCCTACTCCTACTCCTACTCCTACATCCTCCTCTCTGGGGTGTTTTTGTGGATTTCTGATTTTTGCCGCGATGGTTCTGTTGGCTTTCGCCGCGGTGAGCCTGGCGGTCGGCGGTTGTCTCGGACCAGCGGGATTGGGGCTCACCGCGACTGGTGTCGCGCTGAGCGCCAGCGGACTCCTCCTGCTTGGGATCTGGATTGCATTTTGCCGCGATTGCACACTCATGCGGTTTCTGCAGCGCTTCTTTGGCGCAATGGCTCTACTTATGGCGGCTTTGGCCGCTGCATTCGCCATCATTGGTATGTTTCCCTGTAGTGCCGGCGCTGCTGCTGTCGCGACTTTGTTCGGACTAATGGTCGCCGAGCTAAGCATTGGGATCGCTATCCTCGGATGCCCGTGAATCAAAAACTAACGAAAGGACTAATATGCCTACGGTGATACTACTATTCGGCGGATTTCTTGGAATATTAATCGGCGCGCTCCTCGCAGGCGGTATGGTGGCTGTTGCCGGACTGCCGGTATACGGCCCTGTGCAAAATGTGCTCGCCGCACTTTTGGCACTGGGTCCAGGAGCGATTGTGCCCAATGTCGTTAACCCAATCCTGACACTGTTCGCAGCCGGGCTCGGACCACTTGTTGCTACGATTTTCATTTACGCTGCAGCCGCTATTAGTGTGATTACTGGACTTACACTCGGCGAGTTTTTCTCGCGCGGGATGCTGATCGGGATGTCGGCGGCCGCCAATCTAATGATCCTGTCCGCAATCCCTTGGTTGCCGCCCGGATTTGCCATCGCTCTTTTTGTTATTCTGCTGCTTGCTCTTATTCCTCCGGTCGCTGTCAATCGGACTTATGAGCGTATTCTCGGGGCACTTGGCTGGGTGCTTCCGCTCAACTATCTGATGCTCCCGGTCGGGCTGCTCTTGTTTCTGATTGCGGCGCCTTTCGCCATCGCTGCGCCCGCGCCCAGCGGCGTGCGATGGGATTGGCTCACTTGGACATTCGAGACCTCTGGCGGGCTCGTGCTAGTGACGTTCGTTCCCGGACCAGCAGGCAAGAAACCATCATTCAACATCGGCAATTTCACTTTTCTGCCAGGTGCGCCGTCTGGGTTCACGTCCGGCGTATCCGCTCATGAGACTGGCCACACTCTGAGTGGCAGTGCCTTTGGTGGCTTTTTTTATTGGATTGGCGCGGTGGACGAAAACGTGCCGCCACTCGCGCGGGGTACTGCGGCGTACAGCGAGATGCTCGCCAATAGCCATTTCGGCGGTATTCCCGGCCAGCCGATCATTCCAATGTGGTAAGACGATACTGAATCGCTGGTCGAAAGAGATTTGTATCTGAGGGTAAATCCGATAATCCATCCCGACGGAGACATGGTTCTGCTCGCGAATAGCAAACTCGTATCGATGAATGCTGTCTATTATTCAATGGTCGGGCGGAATTCATATCGTGAACAATGGATTCAATGCAATCTGAAGTCTTCATCGCAGAACTTCATTATTGTTTCCTTCGGGCGGATTCCTTCAAATAGCAAAATTCAATCTGAATCAGTATAGGTTGAACTGCACGGCTATAACTCAAACCCGTTGCATGCGAAATATCGGGCGTAGTGTCAAAACCCAAATTTGCTAGTAACGAGACCTAAGCACGAATGGGTAATTTGAGGTTCGAACTTTATAACCAGGGCAATTGCGGTCTATTCAATATCCTGATGTCGCTTGAATTAGGAGTGGCATTGAGTGTTCTGTCCAGCAGGACGCTGCTTGTGCACATGCCGCCATATCCGCTTTTCAACAGCGAAAAGCGGAAGTTCGTCTTTGATCTTTGCGATGTGCGATTTCCACATGAGGTGGACGATTTCAAGAATTTGCGAGGAGCGTTGTTACCAGACTTGCATTCAACGAGACTTCAGCCCTTGGATTGGTTGCAGCTTGAGGACGCGGCCACGATTTCCTCGAGAGGGTATAATACCCTAGGTTATTATAGTTATGTTTTGCCTTATGACGAAAGGGTCGTCCAGTCCTGCAATGGGGCAATTCAACCTAACGACAGATATCACAATGAAGCGCTAGCCATAGTGAACGAGCTTTGGAGAAAATATGGCAACAAGTTCGCTTCCGTGCATGTCAGGCGAAAGGATTTCATCTGGAACCACCACCGCGCCAGGGTCGTCGAAATGGATGAAATTTTGTACAATATTAGATGTCATGTTCCGCAGGATTATCTATTACTGATCCACTCGGATGAGACAGACGCGCGCTACTTTCAAGAACTGACTGAGGTGTACCCCAGCCATTGGTTAATAGATAAATGCCTATTCCAGACACATTATCCAAGCACGTTTGATAGTGCCGAAATAGGATTTGTTTCGGCGATCGTCGCTTCGTATAGCGAAATTTTCCTAGGCACAATGCTAAGTACATTCACGGGGTACATCCAGAGAAAGCGGATTCTGAATGGGAAAAGTCCGGACTTCTTGTATATCTACAACCAACGTCCTGGCGAACTGGAGTTCAGAGATGGCCGGATTGTGGAGAAAAGAAATTATGGACATAGCTGGGAGAGGTTCGACATGTCTGACCAACTAAGGTCAATTTGTTTTTGGTGGCGAGAATGGCCCGAAGCGGTGTTCAATCTTGGAAACTCTCAATGAGCACGAACGCGTTGCGAGACCTCGTAACGTTGCTTCGGAGAATCGCCTCGCAACTTTACCCCGAGTGTCATGGCAACAGCTCTTTTTGTGATCAGCGCCAGTGTTCCGCCGAGCCGACAACCGAGTGAGTTGGCTGCTTCCGCCGGCGAATGGTCTGGGAGAATTAATTGGGGTCAGATTAGGGTTGCATTGAATTGACGGACAGTGGGCTAAGGGTGAAAACCCGAGGGGAAGAGCCCACATGAAAACACAACTACGGAAGCCGGTTCGGCAACGGGCCAGCTATAGCGAACAATACAAACGCGAAGCCTTACAGCTTTGGCGGGCCAGTGGACGCAGTGCGGCCAAGGTGGTCGAAAAGCTAGGCATTCGGCCCCCGCTGCTCTACCGTTGGGCGCGGCTGGAGCGTCTGGAGAAGGAAGGATCTAAGGCGCAGGCCACTCGAGCCGCACTCTGGCAGAGTTAGAGGCCGAGAACCGGCGTTTGCGAGCGGAGAACGTTAAGCTCCTGGAGCAGCGTGAGATCTTGAAAAAGTCTCTCGGTATTCTCTCCGAACTGCCACCGAGCGTTACACCCGGATCCAAACCATGAGTGCTCAACATAAGGTAGCCTGGTTGTGCGAAGCGCTGCTAGTCTCACGCAGCGGTTACTACGGCTGGATTCACCGACGCGATCATCCCGGTCCACGCCAGCTGAAGACAGGACAGCTGCGTCAACGCATTAAAGAGGAGTTTACGCGCAGTCGGCAAACCTATGGAAAGTCCACGACTGGCTCATGCGCTGGGCTGCCCAGGACGACGCAATCGCATCCGCTCGCATCATGCGCCGGGAACGACTCTTTGCCCGCCAGCGCTCCAAGTATCAGGTGGCGACAACCGACAGCCGCCACGGCGGCCCCATCGCACCCAACCGCATTCGCACCCTTTCTATACGCAGAACCGATCAGGCCTGGGTGAGCGATGCGACCGGCATTCTTACTGGGCGAGGCTGGTTATATCTTATCGTCGTGTTGGATCTCTATAGCCGGCAACTGGTGGGCTGGTCGATGAGTCCGCTCCTCGATGTCGCGCTTGCTCTTACTGCTTTGCGCATGGCTCTCACCCGACGGCGTCCCAGGCCGTCGCTCATCGTCCACTCCGATCGCGGTAGTCAGTTCGCCAGTGCCGCTTACCGTCAGTTGCTCGCTCAAAATGCACTTATCCCTTCTATGAGCCGCACCGGCAACTGCTACGATAATGCCTTCATCGAGTCCTTTTGGAGCAGCCTCAAATACCAGCTGGTCTACCACCGCCGCTTCGCCACCTTTGCCCAAGCTCGCACGGCCATTTTCGATTATATCGAAACCTTCTACAACCGCACCCGATTGCACTCCAGTCTCACCTACCAATCACCCATTGCCTTTGAATCACAATTAACCAAATTATCCTAACTGACTGTCCGTACTTTTGATGCAAGCCCAGATCTAAATATTCGACATTAATAATGCCCTCTTGGTAGAAAGCGCGGATGGCACGGCCATTTCCGGATCGATGTGGCCAAGCTGGACATACTCATTTACTCGTTAGGCCTGATCGGTAGAAACGAGTAGGCTAAACTGGTAGAAGTTTTCTTGTCAGTCCTAACTATTGCATAACTGGAAAGGTGGGGAATTGCCTTCTAGTGGACTAACGAGTAAAAGAGGACCAATAAGATGTCGTTACTTCGGGATAAGAACGCGGCCTAACGAGTTAAGGAACGCAGAATGACGTGCGGCGTTCGTTGTTAAAGACTTTCGTCCAAGTTTTCATGATGGAAGGCTGCGAAGCAGGACACGCGCTCTTTTTCGAGCCGAAGAGGTATTTTGCAGCCGGCGTAACGTTCAACCTTAATGCTTAACGCGCACAAAAGTGGAGCCTAGGGGATTCGAACCCCTGACCTCCTCAATGCCATTGAGGCGCTCTACCAACTGAGCTAAGACCCCGCAAAAGAACTGTAGAGTTTAGATTTCCAATCGTAGATTGCAACTGCCGGAGTCCACCGATGGAACAGACAAAATTGCGTGATGGTAAAATCGTTCGGAGTGAAGATCCACCGAACCTGGAGATGCCGTTCGAGCAGCTCGACGGTTTTATAACGCCGACGAAATCGTTTTATGTCCGCACCCATTTTCCCGTTCCGAAGATTGACAAGGCCAAATGGCTACTGCGCGTCGAAGGCGAAGTCGAAAAGCCGTTCGAAATCAGTTACGACGAACTGCTGAAGCTCAGATCGATTAAAATTCCCGCAACCCTGGAATGCGCCGGGAACAATCGAGATTTTCTCGAGCCGAAAGTCAAAGGCGTGCAATGGGGACTTGGCGGAGTCGGAAACGCGGAATGGACCGGAGTGCCCTTGTCGATTTTACTTGCTCGTGCGGGCGCTAAATCAGGTGCGCTCGAAATTATTTTGGAAGGCGCGGATCGTGGCCAGCTGGAAGATCCGAAAAGCCCGCGTGGCGAAGTTAATTTTGCACGCAGCATTCCGTTGGAAAAAGCGCGCGACGTTTTGCTCGCATACAAAATGAACGACGCTGAGCTTCCCGCGGAACACGGTTTTCCAGTCCGCGCGATTGTGCCGGGATGGTACGCAGTCGCGTCGATCAAATGGTTGCAGCGAATCATTGTGACTGACAAACCGTTCAACGGCTATTATCAGACGCTCGATTATGCGTATTGGAACCGCGAAGGAGATCACGCGGAATTGACGCCGCTCTCGCAACTGCGAATTAAAGCCGAGATCGCGCAACCAAAATTGGGCGAAACTGTTCCGGTGAATTCGAACGTTCGGGTGCACGGCGCGGCTTGGACGGGCGACGGCGAAATTGCCAAGGTCGAACTCAGCACGGACGGCGGATCGATTTGGAGTGATGCGAAACTCCTGGGCGAAG
>DASXOB010000025.1:0-133737 GCA_036494545.1 Chthoniobacterales bacterium
CCCAGAAGTGCCGGGCGAGACATTGAGGAAGGTCCCGTCACTTCCCTGGTGATAAAGTTGCAGGGTATTTCCGTCGGCCGAAATAACCATATCGATCAAGCCATCCAGGTCATAATCCGCCAGAGCAATGATACCGCCAAAGCCAATTCCAAAGGTAGCGTCTTCCAAACCGTCAGCCCCGGCGACTGTCTGCAGCACTCCGCCGCCAGTGTTATGGTAGAGGACGTTCACCCCGTCGTAGTTCTTCACGAACAGGTCTAACTTTCCATCGTTATCGGCGTCGAAGAAGAACGAGCAGCGTCCCCGATCGCTGGCGGTGACGATTCCTGCAATGTCACTGACATATTGAAAAGTCCCATCGCCATTTCCACGAAAGAGCAAGTCCCGCTTGATTGTTCCGCCTTGCTGGCCCTTTGCTCCCTCAGTGACGTAGACGTCCAGGTTGCCATCATCATTGTAGTCAGCAAAGGCAAAGCCGTGCCAGTCTTTGTCATCTAATTCTGGCGCTTCGCCAATTCCACAGGTGCTACGGATATCTGTAAAAGTGTTGCCGCCATTGTTGAGATAGACAAAAGGACCATGGGAGGTAGCAAGCCCGTGAGTCGGGACGATCAGATCAAGATAGCCGTCATTATTGATATCTCCCCAAATCGGATTTCCCCAGCTCTTCTTTACTTCCTGCGCAAGACCGACTGCGACTGAGACGTCTTCAAACTGCTGCGCCAGAACCCGACTGGTTAAGGCACCAGTCAGGCCGACCACCAGAAGGAAACGCCGAGCAGCAGTTTGTCGGTTTGGCTTTCGCGACGTAATCAAGGACAACGAGGCAAATCTGTTGAAAGTGGTGCTCCATCGGAGCGCAAAGACAGGAACTGCAAATTGTTTCAAAGTAATTTTCTCGGTTTGGTACTTGGACTAATAAGAGCAGGAGGCACACCACGAGGAGTGGTGGCCTAACGAACTTAGCGTGCGCGCAATCGCACCAATCAATTACCGGAAACAGAAAAAACCGCTCGGCGCCTGACGGGCGGGATCACGTGCTAGGCGCGCATCGGCGGCGCGTGCTCGAAAATGCGAGCCTCAAGAAATGGCGCCGTGACCCAGATAGGAGAAAGCGCCGCAGTCTTTTCAAAACAGAGGGCCGACTGTGACACAAACAAAACTGACGGCGCCTCTGCCTGCTTGCACTTGCCGGTGGCAATAAGCGTGACGGCGCATTCGTGGTTCGGCGAATTGGCGTCAGAATGGAATCTTGCATGCAGTTCCGGAGAAGCCGACAGCCCAATAGCAAACAAGAATCCAAAAAGCAAAGCGCAGTAGACAAAGGCACGAATCTTTGTGCAACCGCTCATGGAATTAACTATTCTGTCACCTGCGCGCCAATGTCGCAATCATTATTTCTTGAGTAATAGCAGCGTCCGGTGGGCCGATGAGCAGGCCAACGAGATCGCCCATCCACAACGAGAATACAATGGATCCGACAGACGCCTAATGAAT
This sequence comes from Chthoniobacterales bacterium, assembly GCA_036494545.1. GTDB lineage: Bacteria > Verrucomicrobiota > Verrucomicrobiia > Chthoniobacterales > UBA10450 > JAICXG01. The sequence goes on from DASXOB010000025.1 coordinate 1,498, forward strand.
CGAGCACGGCTGCCCGCCGATTTTAGCAATGGTGAGCTCAAACGGTGTTCCGCTTGGTTCTCGCCTTCTTTTCTCGCATTAGTCTGCTAATATCTTGCAATCTTTATTCAGGCGCCTTGCAGCAGCGCTGCAATCGGCCCGAATTTCGCTCTCAGGGTTGTCAATGAGCCGCCGCGGAGGGGAGCCGTTCGCAAGGAAACTTAGGCAGCTGCGTGTAGCGGCTCTACCACTTATCGACGCAAGTTGGAACTCTGGAAGTCGCAAAGTGGGACAAGTCTCCCGCCAACCTACAGAACTATTGTGAGGATTGGACTTTGAGTTGTCCCGCTTGTGCCGCATAGCGGCAAACGGTCGTAACTAGCGAGAAAGAGTCTTATTTCGCGCTTGCCGGGCGGGATTTGTCCTATCTGGAATCGACGGACCGGGTACTTGGGTTCTACTGCTCCCACGAGGGAAAGCGACTTCCATTAACTCAGCTTATGGAAGGCGGTGGCGCTTGTTGGCCGAAACTATTTGTTTGTCGTCTTTGTCAATCTTCCCGCTCAAATTGAGATCAACCCGGAAGTTGGCCGAAGTAACTACTTGTCCCTTATCGGCTGTGACCGCGTCAAGGTCAGGCTTGTCAACTATGCGACTTTCATCGATGTCGCCGGTGAGGAAACCGAACGGAACGTCACCATGGGGTTGTCCATCCCCGTTGATGTTCTCCGTGTGCAGGGTCACAATCTCGGCGCTCGTCACACCGGTTATCTGAGCGCGCATTTCATTGCCACTAAAAGTAATCGCTCCGACTGTCGCGGTCCCGCTCAAGACTGTCACTTCACCGGAGGTGACCGGACTGTCGAAGGTAAAGACGGCGCTATAAGTGCTCGAGGAACGGTCTTCAACTCCCGACGTGCCGGTGAGGGGCATCTCAATGTCGAAGTCACCCGCAGCGCCATGAGTCAGCCGCGATGCAGCACCGGTCAACGTCAAGGTAGCGGAGGGCAGCGGCCAAACATAAGCGCCGCGACTGCGCGTCCAGACCGAGAGTGTGGTCGCACCGCGATCGATCTGCATGTCCCACACCATCGCGTGAGGCAGTCCATTCTCGAAACGCGACCAGACGGGATGCGTCGCCGTGATGTCGTTGGTGAAGTAGACACCCCAGTCGGTCCCGGCGTAGACCTGGCTTGGGTCATTCGGATTCACAATGACTGAGTCTGCCGGGATATCTGGCAGGTTGCCGGTCTTATCTAACCATGTGAATGAGCCACAGGTGCTGGCGCAAGTGACCTGAAAAAGGTGCCCAGGGGTGGCAGGCGTATTGGCGTTGAAACCACCGACGGCTGCATATCCCACCGGCAGATTCGCGGCGGGTACGGTAGGATCGAGAGCGATTCCGAGAACCGGGCGGTTCGGCAGAACGAAGTTGGCGCCGGTGACATTTACCCAGTTGGCCTGGGACGCAACCCCGGTTCCGAGGTTGAATCCAATCTGGACGTTGCCGTCATTCGTGCCGACAATCGCGACGCTCTGATACTTGGGCGAATACTTGACCTGGTTGATGAAGGACCGGTTTCCGAGTGTGCCCTTGCAAAGGTTAGGACCCAGGGGTCCGCCGGGAGGGTTATCTGTAATGTACCAGCTGTTACTGTTTGTCGCGCCGTTGATCGTCTCCCAAACGCGGGTTGTGCCAGCAACCAGATGGCCGCAGCCAGTCGTGGCGCCGGCAGGCCCGCAATCGTCTCCTCCGGCAATGCCGCCGTGGAAAAGGTCGTAGGGAAGGACGAACGACTGTTGGTCGCTGCCGTACCAGCCGCCGCTCCAAAACGTCCAACCGGCGCCGGAGGCCGAGCAATTGGAGATGCAGCGGTTAAGAGCACCGCTGTTATTACCTTGCCAATAGCGCAGGCTCGAACCGGTGCCCACGGGATCGATCCGAGCGTAGAAGCCGTCCCCGCCTTTGCCTACCTGCCATTGCACGGGGCCAGTTGGGCTACCCGCAAAAGTAACCGACATAGAACCGTTGTCCTGCGCGCCGCCGTTGGCCTGCGGCGAACTGGCGGTGGCGAAGTTGCCACTGATGTCGCCGGAGTAGAACTCAATCGTATTCAAACCGGTGTCTGCGTTAAACCAGGTAGGCCTGGTCGTGTTGAGGGTGGCGACGCTAGCGTTGATCGTCCCGTGAATACCGCCGTCATTACCCACCAGCAGGATGTCGGACGAGTGAGGCAGGAAAGCGAGTGCGTGTTGATCCACGTGAACGGGCTTGGGCGAAACGCCGGTGTAACCGCAACTCGTGTCATACCATGCGCTACCGGTACGACTGGCAAGCCAGATATCGAAGGTATCAAAGAAGACGCGATCCGGGTTGTTCGGGTCGACCTCGACTCCTTGATCGTACCAGTTCTGCGGATAGTCACCACTGCCGGCCGAACCAGAGCCTCCGCCGGACGCAGCGCAGGCCGCAAGCGAACCCCCGGCAGAGCCGGCCATGAATGTCCATGAGGTCCCGCCGTTGTTAGTGACCCATGCACCAAGCTGACAGCCGTTCGTACTGCCGCACCCGCTGGAGGTGTTCCAGTCGATTGAGGCCACCTGCGCATAGATAACACTAGGGTTGCTGGGAGCTACAGCGATGTCGATGCGACCAAGATTATCGGCCCCGCCCGCCGGGGGGCTCGACCCGCCGCAATAAGTAGCAGTGCCACCGGTGATGGGATAGTTACACGGAACGCCGCTGCCGGCATTCATGTTCGCGCCGGTAGTATAGGGGCTACCACCTACGGCCGTGCCGAAGACGAAGCCATTCGTGTTACTGGCGATGGAAGTGAAGGTCGGACAGCCGCTGGCCGACATGGTGGCACTGTAGATCCCATTCGCACCATTCAGCCCAAGGTCGTATTGGACCGTGGTGGGAAAACCGCGTGTGCCCACTGCGGCGATAATGCGTGTCGTCCCGCCGACGTTGGATAACTCAAGGCCGGTGATGTCCTGGCGTTGGGTGGTGTAGGGATTCGTCCCGCACTGTGTCCAGGAGACACCAGCATCACGGGAGATATAGAGGCCCTTTTTCGTCCCAGCCACGACGTTATTACTATTGTTAGGGTCAACTCGCACCTTTCCTACCGCGTTGTATTGCGGAAATTGACCGGGTGGCTCCGTGTAGGCTACACCGAAAACATCGGCGCCCAGGACTGTCCAGGTGTTGCCGGAGTCGGTGGACTTTAAGATACCCTGACTGCCCATGGAGAAAGAGCCATAGTTCATGTCGCCCGTGCCGGCGTAGACTGTCTTATGATTGTTAGGATCGATCGTTAAGGTGTCGATGGCGATGGTGGAAATGAGAGGATCATCCGTGACCGCGTTCCATGTGGTTGCCGCGCTGCAGCAGTTGGTGGTCTTCCAAACCCCGCCGCCGACACTGCCGGCAAAGGCAACGATGCTGCCATTGGTCGTAGTCGTTGGGTCGAAGACGATGTCGTTAATGCGTCCCTCCGTGGTCGTGTAGTCGAAGCAGCCGTTGCAGCCAGTCATGCGCGCGGGTTGAGGGCCGAGAGCCGTGAAGTTTGTCGTGCCAAGCATCGCTCCATTCGTATTGTCTTCGGTCGTTGAAAAGTAGCCCGCTGGGACCCCTCGCAATACGAGCGCATCCTGGTTCGCAGCCTGGCGCACCCACGTCGGGTCAAAGTTACCCGTTGGATAAGTCACGCGATCGCTCCAGTACTGTTCCAATCGCCCGAGATCAGCCCCTTCCTCTTGCGGGCTTTCAGCCAGCGTCGGAATATCGCGTGCCGGGTTCTCCGCTGCTCGTCTGTCGCGCTCGGCTGGCTGCTGGAAGGCGAAGACGGCCAGCCCCAGTCCCGTCACACACAAGCTCAATCCAGCCAGGGCGCGTAAAGTGAAAAAACCGAATTGAAAGTGTGATTTGGCCTTCATTTGTTTGTTACCTCGGGTGTCTACAATCAGTTCCCTGTGAACCAACTGTGAGTTGGCGAGTAAGTGTAAAGTGAAGGTCGGTTGTCAAGCTTTTGTCCGATGTTGGGAAGAAAAACTGGCTGGACGGATCGGAGAGGTTGGAAGTCCGCAACCCGCAAAGTGGGACAATCTCCGACCAACCTACAATTGCGTTTGACACTGGGTCGGCAACAGCTCCGCAAGTCGTAGCCGGGTCGCGATCGGTTTCGTAATCGGTTGCATTCAGTTACGTCGGAGTTGCTTTGGACTAGACGAAGATCATAGACGCTATCGCTCGCCATTTTCCTATTGCGATGGCCTGACGAAGAAGAGACAAAACCTCCCCCAACCCGTAAGCCTTGGTCGCCAGAGAGCATGACGATTTGCTCTGGTAAGCTGGCAGGGCATTTGCTTTCTCCGCCGGAGGGATATGATATCACCCAACTCTCGGACTGTGGTGCCACACAACGAACCCGCTTCTGCTCGCGCGATTAACCGAATGCCAACTTGCTGGCGTCGGCGGAGAGCCTCGCCTGCGGCTTGTTATCCGAGGAATTCTGCTTTGAGCGGGGGAATTAAGGCATCCCATAAGCGTCTCGGGCACGAACTTCTACGCCACGGCCAACGTCCAGCCGAAACTAGCAGCCACTTCGACCTTGCCATATGAAAAAGCGCTCCTCTGCAGTGCTCGAATCCCGTGAAAATGGTTCAGACCTGAACCAAGAGCCATTGGACACAAGACATATCCTCGCGGCTTTGACCGCATTCAAGCATGGCGACTTCTCGGTGCGGTTGCCGGATGATTGGACCGGCCTTGCCGGGAAAGTGGCCGACACTTTTAACGACGTGATTGCCCTGAATCAGCGGATGACCCTCGAGTTGGACCGAATCGGTCGGGTTGTTGGCAAGGAGGGACGGATTTCCCAGAGGGCATCGATTGGCGATGTTTCGAATTGCTGGGCGGAGTCGATCGGGTCAGTTAATGCCCTGATTGGCGATCTGGTAAATCCAACCAGCGAAATGGCGCGTGTGATCGGCGCGGTGGCCAAAGGCGACCTCTCCAAGGTCATGGAGACGGAGATCGATGGGCGCCCATTGCAGGGGGAGTTTCTTCGGACGGCGAAGACGGTGAACACCATGGTGGACCAGCTGGGCGCTTTCGCATCGGAGGTTACGCGCGTTGCGCGTGAGGTCGGCACGGAAGGGAAACTCGGTGGCCAGGCGAAGGTGAAAGGCGTCGCCGGGACGTGGAAGGACCTGACTGAGAATGTGAATTTGATGGCCGGTAACCTGACCGCGCAGGTGCGTAACATTGCCACGGTTACGACCGCCGTCGCCAATGGTGATCTCACGAAGAAAATCACCGTCGATGTCAAAGGCGAGTTCCTTGAATTGAAGGACACGGTAAACGTGATGGTGGATCAGCTGCGCTCGTTTGCCTCGGAGGTGACACGCGTCGCGCGCGAAGTGGGCTCGGAAGGAAAGCTCGGCGGGCAAGCCCGGGTTGAAGGTGTTTCGGGAACCTGGAAGGACCTGACCGATTCAGTGAACTTTATGGCGCGTAACCTGACCGGGCAGGTACGGAATATCGCCGAGGTCACGACTGCGGTCGCAACAGGTGACCTTTCCAAGAAGATCACGGTCGATGTCAGGGGCGAAATTTTGGAACTGAAGAACACCATCAATACGATGGTGGACCAGCTCAGCTCCTTCGCGTCGGAAGTGACCCGCGTCGCGCGCGAGGTCGGCACAGAAGGGAAGCTCGGCGGTCAGGCCGATGTCAAGGGTGTGGCCGGCACTTGGAAGGACCTGACCGATTCGGTGAACTCGATGGCGGGCAACCTGACCGGCCAGGTGCGCAACATCGCTGACGTCACGACGGCGGTCGCAAATGGCGATCTGTCGAAGAAGATCACGGTTGATGTGCGGGGTGAGATTTTGGAACTGAAGGACACGATTAACACGATGGTCGACCAGCTCCGCGCGTTTGCCTCGGAAGTCACTCGTGTTGCGCGCGAGGTGGGGTCTGAAGGAAAGCTCGGCGGCCAGGCGGATGTCCCGGGGGTCGCGGGAACCTGGAAGGATCTTACCGACAACGTGAATATGATGGCGGGCAATCTGACTGGCCAGGTGCGCAACATCGCGGAAGTCACGACCGCAATCGCGAACGGCGATCTCTCGCGCAAGATCACGGTTGATGTGCGAGGCGAGATCCTGGAGATGAAGAACACAATTAACACTCTGGTTGACCGCCTCGGCTCATTCGCGTCGGAAGTCACCCGTGTTGCGCGCGAGGTCGGCTCGGAAGGAATTCTCGGCGGTCAGGCGGAGGTGCGCGGCGTTTCTGGGACTTGGAAGAACCTGACCGATTCGGTGAATTTCATGGCCGGTAACTTGACCGCGCAGGTGCGTAACATCGCCCTCGTTACGACGGCAGTCGCGAACGGCGATCTCTCCAAGAAGATCACGGTCGATGTGAAGGGCGAAATCCTGGAACTGAAAAATACCGTCAACACGATGGTCGATCAGCTAAGCTCTTTCGCATCCGAGGTGACGCGCGTGGCACGCGAAGTGGGATCGGAGGGCGAATTGGGCGGCCAGGCGGACGTGAGAGGTGTGGCTGGCACGTGGAAAGACCTGACCGATTCAGTGAACTCGATGGCCGGCAATCTGACGGCGCAGGTCCGCAATATCGCAGAAGTAACGACTGCGGTCGCGCGGGGTGACCTTTCGAAAAAGATCACAGTCGATGTGAAGGGCGAGATTCTCGAGCTGAAGGACACCATTAACACGATGGTGGATCAGCTCAGCTCCTTCGCCGCGGAAGTGACCCGCGTGGCGCGCGAAGTCGGCACCGAAGGAAAGCTGGGCGGGCAAGCTGATGTGCGGGGCGTCGCCGGCACTTGGAAAGACCTGACCGACAGCGTGAATTTTATGGCCGGGAATCTGACTGGCCAGGTGCGTAACATCGCGGAGGTCACGACCGCGGTCGCTAATGGCGATCTCTCGAAAAAGATCACAGTCGATGTGAAGGGCGAGATTCTCGAGCTGAAGGACACAATTAACACAATGGTGGATCAGCTCAGCTCCTTCGCCGCGGAAGTGACCCGCGTGGCACGCGAAGTCGGCACCGAAGGAAAGCTCGGTGGTCAGGCCGAAGTGCGGGGCGTCGCCGGCACTTGGAAGGATCTGACTGATTCGGTGAATTCGATGGCCGGCAATCTGACCGGTCAGGTGCGCAACATCGCCGAAGTCACCACCGCGGTCGCAAATGGCGACCTCTCCAAGAAGATCACGGTTGATGTGCGGGGTGAGATTTTGGAGTTGAAAGACACGATTAACACGATGGTCGATCAACTCCGCTCCTTCGCATCGGAAGTGACACGGGTGGCTCGCGAAGTTGGTTCGGAAGGTGCGCTTGGCGGCCAGGCGCGAGTAGAAGGCGTTTCCGGAACCTGGAAGGACCTAACCGATTCGGTGAACTTCATGGCGTCCAACCTCACTACTCAGGTACGCAACATCGCGGCCGTTACGACCGCAGTCGCGAGTGGCGACCTTTCCAAGAAGATCACCGTGGACGTCAAAGGTGAGATTCTCGAGTTAAAGAACACGGTCAACACGATGGTCGATCAGCTAAACTCCTTCGCATCGGAAGTCACCCGAGTCGCCCGCGAAGTGGGCACGGAAGGAAAGCTCGGCGGTCAGGCAGTAGTAAAGGGTGTTGGCGGAACCTGGAAGGACCTGACAGACAGCGTGAATTTCATGGCTGGTAACCTGACTGATCAAGTCCGCGGCATTGCGAAAGTCGTCACCGCGGTTGCGAACGGCGACTTGAAACAGAAGTTACTCGTGGAAGCGAAGGGCGAGATTGCGGCATTGGCCGATACGATCAACAGCATGACAGATACGCTCGCAACCTTCGCGGATCAGGTGACCACAGTGGCTCGCGAAGTAGGAGTGGAAGGGAAACTCGGCGGGCAAGCTAATGTTCCCGGCGCGGCTGGCACATGGCGTGATCTAACTGACAATGTGAATCAGTTGGCAGCCAACCTAACGACTCAGCTCCGAGCCATCGCCGACGTCGCAACTGCAGTCACGAAGGGCGACCTGACGCGGTCGATTCAAGTCGATGCGCGTGGCGAAGTCGCGTTCGTGAAAGACAACATTAACGAGATGATTGGCAACCTTCGCGACACGACCTCACGGAACAACGAGCAGGACTGGCTGAAGACCAACCTGGCGAAGTTCACCCGGATGCTGCAAGGACAGAAGGACCTGCTCACGGTCGGTCGAATGATTCTTTCCGAGCTGGCGCCCGTTGTTTCTGCTCAGCAGGGCGTATTCTATATCATGAATGGCTCCCCAGAGGATCCTGAGCTGAAGCTCCTTGCTAGTTATGCTTATCGCGAGCGTAAAGGTGTAAACAATCGTTTCAAGTTAGGCGAAGGTCTTGTAGGGCAGGCCGCGCTTGAGAAGGAGCGCATCCTCCTGTCTAATGTTCCACAAGACTATGTCCAGGTAAGTTCCGGCCTGGGTGAGGCGCCACCGAAGAACATCGTTGTACTGCCCATCCTTTTTGAGGGCCAGGTCAAAGCGGTGATGGAGCTATCCTCGATCGAGACATTTAATCCTACCCACCAGGCGTTCCTGGATCAGCTTACTGAAAGCATTGGCATCGTTTTGAACACGATCGAGGCGAACACGCTGACCGAAGATCTGCTCAAACAGTCGCAGTCGCTAGCCGGAGAACTGCAGAACCGTCAGCAGGAACTTCAGCAAACAAACCAGGAATTGGAAGAAAAGGCGCGACAACTCTTCGAGCAAAACGCAGAGGTGGAAAAGAAGAATCGCGAAGTCGAGCAGGCGCGTCAGGCATTGGAGGGCAAAGCTCAACAACTCTCTCTCACGTCACGCTACAAGAGTGAGTTCCTTGCAAATATGTCGCACGAGTTGCGCACGCCGTTAAATAGTCTCCTCATCCTCGCCGATCAGCTCGCGTCCAATCCAGAGGCCAATCTTCTGCCAAAACAGGTGGAATTTGCGCGCACGATTCACGGCTCGGGCAAGGACTTGTTGAAGCTAATCAACGACATTCTTGATCTTTCGAAAATCGAGTCGGGCACGGTCATCCTTGACCTCGGCGAGTTGCATTTCGAGGAGCTTCGCGAAAGCATGGAACGAACGTTCCGCCACATTGCGGAAGATAAAGGCCTGGATTTCGCGGTCAGCCTCGACTCTGGCCTTCCCCAGGCCGTTTTCACTGATGCGCAGCGGCTGGAGCAAGTGCTCAAAAATCTGCTTTCGAATGCGTTCAAGTTTACGGAACGCGGCCACGTCGACCTCAGCATCGCTCCGGCCACAAAAGGGTGGAGTGAGGGTCACGGCCCGCTGAACCGCGCGGCTTCGGTGCTCGCCTTCGCGGTCAAGGATACTGGAATCGGTATCACGCCTGACAAACAAGGAACGATCTTCGAGGCCTTCCAACAAGCGGATGGCAGCACAAGCCGAAAATATGGCGGCACGGGCCTCGGCCTCGCAATCAGTCGGGAATTGGCACGGGTCTTGGGTGGCGAGATTCGACTGGAAAGCGAGGAAGGACGTGGAAGCACTTTCACGCTTTTCCTTCCACATAGCTACAGCGTTACACCGGCGAAACTGCAGGTCGTTCCCCGCACCCTAGCGGCGAGGGAAGATTTGCCGACTCTAGAAGCGGCCCAAACCGAAAGCCCCACTCCATTTGCCGTCTCTGATGATCGCGCCAACATCACTCCGAGCGATAAGGTGGTTGTGGTGATCGAGGACGATCGTGAGTCCGCTCAATGGTTAGCTGATACGGCGCATGAAAAAGGATTCAAGGTGATCGCGACCTCCCGGGGCGCGAGCGGGCTTGAACTGGTGCGGGAGTTTGCTCCGACAGCAGTCTTACTCGACCTAAGCCTTCCGGACATCAATGGGTGGAAGGTGCTCAGTCGTTTGAAGAGCGACTTGAGCACCCGGCATGTCCCAGTCTTTGTTATTTCGGTTAGCCAGGAGCCCGAGAACGCCTTGAAGCAGGGCGCGCTGCGATTCTTAACTAAACCGGTCGAGCAGCGGGACATTGACGAGGCCTTCGCCACTATCTATCGGATGCAGGCGATCGAGGCGAAAAAGCTGCTTGTGATCGAAGACGACGAGGCTCAGCGGAACAGTATTCGCGAGCTAATCGGGAATGAAACTGCTCACATTAGCGACGCAGCGAATGCACACGAGGCGCTCAGGCGATTGCGTGGCGAGCAGTTTGACTGCGTCGTGCTTGACCTAGTGCTCCCCGATATGTCGGGATTCGAGTTGATCAGCAAGGTTCGCGAACAGCAACCTCACCTCCCGATCATTGTCTACACTGGGAAGGATCTTACACCCGAAGAAGAGGAAAAGTTGAACCGCGTCGCGCAAACCACAATCGTGAAGGACGTGCGCAGTCCGGAGCGCCTTTTCGACCAAACCGCCCTTTGGCTTCATCGAAACACCGCACGTTTGCCAGCAGAAAAACGCGAAATCCTGCAACGGCTTCATAATCCTGATATGATCCTTGCCGGCAAGAAAGTGCTGATCGTCGATGACGACGTTCGGAACATCTTTGCGATGACGAGCATGCTTGAGCGCTACAAGATGCAGGTGTTAGTCGCCGAGACGGGTAAGCAAGCCATCACTCAATTGCAGGAGACGGAGGGTATCGATCTCATCCTAATGGATATCATGCTGCCCGAAATGGACGGCTATGAGACCATGCGCGCGATCCGCTCCATGTACGGATTCGCCTCCATGCCGATCATTGCTTTGACTGCCAAGGCGATGAAAGGCGACCGCGAGAAGTGCATCGAGGCTGGCGCGAGCGATTACATTTCAAAGCCGGTCGATACAGAGCGGCTACTGAGTCTGCTACGAAGTTGGCTGCATCGATAGGCCATGGGCTCTTTGCCGAATCCGGTCGAGGGCGTGGACGACAAGGTCAATATCCTGATCGTCGACGACCGTCCTGACAAGCTCCTCGCATACGAAGTGATGCTGGGGAAGCTGAACCAGAACCTCGTTCAGGCGCGCTCGGGCATTGAAGCCTTGCGGTGCCTTCTGCGGGAGGACTTCGCCGTCATTTTACTCGACGTCAATATGCCAGGGATGGATGGCTTTGAGACCGCAGCAATGATCCGCCGGCGACTGCGCTCCGAAACAACCCCAATCATCTTCATTAGCGCGGTGAATGACACAGAGACGCATGTTTCCCGTGGCTACTCGTTAGGCGCGGTCGATTACATCTTAACGCCGGTCGTTCCCGAGATTCTGCGGGCAAAGATTGCGGTTTTTGTCGATCTCTACAAGAAGACGGAGCAGGTCAAAAGACAGGCCGAAGAGCGGGCGAAATATCTACGGGACCAGGCGGCTCGTGCCGAGGTCGAGCGACGGCACGAACGGGCTACGTTTCTGGCCGAAGCGAGCAACATTCTCGCAAGCTCGCTGGAGATGCGACAGACGTTTCAGAACCTCGCCGATCTTGTCGTGCCGAAGCTGGCCGACTTCTGTGTCATTTTTGCGAGCGATAATAGAAATGCACTTCGCCAGGTAGCGATCGCACACACTTCGCTTGCCAACGATTCCAGGCTTCAGCGAGCGACCAGCGAGTTTCCGGCAAGTGCCGCTGCCCAAAAAGCGGCCGAGGACGTGTTGGAAACAGGAAAGCCTGTCAACTGCTGCGATTTGGCGAGTGGCGACCTGAGTAAGCTTTTCACGCGAACAGAAGATCGCGATTTCGTCCGCTCGCTCGAGCCGAACTCATGTTCGGCGGTACCGATCCAAACGATGGATCGCACGCTCGGCGTACTTTTGATGTTCAGTATGACGGCGGAACGGACATGCGACGAAATCCAGCTGTCGATGGCGGAAGAGCTCGCGCAACGCGCTGCCCTTGCGCTGGAGAACGGACATCTCTACAAAGCAGCACAAGAAGCACGAACGGACGCTGAGCTGGCGAACCTCGCGAAAGATCATTTCCTTGCAATGCTGAGTCATGAACTGCGCACGCCTCTCACGCCGGTCCTAACCTCACTCCTGGCAATGGAAGACCATCTGTTACCGCCGGACGTACGGACCTCTCTTGATATGATTCGACGCAATGTCGAGCTCGAAGCAAGACTGATTGACGACCTGCTGGATGTGACGCGTATCCGTAAGGGTAAGTTGCAGCTGAGTCTGGAAATCGTGAATGCGCACGTGGTATTGCGCAACGCACTTGAAATCTGTCAAACGGAGATCGCCCAAAAGCGCATCGTGGTCGACTTGAAGTTTGAGGCCGATCGCGTCCACCTCCAGGCCGACTCAGCGCGTCTCCAACAGGTCTTTTGGAACCTGATCAAGAATGCAGTCAAGTTCACGCCAAACGGTGGCCAGCTCATTATCCGAACCGCCAATAACCAAGACGACCTTGTGGTCGAGGTGACGGACACCGGTTGCGGGATCGCCCCGAAGTCGCTGAACAAAATTTTCAATGCCTTCGAGCAAGGCGAATGGGTACGACAGGGCGGGCTTGGTCTCGGACTGGCGATCAGCAAGGCGCTGGTAGAGGCGCATAACGGAACGATTGCCGCTGCAAGTCCCGGACTCAGCCACGGCGCCACCTTTACAGCAGTGTTTCCGCTTTCCAGCCGCCAAACGCCAGAACCCGCCAGCGATCGGACATCGCGTCCCGTTGCGCGGAGATCGCTTCGTATTCTCTTAGTGGAGGACCACGAAGATACCAATCGATCGCTCACCGAGCTGCTTCGGCGTAGAGGTTATGAGGTCCTGCCGGCATATACAATTGCGAACGCAATGGAGTTAGCGACCCAGGAACATTTCGACGTGCTCGTGAGCGATATTGGTTTGCCCGACGGCAGCGGTGTCGAGCTCATGCAGCGACTGCATTCTACGAGACCAGTCTTCGGCATCGCGTTAACCGGTTTTGGAATGGCCGATGACATCCAGCGTAGCCGCGCTGGCGGCTTTGCCTACCACTTAGTGAAACCCATAGACCTTAATCGACTCGATGCGCTGATCCAAGGAACCGTCAACCCTAACCGAGGTAACCTGGCGCTCGAGGTAGCCCAGCCTGAGTGACTGTCAGCATTTTTTTAAAGCGTTTTTTGCCAGCTCACATAGCCCTTTACTCATGGGCGCGGCAATCGTGGGAAGGCTCTAACTCGTGATTAACAGTTACTCGACGTGAAACCATTGTTACCCTAAGTCCCATCCTCGGTCGTCGTCGCCACGGCAACAAGAGGAGGTCCGCTGGGTCAAATAAGAGTCAAGACTAGGAATACTTTTATGAAGTCCAGGAGCACATATCTCCTGTCTCCCAGCATTCGGGGGCCGCTTAGATCGTGCTTCCGCTCCACTTCAGCTTCTGTCGTACCACGCTGAAGAACGACATCTGTGGCAGGACCGCCAGGGGCAGGACTTTTTCCGAGCGTCGAATGCGCACCACCGAACCGAACTCGAGCGGGACCGGACTGCGGCCGTCGATCGTGAGATAAATCGGATAATCCGGTTCGCCGGGTTCCACTTCGATCACCGAGCTATCTTCGACGATCAGCGAACGGTTCGTCAGGACATGAGGACAAATTGGCGTGATGACAAAGACGCCTGACTGAGGTGCAAGGATTGGACCCCCGGCGGAAAGCGAATAGGCGGTCGAGCCCGTTGGAGTCGCAATCACCAGGCCATCGGCGTTAAATTCGGTTAGTGCTTCCCCGTTGACCCGAGTGCGCAAACGGATGAGCCGCGACACTTCGCCACGGCTAATAACGGCGTCGTTGAGCGCCAACATTGAGGCGGTGGGCGCCCCGCCCCGCGTAATCTCAACCGCGAGCAGCACTCGATCGCTAAGAGAAATCTGGCCGCTGACGATCGACTCGACCGCCTCGCGATAATCGGAGGAACTCACGCAAGTCAGAAAACCGAGTGAGCCAATGTTGATTCCCAAAATGGGTTTGATCTCGTGCAGGCAGCTCACCACCTGTAAAATGGTACCGTCGCCACCAAGCACGACGAGCAAATCAGCCGCGTCGGACACCTGCGCGATGGTCTGACTCGATTTCGTGCCAATCACGGCGCCGGTTTCCTTTTCCATCAGCGTGGTGACGCCCGCCCTAACGAACGCCGCCTGGAGCTGGCCGATCAACTCCTTGGCACCTGTCTTGGCGGTGTTCGCGATCAGGCCGATGGTTTGCGGAGACATATGAAGAATTCCTGGTTGCCATCGGCGCCGGTGATGGCAGAAGGGGCGAGCCCATCGATTTGAGCGCCCATCGCTTGAGCAAAATCGCGCACCTTCTTCTGCGCCTTATCGTGCAATGCTGGGTCGCGCACAATTCCGCCCCGGTTCACGTCGGCCTTGGCTAACTCGAATTGCGGTTTGATTAAGGCAAGGATCACACCGTTTGGAGTTAGCAACTCGAAGGCATTCGGCAAGATCAAAGTCAGTGAGATAAAGGAAACATCGATTGTGCACAGATCGATCGGCTCCGGGATTTCCTTCGGTGAGAGGCGACGCGCGTTTATCCTCTCCAACACCACGACGCGCGGATCCTGGCGAATTTTCCAAGCGAGCTGGCCATGACCGACGTCGACGGCGAAGACGGTACGCGCCCCGTTTTGCAGGAGGCAATCGGTGAATCCTCCGGTCGACGCGCCGATGTCGAGAGCGACTTTGTCACAACAATCGATCTGGAAATGCGCGAGCACGCTTTCGAGTTTCAAGCCACCACGTCCCACATAGCGATTGCGCACCGCAACCGAGATTTGCGCTTCCAAGCGGACGGGATGAGAGGCTTTTCCGGCCATCCGGCCGTCGATGGTCACCTCGCCAGCCATGATGGCGGCTTGCGCTTGATGGCGGCTGGTAAAATAGCCGCGTTGAACAAGTGCCTGATCAAGCCGAATGCCGCGCGCCATGTTTTTTGTGTCGCTCCCAGTAGTGGAAAGAAGTGAAACTTATTTAACGTAATAATTATGAGTAAGAGCCAGTTTACCAATAAGTAAGCGAGTTTCGACCTATCGGTAATTGTTGGCAGCCTCGTGCAACAGTTTGTCGATCGCGGCGACGTCCTCCGCCGAGGCGCGCCGACGTTGGTATTTGCGGAAAAGTATCTCGCGCAACTCGCGTAGATCTTCCAGTAAAGGCAGGTCATAGTAAGTCCAACCGTCTTCGTCGCGAAACTTTGCCTGGAATTTCCATTGGCCACCGAACTTCGTCACGCGCACCTCGCGTTTGCGTCCGTTCTCGTCCCGCGAGGTCCATATGTGTTGACTGCGCATAGCGTCGGCTCCTTACATTAGCACCCTTGAAAGACGCGGCCAGACTCCTGCTTTATCTCGGCGGCGTCGTGACGTTGGGAGCCCTCGCCGCTCCCCTCCTCTTTTTCGCGGGCAGGAATCTTCCCTTTCTCGCCGGCTTCGACTTTGAGAGTTACTTCCATCGCGCGCTTCTCGTTGCGGCGCTCATTCTGCTCTGGCCGCTCCGGCGTTCACTCCGACTGCGTGGCTGGAACGATCTTGGCCTCGAGAAAAATCGGCGAGCCGGTGCTGACGTAGCCGCAGGTTTTATCATCGCTGCGGTTCCCCTGCTCTGCTGCGGCGCAATCCTGATTGTGTTGCACATCTACTCGCTACGACACGCCTTTCTCTGGTCGAAGATGCCCGCGGTTTTTCTGGCGGCCAGTGTGGTGCCGATCCTGGAGGAGGCGTTTTTTCGCGGACTTCTTCTCGGTTTGCTTTTGCGCAGCGGCTCGCGACTCGGCGCGATCATCATGACTTCCGCTCTCTTTTCCATCATTCATTTTTTAAAGGCTCCGGAACACACTTCGCCTAACGACTCAGTTTACTGGTTCTCGGGCTTTGTTTCGATCGCACATTCCTTTTGGCAATTTGCCGATCCGGTCCTGCTCGTCGCAGGGTTCCTCACCCTGTTCGCGATCGGCTGCATTCTGGCGGATGCCCGCATTCAGACACGCTCACTTTGGCTGCCAATCGGTTTGCATGCCGGCTGGATTTTCAGCAACGGCCTTTTTAGCAAAGCCGCCCATCGCGAGGTGCTGGCCCTTCCCTGGTTGGGGAAAGACTTGCTCGTTGGAATTGCGCCTCTTATTCTCGCGCTCGCCAGCTGGGCTTTCGCACGCGGCTGGGTGAGTTATGTCCACTCTCGCGCTCCGCAATCCATTTCGCGGTCTCGTTAGTCTGCTTTATCCTGCGACCTGCGCAGCATGTCGCGCGTCGATCGCTCCTCATGAAACGCTCTGCCGCTCCTGCCTTGACGCGGTACCGCGGATCGCGTCGCCATTTTGCGCCAAGTGCTCGCAGCCATTCGCCGGCGCGATTGGGAACACTTTTACTTGCGCGAATTGCGAAGGGCGCGTCCTGCATTTCGATTTGGCTGTTTCGCTCTATCGCAGCCGCGGCGTCGTGCGAGAAATTGTCCACGATTTTAAGTACAACCGTCGGCTTCACCTGCGCCACCTGCTCGGTTGTTGGATTGATGAAGCACTCGACGATTCGCGGCTGGCAAGCCGGCGCTTCGATCTTGTTGTTCCCGTGCCTTTGCACCCCGCGCGTAAACGCGAACGGGGCTTCAATCAAGCCGAGCTGCTCGCCCGCGAACTGTCTCGTTCACGTGGCTTGTCGTTAGGCCACGTGCTCGATCGCATTCGCTATACCACCACACAAACGCAGTTCGATCGCCATGCGCGGATGGAAAATCTCAAAGGCGCGTTTCGTTTACGCCGCGGCTGCGACGTGCAAGGTTTGCGAATGCTTTTGCTGGATGATGTCCTGACAACTGGCTCGACTCTGAGCGAATGCGCCTCGGTTCTAAAAAAAGCCGGTGCGCGTTCCGTCCACGCCGTCACCGCCGCGCGCGGCTAAATCCATGGCCATTTTTAAAAAGCCGTCGTTACGAACCGACAGCAATCGCAAACGCGAGATGCCGCAGGGCCTCTGGCAAAAATGTCCGGATTGCGGTGAGGTCGTGCATGAAATCAAGTTAAACGAGAACGACCGCGTCTGTCCGCGCTGCGATTATCATTTTGCCATCTCCGCCAAGGATCGGATCGCGAATCTCTGCGATCCGGACAGCTTCGTCGAAATGGACGCCGGGCTCACATCGATTGATACACTCAAGTTCCAGGGTCAGGCGAGCTACAAGGATCGGTTACGGAAATATCAAGATAACACAGGTCTGACCGACGCAGTCGTGAGCGGTCATGGACTGATCGAGGGTTACAAGGTTTCGCTCGCGGTGATGGATTTTAGCTTTCTCGCCGCCACCATGGGCTCCGTGGCGGGCGAACGCATCACGCGCGCGATCGAGTTTGCAACTGAACAGCGTTGCGCAGTCATCATCATCGCGGCCTCCGGCGGTGCACGGATGTACGAAGGAATGCTTTCCCTTATGCAAATGGCAAAAACGAGCGGCGCGCTCGCCCTGCACGCCGAACAAAGGCTTCCGTTTATTTCTATCCTGACCAACCCGACCACCGCAGGAGTGATGGCAAGTTTTGCATCGTTAGGCGATGTCATCATTGCGGAGCCAAAAGCAATGGTTGGTTTTGCCGGACCGCGAGTCATTAAGGAGACAACTCATCAGGATTTGCCGGAAGGTTTCCAAACGGCAGAGTTTCTCGAGGAGCATGGCCTGATCGATATGATTGTGCATCGGCGCGACCTCCGACAGCAGCTCGCCCAATTGCTCGCCTACTTCTCCGCCAGCCATTGAAAGCTGAAGAGGCCATCGAGCCGTCTTATACTTACCAGGAAACGCTGCGCTGGCTTTTCAGTACACAACGTTTCGGGATCAAGCTCGGTCTCGATAACGTCCGGCTACTCTTTGCGGCGCTCGACCTCCCCGCGCCTAACGAAAAAATCATCCATGTCGCCGGAACCAATGGTAAAGGTTCAACCTGCGCTCTGCTGGATTCGATCTGTCGCGCAGCCGGATATCGCACCGGACTCTTTACATCGCCGCATCTCGTCACTTTTCGCGAGCGCATTCGGGTTAATGGCGAAATGATTTCCGAAGAAGAAGTGGCTCTTGGCCTAACGAAAATTCGTGAGCTGATCTCCGAGTGGAATCCTCATCCGACATTTTTCGAAATAGTCACAGCGCACGCTCTCGATCACTTTCGCAATCGCAAGGTCGAGATTGTCGTTCTTGAAACCGGCATGGGAGGTCGACTCGATGCCACGAACGCCACCCAACCAGTCGTTTCCGTTCTCACTCCGGTCGATCTCGACCACCAGAAATGGCTGGGCAACAGCCTTGCGGAAATTGCCTTTGAAAAAGCCGGCATCATCAAGCGGCATGTGCCGGTTGTTTCTGCGCGACAAGCCGGGGACGCTGAAGAGGTGATTCGTCGGCGGGCGGAGAAATGTGATGCGCCGCTGGATTTCGTTAGGCAACCTTTCGACCGTTTCCCGGTCGCCCTCGCCGGAGCGCATCAGCGCGAGAATGCCGCCCTCGCGATCTCAGCCCTCCACACCGCGGGCATTGCCGTCGACGACTCAGCTATCGAGCGCGGCCTGGCGAACGTCGTCTGGCCGGCGCGTTTCCAGCATTGGGACGAGCGCACGATCATCGACGGCGCCCACAATCCGGCCGGGGCACGAATTCTTGCCGAAACCTGGCGTCAAATCTTCGGCGATCGCCGCGCCACCGTCATTCTGGCCGTCTTACAGGATAAGGAAGTGGAAGGGATCTGCAGGGCACTTGAGCCGATTGTGCAGCGCGCGCTTCTTCCCGCGATTCGAAGCGAACGCGCGCTGGCCCCGGAGGAACTGCGCCTTATGCTGATCGATCACTGGCCTGGCTTTCCCGCGGCCACGGCGGCGTCCTTCCTCGAAGCATGGGACGAGGCGCGACGCGATCCGGCGCCGATCCTCATCACAGGCTCGCTCCATTTCGCCGGAGAGGCCCTCGCCTCTCTGCGCCACGAGCCGGCTGCGCTGGAGGATTGTTTGCAGTAAGTTCGAAGGAAGTAATCGATGCTCCAGCTAAGCGATAGGGGTTGTATTAACACACCGCGAACAGTGCAATTCACCGCTAAAAAATCGCAACACACCAGCAGCAGGGGTGCCACATTCATCCTAGCGTGAAAGTCGTGAAAGGGATGACGGCGGCTGCCAGCTTCGTCGAAGCGTCGCCTACTCCGATGGGACGGAGGCGGTTGAGCCCACTCCTGCGCACAGCCTTGGGGCTCGGCGCGATGGTCTGCGTGCTGTGCGTCCTCGGCGTTCTCATTTGGCAGGGAGTGACCGCCCATGGTGCGCCAGATCCTGAGCATCCATCGACGGGCCCAGCGATGGCGTTCCTCGATATCGGAGTGCTCGTTTTCCGCGAAGGCCTCGAATGCATACTCGTTCTTGCGGCGCTGACAGCGAGCATGACCGGCAGCACGGCAGTTCATCGCCGGCCGATCGCACTGGGCGCAGGTCTGGGTTTTGCCGGGACACTGCTCACCTGGTTCATCGCGATCAGCGTCATGCAGCAATTGACGGAGAGCGTGCCCGCACTCGACCTGCAGGCGGCGACTGGCTTGCTCGCGGTCGTTGTCCTGGTGGTGATCATGAACTGGTTCTTCCACAAGATTTATTGGGGTGGCTGGATCCGGGCGCACAATCGCCGGAAGAAGAGTCTCCTGGCGGAGTCGCCTAACGATCATAAGACGCGGCGCCGTCTCTGGTGGGGCTTGATCCTGCTTGGTTTCACTTCGCTTTATCGCGAAGGCTTTGAGGTCGTGCTCTTTCTTCAAAGTTATCGGTTGAAATTCGGCACCGCCGTTGTGCTGGAGGGCGCGCTTGTTGGTTTGATTCTCTCCGGAATGGTAGCGGTCATCACTTTCGGTTTGCAACGCCGGCTTCCCTACCGCCAGATGCTTATCACCACCGGCGTGCTTCTTGGGGGAGTACTACTCGTTATGGTTGGCGAGCAAGCGCAGGAGATGCAGCTGGCTCATTGGATCTCTACCACACCGATCCCGGTGCTCGAGACTGTGATTCGACCATGGATGGGAATGTGGTTTGCGATTTTTCCGACTGTAGAAACCCTGACCGCGCAGGCGATCGCGGCCGCGGTAGTCATCGGCTCTTATTACGGGGCACGACGTATGGGTCGGAAAGCGGCCGCCGAAACAATGGCTCAGCCGCGAAGACGGCTACTCAGTAGCTAATGCCGCCGAGTTGGCCTAACGAGCCTACGGGCTCACGGACGGCAGCGGCGTCATTGTCGCCGCAGTTTGCCACACAAATGGGGATTTCTAACTCTCGCTTGTGTCTACTGTAGTCTGTAGACTTCCACTAGCCCTACCCCGGTTACTCCACCCTGACCCATGACGATCGCGGTGTAAGCCGCTGGACCAAGTGTTTCGAGCAAGGCTGACTCGAAGTCATTTGGCGGCTGGAGGCCGGTCGCCTCGATTTCGGTCTGCTGAGTGTCTTTCCAGTCATTGTTGCTGCCAATCAGGGTGCCGTTGATGTCATGCAACTCCAAGCTTGGATCAGAGAGCGCGTCACTAATTCCAAACTGGGTCAGCGAAGGTCCCAGGGCCCGGATGAGGACCGTGCTGTTAGCGCCGCCGCCGCCCAGGATAAAGCCACCAATCATGACGTTGTTACCAGTTTGCACTGATGCGCGTGTGCTGATATTCGCCAGCTGCGAATCATCCGATTGATCAAGGTCGTATACCTCTACCAAGCCAATACCCGTTCCTCCATTCTTGCCACTTACAACCGCGGTGTAACTCCCAGGATCTAGTGTCTCCACGATGGCGGACTCGAGCAGGTTTGCGGGAGCCAACCCTGTGGCGGAAATGTTAGCCTCATCCGAATCCTTCCAATTATCGTTGCTGGTAATGACGGATTGATCACTCGCGTGAAGTTCAAGAACTGGATCGGCCAGAGGATTCGCAATTCCGGCATCGGCCAATGACGGCCCGATTGCACGCAAAATCAGGCGCTTTGGACTCGTGCCGGTAACGATGAAACCGCCGATCAGAACCTGATCACCGGTCTCGACCTGGATTCGGGTCGATATATTGAGCGGCCGCGCTGGAACTGTTGGGTTCGGCGTAGGCGTCGGTGTGGGCGTCGGCGTGGCAGCAGTTACAGTCACTGACCCAGTCATTCCGCAGCAGAGACCGTGGACGCTGCAGTAGTAAGAAAAGGTTCCGACGGTGGTAAATTGATGCGTGTAAGTACTACCAACGCTCTTTACTCCCGAATCCCATAAGCCGGAAGGTTTTCCGGGTGTGCCCGAGGTCGTACTGTGAGGACCGGCATTCCAAACCCATTGCACGGTATCGCCCGCCTTGATGGAAACCATGGCGGGCGAAAAGAAAAGACCGGGCATGTATCCGTATCCGTTCGTCTTGACCATATCCTCGACGCCACCACCGGCCATCCCAACGTAAACAGTCACCGTCTCCGCCCGAAGAGCGGGGCTGAAGCTAGACAAAGCGGCAAAGGCCAGCCCGACGCCAGCCGAGAAAAATTGCGTCTTCATAAGCGATTGGCTGTACTTAACGTAAAGGGAAATAGGGTCGTCTCCAACCCGCAATCGTAACGAGGCTGTTACGTAATTCAGCGGACGAATCCGAGTCGGCAGGGCCGGAGATCGCGGGAGATCCTCAAGATTCCGCGGCCACAGATTCTATTCTTGGGAAGAGGGGTTTCGGTTTACCGACGAGATGACCATCAGGTAATATCCCCCACTCGGCATCGCCTAACGAGAAACGCTCGTCCTTCCCACTTAGCTCCATCTTCCAGTTGAGTTGGTCGAAGATGCCATGCGCGCCGTGGGGAAGAACTGGCGAAATGAGGAGGCCAATCAGTCGCAAGGACTCGGAAAGAGCGTATAGAACCGCATTCAATTTTGTCGCACCGGAGTCCGAATCGTCCTTCGCAAGCTTCCAAGGGAGCGTTGAATCAACGAGAGCATTTCCCTGCGTTGCAATCTGCAGAACATTTGCAATTCCTGCATTGATCACATATGCCCCGAGAGTGAGCGGCACTGAGATGGGAACCGATCTTGCCGGGCTCATGTGAGATTTGAATGACCCGACCTCACGCAGAATATGGCTCGAATAACTCTCAACTTGATGTTGGTCTGGATTGTGCAGCCAGTTGCCTTGCGGCAACCGCAACCGGCCTAGTTGGTATCGGGCGACCATATTCAGCGATCGGTTTAGCAAGTTGCCGATTGCATTCGCTACTTCAGAATTCCAGCGCGTAAGCAATCGTCCCTTAATAAAATTGGCATCGTTTCCGGTCGCAATATCGCTCATCAAATAATACCTGAGGACTTCGGCGCCATACTTATCAGCTAGCTCATCCGGATCGATAACGTTGCCTAACGATTTGCTCATCTTCGTCCCGCTCACGTTCCACCAGCCGTGGACGAGGAATCTGGGCATTTGTTCGTCAGGGAAACCGAGGGCGTGAAGCATGATCGGCCAGTAGATGCCATGCGCCGGAATCAGAATGTCTTTGCCGATGATATGCAGTGCGGGCCATTTTTCCTTAAACTCGTTAGGTTGACCGGCAAACTCCTTCGCTGGATCGTAACCGATAAAGCTGATGTAGTTCGTCAGCGCATCGAACCAAACGTAGTTCACGTAATCGCGGTCGAAAGGTAACTCGATGCCCCAGCTCAGTCGTGATTTGGGCCGAGAGATACAAAGGTCGCCGGTTAGCTTTTCAACTGCGTTAATGAGTTCCGTCTGGCGAAAGTCGGGACTTACACAATTGGGAGTTTTGCGCAGGTAATCCAATAGCCAGCCCTTGTGCTGGGAGAGCCGGAAATAGTAATTCTCCTCCACGCGATGCTCGACCTGACCCCACTCCGGGCCAAACTCACCATCGGGACCGCGCTCTTTATCGGTCAGGAATTGTTCCTGGCGAATGCTGTAATAACCTTCCTGTTTGTCTTTGTAGATCTGGCCTTCGCCGTAAAGACGTTGCAGCATGCCCTGCACGCAATGTTTGTGCAGCGGTTCGGTTGTTGCCGCCCAACCATCATATTGCACTTCTAGCTTTTGCCAGAGCGCTTTGAACTTCGCCGTGATCTCGTCGACAAACTGCTGTGGCGAGATCCCGGCTTTCTCGGCCGATTGCTGCACTTTCTGTCCGTGCTGATCGACCCCGGTGAGGAAATAAACCTTCTCGCCCTTGAGCCGGCGATAGCGCGCAATAACATCGGCCAGCACTTTTTCGTAGGCGTGGCCGATATGCGGCGGGCCGTTCGTGTAATCGATCGCTGTCGTTAGATAAAACGTCTTGTTCACTCAGGTCGTCTTGGGCTCGGAGATATTGCGACAGGTCCTCGGCAACGCAACGGCAGATTGCTTATTTTCGCCTAACGCACTAGCAACGGCGCGCGCCGGCGACTTTGCCAGATTCGCATGAAACGCAGGATGGGGAAAAGCGACAGATAAATGAGTCCGCCCCATCCGCCGAACCAGTTCCGCCAGGCAGCGGTCGCCGCAAATAGACCCACGCCAACGAGAGAACTCATGCGGTAGATGGCAAAGCGTGTATCCAGCTGTTCGAGCGGTGAAAGATCGAGTGCCGCGCGCAAATGATAGGCATGGAGGTAGAGAAAAAGCAGAGCGAGGTAAACGGCCGCGAAACCCAGGCCATAAATGACAAGAAGTATCGATGCCTGTTGGTTTGTAATCGCCGGTGTGGCGGGCCCAGTGCCGCCGGCGAGTCCGTTGAAGCTGAAGTTGAAGAGAAACTTTAGCGGATAGACGTAGAAGAGAACAAGAAAGAGCAGGACGCAGGTGAGAAAGCGGGTAAAGCCGTCATCAAGTCCGTAGCGGCGGCAAAATTTGTAGTGACTATTCCAGATGAGCACGAGGAGGCCGAAGCAAACGGCGAAAGCCGGAAAGCCCCGCATAGTATTGAGGAGGTCGTTGAAATTCTTCGGCACATCAAGCGAGACGACGAGGAGGGTAAGAGCAAAACCAAAAACAGCATCGCTGAAACCTTCAAGGCGCGTCACCTCGCGGCCGCGATGGCGGAATCCTTCGAGACCTTCCGGAGCAGGTTTGGTGACCAGATCGTGCGCCATGAGGAGCTTTGATAAGCGCACTCGGTCAGAGGAACAAGCTGCTTTGCAGAGAAGTCGAAGCTCTTCTCGGCAGGCGGCTCGTTACCCAACTGAACGATGGCCCGATCCGAGCTTTCGCTCAGTCCGAAAAGGAGAGACCTGGAGTTAAAACCCGGGAAGTCTACTGGTTCGTAAATTGGCCGTTTCCCAACCCGTACGCTGTGTAAACGGCAAAATTGGGCGCGCCGCCAGTCACGATATCCACCTCCGCATCGGCGTTAAAGTGACCGGTGGCGATGACGTCGCCGACAACGAAACTCGTGTTATCCGCTTGGAAGGTTAAAGGTCCGGTGCTGAGAACGGTCGAGAGATAATTGTGGATGCCATCGCCTGCGTCGTGGGTGAGGACGAAATCCATCTTGCCGTCGTGATTTATGTCGGCCGGGGCAAAGTCGTGAAAAGAAAGACCGGTGTTGAAGATATCGAAGATCTCATTGTAGCTCGAGTGCCGGCGGAGGAAGAGTTCGAAATTATCCGTGCTGTCGAAAAGGATCCCTGCCAAATCGAGCTGGCCGTCATTGTCCAAGTCGAAGAGGTAGGGCTTAATGAGCCCGAAAACGGGAGGTGCGACCACAAAGGTGCCGTCGCCCTTGCCCATGCAGATGTGACCGCCGGTGAAAACGTCTATGTTTCCGTCGCCGTCGATGTCGCCCAGGGCGATGCCGTTGTTTGGGCTCGATACAGTCGTGTATGTTATCTGACCGAATCCACCGCTACCATCTCCCAGCAGGCTGATAAACTGAGTGTCCTGGCCAACCACGAGATCGAGGAATCCGTCATGGTTAAGATCTGCGGCTGCGATCGCATTGTCGACGCCATGGAGCGTGGTCACGAAAGAGACCGCAAAGGTACCGTCGCCGTTACCGAGCAGGAGGCGGACTGAGCCCATCTGAGAGCTGGCCGTCGCTACGTCGAGGTGCCCATCGAAATTAAAATCGCCGAGCACGAGAGATCCCTGTGCGGGCCCGAGTCGGGTTGCCAATGCCTTCTGGAAGGTGCCGTCGCCATTGCCAAGCAGAACGTTCAGTGAGCCGTGGCCATCGGCGTTGCCGCACGTGACGATATCATCGAGTCCGTCGCCGTTCATATCGCCAACAGCGATGCCGGTGACGGCGTGTGAGGTTGGAAAGCGAAGAGCAAAAGCGTTGGAGCTAAATGCAGAAGCACAAATAGCCGCGATAATGACCAAGTGATGCCGACGCAAAGGAGAATGAAATTTTTTCAAGGTGTACCGAGGCTAACCAGAAAAGGGACGACAGGTCAACAAGAACGCTGCGCCCTCTTAGAAGAGCAGCGACAACTGCGCGCTTCCCGCTAAATTTCAGCGTTAGCGGCGTTTGCCAAACCAGCCGAGCAGGGTGATGGCGGCAAGGGCCAGCGCACCGCCACAGATCCAGTTGCGATGCATGCTCACCCAAAGCGCGGGTGCGCAGTCGGTGGCGCGATGGTCGAATGAACCGTGCGCACCGCGGTCTTCCTCATCATCGACCGGTGCCACAGGTTGAATTTGCGATTGGGATCGGCTGGGCCGTTGTGCTGCTGCGAATCATAGCCAACGCGGCCGAGATGCCGGTCAAGCAAACCGGGAATGACACGATTGCCGAGAATTGCTTTTACCGTCGGAACCCCAACGAACATTTCGCGGCGCGGATGGTGAGAAGCATAACAATGGCACGCGCCGCCACTTCGGGTTGGTAAATGGGCGGGACAGGTTGCGGTTTTCTTGGCAGCCGGCTCTCTACCCAACTGAATTGCGGCGTGTTCAGCGCAGGCATCTGCACCATACAGATGCGCACGCAGCTCTGGTCGTGGATCAGTTCGCAGCGGAGCGAGTCCATGAATCCCTGGATTGGGTGTTTTGATCCGCAATAAGCCGCCTGCAATGGGATTCCGCGATATGCGAGTGCGGAGCCAACCTGAATGATCGTTCCGCGATCACGTGGCAACATGCGTCGCAATGCCGCGAGCGTATCGTAGACGAAGCCGAGACAATTCACTTCGGTGACGCGCCGGAATTCTTCGGCCGACGTCTCGATTACCGGCGAAAAGACAGAGGTCATGGCAACGCTCACCCAGACGTCAATTGGGCCAAATTGCTTTTCAGTTTCGGTGGGCGGCGGCTTTTAGCTGATCCGGATCGGCCACGTCGGTTGGAAGCATAATTGCTGCGCCGCCGAGCCCCTCGACATCGCGTTGCGCACCTTGCAAGCCGGCCTGTCCCCGAGCAATCAAACCAAGACGTGCTCCTTCGCGCGCAAAGGCCTGCACAGTGGCTCGTCCAGCGCCGGCTGATGCTCCGGTGACGACGATTGTTCGCGGTTCTGTTTTCTTACTCACGGACGAACTATCGAAGCGGACGAGCGTCTTGAGCGTGCTCGTCCGCAGCGAACGAAGGTCGATGCGATGAACTTGCCTAACGACGTCGCGCTTTTGGTAAATTTGGCTGCGATTATTCCAATCC
This sequence comes from Chthoniobacterales bacterium, assembly GCA_036494545.1. GTDB lineage: Bacteria > Verrucomicrobiota > Verrucomicrobiia > Chthoniobacterales > UBA10450 > JAICXG01. The sequence continues at coordinate 28,062 of DASXOB010000025.1, forward strand.
GAGAGCGCGGAAAGTTTCGTCGATATGCCGAAAGTGAATCTCGAGCGAACAAAGCCGGTCGATTTCTTCCGGGGACAGCAGGGCGGTAATTTCGGGTTCCTGCTTCGCATTTTCCGCGAAAGATTGATCGCCCTCCCACGTCTTCATCGCCGCGCGCTGGACTGCTTCGTAGGCGGCCTTGCGCTCGGCGCCGGCGCGAGTAAGCGCAAGGAGAATGGACTGGCTGTGGTAGAGACCTTTCGTTAGGCGCAGATTGCGCTCCATGTTTTCCGGATAGACGATAAGCTTCTCGATCAGATCGCGCAGCTTATCGAGCATGTAATCGATCAAAGTGCAGGTGTCGGGCAGGATGATCCGTTCTGCGCTGGAATGACTGATGTCTCGCTCGTGCCAGAGAGCGACGTTTTCCAGAGCGACCAAAGCGTTTCCTCTAACGACGCGCGCCAAACCGCTGAGGCGTTCGGCAGTAATCGGATTGCGTTTGTGCGGCATGGCGGAGCTGCCTTTCTGTCCCGCGCTGAAGTATTCCTCCGCCTCGAGCACTTCGGTGCGCTGTAAATGCCGGAGTTCGGTAGCCCACCGATCGATACTTGAAGCGATGAGTGCGAGCGTTGTGGAAAATTCCGCGTGTCGGTCGCGCTGGATGATCTGGGTTGAGAGCTTGGCTGGTTGCAGGCCAAGCTTATCGCAGACGTATTGCTCTACTCGAGGATCAAGATGCGCATGCGTGCCGACGGCGCCACTTAACTTACCCACCCGCACTCGCTCGAGCGTCTGCGCGAGCCGCTCCTCTGCACGGCCAAATTCGTCGAACATGAGGGCGAGCTTGAGTCCAAAGGTGATCGGTTCCGCGTGAATGCCATGGCTTCGGCCGATCATCGGAGTCATTTTGAATCGCCGTGCCTGTCGGCCGATTGTCGCCCGCAGTTGGCGCAAATCGTCGAGCAGAATCTTGCCCGCTTCGACCATCTGCACCGCGAGGGTGGTGTCGAGAATATCGGAGGAGGTTAGCCCCTGATGAATCCAACGCGCCGCTGGCCCAACTGAAGCGGCAACGTTCTCGAGAAAGGCAATTACGTCGTGATTGGTCCGCCGTTCGATCTCCTGGATTTCAGGAATGGAAAAACGAGCCCGCTTTCGAATTTCCTCCGCATCGCTCGGCGGGATCTGGCCCAGCTCGGCCATTGCTTCACAAGCCAGAATCTCGATCTCGAGCCAAATCTCGAACTTGCGCTGCTCGGACCATAGCTTGCGCATCGGCGCACGGGAATAACGATCGATCACCGCAGGAAGATAGAAAAGGCGCCGCCGCCGGCAAAGCGATTCCTCAAAAAAGAAACGTCGCCCAGGCAGGCATCCCACCTGAGCGACGCAGAGACTCCGTTATCGGAAAAATTTTAGCAGACCCGGGCGCGGGTAAGGCGGCCGTTGTTCTCCACACGAACCTGGCCACTGCCAAGAAGATCTGCTACCGCGGCGACAGTTTCCTTCGTGTTTTTCGTGCAGGAACTCACGGCGAGGATGAGATCTCCCAGCGAAAGTTTCGGCCGGGTTTTTAGGATCTGAGTGTTCTTTTTCATAAGAGGCTGAGAATTATTCAGCAATTTGGATGCCATCTAAAAGGTTAGATCACTTCCCCTTGCAAATGTTCAACGAAGGTGCCACAGGGCGCGTTCCTTCTGTCGTCGAGGTGACACATGTGTAATAAATAGACACAGGGCCGGTAGTTCCGTTCCACATGTTTAAGATGCGAAATCGGGAGCCGGTTGCGGCCGCTTGGCCGTGAGCCGCAGAACGACCAGATAAAGAATCGCCAGGATTGCGACAAAAAGCACGATCCAGTGGGATTGTGTCTTCATCAAAGTCATCATCCCGTCGGGATTTCGAATGAGGTCAGGCTGTTTTTCAAAAGCCTTCAGCCCCAGATAAGCCAACACCGAGCACCAGATCGCGGAGCCGGCGACGGTCACGATACTGAATATCCAAAAGTTCATCCGCACGATCCCGGCGGGGATTGAAATGAGATGGCGAATCACCGGCAGCAATCGCGCAAAAAAGACACCGCCCGCTTCGTAGCGTTGCAGCCAGATTTCGGCGCGCTCGAACTTGTCAGCGGAGATGAAAAAATATTTTCCGAAGCGGAGAATGAAAGGCCGGCCGACAATGAGCGAGATCCAGTAGCTCAGCGCCGCCCCGAGATATGATCCAAGAGTGCCGGCCAGAATAACGCCAGCGAAGCTCAAATCACCCTGAGCGGCGAGAAATGCTGCCGGCGGGATCACGATCTCGCTCGGTACCGGAATGATCGAACTTTCCATTGCCATGAGCGCGATGATCCCGAGATAACCGCCGTGTAAAACCCAGCCAAACCAAATTTCAACTAAATGATGCATAGGAGAACTTCCAATTCCCGATTTCTTATTTCAGACTTAGCCTCACCTTTGCTCAGGTAGGGCGTATAAATGTTCGCCGGTAGTTCCATCGCAAATCGACCTTTGGCAATCGCAATCCCGTTATGATTTACCGGCGCGTGCTTCGCTACTACCGCCCGTTTCTCGGGTCGACCGTCATCGGCCTCGTGCTCTCGCTCGCTGCCACCAGTGTAAATTTGCTCAAGCCTTGGCCTTTTAAATTCATTGTCGATCAAATCATTCCCACCCACTCCGCCTTTCGGGCAACGCATCCGGATTGGCATCGTTACATTGTCCCGGTCTGTCTAGCTGTGGTCGGGTTGCAGGTAGTATGGGGAATTCTCAATCTGGTGACCAATTACATCTTCGTTAAGGTCGGATTGCAGGCTTTGTTAGAAATCAGGACCGATCTTTACTCTCACCTGCAGCGGCTCTCCCTTAAATTTCACGACACGCGCCGCTCGGCCGACTCCAGTTTTCGGGTCGCCTACGACTCGCAGTCAATCCAGACGGTTTACAACAAAGGGTTCACCAACATCTTTGGCTCGGTTGCAACCCTGGTCGGAATCTTCGCCATCATGTTGCGGTTCGACTGGCAACTGACCTTGCTGTCGTTAGGTATTGTGCCGCTGATCGTGGGTGCGATTTACTTTTTTGCGCAACGAATCCGGACGGAATCCACCTTCATCCAGGAAAGCGAGAGCGCGGTCCTCATGCAAGCACAGGAAGGGCTGGGATCGATCCGAATGGTGCACGCTTTTGGGCGGGAGGATTTCGAGGTCTCGCAATTTCAACAGCGCGCGCACCAGAGTCTGCTCGCCAACCTGCAGTTGACCCTGACTAACCTGAAGAGCGCGCTTGTCATTACCTCTCTGGTCGGCGCGGGAACGGCAGCGATGTATTACCTCGGCACCCTGCACGTTCTCTCCGGGACGCTGACGCTCGGGTCGCTGATCGTTTTCAGTAACTACCTCGTCATGCTTTACCAGCCGCTGCAGGAACTCACCTACACGGCCTGGGCGATGGAAGGCGCGACTGCTGGCGCGAAACGCTGTTTTGAGGTGCTCGATCGCGAGGACGACGTGCGCGATTCCCCTAATGCAGTTGCGATCGCTGGCACCCAGGCAGCAATCAACTTCACGCAGGTCAGCTTTGCCTATGATGAAAGTCAACCGGTCCTGCACGAGATCAACCTGCGCATCGCACCAAATCAAATCGTCGCACTCGTCGGTGGCACCGGCGCTGGCAAAAGCACGCTGCTCAGCTTGGTGCCGCGCTTTTACGATCCGAACGCTGGAGTGGTTAGGCTGGATGGGCGTGACGTGCGCACCATCACCAAGACATCGCTTCGGGCCCAAATCGCGATCGTGTTGCAGGACACCCTCCTCTTCTCGACCACCATCCGCGAGAACATCGCCTATGGCCGACCGGACGCGAGCGAGCAAGAGATCCGCGAAGCGGCCCGTCGCGCGCAGGCAGAGGAATTTATCAACCGCTTGCCTAACGGATACGAAAGCTCAGTCGGTGAACGCGGCGGTCATCTCAGTGTAGGTCAACGCCAGCGCATCGGCATCGCGCGCGCCTTTCTCAAAAATGCTCCGATTCTGCTCCTCGATGAACCCACCTCCGCGCTCGATCCCACAACCGAGGCTGCCATCATGGAAACAATCAAAGACCTCATGCACGGCCGGACCACCCTGATCGTCACCCACCGTCTCGCAACTGTGCACGGCGTTGATCAAATCGTCGTCCTCGAGCACGGCCGCGTCGTCGAGCAAGGCCGCGGTGGCGAACTGGTGGCGCATGGGGGTGCTTATGCCAGACTCTACGCCGCCGGCAATTATCTGACGAAATGAGCAATGTAAACGACGATCGTCGCGTGGAAGGCGATTGGTGGAAGGACGCAATCCCGCCTAACGTGCATTTTGGCACCGGCTTCTATTGCGAAACGGCGCAAATCTTTCGTTTTTTGCGCAGCCGGCGTGAAGGTGCAGTCTCGTTAGGCGATTATGTTTCCTGTTACGCCGGTTGCTCGTTTGCCATCGGCGAAAACGGCCGCTGCAGCGTCGGCGACTTCACGCTTATGAATGGCGCACTCGTCATGGCGGACGAACTCATCGAGATCGGCAGCTATTGTCTCATCTCTTGGAACGTCGGCATCGCGGATTCCGATTTTCATCCGCTCGATCCGGCCGAGCGTCGGCGCGACGCCCTCGCCCTTGCACCCTATTATAAGGATCGTCCGCCGCGTCCGCCCATCCGCACCGCGCCCGTCCGCATTGGCCACAATGTCTGGATTGGAATGAATGCCGTCATCCTCAAGGGCGTAACGATTGGAGATAACTCCGTCATCGCCGCCGGCTCGGTCGTCTCAAAGAGTGTCTCGGCGAACACGGTCGTCGCGGGCAATCCCGCCGTCGTCGTGAAGCATCTTTGAGCCACGAATGAGACGGATTAAATGGGCGATTAAGGGCCGCCGAAGAGCGATCGTTAGGCCGCCTTTGCATCTGTCTCATCGGTGGAATGCTCGGTCAATACCGGTCAGATGAAACGCAAGCGAGTCATTGTCATGGGTTTCATGGGCTCGATGCCAATAGCGGGCGTCATCTGGCAGCACATCCATTACATCCTCGGCCTGCAACGCCTCGGGCACGACGTTTACTATATCGAAGATTCTGCCCGCCTCGCTTACAACCCGCAAACCTTCGAACTGGCGGATGACTACACTTATGCTGCCAGTGTTCTGACCCAGTTGGCGAACGAGTTTGGCTTCGAACGTCGCTGGGGTTACTGCGCCCGCTACCTCGATGAGCGACCAACCGCCGGCCTTAGCCTATCTAGAATAAAACAGCTCTACCGCGAGGCCGACGCTATTCTCAATGTTTGCGGCACCCAGGAATTCAACGACGACCTGCGCCGGAGCAATCGTATCCTCTACGTCGAGAGCGACCCTGGCGTCGAGCAGATCAAGGTCGACAACCGCGTTCGTTCTACCATCGAGTATCTCGGGCAACATCGCGCCCTTTTCACCTTTGGCGAAAACATCGGCACCGACCGGTTTCCCGTGCCTCTGCACAACCTTCCCTGGCTTCCCACCCGCCAGCCCGTAGCAACCGATCTTTGGAAAACGAATCGCGTTCCCAAAGCCAGCGCTATCCTTACCTCCATCGCCAATTGGTCCACCAGCGGCCTGAAAGACATCAAGTGGCGCGGCGAGAAATATCTCTGGAGCAAGTCGCGCGAGTTTCTTCGTTTTATCGCCGCGCCGAAAAAGTCGGGCGAACCCTTCGAGCTGACGACTGATATCAAGGACGAAAAGACCCGTGCCCGTTTCCTGCAAAACGACTGGCGTTTCCAAAGCCCGCACGAGATGAGCGTCGATTACTGGAGTTATCGCAACTACATCCGACGCTCCAAAGGCGAGTTCACGGTCGCGAAAGACCAATACGTGCGACTGCACACCGGCTGGTTCAGCGATCGCAGCGCCTGTTACCTCGCTGCCGGACGGCCTGTCATCACCCAGCAAACCGGTTTCAGTGACCATTACGGCAATGAAGGCGGCCTTTTCGGCTTTGACTCGTTAGGCGAAATCACCGAAGCCGTGCGCGAGATCAATGCCGACTATAAGAAGCACAGTCGCGCCGCCCGCGCTCTTGCCTGCGAGGTCTTTGAAGCGGAAAAGGTCGTGGGAGACTTACTTGATCGCGCCGGGATTTAGTCAGGGAACGACCGTCAAAGCTAGGTCATTCCCATCTCCGCCTTCGTAGTCCGCCTGGAAGCTATGCCGGTACGCTAATTACTTGCCATCGGCAAACTGTTAAAGGCGCCGGCGATCGGGCTTGCACAAGCGCTATTAGTTGCGGTTTGAGTTACCCCGGCGCGCTATCCGGCTCGTTTTTTCGTTCAAGCCAAACCTCGCCGGCCACGCTGGTGTAGATGAAGGGCCGAAAAGAGGCTTCATTTCCGTGAGGCCATGGAGAGGGAGCGATCTTCATTTTGTCGAGTTGTTATTTCGCGGTTCGCCCTTGGCCTAACGAAATTGAGTGGCGAAGACCAGCCATTTCCTCCTTGCCTCAAACATTCGGCGCGCATTCTGAAACAAATTGCTTCTGAACATTTTTCCGCCTCGGCCATCTAAGGCATGGATTGGCGTTTTACAGCCGCACTCTCCTGCTTGATCTTCCGGCTCTTTTTCTCATGCATCGAATTCGCTTTTTCATCTGTGCTCTCGTCTTCGTGTTTGCGCTCCGCATACAGGCACAACCTCACTCCGCCGTCCAGGACAGCCTCGTCCGCATCACATCGACCGAGGTGGAGCCCGATTATCGTGCGCCATGGAATTCTGGCTCGATTGGTCGCGGCGTGGGCGCCGGATTTGTCATCAATGGCCATCGCATCCTGACCAATGCCCACGTGGTGAGCAACAGCCGCTACCTCACGGTTGAGCGCGAGGGCGACCCGAATAAATATCCCGCCACAGTGCGATTCGTCGCGCACGACTGTGACCTGGCGCTACTCGAGGTGGCCAACGCCAACTTCTGGAAAAACATGAAGCCGCTCGACTTCGGCGCTATCCCGGCGCTGGAGTCGGTCGTTTCAGCCTACGGCTACCCTATTGGCGGCGAACGCATGTCAGTCACCACCGGCATTGTGTCACGGATCGACTTCAATCTTTATACTCACTCGGCGATCGATTCGCATCTTGCCATCCAGATCAGCGCGCAAATCAATCCCGGGAATAGCGGCGGACCAGTCTTACAAAGCGGCAAAGTCGTCGGAGTTGCCTTTCAGGGTTACAGCGGTGATGTCGCACAAGGTGTTGCCTACATGATACCGACGCCGGTTATTCGGCGCTTTCTTAAGGATATCCAGGATGGTCACTATGACCGCTACGTCGATCTCGGCATTACCTGGTCGAAACTTCAAAATCCGGCACAGCGCCATTACCTCGGACTAAAGGACGACGATCGCGGTGTGCTGGTCGCTACGGTGATTCAGGCCGGACCGTGTGGAAAGCTCCTTCAGCAGGGAGACGTCCTTCTGGCGATCGATGGTCATCCGATCGCGAGCGACGCTTTTGTCGAATACGAGGGAGAACGAGTGCAGATGCCCGAAGTCGTCGAGCGCAAGTTTAAGGGTGACACGGTTAAACTTGATCTTCTACGCAATAAGCAGTCCACGACCGTGAATATTACTCTCGGAACAGTCTCGCCGTATTTTATGCAGGGACATAGTTATGACATCCGGCCGCGTTATGTCTTATACGGCGGCCTGCTCTTTCAGCCGATGTCGCTCGACCTGCTCGAAGCATATCGGATCAGTGATTTACGGGTGCGTCATTTCTTCGACTTCTTTGTGACCGACCAGTTATATCTTCAACACCCGGAAGTCGTCATCCTCACCAATATCCTCCCGGACCCGATTAATACTTATCTCATGGCTTACCGCAACGATATCGTGGACGAGATCAACGGAAAGAAAATCGGAACTCTTCAGGATCTGGCCCACGCTTTCGAGCAACCAACCGATCGCTTTGTTATTAAGATGATCGGGGACGACCCGCCGCTCGTGCTTGATGCAAAGAAAGTGGAGGCGGCACGGGAACGAATCAAGACCCGCTACAATGTGCTGGTCGAACAAAATCTCGACGAGCAGCCCCCGCCCAAACCGGCGGTTGCGGCAGAGAATAAGATTTAAGATCATGCGCACAACTGCACTAGTCCTCAGTGTCCTTCTCGCTACCGGCTCCTTAGGTCTGGCCAAAAAGCCGCCGATCGCAACCAGGAAGCTGGCGCCGGAAGCGAAGAGCGCCGTCCAGGCCAAAGAGCTTTCCTTGGTCCGGGTCAATGTAACCGGACAGCCTTACGATTACTTTCGACCGTGGCAAAAGAAGGCGCCCTTTTCCAAGCGTGCGCTCGGAGCTGTTCTGCCGCACGATCGCGTGCTTGTCACGGCCGACCTGATCGCGAACCAGAATTACGTCGAGCTGGAACGCGCCGAAACGGGAGATAAGAGCGCGGCTACGGTAGTGGTGGTGGATTACGAAGCCAACCTCGCTTTGATCGAACCCAACGATAAAAGCTTCCTCAAAGGTTTACAGCCGCTCGATCTGGCGCTCGACACCGTGGTCGGCGATAAGCTTTCCGCCTGGCAGTTGGAGGCGACGGGAGCGCCCGTCGTGACGGAAGGAATCGTGACCACGATTGGCATTACGCGTTATCCGGCGGACGTGGCTGATTTCCTAACTTATCGTTTGAGCATTCCGATGCAATATCGGGATAATAGTTACACGGTGCCGCTGGTGAAGAATAACAAGCTCGCTGCGCTTCTCCTGCGCTTCGATCCTCGTACCCAGGTGATGGATGCCATTCCGGCGCCGATCATCGCCCATTTCCTGAAAGACGCGAGCAGCCCCAAGTATCAGGGCTTTCCCTCGCTAGGCATCACCTTTTTTCCGACCCGGGACCCGGAGCTGCGCGAATATGCGGGGCAAAAGACAGGCTCCGGCGGCGTTTATGTGACGAATGTAGAAGCAGGGCAACCTGCGGCTAAGGCTGGGTTGCAAGCCGGCGACATTGTTACGGCGGTCGAGAATCATGAGATCGACCAAAACGGTAACTACGTCGATCCCCTCTATGGGAAACTTGGTTTCGGGAACCTGCTCACGGCCAAAGTATATGTGGGAGACACGGTCCCGCTGCACGTCCAACGCGACGGGAAGCCGTTGACCCTGGCCGTTACTTTGGAACATCGCTCCGAAGATGACTATGTCGTTCCACCATACAATGTTGATGAAGCGCCTTCCTATTATGTGCTGGGTGGCCTTATCTTTCAGGAATTGACAAGGCAGTATCTCAAGGAATGGGGCGCAAACTGGCAGAAGGATGCACCGCAGGACTTCGTTTATCTCGACAAGTTTCAATCCGAACTGTTTCCAGAAGGTCATCGCAAAGTTGTGATCCTCAGCCAGGTTCTGCCTGCCAACGGCACGCTCGGGTACGACGATTTCAGTTATCTGGTGGTTAGGAAGGTGAACGGGATGGAAATTCACTCGCTAGGCGACCTAGCCGAAGCGGTCAAGAAACCGATGAACGGCTTTCACGTTATCGAAACGGTAGACGATCCGAAGCAACTCGAGCTAAGTGTCGACGAAGTCGCCGCTGAGGCTGAGGCTTTGCAAAAGAATTACAGTCTGCCGGGTTTGCAACGTCTACCGTGAGGCATTCGGCGCGGCCGTCCTTCGGCGCGATCTTCGATTGGGACGGCGTTATTATCGACTCGGCCAAGCTTCACGAGCAAAGCTGGCATCAACTCGCCAGGCAGCTTGGGAAGCCCATTTCCGCCGAAAACTTTATTCGCGGTTTTGGAATGAAGAGCGCACAAATCATCGCAACGATTCATCATTGGGCGACGGAGCCGGAAGACGTCGCAGGACTGGCCGAGCGAAAGGAGGCGCTGTACCGCGAGTTAGTGTCAAAGAGCGATATCCAGCCGCTGCCCGGCGTGGTCGAATGGCTGCATCGACTTCATCAGGCAAGCCTGCCCTGCGCCGTTGCTTCCTCGACGGAACGCGCCAATATCGAGGCCTTGCTGCACCGTATTGGTTTGGAAAAGGCCTTCGACGCGATTGTTTCGGCGGAGGACGTTTCTCATGGAAAGCCGGACCCGGAAGTCTTCCTTACAGCGGCTGCCCGATTGAAACTGGAGCCGCAGCGTTGCCTTGTTTTCGAGGACGCCTATGTCGGGATCGAAGCCGGACATGCCGCCGGGATGAAAGTAATAGCAGTAACTACCACCCATACGGCTGAGGAACTGCGAGCGGCGAATTTGGTCGTTAGGCAATTGGATGAGCTTTCACTTGAGCAGGCGGCAGAGTTACTCTTGCAAGGGTAAGTAGGCTGCAGGCGGAATCCGCTCTTCGCGACCGCAAGTTACTGCCGCTGCTCAGCACTGACTCGCGGCCCTTATTATTCGTTAGGGCCCGAAAGAGTTTGCCTCGGATCCGTCGGCCGTCCCGCTGCCGCCCAGCGATCGTAAAGTGTCCAGCCCCGTGCGAGCATGGCCTCGCCTTCAGCGAACCGACTCTGGCTGCCGAGCACAACAATGATCAATCGCCGCGGAGTTACATAAGTCGTAGTCCCTTGTTGGACGATCTCGGATGTCTGAGCGGCTGACAGCACGAGGCAGTCTCCGGCTCGCCGCGTGCTCCCGGTCTTAACTCCATCAATGTTATTCTCGCCCAGGAGCTCATTGGTGTTGCGCAGGAGATAACGCTGGCGGGTGGCACCACGACCAAATTCGATTTCCCGTGTCTTTTGCGAGACGTAAAAGCGAAAGCCCGCGCTGTTCATCGCGTATCTCGTCAAACGAGCGATATCCGCCGCAGTCGAGAAAGGTTTCTCTTTCAAATCGATTCCGCTCGGATTGAGAAAGCGCGTCCGCGCCATGCCAAGATGCTGCGCGAGAGCGTTCATCTGCCTTACGAAATAATCCGCCGGCGTGCCGCGTGCCGCTTCACCCATGGGCGGCATCTCCTTTTCCAAGACGCGCCCGACGTGGTCGGCCAGGGTATAGGCCGCGATGTTATCGGACTGAACGAGGGCAGCATAAAGCAGGTCTCGTAGCGTGATCGTGTCGCCCGGCTGGAACCCGATGGCGTTGGTGGAAGTTTGAGCGAACGCCTGGGGTGGAATGACCGCCACTTGGGCAAGATCGCCGTGCTGGTTGGTCGACCAATCGAGCACGACCATAGCAGTGGCGATTTTCGTCAGGCTGCCGACCTGACGCTTCTTATCGTCGTTAAATCTCTCGAGAACGTAGCCTGTCTTGGCATCGATCGTAATCGCGGCCGCTGCGGCCCGCAGCTGCGGTACAGTGCCAAGCGCAAAAATCAAAAAGAGTGCGTAAAGCGCAACTTTGCGAGGAAACGTGATCACGGCACCGAAGAACGCTGCATGTTAACTGGACCCGTTGGGTTGGCAAACGCAAAAGGGCGGTTCACTTTGCCTAACGACTCGCGCAGTTTATCGCAAAGTGACCGAGGAGCGTGCACCGTAGCGGAAAGGATCCGGACTCAACACCAGCATGATGCGCTCCGCCGCGTTTCGCAGGTCGAATGACGTCGCTTTGCCCACCCCGCTTGCGCGCAAGGTGCCGGCACGGCCCTGCAAGTTGCTGCCGCCAGCGAGGTCGAATTCGTAAACTACACGGTGCGCTTCCACATCAGTCACCCGCACATGGAGGGCAAGATAGGAACGGCCCGCACCGAAATGCCCAAAGAAGAAACGATCGCTCGGATTGCCGCCGTCCACGAGCGTGAATTCTCCTTCCACCAGCCAGCCGATCCTCGGCATTTCATTGGGCTGAATGATGCGTGCCGGAGCCAACTTGCTGAGTTCTTCCTTCAAGTCGCCTGCGAACTGGATTGGCGTCAGCTCCTTCCGGATGGGCATTTCGCCCTCAGAGTCAGCCTCATCCCCACGAAAGATCGCGCGATCGATGCAAAAAGGTCGAATGTAAATCGCTCTCGGATGGGCTGCGCCGATACCGCAATTGGTTTCGTAGCGAATGCCGGTTGAACCGAAGTCCTTCCCATCGACCTCGGTGGCAGTGCGGCTGCTGGTATTATATGTCTGTGTGACCAGCATATCGGCGCAGGAACAAAGCAGCAGGCTGCAGGCAAGGACGGTGAGAGATTTCATAAGCGTTATTGTAGAGCGGTCGTCGTCGTTAGGCCGACAACCTGCTCCCGCGTCCCATGATGCAACTCCTGTGCCGCCGAGGGCGTAAATTTCCCGCTCAGCACGAAGCGCGATGGCTCGTGACCAAGCCGCGACAAATGAAATAAACAACTGCCGCAGATGGCAAACCGATGATAATCGAACCAATCAGGAGCGGCCGGCCGACAGAGAAGAACGTTTCCCAGTGAAAATAATCCCACAAGGAGAAGCCATGTAGACGGACCTTGCGGGGCAAATACCGGTGCAGCGCCCAGAAACCGATCTTGTATTCCCAGAGATAGATCGCCGGCATGAACGGCAGGATGAGGTCATGCAACTGCACGCTGATCGCCGCGGCGATCTTGTTGCTTTTGCAAATCCAGGCCACCCCGATGGAGAGAAGCGTCTTCAGGCTCCAGAGTGGCGTGAAGCCAAAAAAGATCCCAATCGCCACCCCGAGTGCGATCGAGTGCGGTGTGTCTTCAATCGTGACGAGACGAAAATGAATGTGGCCCAACCAGTCGCGAAAGCGCTTCCACGAGCTTGGCTTCGTTGCAGGCTCTTCCGCCATCGATTTTGCCTAACGAAACAACTCCACCTGACGCATGGGCGGACGCACGATTTGGCCGAGTACCTTGCGCAAACGCAAGGCGGCGTGAGGCGCAAAATCGAGCGCGTTATTGTTGAATATCACGTGCACTTTTTCTGCCTCGCCAGCCAGTTTCTTCGCCCGCTCCGCGATCTGGTCAACCTCTTCGTCGCTGTAATCGTAGTAGAAACGTTCTGCGACGGTCTTGCCTCGCACATAGGCCTGCGCGTTGCGTCCGTGCAGACGCAGGTAGGCCATCCCGGACTGGGTAACAAAATTCAGATCGGTTGGCATGATGGTAAAATGCTTGTCGTTAGGCGCATCCACCAGCACAAGCGTCGTCTGGCGTTTTTTAAAAAATGCGAGCGTCTTCTCCAATTGTTCATCCAGTATCCAGTGGCGGTTTCGCAGCTCAACGACCAGCCCTAACGAACTCAATCGCCCGAGCAATTCGTCCAACTCCGCCAGCGCATGTTTGCGCGGCGAGAAAGCCGGCGACAGCTGGAGAAGAAAGGCACCGAACTTCTGCGCCTCACGCATGGGTTCCACCGCCGCTATCATCTCCTCGATCAGCGGGCCTTCGATCTTCGCCGTAAGCGTCACCTTCCCTTTGCCATTGCTCTCCGCAGTTTTTTGCAAGCCCGTCGGAAGCGACTTCACATTTGCCGTGTGGCGCGAAAGAAGTTTGTGCAGTTTGACATCGAAAACAAACCCGGTGGGCGTGCTGCAACACCAGCGCTCAACCATTCTCCGGTCGGGCACCGCATAAAAACTCGAATTCACCTCCACCAACTCGAAGTGCTGCGCGTACCAGGACAACCGTTCCGTCGCCGGCATCTTCGGCGGATACCACCGTTCGACAAAGCCTGGATCGGACCAACTTGCGGTGCCGACGAGAATGCGGCCTGAGTTCGCGGGTGATCGACGAGGCACCAAAGAGTGAACGCGCACCGAAGTGGAAACGCAAACCGTGCCTCGATCCATACAAGGCCGCTGACATTGCCGTGGCTCCAGCGGTAGGATTCGAACCTACGACCAATCGGTTAACAGCCGACCGCTCTACCACTGAGCTACGCTGGAATCTCGTCGGCGCGGTGAAGGGCGTATATCTTGCCTCTGAAGCGGCGACCGGCAAGTGTTTTGTCCGTCAGACGCGGTCGCAATTTCTCCATTTGCCAACCGCGTGAAACCGGCCATAATCAGTCCTTCAAGATCGCGGGGTGGAGCAGCCTGGTAGCTCGTCAGGCTCATAACCTGAAGGCCGCGGGTTCAAATCCCGCCCCCGCAACCCACTCCTCGCCACCACTCGGCTTCCTCCCTCGCTGTTCGACAGGAAGTTTGTGATTCGTTAGGCCGCGGACGCTAAACTATTAAGCCGATCGAGGATCGCTTTTTTCGGGTGACCACCGACCAGCTGCTCCTTTAATTCGCCCTTGTTAAAAAATAGCAGCGTCGGCACCGCGCGCACACCGAAGCGCTGCATGAGTGCAGGCTCATCCTCAATGTTCACCTTCGTGATGCGAAAGCGTCCGTTGTTTTCCCGGGCGATCTCATCCAAAGCGGGCGCGATCATTTTGCAGGGGCCGCACCAGGAAGCCCAAAAGTCTACCACGGTCGGCACGGGCGACTGCAAGACTGCTTTTTCGAAGCTGGCTTCGTTAATGTTGATAGGTTCGTTCATGGATTCTCTTGATTGAATTGTTGTCTGTCTACTCGCGCCTCCAACGGCGGAAGCTCTCGCGCGACGACGGTGCAGAAAAGTTTTTCAGTTCCTCGGAGAAACATGAGCGGTGACGGCACGCCAATCGCGGAAGCAACGAGTTGTTTATGCAGAGTGTCCACACTTGGAATCGGCTGCCCATTGAAGCCGACGATGGTGTCGCCAGCGCGCAAACCGGCCAACGCCGCTGGACTTCGCGGTTCGACTTCCATAACCTGAACGCCGCTGTCGTTAGGCAAACGGTGAAATCGAACCACGCGTGGATGCAACGGCACGTTCTGGCCCGCCACGCCAATCGAGCTGCGGCGGATCCGGCCATCCTTGATCAGCCAGCCGGCGACAAACTTGGCAGTGTTGCTCGCGATGGCGAAACAAATTCCCTGGGCCGGCAAAATGACCGCAGTGTTCACCCCAATCACTTCGCCCGCGCTGTTGACCAGCGGACCACCGGAGTTGCCCGGATTCAAAGCCGCATCGGTCTGAATGATTTCGTCCATCAAACGTCCCGATTCCGAACGCATGGAACGCCCCAGTGCACTGACAATCCCGGCGGTTACGGTCTGCTGAAATCCGTAAGGCGAACCGAGCGCGATGGCGATTTGCCCCACCTGAATCTGCGAAGAATCCGCCAGGCGGACCTGTTGCACTTCGGGCGCGTTAATCCGGATGACGGCAAGATCGGTTTCGGGATCGCTTCCGATCAGTTGCGCCGAATAAGCCCGAGCATCGTGCAGTGTGACCTCAATCTCGCGCGCACCATGCACGACGTGACTATTCGTTAGGATAAATCCATCGCGCGAAAGAATGAATCCCGAGCCGCCACCCGGACCGCGATTGCCGCTCTGGACGCGAATATTGACCACGCTGGGCGCGACCCGCGTGACGACCGCAGCTACCGTTTGAGAATAGGCATCGAACAGTTGATCGTCGCCTAACAAAGAAGAAAAATCGCCTGACGATTGACCAGCTCCGCCAAGGACGGGAACCAACCTGGGCAAACGCTTTCGTCTCGAGTCAAGGAGAGTGGTCATTACTTGATCATTCACCAGGGTAACGTCTCACCCATGTGGATATAGGCGCCATTGGGTCCGTCTGCGTCTAAAGTTGCCAGGGCTACACTCGTTTTCGCGCCGTCTTCCAATTCCATGGTCGCGCCCTGCCCGCCCATCTCGGTTTTCACCCAGCCGGGATGCGCGGCGTTTACTTTAATTGGGCTATCCTTCAGTTCGTAGGCGAGCTGCGCAGTGTAGGCGTTCACCGCCGACTTCGAGACGTTATACGACGCATAGCTTTTGCTCTCGTAAATTGGCGAACCCGGCGTCGAGTGAAGGGTGATCGAGCCGAGAATGCTCGAGAGATTCACAATCCGTCCGGCCGTGCTCTTGCGCAGAAGAGGCAGAAAGGCGTTCGTTGTCGCGATGAGACCAAAGACATTGGTGTCGAAAGTGCGATGCCAGGTCTCGAGCGATTGTTCACTCGCCTTTTTCGTTTCGTCGTCCAGCATCACGCCCGCGTTGTTGATCAAAATATCGAGCCGGCCGTAGTTCTTCTCGACGCCGGTCACAGCCGCCTGGATGCTCGACGGATTACTTACATCGAGGACGAGTGGATGCGCGTCGATCTTCTCTCGACGCAATTTTTCCGCTGCCCGTTCTCCCTTTGCCCGATCGCGGGCGCCGAGAAGAACGGTGATCCCCTGTTGCCCAAGTTGGCGGGCTGTCTCGAAGCCGATGCCTTTGTTGGCCCCGGTGATCAACGCAATTTTTTGATTATTCATAATTCGTTAGGCCGGCAAAGTCGCACTTGTTGTTAGCGCTTTGCTCCAATCCTTTTGCCTTCTTGATTTGACTGGTCATCTATTTGGTTCCTTTGCCGATTCTGTCAACGCGACCGCTGCTTGCTTTCGGGCACACCCTTACGTTGCACTCCGAGCAACTCCATTGCTCCGGCGAGCAGATTCTTCAACGGTCGGGCATCATTTTCGATCCGAGCTTTCGTCAGGCAACCTTGGAAGTAGGCCACCAGCATCCCGGCTTTGTCTTTGGCATTCGGCGCCGAAATCATTCCTTCAGCATCCGCATCTCGAATTGCGGATTCAAAATACCGCTCATTTTCATTGAAAATTTTTCGCACTTGTTTACTGATCGCGCGGTCCTGCGTCCCGGTCTCGCAACCTATGGCGCAATAGGGACAGCCAAGGACCGCTCCGCATTCCCCGTAAGCCTTCGTCTGTCCCTGGCAGACATGCCGGAAATAACGCCGCAAACGATCCAAAGGCGGAACGGTCGGCGAGAAAATCTCGTCCATCCGTACCTTCTTCTGTCGCCAATCTGCTTCCAGGGCTTTTACCGCCAGTTCCGATTTCGATTCGAAGAAGTGATAAAAGCTTCCTTTTTTTGCGTGGGCCTTTTCGCAAATTGCATCCACCGAGGTGGAGCCGTAGCTGTTTGTCCAGATCAGAATCATGGCCGCGTTCATTAGACGCTCCTCCATATCGCTCCTTCTGGGCATGACAAAAAATTGGACGTTGTTGACTAGTTAGTCAAATTGCTGTAAAGAATTTCCTCAATTTAGCACGACGAACCTTTGCGCCGCCTTTCCCTGTGATGATACCCCACTCTTCTCCTTTTCAGCCTTTCAGGAATTGGACCGCCCGGCAGCTTGTATTTTGTGAGAAACCTGCTGCGTAGTCTAGATTGAAAAGGATGAACACGATCCGTGGAATCAAGCTTCGCTGGCTGCACGAGACCCTGGGCAATGTAACCTACGAACTGACACGACTGCAGTTTACTCAACTCGCGCCCTATCGCTGGCGACCCGCGATCAATGCGTTCCAGTGCGAAAAGGGCCTGCGCATTTGTGTCGATCTGGCCGGTGTTGAGCGCGCACAAGTTGATCTCACCCTGGAGCCGCGTCGCATTATCCTGCGCGGGACACGCGAGGCGCCGGAGCCAGTCGGCGACGAAGAACGCGCCGTGCAAATGATCGCATTCGAAATCGATTACGGCCCGTTCGAGCGCGTGGTGGAGTTGCCCGCGGCGGTGGATGTGGAACGGGCACGAGCCGAGCAGCGAAATGGGTTTCTCTGGGTTGAGCTGCCTTTCGCGAAATGAGCGCCGAACCCCTGAGTGCGTTGCAAACTGGCGGCCAAAATCCCGCACCTGCGAGTGGCCCGGCACAAATCGGTGCCGTGGCGGAAATTCCGCCGATTCCGACCTCGCTCGCCATTCTGCCGGTACGCGGCTTTGTCGTTTTCCCGCGAACCATCTCGCCGCTGAACGTAGAGCGGCCCGCTTCGATTCAGTTGCTCAACGAAACCCTGCCGCAAAACAAAATCATCGGTCTCGTCACGCAGCGCGACGAGGAGAAGGAAGATCCGCAGGTCGCCGATCTCTATCATGTCGGAACGGCGGTGATGGTTTTGAAACTGTTGCGGCAGGCAGATGACCGTGTTGTCGTCATCGCGCAAGGCTTGCGGCGATTTGCCATTCGAAAAATTACTCAGACTGCACCATATCTTCGCGCCGAGATCGAGACTCTCAATGTTCTCCCGCCGCCGTCGACAAAGGAATTCGAAGCGGAGTTTCGCAACCTGCGCAATTCCGCGGCGAGCTTGCTTGAGCTTTCGCCTGACGTTCCGGAGCAAGCGCGCGCCATCGTGCTTGGTCTTGAGGACGCCGAGCAGTTGACAGATTTCCTGACGCCTAATCTGAACATCGAAGTCGCGCAGAAGCAGGCGATTCTCGAAGAGGGCGATCTTGAAAAACGGATGCGCACGGTGCAGGCCAGCATTTCGTCGCAGCTCGAGATCGCACAGATCCAGCAAAAATTGCAGCAGGACGTGCAGTCGCGGTTTACCGACGCGCAACGTCGCGCCTACCTGCGCGAGCAGGTCAAGGCCATCCAAAAAGAGCTGGGTGAAGGCGACACTGGCGCGGAGGAGCAGCTTGTGCAGCTGCGTCAAAAACTGGAAGAAGCGAAGCCGCCGCCAGCGGTGATGGAACAAGCCGAGCGCGAGTTGCGCCGGCTCGATTATTTGCCGCAGGCTAGCCCGGATTATTCCGTCATCGTCACCTACATCGAAACGATTGCAGAGCTGCCATGGTCGAAGGTGAGCGAAGACAATCTCGACCTCGATAAGGCGCAGGAGATTCTCGATCGCGACCATTACGACCTGGAGAAAGTGAAACGTCGGCTGATCGAATACCTCGCGGTGCGAAAACTGAACCCGCAGGGGCACGGGCCGATCCTTTGTTTTCTGGGGCCGCCCGGGGTCGGCAAGACAAGTCTCGGCCAATCGATCGCCGATGCTTTGGGAAGGAAGTTCGTTAGGCTAAGCCTTGGTGGGATTCGCGATGAAGCGGAAATCCGAGGTCATCGTCGCACTTACATCGGCTCCATGCCGGGTCGGATCATTCAGGAATTGCGCCGTGCAGGGACGCGTAACCCCGTCATGATGCTAGACGAGATCGATAAACTTGGTACTGATTTTCGCGGCGATCCAGCGAGCGCGCTGCTCGAGGTGTTGGACCCGCGGCAAAACTTCTCCTTTGTCGATCGCTATCTCGATGTGCCTTTCGATCTTTCGCAGGTCATCTTCATCGCAACCGCAAACTACATCGAAGGCGTGCCCGAACCGATGCGCGACCGAATGGAGCTGATTACGCTCGCCGGCTACACGGCGCGGGAAAAGCTCGAAATCGCACGACGTTATCTCGTTAGGCGACAGCTGGAGGAGAACGGCCTTAAGCCAGAGCAATGCGAGTGGCAGGAGGAGGCACTTGTTAAGGTGATCGATCAATACACCCACGAAGCCGGCGTGCGCGAGTTGGAACGGCAGATCGGGGCGGTGATTCGCGGCGTAGCGGCGCAAGTGGCGCGCGGTAAGAGCGATCATGTGACGGTCACGCCCGAGCTGGTCGGCGAGATGCTGGGACCGGTGCGCTACATCCACGACACAAAGCTGACCGCCAACAAACCCGGGATTGTGACCGGACTCGCCTATACGCCGGTAGGCGGCGAAGTATTGCACATCGAAGCGACGCGGTTTCCCGGGAAAGGCAACATTACGCTCACTGGACAAATCGGAAACGTAATGAAGGAGTCGATGCAGGCGGCGCTCAGTCTTGTACGGAGTCGTGACGGACATATACCAGTTAAAGCCGAAGATTTTCGCGACATGGATATCCACGTCCACGTGCCGGCAGGCGCCGTCCCGAAAGATGGACCATCAGCCGGCGTCGCAATGTTCACAGCGCTCGCCTCACTCTTCACGAATACGCCGGTGCGTTCCGAGGTCGCGATGACGGGCGAGATCACCTTGCGCGGATTAGTCCTGCCAATCGGTGGTCTGAAAGAGAAAAGCCTGGCCGCAATGCGCGCCGGCATCACAACAGTGATCATTCCGAAAGGAAACGAGAAAGATCTGGTCGACATTCCGGAGGAGGCAAAAGAGAGGATCCAATTCGTTCCGGTGGAAACAGTCGATGAGGTTTTGAAAACGGCGTTGGAGCAGCCGCCGTCGCCTTTCGAGGGCTAACGTTCGCGGGCACGCTAAACGAAAGCGTTGCTTCTGAGCGCCACCCTTCTGGCCAGCAAAACGACTGGCGATTATCGTGAAAAGCAATCGCCAGTCTCGAATCAATGAGCTCCGCACCAGCGCGCGCCATCATCCATCTGGATATGGATTGTTTTTACGCCGCGATCGAAGTGCGCGATCGGCCGGAGTTGCGCGGCAAACCGGTCGGCGTCGGTGGCGCGCGTGACCGGCGCGGCGTGCTCACAACGTGCAATTATGAGGCGCGGAAGTTCGGCGTCCGCTCTGCCATGCCGACGTTCATGGCGCTGCAACGTTGTCCCAAATTAATTGTCCTTCCGACGCGATTCGATGTTTATCGGCGCGAATCGGCCATCATTCGCGGCATCCTTCATCGTTTCACCGATCTGGTCGAACCGCTCTCACTCGACGAAGCGTATCTCGACGTGACCGCGCATGCCGGCGCGCCGGGCGCACTCGCGCAGGTCATTCGCAATCTCATCTTCCGCAAAACCCGCCTGACGGCCTCGGCCGGAATTGGACCCAACAAGCTCGTGGCCAAGATCGCGAGCGATCTGAAAAAGCCTAACGGCCAGGTCGAAGTCCTGCCTAACGACGTCGGGGAATTCATGTCCGCGCTGCCCGTTCGCAGGATCTGGGGCATCGGCGCAGTCACGGAACAAAAGTTGCAGCAACGGGGCATCACCACCTGCGGCGAACTGCAGCGTTACTCGCGTCTCGAATTGCAAAACATTTTCGGCAAATTTGGCGGCGAGCTTTACCATCTTTGCCGCGGAATCGACGAACGGCTGGTCGAACCGCATCGCGAGCGCAAATCCCTCAGCACCGAGCAGACGTTTCCGATCAATCTTGAAACCCTCCAGGGATGCGAAGAAAAGCTGGAGGAGCTTTACGCAGAGTTGATGGCTGATCTCGCGCAAAAGGAAACGACGCGGACAGTGACGAAGATTTTCGTGAAGCTGAAGTTCGCTGATTTCACGCGCACGACGGTTGAGCGGGCGGGGCCTTCGCCGTCGTTAGGCGAATATCGCAACCTGCTCGTGGAAGCGTTCGCTCGCACCGGGAAAAGCGTGCGGCTGATGGGCCTCGGCGTTCGTTTCGCAGAGCTCGCGCCGCCTGATGCGCTGCAACTTGGTCTTTTGTAGACGAGTCTGAATATCTTTCCTAACCAAGCTGCCAACGGCGAAGCCAGTCGAGCCTGATCGCGCTCACCTTGGGGCGAGCGATTGCACGAACTGTTGGAAGCGCGGGTCGCCGCGCAGCGGATCCCAGGCGGGATCGACTCGCAAATATCCATAGGTCAAATAGCCGGGTTGTTTCATCATTTCGCGCAAGACCGCCAAGGCTTGATCAGGCTCGCGAGTCCAGGTGTAAACCTGCGCCAGACCTTGCAAGACGAGCGCGCCGTCATAAGCATCGCGACTCACCGGCATCCACTCAACCGCGCGACGGGCTTCCGCGATTGCCTGCTCTTTTTCCCCCAGACCAGCGTCGACCTGGGCAAGGACCGCGAGGGTGCGGGAGTCGTTAGGCTTTATGGTTAGGCGTTGGGTAAAGAAGATACGCGCCTGGCCGAAAGCCCTTTGCGCCCTGGCTGCATCTCCCGCCGCGCGTGCGATAATTGCTTCATACCAAACCCGCGGATAATAAAAACTGAAATCGACCTCCTGGAACGTCTGTCGTGGCGAAGCGGCCAGCTCGTTGCGGGCGCGCTCGTAGTTGTGGTCGATCATTGCCAGCATGACTCGTCCCGGCGTTTCGCCTCCGCCAATGTCAAGGTCGGGCGGCGCTTGTGCGAGCGCCTGGCGCAGAACGCTCACCTCCCCCGTCTGAGCAAAACGAATCAGTTCGCGCCGGTAATGAACAATCGGCAGATCGAGCCCTGCCGCGATGGTGCGGGAAAACACAGCGATCGCTTCATCGAATCGCCGCAGGAGCACGTAAGTGTCAGAGAGGAGATTGAGGGCATTGATGTTGCGCGGGTCGAGTTCCACTGCTCGCCGGAAGTCGCGTTCTGCGTCCGCCCAACGCGCCTGACGCCGCGCGATATAACCGGAGAGAGACAGAAATGTCGTGCTGTTAGGCAGGCCCGCTTTAGCGAGAGCCAGCTCATCATTTGCTCGTTCGAAATCGTGGCGACAACGAAAATAAAAATCGGCCATCGCCAGATGCGCTTCAGCAGATTGGGGGGCGAGACGCAGTGCCGTTTGCGCCGCGACTAATGAGCGTGTCGCGCGATCAGGCGTCGGATCGAGATCGAGAAAATAGAGAAGCGCGTGGGCGCGCGCGGCGGTCGCGTAGGCAAGGACAAAATCCGGATCACGAGCAGTCGCGCGGTCGAGCAACTCGATTGCGTTGACAAACGATTGCTTCGGATCGGAAGCGTTCAGGTAACTCTCAACGAGCACCCTGGCCTGTGTATAAAGGTCGAAAGCCGCGAGATCCTGTGTCGGCCGCTCTTCGATGCGCGCCTTTTCCTGCGGCGAAATTGTAGCCTGCAATTGGCTCACGATGCTCTGTGCAATCTCGCTCTGGATTGCGAAGACATCGGAAAGATCGCGATCGTATGTTTCGGCCCAGAGCTGTTCGTTAGTCCTGGCATCGACCAGTTGGGCGTTGATGCGCAGCTTCTTTCCCTCGCGCTGCACAGAGCCTTGCAGAAGATAGGCGACACCGAGCTGCTGGCCGATCTGGTGCAGATTGCGTTCGAGGCCGCTTTTATATTGCTCAACGCTGGTCTGACTGATGACCTTTAAGTCGGCCACTTTGGCGAGGTCGGTCAGGATTTGGTCTTGGACGCCATCGGTGAAAAAGGCGTTTTCTTTTTCCGTGCTGCGGTTTTCGAAAGGAAGAACCGCAATGCTTTTTTCGGAAGGCGTTCTCGCCAGGCTATCGCGCCAGGGATGCCAAAACCAATAGGCACAGAGCGCAATGGCCGCAATCAAGGTACCAGAAAGAGCGAGGGCCAAAATGGAACGGCGACCAGAGATATGCAGGCCGGCGGCGGGCGGCGTACGTTCGATGCCGGAACCAGTAACGTCGAACGCCCAGGCCAGAACAAGCGCGAGCGGAAATCCCAGCGCAATGAAGACGACGAAGAGTTGCTGTACCCATTCGGCGGCGTGAAAGATCGGCAGAATCGTTCCGCCGATTTGGACAAGACCGGACGCGATCACGCCGTAGGCAATCGCGACGCGATAGACTCGACGATCTTTCAGTTCGCGGAAGAAGCTGCGCATTCGCCGCAGTATATCAGCGAACGAACGCATCGGAGGGCAAGGCGCTGTCGCGGACTATGTGGTGATGGACGATTCCAGATCCGCGAAGCGATGACAGAATATCGGATCTCCAGCAACGCGGTTACTTCGGACTGAGTTCGCCACTGTCATAGACGATTTCGCCATCGATCACGGTGGCGAGGCAATGTGTGTGCAAAATAGCGGGCTCATCGATTTTCATGATGTCCTCGGAAAGGACAGTCAGGTCGGCCAGCTTCCCGAGTTCGATTGAACCTTTTTCCTTTTCTTCGAAGGCGGCATAGGCGGGCGATTGCGTCAGCATCTTGAGCGCTTGATCGCGCGTGACCGCTTCTTCCGGATGCCAGCCGGGACCGCTGAAGCCGTTGATACTTTTGCGCGCGACCGCAGCATAGAATTCGATCAATGGATTCCCCTCCTCCACCGGCGCGTCAGACCCGGCTGCGATCACCGCTCCGCTCTTAAGTAAACTTTCCCAGGCATAGCAGCCAGCCAGTCGTTCCATGCCGAGCCGGCGCGGCGCGAAGAACAAATCGCTGATCGCATGTGACGGCTGCATCGAAGCGATTACGCCCAGGCTCGCAAAACGCGGAAGATCGTCAGGAGTAAGAATCTGGGCGTGTTCGACCCGCCAGCGAGGCTGGGCGATCTGACGCTCGTTAGACGGAACGGCTTTGAACGCTTCCTCATAGAGATCTAGAATTTCATGATTGGCACGGTCGCCGATGGCATGCGTCTCTACTTGAATGCCGCGCCGCAATGCTTCCTGGAACATCGGACGCAGATCAGATTCTTTTTGGGTGAGAAAGCCGGAAGTGTCGGGAGCGTCAGAATAGGGTTTCAGGAGGGCGGCGCTGCGCGAGCCTAACGAGCCGTCGAAAATCACCTTTATCGTGCGGGTGGTAAAATGATGTTCGTCCTCATTCAGAAACCGGCCGTTCTTCAGCAGCCATTGCGCCGGCGCGCCCGGACCCCACACGGCATTGTAAATACGCAGCTTCACTTTTCCTGCGGCACAAACCTTCCGCATCATTTCCATCTCGAGGAGTGAGCTGCCGGGGTTCTGAATTTCACACAGGCCTAACGAAAGAGTTCGCTGCACCCCGAGAGCAAAAGCGCGTTCCATTTCTTCAGGTGTCGGCGGCGGAATATGCTTCCCGACCAGATCCATCGCGTTATCGAGCAACATCCCGGTCGCTTCGCCGCTTTTTCTGTCGCGCACGATTTTGCCGCCGAACGGATTGTTTGTCTTGAGATCGATGCCCGCCAAACGCAGCGCCGCACTGTTGGCAACTGCGCCGTGACCATCCGCCCGCTCCAGAAAAACGGGATTGTTAGGCGCGATCTTGTCCAACTCTGCCCGAGTCGGAAATGTCGGCGGTTGCCAGAAAGTTTCGATCCAGCCGCGCCCGGTTACCCATTTGTCTGGCGCGGTGTGTGTCACGCGCTCCTTTACTTTATCGAGAAACGCCTGTCGGCTCTGGATGCCTTGGAGATTTAATCGGATGAGTCGTTCGCCAACACCCAGAATGTGATAGTGCGAATCCGTCAGGCCGGGTAAAACGGTGGCACCTTTCAGGTCAATTGTTCGCGCCGCGTCTCCTGAAAATTTCTTCGCTTCTGTATTCGAGCCGACAAAGACAATCCGCTTTCCCTTCATCACGACCGCTTCGGCGTGCGGCGCCGACTCGTTCATGGTGTAGATGCTGCCGTTAATCAAAAGCAGCTCAGCAGAATTGTCGGGTTCACCTAGCGAGGCCTGTCTCAAGGATACAAACAGGACCAGGCAGAGAAGCCGCAGGTTCTGCATGGCTCGCGGGTCAGGAGTTTTTGTGACGACGGCGTGCGCCAATTAGCAGTGAGGCACGCTCGATCAGGAGCGAGTTCAAATGATGGGGACGCTCCTGAGCATCGACTACAACGACGAAAGAGCCTTTCGGGAAGACGAGGACAAAATCCGGATGCGGCACCTTGAATCGTTGACCGCTGGCTGTCTGGATTTCGTAAGGAACAAAGGGAACGGCGCGATTACATTCGCGGATGGAGGCGATGACCATAAAAAACGGATAACGCTTTCCGATGACAGCGGCAAGCCGGCAGAAGACTAGCCTTCGCTCCAATTCGGCAACCGCTTTTCGAGAAAGGCAGCAATGCCTTCCTTCGCTTCAACCGATTCGCGAGCTTCCATGTGATGACGCAGTGCTGCCTCGATGTCTTTTTTTACCGGAGAAGACCAGAGTTCCTCGATCAATTCCTTTGTACTGGCGAGCGCGCCCGGCGCATTTTGCAGGATAGATGCGGCGATTTTCTGTGTTTCGTTCTCCAGTTCGGTAGGCGGAACAACCCGGTTGACGAGACCAATCTCACGCGCGCGCTCCGCGCCGATGAGGTCACCTGTGAAAAGCAGCTCACGGATGTCCCGCTCGCGTACTTGCCTTCGGAGAAAGGTCATGACCAGACCGGCCACGAGTCCGCGCCGTGCTTCCGGGTATCCGATCTTGGTCCGCTCGGCCGCGACGACAAAATCGCAGGCCGACATGAGCCCGGCGCCTCCCGCCACGGCCGCGCCATGAATCTGTGCGATCGTGATCAGCCGCGTCTGACTGATTGCGAGCAGCGTCTTCGCCACCGTCTCGGCTGAGTAGTGCGCTTTTTCGACCACGGTTGTTTCCTGCAAATCCAGGCCGGCACAAAATGCCTTACCGGCGCCGCGCAGAATCAGGATGCGCGTTGCGGGAGCGGTGCCTGCCTGCTCGACGGCTGCCGTGAGCTCTTCGAGGAGCTCAATTGTTAGGGCGTTGCGACGCTCGGGACGATTCAGGGTCAGTGTCGTGATGCGGTCTTTTGTTTCGATAAGAACGTTAGGCATAGTCGCGAATTCGAATTGGTCGAAGATCGGCGATACGCTAGCCATCCGCCATGGCTGAACCAAACGTGAAATTAATCGAATGTCCGCGCGACGCCTGGCAAGGGTTGCCGAAGCTGATTCCGACGGAGCTGAAGGTTCGGTATTTGAACGGACTAATCGAAGCGGGCTTTCGTCATCTCGATGCAGTGAGTTTTGTTTCGACGAAAGCCGTCCCACAAATGGCGGATAGCGAACGCGTCCTGGCGCAACTCGACGTGCCTAACGAACTTGAAATCATTGGCATCGTCGTGAACGAAAGAGGCGCTGAGCGCGCGATCGCGACGGGCAAGGTCAGCAGCCTGGGTTATCCCTGTTCGATTTCGCCAGCCTTCTTGCGCCGCAACCAGAACCAATCGCCGGAAGAGAATTGGGAGGTCTTGCAACGGATCCGGGCCCGCGCGGCCGAAGGCGGTCTGAAAATGGTTGTGTATCTTTCGATGGCATTTGGGAATCCATATGGGGACACTTGGAGCACGCAGTTAGTTGCCGACACCGTTCGGCGCCTGAGAGAAAGCGGCGTGCGTGAGATTTCTCTCGCCGACACAGTTGGTGTAGCCGGGTCGTCCTTGGTTGGTGAAGTTGTGAGAGCGGTTGTTGGAGAATCGCCGAACTTCGACCTCGGCGTGCATCTACACAGCTCGCCGGGAAGCGCAGCGGACAAAGTGCTCACGGCCTTTGATGCCGGCTGCCGGCGGTTTGATGCGGCCCTGGGTGGGCTCGGCGGCTGCCCGTTCGCGCAAAGCCAATTGGTTGGAAATGTCGCGACCGAAGAAGTGTTACGGGCGTTGGAAAGTCGCGGTGTGACTTTCCCAATGGCGGGTCGCTTGCAAGAAGTCTCTCGACTAAATGCGGAGATCGAGGAACTGACAACGGTGTAGCGGACCTCGATTGTGAACGGTGCCAAAAAGCCCTAGGTCTGCACCACGCCCATATGAAAGCGAGCGCCAGTCGGCGCTGGCCGGCTGACCAATCCTAACAGTCGAATGAGGACGTCGCGAGTGTCGCGCGGTTGAATGATGGCGTCGACCCAGCCGCGCGCGGCGCCGTAGCGCATGTCGGTTTGTTCCTCGTAAGTCTCTTTCACCTTGGCGCGCAATTGCTCGAGTTCTTCGGGAGACGCTTTCTTGTCCCCGCGCTCCCGCGATCTTTTCAAAACAGAAAAAACTGTATCTGATGCCTGCGCGGCGCCCATCACGGCATAGCGTGCGTTGGGCCATGCGATGATGAAACGCGGATCGTAGGCTTTGCCGCAAAGGGCGTAGTTGCCCGCGCCGAACGAGCCGCCGACTACGACCGTAATTTTTGGCACGACGGAATTGCTGACCGCGTTCACCAGCTTTGCGCCGCTGCGGATAATGCCGCTCTGCTCGGCGTCCCGTCCAACCATAAAACCGGTGACGTCCTGGAAGAAAATGATTGGCAACCCGGTTTGATTACAATCCATCACGAAGCGTGCAGCCTTGTCGGCGCTATCGGAATAGATCACGCCGCCCATCTGGATCCCGGCTTTCTTCGTTCGCACCTGGTGGCGCTGGTTGGCGACAATCCCGACGGAGTGTCCGCCGAGCCTTGCATAAGCAGTGATGAGGGTTTTGCCATAGTCGGCTTTGTATTCGTCGAGCGAGTCCGCATCGATAATCGAGGCCAGCATGTCCCGCGCGTCATATTGCTTTTGGCCGTCAAGGCTAATCAGGTCGTAAAGCGCGTCAGGGTCCTGGGCGGGCGGCTTGGCTTTCTTCGTGGCGGTGTCGTCTTTGGTTGCTTCCGCTTCTGGCAAATGACTAACGAGTGAACGCAGGCGTTTGATACATTCCTCGTCGTTCTTTTCGTAAAAATCGACGGTACCGCTGATTTCCGCGTGCATATGCGCACCGCCAAGCTCTTCGTTGTCGACGATCTGGCCGATGGCGGCTTTGACTAACGATGGCCCGGCAAGATAGAGCCCACTCCCTTCGGTCATGAGAATCTTGTCGCAGAGCACCGGCAGATAGGCACCACCTGCCACGCAGTTACCCATGATGGCGGCAAATTGGGGGATGCCGGCAGCCGAGATGACGGAGTTGTTGCGAAAGATCCGGCCGAAATCGTCTTCGTCCGGAAAAATCTCATCCTGCATCGGAAGGAAGACGCCGGAGGAATCCACCAGGTAAATGAGCGGGAGTGCGCACTCAAAAGCGATTCGTTGGGCGCGGATGAGCTTCTTCGCCGTTTGTGGGAAAAAGGCACCGGCTTTTACCGTGGCATCGTTCGCGATGATCATGCATGGGATCCCGGAAATGTTCCCGATGCCAGCGACCGCCCCGGCGGCCGGGACGCTGCCCCATTGCTCGTACATTTTATAGGCGGCCCAGAGCCCTATCTCAAAGAATTTGGCGTCGCGATCCAGCAGATAAGCGATGCGTTCTCGCGCGGGCAGTCGCCCCATCTTGCGCTGACGATCCTGGCCGACTTTACCGCCGCCTTCGCGCAAGATTTCTTCTTCCTGCAAGATGGATTCGCAACAAGCAAGCAATGCGTTGCGGGTAACGGTATCGGCGCGTGAAGTCATCGCGTGGTCTTACTTCGGGGAGGCAGGTCGATCAAGCTGGAGTCCACCTAACAGGCAATCCTCGAACTTGATTGGCCTGTTCCTGCTCGCGCTAGTAAATCTCGTGTTCGGCAGGATAAAGAGAATCCCCGCGAATCGAGCGCAACCGCCGCCTTGCCCCGCGATCGGACTCCGGACGATTAATCCGTTCCATCGCCTTCTTCACGAGCAGCGGCAGAGCCGCCAGCGTCCCGACCGAGACAAGCGCAATCGCTGTCGCCTGACGCGCAGGTCGATTCAATCGCTCGGCCACCAGCATTCCTAAGCCCAACCCAAAAGCAGCGCGCGTTAACGCCAATAGTCCGTCCAGCGGGAGAGCCTCAGCCGTTTTTGGAATGGATAAGGAAATTGACATCGCCTAATCTTATACTTCCCGGCGCCAAAAAAATAAACGGGAAAATCCTCGGAGAATTTCCTACACCTGCACGTTTCCCAATGAAGAGTCCGCTCTATGCGCTTATTTTGGCTGGCGGGAGTGGCGAACGTTTCTGGCCTTTGAGCCGCCGCGCGCGCCCGAAGCAACTCCTGCGTTTGGTCTCGGAGAAGACGTTGCTCGAGGAAACCTTGGAACGGCTCGCCGGACTGGTTGCGCCGGAACAAATTCTCATTCTTACGAACATAGAACAAGAGGCTGCGGTGCGCGAAATGTTGCCCGATTTCCCTTCCGAGAACATCGTCGCTGAGCCCACCAAACGAGACACCGCCGCTGCGATCGCGCTGGCGACCGCATGGGTGGCAAAACGCGATCATCGCGCCACCATGCTCGTGCTTCCGGCCGATCACGTGATTAAGAATCGAACCGCCTTTCACGAGACGATGCAGACGGCGGTGCGCGCGGCTGAAGAAACAGGCGCTTTGGTCACGGTCGGGGTTAAACCGACGTGGGCCTGCCCTGGTTACGGATACATTGAGCGAGGCGCAGTCGCGCCGCTGAAAGGACAACCTACCCCTAACGACATCTTCCGCGTCGTCCGCTTTCGCGAAAAACCAAACGCCGAGCTAGCGGAGGCGTTCGTTAGGCACGGAAGTTTTCGCTGGAATGCCGGCATGTTTGTCTGGTCAGTGGCAACGGTTTTGAGCGAGTTCAATCGTCACGCGCCGCAATTGGCTGATTTCATTTCGCACCTGCGCGCGCCGGGGCAGTGGGAATCCGCCTTGCGCGATTGGTTCACGAACCTTCCTGCCGTGTCGTTCGATTACGCCATCATGGAGAAAGCGGATCGTGTCCTGATGGTGGAGGCGAGCTTCGATTGGGATGACGTTGGCGGCTGGCGTGCGGTCGCAGCTTATTTGACAAAGGACGAAGCAGAGAACGCAGCAAATTGCGACCTAACGACTGTCCGGGCGAGCGACAATATCGCGTTCAGCGATCACCCGACGAAGATCGCGCTCGTCGGCGTGCACAATCTGATCGTTGTGCGGACGAAGGATTCCCTCCTTGTCTGCAACCGCCGTGATGCCGAGAGAATCAAGGAACTGGTGACCAAGCTCCCGCCAGAACTGCAGTGAATTTGCCTAACGAATGAAGCGTATTATGGGCATCGATTATGGGAGCGCCCGAATCGGGGTCGCATTGTCCGATGAGTTGCAACTTTTGGCGCATCCAGCCGAAACGGTTCCGGCGACTAACCATGTCACGGCTTTGGAACGGATCGTCGCTCTGGCGAAAGAAAAGAACGTGGAACGAATCGTGATCGGCCTGCCCCGGCACATGAATGGCAGTCTCGGCGCATCCGCGAACCAGGTGCGTCGGTTTGCCGAGAGTCTGCGCGCACTGGTGGACTTTAAGATCGAAACGTGGGATGAACGGCTTTCGACCGTCGCGGCGCAGCGCAGTCTGCATGCGGCGGGCAAGTCCAGCCGCAAAACCCGTGCGATCATCGACCAAGTCGCCGCCCAGATCCTTCTTCAAAGTTACCTCGACAGTCTCCAGCTAAATCCTGGTGCCTGAAGTCCGATGCGGGGCGCCTAACGAGAAAAGAGCTCGAGTGCGAACACGTCGACTAAGAATCGTTGTTGCTTACGATGGTTCCGGCTTTGCCGGTTGGCAGAGCCAGAAGGAGGGCAACACGATTCAAGATCAGTTAGAGGCAGCTTTCACGCGGGTAACTGGGGAAAAAGTCCGCGTGCATGGCGCTGGACGGACGGACGCCGGCGTACACGCGATAGGCCAATGCGCACATGTCGATCTCGCAAGCGCGCTCGAATCTGCGGCCCTGCAGGCGGCACTCAATGCTCACCTTCCCCCGACCGTTCGCGTCATGCGCTGTCGATTCGTTGGGCATGATTTCCATGCTCGCTTTTCTGCGCGCGGAAAAATTTATCGCTATCGCATCGCAACGACGACCGTGCTTTCGCCTTTCGAGATTGGACGCGTCTGGCACGTAGTCTCCTCTCTTGATCTCACAGCTCTGAAAAGTTGCGCCGACCTTTTCATTGGCCGGCATGACTTCGCCAATTTCACCGCTAATCGCGGCAAGCCCGTGAAGTCAACGATTCGAACAATCCACGCCGTTCGCCTGCGGCAATCTTCCGGTCTCCTGACGATAGAGTTCGAAGGCGATGGTTTTCTTTATAGGATGGTGCGGATGATGGTCGCGGCAATGGTGCGTTGTGGCCAAGGCAAACTGACACCGGCTGAAGTGCGTCAGCGCCTCCTTGGAGTCGTTGGGTCGGGAAGCCGAATGGTCGCGCCAGCTGCTGGCCTCATCCTCGTGCGAGTCCGCTACTGAAGCAGCAAATCTTCCCGAAGGTATTCCCAAATCGTTCGGCGAATGGCAGAAATAATGCTCGTTGAGGCTTATAGTCATGCCTCTCCCGATTTCTACCGAGGTCAAGGGCATCAGCGAAAAGAGACCTCGTACTTTCCGGGGGCTTCTCGAATGGCTGCTGAGTCCTGACCATTTTCACATCAAGCTATTTCTTGGTGGCAGCGTCGGTGTTCTGGTGATCGCGGTCCTTGCCGTCGCGTGCATGGTGATTACGTTTGACGATCAGCGGCGCGACAAGATGCGCGCCCACAGCATCCAGGTGATGCGCCTAAGCAGTGTGGTGGAGAACGACGTTACCGCGTTGGAGAATGCTTACCGTGGGCATCTCCTGACCCGCAATGGCAGTTATTTCGAGAATTTCAGCCGCCTCGAATCGCTGTTTTCCAAACATGTAGAAGATCTAGCAAATATCCTCCCAGCTAGCTCGCTGCAACGCCAGCAAGTAACGCAAATGCGGAACAACATCGAGAGCTGGTTTAAAACCAATTCTTTAACGATGTTTCAAGAAACCAGGGTCCCAACTCGTCCAGACGAAATTAAAACTGCGCTCGCCGCTTCCGCGATGAGCGAAGCGCATCGCCTCTTGCAAGGCATTCAGCGTGAGGAACAGATCGATCTCAACCATCGCGTGCGCGAACAGGAATGGGCAATTCAGTCGACCCAGATACTAAACTTCATCCCGAAAATGGAGCGTTCCGCTTCTGACATGCAAAAGGAAAATCGCGGCTATCTCCTTACGCGCGATCCCCTTTTCATCGACGCTTATAAGCGGGCGGTATCTGACTTTTATACCTTCCAAGGCTATCTTTCGGTTCTCGTCGGCAACGAGCCGAAGCAAGTCGCCGAGTTGGACGAAATCCGCAGCCGCTTGGAAACCTGGGTTACTCAATGCGCGCGCCCAGAGATCGAAGCTAAGAGTCGCGAGGGCAAGGACGCGAGTATCTCCCGCACCGGGTTAAGCGAGACTTTGATGAATAGTGTGCGTCACGCGATCGATCAATTCGAAAAAGAACAGGTCGAGATCTACGATGCGCGCTCTGCGGCAGCGGCGCGGGAGAGAATTTTGACCGTTGCCGGCATCAACCTGCTTTGCGGGTTTGCCGCGGTCCTTCTCGTCGCTTCGAGCGGCTACAGCTTCATCCTTTATCGGCGACAACTCAAGAAGCTCGACAGCGCAGATCTGCGGATTCGGGCAGTGATCGATCATGTGCTCGACGGAATGGTTACGATCAATACACGAGGCGCGATTCTCTCCATGAATCCAGCAGCTCGCCGCATGTTCGGCTACACCGGAAACGGCTTTTTCGGCGACCGGTTCGCCCCCCTAATCCCGAAATGCTTCGGGCGCGAGTTGGACGAAGCAGCAGTTGATTGCGATTGGCCCGACTTGGCACGGCGCTCCGGCGGCACCACGCTTGCGCTCGCTCGGGCACGCAATGGCAACACATTTCCAGTCGAAATTTCGCTGACTGAGATGCTGATTGAGCAGGAAAAAGCTTATGTCGCGATGATTCGCGACATCACCGAACGCACGCATTTTCAGGAACAGTTAGCGGCGGAAAAGAAAAGCCTCGCCGTCACGCTTGCCTCAATTTGCGACGGCGTGATCACGACCGACCTGCATGGCCGCGTTGTCATTTGCAACACGGCGAGCGAAGCAATGACCGGCTGGAAGGTAAGCGAAGCCGTTGGTAAACCACTTCGGACTGTGCTTGCCATTTCGGCCGATGCGGCATCAAAAAAGAAGCAAACTGCAATTGCCGGCTATCGAAGCGAGGCGGAGGCAATTCTGCTCACCACTCCGGAGCGTGCCACGCTCACCTCGCGCGATGGAACGGAACGCATTATTGAACAAATCGCCTCTCCCATTCGTGACGCGAAGAACGAAGTCTTCGGCGTCGTCGTCGTCTTCCGCGACATTACTGAACGCCAGCGCGACGAAGCCGAACGGCGCAAGGCAGAAGCACTCGACCAACTTGGGCTCCTTGCCGGTGGAATCGCGCACGACTTCAACAATCTCCTTACCGCCATTATTGGCAACATCTCCCTCGCCTCGATGTTCCTTCGGCCTAACGACGAAATGTGCGACCGGCTTGAAGACGCCAAGAACGCTTCCATGCGGGCACGCGATCTTGCGCAACAGCTTCTCACTTTCGCGCGCGGGGGCGCACCCATCAAACAAGCTGCCTCGATCGCTGATCTGGTCCAGGAGACCGTTAGCTTTTCCCTGCGCGGATCCCAAAGCCGCAGCGACCTACAAGTTCAGCCAGACCTGTGGTCGGCAGAATTTGATCCGGGTCAAATCAGCCAGGTCGTTGCCAATTTGGTCGTGAACGCAGAACAGGCCATGCCCAATGGCGGCACACTACACGTACGCTGCGAGAATTATTCGCATCACCCCGATGCGACTGACGAGAGCAGTGATCTCGCGCCGGGCGATTACATCCGCATTCGCGTCCAGGATGAAGGAGTCGGGATTCCGCCAGATTATCTTAAACGTATTTTCGATCCGTATTTTACGACCAAGCCAAAGGGCAATGGTCTCGGTCTCGCTACGGTGTATTCGATCGTTAAGAATCACAGTGGATTGATCACCGTCGAATCGGAGTTGCATGTAGGTTCCACTTTTAATGTTTATCTCCCGGCCACTCAGACGCAGGCCAAGGTTGACGAGCCCGTAGACCTGACGAACGAGCCAATGAACGGCTCGGGTCGCGTGCTCGTGGTGGATGATGAGGAAGCTATCCGATTGCTGGTGGATTTTACGCTCACGCGTTTGGGCTACGAAGTTTCCGCCGCCGAGACGGCGGAGCGCGGGATCGAGATTTATCGCGACGCGCTGAGCCACGGACGCCAATTCGATCTCGTCATCCTCGATCTCACCTTGCCCGGCGGGATGGGCGGCAAGGAAGCGCTCAAACGGTTAATCGAGATTGATCCCCTCGTAAACGCGGTGGTTTCCAGCGGCTACGCCATGGATGCTACCATGAGCCGCTACGAAGATTTCGGTTTTCGCGGCGTGATTGCGAAGCCCTACGAAGCGACCGAACTCGGGCGCAAAGTGCACGCCTTTATCGAGGCGAATCGCACCACGCCTTTCCCTGCCCAAACGCACTCCCCCACTTTCCAGCTCCAGCACGCCTGCTGACTCGTTAGCCAAATGGCACCCCGGACCGGTTGGCGGGCAACTTGCCAAGCATCACTCAACTCCTTAGCTTCCTGCAAAGGATGAGGACCGAACTAACCGAACAGAAAACGGTGCCAGCTGCCTACGATTCGAAAATCGAAGGTAACGTCATCTTCACGCGACTCGACGCCGCGATGAACTGGATGCGTAAGAATTCTCTCTGGCCGATGCCTATGGGTCTGGCCTGTTGCGCAATTGAGTTGATGGCGACAGCGTCGGCACGTTTTGATATCGCGCGCTTCGGAGCCGAGGTCATGCGTTTCTCTCCGCGCCAATGCGATGTTATGATCGTTGCCGGCACTGTGACCTACAAAATGGCCCTGGCCGTGAAGCGGATTTACGACCAAATGCCGGAGCCCAAGTGGGTCATTGCGATGGGCGCCTGCGCTTCGAGCGGCGGCATGTATCGCTCCTACGCTGTCCTGCAGGGAATCGACCAACTTTTGCCGGTTGATGTGTACGTCTCCGGTTGTCCGCCGCGTCCGGAAGCACTCCTTGAGGGTCTGATGAAGCTACAGACCAAGATCAGTGGCGAGCGTTCTTTCAGCGCGCAAAAGCCAGCCCTCGCCGCGCGGATGAAAGAGCTGGCCTAACGACTAAGTCGGTTTTGCCCTTTTGATGACCTCTTCCGAAGTCCTTGAGTCGTTAGGTTCTCTTTTCGGCACCCGGATCAAAGGGCGAACTGAATTCCGTGGCGAGACCACAATCGTGATCGAGCGCTGCGACCTTCGCGAGGTGGCTAATTTTTGCCGGGACGACCTTTCCTTCGATTACCTGCTCGACATCACAAGCGTGGATAACTTCGGCAATGAACCGCGTTTCGAGGTCGTTTATGAGCTTTACTCGATGAGCCTCGGAGTTCATCTGCGCCTCAAGCTCAGCCTCTCAGAAGACGATCCAACGGTGGACACCATCTCCGACATTTGGCCCACCGCAAACTGGCATGAGCGCGAGATTTGGGACATGATGGGCCTGCGCTTCAACGGCCATCCCGACCTGCGCCGTATCCTCATGTGGGAGGGCTATCCTTATTTTCCCTTAAGAAAGGAGTTTCCTCTGGCGGGGCAGCCAAGTGAAATGCCCGATGTCGGCTTCACCTCCATCGCTCCCATGGAAGGCGGACCGTTTGTTACCCAGCCTGGCACCGCGACTGCGAAAGATCGCGAACCACGTTCGCGAGGCGGGGAGATTCTCTAGGCAGATTCGGTCGTAACGAGCGAATGCCCTTAATTAATAAGCGACGGCCTAACACTGGTGTTAGAGATACATTCCTAAACGGACTGAAGTGCGAACGTGTCGACTGAGAATCGTCGTTCTCTGACGGTCGCAGCCGCGCTTGTCTATTGGTTCAGGCGATAAGCTCGTCGCGCGAGCTTTCGCTGAACCGACTTCATTCCCGATAACATTGGTGATTCTCGAGAAGACTCGCCCGAGGCTCAGGCAGCGGAGACTGGCGGAGCTGACGCAGGGCGTTTCGTCACCGCCATGACATCGGGCCGAGCGCCATCTTCACGCGCAACTGTTGTCTTGCCTTCCTTTGGATAGGCAATGCGGGTATGGAGCATGTTCATGAGGGTGAAACGAAAGCGCTCGGCAATGATTTTCAGTTCTTTCATCGTTAGGTCGCATTCGTCGAGCTGATGGTCGGCCAGACGCTGGTCGATCAGGTCAGTCACGAGTTGCTCGATCTTTTGCGGCGTCGGTTTTTCCAGTGAGCGAGAAGCGCTTTCCACCATGTCGGCCAGGCTAATGATCGCGCTTTCCCGCGTTTGCGGTTTCGGCCCGCTGTAACGGAAGTTTTCCTCGGAGACTTCGGGAATGTCTTCCTCGCGCATCTTCATGATCTTACCGCCGGCGCGAGCGTCTTCGTATTGCTGAAGGGCGCGTTTGTAGAAGTAATAGACCAACGATGTCCCATGATGCTGCTGGATAACATCGATGACCTGCTGGTTGAGGCCGTGTTTAAGCGCGAGGTCGACGCCTTCCTTGACGTGCGCAATGATAATGAGTGCGCTCATCGTTGGGGCGAGATCGTCGTGCGGGTTGCGCTCAAAGTTCATGTTTTCGGTGAAGTAATCGGGTTTCACCAGTTTGCCGATGTCATGGAAGTAGGAACAGACGCGGCATAAGGTGGCGTTCGCACCGATGGCTTCGGCGGCGGATTCCGCCAGGTTTGCCACGACAAGACTGTGGTGATAGGTGCCGGGAGCTTCGAACGTTAGGCGGCGGAGAAGCGGATGATTCAGGTCCGACGCTTCCAGCCATGAGATATCGGTCGTGATGCGGAAGAGATGTTCGAGAATCGGCAGCGCGCCACCAACGAGCATGGCAGTAATAATGCCGTTGCCGATGGCGAAAGCGCTTTGCACACCGAGCATTGGCCAGTCGGTTGCGGCGGGATTGAAGAAGTTGATCGGGCCGATCAGCCCAAAAGCAAGCGAGAGCAACCAGATGGCGACTCCGACGAAAAATCCCGCCCGGATCAGGCGACTGCGGCGGCGTACTTGTAATGTGAGATAGACGGCGGTGAATCCGCTGATGAGTCCATTAACCAGCATCGGCGCGTCGATCTTGCTCGCAAGGATGCTGCTCCAAAGACTAACGAAAACTGCACCGTAGAGTCCGTGATTGCGTCCAAGCAAAACGCAAAGAACGAGCGGCGCAAAGGCGTAGGGTGCGATGAGCCAGGCGGTCTCGGGCTTGAGCGCGACGAAGACCCCGCTGTTGCAAAGCACGATAAGTAATCGCGTGATTGCGAGCTGCACAAAGATGATGCCGAAGACAAGAAAGAGGCGTGAGTTGCGCTCGAAGGTACGCGGCTGGTTGATCCAGAGCTGAACGATCGCGGTAGCGAGAAAAAGCAGGGCAATGACAAAATTTTTCGTCGGCTCCTGCTGCTGACCGCTGAAAATGAGAAGGGCGAGCCCAATGACGAAAGCTGCAAAGATGGCCACCTTCACCCAAGGCGCGCTCTCGAGGTTGCGCAATACTTCATTGGAGACGCGGCGGCGCCGGGTCTTACTGGAAGCGAGACCGCGCCTTATGAGGCCTTTGCGGCGCAAAGATTTGAACATAACTACTTGCGCTCGCGTCCGCTCGTATTGGCGGGCGAGCGATGTTGCTGATACGCGTTGATGATGGCGCGGACAAGCTCGTGCCTAACGACATCCTTGTCATTGAAATAAACAAAAGCGATGCCGGCGACGTTTTTCAAGGCTTGGAGAGCTTCGAGCAGACCGGAACGTTTGTTAGGCGGCAAATCGATCTGGGTGTCGTCACCAGTCACGACGCATTTCGATCGCGGGCCAATCCGGGTGAGAAGCATGAACATTTGCTCGGTCGTGGTGTTCTGCGCTTCGTCGAGAATGACAAAGGCGTTGCTCAGTGTCCGGCCGCGCATGTAGGCGAGCGGAGCGATCTCGATCGTCTCGCGCGCCACATAACGTTCCAGCTCTTCTGGTTCCAGCATATCGTGCAGCGCGTCGTAGAGCGGACGCAGATAAGGTGTGATTTTTTGTTGCAAATCGCCCGGTAAAAACCCCAATGCCTCGCCGGCTTCGACGGCGGGCCTCGTCAGAATAATTCGATCGACCTGTTCCTTCTTCAGCGCTGCGACAGCCATCGCGACGGCAAGGTAGGTCTTTCCTGTCCCGGCCGGGCCGATGCCGAAGACGACGTCATTCTTTTGGATTGCCTCGACATAATTGCGCTGGCCTAACGAGCGCGCCACGATGGCCGGTTTGCGCGCCGAGGTCATGATCTTGGTCGCGACCAGATCCTCCAGGTTGTCGTTACGTGACTCGTTCACGGAATTGAGGGCGTAGTTGAATTCGTGTCGCTGAATATCGATGCCGCGCTGGCGCGCATTCTCAAGTTGGGTGAAGACCTGTTCCGCCTTGGCCACCTGAGCGGGATCGCCTTCCATCTTGATCCAGCCTTCGCGGGTGGTGACCTTTACACCGAGGGATTCTTCGAGGTTCTTGATCAGCTTCAGATCGTTGGCGTAGAGCGATTGAACGGCACGTGCGTTCTCAAACTGCAACGTGCGGGTCTCAGTCATCTGCTGGCCGGTAAAACATCAGCCGCGAGAATACCGTGCCGGCAGGAAGAGTGTCAAACTGGCAAAGCCAGGTTGAAGGAAAAGATGGTGTGACTTCTGGGGGGCGTTAAAGCCAGCACGTGGTCAAATCAGCCTAACGAAATCCGTAAACCATCGCCCAATGAGTCCGATCCTCAGACGAACTTTCTACCGCGACGATAATGAAGTAGCTGCCGGTCGACTTTGGAACAAGATGTGCAGCCGCAAAATGTCCTTTCTGCCAGCTATCCGGCTGCTCGCAAAGCTTGCCGTCGGCGTCGTAAATATGAACGGAGACTTTCGCCGTTTCCACTTCGGTGCCCATCCAAAACCAATAGTCGTTCCCCTTGAATAACTGCTGTCTGACCGCCTTGCGCTCGCCTGCACCCAAGTCGCCGCCCCAGTAATCCTCGCGCACCTGATAACCTTCCTTCACATAGGGCTCGGCAGCCTGCAGGGCAAAAGAATGAGCATCGTCCACCGAAGCGCGGGTGGCCGCGATTGGCAGCGCGAGGAAAATCGCGAGCAAAGCGGCGCTGCGCCGGGTTGTGGAATTCTTTGGTCGCATCGGGGGCGGGTTATGGTTTTCGAGTCACGATCGCGTTGTCGAGACGGGCCGTGATCTCATTAATCTTCTTCACTGACATAGGAGGAATCGCAGCATCCGTCTCGATCAGGGGTTTCACTTCCACGAGCGAACTCTTGATTTGCGCGATCACCGGCAGGTTGAATTCAGGCATGGTTGCCAGCTTGCGTTGAAAGTATTCCAAAAGATCGGGCTGATGCAGCAGCTCGGCTCCGTCGGGCGAAAAGTGGCGATCGACCACCGCGGTCAACACCTGGGTTCCGCGTAGCCAGCCGCCCAGACTAACGAGCTGGGAAAGCTTCTCGTCGTGCACTTCGTTCATTGCCTGTTGCACGCTGTTCTGAGTACGATCCAGCTCCAGGCGCACCTGGTCCCAGGCGCGTCGGTCGGCAGCTTCCGTGATCGCCTTTGCATGCGGCACAATCGAATTCCCTACTCCAATACCTTTGGCTAGACTAACGACGCGCTGTCCAATCTCTTTTACGCTCTGCGCGTCCTCCGCCTGGACGGCGATAAAGCCGTCGGCGATCACGGTTCCCAAAAGGAGCGCGATGCGCGGACGCTCAGTGAAGTTCGTTCCCTTGCTCGTGCGCACGAATTCCTTCCAGTTCACGCTGTCGAGCTTGCTCAGCGCACTAAAGATTTCGTTAGGCAACGGCACCACCACATCCTCGATGTTTCGTGAAAGGCGACGGACGTCGATTTTGCGCGGCGGTTCGCTCGTGGCCGCCCGCACCCCTGCCGGCATGGCCAGAAAAGCCAGAAGAATCAGGTTAACAAAAGGTCTCATCCGCAGCATCGACTATTGATTTCGTAAAGGTATTCAGGATTAGTTGGGCACTTTATGCAGAACCCTCGTCGGGCACAAATTGTGATACGATCCAAAGTTCGCAGCGTGGCGCAACTCCCATCGGTCGCGCCGATGCGCAATCGTTAGTCTGCCGCCATGATGCTGGACCGCCTCCGGGAAATCCTTGGCCATGCGGGCGAGAAACGAATCGCTGTCGCGGGCGATCTCATGCTGGACGAGTTCGTCTGGGGAAAAGTGGGACGTATTTCCCCAGAAGCGCCGGTGCCGGTGGTGGAGGTCACCGGCGAATCGTTTTTCCCCGGCGGAGCGGCGAATGTCGCGCGTAACCTGCGCGAGTTCACCGATCATGTTTCGGTCATCGGAACCATCGGCACCGATGCGAGCGGCCATCAGCTGCTTGATCTCTTGCACGAAAAAAAGATCGCGACCGAACTCGTCATCCAGGATCCAACTTTCCGGACGATTGTAAAAACGCGGATCATCGCGCGGCAGCAACAGGTGGTGCGGGTCGACCGCGAGGAGATGCGCTCGCCTAACGAAAAACAGGTTGCCCATATTACGGACAAACTCCGGGCACTTTTGCCGCAAATCGACGCCTTTATCTTCGAAGACTACGGCAAAAAATTTCTCAGCGCCGAACTCGTTAGGCAGATTACGGCCGAACTAAAATCGGCTGACAAACTGACCACGGCTGATCCCAATCCGCATCATCAGATCGATTGGGGCGCGATTACCGCCGTGAAACCAAACCGAAGCGAAGCCCTTCAGGCAGCAGGCCTTCCTCTAACCGATCCGGTTGATCCGCCCTTGGAAGACAAGGTGTTACTGACCGCCGGCCTGCGACTCCTCCACCGCTGGGAGACGCGAATGTTGCTCATCACGTTGGGCGAGCAAGGCATGCTGCTGCTGGAAAGAGAGAAGCCGCCGCACCACATCCCAACAAAGGCGCGCCAGGTCTTTGATGTGTCTGGCGCAGGTGATACTGCGATTGCCCTGTTTACTCTGGCCCTCGCCGGCCGTGCGACGCCAGTGGAGGCGGCGGAGATTGCCAATCACGCCAGCGCCGTCGTGGTCGCCAAACTGGGAACGGCAACCGTCACGCCGCAGGAATTGATCGCCAGTTTCGAGGACGACAATTGTGCCTAACGACTCGAGCCCGGCTGTCTTTGTCGATCGGGACGGAACCCTTATGCAGGAGGTGAACTACTGCTCCGATCCGCAATGCGTCGAGGTTTTTCCCGGTGTGAGCAAAGCGCTCCAACGCCTTAAGGCCGCCGGTTACAAGATAATCGTAATCTCGAACCAGGCGGGTATCGGGCGCGGCTATTTTACCGAAGCGCATTACCGTCTCGTCGAAGCAGAAGTGGCTCGCCAGGTACTTCCAGCCGTTTTCGATGGCGTTTACTTCTGCCCGGATCATCCCGAACGCGCAACCAACCGCCGCAAACCCGCGCCAGGAATGGTTCTGGAAGCGCAACGCGATCACGGCATCGACTTGGCGCACTCCTTTTTTGTCGGCGACAAGGCGATCGACATCGAGTGTGGTCGCAATGCAGGCCTTCCCACCATTTTGGTGAAGACCGGTTACGGTACTGCCGAACAGGGACGAGCCGGGGCGAACTGGGTCGTCGAAGATTTTCCGTCCGCGGCCGAGCTCAT
This sequence comes from Chthoniobacterales bacterium, assembly GCA_036494545.1. GTDB lineage: Bacteria > Verrucomicrobiota > Verrucomicrobiia > Chthoniobacterales > UBA10450 > JAICXG01. The sequence goes on from DASXOB010000025.1 coordinate 69,902, forward strand.
CTTGGCGCTGAAAGACAAAAACGCGCCGGCCAGCCCACTCGCCGGCTAGCCCACTCGCCGGTGTTGCGATGCGACGAGCTCATTATGGCTCTTGGAGGCTGGTGGATCAGTGTGCCTGCGCATGAAAAAGGTTCAGCCGGCGGTATGAGACTTCTCGCTCATGTTACAGTCGTTCGATTTCACCATGAGCAAGGCCGTCGGCATTATCCCTGCGCGTTGGGGTTCGACACGTTTCCCGGGAAAGCCTCTCCACCCGATTGCCGGCAAGCAACTCCTTCAGCACGTCTGGGAAAACGCCTGCCGCGCCAAGGCGCTCCAAAAGGTCATCATCGCGACCGATGACATGCGCATCGCCGAAGCCGCCTTTGGTTGGGGCGCCGAAATCAGCCTAACGAATCCGAAGCACACCAGCGGCACCGACCGCGTCGCCGAGGTCGCGGCTAAGTTACCCGGCGCCTCGCACATCCTTAATATCCAGGGCGACGAGCCGCTCGTCGAGGCTTCCCTTCTCAACCGAATCGTTAGGCAAATGCAGCGCGACCCGCAGATCGAGATGATCACCGCCGTTCATCCTTTCGACGATCCGGCCGATGCGGAATCACCTCATCAGGTCAAAGCGGTTCTCGATCGCCAAAATCGCGCCCTCTACTTTTCCCGCCAAAGCATCCCCTACCCACGCGAACTTTCCGCGCCGATCCAATATTTCCGCCACCAGGGCATCTACGGTTATCGACGCGACCTGCTTCTGCGCTTCGTTCGTTGGCGCCCAACACCCCTGGAGAAGGTCGAAGCCCTCGAGCAATTGCGCGCATTGGAGAATGGGGTAAAGATTTACGTGGTCGTCACCAAAAGCGGCTCGCCCGGAGTAGACACGCCAGCCGATGCTGCGGCGATCGAGCGCCAGCTGCTCGCGCGCGCGCGGCGTCCGCGCCAGACCCGATGAAATACATTTTTGTAACCGGAGGTGTAGTGAGTTCGTTAGGCAAAGGGCTTGCCGCTGCCTCGTTGGGCACGCTCCTCGAACTGCGCGGCCAGCGCGTCCTTCTGCAAAAGTTCGATCCTTATCTCAACGTCGATCCGGGAACGATGAACCCGTTCCAACACGGCGAAGTCTACGTCCTCGACGACGGTGCCGAGACGGACCTCGACCTCGGTCACTACGAGCGTTTCACCAATTGCGTCCTTTCACGCAACAACAACCTAACGAGCGGCCAGGTTTATGAGAGCGTCATCCTGAAAGAGCGACGCGGTGATTATCTTGGCAAAACCGTCCAGGTGATCCCGCACGTCACCGATGAAATCAAGGCGCGAATCCGGCAGGTCGCCGATCCGGAAAAAGTCGACATCGTCATCACGGAAATCGGCGGCACCGTCGGCGATATCGAAGGCTTGCCTTTCCTCGAAGCCATCCGGCAATTCATTCTCGAAGTCGGCACCGAAAACGTAATCGACATGCACGTCACGCTCGTGCCTTACATTCGTGCCGCGGGCGAGCTCAAAACCAAACCGACCCAGCAAAGCATCGCCAAGTTACGAGAAATCGGCCTTCAGCCGCAGGTTCTCCTTTGCCGCACTGAGCGCCTGCTCGACGCCGACGTTAGGCAAAAGCTTTCTCTTTTCGGCAACGTCAGCCTCAACGCTGTCATCGAAGCGCGTGACGTGCCGCACACGATTTACGAAATGCCGCTCCTCCTGCACGAGGAGGGACTGGACGAGCTCGTTTGTCGTCTTCTCCACATCGATGCGCCGCAGCCCGACCTGAGCGATTGGCGGAAGTTCGTCAGTCGCGTCATTAACCCGAAGAAGCAGGTCAAGATCGCGGTCGTCGGCAAATACATCGACCTGCAGGATGCCTATAAAAGTATTTACGAATCGCTCACCCACGCCGCGGCGAGTCATGATTGCGGCATCGACCTGCGTTTGATCGATGCCGAGTCGCTCGAAGCCGGAGTCGACGGCCATCTGGCTGATGTCGCCGGCATTCTCATTCCTGGCGGGTTTGGCGAACGCGGTGTGGAAGGAAAAATTCGCGCGGCGAAATACGCCCGCGAAAACAACGTCCCTTACCTCGGGTTGTGTCTTGGCATGCAGGTGGCGACGATCGAATTCGCGCGAAATGTTTGCGGTATCTCTGCCGCGAATAGCAGCGAGTTTGACCAGGAATCGTCCGAGCCGGTGATCTGTTTGCTCGACGAGCAGCGCAACATTCAAAAAAAAGGCGGCAGCATGCGCCTCGGCACCTGGCCAACCAAGATTGTTCCTGGCACGCTTGCGGAAAAAATTTACAAACACGAAGAAGTGCTCGAACGCCATCGCCATCGCTACGAGTTCAACATGAAATATCGCGAGCAGATGGAACAAAAAGGCTTTCTCATCAGTGGCACTTCACCCGATGGGGCGCTTGCCGAGCTGATCGAACTCAAGGGCCATCCATTCTTCCTCGCCTGCCAATATCACCCGGAATTCCAAAGCAAACCCAACAAGCCGCATCCGCTCTTCAGCGGGTTCATCCGCGCGTCGCTGGCGCATCAGGATTAGAGCCTAACCAGAAGGCGCAGCATGCGCAGCCCGCCGGAGGCGGTCCATGATCGCGCCGCCGAGACCTTGGTCAGGCAACGCTTCCGCTACGATGCAATCGAGATGCGCGTGATCGAGTTCGCGCAGATAGCGAAAAAGATTCGCCGCCGCTTCTCGCAAATCGTTCGTGGTGCTGAGCCGGCGCGATTCGACAAAGGCTTCAGAAAACGGCGAATCGCTCCAGAGCAGCGCGCCGTAGCGCTGTCCGTGAGGCACCGAAACGGCGGTAATGTCTTCTGCAATGACGAGCGACGTCTGCGGGCGATAGTGCGACGGCAATTGACCCGGTGATTCCATCTTGCCTAACGAGTCCATTCGCACCTCACCAATTCTTGCCAGTTCCTCCCACGTGATTGGTCCGGAACGCAAAATCTCCATCGCGCCTTCTCTCAAAGCGATCACCGTTGACTCGATCCCGTGGGGCGTCGGTCCGCCATCGACGATCAATGGTATTCGGCCAGACAATTCCTCCGCGACATCCGCGGCCGAGGTAGGACTAATTCGGCCGAAGCGATTTGCACTGGGTGCGGCGAGCGGCCGGCCGAACGATCGCACCACTTCCGAAAAGATAGGGTGCGCGCTCATTCGCACCGCCACCGTCGTCAGGCCCGCAGTCACGATTGAGGGAATCAAGTCAGTCTTCGCAAGAACGATCGTGAGAGGACCCGGCCAGTAGGAATTCGTTAGGTAATCGATCCGAGGTCGCATTTCGCTCTCAATGATCGCAACCCGCTCCAGCCACTCCCGGGTCGGCAAGTGGACGATTAGCGGATCGAAGCGTGGTCGCTCCTTTGTTTCGAAAATTTTTGCCACCGCCTCGGCGTTCAGCGCGTCGGCGGCAAGCCCGTAAACCGTCTCAGTGGGAAGCGCGACCACTTCGCCGGCCCGCAATAGTTCGACCGCACGGGCCACCGCCTCCTTCCGTTCGTTAGGCGTGGCGCTCGCCGCAATCTTTGTTTCCATTCGTTATGCCCCGGAGCGCGCTTCTCGCGCGGAGCGAGATTTCCGCTGCCTGCTCAACGCTACGCCCGAGCGCGGTCAGGTGCCCCATCTTTCGCGCCGGGCGGGCTTGCTGCTTGCCATAGAGATGCAGATGCACCCCAGGGTGGGCCAGGGCCCCGGACCAATTAGGTTCGCCATCGCTCCAGATCTCCCCCAGCAGGTTGACCATTGCGGTCGGGCACAGCAATTCGGTCGAGCCCAACGGCAGCCCACAGACGGCGCGCACATGCTGTTCGAACTGGCTCGTCACGCAGCCTTCAATCGTCCAATGTCCGGAATTATGCGGCCTTGGCGCGAGTTCGTTGATGATCAATTCGCCATCGCCCTTCAAAAACATCTCGACCGCAAGCAGCCCGACCAGCTCGAGCCGGATGGCAACCTCACACGCCAAGGCTCGGGCCGCGGACGCGACCGTGTCGCCGATGCGCGCCGGCGCGAGAGTCATATCCAGGATGTGATGACGATGAATGTTTTCACACACAGGAAAGACTGCGGTCGATTCGTCCGGCGCACGTGCCACGATGACAGAAATCTCTTTTTCGAATTCGATCACCTGCTCGAGGACGCATAACTCATCCTCCCTGCGCGACCAGACTTCTTCGAGATCGCTTCCGGGGTCGATACGTTGCTGACCCTTCCCGTCGTAGCCAAAGGCGGCTCCCTTCAGAATTGCTGGCCGCCCGATCGCCTCGAGCGCACTCGTCAAATCGGCCGGACTCGCCACTCTGCGGAAGGACGCGACCGGAAACCCGGCGTCGCGCAAAAACTCCTTCTCCCGCAGGCGATGCTGCGCAATGTGGAGCACCTCGCCGTGCGGGCGCACAATCTGGTCGCGCGAGGCCCATTCAACCGTGGAGCTCGGGATGTTTTCGAACTCAAACGTGAGGACATCGATACAGCGCGCGAACCCTTGCACTGCCGCCTCATCATAGTAGCTCGCCGCGGTCGCGAGATCGGAGAACTGCGCTGCCGGCCCATTCTTCTCGGGAGAAAAAGTATGGACATGATAGCCCATCCGGCGGGCAGCGATGGCGAACATCCGACCGAGTTGACCGCCTCCCATGATGCCGATCGTCGCTCCGGGGAGAAGCGGGTCGTTAGGCATCATGGCAGCTCTTGAGCGAGCACGTCCTTGGTTTGGCGGGCGCGAAATTTCTTAACAGCGTCCCGTACTTTGGCGTCGTGCAAACCGATGATACTGGCGGCGAGAAGCGCCGCATTTTTCGCTCCGGCAGTGCCGATGGCCAGGGTACCGACCGCAACGCCGGCGGGCATTTGTGCGATGGAAAGCAGGGAGTCGAGACCTTTGAGCGCCCGCGATTCGACCGGCACGCCCAGGACTGGCAGCCACGTCTGCGCCGCGATCATGCCCGGGAGATGGGCCGCGCCGCCCGCCCCCGCAACGATCACTTGCACGCCGTGCTCGGCAGCCGTGTGGGCGAATTTCGCCATCCGCTCGGGCGTGCGATGAGCAGAGACGATCTGGCGTTCGTTGGGCACACCGAACTGATCGAGCAGCTCAACGCAACTTTGCATCGTCACCCAATCGGAGGCGCTTCCCATAACGACGCTCACCAAAGCATGCCTCGATTTCTTTTTTCCCATGGAAGTTCGGTCATTCCTGCCCTTGAAGCGATAAAATTGCAATCGCCTTTGTGAGAACCACCTCTTTAGACACCGTCCGCCTGATGGCACTACCAGCCGACGAATTGACTCATGGGAATTCGGACCTGACCAAATCGTCACAGTTTGGTTCTTGCCACTACGGGCGTCTCTTCGCAGCATCTCAAACAATCATGAAGGTGCTTAATGCGGTTCTATTTTTCACGACGTGTCTCGGCTTTACTTGCCTAAATGGCCAGGTCCCAGAACTCCTGTGGCGGCCTCAACAAGCGGCGGTTCCGCGTAATATCGATATGAGCCAGCAAACCGGGAACGAGGCAGAAACGTCGGTCGCGATTAGTCATACGAACTCAAAGCTGATCACCAGCGTCTCAAACCTGGAGACAGATGCGCTATTCCATAGCTGGAGCGCCGATGGCGGGCGGACCTGGCAGCATAACATGATAGCTACAGGCACAGATTCGCTCAGCGCAGCCTGTTGCGATGCTCAGTTGGCTTCCGATGATTTTGGCAACATCTTGCTGACTTACCTGACTTCCGGGATAGCGGTGAAAATGGGTATCTCGGTCGATGGCGGAGCGACCTTTCAGCAGTTACCTTTTCTCACTTCGTTACCGAGCGGACTACCGGTTTATCCCTGGAAGAGCCTCGCGCGCATCGGACAGGCAGTTAGCGGTGACCAACCTTCTATCTCGGCTGGCGCAAACAGTGTCTGGATTTCCTGGACGTCCTTTGATGGAACCATACAAGCCAGCGGCGCTCCGATTACGGGTTTAGGTCAAGTTGGTGCTTTCTCGCCCGCACAGAAAATTTCAGGCGCTAATGGTTCGGGCGACTACGGCGATACCGCAGTCGGGCCCGACGGTCAGGTCTTCGTCGTCTACCAAACTCCAACCGGTGGAGAAGGTCCGGCGACAATCTACGGTGCGCTGGATCCCGACGGGCTCGGAGCTGCTGGCTTTAACCCTGCCCAGGCGATTCAAACAACAAATGTTGGCGGCTTCGATTATATTCCGGCGCAGTCGGGCCGTTCGATCGATGCCGAAGCCGGTTTGGCCTGGGATCGCTCACAAGGTCCGCACCGCGGCCGCCTCTACTTCATTTATGTTTCGGAAGAACCACAGGAAAGCAATGACACTGACATCCAGTTTCGTTACTCGGACGATAACGGCGCAACCTGGAGCACTTCGAAACGCTTGAACGATGACACCGGGATTAATAGTCAATTCAATCCGAAAATAGCCATTGACCTGACCACCGGTAACATTGCCGTCGCTTGGTATGATGCCCGCAATGACTTGGGCAACATGCAGCATGGTGACACCAATGGCATACCTAACGACGATATCATGATTTACTCGACGATTAGCACGGACGGAGGGCAGACGTTCTCTCCTAATCAACGGTTGGCAAGGGGCGTTTCAAATGATAACAAGGCTCACAGCGGCGTCGACTACGGAGATTACAGCGGCTTTGCCTTCTACCGTGGCGGAATGTATTTCTCTGCGGCCGATAACTCTAACTCTACCGGCGACAATCCAGATGGCTCATTATCGCATCTGGATCTGTATGTCGCGCCGGTCCGAGTTCGATGACCAGGTAAGATTCAGGATACACGATTGCTTCCGGCCGCCGTTACTCAATAGGTGAAAGACTGGATCTGAGTTACTCCTGCGTCCGGGCCGTCAACGAAGCCCACTTGCTTCCTCGGATTTAGGGCGATATGTGCGGGCACGACATTGCCCGCATTGGAGAAGCTCAGGCCGTTAACGGATTCAATCAGGTTTCCATCCAAATCGAAGACATGGATGCTGCTGCCGCTGAAGGTCGTGCTGGAATTTGGCTGTGCGACGAGAAAGAGCTTGTTGACCGGATCGAATTGCACGTCGGCTCCGCTGTAGAATTGGTTCGGAGCACCAGCCAGGATTTCTGTAAACCCTGTTTGAGTGGCGAGATCATAAAACTCGACGCTAAAATCGATCTCAGTCGTCGTACAAACCGTGCCGCTCTCCGGATCGACAGCCATCCCATTGACATCGCCATCTCCAACACTGGCGAACTTGTTGAAGGTTCCCGTCGTGAGATCAATGGTCGCAATCCAACCTGGCACAAATGGATTACCGAGTTTTGGTGCACCCAGGATCGCCTGATTCGTCGCACTATCGTAAGCGAGAGCGGGAAGCGTATTCACAAAATCTTCGTCCGTTAGTGTGATGACAGGACCAAATTTGTTAGCGGCCACGTTCGAGGCGAAGATGAAGGGACGAAAAGTGCTATTGGTATCCTGAGCATAGACGGCAATATCAGGAACGCCCTGATTTCGACTGACGTTGCTCAGCATGTGATCGGCGCCAAGAGGTGGCGTCCACGTGCCGGTGAACTTATTTGCCGTCAGCGGATTCACCGTGAGATAGGACCGGACGACGTTTAAGAAACTTACCTCGTGCTCGCGTTCCACCAGTCCCACGTAGTTACCTACAACTCCGAGGCCAAGAAAGTCGTCGTTCTTTTGAATTTTCTTCAACACTCGAATGATTGCGCCGGTCGTTTGGCTGAAGGTCTCGACCGCCGCCAGAGTGTCGCCGCTGTCGAGCGTCTGCGCTTCGCAAAGAATTCCCTCCTTGCCAGCCTGGTCTATATCAAAGCCGAATATCTGACCGCCGAACTGACTTTGCACAATCACGCCGGTCGGCCCAACGGCTGGCCTCTCGCTCGCCAGGGTTGCGTCGGCAGCGGAAAAAGCGAAAACGCTGAAGACAAAGACCTGCAAGAAAAGCTTTGTTACATAAAATACCAGACGGAATCGGAATGATTTAGTCGCTCTCATGCTTCACAGTCTGTCGAGTGATCCGCTCAGGACTCAAGCGGCGCCTTGTAACAGTTCAGTTACGTGACGATCTAACTCCGCAATGTGATTGAGCCCCAATCCGCCGGCCAAACTGCTGCTTGCCAAATGGATGGCCCTCGACACTCTGCGGGATGCATCATCCTGAGGATTGCAGCTTCATGGGCCACCCGCGCGGGCTCGGCTATCTTGCATTTACTGAAGCTTGGGAGCGCTTTTCCTATTACGGGATGCAATCACTTCTTGTCCTCTACATGGTAAATCGCCTGCTGCATCCAGGCCACATCGAGCGGATCGCCGGCTTCGTTCCGTTTCGATACCTGCTTGAGAGAGTCTATGGCGGCCCGCTCTCCATGCAGGCTCTCGCTTCAGCGATCTTCGGACTTTACACCGGCCTCGTTTATCTCACTCCAATCGGCGGCGGAGTGATCGCCGATCGCATCCTCGGACGAACGCGCACCGTCACAATAGGCGCTTTACTCATGGCGGCCGGCCACTTTCTGATGGCTTTTGATCTTACCTTTCTCGTGGCACTAACTTGTTTGCTCATCGGCGTGGGTTGTTTCAAGGGTAACCTCGCCAGTCAGGTCGGCGCACTCTACAAGACTGGCGACAACCGGCGCGCTGACGCCTTCCAGATCTACTATCTCTTCATCAACGGCGGAGTCATCGCCGCACCCTTGATTGCCGGAACGCTCGGCGAAGTGTGGGGCTGGCACTATGGCTTTGGCGCCGCCGGTGTTGGGATGTTGATCGGCCTGGTTATCTATCTCGGCGGCAGGAAGTGGTTGCCACCCGATGAACCAGCCGTGCGCGACGACGGTCAAAGCACAGCCAAGGCCAAACTAACTCGCCGCGAAACTCTGGCCATTATCGCCCTTCTTGTTCTCTTGCCCATCCTAACTCTTGCCGTGATCGGTAATCAACAGATCTTTAATGCCTATCTCGTTTGGGCGGAAAAAAGTGCCAGTCTCATCTTCTTTGGGCACAAAATGCCGACGACCTGGCTCATTACTCTTGATTCGATCACTTCGATTAGTTTCCTCGCGGGCGCCGTGATATTTTGGCGGTGGTGGTCGAAAAGGTACCGGGAGCCAGCGGAAATCACCAAAATGGGCATCGGGAGCCTATGTGCCGTCACCGGCTTTCTTTCCCTGGCGATGGGCGCAACAATCGCCGCCAGCTCGGGGAACAAGGTCGCCATCGGTTGGTTAATCATGTTTCACGTCTTGAACAGCATTGGGTTCGCCAATGTCTTTCCAGTATCACTGGCCCTTTATGCTCGGGTCGCGCCAGCCGCTCTTTCGGCAACAATTATAGGTATCTTTTACCTTCATCTCTTCGCTGCGAATAATCTCGTAGGATGGATCGGCAGCTTGCTCGAGAAGATGCCGGCCACCTGCTTCTGGCTGTTGCATGCCGCCTTCTGCGGAGTCGCGGGAATAGTCTTTCTCGTCGCTGGCCGGCTCTTTGGGCATCTCCTCGCCCCAGAGGAAAAGACTACCTAGATTTGGCTGGCAAAGGCCGAGATGCCAGTGATGTGCTGCCCGAGCACGAGTAAGTGAACGTCGTGGGTTCCTTCATACGTCTTCACGCTTTCGAGATTGCACATGTGGCGAAAACACTGGTGCTGATCAAGAATGCCAACACCGCCAAGAATGTCCCGTGCGACACGTGCGATCTCAAGAGCTATCTGGACATTGTTCATCTTCGCCATGGAAATATGATAGGGGCGCGCCCTGCCCGCATCCTTTAGCTGGCCGAGGCGGTAAGCGAGTAACTGCGCCTTGGTGATTTCGGTTAACATCCGCGCCAGCTTTGCCTGCACCAGTTGAAAGCCGGCGATGGGTCGATCAAACTGCCGACGGCGCAAGGCGTATTGACGAGCTTCGTCGTAACAGGCCATCGCCGCCCCGATTGCTCCCCACGCAATTCCATAGCGGGCATGATTGAGGCAGCTGAGTGGCGATCGCAGACCCGCACTTTTCGGTAGTAAGGCTTGCTCGGGAAGACTGCAGTTGTCGAAGGTTAGCTCGGCGGTAAGCGCGGCCCGCAAGGACAACTTGCCTTCCATGAGTCGCGCGCCAAAACCCGGCGTTCCCTTCTCCACCAGAAATCCACGTATCGTGTCCGCGTGTTCCGCGTTGTCATCGGTCTCATCACCTAACTTTGCCCATACCACGGCGACATCAGCGATCGTTCCGTTTCCGATCCATTTCTTGTTGCCATTCAACGTATAGCCGCCAGCTGTCTTTTTGGCATGACAGCGCAGACCTGCAGGATTGGATCCAAAGTCCGGTTCTGTGAGAGCGAAGCAACCCAGCTTTGTTGCCTGCGCCATTGAAGGTAACCACCGGTTCTTTTGTTCCTCCGAACCAAAGAGGTCGATTGCCCTCATGGCGAGCGAGCCTTGAACGGAGGCAAAGGTGCGTAATCCGCTATCGCCACGTTCCAGTTCCCGCATGATTAACCCGGCGGCGATGCTGCCGAAGCCAGGGCAGCCATGGCCATGAATCGCTGGCCCGAAGACTTTCATCTCCGCAAGTTCCGGAAGCAACTCGAGGGGAAAAGTTCCCGCGCGATAATGACTCGCGATTACGGGAAGGAATCGGTCCTCCACCCATTGTCGCACGCGATCCCGTACTGCCCGCTCCTCGTTGCTAAGCAACTCATCAAGCTGATAAACATCTGCGGCTTCGAAGGTCGTCATGGTTTCGCTCCTTATGAAGGAAATGCCAATTACATTGACAACATGCGCCGGAGTTAAGCAAGATTGTTCATGTTTCAACGCTTCACTATCTTTCGGAACGGTCCTCTAACAGCCTTCGCTTTGCTGGCCGGACTTACCCTAGCGGCGGCACAGACAGATCAACATCGCTCCTTGCCGGCGGAGGGATTGGAAAAATATGGCAACCCACCGGCCTTGCTCTGGCGGAATGGCGTTTCGCCCCGGATGATCTCACAGCATGACGCCTTTACCAGCGTACAGGTAAATGTAAATTCCAGCGGCCAGAACATTACCGGCGACGCAGCCAACGAGCCTTCTCTTACGGTCGATCCTACCGATCATACCAAGATGACGGCCGGATGGCGTCAATTTAATAGTGTGGCTTCTGACTTCCGCCAGGCCGGCTATGGCTATACAACGAATGGCGGCGCTTCGTGGACTTTTCCGGGCGTGCTCGAGAACAACGTCTTCCGCAGTGATCCTGTGCTGGACAATGATGACTCTGGAACATTCTTCTATCTTAGCCTGCTGGATTCTTTCTTCGATAATATGTGGCGCTCCCTGGATGGTGGAGCGACCTGGACAAACATCGCACCGGCTAAAGGTGGCGATAAACAGTGGTTCACCATCGATAACACCGACAGCATTGGTCACGGTTTCCAATATCAATCCTGGAGCAGCAGTGGCAATAACTTCGGAGGCCGTCAATTCACGCGCTCGACGGACGGCGGAGTTACGTGGCTTAATCCCATAAATATACCTAACACTCCATCATGGGGAACATTGGATGTGGATACAACCGGTACTCTCTACCTCGGTGGTGTTAATCTCAATACTGGCGAGATCTGGTGTGACCGTTCCAGCAACGCCAAAGATAGCAGCATGACACCGACGTTCGACCAGAGCACGAAAGTGAACCTGGGCGGCGATATCGGCTTCGGTGAACCGATTAATCCGGCCGGTCTAAGCGGCCAGGTTTACCTCGCGGTAGACCGCTCTGGCACCGCTACCAATAACAATGTCTACATGCTGGCGAGCGTGATACCAACTGGAGCCAACAATGGAACCGATGTGATGTTCGTGCGCAGCGCGGACGGCGGACACACCTTTAGCGCTCCGGTAAGAGTCAATGACGACCCGATCAATCACAACAAATGGCATTGGATGGGCACTTTCGCAGTTGCGCCCAATGGACGCATCGACAGCATCTGGCTTGACACCCGCAACGCGGCGAACAACACAGACTCGCAGCTATTTTATTCCTATAGCACGGATGGCGGTCTGACCTGGGCAGCAAACGTGGCCGTAAGCAACTCGTTTAATCCCTTCCTTGGCTATCCCCAGCAAGACAAGATGGGTGACTATATGACCATCATTTCGGATAACACTGGTGGCGACGTTATCTATGCAGCGACCTTCAACGGCGAAGAGGATGTTTATTATGTGCGCGTGGCGCCAGCTGGCTCGACCCTCAGCCTGACCAGTGCACAATCTGTCAAAGGCGGTTTTGGCATTGACCTCCCCCTGAGCGGGCCGCCTGGAGTCGAGGATCGTTTTGGAGGCTCAAAAAATCAGTTCACGCTCTACTTTAATTTTAGTAATACGCTTGCCTCTGTCGGCTCGGTCACGACCAACTGTGGGTCGGTGGCCAGCGGCAAGATCGATCCGACAGATGCGCATCGCGTCATCGTTAACCTGCGCAACGTAACTTGCAATGAGCAGGATGTAACTGTTGGGCTGAATAACGTGGTTGACACTCAATCGAATATTTTACCCAGCGCCCAGGCGGTGATGGGTCTTCTACTGGGCGATGTGGATGGAGACGGCACAGTTACGATGGCCGACGCAGACATCGCCAGAGCCGATCAGGGCCAAACAACCGACAGTTCTAACTTCCGCGTCGATATTAACGTTAATGGAATAATCGACCTGCCAGACGCCAAGACCGTGCGAAGGCAAATAGGGACATCGTTGCCTTAGGCCCGTCTCAAAGATCATACTCAGCGGAGCACATACCATCCTGTACACTACCGACCCTGAAATGTAACTCTTCCCGGCGGCGAAAAGGTCGGTATCTATCGGCCTCGCCACGTCCGCCGCCGGCGATGAGTTAGTCACTGCCTTGGCGGGATCTGAACTTACGGGCTCCTAAAGGTCTATCCAATGTGATTAATCTGCCAGCCCTCGCCGATTCTCGAGACTTCCACGTTGACCCAGACCAGCCCGCGCGAGTCGTAGAACGGTATCAATATCTTGCCATCTATCCATAGCCGGCGTGCCACGATCCCGGTCGTGAAGGGGGCTTGCGGTCGACGGACCTTGACCGGCTCCCCCAATTGATGGTCGAGGCTCAAAATGAACTCATGGATAGTCATCGCGTGCTCGTTTTCGCTTAAGTTACTCCGCAAATAATCGTCGTCACGATAGATGAAGACGTTCTGGAACGCAGTTGCAGCAAAACTCATTGCCTCTCTTTCCAGCCCGATAACATAGGAGTAAAGGCGTAAAGGCCGCTGCCTATACTTAAGAGAACGAGCAGAAGAATGGCAGCTATAGCAAGGCTTTCACGCGGCTTGATTCGTTCCCCCTAATGACTTGCAAATGCATAAACGGAAGGCGCCAAAACAAGGTAACTAAATAAGATCAAGCCACCGATGCCCACGACGAAAAGCAGACCGCTTCCCCGCACAATCCCTCCGATAAGGTTTCCGAACCCGGAGCAGGCAGAAAGTGGAGCAAGAACCCAACGCGCCCAGTTGTGACCGATCCAGATAAAATACAAGAAAAGACAGGCAATGACTCCGAGACTTACTGCCAGGAAAAAGACCCCGAGATTGCCCAGCATGACACTCCAAGCCAGAACACTGATCTGACCCAAAAGGATGAGGAAAGTTATGATACAGATAGCAGTTCGGCCACGGCGCCAGGGTTCGCGATCGGGAATGGCTTCCAGCCAGAGTGGCGACGATTCCCGCGAGTTCATGGCGACGCAGGCGGCAGCTGGAAGGGATGTTCCCAACCAAAGCCGGCACGCAGCTCGGAGTTGAAGCGGCGCAACGAATTGCGGCCGGAGAAAATGGGAAAAATCAGGCGCATTTGCCGAATTGCGAGTGGGTCGTCGTCTTATAGGTTGTCATATGCGCATCGACAAGTTCACGCAAAAAATGCAGGAAGCGCTCCAAGCCTCCCAGAATCTGGCCGCGGAGCTAAACCAACAGGAAATCACGAACGAGCACTTCCTACTGTCGCTCCTCGATCAACCTGAAGGCATCACGCGTCCATTGTTGGAAAAGCTAGGGGTGACGCCTGACATCCTGCGGGAACGCCTGCGGAGTGCGATCGAGAAGCTGCCACGCATCACCGGCTCCGGCGTCGAGCAACGCCTCGGCAGCGAGTTGCGCAGCGTGTTCGACGGCGCGGACAAGGAGATGGCCAGATTGAAGGATGAGTTTGTCAGCGCCGAGCATTATCTCCTCGCCCTAACGAACGCGCGTGTCCCGGCGGCGCGTGCCCTGCAAGAGCTGGGGGTGACACGAGACCGGTTGATGCAGGCGCTCCAGCAGGTGCGCGGCTCGCAACGCGTCACGGACCAAAACCCTGAGGGAAAATATCAAACCCTGGAGAAATATGGGCAGGACCTGACACAGCGTGCGCGGCAGGGAAAGATCGATCCGGTCATTGGTCGCGACAACGAAATCCGGCGCGTCATGCAGGTGCTTTCGCGTCGGACCAAGAACAATCCGGTTCTCATTGGCGAACCCGGCGTTGGCAAAACCGCAATCGTCGAAGGTCTGGCGCGCCGCATCATTTCCGGCGACGTGCCAGAGTCGCTCAAGAACAAGCGACTAATCGCTGTGGACATCGGGGCGATGGTCGCCGGGGCAAAGTTTCGCGGTGAGTTCGAGGATCGGCTCAAAGCTTTCTTAAAGGAGGTGAGCGAATCGCAGGGCGAGATCATTCTCTTCATCGACGAATTGCACACGATCGTCGGCGCTGGCGCGGCCGAAGGTTCGGTCGACGCTTCAAACCTGCTTAAGCCTCAACTGGCTCGTGGTGAGTTGCGCACCATCGGCGCGACCACGCTCGATGAGTATCGCAAATACATCGAGAAAGACGCCGCGCTCGAGCGGCGCTTTCAACCCGTGATGGTGGACGAGCCCAGCGTGGAAGATACCATCGCCATCTTGCGCGGACTGAAAGAGCGCTACGAAGTGCATCACGGCGTGCGGATTCGTGACGCGGCACTGGTCGCGGCGGCGGTCCTTTCGCATCGCTATATCAGTGATCGTTTTCTACCCGATAAAGCAGTCGATCTGGTCGACGAGGCGGCCTCGCGCTTGAAGATCGAACTGGACTCGATGCCGACCGAAATCGATGTCATCGAGCGCGAGGTCATGCAGCTGGAGATGGAGCGCCAGGCTTTGAAGAAAGAGAAAGACCCGGCGAGCAAGGAACGCCTGACAAAACTCGAAAAAGAACTCGCCGAGCTAAAAGAGAAATCTTCAGCCATGAAAGCGGAATGGCAGAAGGAAAAATCCGAAATTGATGCGCAGGCCAAGGTAAAGGAAGAGCTGGATACTTTGCGTACCGACCTTGAGCGCGCGCAACGTCGCGGCGATCTGGCCAAAGCAAGCGAGATTCAGTACGGGCAAATTCCGGTGCTCGAAAAGCGTTTGCAAGAAATCGCGGCAAAAGAAGCGACCGATAAGAAGCCGCGACTTCTGCGTGAGGAAGTAACTGAAGAGGATATCGCGGAGGTTGTTTCGAGCTGGACACACATTCCCGTCTCGCGCCTGCAGGAAGGCGAGCGCGAGAAGCTGGTCAAGATGGAAGAGCGCCTCATGCAACGTGTTATTGGGCAGAAGGCGGCAATCGTTGCCGTCTCCAATGCAGTCAGACGCGCGCGTGCCGGTCTTCAGGACGAGAATCGTCCGATTGGTTCCTTCATTTTCCTGGGACCTACCGGCGTTGGTAAGACAGAGTTATCCCGCGCCCTCGCCGAGTTTCTGTTCGACGACGAGAACGCCATGATCCGCATCGACATGAGCGAATACATGGAAAAACACACGGTGGCGCGTCTGATCGGTGCGCCGCCCGGCTATGTCGGCTACGAGGAAGGCGGCCAGCTCAGTGAAGCCGTCAGACGCAAGCCTTATTCCGTTGTTCTTTTCGATGAGATCGAGAAGGCGCACCAGGATGTGTTTAACGTCCTCTTACAAGTCCTGGATGATGGACGCATCACTGATGGCCAGGGTCGAACCGTCGATTTCAAGAACACGGTCATCATCATGACTTCGAATATCGGCTCACAATACATCACGGAGGAAGCTTCGAGCGAAGGTCGTTCGCGCCTCGTGATGGACGCGCTGCGGCAGCATTTTCGTCCGGAATTTTTGAACCGCATCGACGAGATCATCATCTTCGATCGGCTGAGTGACGACGATCTGAAGCAAATCGTCGAGATTCAACTTCGCCGCCTAACGAAACGACTCGCAGCACAAAAGATTACTCTCAACCTGAGCGACGCAGCCAAAGAGTTAATTGCCAGGGAAGGCTACGACCCGGTCTATGGCGCGCGACCCTTAAAACGCGCCATCCAAAAGGAAATTCTTGACCCGCTCAGCCTGCAAATCCTGGAAGGCAAAATCCGCGAAGGTCAGACGGTAAAAGTCGATACGAAGGGCGGAATGCTCGTATTCGCGTCGCGCTAACTCTTGGTATCAACCTGAGTTAAACCATCGAGGATAGGCGTCAGGCGACGAATTTACTAAAGACTATCCCTGCCGCCCTGCGCCGTCTCCTCTTGACCCAATGTCTCCGATTGCGCAAAATCCGCCCCGTGAAGCAACCTCTACTCCATCTTTCGCTCGCCGCATTTCTCTTCGGCGCCGGCCACGTCTTCTCCTCAGCTCGGACTGAGACGGTCATTCCTAACTATCGCCAGCTGGGTGCCAATCTCATTTATTCACCGCACCCGAATTATCCCCGCCGTGCGCAGTTCCAAGGCGTTCAAGGAGCTGGAAAATACAAAATCAACGTCGATACCACGACCGGGAAGGTCAGGTCGGTCGAGGTTGTAGGGCCGATTGGCTACAAAGAGCTGGATGACGCGGTCACCGACGCCTTGCGCCGCTGGAAGGTGAAGCCTCAAACTGTCAGCGCCTTCTACGTTCCTGTTCTCTTCTTTTTCGATAAGCAGCTGGAGAAGACTTATGATCAGGCGTTAGTCTACGCCACTTACGCGCCTTTCCCCCAAGCGCCATTCAAGGTTCGTTCCGATATTCGCGGCGAGATTCGCGGATGGTATCAGCTTTCCATTGATCGCAAGACTGGGCTAGTGAGCGATGTGGAAGTCAGCGTTACTTCGCATTCCAGTGTGCTCGATCAAACCGCCCTCGCGACTTATCGCCGCTGGCGTTTCGCGCCCAACAGTATCGCGACAATTACCCTTCCGGCAATGGCTTATCCCCTTTGGCATTTGTAAAGCAGCTTAGAGAGGCTAAGTAAGCCAGCGAGCCAGCTGCGATTCGAGAGCGGGAGTCAATGCAACGCGTTCGCCGGCTTCAATCCGCACGGTCTCGCCGTTTGCCGTCGGAAGGAGGAGGGCGACTCGTTGAGTGCCTGGGGAAGAAGCCAGGATTTCGCGAACCGTGCAAAGTTCTTCCCGGGCAAAACCTGCGCCGAAACGTAGAATGATCTGTCGGTCAACCGCAGCGTGCAGCCGGCCGTTGCTGCTTTCATGGCCGCCGTTTGGTTCGTTAGGCGCCGGCACGCTTTCTGGCTTGAGGACTTTCGCCTTTTGCGCAGTCGCGCGGACCGTATCGTCGCGCCGGTCGATCGTGCCGCGAATGGAAAGAACGGTTCCGAGATCGAGCGAGTTAGCGACCGGCAGATAAGTCTCATTCCAAAGGACCACTTCGATCGTGCCGGTTAAGTCTTCGAGGAAAACCACCGCGAAAGGTTTGCCTTCCTTCTTGGTGAATTTGCGATCCACCTGCACAATTGCGCCGGCGATGCTAAAGCTGGCGCGGTCATCCAGCTCGCCTAACGATGCAATGGTCTGGTATTTTCCGCTCGCGAAGAGATGCGCGTAGTCGTCGAGCGGATGACCGGTAACATAGAACCCGAGCAGCTCTTTTTCGAATGCCAGCTTCGCCCGCTCGTTCCATTTCTCGTACTCGCGATCGCGACGCGTAACAGCCGGAGCGGACAGTTCATCAAAAAGCGAGACCTGCCCGGCGGCACGATCCCGATGCGCAGCTGAAGCGGCCAGGAGCGTTTCTTCGATGCAGGCAAACAGCTCGTCGCGGGCACGACCGAGGAAGTCGAAGGCACCGGCTTTCACAAGACTCTCTATGCTCTTGCGATTGGCGATGCGCGAGTCAACCCGGCTGCAAAAATCCTCCAGCGAACTGAAGCCCCCTCCCCGTTCCCGCTCCGCGATCGCCGCCGCCATCGCGCCTTCACCGACATTTTTGATCGCGGCCAGACCGTAGCGGATGGCATTCCTTTCCTCGTTAGGCATTGACTCCGGAATAAATTTCAGACCGCTACGATTCATATCGGGCGGCAGAATCGGAATACCCATCCGCTTACATTCGCCGACGAAGACCGCAATCTTATCGGTATTATTAATTTCATTGCTCAACAACCCGGCCATGAACTCAACTGGATAACGCGCTTTGAGATAGGCCGTCTGATAACTGATCACACCATAGGCCGCGCTGTGACTCTTGTTGAACCCATAGCCGGCAAACTTCTCCAGCAGATCGAAAATGGCGTTGGCTTTTTTCTCCGGAATGTTATTCGTCTTCGCGCAGCCGGCGATGAAGTTCGCGCGCTCTGCCGCCATCTTCTCCTTGTTCTTCTTTCCCATCGCACGACGGAGCAGGTCAGACTGGCCTAACGAATAGCCCGCCAGCCTGTTCGCCGCCGCCATCACCTGCTCCTGATAAATCATCACGCCATAGGTGTCGGCGCAGATTTCCTCGAGCAGCGGATGCTCATAGCGGATGCGCTTAAGCCCTTTCTTGCGCTGAATGTAATCGCCGATCAGATCCATTGGTCCGGGACGATACAAGGCGATCAAGGCCATGATATCGTCGAGCTTTTGCACGTCGAGCTGCTTCGACACACTCGTCATGCCGCCGGATTCCATCTGGAAAAGCCCGATGGTTTCGCCGCGGTTGTAGAGTGCAAAGGCAGCCGCGTCGTCCAGCGGGATCTTCGCGAGCGCAAATTCCGGCTCGCGCTGGTGGATCAGTCCGATCGTGTCGGCGATCACGGTAAGTGTCTTCAACCCAAGAAAATCCATCTTGAGCAGCCCGAGATCGTTTAGTGGATTCATCGCGTACTGCGTCACGACTTCGCTGCCCTTCGAGTCGCGGCAAAGTGGGACATACTCGGAGAGATCGCGGTCGCCGATCACGACGCCGGCCGCATGCACGCCGGCGTTACGCGAAAGACCTTCAAGAACATTGGCGTATTCCCAAAGTTGACGTGTCGTCGGCTCGGTCTGGATTGCCTTCTTCAGGTCGGGAGTTTTCTCGGCAGCTTGCGCGAGGGTGATGTTGAGCTCGTTAGGGATCATTTTCGCGATCCGGTCCGCCTCCCCATAACTCAGGCCGATGACCCGACCGACATCGCGCACCACGCTCTTTGCTTTCAATTTGCCGAAAGTGATGATTTGCGAGACGCGGCGTTCGCCGTATTTGCGCCGAACATACTCGAGCACTTCGCCGCGCCGCGATTCGCAGAAGTCGACGTCGATATCGGGCGGCGAAACGCGCTCAGGATTCAGAAAACGCTCGAAGAGCAAACCAAATTGCAGAGGGTCGATATCGGTTATCTCAAGGACGTAGGCGGCTAGCGATCCTGCTGCAGAACCGCGTCCCGGGCCGACAGGAATGCCGCGCTGCTTCGCGAAATGGATGAAGTCCCAAACGATGAGGAAATAGCTGACGAACCCGGTTTTTTCCAGAACGTCGAGCTCCTTGGTCAGTCGCGCCCGAAGGTCCGGATCATTCGCCGCACGCTCACCGTAGCGTTTCCGCAGGCCCGATTCGCAAAGCTCACGCAGATACTGCACACGCGTCTTACCGACCGGCGGGTCATACTCAGGGAACTTCGAAGTCCCGAATTCCAGCTTTAGATTGCACCTTTCCGCAATCGCAATCGTGTTTGAAATAGCTTCCGGTTTACCCGAAAAAAGTGTCCCCATCTCGTTCGGGCTCTTGAAGTAAAGCTCTGGCACATAGCGCATCCGTTTCTCGTCATGGACCATCTTGCCCGTGCCGATGCAGATCATGACGTCGTGCGCTTCGTGGTGGCTGCGTTCCAGAAAATGGACGTCGTTCGCCGCCACCAGGCCGAGGCCAAACTCCCGTGCGATCTGCGGCAAGACGGCATTGCACCTCTGTTGCGCCTCGATCCCGTGGTCGTGGAGCTCGAGAAAGAAATTTTCCGCACCCAGGATGTCGCGAAAAGTCGCCGCACTGCTTCGCGCCTTCGCCAGCTGGCCAGCCTGGATTGCCATATTGATCTCACCCTTCAGACAGGCGCTCATCCCGATTAGACCCTCGCAATGTTGCGCGAGCAGCTCCTTGTCGATCCGCGGCTTGTAATGCATTCCTTCGAGGTGGGCGATCGACATCAGCCGGACAAGGTTGCGGTATCCGATCTCGTCACGCGCCAGCAGAGTAAGATGAAAGGCGGCATCGCGCATCGAATTCGGCCGATCCTTGATCGAGCCGGGCGCCATATACGCCTCCACTCCAATGATCGGTTTGATCCCGGCTTCCGTCGCCGCCTGATAAAACTCAATCGCGCCGTGCAAGTTGCCGTGGTCGGTAATCGCGACCGCCGGCATCTTCATTTCGGCGGCTGTTTGCATGAGCTGCTTCATCCGCACCGCGCCGTCGAGAAGAGAATATTCGGTGTGAAGGTGGAGATGGACGAAGGAGTCGGCGGGCATGCGATTTCACTATAAACTTGCCCGCTCGTGCATGGTCAAATTTGCCAGCGAATTGTGGATGAGTCGACCAATTCTGAAGCGCGCAGTCACTTTTCCTAACTGCGCT
Source organism: Chthoniobacterales bacterium (assembly GCA_036494545.1). Classification (GTDB taxonomy): domain Bacteria; phylum Verrucomicrobiota; class Verrucomicrobiia; order Chthoniobacterales; family UBA10450; genus JAICXG01. The sequence goes on from DASXOB010000025.1 coordinate 90,756, forward strand.
GCCGAGCACTACCCCACCGGCACTTGTGCAACAGGTTGCCGGTGCGGCAACCTGCTCTCACGTGGAGGCAGGATTCTTGAGAATTCCTTCTCTCCGCGCGAGAACGATGACAAACGCTTAGTATGCCAAGGCAGGGCCGACTTACTGGCAAGTGAAATGTTCGATCAACGTTCTTTTGCCGCTCGCGGTTCGCCCACTGCCCAGACGTCTGCGCTGCTGACTGCCGCCACACTCAATAACTCAGTTGACTTGGAGCCGCCAGGAATGGGCGCCACGGTCCAAGTCGCGCCGTCCCAGTGCAAAGCTTCAGGGGGGAGACAGCACCGAGCGCAATGCTCACCGCGGTCGTTCAGGATCAGCAATGTCAGGGCGGCGACTTCGTCAACGTCACCATGACCGCCACGCTGTCACCGCAGCAGCGCAACGTGCGGTATAGTTGGGACTTCAACAACGACGGGATCTTCGATACCGCGCCGAGCCGAAATCCCACCGTGACTCATCTCTATCCCGATGAGACGAACCAGACCGCAACACTTAAAGTCACCAAAGGAACAAGGAGCGTGACTGACTCAGTCGCCTTCAGCACGCTCGAGTGTGACAACTAATTGATATCGTTCCAATAGCCGGGCCGGGGTGACGGCGCCACCCCAGCCCGTGCGGACTCAGAATGGCTAGAGTAGGAATCGGGAGCCTTGGCCGTTTTCCGGCTTCTTCATTTCCAAATTCCCCTTTTCCTGGCTTTCAAGATTTCTTCTTAAGGGCCCTCGCAATTTCTGGCTTCCCGGCTTCCTGCTTCAAATTGGCTGCCTGATCGCATCGGATTTGCCGAAAAAATGTTCGACATGACGTCCTGTGTCTCCCACCAACCGGCATTCCAGCCATGATAGACGTCGAGTCCAAGATCGTAACGCAAGCGCGCCTAACGAGATGCCTGGATATCGCACTCAATGCCACTCCGCGTCGCAGCCCGGATGTTAGGCGCAACGGATGCGGCAGCAAACAGCTGGACTTTCAAACCGCGGCGCGTGCGTTCGGAAGCCCACAAATCGTTTAAGGCGCATCAGCGTCTCTATCACGGCATGCCACCGGGATAAGTGAGGCGGCCGAAGCGGGCATTTTGTTATGGACACGAAGTCCCAAGGCATGGGTTGCCAAAATAGGCTTCTACGAGACCTATTCCTGTTGTCTGATTTGCGCCACTTACAACCGCTGTGTAGAAGTTCTGCCCAACGGGAAGCGTAAACAAGATCGCCGATTCGAGCGGATCGGTAGGCGCGAGAGTGGTCGACGTGATCGCGGCTTTTTGCATCGGATCTGCTCCCCAGTCATCGTTCGTAGCAATCGTAGCACCTTTGCTGTCATGCAATTCCACCATCGGATTCTCTAACACGCCGCTTACACCTTTCTGGGTTAGGGAAGGACCGATCCCTCGCACCAATACCTGCATAGGTGTCGCCCCTGCGTTGATGAACCCGCCGATCATAACGTTGTTCCCGGTTTGCACGTTACCGCGTGTCGAGATGTTAGCCAAGCGTGTTGTGCCGGACTGATCGAGAGTGGCGGCGCCGAGTTCATAAACTTCCACCAACCCAACACCCGGTCCGTAGTTACTCCCATGCAAAATCGCAGTGTAACTTCCCTGATCGAGGATTTCCAAAATTGCGGACTCGAGGTTATTCGTTGGCGCCAGAGTAGTATGCTGGATCGCCGCCTCCTGGCTACCTCCAGCAAGATTGTCCATCCAATTGTCGTTAGCGGCAATCAACGTGGAACTATTGTGGAGTTCAAGATAGGGATTAGCGAGTAGGCCCATTATTTTCTGGCTCGCAAGCGACGGCCCGATGCCACGCGCTACCACCTCCATTGGGTCACCCTCAATAATAAATCCACCGATAAGGACATCGTCGCCCTTGCCCACATCCAAGCGCGTCGAGATATTGATCGCCCCGTTGGGTTTCTTAAAAAGAAAGTCCTGAGTTCCACAGCCGCTTTGGTCACAGGCAAAGATTTGCGTATTAGTAGTCACGCCACCAGACTGGTTGGGCGAAGGTTGGAGCGCAGAACGCACAACCGGGGTGCCCGAGATTAGACCAGTCGTAGAATCCAAGGCCAGGCCGGCTGGCAAGGGCGTCACGTTTGTATAAATAACCGACTGAGACGTTCCCGACGCAGGCGCCTGAAGTTGAAAACTGAAAGGCTGACCCGAAAAAAGAAAAGCAGTGTTCGCACCGATGATTACCGGCACCGCCGGGTCGGACGTAAAAGTTAGTTCCAAGGTCGAAGTATTAGTGATACCGCCTTCCTTAGCCGAAAGCGTTACGAGGTAACTTCCATCGGCTGGCACAATGCCGTAGATGTCGCCGGTTACGGGATCAGCCGTTAATCCGGCCGGGAGACCGGTTACGGCCAGCCGCGCGGCCGAACTGCCACCGGTTGTAATGACTTGAAAGTCGAAAAGACTCCCGGTCCTGCCCGTAGCGCTCGTAGGACTAATGACAACAGGTCCCGCTGTCGGCACTGGCTGGACAGTTAAGGCGAGCGTGGCAGCTGTGGTGCCACCCGAGTTCGTCGCGCTAAGCGTTACCTGGAAGATTCCGTCTACGGTCGGAGTCCCGATAATCGCGCGCAGTGCAGGCTCGAACGTTAAGCCATCAGGCAAATTAGTGACGTCTAGTGAAGTCGCTCCGGTTGCCTCAAACTGATAGCTGAACGGAACACCGGCCGTTGTTGTCGCTTCCAGCGGGCTTATGATAATTGGCGGCGCGCTTACCAACAGCGTAAAGCTCTGCACGGCATCGGGCGGCACACCATTGCTCGCAGTAAATGTGATTGTATACACCCCTCCCGTCCCGGCCGCTGGTATTCCGCTTAACATGCCAGTTGCAGGCGTAAACGTAACACCGGCCGGAAGCGTTTCGCTTTCGTTTAAGACCGGCGGCGGGATTCCTGTCGCCGTCACGGTAAAACTGCCATGGGTGCCGACGGTAAACGTCGTGTTGTTCGCGCTCGTGATCACAGGTGCACTCACGACACCTACCTGTATCTCTCCGCTTCCGGCAAAGACCGGGAGTGGATGAGGCGCACCGCTCGCCGCGCTTCCATAGACACCAGGCGGCTGTGCGACGCCGTCCACGATCAACCCGCCGATCATGTCCACGTTCCCACTAAAATTTAGATCAACCGTTGAACCACTAACAATACTCAGCGTAGCATCGTCCGCGATATAGTTATTCGTCGCTCCACTTTGTAACCTCAAGGTCGCACCTGACGTTGTAACACTAACATTACCCGCGCCGAGCGCGCCATCGAGCGTCCCTTGCAGAGTACCAGCGTTGATCAAGGTTCCACCGGTGTAGGTATTTGCGCCGGATAGGGTCAGCGTGCCTGTCCCCACCTTGGTCAATGAACCTCCGGTGTCGGTATTGCCGTTTCCGCCATCTGAAATCACGCCAGAAAAGGTCGTGCTCAATTGATTGCCGCCCACGCTAAGATTCTTCGAGCCGAGAAAAAACGTTCCGCTACCCTCGATCGATCCTGCGGTTGTTCCCAGCGGATCAAGGCCTGAGATGTCAAAAAAAGCCGTTGCGTTGGCGTTGATACACGTCGCAGTGCCCCCTAAAGAACTCTGAAAGAACTCCGTTCCGCTTTGGTTCCCAGCGTTGGTCAGTGTAGCGTTTCCCGCCGAGGAACTATCCAAAAACATAGTTAAGGAGGCTGTCCCGTTATTCGCGATGATTGCATTATCGGCCGTCGAGGTGTCGTGGAGGTCAGTCTCGCCAGTGCCCGAGTCGCCCTCGTCGTTCGTAATGATTGCATTGGCGGCCGTCGAATTGTTGAAGAACTCCGTGATGCCGATGTTTACGTTGGTGATCGCGGCGTTAGCCGCGGTCGAGTTATCGAAGAAGTCGGTAATCCCTCCATCATTTTCGATGGTTGCGTTATCGGCAGTTGAACCGTCGCGGAAATCGGCGTTGCCGGCGCCACTACCATTGCTGTTGATGATCATCACATTCGCCGCAGTCGAGTTGTTCAAAAAGGTGGTCGTGGCGCTCTCAAACTCGTTCAGGATTGTCTGCGTTGTGCTCGAGTTATTCACGATGCCAGCGCCTACGAGAGAAAGAGAATGTGGAAAATCCGTTTCGATTAAGAAGGAACTTGCGTCTGAACTGAATGTAATGGAATCGATAGTGACGTCGGCCGAAAGGTCCACCAAAGTCTGGGAGGAGACATTGAAGGTGGCCGTGTCTCCGGGATTAACGGGAGCCGTCGGAGGAGCCCAATTGGCATCCGTATTCCAGTCAAAAGATCCGGGACTCGTTAGCCAGACGGCATCCACCGCGAGTGCCGAAGCAGCCATCGCAATGAAGAGCAGGAGGGCGCCGATAGAACTGGCAACTAACCCGCGAAGTTTTATTCCGGCCTGAGGGATGGTCTGGTTATGTTCCGTGTGGCTGTGCGGTGTTCTCATGGGCGAAGCGTTCATGGGATGCTGAGTTTGCGGACCTATTTCGGGTGAGATTGAGCATGCCGGATTGCATCAGAAATGTGCCTCCTCTCCGAGCTGAATACCTTCTCACATTGCCATGAAGCGTGAAGATTCCTCCCTGGAGTCGTCAAGACATATTTCAGCTTATCTTTCCAGTGCACGCTGCCTTCCCGACAGCGCGCCATAAGTTTTTTGCCGGCTGCCTTTGCTGAGATAGACTACTTCGGCCGTATTTGAATGTGCATAATACATTATTATTAATCGTCGCCACAACCGTCGTGCCCGCCTTCTCCCATCTCGTCAGTGCCGATCAAGCTGGTGAGACGAGAATTACGATCGCAGGGCAAATTGCGGGTCCCACTCCCTTCATATGCCAATTAACATTGGCAGCCAGCGACACCAGTGTTCTCAACAGCATACAATTCACGATTGTGCCAAAGGGAGCGTCTGTCACCCGACCGCTCTCGGCAACATACTCTACAAGCTACCTTGAAAGCCGGGGCTTCCTGGACTCACACAGTGGACAAATCAACCTGCCCATATTCGGTCTCTACGCGAATTATGCTAACGCGGTCGAGCTGTCCTATTTCTTTGATGACGGCTCATCCTTAAAGGACAGCACGGTGGTAAGTACGGCGGACTTTATCGACCCGTGCGGCTACACAAAGCCTATAGTCCTACAAGCACGAACGGCGAGCACCGATCTGAGCTATGATTATGTTTTGCTGAAAGGTGCGTGCAGCGCCTTCTCGCCCGCTATTATTGATTCCGACGGGGCGCTGCGCTGGGTTGGCACGGCTGGAATCGCAAGCTATGTTTCCACGTTCTTTGATAGCGCACTCTATTTAGCCGAAGGCACTAAGCTGTATCGAATCGAACTTGATGGCACTACCAGCTTGCTTTCTGACTATATCAATATCGGCGTCGTCCAATTCCACCACAATATCGACTACGGCAAGGTTGGATTGGTTTTGGATGCAGACACCGTGCCCTACTTGGAATCTTTGAATATGGAAGTTGACGGTTCCGGCACGGTATTGAAGACTTGGAACCTGGCTGACATTATTAGTGCTGCCATGATTGCCGGGGGAGACGACCCGAGCCAGTTTGTGAGCCAGCGACCTGATGACTGGTTTCATAACAACGCGGTTACCTACCGCAAATCCGATGACTCCGTGCTAATTTCAAGCCGCGAGAATTTCGTGATCTGCCTCGACTACGAAACCAATGCCATCAAGTGGATTCTTGGAGATCCAACGAAAAAGTGGTATCAATTTGCTTCCCTAAGGCGGTACGCGATCGCGCTTGCTCCTAACAGTCTCCCGCCAATTGGCCAGCACTCTGTGTCAATCACCCAAGATGATAATCTTTTGTTAATGGATAACGGATTTAACAGTTTGTTTCAAGACCCGGCCGGGAACAGTCGCGACTACGCCAGTCCCCGCAAATACCTTCTGGACCTCGAAAGTAATGTGGCCACGGAAATCTGGAACTATCCGAGGGATCAAAGTTTCTACAGCCCGTTCTGCAGCAGTGTTTATGAAGATGCCCCCCTGAACTATGTCGTCGATTACGCCAACATCGGCGGCAACGCCGGGGATCAATTTGCTGAAATTTTAGGTTTGAGTGCGACCGGTGAAAAAGTTTTCGACTACATGTATCCAACAGATGGCTGCGAAACGGCTTATAACTCCACCCCCCTTCACCTGGAGCAGTTGGTATTTTCCACGACAGCTCAGGCGGTAAATATGTCTGCACGCGGAATGGTGTCGGGCGGCGAAAACACTATCATCGGCGGTTTTATCGTCACCGGGTTCGACTCCAAAGACGTCCTCCTGCGCGCAATAGGTCCTTCGCTAAGCAGCTCGGGTATTTCGGGCGCACTCCAAAATCCTGTTTTAACCCTGTACAATTCTACCGGCGTCGCCATCGCTACGAACAACGATTGGCAGGCGGACGCCGCAGCCGCAGAGATTCAGGCTCTCGGTCTTGCGCCTGCCAATCCGGTTGAATCAACGACCTTGCAGAGATTAGCACCAGGCGCCTATACTGTAACTATAAGCGGCAAGGACTCGGCCTCTGGAATCGGGCTCCTTGAGATTTATGATCTTTCGCGAAACTCAAACTCTACGATGGCCAATATTAGCACACGTGATCTCGTGGGCGGACAGGAGAAAGCGCTAATAACCGGCTTCATCATTGGAGACAGTGCCGAGTCAACTGTCGTTATCCGCGCCACAGGGCCGTCGCTGACTAGCTCCGGTGTGAAGGACGCGTTAAGCGATCCCATGTTCAGTGTGTACGATACCAGTGGTGCGGTGGTCGCCGGCAACGATAACTGGCAGGACGACCCAGATGCGAGCTTAATTGAAAGGGTAGGCCTGGCGCCGGCGAATGCGGCAGAATCGGCGACTACTGCACATCTGCTCCCTGGGGCTTACACTGTAATTGCGAGCGGCGTTAACGACCGGACCGGCATCGGTTTAGTGGAAGTCTACTTTTTGCCGTAAGACTTGGCGTATACGGCTTGCGGCTTGAGAGATTTCTCGCTGAAAATGCCTCACGTGGATTAATCATTTTTCTGCCACAATCTTTTATGGGAAAAGCGATCTGGCTATTATTTCCTGCGAACGCGACCTGAAAGATGCAAAGGACAATGCGGTCACGCGATCAGCGTCTAGATGTTCCTGGTCGCGCTGAACAAAGATCCTGGTAGGGAAAGGTAATGACGGCATCGATTCACAAGCGCTAGCTGAGAATTTGACGTGCAGCAGCACGTCCCTCCGAGCTATGTTATTGCCATGAGCACCGACCTTGCCCAGCTGGCGAACGACCGTTACGAAATCGCCGATGCCCTTCACCGCTACGCCTTCGGTTTCGATCACAACGACGCCGAGTCTCTCACTTCCGCGCTGACCGAGGATTGCATTTTGGATTTCCGGCCCGCCGACAAAAAACTTCATCTCAATTTTCCGCTGATCACCGGCCGTCAGGCCATCCTCGATTCCATCCTTCCGCTTATCGGCCCGCTCGATACGAGCCATACCGCCAGCAATCTCCAGATCGAGATCAACGCCGATTCCGCGACGCTCTCCGCCAATATCATGTCGCAACATTTCATGCCGCGCCAGGGTTCGCGACCCGGGGCCGAGAACGCGCTCCTCATGAACCGCTACGATTGCGAGCTGGCCCGGGACGGCCAGAAATGGCGCTTCAAACGCGTCACGATCGACAACGCCTGGTCCCAGGGCAACCCCGAGATCCTTAACGCCCTCGCCACTTACCGAGTCCTCAGCTCAAAACCGAAATCGCCGAAGTAACTTCGCCTGCCAACCTCTGCCGTCGTCCACTTAAGTTTCCCATGACTTATACCTCCTATTTCGCCGCCACGCGCGCCCGCGCTAGCTCATCCTGGTCTCGTTAGGCCTCACATGTATGCATCTGTATGAAGCACATTTGCCGGTCGCCGACACCGGGGTTGCTCAGGCATTCTACACCGACGTGGTGGGTATGCAGTTCGCATGTCGTGACCCGTGCCGTGACATCGTTTTTCTTTGGGCCGGCGACGATAGACGATCGATGGTGGGGCTCTGGGGCCCTATGACTACCTACGGCGGCAGGTTTCACGAATCGCATTTAGCTTTTCGCGTGTCTTTGGCGGAGCTTCTCGCTGCCGGCCAAAGATTGCATAGGAGCGGCGTGATGTCTCAAGACTTCGGCGGTACACAGACGGACGAGCCGTCAGTCATCGGCTGGATGCCATCGGCCCAGCTCTACTTCCGTGACCCGGATGGACACCTGGTGGAGTTCATTGCTTTGCTGGATGACACGCCCGATCCGAGCTTTATTGGGTCACTATCTCAGTGGCGCAAAAAAACGAACCAGACGATCGAACCAACCGCCGGTCATTCCACTGCCTAGCTTTCACATGACTTCATTATTCACATTGCCATTCGTGCTCGCTCCAAGCAGTCGTGGCACATCCTTGTCTCGTTAGACCTCAACAGTGTTGGAGAAATAACTATGAATATCTCTTTGGTCGGTCTCACATTGCATGTCGCGGATGTCGACCGCTCGCTCGCCTTCTACAGACGACTACCCGACAGCTCGATCCTCTTCCATATGCCGGGAACATTTGCGCTGCTGAAAGTGGGCAGCGGACGCCTTGGGCTACTTCAAGATCAGAAGCGGCCCTTTCACGTCGAGATTGATTGTCAGGATCTGGATGCAACGTGCGCTTTACTCAAAGAGTCAGGATTTCAGATGGAGGGCCCAACAACACGAGCATGGGGCGAAAGAGATGCGCTCGTGGTTGACCCTGATGGCAATCTTGTTGAGTTTGGCCAGGCACGTGGACCGGAAGTGTGAGCTTCGCGATGCCTGACCAATCGAAGAAGCCGACGCGAGAGGATGTTGTCACTTGCCATTAGAGCATTTTATATCCGATTGATGCTGGCCCTCGGCAGGCGTAGCTGATCTTGTTATCGTTAGGGGCGGCGCCCGATGATCCAAAGCACTACTGGCTTGATTCACACCATTGCGGCCATATGCGCTTTGTTGGCCGGCATCGTGATCTTTACTCGCCCGAAGGCCACCCTTTTCCATCGAACGCTGGGTTATGTCTATTCCCTATCCATGACGGCAATGTTTGTTACGGCCTTCACGAATCGGGTTTTCCACCGGAAAAGGGTTCACGTTTTGATGGCGCACAGTTCCGAAGATATCAGAAATCACGCTTTCTGGATTTCGTCACCGAGATTTCGTTTTCCGAGGACGTTCGTCCTCATCCACTTTACCATTATGGCATCTACTGCCTTAACGACTTGGTCGATGTCGTTTCATCGGCCCCGCCTGGGATCAGCTACATAGGCAGGACCAGTAGATGAGGGCAGAGCCGAACCATACGATGCTGCCAGCCGCTGGCCGATTTGACTATGAGCTTGTTTGCGGTTGAACCCTTCGCCTGCAGCCCGTCGCGCTTTCGCAGGCGTGGCTCATCCTGGTCTTGTTAAGTCCTGTGATACGATTTCAGCGATCCGTTTCTTTCTTTGGGGCCATTGTTTGCTTGGTCGGTTCGGTTGCTTTTGGGCGGGCACAGGTCGCACCGCCTACTCCCGCCGAGCGCCAGGGACAGGTGACGCAGCCGACGGCGATTGGGGTAGATTACGGCAAGCTCGATAAGATCGCTTCGCTTCTCCGTGCTCGTAACACCGAGCAGTTCGCGATCAAGACCGCCCAAGGGATCGACGAGGCTTGTTACGTATCCATTGGCGGCATTGAACAGTGGGTCACCATTCGCGGTGAAGATCGAGCTAACCCCGTCCTGTTGTTTCTCCATGGCGGGCCGGGTGATGTGACCAATCCATGGAGCTTCGCGCTCTTTGCTCCGTGGCAAAGATATTTCACGATCGTGCAGTGGGACCAAAGGGACGCGGGTCGAACACTGCCAAAGAATGGTCCCGGTGAGGCCTCGACCATGACGATCAATCGGATGGCTCAGGATGGAGTAGAACTAGCGGAGTATCTGACTAAGCACCTGGAGAAAGAGAAGGTCATCGTGGTCGCTCATTCATTTGGAACGATCCTCGGCCTGCGGATGGTGCGCTTAAGACCCAGCCTCTTCTACGCTTACGTCGGCACAGGTCAGGTGGCGGATGAGACAAGGAATTATGCGGTGGCTTACGATGCATTATTAAAAAAAGCCGAAGCATTAGCTGACCATCAGGCTCAGGACGAATTGCGCCGGATCGGTCCGCCACCTTATAAGTCCGGCGAAGGCTATCGCGTGCAACGGAAATGGGCCAATCGCTTCGAGGGTGCGGATCAATTCCTCTACGGCACGATCGGCCTGACGCTGGTGGCCCCGGGTAATTCCGTGCAGGACCTTTACGACTCAGCCGACGGTCAGGAGTTAAGTGCCGGACGTCTCGTCCCGCAGACTACATCTGCGGGGCCAAAGGAGATCGGGCTTAGGTTTGCCACGCCCATTTTCTTTTTCGAAGGCGACGAAGACTTCACCACTCCGACCGCACTTGCGCGTGAGTATCTGGCGGCGCTCCAAGCGCCGAAAAAAGAGTTTATCTCGATTAAGGGCGGGCACTTTGCTGTCTTCACGAATTCAAACGACTTTCTAAGAGAGCTGGTCGGCAGAGTTCGTCCGCTAGCGTTAGGGGCAGACATTCCCGCGAACAAATGAGACCTATCAAGGACTATCCGGCAACTTTGGACTGTCCTTATGGTTAGCTTCGACGTGCGAACGTTATCTCCCCTCGCCCGGTCGCTGAATCCCGCTAAGCGCGTATGTTTCTATACTACAAGTTGAGAGTTGAGAGATGATGGTTGAGAGTCCGGCAAAGCTCGCCGCTGCCAGTGGTGGCTCATCTTTCATTCGTTAGACACCATTTCTTGACGGAAATTCGCCGATCGTAGTTATAAGGTTTATGAACTCCACCTGGCGCAAACACCTGATTATTTGTCTGTTTCTTGGGTTGTGGGCAATTCCAATTTACTTTCTGGATGCGGCGTCCACGCGAGAGGGAGGAGGCGGCGGTTGGATTACGCTGGATTTCCGTGGCCTCATCTTTTGGATTTACATCACGTTACTCGCCATCCAGGTCGCCGTAAGTTCAATTGGCGTCCTGTCATTTCCTAAGCTCGGTCTGTTGCGTATTCACCTTTACTCAATGGTGTTGTCCGTAATCCTGCTCGTCGTGGGATTCGCCGGTTATGGAAAACTGCTGCGGTCTCGGGTCACCTCTCTAGAGGAAGCTCCGGTCGGCACGCGGTCCCAAGCGCCTAACGAAGCGATGCAGCGAAGGGCGGACCGCTGTATTTAGAAAGTTGAGGGCTGAGAGATGATAGTTGAGAGTCTCGCAAAGCTTGCCGCCGCCAGCGGTGGCTCATCTTGTTCTCGGAAGACCTCAAACCATACATCATGAAACATCACTACATCAGTGCCACTATACGATACCTTCTCGCGGCGGCGTTCGCCGCTTGCTGGCTGGGCACGGCACTCGCCTCCGAGCAAAGCGACATGATCGCGAAGCTACAGCAGTCAGGCCAGCTTCGCCTGGACTGCAACGCGGGGAAAGCATGGCTCGATCCCAATCTGTGGCAAGCGGTCGACGCGGACGCCAAAGGAAACTTCGCTCGGACCATTTTCGAGAGTTGCCACTCCGTCCCAGCTCTTAAAAGCATCACCATTTACGACGCGCAGTCCTCAAAGAAGCTTGCCACCTACTCAAAGGAGGCTGGCTTGAAAGTCGATTAGGGTGAGAGCGGCACGGAAGAGGTCTTACCAAGCGATGGCGAACAGTCGCCCGGCGTGTGTTCACATTTTTCGTCACTTCCTACCACGCGAGTGCAAGCTCGCGGTCGCTCATCTTATTCTCGTTAGACCCAGGGCCCGCTGTACTTCTACCGCCGTCTCGCTCAACACAACGCGTGGCTTAAATTCCCAATGAAAGGTTCCTATCTCACGACATATCCGGCCCATTTCGCCCGACTAAGTGCGTCGTTGCAGGGCGACGAGTTATTCAGCGCCGCGGTTGGCGGAAACTTTTTGGCGTCGGGCAAACTCCAGTATTCGCTTTTGGCAAGCCTGGGCCTGGCTGCGGAGGATTTTGTTTTGGACATCGGGTGCGGCAGTGGGCGTCTCGCCTGCCAGCTCGCGCACCTTCCTCAACTGCGCTATTTGGGAACGGACATTGTTCCGGAGCTCCTGGAGTATGCGCGGCGAATTACGCGGAGGCCCGACTGGGAATTCCGTTTGACTGATGGCATGTCTATTCCCTGCGCCGACGGAGTGGCCGACATCGTGTGCTTCTTTTCTGTCTTCACCCATCTTAAGCACGAGGAGAGCTATCGGTATTTACGCGAAGCCAGGCGCGCTTTGCGAGCAGGCGGAAAAATCGTTTTCTCGTTTCTGGAGTTCAAGATTCCAAGCCACTGGGCTGTGTTCCAGGCAATGATCGATCACGGCACCGCGACCGATCATCTCAACCAGTTTATGGATCGTGATGGCATCCAGGCTTTCGCCCACTATCTCGATTTACAAATCCAGAACATCTGGCCGGGAGGTGTCCCTCATATCCCGTTTGAGGGCGAGGTTCTCTGGGACGATGGGCGCGTACAGACGGGGATGGGTGACATCGGCCATTCCGTTTGCGTGTTGACAAAAAAGTGAGCCTTATACGAAAGGCGTAACCTGGTGCCGCAGCCTGCACCTTGATGTCGGGCCTGTTTCTGGTTATGCGAAGCGCGGGCGTCGGGAGCCAAAGCAGACTCCACGTTCGTTGACCTTTTCTCGTTAGACGTTACTACTGACTCTCCGTCACCACCAGCTCCTGGTCTGCAGGGACTCTGCTCAGGGTTTGGATAATGCCACTTGGCCAGGTGATGACGACGGATTTGACCTTGGTCGATTTGCCCAACCCGAAATGGAGCGGTGTGGACTGTTGCGAGAGGTAGTGACCCATTGAGCCATTGTTTTCACGATACGTGACCTGTTGGCCAGCTGTTACCACCACTCTCGCGCCAAGACCGTCGCGATTGCTGACCGTGCCCACTAACTTGATCTTAAGCCAGTGAAAAGCGTCGCCCTCGTTGTGAAAGAGAAATAACGGCCCTGTGACAAAATCGGTGTTATCTTCCCCATTGTTCGTGAAGATATCGAGAAAGCCGTCATTATCGTAGTCGCCCCAGGAGGCGCCACGACCGCGGCTGACCGCCATGGCTTGGACACCGGCTCTTGCTGCGACGTCTTTGAAGGTGCCGTCTCGCTTATTTTGATAGAGGTAATTAGGGCCCTTACCGTCCGGATCGGTTCCGGAATTAACGACATAGAGGTCGAGATAGCCGTCGTTATCAAAATCTCCCCAACCCGCCGCGCGGTTATTGCTTAGTGCGCCGAGCCCGGCTGCATCGGTGACATCGGTAAAAGTACCGTCGCCATTATTCTTGTAGAGAGTTTGTTTAACTGCGACGTCCGTTCCGCGGCTGACAAAGAGATCCAGGTTGCCGTCGTTGTTGAAATCGCCCCAGACAGCACTCCTTCCCTCGGTGAGTGGCTGGATGCCGGCTTCGTCAGTGACGTCGGTAAAGGTACCATCACCGTTATTCTTGAAGAGCTTGTCACGGTTAGCATGGGATGCTTCGACATCACTCATGAAAATATCCGGATAGCCATCGTTATTGTAGTCGGCGAAGTCGACTTCATTGTACTGCAAACTGCCTAGCCCGGCAGCGATCGCCATGTTGGTAAAAGTTCCGTCCCCGTTGTTGTGATAGAGGACAAGGTCGGTCGCGAGGTTGCCCAGGAGAAGGTCGGGATAGCCATCACGATCGTAGTCGCCCCAGGCAACACTTCGTCCCTGGCCCCAGGTGTCATCCGTCCCGGCGTCCACCGTGACATCGGAAAAAATGAAACCTCCGAGGTTCTCTTCTGTCCGATCGGATTTCGTCCCAAGGGTGGTTCCATGCCTTGCGCCGGTGGTTATATGAAGGTCGAGCAAACCGTCATTATTGTAATCGCAGAGGCCGTTGCCGTGCTTGTCTCCCTTTCCTTCCATACCCGTAGAAGCAAAGATATTGGTAAAGGTTCCGTCGCCGTTGTTCTTGTAGAAATAGGGAGGGGAATTGTAGTGGTTATCGACCCACAGGTCCAGGTAGCCGTCTCCGTCGAAGTCGCCCCAGGAGGGATTTCCAAAGGGCGTGCCGGTCGCGGCCAGGCCGGCGGCCGCGGTTACATTGGTAAAGACCGGGAAGCTCAGCTGCGGTTGCTGCGAAGATTGCTTGGTCTCGTCCTTTCCCGCCATCGCGATCGACGTGACAAGACAAAGCAATGTTGCCAAGCCACATAGAAGCGATGTCCGAACGATAGAAGTGCGAAGTGTTGGTTGAATGCGAGTCCCTGGGTTCATAAGGTGTCGAGTTTTTCAGCCTTGCCCCGAACTGTCAAGGTAAATTCTCATTGAAACCGGCGCGGCGCGACCATCACGGACGAATTACAGATCCACCCAGCGCGTCATCGCAGACAACGAGATCGTGATCGTCAACGTGGAGGTGGTCCGGACCGGTTCCTTGATTTTAGCAAGCGGGCCGAAGGAAAAGAGTGCCGAAAATCTGCTCGCGCTGCCTTATCCAAAGCTGGCAACGAAGAATGAAGAGGACCGCGAGACCCACCACCTCCATTGGCCGCAAGGCCGGATGATTTCACGCGAAGCGGCGCTTCTTCGTTTGCCTGGTTCGGATTGGGTTTTAGAAGGGCACTTTAGTGGCTCAATAACATTTCAGGCCATGGCATGAGTGCTGTCCCCGTCACCTTAATAAGGGCACGGGCAGCGGCCTAGCCTGGTCAAGATGAGAAGGCCACGGGGTAGAACTCTTCTCTTTGGGATAAGCAGCCTCCTCTTTCGCGATTTCTCTTGCTGACGCCCATGACGGGGCATAAGACACAGGCAAGGAGGAATTCACGATGACAGATCTGTCTCGACTGCAACTCGCCTGCATTCTCGCCCCGGGTCTCACCCGCCGCGATCTCAAACTGGCTTCGGTAACTGCGGCTGACGGTTCGGCGCTCTTTGTCGCCGCCAATCGCAAGCGCAATAGCTTCTGGGTTGAAGGAACTGGCCACGATGGCATTCGCCGCCATTTTCAAATGGTCGCCCACGTCGCGGGCCCGCCACCGGGCAGGAATCGTTTCCCTCATATGATCAATAAATGGAGCGTCTATGAAAATGGCCGGCGCATTTTTCGATTCAGCGTTTCCTTTTCGCGGGCGGATAAATTGCTCGGGATGGCAGCGGCGGCCTTTCGCGCTGATGGAGCTGCCGCCACCAAATATGTGCAACTGATGTGCGATGGATCGCGCGCCACCAAAGACGGAGTTATTTCGATGCGCGGCATTCATGACGGCACACATTTTCGTGAGCCCTTGGAAGCAACGATCGATCTGCGCAAGAAAGGCCTGCTGCAGGCCGAAACGCCTTTCAGCCGCTGGATGGAAGAAGCTTTCCATGACGAACTGCCGCGCCTGCAGCATTTCAGGCCACTGATGGAATATGCTGCCGGTCGCTACATGGCGCGTTGGAATCGTCTACTCGGTTTGGTCGGACTCAACCTTAACTCGCCGCCGGAGAAACTCATGGACTATGAGAGTCCTTTCACGCCGAAGGAGGCCGCTGAATGTCCCACGAATTCGGCCAGCCCGTACGTGGTTGGCTGTTGCGACGTGCAGACTTCCACCGTCGGCGCCGGCATCCTTTGCTACGCCGCGACGTCTGAAGCAGCAATCATCGACAATATCGGAGAAGGTATAGTCGATGCGCTGGTTTGGGCACAAACGTCCAGCGATGACGATTCGAGCGACACGGACACCGGCGACGATACCAGTGACGATACCGGTGAGAGCGATACATCGGGGGACAGCGGCTCGGATGAGGGTCCTGGCAGCGACGATAGCGACCCTGGCTCTGGCGGAGACTGGGGCGGCGATGACGAAGGCGGCTTTGGTAGCGGCTGTTTTGTCAGTGGAACAAAGACCTACACGAGCAATGGGGCGGTAGGAATAGAGACAGTCCGCCCGGGCATGGAGGTTTGGACTTATGACACAGACAGCCAAAAGCCAGTCTTACGGCAAGTCCTTGACGCCTTTAAGCATCACGCTACTGAGATTCTTACTCTCGACTTCGGGGGCGAGACAGTCCAGTGCACCGCTCCGCACCGCTTCTATACCGGAGTATGGACTGCGGCCGCCAGGCTCAGAATTGGGCAGCGCGTCCTTAATCGGGCCGGTGAATGGCTGAGTCTGCAAGGAATAACCCGAATGACTCATCCACAGCCCGTCTTCAATTTGTCGGTTGAAGGTTTACACAACTATTTTGTCGGCACGACGGCACTTCTCGTCCACAACGAAAAGGATAGTCATTTCCCTGAGGGAGATACTGGCTGGCCTGACGACGTGGATTAGGAACCAACATTTGCATCCTTTTTTCCATGACCTCACTTTTACCTCTGGCTACGGAGCGCGCCGCAGCTCGAAGCAGCCTGGCTTTGTCTCGTTAAATAGACTAAGGCGGAGGCAGCTCCAACCTGTGATGCTGGCTGTTGGGAAGGGACGATGACGAACCCTGATTCTCGAGTAACGATTCACATGGCGGCGAGCCTCGACGGCTTCATCGCTCGGAAGGACGGCGGCGTCGACTGGATGGAGACCTCAGACGAGTTCGCAGGCGGGGAAACGATGGACCCAGGATTCGTCGAATCCTTCCTCAAGACGATCGACTGCTACGTTATGGGATCGCGGACCTATGAGACTGCGCTGAGTTTTGAAGCAAAAGGGTTCGGGTGGTCCTACGGCGACAAACCCACTTTCGTTCTCACTCGTCGCAAGCTGCCAAAGACGCGGGCTACAGTTGAGTTTTACTCAGGCGATCTGGCGCAGTTGGTAAATGGACGCCTGCGGCCCTCTTTCCGATCCATCTGGTTTGTTGGCGGCGGCGCCGTCTCCGGCGAATGCCTGCGGCGCGGACTGGCCGACGAAGTTCGTTATTCGATCCTGCCGATCTTGATCGGTGATGGCATCCCATTCTTCGACAAGCTCGATAAAGACGTCGCTCTCCATCTGACGGAGGTCAAAGCTTACAAGAGCGGTACGGTGGCACTTTGTTACGAGGTGCGAAATCACGACGAGTCACGCAAGGCCATTTGATGACAATATGCTGCGGCTCATTTTGCTCTCGTTAGGCGGCGATTCCCGCAAAGGAGGAACATCATGACAAATCATCAGATCACAGGCGGTGGAGGTATCCAACTCAACGTCATTGAAGCCGGAAACCCGGGCGGACATCCGATTCTATTCATCCATGGCTTCTCACAATGTTGGCTGGCGTGGAGCCGGCAACTCAATTCCGACCTGGCCAACGACTTTCGGCTTGTGGCGATCGACTTGCGCGGTCATGGCCTCTCCGACAAGCCCCGTGATGCCTACGCTGATTCGAGACTTTGGGCCGATGACATCAACGCGGTCATCCAAACTCTGCGTTTGGATCGACCGATCCTCTGTTCCTGGTCGTATGGGCTCGTACCTCTCGACTACATTCGGCATTATGGCGATAAGGACATCGGGGGCCTTCACCTTGTCGGCGCTCTGACGAAGCTCGGCGGCGAGGATGCAATGTTGGTTCTTACTCCAGAGGTCCTCGCCGCCGCACCCGGCCTGTTTGCCACCGATACGGAGCAGACCGTGCACAATCTCCGGGACTTCATACGCATGCTCTTCGCGCGACAGCTCTCGGCCGAAGACCTATATCTGGTCCTGGGCTACAACGTCTCCGTGCCGCCACACGTCCGCCAGGCACTCCTTTCTCGCGTTGTCGATAACGACGATCTTCTGCCGAAAATACGGAAACCTGTCCTGATCACGCACAGCAATAACGACGCGGTAGTCAAATCTTCTGTCGTTGATCAGCACAAGGCGCTCATTCCGCACGCGCAAATCCACATCATGGCCAATGCCGGACATGCGCCCTTTTGGGATGACGCGGCAGCCTTCAATGCCCGGCTCCGTGCCTTTGCCGAGAACCCGTCTAACTTGACGGCCTTCCAATAGAAAGCGCGGTGTGGAAATGCGACTCGTCTTACACCCAGAATTGAGAGCATCCGAACATCATTCCCAGCAGCACCCGCTCGCTGATTTCTTATCTCGTTAGGCGTAAAATATTTGTGTTCCAGGAGATCAGGCACTAGAGAAGCGGTTCTTCTGCGACTCTAGAGGGTTTGGTGAAGGTGCCCGCCCCGAGCTGATTATGCATGGTATCCACCAACGCTCAATTCAGTGCGCCGGCATCTTGCTCATAGTACTCTCACTCGCGGCGTGCGGTGGTCTGCCCGGGGGCGGCGATCGCACTGCCTCCACCGCGATGAAAGGCAACCAGGGTACCGCGTTGGCGTCCGTCGTTCAGCCGCGTGTCGCGGCGCATCCGGGACAGTCTGGTGCTCACGCGCTCGCGGATGCGCACGACGCCATCGCGGCGCGACTGGTTCTGGCGGATGCAGCGCAACGAAGCCTCGATGTGCAGTATTACATCTGGAACACGGACCTGACCGGCAAAGTGATGATCGAACACCTGCTACGCGCGGCTGATCGCGGCGTGCGCGTGCGTCTGTTGCTCGATGACATAGGCACGAGGCCCTCGGACGAAGTCCTGCTCGCGATCGACAGTCATCCCAACATCGAAGTCCGAATGTTCAACCCCGCGACTTTGCGTTCGCCCCGCCTGCTCGGGATCGTTGCCGACATCGGACGTCTCAACAAGCGAATGCACAACAAGTCATTCACAGTGGACGGGCAGGTCTCCATCGTCGGCGGCCGCAACATTGGCGACGAATATTTCGCTGCCCATGCCGGGGCCAATTTTGCCGACCTCGACGTGGCAGTCATCGGGCCGGTAGTGAAGGAAGTGTCGAACGAATTCGATCTTTATTGGAACCATCCCGCCTCGATTCCGATCGCCAGTCTTTCGCATCAGAACACGACACCTGAAGCAATGGCCGAAAAACGGGCGGCGCTGATTGCACATCGTGAGACCACAGGACAATCCACTTATGCGGAGAGCCTGCGTGAGAGCGAATTTGCCCAGGAACTCCGGAGCCGGAACATTTCCTTTTCCTGGGGTCGAGCAATGATCGTGAACGATAACCCCGATAAGGTGTTCACCTCCTCGGCGCAGACGGAGACCCATCTCGCCCCGCAGCTGCGGGAGGTAGTCGATAAGACAAACCACGAGCTATTCATTGTCTCGCCTTACTTCTCCCAGGAAAGCAGGGCGTCGCACTTTTGGCCGGCGTTCGCCAACGCGGCTCCCGGGTAGTCGTGATTACGAATTCCCTGGCTTCAACGGACGGAGTTCCGGTTCACTCGAAATACAAGGTCTACCGCAAACCGCTGCTCCAGGCCGGGGTCGAACTTTACGAAATCAAGCCGACTCCAACCAGCAAGGGCGGGAGACCTTCGGGCGGCGGCCTTTTCGGATCGAGCGGCGGCGGAGGATCGAGTGGCGCAAGCTTGCACGCGAAGACTTTTGCTTTCGACCGCCGGATTGTTTTTGTCGGCTCCTACAATCTCGATCCACGCTCAAGCAGATTAAACACGGAGATGGGTGTGCTTTTCGATTGCCCGGCATTCGCGAAGCGCCTGCCGGAGAAGACTGAGCGCGATCTCGACCGGAACGCCTATCACGTCGAGCTGGTGGGGAATCGCCTTGAGTGGGTAACTCAGGAGGGTGACAAACAAGTCAGCTATGACTCTGAGCCTGAGACTAGTCTCTGGAAGCGCATCAAGGTTAGCGTCCTGAGCTGGCTCCCGATCGAGGGCCTGCTCTAGACCGCAGCTCGATCACATGCGCCAGCTTTTCGCTTCCATTTCCAGCTGGCTGCTCATCGGCACAATCGCGCTGGCGCTGGATTCGCGGACAAAGGCGGAAATCGACGAGTTGATTACGTACGTCGAAGTGTCCGGCGTTCGCTTCATTCGAAATGGCTCGAGTACTCTGGAGCACAAGGCGCAGAGCATCTGGGCGATAAACTGGCCAGGACCGGTACCCGCGTGCAGACGACCGATGACTTCATCAATGATATTGCGAGCAAGAGTTATCTGTCCGGCAAACCCTATCTGGTGAAATTCCCCGATGGCCATACTCAGCTGCCGGCGAATCGGTTGCGGGCGCACCTCACCGAAATGCGGAAAAATACAGACCAGAAGTTAGATTTTTCGCCAGGATAACTGG
Organism: Chthoniobacterales bacterium; assembly: GCA_036494545.1. Lineage (GTDB taxonomy): Bacteria > Verrucomicrobiota > Verrucomicrobiia > Chthoniobacterales > UBA10450 > JAICXG01. Next base: position 111,027 of record DASXOB010000025.1, read on the forward strand.
GTGCCAGTTTGATGCCGAAACTGGCTGTCGGATTTAGCATAATCTCTTTGGCGATCACGGCCGGGGCTTGGGTGTTCGCGGATTCTTATCGAGGACAAGGTTGAGAGTTATTGGTTAAGGGTTGAGACAGCGTTGCCTTCGCCACGGCCGGGAAGCAAAAAGCGCTGATAAATGAAGGAAGCCGCGATCAGGACAACAGCTACGCCGACGAAGGCGCCGATCCGGTAAAGCTCGCTCAGGTCGCGCAGGTCGTGGAGGAAGAGTTTGATCAGCGTCACGATGAGGAGCGCGACTCCGGCATACCGCGCGAAGCGCAATTTCATCTTCATTCCGGCAACGATCAGAACGAGAGCGAAAACGGCCCAGGCGATCGAGTAAGTCATGTCGCGGGCAAAGTTACCCGTGAAAGAGAAGGTCAGGGTCGGCCCGATCGAGAAGTAGTCCGCGATCTCGAGATTGAGGAGAAGAAAGGCAAGGATCGCGCCTAACGAACCTAAGATGGGCGGACCGAAGCGATCGATCGATTTTTCTTTTGTGCGGCCAAAGAGGCGCGCCCCGCCCAACAGGCAAAGGGTCGCGATTCCATAGGCGTAGAGGTACCAGTTCCAGATTCGCATGCTGCTGCGCCGGTGATATGCGAAGACGGCGGGATTGAACGCCAGCCTGACGAACGCGGCGCAAAGCAGAACCACTGCGACAACGCGCAGCCCCCGATGTGGCACGCGATGGAAGAAGCAAAGCAGGGCAAGTCCTTCCAGGGCCCAGCCAAGGGTGATCCATTCCCGATCAAACTGGAGTGGGAAAATCAGACTAACGAAAAGCAGGAGTGCCCCACCCTGCCAGGCCAGCCGGACATCGCCGGTCGCCGGCACCGCGTTGTAGACTCGAAGCAGTGCGATGACTCCGATTGCGGCCGGCACAACAAAAGCGGCGGGGAGCAATCCCATGCGGTCGTTAGGCCAGGCGAGCGTGATCGAGCGGTAGAAAAGCCAGAACTGGAGTGCCTGGGCGAGCGCACTGATCGCCCACGACCACGCCTTTTCCTTCTGCGCCGAGCAAAACGGATACGCAACAAAGAGGAGGAGAAATAGCCCATACCAAATGAGGGCGGGCCCAGCCGCTTCAGTTACGAAGCGATCGTCCTGCCAAACCATTTCGAGCAGCGCGACCCCAAGCAGCGCAGAAGCGGAAAGCCAATCGGCTCGCCTAACGATCGCCGCAGTAAGCAGGATCGCTGTCAGGATAAAGGCGATCGCAAAGACAGGTATCGGATCGAAAAGCGCGAGACGGTCAAGCAGGATGATGAGCAACACATAAGGCGTGAATGTCCCCGTGGCTGTGAATGGCAGGATGCTTCTCCGCCATGCTGCGGCGGGCGTGGTCGCAGCATGAAGAAGCGCAAAGATAATGATGGCGACCAGTGAGGCGTTGAGCGGCGGTGGAGCGGTGAAGACCCCGATCCAGGTCGCGACGAGGGTAAACGTAATAAAGCCTGCTGCGGCCGCGATCACACGGTGCGCGCGACCTATCACTGGCAGCGCAAGCAGACCGGCGTCAGCGAGGAAGATAAAGCTGAAGAAGAAGAGCGGACTACGCACAAGAAGTGGGAAAGCGCAGATCCAAAAACCAAACCCAAGCGCAACCAATCCGATAAGACAGGCCGCAGCTGTCGCCCACTTATTCGGCGTGAGGCGCTTGTTCCAAAAATAGATAACGAGAAAGAGCGCTTCAAAGCCGAGGAAGATCCAGAAAGCACGCCCGCCGGTTGTGTCATTGAACCACGGGGCCGCCCAGCAGACTTGAGTGACTACTGTGCCGATCGCGGCGAGCAAAAGGAGATAGAGCCAGCGTTTGCGAAGCGCGACTGCGGCAATACCAAGGTCGAGTAGCGCGATATACAGGAACAGTGCCGGCGCGTTATCGATCCCACTTGCAAGGAGAAACGGCGTGAGAAAGCCGCCTAACAAACCAAGGATCACAATGACTTGGGCGTCGAGCGCGACTGCGAGCAGGAACGAGAAAAGAGTCACCGCCGCCATGGCGAAGAACGCAGTCGTCAGGGAGATGAGCAGGTAGAACGAATGCGCCGCGAAAAGATCGGCATAAAGGATGACAATGCCGGTCGCGCAGAGACTTTGGGCGGTGGCCCGGTATTGACCGCGGGCCAGCCACCAACCTACTGCCACGAGCACCGCGCCGACGATCCCACCGATCGTCAGGCGGCCGAGCGGCGTGATGAGATTGTTCTCGAAGGAATATTTGACCAGAAAAACAATCCCGAGGAAAAGCGCGAGACCACCCAGCCAGGCAAATAGCTTTACTCCCATGAACGCTTCCCAGTTGAACGCGCTCGGCGTCGGGACTGGCGGCGGTGTAATTGGAAGTGGTGGCGGCACCGCAGGAACAAGCCTTGGTGCGGCCGCGATTGGCGGAGGCACTACCGGAGAGACGAGCTTTGCCTCCTCCGCTATCTGCAGATCCGGTTCCCTAACGAGTAAAGGAGATGCTGGAACCGGCGCTTTCTCCGCAGCCGGCGGCGGAGTTGCCGGTTCGCGCGTCCTCGCTTCGAGTCCAGCGACGCGCTCGCTCAGTCCCCTGAGCATCTGACGCAGTTTTCGGATTTGGCCGAGAAGAAACGCAACCGCGAAAAGCCCGATCAGTAAGCCGAGGACAAGTCCGTCGAACATGATTTGCCTAACGAGTCAGCAGCACCTTGCGCGCCGGTGAACCGGCTTTACTACGAAGACAGCCGCAGTTCACAAGCCGGTCGCGTGATCAAGAAACTCCCATGGCACACTGAACCTTTCCGATAACTCAGCCGCCAGCGCTTTGACCCCAAAGGTCTCAGTCGCGTAATGACCAGCGAGGAAAAGGTTGATCCCCAACTCTTCCGCCGCGACCGCGGCCCAATGCGGCCCTTCGCCGGTAATGTAGGTATCGATCCCTTCGCGCGCCGCGGCGTAAATTTCCTCACCGGCGGCGCCAGTCACGATGCCGATGCGTTTCGTTTCCATTGTCCCCGTGCCGATGCAGCGGACGGCGCCGCCTAACGCCTTTTCGAGCCGGTCGATCAGTTCGTCACGCCGCAAAGTTGTCTCCGCGACCAACCCGGCCGGTTGTCCTTTCAATTCGAGAAATGGCTCCGTCTTCTCGAACCCAAGTGCGGTGGCGAGGAGCGCGTTATTGCCCAGACGCGGATGCAAATCGAGCGGCAAGTGGACCGAGTAAAGCGCAAGGTTTTTCTCGAACGCGAGTTTTAGCGCGCGATAGAAAGCGCCGGTCACCGCCCGTAATCCGGGCCAGAAGAGCCCGTGATGCACGATCAGCAAATCGATCCCCTGCTCCGCGGCGAGCGCAATGGTCGCGCCCGATCCATCGACCGCCGCGCCAATTCTGGTTACCTCGCCAGAGTTCTCGATTTGGAGACCGTTAAGGGCATTCGGATAATCTTCGATTTCCGTCAGCCGCAGAGTCTCATTCGCATAACGAATAATTTCGGAAAGCGCAGGCATCCTGCTATTTGGCAGCATCCTTTGAAAAATGGAAATCTTAATTCGCCTCCCTTGCCGACGGCCCGCGATGCCGATGTTTGCCTTCATCCGAGCGGAGGAGAGAGTTCTCAAACGGAGCGAACGCTGACGGCTTCGCGCTTCCTCTCGGTCGTTAGGGCGAGATTGTTCGCCAGGCGGATGCGAAGAGCCTTGACGAAGCCCCCTGCCCTGCTGACGATAGCCAGCGGAGGAACTTGCCGTGGAATACACTGACGAACCCGTAGCCGAATCAGCCGATCAACCATTGAGCACGCCGACGCCCGCGACCGGATTACTCGAGACCGCCGAAGGTCAGGCGAGTGATATGGTCGCGGTGGCCTTAAGCGTGATCCCCGGACTTGGACATATCTACAAGGGCTATCGAGTTATCGGGTTGTTATTGATTTTTATCGGCACACCCATGGCGCTTGGCATCGCGCTACTGATCGCGACCGGCACGGCAGGATTTGGTTTCTTCCTTCTCCCAATCTATTGGATCGCAGTCATGGTCCACGTCTGGGGCATTCCCGACCAGGTCGCGCCGGGAACGAATGACGAAGGCGAACAATACTGAGTCTTAAGCCAGGTCCTTAGCTAAGTCTTACTGGTTCTTTGCCTTTGGAAAGTTGGGTCTTTCCGTTGTCAGGCTCGCTGTAGTCAGGCCTGTCTTCAAGTCCGCAGGCTTACTCCTGTTACAAGCAAGTCGCCCCAGAGTTTTGGGTTGACATCTTACGTCAACCCCCAATAAAACGGACGCGAGACCGATTCAACCTAATCCTACAAGACCACCTATGAAAAAAATACTCATTATCATAAGTTCGCTCACCTTGATAACTCAGCTCGCCCTCGCCGGAAGCGCTACGTGGAGTGCCAGCCCCGGCACGGATAACTGGAACACGGCCACAAACTGGGTTCCCAGTACGATCCCCAACGGCACCTCAGATATCGCAACCTTCGATTTTTCGAACAGCCCGGAGGTCACCGTTACCGGCAAAATCACAGTCAACAGTACCGTCTTCAGCTCCGCCGCCAATGCCTACACGATCACTGATGATTCGCCTCAAACGATGACCATCAGCGGAGCGGGCATTTCTAATAACTCGGGAATCGGGCAGCACTTTCAGATCAATGATGTCGCGGAGATGGATCTCACTAACAGCGCAACAATTACCGGACCAATCGTGATCGACGTCATGGGCGACGTGATGTCCGATAGCACCGCCGGCTCTCTCGTTTTCAAAAACACTACTAACGCAGGTGAGGCAACGCTGACCGCGGAGCCAACCCACTCCATTTACGCCGCGAATATTAACTTCTATGACACGAGCACCGCGAGTAATGCGGTCATCACCGCCAAGGGGAAAGCGAGTGCCGACCAACTCACTGGCGGTGTGGTTGCATTTTTCAAAAGATCGACCGCGGCCGATGCCACGATTACCTGCGAAGGATCGGCAGTTCTCAATGGACCCGGGGCCTGTTTTTTCTATGAAAACTCAGAGGCCGGATCGGCAACCATCATCGCGAACGGAGGGACATCCAGTGGTGCTGAAGGCGGAATTATTCATTTCAATAGTGGAGCAACGGCCAATTCCACGTTGATCGCCAATGGTGGCACCAATGGGGGATCAGGCGGACAGCTGCAAATCGATAATAGTGCCAGTGGGACGCAGCCGCGCATCGAGCTTTTCGGGAACTCAATTTTATTAATCTCGGCTTCGGTTACCATCGGCTCGCTCGAGGGCGAAGGCACCGTGACCTTAAAGCTATACAACCTGTCTATTGGGGCGAATGGCCTGAGCACCACGTTCTCGGGAATATTCCAGGATGGCACCTTCGCCGGCGGCGCTATCACTAAGATAGGCGCCGGAACGTTAACGCTACTTGGCGCAAGCCTCAATACTGGTGGAGCTACCGTCAATCAAGGTACGCTACTGGTAAGTAATCAAACCGGCTCCGGGACAGGCACAGGCCCCGTGCAAGTCAACGCCGGAACCCTGGGCGGCAGTGGAATCATTGCCGGGGCGGTGACTGTCGGTACCGGCACCGGCGCCGGCGCTGTCCTCGCGCCAGCCGCGGACAGCAGGACTCAGACGACTTTGACCACTCAAGGCACACTCACCCTGTTGGCGGACAGCACCTACAAGTGCAGCGCAAAAGGGAGAGGCCACGAGGCCCTGACCGACAGCGTAGTCGCCAATGGAGCGACAATCACCGGCGCCAGGTTCGCCTTCCGCCCGAGGATCGTCGGCACACTTCAGGCCGGCACAGTCTTTACCGTTATCAGTAACACCAGCGCCAACCCAATCAGTGGCAACTTCACCAACCTGGCCGATGGCGCAGTCTTAACTGTCAGCGGCACTCACTTCCAAGCCTCCTACGAAGGCGGCGATGGGAATGATCTTACCCTCACTGTTGTCCCCTAATTCCAGCTTATACAGATAGACCACTTATGAAGAAAACAATCTCAGTCCTTGCAATCGCGAGCTTTCTTATCCTGACAGGTCAGCTCGTCCTCGCGGGCAGCGCGACTTGGAGCCTCAATCCAACCAGCAATGACTGGAACACCGCCGCCAACTGGACGCCCGCCACCGTTCCAAATGGCCCAAGTGACACCGCTACTTTTGCTTCCTCCAGTCAGCCCGCCGTTTCGGTCACCGACAGTGTGGAAGTGAACGAGATCGTTTTCGGCCCGGGCGCGAGCGCCTATACGATCAGCCCGGTGTCAGCGACTCGCAATCATACCGTCACTCTGACTCTTAGCGGCACAGGAGTGACCAATAACTCAGGAATCAGCCAGAATTTTACCGTCTCGGCCAGCGGATCGATGATAGGCACCATCGATTTCACCAACACGGCCAGTGCCGGGAGCGACAACATCTATACGATCGCAACCGGAACACATAGTGGCTCCCCGGTCCTATCCTTCCACGATACCTCAACCGCGGCGGATTCCACTTTTATCATCGAGGGCCATTCGGATACCGGAGTCGTTTCCGAACTCAACTTTTATGATCAGAGTACGGCTCAAGGCGCCAATATTATATCGCGCGGGACTGCGCTGTTTATGAATAACTCCACGGCCGGCAACGCGACAGTGACGTGCGAGGGAGGCGGCTTCGAATTTTTCGACACTTCCAATGCCGGTAACGCGACCTTCGATCTCACAACCTCAGACGAAGGGTTGAACAGCATCGGAACAATTTACTCCAGCGCGGCGGATGCGACTTTCATTGTGCACTCGGGCTTGGGGAACAGCCTTGACTTTCGTAGCTCGGGAAGCGCGACAAATGCCAATGTTACGGTAGAGGGAGCGGTTTCAGCCGGTAAGGCCGGCGGGTTTGTCTCTTTCAACGATACTTCTACTGCGGGGGATGGCATTTTCACCGTGAAAGGAAGCATAGTCAGCGATGCATTTAGCGGAGGCTCGGTTTCGTTCGAGGACGCTTCAACCGCGGGAGCTGCGACTTTCGAGCTCAGTGGAGGCATGGCCGATGGAGCTCCGGGCGCGACAATGTCTTATCTGGGGAGTACGACCACGGACCCGGGCGGCGCGAATGGCGGTAATGCTGTCATCACGGCAAATGGTTCAGATTTTAGCGACGGTAAGGGTGCTTCAGTTTCCTTCGATGCCTTGCTTACCGGCGACAAGGGTGTCTCAGCGGCGGCGGCCACGCTCATCGCCAACGGCGGCAGTAACGGTGGCAGCGGAGGAAGCATTTCCTTTCATCGGATGGCGGCCGGGGGCAAAGCTATCGTGGAAGTCTTCGGCAATGGCAGCCTGGACGTCAGTGACAGTACGGCGAACGCGCTTAAAATCGGTTCTCTGCAAGGAGATGGGCTGGTTTATCTAGGGAGTCGCCAGCTAACTGTAGGCTTGAACAAACACAAGACCGTGTTCTCCGGAGTTATCCAGGATCAGGGTGGCATGGTCAACGGCAGTGGCGGGTCTCTGATAAAAGCCGGGCAAGGAATATTTGTGCTCAGCGGTGCCAACACTTACACCGGCTCTACCACAGTCAATCAGGGGACGCTCGTCGTTGGCAACCAGAGCGGTTCCGCCACTGGCCCGGGCTCTGTCCGGGTAAATGCTACCTTGGGAGGCAACGGCATCATCGCCGGACCAGTCACGGTCGGTGGCACCAGCACGGGCGGCTATATCTTTCCTAGCGTGCAATTGCCACCGAGCACTCTTACCTTGCTGAGTGCCCTGACTTTTAAGAGTAACGCAACATATACCTGCTATTTCGCAGCGAGCGACACTCGGGGAGTCCACTTTGATCAAATCACTTGCAATGGAGTTACGATCGAAAACGGCGCAACCATCCAATTTGGCGGGATTGGCATGGGGCAGATAGAGCCGGGGCCAACCGTTACTGTCATTAACAATACCTCAGCGACACCGATAGCAGGCAGGTTCCTTAATTTCCCTGATGGCCATGTTGTCTACGTGGGCCTTGGAATTTATGTGCAGGTGAACTACGAAGGCGGCGACGGCAATGACCTTACTCTGACTCTTGTGAACCCCTAACCTGACTCCAAACCTAAACGCGAACCATCCGATATATGAGCAAAACAAGATCAGCAATACTTACCGGCTTACTTATCCTGACAGGTCAGCTCGTTCGCGCCGGCAGCGCCACCTGGAATCTGAATCCGATCAGCGGTGACTGGAATACAGCCGATAATTGGAATCCGAATACGGTTCCAAATGGGCCATCGGATATTGCTAGTTTCGAGACCTCAAACCAAACTAACATTTCGCTCTCAGCCGCGACTGAAGTCGACAGCATTCTTTTCCAGGCGGATGCGGTACCGTTTACCGTCACCGTCCCTGCTTCTTTTGAGTTAACCCTTAGCGGCGCCGGGATCCAAAACGACTCCTTTGCCACTCAAACCTTCGTCCAGGCTGCCGCTTTCGGCACGCTGACCTTCAGGAACGCTGCCAGCGCCGGCCAGACGACTACCTTCATTCAAAAAGCAGCGGAGGGACGAGATAGTGAAGCAGGCTTGGTTCAGTTTTTCGATACTTCAACCGCCGGTAGCGGCGTCTTCATCAGCGCCGGAGCGCAAAACAGAGATTTCGCATCCGGTAGCATTTCTTTCTTCGATAACGCGACCGCGGCGGACGCTCAGTTCACTAACAAGGGATCGATCACCTTCGATGACCTGTCTGACGCCGGAAATGCGGTGTTCGAGAATATCCCTCGTGACAAATCGACCAGTGACGGTGGGAGAGTGACTTTCACGGCCAATTCCTCCGCTGCTAACGCCACATTTGTGAATGACGGCGGCAACGCCAAGACCCTCACCTACGGTAGTGTGTGGTTTAGAGACTCCTCAACCGCCGACCACGCTTCCATTATCTGCGAACCCGCGGGAGGCAGCAGTTTTTCCGTGGGCGAGACCATTTTTTGGGATCATTCAACAGCTGCCAGTGCCAGTCTTACAATAAAAGGCGGGGACGTGGATGACACCTATGGCGGCTTGGTTCAGTTCTTAAACGGCGCGACGGCAGGCAACGCCATTTTTGTCGTGACAAGCGGCACCGGTGGACTGGGCGGGAGGGTAGAATTCTGGGACTCGAGTAGCGGCGGAACATCCCAGATCATCCTTGAGGGTAGCGGGGCAACGACGGATCCCACGCTTTTTTTTACTCACAATGTAGTTATCGGGTCGCTCGCGGGCCAAGGCTTCGTTGCGGGATTATCCAGTTGACTCAAGGTTTTTGGTTGACGGAACAGCGCGGGAATGTAACACAATCGTCGGGATGCGGCGATTTAGAAAATGGCTCAGGAGGCACCCCGTGATTGGGGGTCTACTTGCAACTCTAGCTGGCTTTGTTGCACTCTGTGGAGGAATCCAGAATGTTTGGGGGATTGGTTCACCGGAACCATTTGGCGTTTGGTTCTGTCGGAAGTGCCACTTTCCAATTTCACTATCACTCAATTTCCAGGCGGGGTGGCTGAAGTGGCTGGGGCTTCCAGTCGCTATCGCTGGCTTGGGGCTTCTGGTTATAATTCTTTGGAGTCTGTGGCGCACTGAACCAGAACTACTCAAGAACGAATCAACGGCCACTGTGCCCACTTCGGCGGATGATAAGGACAATACCCAGCTCCCAGCTCTACTTCATTTCAAGGGTGGGACGATAAAGAATCTTTCTGTTTCAGGAAACGATTTTGAAGGACGAGACGGCCAGCCATTCTTAAAAAGCGAAGTCACTGAAGCCAGTGACGTGAACATTGGCAAGAACGTGTATCGCGCTGTGCCACAGCCAAGCGATCTAACAGTCAAGCGCATTATTGACGAGATTAACGCCGCACCGCCGTACCGCAGGCACGCCTTATCCGAAAGCTTCGAGGGTATCTCTGTCAAGTGGGAGGCAATCTATCAGGAAATTGAGCCTTCGGCCCGAATAGACGCTCAAAGCAGTGAAATGCATGTTCGCTGCCGTACGGAAGGTGAGCCTTATTACGGGATAGTGTTCGACATCTCGGTTGCGACTTACCCTCAGTTCAAAATCGCTGACGTTGGTGATACAATGTTGGTGTCTGGAACGATTAAAAGATGCAATGGGGCAGGCTCAACTATTCAGCTCGATGTCGCCGGAATCGTGTTTGAATCGAGTTCGACCAAAAAAAACAAAGGGTTTATTCAACCCGATACTGAACAGCTTCGATGGATATCACAAGTAGATGAGTGTTTTGATGAAACTATAGCCTTTCTTAAGGGATTTAATGGAAGGCCAAAAGCCATGGCAACATTTCATGCTCTTTATTCGGCCAAAGCCTATCAACTAAAGGATAACAATCAGGTCGGCGAAGTATGCAACAGGATCGTTGATACAGGATACCTACACCCATTCTCCGGCCTTGAAAAATGTGTCCACGATGAGGAAAGGCTTGAATTTTTGAAATGGGCGCACCCTAGGCCGCGCAAGTTCCTAGAGAAGGGGGCTGACTATGTAGTTGCTGCAATGGAATGGGCCGAACTAAAAGGCAGACCCATGACGAATGACTGCGGTATGCTTACAAAAATAGCTAAGGCGCAATGGGGTATTTATGACTAAGCCGCCTTCTGAATCAATTCCTGATATGGGAGCTTCGCCGCATTAACTAGCTTCGTGAGAGTATCCCGAAAGATGTATTCATTTTGCCGATTGTTAAAGCGATGCTCTAACTCGTCTAGGTAGGCGTCCAGATGTTTAATGCTCACCCGATGATAAGAACCGATGATAGAACGCTTGAGCAAGCTCCAGACGCTCTCAATACCGTTCGTGTGAACGTCGCCGACAACCCATTCCTCGGCAGAATGGTTTACGCTGCGGTGGATTGTGTCCTCATCCTCAATTCCCCAATAGGCGGGAAGCTCGTCCGTATAGATCGCTTCGGTGTCTGGAGCGGTATTGTCTTTAATGAATTTGTGCAGCGTTTCCTTGTCCGCGTGCTCAATTACTTGCAGCCGAATCTTGCCAGCCCGTTGCACTGCTCCGATAGCAATAGCCTTGTTCCCCTTGTAGCCACGACCCATTCCGCGAACTTTGCCGCCGACGTAAGTCTCGTCCACTTCCACGACTCCGCTAAGGAGTTCGCTTCTAACTTCACGCATGGCAAAGCGGATGCGGTGGCAGAGATGCCAGGCGGTCTGGTAGGCAATGTTGAGCGTGCGCTTAATCTGGAGCGCGCTCATACCCTTTTTGGATTCTGTCATCAGATAGATTGCTTGAAACCACTTCGCGAGCGAAAGGTGGGTATCGTGAAAAATGGTCCCGCTCGTTGTGGAAAACTGGTAGCGACATGCGTTGCAATCGTAAACCTCGCGCTCAGTAAGAGTGGAAATGCTTTTAGAGTGGCACTTAGGGCAGGTTACGCCATTCGGCCAGCGAAGCGTTGCCAGATATGCGCGGCATTTATCCTCTGTTCCGAACAGCTCAATAAGCTTCGGAAGATTCATGTCAGCCTTGAACGATTTAGCGGGTTTTTTGTTCATAATTATGCCTAGACCTAAAAAGAAACTTCACGAGATGAAGGACAAGGAATTGCTTCGGCACTTGTTCCCGAAAGAGGTCATCAGCGAGCTAAAAAAGATCGCTTGGAAGCATCGGAAGAAGCCGAAGAAATAACCAATCATGCGAGGATTCTCGCACAATCTTTACCTTGAGTCAAATAGATAATCCCGCTTCGTTGAGATGGGAGGGAACGCGCTAACACTCGGCGGAAATAACCTTAGCACGAGCTTCGCCGGTACCATGAGCGGCGACATGCACGGCCAACTGGTGAAGGAAGGTAGCGGCCGGTTTGAACTGACCGGGCCTAATACCTATGGAGGCGGAACAACAATCAGTGCCGGGTCATTGATCGTGAATAACACGACTGATTCGGCTACCGGCTCCGGTCCCGTGCAGGTCAATGCCGGCTTCCTGGGCGGCGGCGGCATTATGGCCGGTGCGGTCACCGTGGGCACCGGGACTGCAACACGGGCTTTCCTTGCTCCCGCTCATGGAGCGCCCAAACAAACCACCCTCACCTTGCAGAGCTCGCTCACCCTGAACTCAGATGCCATTTATCAGTGCACCTTCAAAGCCAGGACTAACCAGGCAAGAACCGACCTGGTGATCGCCAATGGAGTCACCATCAATGGAGCAATCTTTTCCTTCAACGGCACCGTGCAAGGCACTCTGAGCACCGGGCTGACCCTCACGGTGATCAATAACACCTCGGCCTTACCGATCGCAGGTACCTTCAACAACATTCCCGATGGTAAGGTATTGACCGTGGGCGGAGCTAAGTTCCAGGCCAACTACGAAGGCGGCGACGGAAATGATCTAACCTTAACTGTTGTTCCGTAGCTTTAATTTAGAAATAGACCACTGATGAAAGAAACGACCTTATCACTAGCCATGGCCAGCTCTCTAGGAACCAATAAACTTCCCAAATTGATCGAACCCATTCCAAGCTGGGTGCTATGTTTTATCGGCATTGCACTTGTTTTGGTGCAGCCATGTAAGGCGCTGCCATTCCGGTTCACGGAAACCCACCCCCTTAACACGCCTCGATATAGTCACACTGCCACGTTATTGGACGATGGCAGAGTGCTCGTCGCAGGCGGAGTAGTGAGCCGGGGCAGCTCTCTGGCGAGCGCGGAACTCTACGATCCGGCGAATAGTACCTGGACGATCACAGGAAGCTTAAGTGACGCACGCTATGATCACACCGCGACCTTGTTGACCGCTGGCAAGGTCCTCGTCGCAGGGGGATATGCCGACAGAAATACGATTCTCGAGAGCGCGGAACTCTACGATCCCGCCACCGGGACCTGGACGCCCACTGGCTCTCTCAATATCCCGCGGACTCTGCACACCGCGACCCTCCTTAACGGTGGCAAGGTACTCGTCACCGGGGGTTATGATGGACTTGGACGACCATCGGGGACCGCCGAACTTTATGATCCAGTTAGCGGCAGATGGACCTTGACGGGCCAGCTCATTACTACCCGCAGAAGTCATACCGCGACATTGCTGTCGGATGGCAGAGTGCTCGTCGTTGGCGGGTTTAATCTTAATTCCCCCGTCCTCGCCAGCGCCGAATTTTATGATCCGACTACGGAATTGTGGACGACTACGGGAAGCCTCCCGACCGGACGCCTTGATCACACTGCCACACTTCTGCGCGATGGTGAGGTGCTCGTTGCCGGAGGAATAAATGACAGCGGCTACTCGATCACAAGCGTGCAACTTTACGACCCGAGCACCGGTATCTGGACCGCTGGGGGCAGCCTGCTTAAGCGCCGGGCCGCTCACACTGCGACGCTCCTGACTGACGGGGATGTTCTGGTCACAGGCGGTTATGACGCGGGCGAGCCGAGAGCAAACTCTGAGCTCTACGATCCAGTGAGCGACACCTGGTCGGTCGCGGACGCCCTGGATATCGCCCGCGCTCAGCACACGGCGACGAGGTTGCTCGACGGGAACGTACTGGTAGCGGGTGGTACGGATGGGTCAAATCCCGTCGCCATCGTCGAAGTTACCATTCGCCGGCCTCAGAGCCCAAAGAACGAAGGCGGCGACGGAAGCCATCTACACTGAATTTTGTCCCTTAGATTCAACCCAACCCATGTGATCACCTATGGAAAGAGTTACCCTCACACTAGTTAGCGCAAGTCTTCTTGCCCTTGTAAGTCAGTTGACTTTTGCCGGCAGCGCCACCTGGAGTGCAAGTCCATCCACCGTTGATTGGAATACGGCCGGCAATTGGATACCGAACACGGTTCCCAATGGTCCTTCGGATGTCGCCAGCTTTGGCACATCCATCCGCCGGACTGTCTCGTTCTCGCAGGAGACAGAGATCAACAGCATCGTCTTTAATCCCGGTGCCCGTCCTTTCACGATCGCCAACGATCCCTCCCACGAGGTGACGATCAGCGGTGCAGGTGTGATCAATAATTCCGGAGTGATGCAATCGATCGTGGCTAAGTCTGGACTTGCTTCGCCAGGTCAGCGAGTGGATTTCCCGGCATTTCCCTGCTTCACCTTCACAAACAGCGCCGTTGCCGGAAGCAACGTGACCTATACGGCGAACAGCGGTCAGGATACGTTTGGTATCGGTGGGAACTTCACGTTTTACGATTCCGCCAGTGCCGATCACGCGGTCTTTAACATCCATGGTTCAAGCGACGAGGCGTACGCTGCTTTGATCGAGTTTGGCAATCTTAGCACCGGCGCCAATGCAACCATTAACCTTTTCGATACCGGCGAACTGGAACTCAGCGCGAGCAGCCCTGACCTGCCTACCCTCGGTAACGCAACCGTGACTAACGCGGGAGGGTTCGTTCTCCTCGTGGGCACGGTGACCCTTGGCAATGCCACGATTGTCAACACAAGAGAGCTGTCACCGCGTTTGGAGAGCCTGGAAGTCATGGATAGCTCGTCCACGCTCGGAAATGCCACGATTACCAATCAAGGCGCTACCGCTTTGGCGGGAGAAGGAACGACACTTTTTAATTTCGGCGGTATGGCTGGCCAGGCCGTGATCATCAATAACGGCGGTGACGCTGCCGGACGGCTCGGTGGCAGCATCACCTTCGGCCTCATCGGTGGCAGCGTCCCTGATGCCCAGGAGGCTACTCTTATTGCCAACCCGGGAATTAATGGCGGTAGTGGAGGTCTGATCGCTTTCGCCAAGGATTCGTCTGGCGGCACGGCCCGGTGCGAAGTGTTCGGCAATGGCACGCTGGATATCAGCTCGCACGGCACCCCCGGGATGACAACCGGCTCAGTGGAAGGCGATGGCCTGGTCTTTCTCGGGGCGCTCAATCTTACTCTGGGTAGCAATAATTTGAGCACGACGTTCTCTGGAGTGATTCAGGATGGCGGTAGCAGTGGCGGGACTGGCGGGTCGCTCTCCAAGATTGGGACAGGTGGACTAACTCTAGCCAGTGCTAACACCTACACGGGAGGAACAGTCATCAATGGCGGCACGCTCCTGGTCAACAATGCCGCAGGTTCAGGACTTGGGACAGGTCCGGTCCAGGTTACGAGCGGAATACTTGGCGGGACCGGAAAGATTTCCGCCAAGGTCACCGTCGGAATCGGGAACGGCGCGGGCGCTGTGGTAGGCCCCGGGAAAGATCCCTATACTCCTGGCACACTCACGATCGGCAAATCACTGACGCTGAATGCGGACGCCACTTACAGAGTAACACTGAATAGCAGCGTCCCTTCCGCCGACGCGATCGTAGCCAAGGGAGTTAGGGTCACCCAGGCACAGATGGTACTCAGCGATCGAGGCACGGCTGCGCTGGCGCCGGGCACAGCCTTTACCCTGATCAGCAACACGAGCGCAAATCCAATCAGCGGCACCTTCGTCAACCTGCCCGATGGTGGAGCGATCACGGTCGGCAGCAACACTTTTCAGGCTAACTACAAAGGCGGAGATGGGAATGATCTTACTCTGACTGTTGTCCCCTAGTTCCAGCGCAAACCACTATGGCTACCTATGAAAACAGCTATCTTGACACCAGTTAGCACGAGTCTTCTCATCTTTGTAAGTCAACTCGCGCTCGGCGGCAGCGCCACCTGGAATCTCAATCCAGTCAGCGGCGATTGGAACACGGCTGCAAACTGGACGCCCAACACGGTCCCAAATGGACCGTCCGACGTTGCCAGCTTCGCAACCTCGAACATTGCTTCCATCTCACTGTCCGCCGGAGTCGCAGTAGACTCGATTGTTTTCGACCCAACCGCGAACACTTACGACATCACTGTTTCCCCTGCCCATCCTCTTACATTTACCGGAGTAGGAGTAACCAATAACTCTGCCTCCTTACAAGGTTTTGTGGCGCAATCCGGTGCGGCCGGCGGAATCGGATATCTCACCTTCCTCGGGAATACGGGTGCGGGCAGACTCACTTCCTACACGGCCATGGGCGCAACCGACGGAATGGCTGGTCATGGAGTCATCCAGTTTCAGGATAATAGTACGGCCGGGAATGGGACCTTCGTGAATCAAGGAGGAGCTGTCGCATTCACTTTTGACGCGGGCTCAATTTTCTTCATTGACAATGCCACTGCCGGCGCAGCCAATCTCACAAACCAAGGCGGCACGGCAGAGCTGGCCTCGGGCGGACAAATCTACTTTTATGGCCAGGCCAGCGCTGCGACAGCTACTTTCGTCAATAACGGCGGCACGGGAAAGGGCGAAGGCGCGGGAATAGTCTTCCTCAATAGCTCAACCGCAGGCAGCAGCAACCTTAATAACTATGGTGCGGCCGGCAATGGGAGCACTCAGGGAGTTATTCTTTTCCGCGATGAATCTAGTGCTGGAACTGCCACCATTACCGATAACGAGGGTGCCCCTGGACTTATCGGGGGCGATATCCAATTTTATGGAACATCGAATGCCGGCGCCGCCAATGTTATTCTCAACGGTGGCTCCGTCCCGGGCGGCTTCGGCGGCGACCTGGAGTTTTACGACACCAGTTCGGCAGCTGAAGCGACCATCACCGTAAATGGCGGACAGGCGCCGGGTGCGATTGGCGGCGACCTGCTCTTTGGGCTGGATTCTACGGGCGGCAACGCCACCCTGATTGTTAACGGGGGGAGTAATGGTGGCACGGCAGGCACCATTCTGTTCGGCAACTCAGGCACCGGAGGTAACTGTCGCATGGAAGTCTTCGACAAAGGCAAGGTTGATTTCAATCAGTCGGGGGTAACCGTGAATAGTTTCGGTTCTCTGGAAGGATCGGGAACCATCTTGCTGGGAGCAACCAACCTTACGATCGGTGGCAATAACCTGAGTACGACCTTTAGCGGCCTCTTACGGGGTAACAACGGCGCCATCACAAAGACTGGCACCGGCACACTGACTCTTAGCGGAATGAATAGCTATGGCAGGACCACGGTGCAATCCGGGACGTTGCTCGCTACAAATACAGAGGGCTCAGCGACCGGTCCAGGTGTGGTGCAGGTAAACGGTGGTACACTCGGAGGCAGTGGAATCATTGCAGGGGCAGTGACCGTCGGTACGGGTAGCGGCGCTGGTGCTATCCTCGCGCCGGCCGCAGGTAGCCATACTCAGACGACTTTAACGACTCAAGGAACACTCACTCTGTTGGCGGACAGCACCTACAAGTGTAGCGCAAAAGGGAGAGGCCACGAGGCCCTGACCGACAGCGTAGTCGCCAATGGAGTGACAATCACCGGCGCGAAATTCTCCTTCCGGCCCAGGATCGTAGGCACACTTCAGGCTGGCACAGTCTTTACCGTCATCAGCAATACGAGTGCGACTCCAATCGGTGGAAACTTCACCAACTTAACCGACGGCGCAATTGTGACTGTCAATGGCAATAAACTCCAAGCTAACTACGAAGGTGGCGACGGGAACGATCTTACTCTCACTGTTATCCCCTGGCATCAACTTAAATGAAATGACTACCTATGAACATCACTATACCAACACCAGTTATCGCCGGCCTTTGTATCCTCTCAAGTCAGCTGGCTTTTGCCGGCAGCGCGACCTGGGATCTCAATCCAACGAACAATAAGTGGAACACGTCTGCTAACTGGACTCCCGATACGGTCCCGAATGGTCCCGACGATGTCGCCACTTTCGGAGCTTCCCAGGTAACGAATCCTTTGATCGATACCCTGACGGTTGAAGTCAAGGGCCTTGTTTTTGCTCCCAACGCTCCCGCTTATAGCATCACGGTCGAGTCCACTTCGCCCACAAACTTTAACATCGATCGTGACGGAATCGTGAACAATTCCGGGGTGACTCAGTCGTTTTACTCGGGCGAACAAGGATTCATCAGGCTGGGCGGCAACGCCGGTGCGATGACCTATTTCCAGACGGATGGCGGAGGGATTTATCTGGAGAACAGAGCCTCGGCGGAGAGCGCCAACTTCGTCATCAACAGCGGTCGTAACCAGGGATTCATGCTTTTCCTGGGCTCCTCAACCGCGGCCGACTCCACCATCACCGTCAATGGTATTTCCTACGTGGATTTTCTAAGCGGAAAAGGCGGAAACGCGACCTTAAATGCCGTCGGCGGTACGATCGAATTTGCAAACGATGCCGATGCCGAACATGCCACCGCCAGTTGTAGTTCTGGAGGCTATGTTGTTTTCCGCGACAGCGTCTCTGCGGGTGACGGAACTTTCAGCGGGGACGGAACGAATAACACCATTGAGTTCATCGACAGTTCTACCGGTGGCGATGGCACCTTCGTCATCAATGGCGCTACCACGCCAGGCGGAGCGGGAGACAAGCTGACCTTCGACCGGGGCGCTTCCGTCGGTAACGCGATTCTGATGGCAAATGGCGGAACGAACGGTGGCGATGGCGCCAGGATTGCCTTTCTAGGTACGAGTAGTGGCGACAACGCAACTGTCGTCCTTTCTGGTAACGCGAAACTGGAAGTGAGGCCAAGTGAGGACATGGTGTTGACGCTGGGATCGCTGGCGGGCGATGGCTCTGTGTTTCTGGCGCGAACTCTCACTGTCGGCAGTAACAACCTCAGTACGGTTTTTTCGGGAGTTATCCAGGAGAGCAACGGTGGCAACACTGCGGGTTCGCTGACTAAGGTCGGGACCGGCCAGCTGACTCTAACTGGCGCCAACGCCTACACCGGCGGAACGGTAATCGATGCTGGCACTGTTCTGGTCAAAAACACCTCCGGCTCGGCCTTAGGCACAGGCGCCACGGCGATGGACGCCGGCACGCTTGGCGGCAGCGGAACGGTGGCTGGCGCGGTTACGGTCGGGACAGGCAGCGGCGCGGGCGCAGTGCTTGCTCCCGCGATCGGAAGCAACGTTCCAGCGACGCTCACGATTCAGAGCTCACTCACCTTGCAGGCGGACGCCACTTACGAGTGCACCGCTCAAGCCCGAGGTCAGCGGGTGCGCGCCGATAAAGTGGTGGCCGAAGGAGTGACCATTAACGGTGCTACCTTCTCGTTCCAGCCCACCATCACCGGCACGCTTCAGCCCGGCACAGTCTTTACCGTGATCGGTAATACCAGTCCGAACCCAATCAACGGCACCTTTAGTAACCTGGCCGACGGCGCCATCATCACGGTCGGCAGCACCCACTTCCAGGCCAACTACGAAGGCGGCGGCGGTGGAAACGATCTTACTCTCACTGTTGTCCCCTAATTCCAAACTAAACCCAAGTCACCCATGAAAAAAATAATAATCACGTTAGTTATCAGCAGCCTTCTTACAGTTGTAAGTCATTCGATAAAAGCCGGCAGTGCCACCTGGAATCTCAACCCCACCAGCAACGACTGGAATACAGCCGCTAACTGGACGCCGGCCACAGTCCCGAACGGTCCTTCCGATACCGCGACGTTTGGCCTTTCGAATATTACCGGGGTGGGAATCTCGGCTGCCACTGAGGTCAATACCATTGCCTTTGGCGCCGGTGCCAGCCCGTTTACCATTGGTATCAACGCTCCCGCCGTCCTGACAATCGATGCCGGCGGAGTAGTGAATAACTCCGGGGTGACCCAGAACTTTGTCGTCGCAGCAGGCAGCCAGCTCATTATGCAAGGTAGTGCTGGGTCAGCGGACCAGGTAACTTATGAGATCAAAGCCGCGCCCGATCCCTCGACCATTATGGGCTACATGGCCCTCCTAAGTACGAATGCAGGTAATGCCACTTACATCCTTGATGGCGGGGACGCCGGTGGCGGACTTGGTGCTTTCGTTCAATTCCATGAGGCCTCGACCTGCGATAACTGTAACTTTGTCGTGAATGGCGGCACCGCGCCGTTTGCCCTGGCGGCGGACCTCGAGTTCGGCGGCACGGATAACTTTCCCAGCGCCGGGAACGGTCATTACACAATCAACGGTGGTGCCGCGGAAGGGGCTAGAGGCGGATTTGGCGATGTCGAATTCGGAACGACTCTGGCAACTTCGACTTTTACCGTAAACGGAGGCTTGGTTGGGCACGCCGATCCTGGCGCCTTACACCTCGAATCCAGCACAACTGCCGACCAGGCTACGCTAATCGCCTTCGGCACGTCGGGGCTCGCGGGTGGACAGATTCACTTTCATCATGATTCGTTGGGGGGAACTTCGCGAGTCGAGGTTCACGGTAGCGGCATTCTGGACATCAGCGACCACGACGCGCCAGGAGTTACGATTGGCTCGCTCACGGGCGACGGTTTGGTCTCCTTGTCGGGAAATAATCTCACGGTAGGTGCCGGTGGGTTCGATAGCCAGTTCGATGGCACGATTCATGGAGCGAGTAGCTCGGGCGGTGGCTCGTTGACCAAGGTTGGTTCTGGAACGCTCCTGCTCACACAATCCAATACCTATTTCGCGGGCACACAGGTTAAGGCGGGAACTCTGCTGGTCCGCAACCAAACTGGATCGGCCACGGGCTCCGGTCCGGTGCAAGTCCTTGGTGGAACGCTCGCCGGGCACGGCATTATCGCCGGCACGGTAACTGTGGGCGGAAGCAGTCAGAATGCAGCTCTATCTGCTGGAAGCAGTCTGAAACGCCCTAACACACTGATGATTCGAAGTCTCCTTACCTTTAATCCGGGCGGGAGCTACAGATGCGGACTTATCAGTGATTCTTCAATCGCGGCGGAAGTAATCGCTGCTGGGGTCACCATCAATGGCGGCGCGCTTTTCTCCCTCTTCGATGCAGGCACGACCGCGCTGCCTGCGGGGACGACTTTCACCGTCATCAACAACCCGAGCGCCAATCCGATCAGCGGCACCTTTAGTAATCTTCCCGATGGAGGAACGATTACAAGTGGCGCCAACACCTTCCAGGCCAACTATGAAGGCGGCGATGGGAATGATCTTACCCTGACTGTTGTTCCCTAGTTCGAACTTAGACAAATAGACCACGGATGAAAAAAACAATACTAGCATTAACACTCACGAGCTTTCTTATCCTGACCAGTCAGCCCGCTCTCGCCGGGAGCGCCATATGGAATCTAAACCCGACCAGCGATGACTGGAACACCGCGGCTAACTGGACGCCTGAGACAGTCCCGAATGGAAGCACGGATACGGCCACATTTGGAGTCTCGAACACAACTACAGTCTTTCCCTCGGTAACGACGGAAGTCGGCAGCATCGTATTTGATGCGGGAGCCAGCCCATTTACCATCAACGTCGCCAATGGCTTTTTCGATATTAGTGATCTCGGGATAGTAAACAACTCGGGCACAATTCAAAATTTTGTCACGGCGGGAACAACTGGCATATCGTTTCACAATGCCGCCTCAGCGGGAAGCCAGATTGTTATCATCAATACTGGTGCCACGGACATGGTGAAGGGAGGGTTTGTCACTTTCCGCGATAACTCAAGTGCAGGAGAAGCCACCGTGATCAGCAACGGCGCCACCGTTCCAATACAAACTGGGCTAGGTGGCCAGACCGTTTTTATCGATCAGTCCAGCGCAGGTAACGGCACCTTTATCTCTAACCCGGCCGGCTTCGCCGGCGCGCAGCCGGGCGAGACTATAGTTAGCATAGGAACAACTGCGGCCAACGGCACTTTTGTTGCCAATGGCAGCGCCCTGCATGGTGCGGACGGTGGCCTGGTTGAATTGGTTAAGGCATCTGCCGCCACTGCGACGTTCACGGCAAATGGTGGAACAGTCACGGGCGCGCCTGGCGGAAGTATTAACCTAACCAGTTCCAGCACCGGGGACAACGCCATCTTTACCGCAAACGGCAGCACCGTGACTCGAGGGCTGGGTGGTACACTCACGTTCTCTCAGACCTCGGACGCTGGCAATGCTACTTTGATTGCCAACAGCGGCAGCGGGGACGGCAAGGGCGGTATTGTAGCTTTTACAGACAGCTCGACGGGTGGCACGGCACGCGTGCAGATTTTCGGGAACGGCGAGCTCGATATCAGCAATCATTCACCCCGCGTTGACGTGACGATTGGTTCTCTGGAGGGCAGCGGCTATGCTTCTTTCGGAACGACCAATGTTGCCATCGGGAGCAATAATCTCAGCACCACCTTTTCCGGGCACCTCGAGAATTTCGGTTCGACCATCACGAAGGTAGGGAACGGCACCCTTACCCTGCGCGGCGCCAACGACATCCCCGGCATAACGATTGTAGACGGGGGAACATTGGTGATCGCCAATCGCATCGGCTCCGCGACTGGCACGGGCTCTATCAGCGTCAACTCTGGACGAGTCGGTGGCAACGGAACGATCGGGGGCGTTCTCACAATCGGAGACGGTACATCATCCGGTGCCGCTTTGTTTCAACGGTTAAACCCCGAACACACGATCGTCCTGACCGTCTTGAATGTCCTCACTTTCGAATCCGGCGCGACCTACAATGACTCTATTAGCAGCTCCCAACGAACGGCCGACAGCGTGACAGCCGATGGTGTTACGATCAACAACGCGCGTATTCTCTTGGCTGACCGAGACACTGACATCCTACCTTTAAGAAGCGTCTTCACCTTAATCAACAACACTTCGGCGACTCCGATCAGCGGCACGTTTGGCAATCTGGCAGATGCTTCAACCATCGTGCTCGGCAATAACACATTCCAAGTCAGCTACGAAGGCGGCGATGGGAATGATCTTACTCTGACTGTTGTCCCCTAGTTCCAACACAAACCACAATAACATCTATGAAAACGCTTATCGTGACACTAGTTAGGGCGAGTCTTCTCGTCTTGGGAAGTCAGCTCGCACTC